>NZ_FNBE01000052.1 GCF_900102195.1 Pseudonocardia oroxyli
CTGCTCACGGCGCCGAACTGGGGCAACTTCGAGCCGCACGGGGACCTCGAGGCGCTCCTCGAGGCCTACAACACCGCCGCCGCCGAGAGCGGCGCGCCGCGCGGTGAGGTCATGGTCTACCGGCACACCTGGCTGGGCCGCACCGAGGCGGACGCGCTGGAGTACTTCGACGACATGGTGAACGAGTACAACCACTACCTCGCCCTCACCCAGACCGGGCCCGGTGCGGGCACCCGGGAGGCCCGCCTCAAGGCGCGGGACGTGGGTGAGCAGGTCGAGTTCGTGGAGGCGGGCCGGGTCGTGGCCGCGACCGAGTCGCCCTCGTCGGACAACCTGTGGGAGAAGTACTCCGACCCGGTCCTCAGTACCGCGGACAAGATGATCGAGCGCTTCCGCGCCATGGAGGCGATGGGCGTGGACCATCTCGCCTGCCTGATCGCCTGGGGCCAGCCCGTCGAGGCCGTCGTCGCGCAGATGGAACTGATGGCCGAGCAGGTGCTGCCCGCCTTCGCCGAGCGGGGCCGGGCGTGATCTTCGAGGTCCGGGAGTACGTGGCCGTCCCCGGGAGGCTCGGCGCGGTCGTGGAGCTGTTCACCTCGGCCACCGTGCCGCTGCTGGCCAAGCACGGCATGGAGCTGGTCAGCGCGGGGCGCACGCTGATCGGCGAGCACTCCTGGGGTGAGCTCGTCTACACCCTGCGCTTCGCCGACCTCGCCGACCTCGAACGCAGGTGGGGCGCGCTGCTGGCCGACCCCGACTGGGGCGCGGCGCTCGCCGCCGCCGAGGCGGACGGCCCGCTCTTCCAGACCATGCGGCGACGCGTCCTCGACGCCGCACCGGTCACGGCCTGACGACGGTGCCGGCCTGCGTTTCTCGGCGATGTAGAAACGTTAAAACCTTGTGTAGGCCTGCCGTGGGGCCTGGTCTGCTGCGCCGCTGAAGGCCAAGGTGGGCCGAGGGTGGAGTTCGCAGGATCGCGCGCAGTGCTCGCAGACTAGAAACGACTCAAGTGAAGGTGGACCGATGGGGTATCTCGACAACCTGATCATCGACACGGACAACTACAAGCACTGTCACTATCCGCTGTA
>NZ_FNBE01000048.1 GCF_900102195.1 Pseudonocardia oroxyli
GAGATCCGCTCGCCGGTTTTTCCGGTGGGTGTAGTCGTTGGGTTGGGTAGGGGAGCGTCGTGCATCCGTTGAAGCTGCGGGGGAACCCAGTGGTGGAGGGTGTGCGAGTGAGAATGCAGGCATGAGTAGCGAATGCAGAGTGAGAATCTCTGCCGCCGGATGACCAAGGGTTCCTGGGCCAGGTTGTTCCGCCCAGGGTGAGCCGGGACCTAAGGCGAGGCCGACAGGCGTAGTCGATGGATAACGGGTTGATATTCCCGTGCTCGTGACAGTGCGCCCATGCTGAGGTCGTTGATGCTAACCATCCGAACCCGGCTCTGTTGTCCCTTCGGGGGCTTGAGTTCGGGGGAGCGTGGGAACCGATTCGGTAGTAGGCAAGCGATGGGGTGACGCAGGAGGGTAGCTCCGCCACGCGGTGGTTGTCGTGGTGTAAGCCTGTAGCCTGATTCCTAGGTAAATCCGGGGGTCGTGAAGGGTGAGAGGTGATGCGTAGCCGATTGAGGCGAAGTAGAGTGATCCCATGCTGTCGAGAAAAGCCTCTAGTGAGTGCTGTTGCGGCCCGTACCCCAAACCGACACAGGTGGTCAGGTAGAGAATACCGAGGCGATCGAGTGAACTCTGGTTAAGGAACTCGGCAAAATACCTCCGTAACTTCGGGAGAAGGAGGGCCGGTTGTCTTGAAGCCCCTTTGCGGGCTAGGGGCGGCCGGTCGCAGAGACCAGGCCCAAGCGACTGTTTACTAAAAACACAGGTCCGTGCGAAGTCGCAAGACGATGTATACGGACTGACGCCTGCCCGGTGCTGGAACGTTAAGAGGACCTGTTAGTCCTTTCGGGGGCGAAGCGGAGAATTTAAGCGCCAGTAAACGGCGGTGGTAACTATAACCATCCTAAGGTAGCGAAATTCCTTGTCGGGTAAGTTCCGACCTGCACGAATGGCGTAACGACTTGGGCGCTGTCTCGACCAGAGACTCGGCGAAATTGCACTACGAGTAAAGATGCTCGTTACGCGCGGCAGGACGGAAAGACCCCGGGACCTTTACTATAGCTTGGTATTGATGCTCGGTTCGGCTTGTGTAGGATAGGTGGGAGACTGTGAAGCGGTCACGCTAGTGGTTGTGGAGTCGTTGTTGAAATACCACTCTGGTCGAATTGGGTGTCTGAACCTCGGGCCATGATCTGGTTCAGGGACAGTGCCTGGTGGGTAGTTTAACTGGGGCGGTTGCCTCCCAAAGAGTAACGGAGGCGCCCAAAGGTTCCCTCAGCCTGGTTGGCAATCAGGTGTTGAGTGTAAGTGCACAAGGGAGCTTGACTGTGAGACTGACGGGTCGAGCAGGGACGAAAGTCGGGACTAGTGATCCGGCACCGCCTTGTGGAAGGGGTGTCGCTCAACGGATAAAAGGTACCCCGGGGATAACAGGCTGATCTTGCCCAAGAGTCCATATCGACGGCATGGTTTGGCACCTCGATGTCGGCTCGTCGCATCCTGGGGCTGGAGTAGGTCCCAAGGGTTGGGCTGTTCGCCCATTAAAGCGGTACGCGAGCTGGGTTTAGAACGTCGTGAGACAGTTCGGTCCCTATCCGCCGCGCGCGTAGGAGACTTGAGGAAGGCTGTCCCTAGTACGAGAGGACCGGGACGGACGAACCTCTGGTGTGCCAGTTGTACCGCCAGGTGCATGGCTGGTTGGCTATGTTCGGAAGGGATAACCGCTGAAGGCATCTAAGCGGGAAGCTCGTTCCAAGATGAGGTCTCCCACCACCTTGCGTGGTTAAGGCTCCCAGTAGACGACTGGGTTGATAGGCCAGAGATGGAAGCCCTGTGAGGGGTGGAGTTGACTGGTACTAATAGGCCGAGGGCTTGCCACAACATGTT
>NZ_FNBE01000022.1 GCF_900102195.1 Pseudonocardia oroxyli
GCAGGCCCGCGGCCTCGGCCGCGCGCACCATCTCCAGGGCCGCCCGGTCCTTCACCGAACCGCCGGGGTTCAGGTACTCCAGCTTGACCAGGACCTGCGCCGCCAGGCCCGCGGTCAGGCGCCGCAACCGGACCAGCGGGGTGTTCCCCACCAGGTCGAGGACGCTCTCATGGCTCACGCCGGGCCCAGCTCGAGGTGCTCGCGCAAGGTGGTCCCCTCGTACTCGGTGCGGTAGACCCCGCGGTCCTGCAGCTCGGGGACCAGCCGCTCGACGACGTCCGTGAGCGCCTGGGGAACAAGGTAGGGCAGCAGGTTGAAGCCGTCCACCACGCGCTCCCGGACGTAGCGGGCCCAGACGTCCGCGACCTGCCCCGGGGTGCCGACGAAGGGCGGGCGAGACGAGCTGACCTCGATGGCCAGCTCCCGGATCGACAGGTTCTCGGCCGCCGCGCGCTGTCGCCACCGGTCGATGAGCGCGCGCTTGCCGGTGCGCCGCTCGATCGAGATCGTGCCGCGGGAGGGATCCAGCTCGGCGTCCGTCGGCTCGATGTCCGGCAGCGGGCCGTCCGGGTCGTAGGCGGACAGGTCCGTGCCCCAGTACTGCTCGAAGTACGACAGGGCGCGCGGCCCGGTGACCTGCTCGCGCCGCACCCAGGCCGCCTTCTCCTCGGCCTCGGCGGGGGTGTCGCCGAGCACGACGGACGCGCCGGGGAGGATCCGCAGCGAGTCCGGTGCACGGTCGTGGCGGGCCAGCCGGGCCCGCAGGTCGGCGGCGTAGGCGGCGGCCGGTTCGACCGCGGTGTGCGCCGAGAACACGACGTCCGCGTGTCGGGCGGCCAGCTCCCGTCCGCCTTCGGAGTCCCCGGCCTGGAACAGCACCGGCCTGCCCTGCCTGCTCGCGGGCACGGTCGGGGTCGCGGTGAACTCGACCAGGTCGGTGCCCCGTTCCACGGTCTCGATCGCGCCGGGCCGGGACCAGCTCTTGGCCCGGCCCTCGTCGGCGGGCTCCCAGTCCGGTTCCCAGCCCGCCCAGAGCGCCTTGGCGGCCTCGACGAACTGCGTGGCGCGCTCGTAGCGCCGGTCGTGCGGGAGCCACCCGCCGTGTCGGAAGTTCTCCCCGGTCCACGCGTTGTCGGTGGTGACGATGTTCCAGCCGGCGCGGCCGTCGGACAGCAGATCGAGGGCGGCGAGCCGGCGCGCGAGGTCCGCCGGGTAGTTGTAGGTCGTGTTCTGGGTGGCGACCAGCCCGATCCGCTCGGTGGCGCCCGCGAGGGCGGCGAGCTGCGTGATGGCGTCCGGTCGCCCGGCGACGTCGAGGTCGTGGACCCGGCCCCGGTTCTCCCGCACCCGCAGGCCCTCGCCGAGGAAGAACGCGTCGAACAGGCCGCGCTCGAGCAGCCGGGCGAGGTCGACGAAGGTCTCGATCGCCATCTGCGGGGCCGACCGCGGGTCCGCCCACAGCGTCTGCGGCCCGACGCCGGTGAAGAAGACTCCCAGATGGAGGCGACGCTGCTGGATGCGGCTCATCGGACACTCGCGGCGAAGCGGTTGACGGGACGGGGCAACCCGAGGGACTCCCGCAGGGTCCGCCCCGGCGAGCGGCGCAGGGCGGCGAGAGCGGGCAGCACCCGGTCGGCGAGGATCGGCAGGTCCACGGCCTGCACGGCGGGATGGAACCGGACCCCGTCGACCACTCCGGCCAGCTCGCGCAGCAGGGTGACCAGCGCGTCCGCGGACCCCACGTGCCGCAGCGCACCGCTCGGTTCCCAGACCGTGTCCGCGTCGAGGGCGGCGAGGCGGTCGACGGCCGGCTCCTCGGCGTCGAGCACCACCTCCACCTCGACGAACCGCAACGGGGAGTCCGCCGCCGCGAGGTCCGCACGGACGAGCGAGACGTCCGCGAGCCCGCCGAGCCCGAGCCGCGCGTCGGCCAGCACGACGAGCTGCCCCTGCGGGGGCCGCGGGGTGATCAGCGGGCCGCGGACGGTGAACCGCGCACCGACGGCGTCGACGTGGTGCACCCGGTCCGGGTCGAGGTAGCGGCCGGTGGCGACGTCCTTGATGACGGCGTCGTCCTCCCAGGAGTCCCAGAGCGCGCGGGCGGTGTCGACCACGTCCCGGGTCTCTCGGTCCAGGTCCGCGGGCGCGAGCGGGGTGGCGCCGATCGTCGCGGCCGCGGCGGGATCGTTCGCCGTGCCCACCACCCAGCCGCCGCGCCCGTGGGTGGCGTGGTCGAGCGCCGCGAGCTGGGTGGCCAGGTGGAACGGTTCGGTGGTCGCCACCTGCAGGGTCGGGGCGAGCCCGATCCGGGACGTGGTGGTGGCGACGAACGCGGCCCGGGTGCCCGCCTCCAGCCGGCCCGCGGCGTCGAGCCCGGAGCTCGGGGGCACGGGCGAGTCGGCGAAGGTGGCCAGCACGAAGCCGGCCTGCTCCGCGCCGTGGACCGCGGCGCGCACCGCGGCACCGCCGAGCACCGCGCCGGGTGGGCGCCCGGAGTGCCGCCAGGCGGCGGGGTGGGCGCCGTCGCCGTCGAGCTCGACGGCGAGGGACAGGCGGGGTGACGGGGTCACGGAACCTCCGGGTGCGTGGGTCGAGCGCCACCCGCTCGGCTCATCGGAGCCGCGGGATGCGGCTCAGTGCCGAGCGGGCCACGGCCAGGTGCTGGGCGACCTCGGCGGCGATCAGGTCGCTGGGGGCTGCGGCGCCGGTGGCCCGCAGCGAACGGTTGCGGTCGACGAGTGCCTCCAGCGACTCGAGGAGCTGGTCCCCGATCTCGGTGAGGCGGTCGTCCGGGGTGGGCGGAAGGGACGAGAGTGACGGCAGGACGGACATGGCTTCCCCTGAGGTGATGGTCGGGACGGGCGGTGCGGGCCGCGGTCACCGACAGAGGGACGCCTCGGTACGGCAGAAGTCCACGTGCCGTCGCCTCGTCCACGACCCCACCCCGGGACGAGTGCACGGACCGGACACCGAAGACCCCCATCGTTCCCGGCAGGAGCACCCTGCAGGGGTCTGCGGGTTGCTGCGGCGTCGACGAGCCGGGTCTCTCGGCCGCTCAGGATGGCTGTTGACCACCACTAGACCCGCGCCCCGACCGGGTGTCAAGAGCATGAACGCTCATGTTCCGTGCGGCGGGACGCGCCGCCGAAAGTCCGGACACGAACGCCGCCCGACCCCTCACCCGGGGCCTCAGGTCAGCGCGGCCACGAGATAGGCCGCGGCGAGCCCGACGGCGAGGAGCCCGAGCAGGATGCGCAGGGCCTTCTCGGGCACCCGGGGTTGGAGCCGCGCGCCGAGGTAGCCGCCGAGCAGTCCCCCGACACCGCAGAGGATGCCGATCGCCCACTCGGGGGCGACGGGGCCGGTGCTCACCAGCGACAGGACACCGTAGGTCGCGACGCCCGCGACCGAGGTGACGAACGTGGAGGCGAGCGCGGCCGGGGCGACGGCCGCGAGGGGCAGCCCCAGTCCGACGAGGACGGGGCCGAGCAGCGATCCGCCGCCGATGCCGTAGATCCCGCCGACGACGCCGACGACGAACCCGAGCGCCGTGATCGTCGCGCGGGCGGGCCCGGCCGTCGTCTCCGGGGCCGGCGGGCGGGGCCGCCGCAGGACGAGCCAGAGCCCGAGCGGCCCGAGCAGGCAGGCCGCGAGGATCCGGAAGACCGCCTCTCCGGGGGTCGCGTAGACGCGCAGGACGCTGCCCACGATCACGCCGGGGACGGTGCCGACGAGCAGCCGTGAGGTCAGGGGGCCGCCCAGGCTGCCGGTGCGGTGGTGTCGCACCAGTGCGCCGGGCGTCGCGACGACGTTGAACAGGAGGTTCGTGGGGGTGACGGCGGGGCTCGGAACGCCGAGCACGTCGAGGTGGATCGGCAGCAGGAACACCGCTCCGGAGACACCGACCGGAGTGGTCACGATCGCAACCACGAACCCGGCGGCCAGCGCCGAGAGACCTGCCTCCAGGGGGTTCACGCGCGGATCGTGCCCGGTGACGCCCGTGCCTGTCATGCCCGCGCGCGGGCGCCAGGGTCGGGCGCCGGCGTCTGTGCTCTGACTCACATCACCACCACGTCCGGGCCGGGCGATGCTGGAGGGAGACGACGTCTCGAGGAGGTTCGGATGCCCGGTCCGGGAGCCCTCCTCGTCGCGCGCCGGTGGCTCGACGGGCTCGGCTCGCCGCCCGGCCACTGTCGTCCCTGATCACGGCCCCGCACCGCCACCGATCAGGAGACCCATGTCCGAGCACCTGCACCTCGGCGTCGCGCTCGACGGCGCCGGCTGGCACCCCGCCGCCTGGCGCGAGCCCGGCGCCCGACCGAGCGCGCTGTTCACCCCCGGCTACTGGGCCGGGCTGGCCCGCACCGCCGAGCGCGGCGGGCTGGACCTGCTGACCATCGAGGACAGCCTGGCGCTGCAGACCCACGACGCGTTCCGGTCCGACGACCGCACCGACGAGGTCCGTGGCAGGCTCGACGCGCTGCTGACCGCCTCCCTGCTCGCGCCGCTGACCAGCCGGATCGGCCTGGTCCCGACGGTCACCGTCACCCACACCGAGCCCTTCCACGTCTCGAAGGGCATCGCGACGCTGGACCACACCTCGCTCGGCCGGGCCGGGTGGCAGGTCAAGGTGTCCGGGCGGCCCGCGGAGGCCGAGCACGTCGGACGCCGGGAGATCCGCCCGGTCGCGCAGGCGGACCTCGTCGGGGACGGGCTCCCGCCGCAGTTCGTGGAGCTGTTCGACGAGGCCGCGGACGTGGTCGAGGTGGTGCGCAGGCTCTGGGACAGCTGGGAGGACGACGCCGAGATCCGGGACGTCGCGACCCGGCGGTTCCTCGACCGCGACAAGGTGCACGCCGTGGACTTCGAGGGCCGGTTCTTCCGGGTCCGCGGCCCGTCGATCGTGCCGCGCCCGCCGCAGGGTCAGCCGGTGGTGACCGCGCTGGCCCACCGTCGCGAGCCCTACGAGCTGGCCGCCCGCGGCGCCGACCTGGTGTTCGTCACGCCGGGGTACGCGGGGCCTGCGGAGCAGGTCCTGGCCGACGTCGCGGCGGCGGCCGAGCGGGTGGGGCGGACCGGGGAGCCGCTGCAGGTGTGGGCGGACCTGGTGGTCTTCCTCGACACCCCGACCGAGTCCGGTGCGCGGCGGAAGGCCCGGCTCGAGGAGGTCTCCGGCGCGGAGTACACCTCGGACACCACGGTGTTCGCCGGCTCCGCCGCCGAAGCCGCGGACCTGATCGGCTCCTGGCACGCGCTCGGCTACCACGGCGTGCGGCTGCGGCCCGCCGTCGCGGTGGACGACCTCGCCGCGATCACCGGCGACCTGGTCCCGGAGCTGCGCGGGCGAGGGCTCTTCCGGCCGGACGAGCAGGCGGGGAGCCTGCGGGCCCGACTCGGGCTGCCGACCGTCGTCCCCAATCGCTACGCCGCCGTCTGAGAGGCGCCCCCATGTCGCGCAAGCAGGTCATCCTCGGCGCCTACCTGGGCGGGGTGAACCACCACACCGCGTGGTGGCACCCCGAGGCGGGCAGCCAGATCGACTTCTCCTCCTTCGAACACACCGCCCGCACCGCCGAGCGCGGCCGCTTCGACTTCTTCTTCCTGGCCGAGGGCCTGGCCCTGCGCGAACGCGACGGGCGGGTGTTCGACCAGGACATCGTCGGCAGACCCGACACCCTGCCGGTGCTCGCCTCGCTCGCCGCCGTGACCACCCACCTCGGGCTCGCCGGGACGATCAACGCCACCTTCAACGAGCCCTACGAGCTGGCCCGCCAGCTCGCCAGCCTGGACCACCTCTCGGGCGGGCGGGCGGCGTGGAACGTGGTCACCTCGTTCGACGCCTTCACCGGGCAGAACTTCCGCCGCGGCGGCTTCCTCGACCGCTCCCAGCGCTACGAGCGCGCCGCCGAGATGATCGACGCCGTCCGCACGCTCTGGGACTCCTGGGACGCCGACGATCTCGCCGCCGACGCCGCCGCGGGCCGGTTCCTGGCCAGGCCGGACGCCGGCGCGTTCGACGTGAAGGGCAACCAGTTCGCCATCCGCGGCCGGTTCACGGTGCCGCGCAGCCCGCAGGGCCGCCCCGTGATCCTGCAGGCGGGCGTGTCACCGGAGGGCCGGGACTTCGCCGCCTCCCGCTCCGACGCGATCTTCTCCCCCTACGGCTCGCTGCCCGAGGCCGCGGAGTTCTACCGGGACGTCAAGGCGCGCGCCGTGACGTTCGGCCGCAGCCCGGACGACATCAAGATCCTGCCGTCGGCGAGCTTCGTGCTCGGCGACACCGAGGCCGAGGCGCAGGAGCTCTACCGCGAGGTGCGCAATCAGCAGGTCACCGGCAAGACCGCGCTGATCCTGCTCGAGCAGATCTGGAACCGGGACCTGTCCGGCTACGACCCGGAGGGCCCGCTCCCGGACGTCGACCCGCTGCCGGACGCGCCGCCCTTCATCCAGGGCCGCGCGCTGGTGCAGCAGGACCGGGTCGGCACCGTCGCCCGGTGGCGGGAGATCGCCGAGGCCAAGAAGCTGAACCTGCGCGAGCTCGTCCTCGACCAGTTCGAGCGCGGCCCGTTCGTCGGCACGCCGTCCCAGGTCGCCGAGAAGATCGACTCGTTCGTGCAGGCGGACGGCGCCGATGGCGTCATCATCGGCTCCCACCTCGTCCCCACCGGGCTGGACGAGTTCGTCGACCGGGTCGTGCCGCTGCTGCAGGAGCGGGGCTCGCTGCGGTCGGAGTACACGGGCACCACCCTGCGGGACAACCTCGGGCTGCCCCCGCTGCCCGCCAACCCCGGAAAGGCCGTGAGCTGAGCGATGGAGACCTGGGACGCGATCCGCGCACGACGCAACGTCCGCGGCTACACGAGCGAGCCGGTGGCCCCCGAGCACCTCGACCGGATCCTGGAGGCGGGGTGGCGCGCCCCGTCGGCGTCGAACCGGCAACACTGGGACTTCGTGCTGGTCACCGACCCCGCGCAGCTGCGCGAGCTCGCCACCGTCTGGCGGGGCGCACGGCACATCGCGGACGCGCCGGCCGCGATCGCGCTGGTCGTCCCCGAGCCCGCGGACGACCGGACCCGCGTCGTCGACCAGTACGACCTCGGACAGGCCACCTTCGCGATCCTGCTGGCCGCGGCGGACCTCGGCCTGGGCACCGGGCACTCCTCGGTGGGGGAACAGGACAAGGCGCGGGCGATCCTCGGCGTGCCGGACACCCACGAGGTGTCCTACCTGATCGGCGTCGGGCACCCGGCGGACCGGCCGCTGCGCCCGCTCGCGAAACCCGATCGGCGCCCGTTCGACGAGGTCGTGCACCGTGGCCGTTGGTGAGCGGACCCGGTGGGCGCACACCTACGCCGACGCGGTCCCGGCGCTGTCCGTGCCGTGGCCGGCGGTGGCGTTCCCGCAGCCGCGGCTGCTCGTGTGGAACGACGATCTCCGCATCGACCCCCTCGACCTGACGACGCTGGTGGGCGCGGGGGCGGACACCCGCGCGCTGGTCTACTCCGGACACCAGTGGGGCGTGTACAAGCCGCGGCTGGGCGACGGGCGGGCGCTGCTGCTCGGCGAGCTGCCCGACGGCCGCGACCTGCACCTGAAGGGGACCGGGCCCACCCCGTTCTCGCGCGGTCTCGACGGCCGGGCGGCCGTCGGTCCGATGCTGCGCGAGTACCTGTTCGGTGAGGCCATGCACGCGCTGGGCATCCCGACGACGCGGGCCCTCGCCGTCGTCGCCACCGGGGAGCGGATCGAGCGGGACGGCCGGGAGCTGCCGGGCGCGGTGCTCACCCGCGTCGCCGCCAGCCACCTGCGGGTCGGGACGTTCCAGTACGCGGCCGCCACCGAGCCCGGATCGCTGCGCGCCCTCGCCGACCACGCGATCGCCCGCCACTTCCCGGATGCCGCCGGGTCACCGCGGCCCTACCGGGAGCTGTTCCGCCGGGTCGTCGACGCCCAGGCCGCGCTGGTGGCGCGCTGGATGCTCGTCGGCTTCGTGCACGGCGTGATGAGCACCGACAACACCACGATCTCCGGCGAGACCATCGACTACGGGCCGTGTGCGTTCATGGACGCCGTCGACCCGGCCACCGTGTTCAGCTCGCTCGACACGACGGGCCGCTACGCCTACGCGGCGCAACCGGAGATCCTGCGGTGGAACCTCGCGCGCCTCGCCGAGAGCCTCCGCCCGCTCGACGAGGTCGAGGACCTGCTGGACGAGGTCCCGCGCGCCTACGCGCGGTACTGGGCGCAGGGCATGGCGGCGAAGCTGGGGGTGTCCACACCGGACGCCGCACTCGCGACCGACCTGATGGCGCTGCTGCACGCACAGCACGTCGACTTCACGACGTTCTTCCGCGCGCTCGCGGCGGGCACGGCCCGGGACCTGTTCCCGGACCGGGCGGCGTTCGACGCCTGGGCGGCCCGCCGCGCGCCCCTCGTCACCGCGGACCGGGCGGCGATGGACCGGGTCAACCCGCTCTACGTCCCTCGCAACCACATCACCGACGCCGTGCTCGCGGCCGCGGAACAGGGCGATCTCGCCCCCCTCCACCGGCTGCTCGCCGCAGTCCGCGAGCCCTACGTCGAGCGGCCCGGCCTGGCCGACCTCACCCGCCCCGGCACGGGCCCGCACGTCACCTACTGCGGAACCTGATCCACGGGCTCGCCGCGCCGCGTCAGGCGCCCCACGCCTTCGCGAGCAGCTCGTAGCTGCGGACCCGGTCGGTGTGCTCGGTGGTGATCGTGGTGAGAACGAGCTCGTCCGCGCCGGTGGCCCGGGCGAGGGTCTCCAGGCGCTCGGTCACCGTCGCGGGCGACCCGACGAACTGGGTGTCCACCCGGTCCCGCACCGCGGCCCGTTCCTCCTCGGTCCACGCCCGCGCCTGCGCCTCCTGCGGGGTGACGTAGGGGTGGGCGCCGCGCCCGCTGCGGATGTCGAGGACCCACTGGCCGTAGGGCGCGGCCAGCTCGCGGGCCCGGTCGTCGTCGTCCGCCACGACGACGTCCGCCGAGACCAGCACGTGGGGCGCGGCGATGCGGCCGGGCCGGAACGCCGCCCGGTAGGCCGCCACCGCGTCGAGCGTCGCGCTGGGCGAGGTGTGGTAGTTGGCCGCGAACGGCAGCCCGAGCTCCCCCGCCACCTGCGCGCTCACCCCCGGGCTCGCGCCCAGGACCAGCACCTCGACGTCCGCCCCCTGCGCCGGGGTGACCTCGAGCGGGCGACCGTCGGGGTGGACCGAGGTGCCGTCGAAGTAGGACAGCACCTCCCGCACCTGGGCGCGGTAGTCCGGCGGGGTGTCGTCCGCGCTGAAACCCAGCAGCCTGCCGAACGTCCCGAACAGCGACAGGTCCCCGAGGAACCGTGCGGGCGGCGGCACCAGCAGCCCGTCGACCACGCGGGCGGGCGGGGACGGTGGGCGCGCGGCTCCGAGCTCGCCCCGGCCCCGCCGGATCAGGGTCAGCAGCGTGTGCAGGTCGAACCGGCCCAGCCCGACGTCGATCCGGCCGGGGGTACACGGCCCCGACCGTCCCGAACTGCTCGGCCACCGACAGCGGGGCGGTGTTCGGCAGCTGGACCGCCCCGGACCCGACCCGGATCCGCTCGGTCGCCGCGGCTATCAACGCCACCAGCACCGGCGTGGACGACGAGGCGACGCCCGGATTGAGGTGGTGCTCGGCCACCCAGTAGCGGCGGTACCCGGACCGCTCCGCCACCTGGGCCAGGTCGATCGAGTGGCGCAGCCCGTCCCCCGCCGTGCCACCGGCGGGCACCGGGGACAGGTCGAGGACGGACAGCGGTGGACGCGGAGACGCTCCGGACTGCACGACAGCTCCCATCGTTCCCTAGAAGAACCCGGTGATCGGCGGCTCCTCCCCCGCCAGCAGCCAGCCACCGACGACGGCGGCCTTGTGGGCGCGGGGATTGTGGTTGGCGATCGTGCGGGCGTTGCGCCAGTGCCGGTCCAGGTTGTGCGAGCGCTGGGCGGTCGAGGCGCCGCCGACGTCGAACAACCGCTCGGCGACCGCGAGGGTGGCCTCCGTGGCCACGTAGTGGGCCTGGGAGACTTCGAGGCTCGCCGCGCGCAGCCGGTCCTCCTCCCCCGGGTCCGCGGCGGCGGGATCCGCCTCGGCCGCCGCGACGGCCTCCGCCGCCCGCAGCACCGCGGCCTCGGCGCCGTACGCCCGGGCGGCCATGTCCCCCACCGACTCGCGCACGTAGGGGTCCTCCAGCGACGACGCGACGCCGGCGTGCTTGATCGGGCGGGCCTTGCGACGGGCGTACTCCACCGCGTCCGCCACGGCGTTGCGGGCGATTCCCACCTGCACCGCGGCCAGGTAGAGCTGGAAGAACGGCGAGACCTTCGGCCGCTTGCCCGTCGACTTGTGCGAGGGCAGGAACTCGTCGGCGAACACCTCCACGTCCCGGAACAGGGTGGACCCGCTGGCGGTGAGGCGCTGGCCGATCCCGTCCCAGTCGTCGAGCCGCTCGACGCCCGCCCGGTCGGCGGGCACCACGAAGGAGACGAACTCGTCCGCCTCGTCCAGCGCGGTCACCGAGATCAGCTCCGCGAACAGGGTGCCGGTCGTGTAGAACTTGTCGCCCGTGACCCGCCAGCGATCGCCGTCTCGCCGCAGCCGCGTGCGCATGACCCCCTGCGGTGCCCCGATCTCCCCCGACGCCGCGCCCACCAGCGCGCCGCCGAGGATCGGGGGGAACCAGCGGGTGCGCGCCGTCGGGTCCGGGCTGCGCCGCAGGTTCTCCACGAAGGCGAGGTGCGAGCGCAGCCCCTGCGCGACGTTGGGGTCGGCCTCGGCGAGGTCGATCAGGAACCGGAACAGCTCGACCAGCCCGCCGTCGGGCCCGCCGTGGCTCGCGGGCACCCGCCAGGTGCCCAGGCCCGCGGCCGCGAACTCGGCCACCTGCGCGTAGGGCATGGTGCGGTCCGCCTCGCGCTGCGCGGCGCCCTCGGCGATCCGAGGGAGGACCGCCGCCGCAGCCGCCTGCAGGTCGGCGAGGGTGCGGGGACCCGAGTG
This sequence comes from Pseudonocardia oroxyli, assembly GCF_900102195.1. Lineage (GTDB taxonomy): Bacteria > Actinomycetota > Actinomycetes > Mycobacteriales > Pseudonocardiaceae > Pseudonocardia > Pseudonocardia oroxyli. The sequence goes on from NZ_FNBE01000022.1 coordinate 11,032, forward strand.
ACCCCGTGAGTGGCGATGGTCGCCAGGGCGACTCTCGCCACTCACGGCTCGGTCGGCGAGGGTCACGGCGCGTCCGTCGGCAGCTCGGCGGCACGCCAGCCGGCGAAGCCGCCCTCGATGTGCGAGACGTTCGGGTACCCGAGCCGGGCGATGCGTTCGGCGACGGGGCCCGAGCCGCGCTCGGACGAGCAGAAGACGATGACCCGCTTGGCCGGGTCGGCGGCGACGTCGAGGCGCTCGGCGGAGTCCCGGCCGAAGGTGCGGTCGAGCCGGTTGCGGTCGACCACGGTGGCCGCCGGCACGACGCCGTGCTCCTCACGGGCGGCCGCGCCGCGGATGTCGATGAGGTAGGCCTCGTCGCGCGCGACGAGCTCCGCGGCCTCGGCCGGGCTGAGCAGGGTGGCTCGGGCGTTGAGCATGGCTCTCTCCTTCTCGGGCGGACACTCAGGCGGACACGCGGTACGCCGCCGGGACGGCGAGTCCGAAGTGGTCGCGCAGGGTCGAGCCCTCGTACTCGGTGCGGAACAGGCCCCGCCGCTGCAGCACCGGCACGACCTGCTCCACGAAGTCCCGGGTGCCGCGCGGGTGCAGCGGGACCAGGACGTTGAAGCCGTCGGCCGCTCCGGCGCGGTACCAGGCCTCCAGCTCGTCCGCGATCTGCTCGCCGGTGCCGGCGACCACCCAGTGGATGACGCCGAGGCTCTTGACCAGGACCTCGGCCAGCTGCCGCAGCGAGAGGCCCTCCTGCTCGGTCCAGGTGCGCAGGCGGATGGTGCGGCTGGTGCCCGCCTTGCGTTCGGGCAGCTCGTCGAAGGGCAGCGGGGCGTCCGGGTCGAACCGCGACAGGTCCGCCCCCAGCTCCACCCCGAGCCGGGCGATCGGGTCCTCCTCGAGGCGGGCGAGCTCCTCCAGCTCGGCCTCCAGGGCCTTGGCCTCGGCCTCGGTCGCGGCGACGTAGGGCACGATCCCGGGCAGGATCTTGATCGAGTCCGGCGACCGGCCCAGCGCGACGGCCCGGGCCTTGACGTCGCGCAGGAACTCGATCCCGTTCGGGATGGTGGACGAGCCGGTGTAGACGGCCTCGGCGTGCGTCGCGGCCATGTGCCTGCCCGCGGGCGAGGCCCCGGCCTGCACGATGACCGGCCTGCCCTGCGGCGAGGGCCGCCACGGGGGTGTCCCCTCGACCGCGAACCGGGTGCCGCGCCGGCGCTCCCCGGCCCAGAGTGCGTAGAGGGTGTGGACGAACTCCGAGGCCCGCTCGTAGCGCAGCTCCGGCTCCGGGTGGGTCTCGTACCCGAAGTTGCGGGCGATCTTGTCCCCCGCCGAGGTGACGACGTTGATCCCGGCGCGGCCACCCGAGAGCAGGTCCAGGGAGGCGAACCGCTCCGCCACCTCGTACGGCTCGTGGTAGGTCGTGGTCACGGTGCCGATCAGCCCGATGTGCGAGGTCCGGGCGGCCAGCGCGCTGAGCTGCGCGAGCGGTTCCAGCGACTGGACGAGGGGTTCCCGGTTGCCGAAGACCGCGGGGCTGTCGGCGAGGAAGACCGCGTCGAACCGGCCCTCCTCCGCGGTCCGGACGATGTCGGCGAAGTAGTCCGCGTCCAGCACCCGCTCCGGGGTCGACGACGCGTGTCGCCAGCCGGCCCGGTGGAAGCCGACCTCACGCAGGTTCAGGTTGAGGTGCATCATGCGAACGCTCCGAACTCGACGCGGTCGGCGGGCCCCTCGGCCGAGCGGTCCCGCGGGCGGGCGAGGCCGAGCCGGTCCCGGAAGGTGTTCCTCCCCGCGCCGCCGACGGCGGGCACCACCGGCGCGGTCGGGACGGGGCGTCCCCCGAGGGCGGGGAGCACGTCGGCGGCGACGCGGTCGAGCCCGGCGCGGTCCAGCTCCAGCCGGAAGCCGGCGAACCCGGCCTCGACCAGGGCGGACAGCTCGGCCGCGGTCGGCGCGGCGTCGGCGGGGAGGGCGAGCACCGGTCGAAGGCGCGCGGGCGCGCGCGCCGCGAGCTCGGCGAGCAGCCCGCGCGCGCCCTCGACGGTCGGCGCGCCGAGGACCGCGAGATCGGCGTGCGCCACGGCCAGGTCCAGGGTCTGTGCGTCGACCACCTCGACGGCCAGGACCGGGTGGCCCTGCGGCGAGCGCGGGACGTCGAGCGGGCCGTGGACCCGGAACTCCGGTCCCGTCCAGCGCGTCTCGCGGATCTTCGCCTCGTCGACGTAGACGCCGTGCTCGCGGTCGGCGGGGATCGCGTCGTCGTCCCAGCTGTCCCAGAGCCGCGGCAGCAGGTCCAGGTACTCGGCCGCCCGGGCCGCCCGGCGCGGGGGCGCCGGGGCCGCGCCACCGTGCAGGTCGGCGAACGCGGGCGGGTCGGTCGCGACGAGCCGCCAGCCCGCCCGGCCCCGCGAGAGGTGGTCGAGCGTGGCCAGGTAGCGGGCCACGTTGTACGGCGCGGCGTAGGCCGGGCTGACGTCCGCGACGAGACCGAGCGTCGTGGTGCGCACGGCGAGCGCGGACAGCAGGGTCGTCGGCTCGAGGGCACGGCCGAGTGGGAAGCCCAGCGCGTCGAACCCGGCCGCCTCGGCGGCGCGGGCGTACTCGGTCAGCTCCGCGAGGGTGTCCCCCTCCGCGGGGACCGCTTCCAGGTACACCGTCTCGTCGAACGGCGTCTCGAACGTCATGTCGGTCTCCTCAGGCGGCGACGGGGTGCGGGACGGCGAGGCCGAAGTGCCCGCGCAGGGTCGTGGTGGCGTAGCGGTCGCGGAACAGCCCGCGGCGGCGGAGCTCGGGGACGACCTGCTCGGTGAAGTCCCGCAGCCCGGTCGGGTGCAGCGGGACCAGCACGTTGAAGCCGTCGGCGGCCCCGCCGCGGTACCAGTGCTCGAGCTGGTCGGCGATCTGCCGCCCGGTGCCGGCGATGGTCCAGTGGACGTTGTTGAGGCTGCGCTCCGCACGCTCGGCGAGCTCGCGGATGGTCGGCCGCTCGCGCTCGGCGATGGTGCGGAGCCGGGTGAAGCGGCTGACCGCGCCCCGGAACTCCGCGACGGACGGCAGGGCGTCCAGTGGCACGGGCCCGTCCGGGTCGTAGGGGGCGAGATCGAGCCCGAGCAGCTCGCCGAGCCGCGGGATCGGGTCGACCGCGCGGACGGCGAGCCGCTCCAGCTCGGTCTCGGTGTCCCGCGCCTCCCGCTCGGTCCGCCCGACGTAGGGGATCAGGCCGGGCAGGATCTTCACCCCGCCTGCCGGGCGGCCGGAGCGCGCGGCCCGCGCGAGGACGTCCGCCCGGAACGCCGCCCCATCCTCGACGGTGGACGATCCGGTGTAGACGGCCTCGGCGTAGCGCCCGGCCAGGTCCCGGCCCCGGTCCGACGCGCCGGCCTGCACGATCACCGGATGCCCCTGCGGGGAGACGCCGGGCGCCCAGGCGCGCAGCAGCGTGTCGAGGAAGTCCGCGGCGCGGGCGTAGCGGTCGGCGTGGGCGGGGTGGGCGTCGGCGCCGAAGTTGCGGGCCACCTCGTCCCCCGCGTTGGTCACGACGTTGACGCCCAGGCGCCCGCCCGAGAGCCGGTCCAGCGACGCGAGCCGATGAGCCGCGAGCTGCGCGTCGGTGTAGGTCGCCGAGAGCGTGCCGATCAGCCCGATGTGCGTGGTCGCCGCGGCCGCCGCCGACAGCAGGGCGAACGGCTCCAGGGGCTGGGCCAGCGGCGGGTCGCGGTGGACCGGGGTGTCGGCGAGGAAGACGGCGTCGAACGCCGCGTCCTCGCAGGTCCGGACGAGGTCGGTGAGGAAGTCGACGTCGGTCACCGCGTGCGGCCGCGCCGAGGGGTGCTGCCAGGCCGCGCGGTGGAAGCCGCGGGCCCGCAGGTTGAGGTTCAGGTGCATGTCACGTCTCCGGGGCGGCGGTGGGGACGGCCGCCAACACGGCGGAGCCGAGGTCGGCCAGCACGACGTCCTCCGCGGGCGGGTTGTGCAGCGCCACCCGCAGGTCGCGCAGGTGCCGCTGCACCGGGTGGTCGAGCCAGATCGACGCCGCCCCGATCAGCCGCCCGGCATGGTCGGCGGCGTCCGTCGCGTGCTGGTGGACCGTGAGCTTCACGGCGGCCGCCTGCGGCGCCGTCAGCGCGTCCGCACGGGCGCCGGCCGGGTCGTAGCGCTCCACCGCGTCCCGCAGCAGCAGCCGGGCCCGGTGGATCTCCAGCTCGATCCGGGCGGCGCGCTCCCGGATGCGCGGCAGGTCGGCGAGCACGCCCTCCTCGCCGTCGTTGCGCGGGCTGCGGGTGAACGCGTACGCCTCGGCCTGCGCCGCCTCGCCGATCCCGAGGTGCACCGAGGCCAACAGCACCGGCCAGTACCGCGAGAACACCGGGTCGACGGGTCGGCCGGGTCCGAGCGGGGCGCGCGCGAGCAGTGCCTCGGGCGGCAGGGCGACGGCCTCGAACAGGACGTCGTTGCTCGCCGTGCCGCGCAGCCCCGCGGTCCGCCAGTTCTCGTCGATGGTGACGCCCCGGGCGGGGAGCGGGACCAGGAACTGCCCGAGGCCGCCGGTCGCGTCCCCGACCTGCGCCGCGACGACGAGGTGGCCGAGGGCGAGGCTCCCGGTCACGTAGCGCTTGCGCCCGGAGAGCTCCCAGCCCCCGGGGACCGGCCGCCCGACGCTGTCGATCCGCCCGCCCCGGCTCGGCGGGCCGCTGCGTTGCTCGCTCGCGGTGCCGCTGAGCAGGGAGGAGTCGTGCAGGACCGCCTTGGCCAACGGCTCCAGCCGGGCGTCGGTGTCGTGGAACAGCTTCGCGGACTGGATGTAGTGCATCGCCAGGATGAGCCCGGTCGAGGCGTCGCCCCGGGCCACCGCCCGGACCGCGGCCGAGGCCTCGGCCAGGCTTCCGCCGGGCCCGCCCCACTCGGCGGGCACGGTCAGCAGCGGGAGCTCGGCGGCCCGGACCGAGGCGGTGTTCTCGGGCAGGTAGGTCCGCTCCCAGTCCCCGGCCGCGCGGGCGGCGAGCTCGGCGGTGAGGGCCTCGGCGCGCGTCACCAGCTCGGCCGCGGTGACCGCACCCGCGGACCGGGCGCTCACGAGACCACCCCCGGCGACTCGGCGAGATCGGCGGTGACATCGGCGGTGAGGTCGCCCTCGGGCCGTCGCCCCGGCACCGCGTCGAGCAGTTCGCGGGTGAACGGGTGCTCGGGCCGGTGCAGCACCCGCTCGGCGGGGCCCTGCTCGACCAGCCGCCCGGCCCGCAGCACGCCGACGGTGTCCGCGATCTGGCGGACCACCGCGAAGTCGTGCGAGATGAACAGGTAGGCGAGCCCGCGCTCGGTCTGCAGGTCCACCAGCAGCCGCAGGATCTGGTCCTGCACCGAGACGTCCAGTGCCGACACCGGCTCGTCGAGCACCACGATCTCCGGCTCGAGGATCAGCGCCCTGGCGATCGCGACGCGCTGGCGCTGGCCGCCGGAGAGCTCACCCGCCCGGCGGTCGATCGTGTCCGCGGGCAGGGCGACGCGGTCGAGCAGCTCGGCGACCTGACGTCGTCGGGAGGCCTTGTCCCCCATGCCGAAGGCCTTCGCGGGCTGGGCCACCGCCTGTTCCACCGTGAACCGGGGATCCAGCGAGGAGTAGGGGTTCTGGTAGACGAGCTGCACCCGCCTGCGCAGCTCCCGCAGCGCCCGCCCGCGCAGGCCGGTGACGTCCGCGCCGCGGACGGCGATCCGCCCCGCGGTGAGGTCCTCCAACCGCAGTACCAGCCGCGCCACCGTCGACTTGCCCGAGCCCGACTCGCCGATCAGCCCGTAGGTCTCCCCCGGCCGCACGGCGAACGAGACGTCGTCCACGGCGAGGGTCTCGGGGAACTGCTTGCGCAGGCCGTCGACCTGCAGGACCGGCTCGCCGACGGGCTCGCGCTCGGGCCGCAGGCGCGGGGAGGTGAGCGTGGGCGCGGCCGCGATCAGGGTCTTCGTGTACTCCTCGCGGGGGTCCACCAGCACCTGCGCCGCCGGGCCCTGCTCGACCACCCGCCCGTGCCGCAGCACGACGACCCGGTCCGCCCGGTCCGCCGCGACGGCCAGGTCGTGGGTGATCAGCAGGACGGCCGTGCCCGTCGTGCGGGTGCGCTCCTCGAGATGGTCGAGGATCCGGCGCTGCACGGTGACGTCGAGGGCGCTGGTCGGCTCGTCCGCGATGACCAGCTCGGGGCCGCACGACAACGCGATGCCGATCAGCACCCGTTGCTTCATCCCGCCCGAGAGCTCGTGCGGGTACTGGCGGGCGCGCAGCTCGGGATCCGGCAACCCGGCCCGCTCGAGGACGCGCAACGCCTCCTCCGCGGCCTCCGCGCGGGTCGCGAGGCCGTGGGCGCGCAGCGTCTCCGCGACCTGCTCGCCGATCCGCTTCACCGGGTTCAGGGAGACCCCGGGGTCCTGCGGGACGAACCCGATCCGCCTGCCCCGCACGGCGTCGAGCTCCTTCTCGCGCAGCCCGACGAGCTCCTGACCGGCGAACCGGATGCTGCCCGCGCCGATCCGCGCACTGCCCGGCAGCAGCCCGATCACCGCGTGCGCGGTGGTGGACTTGCCCGAGCCGGACTCCCCCACCAACGCGACGACCTCGCCGGGGGCGACCGTCAGGTCCACGCCCTCGACGGCCCCGACGACCCCGGAGCGGGTCGCGTACCCGACCTGCAGGCCGGAGATCTCCACCAGCGCGCGCTGTGCCGACCGACCGCTCACCCGCTTGCTCACCAACGATCGCCCCCGTCGCGGTCCAGTGCCCGGCTGATCCGGTTCGCGGCCAGCACGGACGCCGCGACCACGAACCCGGGCAGGGTGGTGAGCCACCAGGCCGAGGCCAGGTAGTTGCGGCCCTCGCTGACCAGCGCGCCCCACTCGGGCTCCGGTGGCGGCGCGCCGAACCCGAGGAAGCTCAGCGCCGAGACCGCGAGGATCGCGCCGCCGAACTCCAACGCCGCCAGCACGAGCACCGAGCCCAGCGCGTGCGGCAGGACGTGCCGGACGAGGATCTCCGCCCGGCCGACCCCGCTCACCGTGGCGGCCTCGACGAACACCTCGGTGCGCGCCCGGAACACGTCCGCCCGCATCACGCGCGCGAAGCTCGCCACCGACGCGACGCCCACGGCGATCGCGACGTTCACCGTCCCGAAGCCCAGCGCCGTGACGACCGCGAGCGAGAGCAGCAGCCCGGGGATGGACAGCAGGACGTCCACCAGACGCATGACGACGCCGTCGAACCGGCCGCCGACGAATCCGGACACCAGCCCGACCAGCGTCCCGACCACGAACCCCACGGCGACCGCGATCGCGGTGGCCTTGAGCGACAGCGACGCGCCGTAGACGACCCGGGTGTAGAGGTCTCGGCCCAGGTGGTCGGTGCCGAACCAGTACTGCGCGCCGGGCGGTGTCAGCTTGTCCCGCGGCACGCCGGTGTAGGGGTCGCCCGAGGTGAACCACGACGGGGCGAACGCCCAGCCCAGCACCAGCAGCAGGACCAGCACGGACAGCACCAGGCCGGGCCTGCGGAGCGCCGCGCCCAGGACCTCCCGCCACCGGGCGGGCCTGCGGGGAGCGCCTCCCCGGGGATCGACGGCGACCGGCACCTCCCGCAGCATCTCGACGGCGGTCACGCGGGCACCTCCTCGGTCCGGGCGACGCGGCGGCGCTCGAGGCGCCCGATCCGCGGGTCGACGAGCGGGTAGATCGCGTCCACCACCAGGTTCACCAGCACGAACACCAGTGCGGAGAGCACGACCAGACCCTGGATCACCGGGATGTCCTGGGCCGCGACGCTCTCCTCGGTCAGCCTGCCGATGCCGTTGCGGGAGAACACCGTCTCGACGACGACGGCGCCCGCGAGCATCTGCCCGACGGTGATCCCGATGATCGTCAGCACCGGGATCGAGCCGTTGCGCAGCGCGTGCCGCAGCTGGATCCGCGTCCTGCCGAGCCCCTTGGCCCGCGCCGTCTCCACGTACGGTGAGCGCCACGCGGCCGCGAGGTTCTTCGCCAGCACCTGCGCGAAGACCGCCCCCGTCGGCACGGCCAGGGTGATCGCGGGCAGCACGAGCGCGGGGAACCCCGCGTTCCCGGTGGCCGGGAACAGCTGGGCCCGGAAGCTGAAGACCTGCAACAGGATCAGCCCCACCCAGAACGTCGGCACCGACACCCCCAGCGGCGGGAGCGACAGCAGCGCCTGGCGGAGCGGACGCCACCCGGTGGAGGTCGACAGCAGCGCCAGACCGCCTCCGAACACCACCGCTAGGACGAAGGACAGCGCCGTGAGCTGCAGGGTCTGCGGCAGCGCTTCCGCGATCAGCCGGGACACCGGCTCCCCGGTCGGGATGGAGGTGCCGAAGTCCCCGCGCACCGCGTCGCCCAGGGCGAACAGGTACTGCACGACCAGGGGGGAGTCGAGGTGGTGCTCGGCCCGCAGCGCCGCCACGGCGGCGGGGTCGACGCCGACCCCGTCGCCCGTGGCGTTGAGCATGATCGACACCGGGTCGCTGGGCATCAGGTAGAGCACGACGAACGAGAGCGTGAACGCCGCCCAGAGCACGAACACGCCCTGGACCGCCCGGCGCGCGAGGTAGCGGCCGTAGCCCCCGTTCGCGAGGGCGGAACGCCTGCTCATCGCTCTGTCCCGCGGCGCGGGCTCGGCCCCATGACGATCGGTACCGCGCGCAGGCTCCGTGTCGATGATTCGCTCGCGCGCCGGCTCATGAGGCGTCCTGCTTCCACGCGTCGTAGAGCACCGTCGCGCCGTACGGGTCGATCGCGACGCCCTGCACGCCGCTGCGGATGCCCACCGCCTTGGTCTGCTCCCGGACCGGGATCCAGTAGCCCTTGGAGATGATCAGCTCCTGGAGGTCGGCCGCGGCGGCCCGCCGCTCGGCATCGGTCGAGGCGAGGTTGAGCCGCTCGGAGGCGGCCTGGAGCTCCGGCTGGTCCGCTCCGCCGAGCGCCGGGTTGGTCTTGTTGAACAGCCCGGCGAGGAAGTCGACGTCCTTGGCCGGGCCGCTGCCGGTGAGGAAGTCGTAGGAGTTGTTCTTCTTGTCGTTGTAGACCGCGGTGTACTCGGTCTGGGTGCCGGGCAGCAGCTGCAGCTCGATGCCGACCCGCTTGAGCTGCTGCTGGATCAGCTCCAGCTCCTGCTGGGTCGCGCCCTGCACCGTGCCGGAGACGTAGATGACCCGCGGGGCGAGCCGCAGCCCGTCCTTCTGCCAGACGCCGTCCGCGCCGGTGGTCCAGCCGTTGTCGCTCAACAGCTTCTTGGCGCCCTCGGGGTCGTACTGCAGGAAGCGGGACTCGTCGGTGTAGTAGGGGGTGTTCGAGGCGACCACGCTGGTCGGCAGCGAGTAGTGGTCGTTGTAGAGGGTGTCCCGGATCTCGGCCCGGTCGATGCTCTTCTGGATGGCCGTGCGGACCACGGCGTCACCGCCGAGCGGGCTGAACGGGTTCTGCCGCAGGCCCGGCACCAGGTTCGGGACCAGGCCGGTGAGCAGCTGGTTCCCGGCGCCGGTGATCGAGTCCTGGTCGGTGACGGGGATGTCGTCCGCGACGTCGAACTGGCCCGACAGCAGCCCGCCCACCCGGACGCCGGACTCCGGCACCACCTCGAACACGATCTTGTCGAGGTGCCCGGCGCCGGTGTGGTTCGTGACGCCCGCGGGCGCCCAGTCGTAGTCGGCCCGCTTGCTGAGCTCGATCTTCTGGTTCTTCACCACGTTGTCGACCACGTAGGGACCGGTGCCGACGAGCGAGGTGCCCGCGCAGCGGTCGTCGTAGCTCGAGGCCACGGTGGAGGCGGCGTAGATCCCGAAGTACGGGTCGCTGACGTTGCGCAGGAAGCCCAGCTCGGGGTCGCCGAAGTCGACCCGGAAGGTGGCCGGGTCGAGCACGGTGGTGCCCTGGTAGGAGTTCAGCGAGCTGATCAGCGGGGTGTCGGTCTTGCCCTCGGCGGACAGCGCCTTGAGCGAGTCGATGTTCGCCTTGACCACGTCCGCGGTGAGCGGGGTGCCGTCGCTGAACGTCACGCCCTGGCGCAGGTGGAAGGTGACGCTGCGGGCGTCCGGGGAGACCTCCCAGGACTCGGCGAGCCGGGGCACGATCTCGCCGGTGGTGCGGTCCTGGTCGGTCAGGGTCTCGACGAACTGCTGGGGAGCGGAGAGCCCGCGGGCCTGCAGGGCCGGGTCGACGCACTTGGGGAACACCGACAGCGCGTAGGTCAGCTGTCCGCCCTCGACGGGCGGCCCGGCCGACTGCCCGGCCTGACCGGGTCCGCCACAGGCGGCCAGTGCGAGGAGCAATGCACCGGCGGCGGTGCCGGTCCGCAGGGTCCGGCGGCGTCTCGTGGTCATGGCGGGGTGGTCCTCTCGGGTGGTCGTTGCGGGTCGGGTCACTGCTGGAGCCAGGTGTCGTGGAAGACGCTCTGGGCGTAGGGGTCGACGCGGTAGCCGTGCACGCGGGCCTCGGCGGCGTAGGCGCGGGTGGCCTCGCGGACCGGGATCCACTGGGCGTCGTCGACGATGTAGCGCTGCAGGGCGGCGGCCGCCGCGGCGCGGCTCGCGTCGTCGGTCGCGGTGTCCAGCGCGTCCGCGGCGGCCTCAAGGCCGGGGTTCGCGAAGCCGCCGAGGCGCGGGTTGGTCGACCGGAACAGCCCGATCAGGAAGTCGACGTCCTTGCCTGCGCCGGCCCCGCTGGCGAAGTCGAACCGGGCCTTGCTGACGTCCGCGAGGTCGGCGGAGGCCTCGGCCGCGGTCTGCGGGACGAGCTGGACCGCGATCCCGACCGGCCGCAGCTGCTGCTGGACCAGCTCGAGGTCCTGCTGGGTGGCCCCGCGCGTGCTGCCCGCGACGTAGGTCAGTCGCGGCTCGAGCCGCACCCCGTCCTTGACGCGCACGCCGTCCGGGCCGGGGGTCCAGCCCGCCTGGTCGAGGATCGCGGCCGCCGCGGCCGGGTCGTGGCGCAGCTGGGAGCTCAGGTCGGTGAACAGCGGGGTGTTGCGGGCGACCTCGCCGGTCGGCACCTCGTAGCCGGGCCCGTAGACGGTGTCCCGGATCTCGGTGCGGTCGATGGCCAGCAGGATGGCCTTGCGCACCGCGAGATCACCGCCGAGCGGGCTGTACGGGTTGTGGTAGATCCCCGGCACGAGGTTCGGCACGGTGCCCAGCACCACCGAGCCCCCCGCGGCGCGCACCGACTCCTGGTCGGCGACGGGGACGTCGTCGATCACGTCGAACTGGCCGGAGAGCAGTCCGCCGACGCGCACCCCGGACTCCGGGACGACCTCGTAGGTGATCGCGTCGAGGTAGGCGGGTCCCTCGTGCTCGCCGAGCTCCGGGCGGGACCAGCCGTGCTCGGGGCGCTTGACGAGGTCCACGCGCTGGTTGCGGGTCACGTTCTGGATCGCGAACGGGCCACTGCCGACGAGCTCGCCCGCGCACCGGCGGTCCGCGGGCAGCGCAGCGGTCCCGGCCGACCAGATCGTGAGGTAGGGGTCGCTGGCGTTGCGCAGGAAGCCCAGCTCGGGCAGTCCGAAGTGGAGCCGGATCGTGGCCGGGTCGAGCACCTCGGACCCGGTGAAGCTGTTGAGGGCGTTGCGGGTCAGGGTGTCCGACTTGCCCGCCGCGTTCAGGGCGACGAGAGCGGTGAGGTTCTGGGCGACCACTCCGGCGTCCACCGCGGTCCCGTCGGCGAACGTGACCCCCGGACGCAGGTGGAAGGTGTAGGTCCGACCCCCGTCGGCGATCTCCCAGGAGTCGGCGAGCCGGGGCACGATCGTGCCGTCGGCGGCCTGGCCGGTGAGCGTCTCCCCGATCTGTTCGGGCACGGTGAACAGCCGCCCGCCGGACAGGGCCGGGTCGAGGCAGGTGGGCCAGGTGGAGATCGCGTGGCGGAGGGTGCCCCCGGGTTCCGGGACACCGGCGTCCGCGGCGGGCGGGGCGCCGCCGCACGCCGCGAGCAGGAGGAGCGCCCCGGGGACGAGGGCGACGAGGGCACGTCTCATCCGTAGATCTCGTTCACGGTCTCGGCGTAGGCGGGGTCCAGCACGGTCCGGCTGCCGAAGCCCAGGCGCCGCCCCAGCTCCGTCGACGGACGCAGTCCGTCGGGGGCGCCGCCGTAGGTGACCTGGACCGGGGCGGGCAGTCCCGCGGAGCGCGCGGCCAGCACGACCGAGCTGCGGGACAGCGCGAGCCCCTCGTCCGCCCGGGTCCCCAGGTCCGCCGACAGGTCCCCCTCCCCCAGCCCGACCCCCCACACCGTGTGGGTCGCCCGCGCCAGCGCGGCGATCGACTCGACGCCGCGAGCGGTCTCGACCATCACCTGCAGACCGATCGTCCGCACGAGCCCGCGCTCGACGCGCAGCTCCTCGATCAGCCGCGCCACGTGCCGGACCTCGTCCGGGTGCTCGGTCTTGGGCAGGCGTACCGCGTGCAGACCGGGCCGGACGATCGCGTCCAGATCCTGCTCGACCAGCCCGGTCGACGGGTGGTTGACCCGGACCAGCACCGGCCACCGCGCCGCCTCCAGGTACGCCGTGGCGCGCCTGCGGCCCTCCGCCTTGTCCTCGTCCGGGGTGAGGTGCTCGAGGTCGAGGACCACCGCACCGGCGGCGCCGCGCTCAGCCGCGGCGTCGGCCCGGAAGGCGGGGACGTAGAGGTAGGAGCTGAACGGCAGACCGGCCCGGACGGACTCGGGACGGGTGACCAGGGAGGACGACATGAGACACCTGTTCGGGGACGGCGCCCGGCCACGCCTCCGAGCGATCGACCGGAGGCGTTCGATGGGCGCACAGGGGAGGGACACGACGGCGGTACCGGAATCGCACGACCGCCCGGGGAGGTGGGCGGCCTGCGGCGCGGGTCAGCGACAGATGGCGCTGGAGGTGCGACCGTGGTCCACGTGCCGACGCGCGACGAGCAGCTCCCCGGCGGGAGTGCTCGCGGTCGTGGTGGCCATGTTCCCCAGTTTCCCTATAAAGTCGATAGGGATCAATCCTGCTCGTTCGAGTGTGACGGGAGCCACATCTGTGCGCATCTCCGCCAAGGCCGACTACGCACTGCGCGCGCTGATCGAGCTCGCCCACGCGACCGAGGCCCCGCTGCGGTCCGAGGCGATCGCCGCGGCCCAGGACATCCCGCACAAGTTCCTCGAGGCGATCCTCACGGACCTGCGCAAGACCGGGTTCGTCACCAGCCAGCGCGGCGGGGACGGCGGGTACCGGCTGCGCCGGGCGCCGGAGGAGGTCCAGGTCGCCCACGTGCTGCGGGCCATCGACGGCCCGCTCACCGAGATCCGCGGCGGCTGCCCGGAGGACGCGACCTACAACGAGCGGGCCTCGGCGTTGCAGCTCGTCTGGGTGGCGCTGCGGGTCAACATCAGGAACATCCTGGAGGGGGTCACGCTCGCGCACCTCGCCGCGGGCTCCGTGCCGAAGGAGGTCGCCGAGCTCACCGAGGACCCCGAGGCCTGGCGGACGCACTGGATCATCCGCTGAGCCGTCCAGGACCCGGCATCACCCTGCGAGGTCTCTCGAGGGCTCGCGAGTTCAGACTCAGGCGTCCGGTTGAGGATGTGGCTCTGCATGCTCAGTCTTCGGATGGCGGCGCCATAGACCTCCCGCTGTCAGAGCCGACCGCTCGACCCGAGATGGCCTCGCGGTCTTCCGCACCAGCAGTACCCGCTCGTCCGTCCGACACCTCTCAGACGCGCAACCCGCGGAACAGCTCGAACAGGAACGACGTGTCGTCGTCGAGGTAGAAGTGTCCGCCCGGTCGGGTCAGCAGACGGAACGAGCCTGTCGTCAGTTCTGCCCAGCCCTGTGCCTCGGCAGGTGTGACCCGAGGATCGTCGTCGCCCACGATCGCCGTGACCGGGACGTCCAACGCCGGCGCCGGGAGATGGCGATGTCGGTCGAGCAGCTCGTAGTCACCGCGGATGACAGGCAGGAACGCCGCACGGATCTCCGGGTCCTCAAGCAGCGCCGTCCCCCGTCCGCCGAGCCGCCGGACGTCCGCGAGGACGGCCTCGTCGTCGACCGGCAGCCGCTCGGCGGGGGACAGCTGCGGCGGCCGCCGCCCGGACACCACCAACGCGTCGGGCGGGGTGCCGCGGGCCTGCAGCACCCGAGCCACCTCGTAGGCGACCACGGCACCCATGCTGTGTCCGAACAGGACGGTGCGTCGCGACCCCGTCAGCGGCGCGACGGCGTCCACCACGGCGTCGACGAGGCTTGAGAGGTCGCGGGGGGCGGGCTCGGCCCGGCGGTCGAAGCGGCCCGGGTAGCGGACGGGGAGGGCCGCCACCTCCGGGACCAGGGCCGCGGACCACCGGTGGAAGTAGGCGGCGGTGCCTCCGGCGTGGGGGAAGCAGAGCAGGAGGGGAGCGTCGGCGTCGACGCCGCGCACAGGAACCAGCCAGGGACGGGCGGCCTCCGCCGTCGGGTCGGCGCCCGGGGTCATCGGGGCGCCCCCACCCGGAGGGAGCGGGCGAGCGAGACCGCCCCGTGGAGGGACGACGCACCCCCGAGCGCCGCCGCGCGGACCGCCGGGACGGGGTGGCCCACCCGCGCGTAGTCGGCGACCTGATCGGCCACGACGGCGGTCAGGTCCGGAACACCCGCGGCGAAACCGCCGCCGATCACGGCCAGGTCGACCCGCAGCAGCTCCCCCACCCCGACGACCGCGGCGGCCAGCGCGCGTCCCGCCACCCGAACGGCCACGTCCGCCCACGGGGCGCCCGCACGCCAACCCTCGCGCAGCTCGTCGTATCCGGTCTCGTACCCCCGCGCCCTGCTCGCGGTCCGCAGCACCGCGGGTCCGGAGGCGATCGCCTGCAGGCACCCGCGCCTGCCGCAGTCGCACCGAGGTCCGTCGAGGGCGACGACCACGTGCCCCACCTCGCAGGACCCGCGGCCCTGCCGCGGGACCGGTCGCCCCGCGGAGACCACTCCGCCGCCCACCCCCGTCCCGACCCCGAGGTAGAGCACGTCGGACCGCCCGGCGTGCTCGGCCTCGGCCAAGGCGGCGAGATCGCCGTCGTCCGCGGTCGCGGCAGGGGTCGCGGGGAACAGGTCGGCCACCACCCCGGCCCAGTCCAGCCCCACCCAGCTCGGGCGGTTCGGCCAGCTCGTCACGGTCCCGGACACGTCCACGGTCGCCGGGAGGGACAGGCCCACGGCTCGCGACCCACCGGGAACCGCGGCCACCGCCGCCCGGAGGAGGGCGAGGTCGTCCGCCCGGCTCGCGCCGTCGGACCACCGCACGACAGCCTCGTACGGAGGGGCCCCTCCGTCCTCGTGGCGCAGCGCGACCTTCGTGCCGCCGATGTCCACGGCCAGGATGCTCACCGGGCGCCTCGCAGGGGTGTCGCGGACATCGTCGGTCCTCGGATACTCGGGGCTGTCGGTGTCAGCATCGACGGGGCCGCCCATCGCGGCCCCATCCCTCGGTCACCGTCCTCGCATGGGACGTGATCCCGGTCATGGTGCGCGTCTGCCGGACCGGGTCGACCAGGACGGTCACACCGCTGTTCCCCACGTCACCGGCATGTTCCCTCTTCTACCGGTCGAGGAGGCCACCGATGCTCGGCATCACGACCCGTCTCGACGAAGGGACCCCCGTGTCCGCCGCTGCGTCTCGCCCCGTACCCCGGCCGGGGCTCACCCTGGCCCTGCTCGCCTCCGCCCAGTTCATGACCGCCATCGACTTCGACATCGTGTTCGTCGCGCTCCCCGAGATCGGCCGCGACCTCGGCTTCTCCGAGCAGTCGCTGCAGACGGTGGTGAGCGCCTACACTGTCGTGCTCGGCGGCTTCCTGCTGCTCGGCGGGCGGGCCGCGGACCGGTTGGGGGCGCGCCGGATGTTCGTCACCGGTCTCGCGGTCTTCGGGCTGTCCTCGCTCGTCGCGGGGCTTGCCGAGGGCCCGACCGTGCTCGTGCTCGCCCGCGCGGCACAGGGCCTCGGCGCCGCGCTGCTGACCCCGTCGACCCTGAAGCTCGTCACCGCGCACTTCGAGGAGGGGCCCGCGCGCACCAAGGCACTCGCGATCTGGGGCGCGGCGGGCGCGACCGGCGCCGCGGTCGGCGCCCTCGGGGGCGGGGTGCTCACCAGCCTCCTCGGCTGGGAGTGGGTCTTCTTCGTCAACGTGCCCCTGATGGCCGTCGCGCTGGCCGCGACCCCGCTGCTGCTCGGCCGCGACCAGGCAGTCGGTACGGGTGGGTTCGACCTCCCGGGGGCCGTGCTCGCCACGGCGGGGTTCACCCTGGTCGTGCTTGGTCTGGTGTCCGGACCCGACATCGGGTGGCTCACAGCGCGCGGGCTCGGCGCCGCGGTGCTCGGCGTGCTGCTGGTGGGTGTGTTCGTGGTGGTCGAGTCCCGCACCCGGGACCCGCTCGTGCCACTGCGGCTCTTCCGGAACCGCAACGTGGTCGCCGCCACCGTGGTGATCTTCGTCTTCATGGGCACCGTCGGCACCCAGTACTACCTGTTCACCACCTACCTGCAGACGGTCCTGGCCTACACCCCGCTCGCCGCGGGATTCGCGTTCCTGCCCCTGAGCGCCTGCAGCATGCTGGCCTCGATGACGCTCGTGCCGCTGCTGCTCGGCCGACTGGGGATCCGTACCACCCTGGTGCTCGGCATGAGCGGGGTGGCGGCGTCCCTGGTCGTGCTATCCCTCGGCATGTCCGTCGGCGGTTCGTACTGGGCGGCCCTGCCCGGGGTGCTCCTCTGGGGCGCCTCGGCAGGCCTCGCCTTCCCACCGCTGTTCGTCTCGGTGTCCACCGGAGTGGCGCCCGAGCAACAGGGCGTCGCCTCCGCGCTGGCCTCGACCTCGCAATACCTCGGCTCAGCCGTCGGTCTCGCCGCCCTGGTCGCCGTGGCGAGTGCCGGGTCGGGGCCCGACGCGACCCCGGAGGCCGTCGTCGCCGGGCTCCGGCTCGCCGGCTGGGTGGCCGCCGCCGTGACCCTCGTCGGCGTGGGCCTGGCCGCGGTCATCCTGCGTCCGGCGCGGGCCGGCGCCGCCCAACCGGTGCAGAGCGTGTGACCGGCCCGGGTCAGGCGAACTCGTGCGCGGCTGCCGCCGCGACCTCGACCGCCTGGGCTCGGTTGAGTCGCGGATCGCAGGCCGTGAGATAGCGCTCGCCGAGGTCGCCCGGTGCGATGGCGCCGCCGACGCACTCGGCGACGTCGTCGCCGGTGAGCTCGAGGTGCAGCCCGCCAGGGTGGGTCCCGACCGCCCGGTGGGCCGCGGCGTAGGAGCGCACCTCGGCCAGGACCCGGCTCAGGCGGCGTGTCTTGAGTCCCGAGCCGGTGGTCTCGGTGTTCGCGTGCAGGGGATCGGACAGCCAGACTACCGGGTGCCCGGTCGCCGCGACCGCCGCCAGGATCGGAGGCAGTCGCTCCGCCACCCGCTCGGCACCCATCCGCACGATCAGCGAGACCCGCCCTGGAATGCGGCAGGGATCGAGCTGCCGCAGGTAGGACAGGACCTCGGCCGGAGTCGCTCCCGGCCCGAGCTTGATGCCGACGGGGTTGTCCACCAGACCGAGCAGGGCGACGTGCGCGCCGTCGGCGTGGCGGGTGCGTTCGCCGATCCAGAGGAAGTGCCCCGATCCGCCGAACCATCCGGCCCCGGAGCGCCGGACCAGGGCCGACTCGTAGTCCAGCAGCAGCGCCTCGTGCCCGGCGAACACCTCGTGTGGACCCGTCCTCATCCGGTCCAGCACACTCGCCGCGTCCGCGTACGCGCGCAGCATCCGCTGCGGGTCGGCCGCGCGGGCGGCGCGGGTACCGGTCGCCGAGTTGACGATGTCCCCCCGGTAGACGGGCAGCCCGGCGGCGTCGACCGGGTTCGAGCGCGGCTTCGCGTACTGGCCCGCCATCCGAGCGATCCGCACCACCGGGGTGGCCGCGCCGCCCAGCACGTCGGCGACGGCGTCGAGCGTCTCGAGGTTGCCGGCCAGGTGCTCACGGGTGTTGCCGTCGAAGGTCTCCGCGCAGTCGCCGCCGTGCACGACCAACGCCTCCCCCCGCGCGACGCCGGCCAGGAGGGACTGCAGGCCCTGCACCTCCTGGGCGGTGACGAGCGGCGGCATGAGCGCGAGAGCCCGGCGGACGGCCGCGGCCCGCTGCGGGTCCGGCCATTCGGGCTGCTGGACCGCGGGCCGGGCGGTGGCGGCCGCGAGGTGCGCGCCGGCCGGACCGAGCGGGTCGGTCGCCGGGCCGGAAGCCAAGGAGGTCATACCGGGGAGAGCCTTTCGGAACCGAGGTGGCGGACGAGGTCGTCGACGAGGGCTCGCGCCCCGGCCGCGTCGCTCGCGCCGCCGAAAAGGTAGAAGTCCGGCCGGACCAGCGCAGCCACCGCGCCGGCCGCCGCGAGCAGGGGCAGGTAGACGTCGTCGTCGTCCCGGGCCGCCCCGAGCGGGTCGGCCCCGCGGGCCACCACCTGCACGGAGTGGGCCCCGAGTGCGGCGAGCCGGGCGCGCCGGGCCGGGTCGAGCAGCTGGTCGACGGGCAGGGTGGAGAGCAGCGCGAACCCGGTGCCGACGACGTCGTCGAAGAGCCCGGTCACGCCGCCGTACGTCACCGTGCCCTGCGGGCCGAGCACGCCGCCCAGCCCGGTCGCGTCCTTGCGGATCACCCCTCGGGTCAACGCGGTGACCGCGGGTTCGGCCGGTGCCCCGCGCGAGCGCGCGGCGGCGGCCGCCATGGCCGTGTCGCGGTCCGCGGCCGCCTTCGGGTCGGTCTGGCAGATGACCCGCCCCAGATTCATCGACATCCCGATGGCGTGCTGGACGTGCACCCTGCGTTCGGCGGTGTAGCTGTCCAACAGCTCCTGGGACGCCGCACCGCGAAGCACGAGGTCGAGCTTCCAGGCGAGGTTCGCCGCGTCCCGCAGCCCCGAGCACATCCCCTGCCCGGCGAACGGCGGCATCAGGTGCGCGGCGTCCCCGGCCAGCAGCACCCGCCCCGAGCGCCACTCGTTCGCGAAGCGCGCCTGGAAGGTGTAGACCGCGTGTCGGTCGAGGGTCGCGTTGCCCGGGTCGAGCCCGAACAGCCCGAGCAGCCGCCATGCGGATTCCGCCGTGCCGAAGTCCGCCGGATCCTCGTCCGGCAGCCGCATGAACTCCCAGCGACGGTGCCCCGGGCCGGCCGAGACCGCGGTGCGCGGTCGGGCGGGGTCACACACCTGCAGGTTGTTCGGCTCGAAGACCCTCCCGTCGTGCACGGTGACATCGCAGGTCAGCCAGTCGTTGAAGTAGCCGAAGTCGGTCACCGGGAGATCGAGGGCCGAGCGCACCGTGCTGTTCGCCCCGTCGCACGCGACCAGCCAGCGCGCTTCGACGACGAGGGGCTCCGGTCCGGCCGTCACCACCCGGACCCGCTCGGCGTCCTGGTCGAGCGCGACCACCTCGCGGCCCCGCAGCACCGTGACCCCCGGCAGGGACGCGGCGCGCTCGGCCAGCGCCGCCTCGAGGCCCGGCTGGTACACCGCGCTGGAGTCCGGATGACCCGACCTGCCGCGGTCGGAGACGTCCACCTCGAACAGCACGGTCCCCGTGCCGTTCTGCCAGACGTAGTCCCGCGAGGACTCCGCGACCTCGGCCAGCCGGTCACCGACTCCGGCGGCGGCGAGGATCCGCCCGGACTCGCCGTCGAAGGAGACCGCTCGGGGCATCGGGTAGGGCCGTGGCCAGCGCTCCAGCACCACGACCCGGCGGCCCGGGCGTGCCAGCAGCAGGGTCGCCACCTGCCCCACCGGACCGAAACCGACCACGACGACGTCGGCCTCCAGGCGGGGCTCGCTCACGCCGGCCGCCGCAGGATGTCCGCCACGGCGTCGTCGAGGTCCGCCTGGGTCACCAGCCCGCGCAGCGTGTCCTTCCCGTCGTCGACGACGAGCAGCCTGCGCCCGATGAGGATCTTCTGGCCGGTGTCGGTCGCCCGACCCCGCACGACCGTGCCCGCGCCCGCGAGGCGACGCGCGAACTCCTCCAGCCCGGTGTCCGGTCGCCGCCACTCGGACAGGGCGCGAGGGCGGGGGTGCAGCCGGTACACGGGCTGCCACTCCCCGACGCGACCACGCCGCTGCACGACCTGGTACCCGCCGTCGGGCACGACGCGGAAGTCGGTGCCCGCCTGGTGCTGCACCTCGTCGCTGAGCCGCAGCGGCTCCAGGTAGGAGGGCCCGACGAACCCGACGTCGACGAGCAGCGACTCGCCGTCGACCCGCGCGAAGGAGAGGACGTGCTCGAGGTCGGGGCCGAAGGAGCCGTCGACCTGGCGGATCCCGGCCGCGAGCACCCCCACCTCGTAGCCGAGCCGGGCCAGCAGCTCCCGGAACAGGCCGTTGAGCTCGTAGCAGACGCCCCCTCGGTCCCCGGTGACGATCTCGTCGAAGACCGCGTCGACGTCGATGTCGATCCCCGCCCACAGGGCGAGGCCCCGACCCGCGTTGAGCGAGCTGTCGTACGGGAGGGTCGCGAGGTGGCGGCGGTGCAGCAGGGCGAGCACCTCTCGGGTCGGTTCGGGCCGGCTCGACTGCCCGAGCACGGCGAGATAGCGGTCAACGTCGAACATCGGCGAGCTCCTGGGCGAGGTGGTCGGCGAGCAGCTGTGGCGTGGGGTGGTCGAAGATCAGCAGCGACGGCAGCTCCAGGCCGGTCCGTGCCGCCAGCCGGTCCCGCACCTCGACCGCGGTGAGGGAGGTGAACCCGGTCTCGAAGAACACCGCGTCCGGCGCGACGGCCTCGGGGCCGGAATGCCCGAGAACCGCGGCGGCGTCGGCGCGCACGATCTCCGTCAGCGCGGCCACGCGTGCGTCCTCGGGCAGGGCGGCGAGGTCCGGCTCCGGAGTCTCGGCCGCCGCGGTCTCGGTCTCTGGTCCTGATGTGGTCGTCACGGGGAAGGCCTCCGATTCGAGCCAGTACCGCCGGCGCCGGAAGGCGTAGGTGGGCAGGGTGGTCGGGCGGGTGGACGTGCGTGCGTAGAGCGGCGACCAGTCCACGGGAACGCCGTGGACGTGCAGGGTGGCGAGTGAGGTCAGGAACCGGGCCGGCCCGCCGTCCTCGCGGCGCAGGGAACCGGTCACGGCCGCGACGGCGCCGGAACCGTCGATGCTCTCCTGCACGGAACCGGTCAGGACGGGGTGGGCCCCGGCCTCGACGAACACCCGGAACCCCTGCTCGAGGAGGGACGCCGTGGCGGCGGCGAAGCCGACCGGACGCCGCAGGTTGCGGTACCAGTAGCCGCCGTCGAGGGCGGTGCCGTCGACCCAGGCGCCTTCCGCGGTCGAATAGAAGGGGATGGCGGACGTCCGGGGACGCACGCCTGCCAGGGCCGCACGCAACTCGCTCTCGATCTTCTCGACGTGGGCGGTGTGCGAGGCGTAGTCGACGGGGACCCACCGGGCCCGGCCGCCCTCCGCCTCCACCTCCGCGACCAGCTCCCGCACCGCGTCCGGATCGCCGGCGACGACGACCGAGCGCGGGCTGTTCACCGCCGCGATCTCGAGCGCGCCCGCCCGGTGCCGCAGCCGTTCGGTGACGTCGGCGGGGGTGCGCGCCAGCGAGGCCATCCCGCCGTGCCCGGACAGCGTCTGCGCGATCAGCCCGCTGCGCACCGCGACGACGAGCGCGCCGTCGGCGACCGACAGGGCACCGGCCACGGTGGCGGCGGCGATCTCGCCCTGCGAGTGGCCGACGACCGCGTCCGGCCGGATCCCGAAGGATTCCCACAGCCGGGCCAGCGCCACCCCGACCGCGAACGACGCGGGCTGGACCACGTCCACCCGGTCCAGGCCGGGAGCGTCGGGGGCCGCAGTGAGCACGGCGCGCAGGTCCCAGCCGACGTGCGGGTGCAACGCCGCGGCGATCTCGTCGATCGCCTCGGCGAAGCGCGGCCAGGCCAGCAGGTCGGCGCCCATGCCCGCCCAGTGCGTGCCCTGGCCGGGCAGGACCAGCGCGATCCGGCCGTCGACCCGGGCGGATCCGGTGACGACGTGCGGGGCCGGACGTCCTGCCGCCAGCGCGCGCAGCCCCGAGACCGCCTGCGCCCGGGACCCGGCGACGACGACGGCGCGATGAGCGAGCGACGCCCGCGTGGTGGTGAGGGACAGGGCGACGTCGGCCAGCCCGGCCTCCCCGACGTCGAGGGAGTCGGCGAGCCGGGCGGCCTGGGCCCGCAGCCCGTCGGCGTCCGCGCCGGACACCGCGAGCGGGACCGTGCCGGGCGGTGGACCCGTCGGGCCGTCGTCGACCGGTGCGGGCGGGGCCTCCTCCACGATCACGTGGGCGTTCGTCCCGCTGACCCCGAAGGAGGACACCCCGGCCCGGCGCGGGCCCGCACCCCGCCGCCAAGCCCGGGCGTCCGTCAGGAGTTCGACCGCGCCGCCCGACCAGTCCACGCGGGACGACGGGCGGTCCACGTGCAGGGTGGCCGGGAGAACGCCGTGCCGCAGCGCCTCCAGGATCTTGATGATCCCCGCGACCCCCGCGGCCGCCTGGGTGTGACCGATGTTGGACTTGAGCGACCCCAGCAGCAGGGGCCGATCGGCGGGTCGCTCCCGCCCGTAGGTGGCCAGCAGGGCCTGGGCCTCGATCGGGTCGCCCAGCGTCGTCCCCGTCCCGTGTCCCTCGACGGTGTCGACGTCCGCGGGTCCGAGGCCCGCGTCGGCGAGCGCGCGTCGGATCACCCGCTGCTGGGCGGGTCCGTTCGGGGCGGTCAGCCCGTTGGAGGCACCGTCCTGGTTGACCGCGGAGCCGCGGACGAGTCCGAGCACGGGATGGCCGTTGCGGTGGGCGTCGGAGAGCCGTTCGAGGAGGAGCACGGCGGCCCCCTCGGCCCAGCCGGTGCCGTCCGCGGCGTCGGCGAAGGCCTTGCAGCGGCCGTCCGGGGCCAGCCCGCGCTGGCGGGAGAACTCCACGAACGGCGCCGGGGAGAAGAGGAGCGCGACGCCGCCCGCCAGGGCGAGCGAGCACTCCCCCGCGCGCAGTGCCCGGGCCGCGAGATGCACCCCGACCAGCGACGACGAGCACGCCGTGTCCACCGTGATCGCAGGCCCCTGCAGCCCCAGGGTGTAGGCGACCCGTCCGGACACCACACTGCCGGAGTTGCCCGTGCCGAGGAAACCCTCCAGGCCCTCCGGCACCTCACGCAGCCCGGACGCGTAGTCGTGGTACATCACGCCGGTGTAGACGCCGGTGTCGCTGCCCTGCAGCGACGTCGGGTCGATGCCGGCGCGCTCCACGAGTTCCCAGGACAGCTCGAGCAGCAGCCGCTGCTGGGGGTCCATCGCGAGCGCCTCGCGCGGGGAGATGCCGAAGAAGCCTGCGTCGAAGTCGCCTGCACCGTCGACGAAGCCGCCTTCTCGCACGTACGAGCGGCCCGCCGCGCCGGGGTCGGGATCGTAGAGCGCTCCGAGGTCCCAGCCGCGGTCGGTCGGGAACCCGGAGACCGCGTCCCGGCCCGCGGCGACGAGCTCCCAGAGGTCCTCCGGCGAGCGGACGCCGCCGGGGAGACGGCAGGCCGCCGCCACGATCGCGATGGGCTCCGAGCGCGCCCCCGCGCCGTTGCGCAGCCGCTCGTTCTCCACCAACGCGGCTCGCAGAGCCGCCACCAGCCGGTCGTCGCTCATCGGCCGGCACCTCCCAACGCTCGGGCGATCAGGTCGTCCACCTGCATGGACTCGATGAGTTCGATCTCGTCGGCCCCGGCCGCCGCGGGCGCCTCGGGTTCGGGATCGGCCCAGAGCTCGTCGCGCAGCCGACGGGCGAGCGCCGTGGGGGTCGGGTGGTCGAAGACCACGGTCGCGGGCAGTACCACCCCCGCCGCGGCGGCGACCCGGTTGCGCAACTCGACGGCGGCGAGCGAGTCGAAGCCCGCCTCCCGGAAGGCCTGCGTGGCGGCGACGGCGTCGATGTCGGCGTGTCCGAGCACCGCGGCGGTGTGCCGCCGGACCAGCTCGACCAGCTCGCGGAGCCGGTCGGCGGCGGTTCGCGTGGCGAGCCGGTCCCGCAGGGAGGCCGGCGGGGCCGACTCCTGCGCGGCGGCGGCCGTGGCGCGCGGGACCCGGACGAGGTCGCTCAGCAGCACCGGC
This sequence comes from Pseudonocardia oroxyli, assembly GCF_900102195.1. Lineage (GTDB taxonomy): Bacteria > Actinomycetota > Actinomycetes > Mycobacteriales > Pseudonocardiaceae > Pseudonocardia > Pseudonocardia oroxyli. Next base: position 35,134 of record NZ_FNBE01000022.1, read on the forward strand.
AGAGCGCCGGTGGCGGCCTGCCCGCGCAGGGCGGCGACGTCGAACCGGGTCGGCAGCACCACGGGGTCCGTCCCGGCGAGCCCGGCGTCGAAGAGCGCGAGGGCCTCCGCCGTCGAGAGCCCGCGCAGGCCGGCCCGGTCCAGCCGACGGCGGTCCGCCCCGGCGGTGAGGCCACTGGTCTCCGACCACAGCCCCCAGGCCAGCGACACCGCGGGGAGGCCCGCGGCGCGACGCCGGGCGGCGAGCCCGTCGAGGAAACCGTTGGCCGCCGCGTAGTTCCCCTGCCCGGGCGTGCCGAACGTGCCCGCGCCGGAGGAGAACAGGACGAGGTCCGCCAGCTCGGCGTCCCGGGTCAGCTCGTGGAGGTTCCAGGCGCCGTCGACCTTGGGACGGAACACCGCGTCGACCCGCTCGGGCGTCAAGCTGGTCAGGACGCCGTCGTCGAGCACCCCGGCCGCGTGGACCACCGCGGTCAACGGGCGCTCGGCGGGGATCGCGGCGAGGACGGCTGCCAGCGCCTGCCGGTCGGCGACGTCCGCCGCGGCGAACCGCACCTGCGCACCGAGCTCGGCGAGCTCGGCCCGAAGCGCGGGATCGTCGGCCGCGGTGCGCCCGACGAGCACCAGGTGCCGGACGCCGCGGGTGCGGGCGACGTGCCTGGCCACGGCGGCGCCCAGGGTGCCGGTCCCACCGGTGATCAGCACCGTCCCGTCGGGGTTCCAGGGCCGGCAGGCGCCCGCCGCGGACACCCGGGCGAGCCGGGGAACGAGGGCCTCGCCCGCCCGCAGCAGCACCTGCGGTTCGCCCGACGCGACGGCGGCGCGCACCAGGGGGTCCGCGGCATCGGCGGCCGCGACCAGGGTGATCCGGCCCGGGTCCTCCGACTGCGCGGTGCGCACCAGGCCCCACACGGTCGCGGTGACCGGCTCGCCGAGGTCCTCGCCGGTGACGACGACCAGCGGGCCGTCGACGGCGCGCAACGCGTCGAGCACCGTCGCGGTCGCCGCCCGCGCCGCGGCGGGCGGCGATCCCGGGACCGTCCCGGTGAGGTCGACGACGGCGGGCAGGGCAGTCGCTCCCCCGGCAGGCGGGGCAGGCGGGGCGGGCAGGGCCACCGGGCGCCAGACGACCCGGTAGAGGTCCTCCACCGGAGGCGTTCCGGCCTTCGCCGCGGGCCGCAGGGTCAGCGCGTCGACCGTCACGACGAGGCCGCCCGAGGGGTCCGAGGCTGCGAGCGCGAAGACGTCCGGGCCGAGCCGCCGCACCCGGACCCGCAGGGCGGTGGCGCCGGTCGCGTACACCCGCACCCCCTCCCAGGAGAAGGGGAGCAACCGCCTGCGGGCCTCGTCGGGCCGCACGAGGCTGGTGGCCTGCAGCGCCGCGTCCAGCAGGGCCGGATGGACCCCGAACGGGGGCCCGTCGACGATCGCCTCGGCGGGCAGGGCGACGTCGGCGACGAGCTCGTCCACGTCGCCGGTCCGCCACGCCGCCCGCAGGCCCTGGAAGGCCGGGCCGTAGCCGTAGCCGCGGTCGGCGAGGTCGCCGTAGAAGTCGTCGAGCCCGATCCGCTGTCTCGGCTCGGCGAGGACCTCCACGGCCCTGCGCTCCCCCGCGCCGAGGTGACCGCGGGCATGCCGGGTCCAGGCGTCCGGATCCGTGTCGTCCTGCCGTCGGGCGTGGACGCCGACCGGACGCCTGCCCGTGCCGTCGACCTCGCCCACGACCACCCGCACGTCGAGCGCACCCCGGTCCGGCAGTATCAGCGGCTGCTCGACCAGCAGTTCCTCGACGACCGGATGGCCGGACTGCTCGGCGGTGGGCAGCACGAGCTCCAGCAGCGCGGTGGCGGGCAGCAGGACCCGGCCCTCGACCGCGTGATCGGCCAGCCACGGATGGCGGGAGAGCGAGAGGACCCCGGAGCCGACGGCGCCGCCGGTCTCGGGCAGCGAGACCACCGCGTCGAGCAGTGGGTGGCCCGCCTCCCGGCCGTCGCCGGGGCGCAGCCAGTACCGCTCGTGGCGGAACGGGTAGGTGGGGAGCTCGACCGGCCCTGGTGGTTCCGCACCGAACGCCGGCCGCAGGTCCACCGGGACCCCGCGGACCCACAGTCGGGCGGCCGAGGTGAGTAGGCGGTCGAGGCCGCCGTCGTCGCGACGGAGAGTGCCGGTCACCACCGCGGGCTCCGCCGTACCGTCGAGCGCCTCCTCGATCGCGCCGGTCAGCACCGCGTGCGGGCTCACCTCGACGAACGCTCGGTGTCCCTCCGCGACCAGGGCCTCCACCGCCTCGCCGAACCGGACGGTCTGGCGCAGGTTCCGGTACCAGTAGGCCCCGTCGAGCTCCCCGTGCCGCACCCAGCGACCCTCCACCGTGGAGTAGAAGGGCACGAGCGGCCGCTCCGGGCGCAGCCCGTCGAGTGCCTGCAGGATCTCCGACTCGAGGCGCTCCACGGCGGCCGTGTGCGAGGCGTAGTCGACCGGGATCCGGCGGACCCGCACGCCCGCCCCGTCGAGCTCGGCGGCCAGTTCGCCGAGGGCGTCCCGCTCGCCCGCGAGCACCACCGACGAGGGCCCGTTCACCGCGGCGACCTCGGCGCGCCCCGCGGCCCGGGTCCGCGCCTGCTCCTCGGGCAGACCGACCGCCAGCATCCCGCCGCCCCCGGCCGGACCGGCGGCGATGGCGCGGCTGCGCGCGACGACGACCCGTGCCGCGTCCGACAGCGACAGGGCGCCCGCCACGTACGCGGCCGCGATCTCGCCCTGGGAGTGGCCGACGACGGCGTCCGGCACCACGCCGTGGGCCCGCCACACCGCGGCCAGCCCCACCGCGACCGCGAAGGACAGCGGCTGGACGACGTCCACCCGCTCCGGCCCGGGCACCGCCCGCACCTGTGCCTCCGGGTCCCAGTCGACCAGCTCGGCGAGTGCCGCGGTCGCCGCCCCGAAGGCCTCGGCGAACACGGGCGACTCGTCGAGCAGCGCCGCACCCATTCCGGCCCATTGAGCGCCCTGCCCGGGGAAGACGAGGACCGTGCGGCCGTCGACGTCCGCGCGTCCGGTGACGAGGTTCGCCGCGGGCTCGCCCGCGGCGAGCGCGCGCAGGCCGGAGGCGGTCTGGTCGGCGGTCGCCGCGATCACGACCGCGCGCTCCTCCAGCGCCGCCCGGGTGGTCGCGAGCCCGTGGCCCAGCGCCCGCGGATCCTGGTCGGCGAGGGCGAGGAGGCGTTCCGCCTGCGCCCGCAGGGTCGCGGCGGTCCGTCCCGAGATCGGCAGCGGCACCGCCGTGCCCGTCGGCTCCGTGCCCGTCGGCTCCGTGCGCGGCGTCTCGTCGACCGGTGCCTCTTCGAGCACCACGTGCGCGTTCGTCCCGCTCACCCCGAACGAGGACACCGCCGCTCGTCGAGGCCCCTCCGGCGCGGCCCAGTCCCGGTTCTCGGTGAGCAGCACGACGTCGCCGTCGGACCAGTCGACCTTCGCGGTCGGGCGGTCGGCGTGCAGAGTCCGGGGCAGCGTCCGGTGCCGGAGCGCGCCGACCGACTTCAGGATCCCGGCGACCCCCGCGGCGGCCTGGGTGTGGCCGAGGTTCGACTTGACCGAGCCCAGGTGGACGGGCCGCTGCGCGCTGCGGCCCTGCCCGTAGGTGGCGAGGACGGCCTGGGCCTCGATCGGGTCCCCGAGCGGTGTCCCGGTGCCGTGCGCCTCGACCAGGTCGACGTCGGCGGTCGTCAGGCCCGCGTCGGCGAGCGCGGCGCGGATGACCCGCTCCTGGGACGGGCCGTGGGGCGCGGTCAGGCCGGCCGAGGCCCCGTCCTGGTTGACCGCGGTCCCCCGGATCACCGCGAGCACGGGGTGCCCGTTGCGGCGGGCGTCGGAGAGGCGCTCCAGCAGCAGGAGCCCGGCGCCCTCGGCCAGGCCGGTGCCGTCCGCGCCGTCGGCGAACGCCTTGCAGCGCCCGTCGCGGGCCAGGCCGCGCTGACGGGCGAAGTCCACGAACACCTCGGGGGTGCCCATGATGGCGGCGCCCCCGGCGAGCGCGAGATCGGTCTCCCCCGAGCGGAGTGAGCGCACCGCCAGGTGCACGGCCACCAGCGACGAGGAGCACGCGGTGTCCACGGTCAGAGCAGGGCCGTGCAGACCCAGGGTGTACGAGATCCGCCCGGAGGCGACGCTGCCCGAGTTCCCGATCCCGAAGTAGCCCTCCAGCCCCTCCGGCAGCGTGACCCGGTTCGCCGCGTAGTCGTGGTACATCAGCCCCGTATAGACCCCGACCGGGGCGCCGCGGAGCGACGTCGGGTCGATCCGGCCTCGCTCGAACGCCTCCCAGGCCAGCTCCAGCAGCTGTCGCTGCTGGGGGTCGATCGCGAGCGCCTCGCGCGGGGAGATGCCGAACAGGGCGGCGTCGAAGCCGCCCGGATCCTCGAGGAAGCCGCCTTCGGTGGTGTAGGTGGTGCCGACGCGGTCGGCGTCGTCGGCGAAGAGCGCGTCGAGTGGCCAGCCGCGGTCGGTGGGGAAGGGCGCGACCGCGTCGCGGCCCTCCGCCACCAGCCGCCACAGGTCCTCGGGGGTGCGCACCCCGCCGGGTAGCCGGCAGGCGCCCGCCACGATCGCGATCGGCTCGGAGCGGGCCGTCTCCAGCTCCTGCAGCCGGGCCCGCGCCCGGCGCAGCTCGCCGAGCGTGACCTTCAGGTACTCGCGCAGTCTGTCGTCGTCCGCCATCGCTACCGTCCCAGTTCCTGATCGAGGAGCGCGAAGAGTTCGTCGTCGGTGTCGGGGTCGAGGTCCGCCCCGGTGGGCGCCGCCCAGACGCGGGCCAGCTCGGCGAGCCGGGTGGCGACCCGCTCCCGGACCTCGCCGTCCGCCGCCGCCAGCGCTCGTTCCAGCCGGTCGAGCTCCACCAGGGCGGGGTCGGCGGTCGCGTCGATCCCGAGCCGCTCGCGCAGCACCGCGGCGAGGGCGACGGGATTCGGGTGGTCGAACACCGCCGTGGCCGGGAGGCGCTCGCCGGTGGCCGCGGCGAGCCGGTTCCGGAGCTCCACGGCCGTGAGCGAGTCGATACCAATCTCGGTGAAGGCCTGCCCCGGACGCACCGCCGCGGGCCCGTCGTGCCCCAGCACGTCCGCGGCCAGACCGCGGACGAGGTCCAGCACGGACCGCTCCCGTGCCGCGGGTTCCAGCCCCGCGAGCCGGACGCGCAGCGCCGCCGGGCCGTCCCCGCCCTCGTCGTGCGCCGTGCCGCGGCGGGTCCGCGACGGCCGGACGATTCCCCGCAGCAGGGGCGGGGCCTCCGGGAGCCGCCTGATCGCGTCGAGGTCCAGCGCCGTCGCGACGAGCGCGGGTTCGGCCGCGGCCAGGCCGGCGTCGAGGAGGGCGAGGCCCTCCGCGTCGGAGAGCCCGGCCTCGCCGCCGCGCGCCAGCCTCGCGCGCCCCGCCGCGTCGAGCGCACCGGTGAGCGCACTGGCCCGCTCCCAGAACCCCCAGGCCACGGACACCGCGGGGAGCCCGGACCCCGCCCGCAGCCGGGCGAGCCCGTCGAGGAACCCGTTGGCGGCCGCGTAGCCGGCCTGGCCCGCGCTGCCGAACGTGCCCGCCCCCGAGGAGAACAGCACGAACGCGGCGAGGTCTCGGTCCCGGGTCAGCTCGTGCAGGTGCCAGGCGGCGTCCGCCTTGGCCCGGAACACGGTATGCAGCCGGGCCGGGGTCAGGCCTTCGACGACGCCGTCGTCGAGCACGGCGGCCGCGTGCACGACCCCCGTCAGGTCCGGGACGGCCTCCAGGAGCGCCGCGACCTGGGCCCGGTCCCCGACGTCCGCGGCGACGAGAGTGACCTCGGCGCCCAGCCTCACGAGCTCCGTCCGGAGCTCCTCGGCGCCGGCCGCACCGGGCCCGCTGCGGCTCACCAGGAGCAGCCGCCGCACCCCGTGGTCCGTGACGAGGTGCCGGGCGACCAGGCCGCCCAGCGTGCCGGTGCCCCCGGTGACGAGCACCGTGCCCGCGTCGAGTCCCGGCACCGTCGCGGCGGGTGCGGTCGACACCGCCACGAGCCTCGGAGCCGTGAGTTCCCCGTCCCGGAGCCGCAGCTGCGGCTCACCCACCCGCGCCAGGGCAGCCGGGGACGGGGTCGGGTCGTCGGTGTCGACGAGCACGAATCGGCCCGGGTGTTCAGTCTGTGCGGACCGGACGAGTCCCCACACGGCCGCCGTGGCGGGGTCCTCCGTACCCCGGGTCAGGATGACCAGGGGCTCCGCGGACCGCCCGTCCGCCGACGCCAGGTGGGCCTGCACGCCGGCGAGTGCCGACTCGGTGAGCGCCCGCGCCCGCGTCAGGTCGGTCTCACCGGGGGCGTCCGTGAGATCCAGGACGGCCGCCGCGCCACCTGCGGTGGACGCGCTGACCGGCACCCACTCGGTGCGGTACAGCGCTCCCGCGCGTGGTACCGGTGCCGCGCGAGGGGTGGGCCGCAGGACGAGTTCCTCCAGCGAGGCCACCGGGACACCCGTCGGGTCCGCGACGCTCACGCGGACGCCGTCGGTGGTCGGCGCGGCGTACACCCGCAGTGCGGTCGCCCCCGTCCGGTGCAGCGCGAAGCCGTGCCAGGCGAAGGGCAGCAGGACCTCGTCCAGACCCACCTGCGGAGCGGCGCCCAGGTTCGCGGCCTGGAGCGCGGCGTCGAAGAGGGCCGGGTGCAGCGCGAAGGAGCCGCCCCCCGACTCCGGCGTAAGCGTGACCTCGGCGAACACCTCGGCACCGCGGCGCCACGCCGCCCGCACGCCGTGGAACGCGGGCCCGTACTCCAGCCCCGCCTTCGCCAGCCGCGGGTAGAACGCGTCCACGTCGACGGGCTCGGCGTCGGTGGGCGGCCACACGGCGGGTACCGAGTTCCGGCCGATCTCGCCGGCGAGCTCCGCGACCACCCGGCCGCGGGCGTGGCGCGTCCAGTCGCCGTCGCGCCCGGTGTCCTCAGCCCGGGCGTGCAGCTCCACCTCGCCGTCCGCGGTCACGGTCACCTGCAGCTGCAGGGCACCCCGTTCCGGCAGCACCAGTGGGACCTCCACCACGAGTTCCTCGACGGCGGGCAGGCCGGCCTCGTCGGCGGCCCGCACGACGAGCTCGAGCAGCGCGGCGCCGGGGACCAGGACCGTCCCCGCGACCGCGTGGTCGGCCAGCCACGGGTGGGTCGTGAGCGAGACCCGGCCGGTCGCCACCGCACCACCCGCACCGGGCAGTCCGACGACGGCTCCGAGCAGCGGGTGCTCCGCGGGCTCGAGGCCGGCTGCCCGCACGTCCCCGGTGCCGCCGGGCACCGGGTCCAACCAGAACCGGTGGTGCTGGAACGCGTAGGTGGGCAGCACCGTCGGCGGCGCGGTGGACAGCGCAGCGGGCTGGGCGCCCGTGAGCAGCGGGGACCAGTCCACGTCGATGCCGCGGACCGCGAGCGCCGCGGCGGCGGCGAGGAACCGCGCCGGGCCGCCGTCGTCGCGCCGCAGGGTGCCGGTCACCACGGACGGGTGGTCGTGCCGGTCGAGCTCCTGGGCCACGTCGAACGTGAGCACCGGGTGGGCACCGACCTCGATGAACGCCCGATGCCCGGCTCCGACCAACCCCGCGAGGGCGTCACCGAACCGGACCGGGCTGCGCAGGTTGCGGTACCAGTAGCCCGCGTCGAGCGTGTCCCCGGAGACCCAGCCACCCTCCACCGTGGACCAGATCGGCACCGTGCCGGCCCGCGGGGAGATCTCGGCCAGCGCGGCGACGAGGTCGGCCTCGACCGACTCGACCTGGGAGGTGTGCGAGGCGTAGTCGACCGGGATCCGGCGCACCCGAACCCCCTCCGCGCCCAGGACCTCCAGCACCTCGTCGAGGGCCTGCGGGGGTCCGGCCACCACGACCGATCCCGGCCCGTTGACCGCGGCGGTCTCGAGCCCGGGCCGGGAGCGGAGCCGTTCGGCCGCGTCGGCCGCGGGCAGGCCGACCGAGACCATGCCGCCCCGCCCGGCGAGCCGCTCCGCGATGAGCCTGCTTCGCAAGGTCACGACGCGCACCGCGTCGTCCAGGGTGAGCGCCCCCGCCACGTGCGCGGCGGCGACCTCGCCCTGCGAGTGCCCGACGACGGCGTCGGGCTCCACCCCGAGCGAGCGCCACAGCCGCGCGAGTCCGACGGCGACGGCGAACGACGCCGGCTGCACCACGTCGACCCGCTGCAGGGAGGGCGCTCCAGGCTCGGCGCGCAGCACCGCCCACAGGTCCCAGTCCACGAACCGGGTGAGCGACTCGGCCACCTCGTCCAGCGCCGCGGCGAACACCGGCGACGACGCCGCGAGCTCGGCCCCCATCCCGGCCCACTGCGTGCCCTGCCCCGGGAACACGAACACCCGCCCACCGGTCACGTCGGCCTCCCCGGTGGCGACGCCGACTCCCGAGCGCAGTCCGGCGATCCCGTCCTCGCGGGTGGCCGCCAGGACCACCGATCGGTGCCGGAGCGCCGACCGCCGCCCCAGCGAGACGGCGACCTCCGCCGGCCCGAGGTCCGGGTGCTCGTCGAGGAAGTCCGCGAGCCGCGCGGTCTGCGCGGCCAGCGCCTGCTCGGTCCGCCCGGATACCGACCACACCGCAGGCCAGGCGACGGGTGCGTCGGCAGGCCGCCCGGCGGCAGGCCTGCCACGCTCGACCGCCGGCGGCTCCTCCAGGATCACGTGGGCGTTGGTGCCGCTGACCCCGAAGGCCGACACCCCGGCTCGCCGCGTCCGCTCCCCCACGGGCCACTCCCGCGGCTCGGTCAGCAGCTCGACCGCGCCGCTCGCCCAGTCCACGTGCGAGGACGGCCGGTCGACGTGCGCGGTGGCGGGCAGCCGCCCGTGACGCAGCGACTCGACGATCTTGATGACGCCGGCGACACCCGCCGCGGCCTGGGTGTGACCGATGTTCGACTTGACCGAACCGATCAGCAGCGGCGCGGTGTGCGACCGCTCGCGGCCGTAGGTGGCGAGCAGGGCCTGAGCCTCGATCGGGTCGCCGAGCGCCGTGCCGGTCCCGTGGGCCTCGACGGCGTCGACGTCCGCACCGGACAGGCCTGCGTCCGCCCACGCGGCCCGGATGACCCGCTCCTGCGAGGGCCCGTTCGGGGCGGTGAGCCCGTTGGACGCGCCGTCCTGGTTCACCGCGGTGCCCCGGACCACGGCCAGCACGGGATGGCCGTGCCTGCGCGCGTCGGACAGCCGCTCGAGCAGCAGGACCCCGACACCCTCGGCCATCCCGAAGCCGTCGGCGCCGTCGGCGAAGGCCTTGCACCGGCCATCCTGGGCGAGCCCGCGCTGGCGCGAGAAGCCGACGATGCCGTCGAGGGTCGACATGATCGACACGCCGCCCACGAGTGCCAGCGTCACCTCGCCCGCAGCCAGCGCCCGGCCGGCCAGGTGCAGTGCCACCAGCGACGACGAGCAAGCGGTGTCGACGGTGAGGGCAGGACCCTCCAGCCCTAGTGTGTAGGCGATCCGGCCGGACAGCACGCTGCCCGCGTTGCCCGTCACCAGGTACCCCTCGTCGGCGCCCGCGCCACGTTGGTCGCCCGTGCCGTAGTCCTGGCCGTGGGTGCCGACGAACACCCCCGTGGGGCTGCCGCGCAGGCTGGCGGGGTCGATGCCGGCCCGCTCGAGGGTCTCCCAGGACACTTCGAGGAGCAGCCGCTGCTGCGGGTCCATGGCCAGTGCCTCGCGCGGGTTGATGCCGAAGAACTCCGCGTCGAACCCGGCCACGTCGTCGAGGAAGCCGCCTGCGCGGACGTAGGTCGTGCCCGAGCGGTCGGGGTCGGCGGCGAACACCGAGTCGAGGTCCCAGCCACGGTCGGTGGGGAAGGGGCCGATGGCGTCACCCCCGGACTCGGCGAAGCGCCACAGGGCCTCCGGTGAGGTGATGCCACCGGGGAACCGGCAGCCTGCGGCCACGATGACGATGGCGTCGTCGTCCGCGGACACCGCCGGGCGGCCCGGGGACGCGACCGCGGTCTCGGGACGGCGGCCGAGCAGCTCGCCCAGGAGGTGCCTGGCCAGTGCCTCGGGGGTCGGGTGGTCGAACACCACGGTGGCGGGAAGCCGCACGCCGGTGCTCGCCGTGAGGCGGTTCCGCAGCTCCACCCCGGTGAGTGAGTCGAACCCCAGGTCCTTGAAGGCGCGTGCCGAGTCGACGGCGTCCGCCGTGCCGTGCCCGAGGACGGCGGCGACGTGCGCCCGGACCTCGTCGAGGACGGCCGCGGCCCGATCCCCCTCGGGCAGACCGGCGATCCGCCCGGACAGGCCGGTGGTGGTCCGGGTCGCGGCCCGCCGCGGGACCAGGTCGCGCAGGAGCGGGGGCACCTCGCCGGAGGTGCGGACCGCGCCGAGGTCGAGCCGGATCGGCACCAGCGTGGGCCGATCGCCGACCAGTGCCCTGTCGAACAGGGCGAGGCCCTGCTCGTCGGACAGCGGCAGGGTGCCCACTCGGGCCATCCGGGCGAGGTCGGCCCCGGCGAGCCGCCCGCCCATCCCCGCCTGCTGCTCCCACAGCCCCCAGGCGAGCGCCGTCGCGGGCAGGCCGTGGGCGTGACGGAGGGCGGCGAGGCTCTCCAGGAAGGCGTTGCCGGCCGCGTAGTTGGCCTGTCCCGCCCCGCCGAAGGTCGAGGCGGCCGAGGAGAACAGCACGAACGCCCGCAGGTCCCGCCCCGCGGTCAGCTCGTGCAGGTGCCAGGCCGCGTCCGCCTTCGTGCGCACGACGCGATGCCACCGCTCGGCGTCCAGGGCGGCGAGGACGCCGTCCTGGACGATCCCTGCCGCGTGCACCACGCCGACGAGCCGGTCCCCCACGAGGTCCAGGGCGTCGGAGAGTACAGTGCGGTCCGCCGCGTCGCCGGTCACCGCGTGGACGACGGCACCTGCGCGCTCCAGCTCGTCGCGCTGCGCGTCGGGGAGCCCGGACCGGGTCACGACGACTAGCTCGGGCACCGCGTGCGTCGTCACCAGGTGCCGCGCGATCAGCCGCCCCAGCCCACCGGTCGCCCCGGTCAGGAGCACCGCACCTCCGGCGAGGTCGACCGGGTCGCGGTACGGTGCCTCCGCACGGCGCAGGCGCGGCACCAGGGCGACCCCGTCCCGCACGGCGACCCGCGGCTCGTCCCCGTCGACGGCCAGCCCGGTGCGCACGCCTGCCTCGTCCACCCGGTCGAGCTCCAGCAGCCGGATCCGGCCCGGGTGCTCGGACTGGGCGGAGCGCACGAGCCCGGCGACGGTGTCCCCCGCCGGGTCGCCCGCCTGCACGGCGACGACGAGTGCGCGCGTAGCGAGCTGCTCGTCCGCCAGCCAGCCGGCCAGGGTGGTCAGGGCGCCGAGCCCGGCGGCCCGCGCGCGTTCCGGCACGCCGAGGTCCGCCGCACCCGTCCCCGGCACCAGGACGGGCGTGTCCGGGCCAGCCGGGTCCTCGTGTGGGCTCAGCAGCCGGAACTCCCCGGAGGCGCCTCGTACGGATGCGGCCACCCACCCGATCTCGAACAGCGAGTCGTCCCGTGCGGCCGGGACGGGCCGCAGCACGAGCCGGTCGACCTCCAGGACCGGGGCACCGGACGGGTCACTCGCGCGAAGTGTGATCGCGTCCGGCCCGGCGGGCGCGAGCGTCACGTGCAGCGTGCGGGCTCCGGTGGCGTACCGCCGGGCGCCGGACCAGGAGAAGGCCAGCCGCGCCCGGTCGCCCCCGTCGAGCAGGTCGGTCACCGGCACCGGATGCAGGGCGGCGTCGAGCAGGGCCGGGTGGAGTCCGTAGCCCGCGTCGTCCACCTCCTCGGGCAGCGTGATCTCGGCATGCACCCGCTCGCCGTCTCGCCACACGGCCCGCACCGCGTGGAAGGCGGGCCCGTAGTCGACGGTCAGGCGCTCGTAGAGCCCGGCGACGTCGACGGCCTCCCCCGCGGGCGGCCACGGCGTGTTCCCGGTCGGTGGCGTGAGCGGGTCGGCGAGGAGGGAACCGGTGGCGTGCTCAGCCCACGGCTCCTCCGGTCGCGCGCGCACGTGCACGGTCACCGCACGCCGTCCGTCCTGCTTGGGACCGATCTCGACCTGGACGTCGATCGCGCGCGTGGCGGGGACCCGGATCGGCACGGAGACCGTGAGCTCCTCGACCACGGGCGCACCGAGCCGGTCCCCGAGCGCGGCCACCGCGTCGAGCAGCGCCGTGCCGGGCAGCAGGACCACGCCGTCGACCACGTGGTCGGCGAGCCAGGGATGCTCGCGGAGGGACACCCGCGAGACGGCCAGGACGGCATCCCGACCCGCGAGCGGGACGACCGCGTCGAGCAGTGGGTGGTCCGCCGCCTCGATCCCGGCGGCCGCCACCCCCGCCGCGCTTCCCGCGGCCACCGACTCGAGCCAGTAGCGCTCCCGCTGGAACGGGTAGGTGGGCAGGTCGACCCGCGTGGCGCCGGTCCCGGCGAAGACCGGCGCCCAGTCGACCGGCAGCCCACGCACGAACAGCGCCGCCGCCGAGCGCAGGAATCGGTGCAGGCCGCCGTCGTCACGGCGCAGGGTGCCGGTGACGACCGCACGGGCGACGTCGTGGCGTTCGAGGCCCTGCTCGATCGGGTAGGTGAGGACGGGGTGGGGGCTGACCTCGACGAAGGCGGAGAACCCGGCGTCGACGAGGCTGTCGACGACCGCGCCGAACCGGACCGGCCTGCGCAGGTTCCGGAACCAGTAGTCGGCGTCGAGCTCCTCGCCGGAGAGCGGGGAGCCCTCCACCGTGGACCAGAACGGGATCCGCGCCCGGGTGGGCCGCAGGCCGTCCAGGGCGGCCAGGATCTCGGGCCGCGTCGGATCGACCGCCGCCGTGTGCGACGCGTAGTCCACCGGGATCATCCGGTTCCGCACGCCGTCGTCCTCCAGTTCGGCGGCGAGCTCCGCGAGGGCGGTCCGCTCCCCCGCCAGCACGACAGCGGCCGGTCCGTTGACCGCGGCGACCTCGGCCCGGCTCCCCGCTCGGGCCACCGCCTCGGCCTCGGTGAGCGAGACGGCGAGCATCCCGCCGCGGCCCGCGGGCCCGGACGCGATCGCCCGGCTGCGGGCGACCACGACGCGCGCGGCGTCGGCCAGCGTGAGCACCCCGGCCACGTGCGCGGCGACGACCTCGCCCTGGGAGTGCCCGACGACTGCGTCGGGCACGATCCCGAACTCGCCCCACAGCCGCGCGAGCGCGACCCCGACGGCGAAGGACGCCGGCTGCACCACGTCCACCCGCTCGAGCGAGGGTGCGCCCGGCTCGGCCCGCAGGACCGCCCAGAGGTCCCAGTCGACGAGGGGTGCCAGCGCGGCGGCGACCTCGTCGACGGCCTCGGCGAACACCGGGGAGGACTCGGCCAGCTCCGCACCCATCCCGACCCACTGCGCGCCCTGGCCCGGGAAGACGAACACCGTTCGACCCGCGACGTCGGCGACCCCGGTCACCGCCGTGGTCGGCGCGGCCGAGGCGAGCTCGTCCAGCCCGGCCAGCGCCTCCCCGAGGGTCGAGGCGACGACGACACCGCGGTGGTCGAGCGCCGCGCGCGTGCTGGTCAGCGACCACCCGACGTCGGCGAGCGTGTGGTGCTCGTCCGCCGCGTCGGCGGCATCGACCGCGGCCCGTACGCGGGCCGCGAACGCGTCCCGTGCCGCGGCGCCTCGGCCGGTGACCACCCAGGGCACGGCGGCGGGCGCCACCCGGGGCACGGACACCGAGGCCTCCTCGACGGCCTCCTCGACGATCACGTGCGCGTTGGTCCCGCTGACCCCGAACGAGGACACGGCAGCGCGTCGGGGTTCCTCCCCCGCGGCCCAGTCGCGGGCCTCGGTCAGCAGCTCGACCGCCCCGCTCGACCAGTCCACCCGGGCGGACGGGCGGTCGACGTGCAGGGTGCGCGGCAGCGTGCCCGCCCGCAGCGCGCCGATCACCTTGATGATCCCGGCGACACCGGCCGCGGCCTGGGTGTGTCCGATGTTCGACTTCAGCGAGCCGAGGTGCAGCGGCCGGTCCGCGGCCCGCTCCCGACCGTAGGTGGCCAGCAGGGCCTGCGCCTCGATCGGGTCCCCCAGCGTGGTCCCGGTCCCGTGGGCTTCGACGAGGTCGACGTCCGCCCCGGAGAGACCGGCGTCGGCCCAGGCCGCGCGGATCACCCGCTCCTGGGCCGGGCCGCTCGGCGCGGTCAGCCCGTTCGAGGCGCCGTCCTGATTGACCGCGGTGCCCCGCACGACGGCCAGCACCGGATGGCCGAGCCTGCGCGCGTCCGACAGCCGCTCGAGCAACAGCAGCCCGGCGCCCTCCGACCACCCGGTGCCGTCGGCGGTGTCGGCGAAGGCCTTGCACCGCCCGTCCGGGGCCAGCGCGCGCTGGCGGGAGAACTCCAGGAAGACACCCGGGGTCGCCATGACGGCCGCGCCGCCGGCGAGGGCGAGCGTGGTCTCGCCGCTGCGCAGCGACTGCACCGCCAGGTGCAACGCGACCAGCGACGACGAGCACGCGGTGTCGACCGTGATGGCGGGCCCCTCGAGCCCCAGCGTGTAGGCGATCCGCCCCGAGGCGACGCTCCCCGCGGTCCCGATGCCGAGGTAGCCCTGGACCTCGTCGGGGACCTGGTCGTGCCGGCTCGCGTAGTCGTGGTGCATGACCCCGGTGAAGGTGCCGACCTCCGCCCCCCGCAGCGACCGCGGGTCCACCCCTGCGCGCTCGAAGGCCTCCCAGGCCAGCTCCAGCAGCAGCCGCTGCTGGGGGTCGGCGGCGGCGGCCTCGCGCGGGGAGATGCCGAAGAGGTCCGCGTCGAAGTCCGCGGCGTCGTAGAGGAACCCGCCGCGGCGGACGGAGGTGCGCCCGGGGAGCCCGGGCTCGGGATCGTAGAGGCCGTCGGTGTCCCAGCCCCGGTCGACGGGGAAGTCGCCGATCGCGTCGCGCTCCTCCGCGACGAGTCGCCAGAGGTCCTCCGCAGACGTGACCCCGCCGGGCAGCCGGCAGCTCGCGGCCACGATCGCGATGGGCTCGCCGGGGGCGGCCGTCCGCTCCCGGACCGAGGCGGCGGACGTCCGCCGGCCCCGCAGCACCTCGTCGAGATGGTGCGCGAGGGCGCTCGGGGACGGGTGGTCGAAGGCCGCCGTCGCGGACAGGGTGACCCCGAAGTACTCGGCGAGTGCGGTACGCAGCCGGACCGCGGCGAGCGAGTTCAGGCCGAGCTCCCGGAAGGGCCGGTCCGGGTGCAGGTGTGCGGGATCGCGTACGCCCAGGAGGTCGGCCGCGGACGCGCGCACGGCGTCGACCAGCGTCCGGCGGCGTTCGGTCTCGGTGAGTCCGACGAGCCGGGCCCGGCCCGCGCCCGAAGGCCCGGTCGGCTGTTCGAGGACGAGCGTGCGCAGCGCGGGCACCGCCTCGGCCCGACGCCGGTCCAGGCGCAGGGCGACCAGGTCGCCGGGAGGCTGGTCGAGGGCGGCGTCGAACGCCGAGAGCAGGTCGGCACCGTCCAGGGGCAGGGTCGCCTCGAGGCCCGTGTCCGCCGCGTCGAGCACCGTCGGCCCGACGGCGAGCACCGTCGTGGGCAGTCCCTCCGCGCGCCGGGCCGCCGCCCAGTCGAACCGGGCGCGAGCGGGCCCCGCGGTGCCGTACCCGTCGGCCGGGCTCAGCGCGGTCAGGGCCACGACGGCCGTCTCGGGTTCTGCGGCCGCGACGTCCGCCAGGACCTCGGCGACCCGCAGCGGATCCCCGTGACCGGGCGTCTGCACGACGGTGCCGACACGACCGCCCGCCGCACCCACGGCGAACCGCACCAGCTCGGGGTCGCTCGCGGCGCCGGCCATCACGACGACCCGGGCTCCCGACCGGCGCAGCTCCTCGGCGAGTGGCCCGGCGCCGTCGTCCTGGCCCCACTCGCTGAGCAGCACGACCTCGCGCACCCCGTGCGCCCCGACGAGATGGGTGGTCACCGCCGCCGCCAGCGCCGACTCCGCACCCGTGACCAGCACCGGGTCGGTGAGCCGGACCGCCGTGCGCGCCTCGGCCGTGGATACGCGGACCAGGTGCTCGCCCTCGACGCGGAGCAGGTGCTCGTGGTGGCTCGCGCCGCTCGCGGCCAGTCGGGACGGTCGCTCGGCGAGCAGGTGCCGGGTGACCTTGCCCGACGCCGTCCGCGGGACCTCTGCGATCAGCCGGATCTCCTCGGGCACCTTGAACGGGGACAGCTCCGTGCGGCACGCGGCCAACAGCGCGCCCGCGTCGATCCCGGCGGGACCGGCCTGGCCGGGGACCACGTACGCGACGGGGACTTCGCCCAGCACGGGGTGCGGGCGACCTGCGACGGCCACGTCCCGGACGCCGGCGCCACGCCGCAGCACGGTTTCGACCTCGGCGGGGTGGATGTTCTCCCCACCCCGGATGATCAGCTCCTTGATCCGCCCGGTGACGGTCAGGAACCCGTCCCCGTCCCGACGGGCCAGATCGCCGGTGCGGTACCACCCGTCGGCGAACGCGGCCGCCGTCTCGGCGGGGCGCCGGTGGTAACCGACCGCGACGCTGGGCCCGCGGACCCAGACCTCGCCCTCGGCGCCGGTCGCGGCGTCCACGCCGGTCGCGGTGTCGATCAGCCGGACCTCCAGTCCCGGCACCGGCTGCCCGCAGGAGCCGTCCACCCGGGGCCCGTCCGGGCGGACCATGGCGATGGAGCCGCAGGTCTCGGTACTGCCGTAGGCGTCGAGCAGCGGCACCCCGAAAATCTCCTCGACGTCCGCCCGGAGCTCGGCGGTGGTCACCGCGCCGCCGACGAGCCCCACGCGCAGGTCCGGAGCGGTGAAGCCGGTCTCGCGGGCCGCCGCCACGAGGTGGTGGTAGACCGTCGGCACCCCGGCCAGGAAGGTCGTGCGGTCCTCCCGCAGCGCCGCGAGGACCTCGTCGGCGGCGAACCCGTCGAGGATGCGGGAGGTGGCGCCCACCGAGACCACGGCGAGGAAGCCCGCGATGTGGGACAGGCTGTGGAACAGCGGCAGCGGCCACAGCACCCGGTCGTCGGCGGAGAGCCCCGGGATCGGCACGTAGCAGGAGGCGACGGACCAGAGGGCGTTGCGCTGGGTCGAGAGCACGCCCTTCGGCAGGCCGGTCGTCCCGGAGGTGTAGAGCATCCACGCGTGCTCGTCGAGCCCGAGGTCGTCGCGGGCGGGCTCGTCGGGCGTCGCGGCCGCCAGCGCTGCGAAGGACTCGGCGCCGTCGGGTGCCGTCCCCTCGCCCGTGACGAGAACTCGGACGTCCGGGCCTGCCACGAGGTGCACGAGGGGGAGGCGCACCCGGTCCGTCACCACGACCCGCGCACCGCTGTCTCGGAGCAGGTGATCGAGCTCGCCCGCGGTGACGTGCGGGTTCACCGGGACGCCCACCGCCGCCGCCCGGGTGGCGGCCAGGTAGCTCTCGATCACCTCGACCGAGTTGCCGAGCAGGATCGCCACCCGCTCACCGCGGGCCAGCCCGCCTGCCACCAGGTGCCCGGCGAGTCGGCCCGTTCGGGCCTCGAGCTCGGCGTAGGTGACCGCGCGCCGCGCGTCCCGGAACGCGATGGTGGTACCCGATCCCGCCGCGTGCGCCCGCAGTGTGTCGGGCAGGGGGCGGATCAGCTCGCTTCGCATGGTCTCTCGTTCTCCTCGGCCGCCGGGGCGGCGTGTCTCACGGCGCCGGATCTCTCTGCGCCGGACTCCTTCGCAGCGATCGCTGAGGACCCGCGCTCAGGCGGCTCGGACGAGCGCCAACACGTCGGTGGGCGCCTGGGCCACGACATCGGGTCCCTCGGCCCGCAGCGCCGCCTCTTCGGTGGTGCCCCAGAGCGCGGCGACCGACCGGACCCGGGCCCCTCGGGCGCTGCGCAGGTCGGTGACCGCGTCGCCGACCATCACGGCCCGGTCCGGCGGGACGTCGAGCAGGTCCAGCGCACGGAGGACGATGTCGGGAGCGGGTTTCGGGCGGGAGATCTCGTCCGACCCGATCACGTGGCGGAACCTCTCCAGCACGCCCAGACCGTCGAGCAGGGAACGGGCCCGCACCCCCGCCTTACCGGTTGCCACGGCGAGGGGCACGTTCCTAGCGTCCAGCTCCGCCAGCAGGTCGGCGACCCCGGGGAACAGACGGACCCGGTCCGCGAGCCGGTAGCTCTCGCGCACGAACGGAGCCTCCATCTCCAGGGGGAGCCCCATGAGCCGCATGATGTCCGGGAAGAACCGTCCCAGGTGGCGGTTGTAATCTTCGAACGGCGCCGGACCCGATCCGACGACCTCGGCGTAGGCGATGCCGAACGCCTCGCGCATCACCGCGAAGCTGTCCACCAGCACGCCGTCGAGGTCGAACACCACGGCGTCCGCGAGGGCGGCCTCCCCGAGGGTGGGCCGGACATCGGACGACTCCGTGCGCACCGTCATGATCGGCTCCCCGTTCGCGCTGCGGTCGGCTCGACGGTCCGCGCCGAGGTGTAGATCCGGTCGATCAGGGCGACGGCCCGCCGCGCCTCCGCGATGGCCACACCACGGCTCCGCGGGTCGCGGAGCAGTGCGGGCAGCTCCTCCAGTTGGCGGTCGTACTCGCGCCCCACGGGCTCGTCGACCGGATCGAGCTCGTCGGTCACGCCGGCCCGTGTGGTCGTGAGGGTCGAGCCGCCCACCCGGTGGGGGCTGAACCCGAAGGTCGCCCGCAGCCGCGCCACGCCCTCGGTGCCCTCGACGGTCAGCACCGTCGTGTCCCGGGCCTCGTGCGAGGCCCAGCTCGCGCGCAGCGCCACCGAGACTCCGGACTCGGTCACGAGGAAGGCCCGCACCGTGTCCTCCACGTCACCGGGGGCGCGCTCGCGGGCGACGGCGTCCGGACGCCATCCCGCCCGCCGGGTGGGGTCGTTGACGAAGTCACCGGACACCGTGGCCGCGACGTGCTCGACGTCCAGCCGCCCGACCACGGGGGTGGCGGCGTCGAGGAGGTGCCACCCGAGGTCGAGGAGCGCGCCGCCACCCGCCGTCCGGCGGTCGGTGAACCAGCCGCCCGCGTCCGGTACGCCCCGCGCGCGAACCCACGACAGGTCGACGTGGCGGAGCTCACCCACCGTGGCGGCGGCGTCCACCAGGGCACGGACGTCGGCGCGGTAGCGCGCGGCACTGCCGGCGAGTAGGACCGCCCCGCCCAGCCGCTCGGCGTCGGCGAGCTCGGCGGCCTCCGCCTCGTCCAGGCAGACGGGCTTCTCCACGAAGACGGCGATACCCCGCCGCAGCAGACCACTCGCGACCGCGGCGTGGGCGTGGTTGGGGACGGCGACGACGGCGAGGTCGACCGCGGCGGGATCCAGCTCGTCGGGGCTGGTGTGCAGCCGTGCGCCGGGAGCCTGCCCCGCGGCGGCGGCCGAGGCGGCGGGATCCGGGTCGACCAGGGCCGTCACGACGTAGCCGGGCAGTGCCGCGAGCCTGGGCAGCCAGATGGACCGGGCCGCCCAGCCGAGGCCTGCGACAGCGACCCGGACCGGGGCACTCACAGCGCCGCCACCGTCTCGGCGACGATCGCGGCGACCCGTTCGATGTCGGTCTGCGGGGCGAGCAGGGTCCGGTGGTGCAACCAGATCGTGTCGCCGGTGATCGCCTCGGAGTTCGGGCAGCGGCGTGCGAGGTCCTCCACGCTCTCGTCCGGGGCGCCGGTCTCCCAGAAGGCGGCGGTGCGGTAGACCGCGCGGAACGCGACGAACGCGGGCAGGCCCCGGGCCACCAGCTGGTCGACGAGCAGGTTGCGGCGCTCCTCACCGATGCCCGGCAGCCGGAACAGGGCCATGTAGTGCGGGTTCCGGTCGGCGCGCGTGTCATCGGCCTGCGGCACCACTCCGGGGATGTCGGCGAGCAGGGACCGCAGCAGCGGCCACCGCGCCTCCCTGGTCTCGATCTGGCCGTCGAGTCGCTCGAGCTGGGCCCGCAGCACACTCGCCGAGAACTCGTTGAGCCGGAAGTTCGAGCCGGAGGTGCGGTGGAAGTAGCCGCGGTCGGTGCGCGGACGTCCGCAGCTGTGCCGGACGAAGCCCTCCTCGTACAGTCCGGCGTCGGGGAAGAGGACGGCCCCGCCCTCGCCCGCGGTCATCAGCTTGCCGTTCTGGAAGCTGAACGCCGCCACCGAGCCGAGCTCACCGATCCGCTTCCCCCGCCAGCGGGCACCGTGGGCGTGCGCCGCGTCCTGCACGATCGAGACCCCGCTGTCCGCGGCGATCTTGTTCAGCGCGTCGATGTCGGCGACGAGACCCGCCATGTGCACGGGCATGATCGCCCGGGTCCGCGGGGTGATGGCGGCGGCGGCCGCGGCCGGGTCGATGTTGAACGTCTCCGGGTCCACGTCGACCGGGACCGCGGTGGCGCCGAGGCGCTGGGCGGCCTGCGAGGACGAGATGAAGGTGAAGGCCGGGACCACCACCTCGGTACCGGGCCCGACACCGAGGACCTCCAGGGCGAGCTCGAGGGCGTGCGTCCCGTTCGTCACGGCGAGCGCGTGCTCGGAGCCGTGATAGCGA
The DNA here is from genome assembly GCF_900102195.1 of Pseudonocardia oroxyli. Taxonomy (GTDB): domain Bacteria; phylum Actinomycetota; class Actinomycetes; order Mycobacteriales; family Pseudonocardiaceae; genus Pseudonocardia; species Pseudonocardia oroxyli. The sequence goes on from NZ_FNBE01000022.1 coordinate 55,660, forward strand.
GCGAACTCCTGCTCGAAGGAGTCGACCTCGTTGCCCCCGATCCGCCACCACTGCCCCTGCTCCAGCGCCCGGATCAGACCGATCCGTTCGGAATCGGAGTACTGGGGCCACGCCGGAAGCTCCGGCGCGGGCTGCAGGTGATCGGCCATGACGCATCACTTCTCTCTGATGGTGGAATGCGCGACATCGCGGAAGAACTGCCCGACACCCGCCGGGACCATGCGAGAGTAACTCTGCGAAATCGGGCCGTCATCGCCCCTAGCGACCCCTAGAACCCCCTAGGTCATCGAGTGGAACGCCATCTTCGCGAGATTCTTCTAGAATTGTTCGTGCATTGCTCCGTTGACGACGAGGAGAAGCGTGTCAACGCTATTGCTGTTGAACGGGCCGAATCTGGGCACCCTCGGGCGGCGGCAGCCCGAGATCTACGGGACGACGACGCTCGACGAGATCGCCGGTCAGGTGGCCGCCGAGGTCGCCGATCGGGGCTGGACCGTGGAATCGGTGCAGCTCGACGGTGAGGGCGAGCTCGTCCGCGCGGTGCAGGACAGGTACGACACGGTGGGCGCGATCGTGAACCCCGGCGCGCTGATGATCCACGGCTGGAGCCTGCGTGACGCCCTGGCCGCCTACCCTCGGCCGTGGATCGAGGTCCATCTCTCGAACGTCTGGGCCCGGGAGAGCTTCCGCCACGAGTCCGTCCTGTCCGCCCTGGCGGCCGGGGTGATCGTCGGGCTCGGCGCTCCCGGCTACCGGCTCGCCGCCCGGGCGCTGCTCGACCTGGTGCCCGTACCGGATTCGCCGGCGGGGGCACGGTGAGCAGGGGCACGGTGGGAGGGGGCACGGTGGGCGGGGACGGGTCCCACCGCGTGCGGGTGGACCTCGGTGCACGCTCCTACGACGTCCACATCGGCTCCGGTGTCCGGCATCTGCTCCCCCGGGTCGTCTCCGGGCTCGGCGCCGACCGCGTCGTGGTCGTCTCCGCCCGGCCGTCCGGGGCCGTCCCACCCCCCGGGGTGCCGTCCGTCGAGATCGCGCTCACCGACGGCGAGCGCGACAAGACCCTCGGCCAGGTGGAGGCGCTGTGCCGGGAGTTCGCCGCGGCCGGGCTCACCCGGGCGGGCGCCGTCGTGTCCTGCGGTGGCGGCACCACGACCGACGTCGTCGGGCTCGCCGCGTCGCTCTACCACCGCGGCGTTCCCGTGATCCACCTGCCCACCTCGCTCCTGGCGCAGGTCGACGCGAGCGTGGGCGGCAAGACGGCGGTGAACCTGCCCGAGGGCAAGAACCTGGTCGGCGCCTACTGGCAGCCCGCCGCCGTGCTGTGCGACACCGACTACCTGCGCACCCTCCCTGCCCGCGAACACACCAACGGGCTCGGCGAGATCGCGCGCGCCCACTTCATCGGCACCGGCGACCTGCGCGGGCGACCGTTGGCGCAGCAGATCGCCGCGAGCGTGGCGATGAAGGCCGCCGTCGTCGCGAGCGACGAGCGGGACGCGGGGCGCCGCCACGTCCTCAACTACGGACACACCCTCGGACACGCCCTGGAGGTGGCGACGGGGTTCCGGGTGCGACACGGCGAGGCCGTCGCCATCGGCACCGTCTTCGCCGGCGCGCTGGCCCACGAGCTCGGTCGCATCGACGCCGTGCGGGCCGCCGAGCACCGGGAGGTCGTGGCCCACTACGGGCTGCCGACCGCCCTGCCGAGCGAGGTCGACGTCGACACCCTCGTCCCCCTCATGCGGGCGGACAAGAAGGCGACCGACCACGGCCTCGCGTTCGTGCTCGACGGTCCCGCCGGGCCCGAGCTGGTGGCGGACGTCCCGGTCGAGGTGGTGGTCCGGACCCTGCGGGCCATGCCGTCCACCCCCCTCGCCGGGACCGAGGCCGTCAGCTCGCCCGGCTGACCTCGGCCCACAGATCCGGCGGCAGGTCGCGGCGCCTGCGCACGCCGAGTTTCCGGTAGACCCGGGTCAGGTGCTGCTCGACCGTGCTGGGCGTGATGAACAGGCGCGCTCCGATCTCCCGGTTCGAGTAGCCCCGGACGGCCAGACCCGCGACCCGCCGCTCCGACTCCGAGAGGGTTGCGGCCACGGCCCCCGGCGCGTCGGCGTCGGCCTGCTCCGACCCGACGGCGTGCTCCAGCTCCCGCACCAGGGGGGTGACGTGGGCGACCCGGGCGAGGTGCAGGGCACGGCGTGAGGTCAGCCGGGCGGTGCGGATCTCCTCCGCCGCGCGGTAGGCCTCGCTGAGGTCCGACAGGACGAAGGCCTGCCCGGCGATGTCACCCGCCGACTCGAGCAGCTCCAGGGCCTCGGTGAGCATGCCGATCCGACGGTCCGGTGCGGTGGCGGCGGCGAGCACCCGCAACGCGGACGCGCGCGTCCGGGGCTTCCTGGTCGAGGCCAGCTCCTGCGCGATCCGACGCGCCTCGGCGACCTCCCCCAGCTGCAGCCGGGCCGTCGCCGTGCCGAGACGCCACGCGACGGCCTCGTCCGCGACGTCGCGGCCCCAGCGCGCGAGCATGGCGCCGCACTCGGTGAAGTCCGCCAGGGCGGCCGCGGGATGGCCGGTGGCCATCCGGAAGCGGGCGCGGCCCTGGCGGTAGCGCAGTCCCGCGAGACCCACGTCCATGGCCGCGGGGACGGTCGTCACCAGCCATTGCGCCGCCACGTCGAGGCTGCCGGTGCCGACGAGCGCGTCCACCAGCACGCCCAGTGGTGCTCCGATCTCGATCCCCCAGGCCGGCACGGGCAGGATCTGGAGGGCCTCGGTCGCCCACCGGACGGCCGCCGCGAGGTCCCCCCGCTCGAGCGCGATGCTGGCCAGCCCGACCATGATCCTCGCCCGACCCGTGGTCTGCTGGCCCTTGTCGAGCAGCTGCTCGCCGCGCGCCACGGCGTCGGCCGCCCGACCCGCCCGGGCCAGCACCTCGAGGGCGAGCACGATCGCCTCCTCGGACCATGTGCTCCCGCGGCCGTGTCGGGCGTCTCGCAGCACGATCTCGGCGTGCGCCTCGACCCGGCCCGGGGTTCCGTGCTCGAGGGCGTCGGCGAGCAGGGCGACGGACTGCAGCCACGGGTCCGTCTCCGGTCGCACCCGGTCCTCGCGCGTCCGACCGGCCCAGGGCTGGTGCGGCGCCGGGATCGCCCCGGGGGCCCGGTGGTGCCCCCACGTCTCGAGCGCGGACAGGACGTGGCCGTCGATGTCGCCGCGTCGACCCAGGTCGGCGAGCAGCGCGGTGGCCTCCGCCGTGCGGCCGTGCCACACCAGCTGTCGGACGGCCTCCGCCGCGTCGTCGTGGGTGACTCCGCGGTGCAGCGCCTCCTCCAGCGGGGGCAGCGACGCGAGCGGCCGGACCCGCCACAACACGGCCGCGAGCCGGATCGCGAGCGCTGCCTCCCGCCCTGCCGGGCAGTGGTGTCCGGCCACCTGGAGGCACCGCGCCGCCTGCTCGGGCTCGTCGTCGAGCACGGCCCGGTCGGCCGCCTCGACGAGGGCGTCGACGGCCCAGGGGGCCTCCGGCAGGCACCGGTCCCCCGCCGCCAGGACGTGCTCGACGACCACGGTGGGCGCCCGGCCGGCCTCGCGCGCCACCCGTGCGGCCGCGAGGTGCAGGTCGGCTCGCCGGGCCGGGTCGACGCGATCGAGCACGGCGGTGCGCACCGCGGCGTCCGGGAACGGCGCGGCGGGGAGCCCCGCCGCCGCGAGGGTCCGCAGCGCCGCCGCCGCGGCCTCCCGAGCGACGCCCGCGACCCGCGCGACGTCGACGGCCGACCAGGCCGACCCCGCGGCCGTCTCGCCGAGCACCGCGAGCGCGGCCGCCACCTCGGTCACCACGGGCCCCCCGCGGTGGACCCCGCCCGCGACGGCCCGCGCGTACCCCTCCGACGCCCGGTCCGTCCCCTGGGCGTAGTCCTCGCCGAGCGCATCGAGCAGCAGCGGACTGCCACCCGACAACGCGACGGCGCGCTCGGCCAGCTCCTCGGCCCGCTCCGCGCCCAGCCGCGCGGTCAGGTACTCCCGCACCTCACCCGGGGAGAGCCGATCGATCCGCACCCGCTCGACCCGCAGCGTCCTGGACAGCTCGGCGACGAACGCCGCGGACTCCGCCGCGGCCGGGGCCGGGCTCTGCACCGCGGCGACGAGCAGCACCCGCCCGGCGGGCAGTCGCCGGAGCAGGAACAGCACGAACTCCAACGACTCGAGGTCCGCGAGCTGGAGATCGTCGAGGACGAGCATCAGCGGCGCGTCGCCTCCCCCCACCTCGTCGATGAGGTTCGCGGCCGGCGTCTCGAACCCGAGAGCCCGGTCGTCCGGTCTCGCCGCGTTCGGTGACCACCGGGGGGCCAGCTGGCGGGCGAACCCGAGCGGCACGGTCCGCTCGGCACGCGATCCGGTCGCGGATAGCACCGTGTACCCCAGCGCCGCGCCGCGTTCGGCGATCGCCCGCAGCACCGTCGTCCGCCCGACGCCGATCGGCCCCTCGACGAGGATCGCGCAGCCACCACACGGCTCGCCGCCCAGCAGCTCCCCGATCCGGCGGTCCACCACATCCCGTCCGAGCACGCCCCACGACTCCTTCACGCCGTCATCGGTTCGCAGGTCCTGACACCGTGACGACTCGGACGCCGCAGGACGCCGCTGCCCTCGCCGCCGTCGGCAGACCCGCCCCTCGATCGTCGCCGACGCCGCCCACTGGACGGGAACTGTCCCGCCATCGCCCTGTTCGGTGGGTGCTCACCCGGAGAGGCGGGCCGCCGGTACCTCGCCTCGGGCGGCGGGCACCGCCACCTCGAGTCCGCCGCCGCGGAGAGCCCGCCACCGCGCCCGCCGTTCCAGCCGGTCCTGTCGGCGGAGCTGGGACACGGCCACGTGCCGCAGCAGCGGGTGCCGGAAGGCGTACACCAGCTCACCGGTGTCGGTTCGCCGCCCGCTCCGCACGAGGAGGCCGTGTCGCTCCAACCGGTCGAGGACGGCGGCGACCTCTTCCTGGTCCGCGCCGCTCATCTCGCGGACCGGCTCACCCCAAACCCGTCCGCCGATGACCGCGGCGTCCTGCAGGACGGACTTCTCGCGCTGCGGGAGCGTGTCGAGGCGGGCCGCCAGGATGGTGTGGACGGACTGTGGGAGCCGGACGCGTCCGTTCCCCGGCTCACCGGTCTCCCCGCCGTCCGCGGACGGGATCGTGAGCGTGGGGATCGCCGGCGCCCGTCCCGCGAGGTCGGAGCGCAGCATCAGGACGTACTCGCTGGCGAACAGCGGGTTGCCGCCGACGCGGTCGATGACCTGGGATCCGCAGTCCAGCGCCGGCCCGCCTCCCTCGGGTGCGGACTCCTCGCGCAGGCGGCGGTCCAGCATCCCGACCAGCTCACGGACCTCGCCGTCGGACAGCGGCCCCATGGTCCGGACCGTGGTGGCGGAGGTGCCGCCCGCCCAGGCCGGACGGCGGCGGAGCAGCTCCGGACGCGCCGTCACCAGCACGAGGACGGGCACCGGGCCGAGCCTGCGATCGAGGCCCTCGACGAAGTCCAGCAGCTCCGTGTCCGCGGTCTGCAGGTCCTCCAGGACGACGACCAGCGGCCTGCGCACCGCGGACTCCTCGACCAGACGGACCCACGCCGCGGCCACCTGCTCGACCTCGACCGGGGCGCGGGTGCTCTCGCACAGCTCGACGAGCGGTCGCAGTCCCGTCACCATCCACTCCGCCGTCCGGGCGTCGCCGACCAGGCCGTGCACGGCTCGGGTGAGCTTGCGCAGCCCGGTCGGGACATCGTCCTCGCTCGAGATACCGCAGCATTCCTTGACGACACCGGCCAGCGGGGTGACCGGCGCATTCCAGCCGAACCGCGGGGTCCGACCCGCGACGACCCGCACCTCGCCCGCCACGGCGGTGCGGAACTCGCGGACCAGGCGACTCTTCCCGACACCGGGCTCCCCGAACAGCGTCACCGCGTGCGGCCTCCGGGTCCGGACGACCTCGTCGACCAGACGGGTCAGCATCGCCGTCTCGGCGGCCCGGCCGACGAACGGGCCGCTGAACGTCGCGCTCTCGTGCTCCGGTCGTACGCCGACGACCTGACCGTCCTCGGCGTAGGTCACCGCGCCTCGGCTGGCCAACCTGCTCGTGGCGCAGACCCGCACCTCCCCCGGGCGCAGCCCGGCGAGCTGCTGGAGGCAGGTGTCGACCACCTCGCCGGTGACCTCCCCACTGCCCGCCGCCCGGGCGGTCACCAGCGCCTCCCCCGTCGCAACGGCGATCCTGACCCGCGTGCGTGCGCCGACCGACCGGATCACGCCGCCGATGGGGTCGATGCCGTCGATGTGGTCGATGTCGTCGAGCCTGCGCCGGATCGAGCAGGCGGCACGGATCGCCCGCTCGGCGTCGTCCTCGTGGGTGCGGCGCAGGCCGAACACCGCCTGCCACGTCGCGCCCAGCCGGCTGTGCAGAGTGCCGCCGAAGATGCCCACCTCCGCCTCGAGCACCGCCTGCAGCTCGCGCGCGCGCTCGGCCACCGCCTCGGGATCATCGTCGGCACGGCCCACGGGCTCGGCGCGCACCAGCAGCACGGAGACCCACTTGCGCTCGCTCACGGTCTCGAGCTCGGCAGGCGCCACGACCGTCTCGGTCCGCGCGGGGGCCTGCTCGACCGGCCGGGCCAGCGCGTCGTCGTGGTGCAGGATCGCCCGCTCGAGCTCTTGGAGCTCGGGACCGGGATCGAGCCCGTACTCGGTCCGCAACGCGCTCCGGGCCCTGCGGGCCACGTCCAGCGCGTCCGTCTGGCGGCCGGAGCGGTAGAGCGCCAGCATCAGCAGTCCACACAGCCGCTCGCGAGCGGGATCGGCCTCGCACGCGGCTTCGAGCTCGGGCAGCATCTCCTGGTGCCGCCCGAGGGCGAGTTCGGCCTCCACGCGGTCCTCGAACGCCGACAGCCGAGCCTTGCCCAGGGCGACAAGCTCCGGCCAGTCCATGCCCGCCTCGGCGAGGTCGGCGAACGCGGGACCGCGCCACAGGGCCAGGCCGTCCCGCAACGCCTGGGCCGCCTCCGCCCAGTCGCCCTCGGCCAGCTTGGTCCGCCCCCGCTCGCACAACGCCTGGAACCGCAGCAGGTCGACGTGGGTCTCCGGCACCCGCAGCAGGTATCCCGGTGCCCGGGTGAGCACCTCGACGCCCACCCCGGCACCGGCACCGACCGTCGACTCCGCACGCTCCGCCTCGGCGATCCGCTGCCGCAGACCCGACACGGCGTTCTGCAGCATCTTGCGGGCGGTCGGCGGTGGGGCGTCGCCCCACAGCGCCTCGACCAGGCGGCTCGTCGCCACCGTGCGGTTGGCGTTCAGCAGCAGGTGACCCAGCGTCGCCCGCTGGTGGACCCCGCCGAGGGCGACCGCTTCACCGGCGGCGCGTAGTTCGATCGAACCCAGGACGTTGAACTGCACCCGACACTCCCGACGCGGACTCCGACCTACCCGACGACGATCCGGGGCACCGGGCGGAGACGCCCGTGTTCCCGGTGCCGGCACATCGCGCGCGAGTCGACGTCACGTCTCGGTCCTCCCTCAGCAGCCGTGTCACAGTCGCGAGGACTCACGATAACGAGCGTCGCCTCGTTTCGGACCGGGTGGAGAACGGACTCCCGACTCGCGGAACGGCCCGCGGATGACCGGACATTGCCGAGTAGGGGCCTTTAGGGGTGCGGACAGGGGTTTCGCGGCGTCCGGTTCACGTAGCGTCGGCGCGAATTCGAGGCCGCTCACCGGCGCCGAGGGTCCCACCCAGTCCGACGGACGACGCGTCGGATCGGGCACCGATCCCTTTTCCCTCCCTTCCCGACGAGGAGATCCACGACCGTGTCCATTCGACGCGCCGCGTTCGGAACCGCCGCCGCCCTCGCGGCCGCCGCCGTCCTGCTCAGCGCCTGCTCGAGCAGGCCGTCCGACGGCGCAGCGCCCTCGTCCGGCGAACCGGTCACCGGCGGCAGGCTCACCTACGCCCTGACCACCGACCCGTTGTCGTTCAACCCGTCCGGCAACAACGCGGGCAACGACTCGTGGACGGTCACGCGCCAGCTGTTCGATTCGCTGCTGTACCTGGATCCGAACAGCAAGCAGCTCGAGCCGTGGCTGGCCAAGAGCTGGTCGAGCAACGCCGACGCCACCGAGTTCACCTTCGAGCTCCGAGACGACGCCACGTTCTCCGACGGGAGCAAGGTCACCGCGGACGACGTGAAGGCGACCTTCGACGACCTGGTGGCGAACAAGGCGAAGAGCCCCGGCACCGCGAGCTTCTTCACCGGCTACGCGTCCACCGAGGCCGTCGACGCGGACACCGCCGTGGTCCACTTCTCGACCCCGAACGCCGCGTTCCCCGTCAACACCGCGGGTGTGATGCTGGGCATCGTCTCGCGGTCCACGACGACGATCCCCTATGACGAGCGCGCGACCGGCAAGGGTGTGGTCGGGTCGGGCCCGTTCGTCCTGCAGCAGTACACCAAGGACGTGTCGACCACACTCGTGCGCAGGCCCGAGTACGCCTGGGCCCCCGCCGGGTTCGCCACCACCGGGGCCGCGCACCTGGACGCGATCGACTTCACGGTCGTGCCCGAGTCGACGGTGCGGTCGGGCAGCCTGGCCTCGGGCTCGGTCGACGTGATCAACGGTGTCGACCCGACGGCGGTGGGCGAGCTCGAGGGATCCGGCGAGGTGGTGACCCGCTCGACACCGGGCTACGTCAACGGCCTGTACTTCAACGTGTCCCGCCCGGCGACGAGCGACCTGGCGGTGCGGCGGGGCATCGCTCACGCGGTGGACGCCACGCAGATCCGGGACACGGCGGTGACCGACAAGTTCACGGTGGGCACGAGCATCCTGTCGGCGGCGACCCCGGGGTGGGCCGACGAGAGCTCGTCGTTCGGGTTCGACGCGGCCGCGGCCGGACGCGACCTCGACGCCGCCGGGTGGGTCGCCGGGCCGGACGGCATCCGCGTCAAGGACGGGAACCGGCTGTCCCTCAAGGTGATCTACATGAACACCTCGGGGCAGACCCAGAGCGCGGTCGAGGTGTTGCAGCAGCAGCTCCGCACCGCCGGCGTCGAGCTGACGCTCTCGGGTGGGGCGGCTCCCGACTTCCTGGCGAAGTGGCAGAGCGGCGACTTCGATGCGGCGTGGATCGCGGGCGGCGCATCGGACGCGGACATCCTGCGCACCGTGTACGCCAAGAGCGGCACCAACTTCTACAAGGTCGACGACCCGCAGCTCGACGAGCTCTTGACCCGCCAGCTCGGCACCAGCGACCAGGCCGCCCGTTTCGGCCTGCTCGCGGACGTGCAGAAGCGGATCGCCGAGCAGTACTACCAGGTCCCGGTCTACGAGAACACCGGGCTCGTCGCCACCACCAAGGGGGTGCACGGCGTGGTGTTCGGCGCGGACTCCCGCCCCGACCTGCTCGTCGGCGCATGGAAGGACCCGGCCTGATCGATCACCGGCTCCCCGACCCCGGGAGTCGGTGCTCACCTGACGGTCACGAGCTGGGAGCGCTCCACATGACTCGCTACGTCCTCGGCCGCCTCGGGCAGGCGCTGCTCGTGGTGTGGGCCGCCTACACCATCACCTTCGCCGTGCTCTACGTGCTACCCGGCGACCCGGTCTCGCTGATGGCGGGCACCAACCTCGGGTTCCTGACCACGGCCCAGCTCGACGAGCTGCGCCACGAGTACGGGTTCGACCGACCGCTCGTCGTCCAGTACCTCATCCGGCTGGGCGCCGCGGTCGTCGGGGACTGGGGGCATTCGATCGTCAGCAGCCGTCCGGTGGTCGACGTGGTGGGCGAGGCGCTCGTCTCGACCGTGCAGCTGACGGCCGTCGGGTTGGCCGTCGCGATCGTCGGGGGCACCACGGTGGCGCTGGCCACTGTCTGGACGAAGCGGCGATGGCCTGCCCAGCTGCTCGCGCTGCTCCCACCGCTCGGGGTCGCGGTGCCGGCCTTCTGGTTCGGGCTGTTGCTCATCCAGTGGTTCGCGTTCGGGATCCCGCTGTTCCCGGCCTTCGGAGCACAGGGCCCCGCCTCCCTCGTGCTCCCGGCGGTGTCACTGGCCATCCCGACGGGAGCGACGATCGCCCAGCTGCTGACCCGCAGCCTCGACGCCACCCTCGCCGAGCCCTACATCCAGACGATCCGCGCCCGGGGCGCCGGGACGGGGCGGGTGTTGCTGCGCCACGCCCTGCGCAACGCCGCGCTCCCGACCGTGACCATGACCGGACTCATCGTCGGCGGGCTCCTGTCGGGGGCGGTGGTCGTGGAGACCGTGTTCTCGCGGCCCGGCCTCGGCCGGGTCGTCGCGCAGGCCGTCGAGCAACAGGACGTCGCGGTGGTGCAGGGCGTCGTCGTCCTCGCGTCGATCGTCTTCGTGCTGGCGGGTCTGGCCGTCGACCTGCTCTATCCGGTCCTGGACCCGCGCATCCGCGCGGCCGGCAGGCGTCCGGTCCGCTCGGCGCTGGGAGGTGCGGCGTGACCGTCGCCCTCGCGAAGGCCCCCGTCGAGGCACCCTCCGGGACCGGGCCCCGACGACGGCGTGGGCCGCGGATCGGCCTCGCCCTGGCCGCGGTCTGGCTGCTCGTCGTGGCCCTGGCGGTGTTCGTCCCGCACCTGCTCGCCCCCGGGGACCCCCTCGCCGGGGTCCCGGCGCTCAAGCTGCAGCCCCCGTCGGCGCACCACTGGTGGGGCACCGACGAGGTGGGCCGGGACCTGTACACCCGGGTGGTGCACGGCGCGGGACTCACCATGAGCACCGCGGTCCTCGCGGTCGCGATGGGCGTGCTCCTCGGCTCCGCGCTCGGGCTGCTGGCCGGGCTGGCGGGCGGGATCGTCGATGTCGTCGTCATGCGGGTGGTGGACGTCCTCTTCGCCGTGCCGGGGATCCTGCTGTCCCTGGCGCTGATCACCGTGCTCGGGGCGGGCACCGCGGCGGTCGCGTTCGCCGTCTCGGTGGGCAGCATCGCCGGCATCGCCCGGGTCCTCCGGTCGGAGGTCCTGAAGGTGAGGACCTCCCCGTACGTGGAGGCCGCGCAGGTCAGCGGCAACCGACCGCTGCGGCTCACGCTGCGCCACGTCCTGCCCAACGCGGTGACCCCGCTGCTCGCCCTCGCCGCCCTCGAGCTCGCCGCCGCCATCCTGTCGGTGTCGGCCCTCGGCTTCCTCGGCTACGGCGCCCAGCCCCCCGCCCCGGAGTGGGGTGCCATGGTCGCCTCCGGCCGCGACTCGCTGCGCACGGCGTGGTGGCTGACCACCGTCCCCGGTCTGGCGATCGTGGCCACGGTGCTGGCCGCGAACCGGGTGTCCCTGCTCGGCGGGCGGAGGCTGCGGTGAGCCCGGTACTGACGGTCGAGGGTCTCGCCGTCCGCTACGGCGCGGTCGAGGCCGTACGCGGTGTCTCCTTCCACGTCGACCCGGGCGAGACGGTGGCGATCGTGGGTGAGTCCGGCTCCGGCAAGTCCACGCTGGCCCATGCCGCCCTCGGGCTGCTTCCCGCCGGCGCGACGGTCACCGCGGGCCGGGTCCTCCTGCGCGACACCGACCTCGCCGCGGCGGACGACCGAGAGCTGCGCCACCTGCGCGGTCGCACCGTCGCCCTCGTCCCCCAGGACCCCGGCGCCTCGCTCGATCCCGTCATGCGGGTCGGGCCGCAGGTCGCCGAGGTCCTCGAGATCCACGGCCTCGCCAGGGGCCGCGCAGCGGCCCTCCGCGCCCGTGAGGCGCTCGCCAGGGCCGGACTCCAGCCGGAGCAGGTCGCCGACCGGTACCCGCACGAGCTGTCCGGGGGCATGCGCCAGCGCGTCCTCATCGCGGCCGCGCTGGCCGCCGATCCGGCGCTGATCGTGGCCGACGAACCCACCAGCGCGCTCGACGTGACCGTCCAGAAGCAGATCCTCGACCATCTCACCGCCCTGACCGCGAAGAGCGGCACGAGCCTCCTGTTCGTCACGCACGACCTCGCCGTGGCGGCCGAACGGGCGGACCGGGTCCTGGTCATGCGGGCAGGCGAGCTCGTCGAGTCCGGGCACCCCGCCCAGGTGTTCGACGCGCCGCGACACCCGTACACCCGAGAGCTGGCGGCAGCGGCGCCCGGGCTGGACGGCCCGACCGCCCGGGCCGGGTCCACGACCGGGGCGCCGCTGATGGTGCTCGAGGGGATCGACAAGACCTACCCGTCCCGCGGCGGGCGGACGGTCGACCGGCCCGCGGTCGACTCCCTGGACCTCGCCGTCTCCCGCGGCCGCACTCTCGCTCTGGTCGGCGAGTCCGGGTCGGGGAAGACGACCGTCGGCAGGCTGGTGCTGCGGCTGCTCGACCCCGACACCGGTCGCATCCTGTTCGACGGCGCGGACGTCACCTCCGCCCGCGGCTCCCGGCTGCGTGCGCTACGCCGCCGGGTGCAGCTCGTGCAGCAGAACCCGTTCACCGCGCTCAACCCACGGCTGACCGTCGAGGCGCTCATCGCCGACCCCCTGCACGCCCACCGCATCGGCAGCTCCGCCGACCGCCGACGACGCGCGGCCGAACTCGTCGAGGTCGTGCGCCTGCCCGCCGACACCCTCCACCGGCGGGCGGCCGAACTCTCCGGCGGGCAACGCCAGCGGGTGGCCATCGCCCGCGCGATCGCGCTCGACCCCGAGCTCATCGTCCTGGACGAACCGGTCTCCGCGCTCGACGTGTCCGTGCAGGCCCGCATCCTCGACCTGCTCAGGGGACTGCAGCGCGAGCGTGACATCGGGTACCTGTTCATCACCCACGACCTCGCCGTGGCCCGCGAGATCGCGCACGACGTCGCGGTCATGCGCGCCGGGCGGCTCGTGGAGCGCGGGCCCGCCGCCACCGTCCTGAGCGAACCGCGGGACCCGTACACCCGGGCACTGCTCGACGCCGTGCCCGACCCCCGTCGCCACCGACCGGTGACGACGCCGGCCCACCCCTGAGGAGGACACCCGTGCCCCACATCGTCGACGACGCCGCCCGGTGGGAGAAGGTCGCCCGGTCCTTCGCCGAGCGCCTGCCGGACGCCGACGGCGCCGCTCGCAGGCGACACGCGGTGCGCGAGCTCGCCGACAACGGACTCACCACCCTGCTCGGTCCCGCCCGGCACGGCGGCGCCGAGCAGCCGTGGCGCGTCGCCCACCGGGTCGTCCGGGAGATCGGACGCGTCGACGTCGAGATCGCCGAGCTCCTCGGCCGCCACTACGTCTGGTACTGGATCGCCGAGTTCATCGGCACCGACGAGAAGATCGACCACATCGGCGAGGTCTCCACCCGGGCGCGCTGGTTCTACGGCGGCGCCACCGACCCGGGTGCCGCCGAGCTCACCGTCGTCGACGACGGGGACGTCATGCTCTTCACCGGGCGCATCGCCCCCGCCGTCGGTGCGGACGTCTCGACCATGACGATCCTCCAAGGCACCCGTCCCGATGTGGCGACACCGATCAGCGCGCTCGCCTACACCTCCCACACCGGCATCAGCGTGCCCGGGAACGACGGTTCCCGGATCGAGGTCACCGCCGCCGACATCCCCTGGACCGGGGCGCTCGGCCACGTGGACAAGCGCTTCGAGCCGCGCCCCTACAACGGGCTGCTCGTCCCCACCCTCGAGCTCCTCCTGCTCGACATCGCCCTCGCCGGCCGCAGGACCGACGACGAGGCGACGGCGGCGGCCACACGGCAGGCCGACCACGTCGTCGAGCACGCCCAGCAACTGCACGACCACCGCAGGACGATCGGGGACGCCGATGTCCGGGCCCAGGTCGCCCTCGTCTCCGGTCTCGCCGCGACGGTCCGGGCCCTCCCCCACTCCCCCCAGCTCGTCGAGGGCCGCGGCCGATGATCCCGCTGTCCCTGCTCGATCTCGCCCCGGTCGGCGACGGGCAGCCACCGGAACAGGCGCTCGCCACCACCGTCGACCTCGCCCGCCGCGCCGACCGGCTCGGCTTCGTCCGGTTCTGGGTCGCCGAGCACCACGGCATGCCCGGGATCGCGAGCTCGGCCCCCGAGGTCCTCATCGCCGCGGTCGCCGCCGAGACCCGCACCCTGCGCGTCGGGTCCGGCGCCGTGCTGCTCTCGGGTCGACAGCCGAGAGCCGTCGCCGAAGCGTTCGGGGTCCTCGGCGCGCTGTTCCCCGGCCGCATCGACCTCGGGGTCGGTCGTGGCGGCGGCGCCGCAGGCTCGCTCGACGCGCAGCTCGACCAGCTCGGCGCCCACCTCACCGACCCGTGCGGGACGGCGCTGCCCCACGCGGCCGACCCTGCGGAGACCTGGCTGGTGGGATCCAGCACCGCCAGCGCACTCGTCGCCGCCGAGCGCGGGCTCCCCTACGCCTTCGCCCACCACTTCTTCAGCCCCACCGACGCCGTCCGGGCGCTCGACCTCTACCGAAGCCGTTTCCGTCCGGGCCCCACCCGTGCCGTCCCGTACGCCGTGCTGACCGTCCACACCGTCTGCGGGGAGGACGACGCCCACGCCCGCCGGCTCGCCGCGCCCGCTCTCGTCCCCGCACTCGGCGTCGGGGGCCTCGGTCCGCGGAACCCCTTCCCCACCCCCGAGACCGCGGCGTCGTTGCCGTGGACGACCGAGCAGCTCGAGGACGCCGGGCGGCTGCTCGGCGAGCAGGCGGTCGGGTCACCGGCCACGGTTCGTCGCCGCCTGCGGGATCTGGCGGAGAGCACCGGTGCGGACGAGCTGATGCTCACCTCCAACCTGACCAGCCGCGAGCACAAGCTGGACGGTCTCGACCGCATCGTCACGGCCCTCGCCGACGTCGAACGGCCGAAACCCGCCACGGCGGGACTGCCGCGATGACCACGACCGTGCTCGGCGCCGACGTCCTGGGCACCCCGACGACCACCTACCGGGCGGGGTTGATCGGTTCCGGCATCAGGACGTCCGCCTCACCCGCGCTGCACGAGACCGAGGCGGCGGCCCACGGCATACGGGCCCGGTTCGCCCTCCTCGACCTCGACGAGCTCGGCCACGGTGTCGAAGTCCTGGAGGCGCTGCTGCGCGAGACTCGGCGAGCGGGCTGGCAGGGCGTGACCGTCACCCACCCGGCCAAGCAGACGATCATGCCGCTGCTCGACGAGGTCAGCGCCGACGCGGCGGCGATCGGTGCGGTCAACACCGTCGTCTTCGACCGCGGCCGCGCGATCGGCCACAACACCGACTGGTCCGGTCACGCCCGCAGCCTGCGCACGCTCCTGCCGGGAGGCCTGTGCGAAGCCGACCTGCGGTCCGTCGTGGTGGTGGGCGCGGGCGGGGCGGGTTCCGCCGTGGGGCACGCGCTGCTGACGACCGGCGTCGCACACCTCTCCGTGGTGGACGTCGACGTCCGCCGGGCGTCCGCGCTCGCCACGGCTCTGCAGCAGCGCCATCCGGAACGGACCGTGCGGGCGGCCGGGCCCGGCGACCTGCCGTTCCTACTCGCCGACGCGTCGGGTGTCGTGAACGCCTCGCCGGTCGGCATGACCGGCCACGAGGGACGACCCGTTCCGTCGACCGCGCTCCGCCCCGACCTGTGGGTCAACGACATCGTCTACCGACCACGCCGCACGTGCCTGCTCGCGGCGGCCGAGCGCGCCGGGTGCCGGGTGCTCGGTGGTGGTCCGATGGTCGCGCTCCAAGCGGCAGACGGATTCGCGCTGCTCACCGGCCTGCGCGCCGACCCGGACCGGATGCTCGCGACGTTCGAGGCGACCCAGCCCTGAACGGTCAGTGGGTCTCGTCGTAGGCGACGCGGGACGCCTGGACGTGCGCTTGATGCCGCTTCGCCCAGTCGGTGAGAAGCGACAGAGTCTGCGCCAACTCCTGCGCGGCCTCGGTCAACCGGTACTCCGTCCTCGGCGGGACCGTGGCGTAGACCGTGCGCGTCAACAACCCGTCCCGTTCCAGGTTCCGCAGGGTCAGGGTCAGCATCCGCCTACTGATGCCCGGGATGCCACGCTCGAACTCGGTGAAGCGGACGACCTCCTCCGCCCCGGTCAGCGTGAGCACGCCGATGGCCCACTTCCCGCTCACCCGGTCCAGCACCTCGTTCAACGGGCAGATGTGACGGACCGCCTCGTGCACCCCGTCCAAGCCGGCATCACTGACGCCTGTCGAGTCCGGACCCACCCCTGAGTTACTCGTCGTCACCTCTGGCATCGTACGTAACGGTGCACGGCGAAGCACAGCCAGAAGCTTCCGGCACCGTGCCGCACGTGACCGCGACCTGCCTGTCTTCGTCGACGAGGTCGTCCCGGTGCTGCAGCGCCGCGGCAGCTACCGTCGCGAGTACCCGGGCACCACCCTGCGCGCCAACCTCGGGATCGAGCTGCCGCGCCCGGTCACCGAGGGACACCGCGCCCCCCGCACCATCGCCCCGAGAAACGGAGTCGCCGTATGAGCGCCAGGGAGTTCCTCTGGTACCTGCCCAACATGGTCCAGCCCGGCCACCGCGGAGACGACACCGTCGACGGTTGGGGCAGCCTCGACTACTCCGTCGAGCTCGCCCGCTCCGCCGAGGACCACGGCTGGGGCGGCGCCCTGATCGGGACCGGCTGGGGACGACCCGACACGTTCGCCCTGGCCACGGCCGTGGCGGCGCGAACCCGGACGTTCGCCCCGCTCGTCGCCGCACGACCGGGCTACTGGCAGCCCGCCCACTTCGCGAGCGCCACCGCGACCCTCAGCGCGCTCACCGGCGGGCGGGTGCTCGTCAACGTCGTGACCGGACGCGACGACCTGGCCGCCTACGGCGACACCGAGGCCGACTACGCCCGGCGCTACGACCGGACGCGGGAGTTCCTCCAGATCGTCCGCAGACTCTGGACCGAGCAGGACGTCACCTACGACGGCGAGTTCTACCGGGTCGCCCACTCCACCGTCGTCCCGCGCCCGGTCGTCCCACCGCGACTGTACTTCGGCGGGGCCTCCCCCGAAGCCGAAGAGGTCTCCGCCACCGAGGCCGACGTCCAGCTGTTCTGGGGCGAGCCCCTCGAGGGCATCGCCGGGCGGATCGACCGGCTGCACACCCTCGCCGACAAGCTCGGCCGCGAGCACCCGCCGTTGGAGTTCGGGCTGCGGATCACCACCGTCGTCCGGGAGACCTCCGACGAGGCCTGGCGGGTCGCACAGGCCCGGGTCGCGGAGATGGCGAAGACCGGAGAGGTGCAGATCGACGGCCACCGCGGCTCGGTCGGGCAGCGCCGCCTGCTCGACCTCGCCGACCGGGGCGAGGTCCTGGACAGCTGCCTCTACACCGCCCCTGGCCGCTACGGCGGCGGTGGCGCGGGCACGACCTGGTTGGTCGGCTCGTTCACCGAGGTCGCCGGGGCCCTGGAGCGCTACGCCGAACTCGGCGTCACCCACTTCGTCCTGTCGGACACCCCCTACCGCACCGAGGTGGTCCGGATCGGCGACCGCCTGCTCCCCCTGCTTCGCTGACCGGCTGCCCCCGCACCCAGCCGCGGCGGGTGAACGGGCGGGATCGTCGCGACCTCGGCGGGGTCGAACAGGAGGCCGACGGGATCCATGCAGCTCCGCTTCACCGAGCCACCTGCCTCGCGCTCCCGGAGTCCCGGAAGTGATCAGGGCCGGGGGTGGTTGTCCGGGACATGACGTTCGGAGTCGCCCTCGCGGCGAGCACGGATCCCGCCCACACCTCGAACTACGTCGACGCCGTCGTCGGGCTCGCCCGCGACGCCGCCGCGGCAGGCCTGCAGACGGCGTGGTTCGGGCAACGCTTCGACTACGACTCCACGACCCTCGCCGCCCTGGTCGGCCGGGAGGTCCCCCAGCTGACGGTCGGCACCTCCGCGATCCCCATCTACGGCCGACACCCCCTCACCGTCGCCGCAGCCGCCGCCACCGCGCAGGCCGCCACCGCCGGCCGATTCCGACTCGGCCTCGCCCTCGGCGCGAAACCACTGGTGGAAGACCCTTACGGGATCCCCTACGACCGCCCGATCGCCACCCTGCGCGAGTACCTCACCGCCATCCGACCCGCTCTCGCCACCGGCCGGACCCGGTTCCGCGGCGAGCTGCTCACCGCCGTCACCCCCGATCTGATGGGCGGCACGCTCCCCGGCGCGACCCCCGCCGTACCGCTGCTCGTCGCAGCCATGGGACCACAGGCACTAAGGGCAGGCGGCGAACTCGCCGACGGCATCCTCCCCTTCCTCGCCGGCCCGAAGGTGCTCGGCGAGCGGATCGTGCCGACCCTCACCGCCGCCGCGGAGACCGCCGGGCGGACGACCCCGAAGGTCGTCGCGTTCGTCCCCGCCGTCGTCACCGACGACCCGGACACCGTGCGCACGACCGCCGCACAACAGATGGGCTTCTACGACCGCATCCCCTCCTACGCCGCGGTCATCGCCGAAGAGGGCGTCGCCCGCGCGGGCGATCTCGCCCTCATCGGCGACGAACGCACCATCCTGGACGGGCTGCGCCGCTACCGGGACGCGGGGGCGGACGAGATCGTCCTCGCCCAGACCAGCCTCGGCGGGCCCGCCGCACAGCTCCGGACCTGGGCCGTCGTGGGCGCGTCCTGACCGCCGCCCCCTGTTACCGGTCGGGACGTGACCGGGTCGGAAGTGGTGGCGCAGGCCGCCGGACTGCGCGAGCGGCGTCACGTCGACCTCCGCTGGCAGGCGAGCGCGATGTGTTCCGGGGACCGTCCCGTCTGAGGCCTCCCGCGCGGGGCCCGTCCCGCCCATCCGGAGCACGTCAGCCGTGCCCCACGACAGACCCGCCGTCCCCACACCCCCCGGCGAGCGCCGCACCGGCACCGCCGCCGTCGTGTTGCAGACGATCCTCGACCACGGCCCGGTCGCGCGCAGCACCATCGCCCGCGGCACGGGCCTCAGCAACGCTGCGGTGAGCAGACAGTGGGCCGAGCTGGCAGGTCTGGGCCCGATCCGCGAGCGCCCCGTCCGTCCGCCACGCAGCGTGGGCCGCCCGCACGTGCCGGTCGACCTCGACCTGCGCCACCACGTGGTCGTGGGTGTCCACATCGCCCTGCTGCACTGGACCTTCGTCCTCGCCGACCTGCGTGGGCGGGTGCTGGCCGAACACCGCACCCCGCACGCCGACCCGAACCCGGAACGGGTGCTCGCCGACATCGCCACCCGCACGCCCGGCCTGCTCGCCCGGCACCTCGGCGCGGCGTCACCGGTCGGGATCGGAGTCGCGACGGGCGGCTGGGTGAATCCGGCGAGCGGCACCGTCGTGCGGCACAACCAGCTCGGCTGGAGCGAGGTCGCCGTGGCCCCGGTCCTGGAGCAGGCCCTCGGCCTCCCGGTCCGGGTCGAGAGCCATTCCCGCGCGCTGGCCCGTGCCGAACAGCTGCTCGGGCACCACCGTGGCCGCGCCCGGCGCAGCCTCGTCCACCTGTTCGTCGGGAACGTCGTCGACGCAGCCATCGCAACCGGGGACACGGTGCTGCACGGACCCCGGTCCGCCGCGGGCGGCGTCAGCCATCTCCCCGTGGGGATGTGCCGGTGCGGGCGGGTGGGCTGCGTCCAGGAGACGGTGCCGGACCGGTCGGTGGCCGCCACCGCGGGCAGGCCCTTCACCGCGGTGCTGGCCGCGCTCGAGGAGGGCCGGGACTGGGCGGTCGAGCTCGCTCGGGACCGGGTGCGGCTCGTCGCGCACGTCGTGGCCCTGCTCCTCGACGTGATCAACCCCGAGGTGCTCGTGGTGTCCGAGGCGGGGATGGCACGCAGGCCGGCGCTGCTCGGCGACCTCCACGCCGAGGTGGCCCGGCTCTCGCACGCCCGCCCGGACGCGGAGCGCGCCGTGGTCGCGGGGTCCTTCGGCACGGGCACGCTCGGAGTGTCCGCGGGCGCCGTCGTGCTCGGCGAGGTGTACCGCCATCCATTGTGGATAGGCTCACGTTCGGCCGTCCCACAAAGCGCGGGCCGCGGGCTTCGGCCGCGACCCCGAGCACGTCAAGGGGCTGCCCGGGATCAGCCCGTTCATCGAGGGGCCCGAGGCGGCGGCGCAGGCCCTGGAACGCGAGTTCGACGAGCTCACCGTGCCGGCCCACGGCCTGCACCAGCTCGAACGGATGGTGGGCGCCCCACTCCGCGACATCGACCTCGACGGGCCGGTCCCGCTGGAGCTGTTCGCCGACGCCGGGGACGTCACCGACAACCGTCGCAGCCGGCGCCAGCTGGTCGCCGGGATCGTGCAACGGGAGCGACCGAACGTCCGACGGCTCCTGCACCGGCTGGCGGGCGCCCGCGGACACCGGGTCGCGGCGGGCACCCCGGAGCAGATCGCCGACACCGTCGAGGAGTAGTTCACCTCCGGCGCCGCGGACGGGTTCAACGTGATGCCTCCCTCCTATCCCGGCGGCTTCGACGTCTTCGTCGAGACGGTCGTGCCGATCCTGCGCGACCGCGGGCTCTTCCGACGCGAGTACACGGGCACCACCCTGCGCGATCACCTCGGCCTCCCCCGGCCCGCCAACCCGTGGAACCGAGGCGAGGAGCGCGTCGGTGAGCGCGTAGGAGCGCCTCGTCAGGACCGGCACCGTCGCCAGAGTGTGACGGCGCGCTCGTCGGCGCCGAGTCCGCCCGGACGACCACGCCGGTCGACGAGGCCGCCGGGCCGGCCGCAGAGCTGGTCGCCATGGCCGCGCACGACAGCGGCGCCGGAACCGACAGCTGAACGCCCGGGCTCAGCCGGTCGGGGCGATGAGGCCCCGGGATCGCGGACGAACGAGGGGTAGGCCCAGATTCTCTCGCAGGGTCGTCCCGGTGTAGTCGTCCGCGACGATCCCGCGGCGACGCAGCTCGTGGAGCAGGCCGTCCACCACGAACTCGTGCTGGCGGGGATCGGCCAGGCCCTGCAGCGAGATGACGTCGATGACGCCGGCTCGGAACCGTTCCTCGACGGCGTCGGCGAGCTGTTCGGGGGTACCGGCCGCGGCCCAGTGCCCGGTGTCCTGCGCCGCGACCACGAGCTCGCGCAAGGTGTACCCCTCCCGGACGTAGCGGGCGAAGATGCCCACCCGGCCGCGGCGCCGGTTCACTGACCGGACGTCGGGCAGCAGGGACTCCGGGATCGGGGCGTCGAGCGGCAGCTCGGCCAGCGCGGCGAGCTCGATCCCGCCGAGCATGTCGGCCACCTGTGCGCGGCCGCGGTCGAAGTCGATCGCCTCGCGCCGCTCGCGCACCGTGCGCAGGGCCTCCTCCTCGGTGGCCCCGTAGGTGGCGTGGAACGAGCTGAAGATCAGCGGCAGCCCGCCGGGACGCCCGAGCCTGCCCGCCTCGGCGCGGATCGCGCGGGTGAAGTCCAGTGCGATGTCCAGGGTGGGCAGCGAGGTGAAGACCACCTCGGCGTAGCGCGCCCCCAGTGCCCGACCCGCCTCGGACTGCCCGGCCTGAATCTGCACCGGCCGCCCCTGCGGCAGCGGCGGGATGTTGAGCGGGCCTGCCACCTCGAAGAACCGGCCGGCGTGGTCGATCGGGTGCACCCGGTCGGGGTGCAGCACCGCGCGGCCGTCCGGGCCGCGGGTGAGCGCGTCGGCCTCCCAGCTGTCCCACAGGGCGTTGACGACCTCCAGGGTCTCGGCGGCGCGGGCGTACCGGTCCTCGGGGCTGGGCAGCCCACCGGGCCCGAAGTTCTCCTCGCCCAGCGACGAGGTGACGAGGTTCCAGGCCGCGCGCCCCTTCGACACGTGGTCGAGCGTGCCGAACAGGCGAGCCAGGTTGTACGGATGGTGGAACGTCGTCGAGACGGTCGCGATCAGCCCGATCCGGGAGGTCACCTGGCTCAGCGCCGACACGAACACGAGCGGCTCCTGTGACCCGATCGCGCCCTGGGCGCCGAAGCGGAGCAGGTCCGCGGTGAACAGGGCGTCGATCCGGGCGGCCTCGGCGAGTTCCGCGACCCGCACCGCGGTGTCCAAGGTGGACCGCTCGGGGTCCAGGGCGAGGTCATAGGTCTCCGCGACGCCGCCCGCACCGGTCACCGTGCGGAGCGTGCGGGGCGGACGGGCGCTCACCGGGACTTCCAGGCGTCGTGCAGCTGGATGCGGGAGGAGGCGTCGTAGGTGATGCCGTGCACCGACGAGGCCACGCCCAGCACCGTGGTCAGCTCGACGACCGGGACGTGGAACCGCTGCTCCAGCAGGGTCCGCTGGGCCTGCTCCACGATCTCGGCTCGCTTCGCCGGGTCCGGCTCCCCGGCCTGGGCGATCAGCAGGGGCTCCAGCGCGGTCTCGGGGAGACGATAGTTGTTGGCGCCGGCGACGGAGAAGGAGCTGCGGAGGATGTCCGGGTCCGCCCGGGTCAGGTTGCCCCAGAGCGCGGTGAAGTCGCCGCTCTGTTGGATCGTGGGCACCTGGCTGATCTGCAGCTCCTGCACCTGCAGGTCGATGCCCGCGGCCTTCACCTGCTGCTGCAGCAGCTCCAGCGTCGGCTTGTTGCTCGCCGCGTTGCTGGCGAACGCGAGCGGGATGGTGAGCCGCTGCCCGTCCTTGACGCGGATGCCGTCCGCACCCGGCACCCAGCCGGCCGCGTCGAGCACGGACCCGGCCTTCGCCGGGTCGAACGCGACGAGCGCGGACTGGTCGGCGTAGCCGGGGGTGGTCGAGGAGAGCACGCTCGTCGCAGGCTTCGTCTGCGAGGTATAGACCCCCGCCACCACCTCCTGGCGGTCGATCGCCAGCGACAACGCCTCTCGAACCGCCGGATCGGACACCACGGGCTTGCTCGCGTTGAAGCCGATGCCGAAGGCGATGCCCGGGTTCGGCCGGGCCAAGAGCTGCGCGCCCGCGCCGGTCAGCGGCGCCTCGTCCTGCTGGCCGATGTTCCCGATGGCGTCGACCTCACCCGACTGTAAGGCGCCGGTGCGCACGCCGGACTCCGGCACGATCCGGAACTCGACCGTGTCGAGGTAGGCCTCGCCCGGGTGCGCGAACAGCGCCGAACCCCAGTCGTAACCGGGGCGCTTGGCCAGCGTGAGCGAGGCGTTCTTCACGTACTCCCGCAGGGTGAAGGGCCCGGACCCGATCGCGGACGCGCAGCGGTCGTCGT
The DNA here is from genome assembly GCF_900102195.1 of Pseudonocardia oroxyli. Classification (GTDB taxonomy): domain Bacteria; phylum Actinomycetota; class Actinomycetes; order Mycobacteriales; family Pseudonocardiaceae; genus Pseudonocardia; species Pseudonocardia oroxyli. The sequence goes on from NZ_FNBE01000022.1 coordinate 78,724, forward strand.
CGGACTTGGCGACCGTCGCCGGGGACAGGATGCCCAGGCTGTGCGTCGACGTGCCCTGGAGGAACTGCACGTTCGGCTGCTGGAACGAGACGGTGAACCGGGTCGGGGACTCGACAGTGGTGCCCGCATAGCCGGCGAGGTAGCCCTTCGGCAGGGTGCCGCGGGCGCCGATCTGCGGGATCCGGTCGAAGTTGGCCTTGACCGCGTTCGCGTCCAGCGGGGTGCCGTCGGAGAAGGTCACGCCCTCGCGCAGGGTGAAGGTGTAGCTGCGCGCGTCCTGCGAGGTCTCCCAGGAGGTGGCGAGCCAGGGCTTGAGCTCCCCCGTCTGCGGGTCCTGGTCGGTCAACGAGTCCACGATCTGGCGCAGCGAGTAGATGGAGTCGTTGCTGCCGACCTGCTGCGGGTCGACACAACCCGCGTCGCTCGACACGGCGAACCGGAGGGTGCCACCGGGCTGCGGGGGTCCGGCGTCCGCAGCGGAGTCGGTCGCCGACGAGGCGCAGGCGGCGAGAGCGAGGGTGGCCGCGGCGAGGAACGCGGGCACGAGGGCACGGCTGGATCTTGCGGACATGACGGTCCTTCGGTCGTGCGGTCTGGGGCGAGCCGTGGTCAGCCCCGACAGCACGCCCCCGACGTGCGCACGAAATCCACGTGGCGGCGCCGCGCACCGACGAACATCCTGTCCTCCATCGTCCCGGGCGGTAGCACCCGCACCCGAGGTCGGGGGGTTGCTGCGGCGTCGTCGAGCCAGGTCTCTCGGCCGCTCTGGATGGGCACCTCGACACAACCCGGGCGGTGCGCCGATGTCAAGACGGAGTGACGATCACCGTACGGTCACCGCGGAGCCGGAACGTCGTGGAGGAGACCGTCATAGGGACGACCGGATCCAGCCCGAGGTGGGGCAGCCGTCCTTCACCCGCGTCGGCGACCTCGCGATGGTCGCGTTCGTCCCTGGCCGCGATTCGGCCCTCGGCAGCTGCCGCGGAGGTCACCGGCGCCCCACAGTGCGGTGGTCGGATCGGCTGATCCGATGCTGGACCCATCCGAGCAGAGCCTCCCCCTGCTCGCGCTGGAACCGACGCAGCCGAGGCAGACCGGGCGGAGACGGCCGGCGCGCCGCGTCGAGGAAGTAGCCGACGAAACCCGCCAACACCGCCGTGAGATCGGCGGGGTCGATGCCCCCAGTCGTCGGCAGCGACGACAGGAGCGCGTCGACGTCATGACCGCCGTGACGCTCGACCTCGATCAGCAAGAGCAGGGTGTCCAGCCAGACCGGACCCGCGCACGCCCACGGCCAGTCCACGAACACAGCCCCGCGCTCAGTGATCAGGATGTTGTCCGCCCGCAGATCGGTGTGGACGAGCGTGCGCGCACCGTCTCGAGCGAGGACGTGCCGGGCCCGCTCGGACAGCGCACACAGCGTGTCGAGGGACTCGACATTGGAGCCGTCGGCCGCCAACCGATCGGCCCCGCGCAGGTCATGATCGAGAGCTGCGCCGGCATCCGGTACATCGACGACCGGACACGGCGTGGCGGCGAGCGTGGTCAGAGCGCCTAGCACCGTGTGCAGGTCGTCGCCCTGCCAGGGCAGGCATGGTGGGCGACCGTCGACGTCCTCCTGGACGAGGACCACCCAGCAGTCGACCTCAAGCACGCCGAGCAGCCGCGGCACCGGCAGCCCCTCCGGCAACTGCGCACAGATCCGAGCCTCCGCTCGATGCATGGCCGGCGTATCCGGGTTCTGCTCCGCCGACACCGCCTTCACGAAAGCCCGACCGCCCTTGGCAGTCCTCACCCGGTCGGCCGAGCCCGGCGAGAAGCCACCCGCCTGCGACCACGCATGCGTGACAGCAGCCCCGAGTAGCTCACCGACGCCGCGCCGGACCACTGCCGGCAGATCAACCCAGCACAGCCGGTGTCCTCCCGAAGCGACCACACCGCCACACTGACAGACGGCCGCCGGTCCCACGACCGAGTTCGGCTGCACGCGTCGCAGGCCCGGGGCGCGCGCCGGAGGTCGACCACCGGAGCGAGAATCCGCTGCCGGCCCGCACAATCGCCTGCATGACCGACGTCCCCGACCCCGAGAGCGCCCGATCACCCTCGAGCGGCGGCGCATGCGGGCCCTCATCCTGGTGACCTCTCGTACCTGTCGAACCGAGCGGACCGCGCTCAGAATCTCCCTCTCAGGTGCCTCCGGACCTGGTCAGTAGGGTCGCCTCTCGTGGACAGCCGCTCTCGCTTCCTCGACCTCGCCCTGCAGAACCCCGTCATCGTCGCGGTCCTGGAGCGCGCACCGGCCTTGGGCGTACCGGACTGGTGGCTCGCAGCCGGGGCGCTCTCCCAGACCGTGTGGAACGTCCTGCACGGCCGCGACCCCGGTGCAGGCATCGCCGACTACGACCTCGTCTACTTCGACGACACCGACTTGTCCTACGACGCCGAGAACACCGTGATCGGCAGAGCGACCGAGGTGCTCGGCGACGTCGCCCCGTCCCTCGAAATCCGCAACCAAGCCCGCGTCCACCTCTGGTACCAGACACACTTCGGCGAGCCCGGCCTGCGGTTCACCAGCAGTACCCACGCGATCGACCACTTCCCCACGACCACCACATCGGTAGGACTCTCCCGCACGGCCGGCGGCGAGTTCACCGTGTACGCGCCCTTCGGGCTCGACGACATCCTCGCCATGCGGGTCCGCCCGAACCCCCGACTCGCGCCCCGCACCGTCTACGAGACCAAGACCCGACGGTGGAAGGCCGAGTGGCCGAACCTGCTGGTCGAACCCTGGCCCGAGCCCGACGACCGGGCCGGCTGACGTGGATCGAGACCACGTGGACTCGTGCTGTGGCGCGGCCGATCGCCGCGCGCCGGCGCTGCCGGCCCCGAGCTGGAGCAGGCGCCGTGCGGCCGGCTCACGCCTGCCGCGTCCGAGCCCCGTGAGTCACTCGTCGCCACCTCCGGCATCGTTCGTCACAGCAGGCCCCGACCTCACCCACGCCCTTCCGGGCTGTCACGCCAAGCACGGGCCAGGAGGTCCTGTGAGGCGATCCGGTCCCGGTGGTCATGGGTGATCGTGGTGACCAGCAGCTCGTCGGCGCCGGTCACCGCGGCCAGCGCGGTCAGCTTGCTGCGGACGGTGTCCGGCGACCCGACGATCTGGGTCCGGACCCGGTCGTCGACCAGCGCGCCGGCCTCGGCGGACCACGGGTAGGCGCGGGCGGCGGCGGAGTCCGGGAAGGGGATGGCGCCCGCCCCGCACCGGATGCTGTGCACCCAGGGGCCGTATCCGGCGGCGAGGTCGCGGGCCGTCGCGTCGTCCGGTGCGACGACGACGTCCGCCGAGACCATGACGTAGGGCTCCGCCAGGCGCGCGGACGGCCGGAACGCCTCGCGGTAGGCGGCCACCGCGGACAGCACGGTCCCGGGGCTGACGTGGTAGTTCGCGGCGAACGGCAGGCCGCGCTCCCCCGCGACGATCGCACTGTCCCCGCCGCTGCTGCCCAGGACCCAGGGTTGGACCGCGGCGCCCTCGCCCGGCATCGCGTGCACGTCGACGCCCTCGGCGGTGCGGTGCTCCCCCGCCAGCAGCTCCAGGACCGCCGAGACGATCCGGTCGTAGGCGGGCGGCTCCCCACCCGGCTGGCGCAGCAGCTCGAGCTGAGCCCGGATCCGTGGCCCGCGCAGCACCGCGGACGGTGAGAAGGGCCGCGGGATCAGCACGCCGTCGACCACCCGCTCCTCGGCTGCGGCCGGCTCGGTGTGCGTGCGCGGGCCGCCCGACCGACCGAGGCCGAGGTCGATCCGGCCGGGGAACAGCGCGTCGAGCACGCCGAACTCCTCCACCACCGACAGCGGGGTGCGGTGCCCGGTCTGCACGGCTCCGGACCCGACTCGGATGGTCGACGTGGCCGCCGCGACCGCGCCGATCAGCAGCGGTGGCGAGGCGCCCGCCACCCCGGGGTTGAGATGGTGCTCGGCGAGCCAGAACCGGTCGTAGCCCGCCCGCTCGGCGTGGCGGGCCAGGTCGACGGTGTTCGCGATCGCCTGTGCCGCAGTGGATCCGGCGGAGATCGGGGTGAGGTCGAGCACGGACAGCGGGATGTCAGGCATCGTCGAGCCCCCGGGTGCGCAGGCTCGACAGCGCGTCCGCCTGCGCCCAGGCCTGGTCCGCAGAGTCCCGGGTGATCACGTGCGGCCGGATCCCGAACCGCGAAGCCTGTCCGCGGTCTGGGGCGAGCTCGCGGCGCCGCGCGGACAAGCGCTCCGGCGCGCTCATGCGGGCGGGAGGTCGAGGTGCTCGCGCAGGGTCGTGCCCGCGTACCCGGTGCGGTACACGCCGCGATCCTGCAGGGCCGGGACCAGCCGGTCGACGATGTCGTCCAGCCCGTCCGGGGTCAGGTAGGGCGAGACGTTGAACCCGTCGACCGCGCCCTCGCGCACGAAGTGGGCGAAGCGGTCCGCGAGCCCGGACGGGGTGCCGACGTGCCCGCGCTGCGGGCCCAGCGCGATCACCGTCTCCCGCAGGCTGAGCCCTCGCGCCTCCGCCGTCTCCCGCCACCGTCGGACGATCGCGTGCCGGTCCTGCCAGCGCCTGCTGCCCATCTCCCCCGTCTCCTCCGGGACGACCGGGTCCTCGGTGGGCAGCGGACCGTCCGCGTCCCGACCGGTGAGATCGAGACCCCAGACCTGGCCCGCGATCGCCAGCGCGGTGGCCGGCGTCACCTGGTGGAGCCGCACCCAACGGGCCTTCTCCTGCGCCTCGGCCTCGGTGTCGCCGAGGATGATCTCGGTGCCGGGCAGGATCCGCAGCGCGTCGGGCGCCCGGCCTGCTGTCCGCAGCCGGCTGCGGATGTCCTCGGCGAAGGTCAGCGCGTCGGTGAAGTCCGACCCGTGGGCGCTGAAGATCACGTCCGCGTTGCGGGCGGCGAAGTCTCGGCCCTCGGCGGAGTCCCCGGCCTGGAAGATGACCGGGCGGCCCTGCGAACTGGGCGGCACCAGCGGGGTGATCTCGACGTCGAACTGTGTCGTCAGGGCCGTGAGTGCCTTGGGGTCCGGCTCCCAGCCGGCCCAGATCCGCCGCGCGATCGTGAGGAACTCCTCCGCGCGCACGTAGCGGTCGGCGTGGTCGAGGTAGCCGCCGCGGCGGAAGTTCTCCCCGGTCCAGGCGTTGTCGGTGGTGACGACGTTCCAGCCGGCCCGGCCCTGTGACAGCAGGTCCAGCCCGGCCAACCTGCGGGCCAGGTCCGCGGGCTCGTTGTAGGTCGTGTTCTGGGTGGCCACCAGGCCGATCCGGCTGGTCAGCCCGGCCAGCGCGGCGAGCTGGGTGATCGCGTCCGGCCGGCCTGCGACGTCCAGGTCGTGGATGCGCCCACCGGACTCCCGCAGCCGCAGGCCCTCGCCGAGGAAGAAGGCGTCGAACAGGCCGCGCTCGGCAGTGGCGATCATCCGGCGGAAGGACGAGAAGTCGATCTGCGACCCGCTCTGCGGGGCGTTCCAGATCGTCCAGTGGTTGACGCCCTGGAAGAACACGCCCAGGTGCAGCTGCCGCTCGCTCATCGGACCGTCTTGAGGAACCGGTTCGCCGGCCTGCCCAGGCCGAGCGTGGAGCGCAGCGACGAGCCGGGGACGGGCCGGGTGGCGATCCGCCCGCGGAACAAGCCGGGCAACACGCGCGCGGACAGCTCCGGCAGGTCCTCGTCGAGCACCGCCGGGTGGATCCGCACCCCGTCCGCCACCCCGGCGAGCTCGGTGAGCAGCGTGACCAGGCCCGCAGGCGGACCGGCGTAGCGCAGCCGGGCACCCGGCTCCCAGCGCAGGTGTGCGTCCAGCTCCGCGAGCCGCTCCGCGGCGGACCGGGCGGGCGTGTCCAGGAGGACCTCGAGTTCGACGAACCGCAGCCCCGGCCGAGGAGCCGTCACCGGCTCCGGTCGGCCCTCGACGAGCTCGACGTCGGCGAGGCGGGCGGGCAGCAGACCCGCGGGCGCGAGCACCACGACCTGCCCCTGCGGCGGCCGCGGAACGATCGCAGGACCCTTCACCGAGTAGGTCTCGCCCACGAAGTCGATGTAGTGGATTTTGTCCCGGTCCAGGTAGCGGCCGGTGTCGACGTCCCGGATCGCGGCGTCGTCCTCCCACGAGTCCCACAGATCACGCGCCACCCAGACCGCGTCCCGGGCCTCGCGGCGCAGCGCCTCGGCCCCCTCGACGAGCGGGCGCCCCCAGGCCCGTGCCGCCGCCGGGTCGGCGGTGGTCCCCACCAACCATCCCGCCCGGCCGGTCGCGGCGAAGTCCAGGGACGCGAGCTGCGAGGACACGTGGAAGGGCTCGTGGTAGGTCGTCGAGAGCACCGGGACCAGACCCAGGACGCTGGTGTGGACCGCTGCGAAGGCGGAGCGCTCCACGGCCCCGATCCGGGCGACCGGGCCGACCCCACCGGGCGGGAGCAGCGAGTCGTCGAACGTGGCCAGGGTGAAGCCCGCGTTCTCGGCGACCTGGACCACCGCGCGGACGCGCTCCGGGGCGAGTAGCGCCGCCGGCGCCCGGGACGCGCGGCGCCACGCGGCGGGATGGGCACCTGCACCGTCCAGCTCGACGGCAAGGTGGAACGTACTCACGAGAACACCCTGTCTTCCACATCGGTGACGAGGTCGGCGAGCAGCCGACCGAGTGCCGGGGCGAGGGAGAAGCGGTGACCGGCGAACCCGGCGCCCACTGCCACCGGACTCGCGCCGGCGAGCACGACCGCCCCGTCCGGGCTGGTGGTGTAGGTCCGGTCGTGGGGGTCGGGGGTCGCAGCGACCCCCGGGAACCACCGCGTCGGGACCGGCGCGGTCACGTTTCCTTCCCGCCCGATCTCGACTCGCCCGTCCGGAAGTGGGAGGGTGTACTCCACTGACCCGGCGATGTGGCGTGTGACGACGGGGCCCGACGGCAACCCCGTCACGTGCAGAACCCGCTCCTGCACCAGCCCCAGCGGCGGCAGGACGACGCGGCCCGCCACCAGACCGATCGAGGCGGCCCCGACAGTGGCGACCACCCGACGCGCCCGGACTGTCCCGCCCTCGGTGCGGATGTCCACCCGGTCCGCGCCGCGCACGTCAACCGCCTTCACCGTGGTCCGGTAGCGGATCCGCGCACCCCACCCGACCGCGGCGGCGGCGAGCGCGGCGACCGCCTCGTCCGCCGCCAGCCGCCCGGTCCAGTCCCGGCGGTGCAGCACCGGGCCCTCGAACTCCCGGCCCGGCCAGCGGACCGCCGCAGCTCGTGGCTCCAGCCACTCGACTCGTCCGCCCCGCACGGCCGCGGCCTCCGCCAGGGCCGCCACGACCGCCCGATCCCCGTGGTCGACGGCTCCGGTCACCGTGAGCAGGCCCGCACCGGTCTCCCGCTCGAGCTCGCGCCACCAGGACCAGGCCTCGGCGGCGAGCGCCGGATCCCCGTCGCCGACGCGGCGGTACTGCGGGACGCCGGTGCGGCCGTGGCCGGGGCCGAACCGCTCGAGCACCAGGACGTCGTGTCCACGGCGGGCGAGCTGCCAGGCCGCGGCGGCGCCGGCCACCCCGGCCCCGACGACGACGATCTCAGCCGACTCGGCGGGGCGGGGACAAGGAGTACGGGGACGGGGAACCAGTGACATGGCACACCTCGGAGCAGAGGGGACGAGACCGGACGACATCGACCGCTCAGCCGCAGAGGTCCGCCCGCATCCGGCAGAGGTCGAGATGCCACCGCCGCGTCAGCAGGGTTGCCTCGCCCCCGGCTCGGCTCCACATCGCGTGCTCCCATCGCACCCGGCGGTAGCACCCTGCACGCGCGGTGCGGGTTGCTGCGGCGTCGACGAGCCGGGTCTCTCGGCCGCTCTGGATGGACGCTTCGTACTCAACCCGTCGCTCACCGCCGCTGTCAAGAGCATGAACGCGCAACCGAATGTCCGGTCAACGCGCCCGGGCACTGCGGCTCCAGCCCGTGTGTGCTGCGGAGGCGTGAGGTCGCACCCCAGGCCCGGACGGTGCCGGCCCGGGCAGCGGTGACGGTGCCGGTCACCCGCCGCCGTCCCGGCCGCCGACCACCCCGGCCGCCGCTGCCGTGGGTGGCGAGGTCCAAGGCGGCGGACCCAGGTGGGAGGGTCGAACTGGCGGTCATGACACCTCCGAGGGGATGCGTCGGTCGAAGGTCGAGGCCGCGGCGGACAGCACCGTCGCGGCCACGGTGAGGACGACGGCGATGCCGAAGGCCGCGACGAGCCCGATCCGAGGGTGGGTAGCGCTCGCGACGACGCCGGTGCAGGCCGCGATGCAGACGGTCGACGAGATGCGCTGGGCCACCTGGAAGAAGCCCGCGGCGAGGCCGTGGGCGCCCGGCGGGGCGAGTGCCAGGGTGAGACTCTGGTTGGGGGCCGTGACGAGCCCACCCGCCGCGCCCGCGAGCAGTTGACCCGCGGCCAGGGCGAGCGGGAGAGCCTGCTGCGGCAGCGTGAGTAGGGCGGCGACCGAGCCCGTCAGGACCGCCGCCAGCAGGCCGAGCGCCCAGGTCACCGAGAGACGCCCCCAGCGACCCACGACCCGCCAGCCGACCGCCGAGGTCACCCCCATCGCGACGGCCGAGGGCACCAGACACAGCCCGGCCACCAGTGGCGAGAGCCCGAGCCAGTCCTGCAGGGACAGGGTCAGCGCCACGCTGAGGCCGAGCGCTGAGCCGAACCAGCACATCGCGACCAGCGTGCCCAGGACGAACCCTCGCGAACGAAGCAGGGTGGGCGCCACGATCGGTACCCCGCCGCGGGCGCCGAGCCTGCGCTCCCACAGCACGAGGCCCCCCAAGGCCGCGACCGCGAGGGGAAGCCAGATCGCGGGCCACCCGGCGCCGGCGACGGGCAGCAACACGCCGAGAACCACCAGCGAGAGCAGCGCGACGCCGGGCAGGTCCAGGTCGACCCGCCGCTCTCGCGCGGGCCGAGCGAACGAGAGCGTGCGCAGTGCTACCGCACAAGTGAGTAACCCGAACGGAATGTTCACCGCCACGACGAGCCGCCAGCCGAGCCCCGGCCCGGCCACCGCGAGCAACACCCCGCCGATGAGCGGGGCGACGAGCCCGGACAGTGAGGCGACCGCCGCGTAGGCACCGAGCGCCCGGGTGCGGGCGGACCCGCGGAAGTGGTCCTGGATCAAGGCGATGACCTGCGGGTTCGCCGTCCCCGCCCCGACGCCCTGGACGACGCGGGCCAGGATCAGCATCCACGGGGCGATCGCCACTGCGCCGACGAGCGTAGCTGCGGAGAACAGTGCCAGGCCGCCGACGAGCAGCCGCTCCCGGCCGAGGAGGTCCCCCAGCCTGCCGGCGGGCACCAACGCCAGCCCGAAGGTCAGCGAATAGACCGCGAGGATCCATTGCAGGTCGGTGGCGCCCGCACCGAGGTCCGCCGCCAGCGATGGCACGGCGACGGTGAGGATCGCCTGGTCGATCAGTGTGGCGAAGCCGGTGCCGAGGCAGATCGGAAGGACCGCCCGGGAACGGACCTCCTGCCCGGTCACCGACCCGCGTCCGAGGTCGTCCCCACTCGTCAGCGCAGCCGCGGGATGCGGCTCGGTACCGACCAGGCCGCGGGCAGGTGCCCGGCGACCTCGTCGGCGATCGGCTCGCTGGGCGCCGCGACGGCGTGCACCGGCCGGGCGCCGTCGACGAGGAAGTCAGGAGAATCGAGGAGCCGGTCCCCGATCTCGGTGAGCCGGTGGTCGTAGGTGAACGGCAATGACACGAATTCTCCCTGCTGACAGGCTCGGGACGGGCGACGAATGACCGGCAGAGCGCGGCCTGCGACAGAGGTCCACCTGCCGCCACCTCGTCCATAGACCGGACGCGCGGCACGGACCAGGTGTCTAGCCGGGGATTCGCCACCCGGACGACTCACCCCCGCCAGCAGCCATCACCGCGACGCCCCCTCGCCGCCGCGGGTCCGGTGAGCGCGGGGAGCCGTCAGCTGCCGACGGGCAGGGGCGCGCGGCTCCAGTCGTTCACGAACTCCAGGCCGCTGCGAACGAACAGCTGGGTGACCGGGCAGCGCCGCTCGGTCTCGGCGACGAGCCGGGCGAACTGTTCCTCGGACGCGTCCGTCTCGACGGAGGCCCGGACCTCGACCCGGTCGAAGTTGGCGTTGCCCTCGGCCCCGCCGACGAGGACCGCGGTGTCCAGGTCGCCCTGGATGTCGAAGGTCCACGCGCCGAGGGTGATGCCGAGGTCCTTCGCGACGAGGCTCGCGGTGACCTGGTTGCAGGACGTCAGGGCCCCAAGGGCGTAGAACAGCGGGCTCGGCGCGGAGTCCGAGCCGCCGAACGCCGGGTAGGCGTCCGCATGGAAGACGTGGCCGGCGTCCCCGGCGGCGGTGAGGGTCTGGGCGACCCCGGTGCCCTGCGCGTGGACGGCGAACGGAACGACGGTGGCCTTGGGCTGCAGTGCCATGGGTGTGCCTCTCGGGCGAGTGGTGTCGGAACGGGTCGAGGAACCGCGTCTCAGCGACAGCCGCACGAGGTGATCCGGCACAGGTCGACGTGACGACGACGCGTCAGCCTAGCGGTGATCACGATGTCGAGCCTGCGCGGCGCCACCCCGCGTGTCAACCCGAACCTCCACGACGAACGTCTCTCCTTCCCTGGGCTCATCGCAATCGCCGTGTACGAGCCCGCGGCCGAGTTCATCTACTTCATCGGCTTCACCTACCTGTCCACGACTGGGTCCAACCAGCCCGGCGAGGTCACCACCGTCCTGGCCGGGCTCGTCGTCCTCATGCTCGCCCTGTTCGCGATGCCCGCGCTCATGAAGTTCTTCTCCTGGTCGGGCACGCAGATCGGCGGGCAGGGCCCGGTCGGCCCGCAGATGCTCGGCGCCCTCGGCGCCGCTGCAGCGCTTCCGATGCGTACCCGCGCCGTGCAGCGTTCCGCGGCACAAGCCGCCACCGGCCCGGGTCCGCGCGGCTCCCGCCCCCGGGGAGGGGGACGCACCGGAAACCAGTCAGCGCCCGCCGTCATCACGGTCCAGCCAACCAGCACACGCCGACCATTGCTGCACTGACGCCTCCGCGCTCGACCACTTCGGTCAGGCCTCGTGCAGCACGGCGCTGCACGACAACGCCCTCAAGCGAAACAGAGCCTGTAGCCCTCCTCATCGGAAGGGCCACAAGCGATGCAGCACGCCCCATCTCTCACCGCTCCCCCGACTCGGCTGGCTGTCGCCGGGGTCTCCGGGGGCGTCGGCACCACCGCCGTCGCCGTCTCGGTTACCGGCATCGACGCGCGCGTCTTCACCGGCCGAGCCGCCGACGTCCTCGTGTGCCGCACGACCACCGAATCCCTTCTCCGCGCCTCCCGCGCGGCAGCGTTCCTCGGCCAGCGGTTGGGTGCTGTCGCGGTCAACTCACTCGACGGACACCGACCATCACGCCCGATCGCGGCGCGGATCCGATTGTTGGAAGGCTCGGCCACCACGGTCGTCGTCCCGTTCGTTCCCGCGCTGCTCGCCGCCACCGACCCGCACGCCCTGCTGCGCTCCGCCTTACAGACCCCGGAGTCCGACCTCAGCAGGCCGCTTCGGCAGTTCCTGAGCGCCATCCGGAAGCTGACTGACGCCACGCGCCAGCGTCCCATCGAGGCTCGGGCACCTCGGACGGTCATCGCAACACCTCGGCCGCGAGGATTGACGCGATGAGGGGCCTGCCTGCCGGGGTGCCCAACCCGGCGCCCATCGCTCCCCCGGGCTTGGCCGGGATCGCCGACCAGATCCTCGGCTGGCTCAAGTGGGGTGTCCTCGCCGGCGGCGTCGCCGGCCTGCTCATCTGCGCCGCGATGATCATCTGGGGGCGTCGCAACCGCTCCGCGACCGCGATGGAAGGCCTCGCTGGCTCGGCCTGGGTGCTCGGCGGGCTCGCCCTCGCCTCGGTCGCGGCGGTGCTCGTCGGCGCCTTCCAAGTCTGATGACGGCCTACAGCCAGCGCGGCCGCTCCGGCACCCCGTGGCTGATCGTCGCGCTCCTCGCCCTGACCACGGCCACGAGCGTCGCGCTCATCGGGGTCCTGTTCTGCCTCGACACCCGCCCGGAATCCGCCTGCCCCGTCCATGTCCAGGAAGGATCACCATGAGCGCCGCACCTCCGGTGGACTGCGGGATGTTCGACGTGTCCTGCCAGACCGCCCAGGCCGTCGAGTCCGCGTTCGAGGGCGTCACCCGTTCCATTGCCGAAGGCGCCGCCGACCTGATCGTCCAGACCTCGACCTGGTGGGCCACCTCCGACAGCGTCGACCCCACCGACCCGGTCGTCGTCACCGCCCAAGGCGCCACACGGCAGATCGTCCTCGCGATCCTCGTCGGCTCCGTCCTCGTACAGGCCACCCGCCTCGTCATCTCACGCAAGGCCGAGCCGCTGGCGATGGTGGCGACCGGGCTCGTGAGGTTCCTGATCGTCTCCGCGCTAGGGCTCACCCTGCTGCACTTCGGGCTCCGCGCCGGGGACGCATTCAGCCGCGACGTCCTCGACGACGCCACCGGCCGGTTCGCCACCTTCATGGAACAGCAGCTCGCCCGCGGGGAGATCGACAACGTCATGGTGACGCTGCTGGTGTCGCTGCTCTCGGCGGTCCTGTCCTGCGTCCAGTGGCTGCTCATGATCATGCGGCAGGCAGGGCTGCTCGTCATGGCCGCGATGCTCCCGCTCGCCGCGTCCGGATCCCTGACGCGCTCCACCCGCGGCTGGCTGGGCCGGCTCATCCCCTGGATCCTCGCCGTCGGGATCTACAAACCCGCCGCGGCGTTCATCTACTACATCGGGTTCTCCTACCTGTCCTCCTCGGCCACCCGGGTGTCCAGCCAGGTCGCCGTCCAGCTCTCCGGGGTCATGGTCCTGCTCCTCGCCGTCCTGGCCATGCCCGTCCTGCTCAAGTTCTTCGCCTGGACCGGCGGCCAGATCGGCGGCTCCTCCGGCGGGTCCGCGGTCCTCGCGGCCGCGGGTGCGCTGGCGATGACCTCCGGCGCCCGCAGCGCGGTCGAACGCGCGCGGCAGCAGGAGCTGACCGGGCCCGGTAGCGGTACTCCCCCACCTCAGGGCGCCGTCCCGACCGGTGCTGGGATGGTGCATCCGGTGGCGACCGCGGCCGTGCTCGGCTCCCAGATTGTCGGGATGGCGGGGCGCGGCATGACCGGCGACGGCCGGGAGTCCCGGTGAGCGGCGACGAGGCCGGCCCGCGGCTGTACGGGAACTGGCGCCCCGAACGCGGATGGGGCATCGGGTCGCTGTCGACTGGCGTGACGATCACCCTGTTCCTCGCGCTGCTCGCCCCGCTGCTGGCGCTGTCGACTGCCCCGATCTCCGCGCTGCCCCTCGCCGTCGCGTCCGCGCTGGTGATGGCCGGGATGCTCGTCCGAGTCGGCGGCTCCACCGCCGCCGAGTACCTGACCCGGGTCACGCGGTTCCGCCGGGCCCGCGCCGCCGGCTGGACCGAGCTGTCCGGGGGTCTGCTGACCGACCACCCCCGAGGCGCCGACCTCCCCGGTGTTCTCGCCCCCGTCGTCCCGGTCGAGACCGACGACGGCCGTGGTTCCCGGCAGTGCCTGCTGTGGGATCGCCGCAGCGGGCGGCTCTCCGCGGTGCTGCGGTTGTCCCCGGTCGGGCTCGACCTCGCCGACCCCGATCAGACCGACGTCTGGGTCGCCGGGTGGGGCTCGCTACTCGCCGACCTCGGCTACCACCGCCTGGTCACCGGCCTGACCGTCACCATCGACACCGCCCCCTCGGGCGGCACCACCATCCGCCAGCACGTCGCCCAGTCACTGGACCGCGCCGCCCCCGCGGTCGCCCGCCGGATCCTCGACGAGCTCGTCGCCGCCACCCCCGCCACCGCCGCGGAGATCGACGCCCGCGCCACCATCACCGTCGACCCCCACCGCGCCACCCCGCGCCCCACCGACCTCGTCGAAGCGTGCGTCGAGACCGTCCGCGGGCTACCGGCGATCGAGAACGGGCTCGCCTCCAGCGGCGTCGCCGTCCTCGGCCGCGCCGACACCGGCTACCTCCTCGGCCGCATCCGCGCCGCGTTCGACCCGACGGCACGCCCGTGGCTGTCCACCGATGACGAGCTCACCCGCTGGGCCGACGCCGGGCCCGTCGCCGCCACCGAACGCTGGGACAGCTACCGGCACGACTCCGGGATCTCCGTCACTTGGGGCATGCGCGAAGCACCCCGCCAGTCGGTCGCCGCCCGAGTCCTCGCCCCGCTGCTCGCCCCGGGACAGTTCCCGCGCCGGGTCACCCTGGTCTACGAGCCCTACGCCGCCGAGCAGGCCGCCGCGAAGGTCGAAGCCGAGATCACCAGCGGGCAGATCCGCCGGGCCTGGGCCGAACGCACCCGACGCGACGAGACCCAACGCGACCGCGACGACCGCAGCCGCGCCCTGCAGTCCGCCCGCGAAGAAGCCGAAGGCGCCGGCGTCGGCCGCTTCACCCTCTACGTCACCACCACCGTCACCGACGAACGCGACCTGCCCGCCGCCGTCGCCGACGCCGAGAACCGCGCAGGCCAGGCCAAGATCCGCCTCCGCCGCCTGCGCGGCACCCAGGCCGCCGCCTTCGCCGTCGCCCTCGGAATCGGTGTCGCCCCCACCGACAGCACCCGCCGCCGCTGAGGAGGAAACCCCCGTGATCCCCAAACGCCTCGGCTGGGCCGTGCCCGGCGGCGGTCGCGCCGCCGGCATCGAGCCCGCCACCCGCTACACCGCCACCACCAGCCAGGTCTGCGGCCTGTTCCCGTTCGCGATCTCCTCCGGCACGACCGTCCACGGCGTCCCCCTCGGCCGGCACATGCACACCGCCGAGCCGCTGGGCCTTGATCCCGCCGAGTGGCTGCGCACCGGACTCGTGTCCAACACCGGAGTGTGGGTACAAGGCCAACCGGGCATCGGGAAGTCCTCGATCACCAAACGCATGCTCGTCGGGCTCGTCGGCTACGGCATGACCGCCGTCATCCCCGGCGACGTCAAAGGCGAGTACAGCGCCCTGGTCGACGCCCTCGGCGGCTCGGTCTGGCGCATCGGCCGCGGCGCACACTCCCTCAACCCCCTCGACGCCGGCCCCCTCGCCGCCACCCTTGCCGCCGCCGTCGGGACCGAACGGGAGCGGATCGCCGAGACCATCCGAGCCCGCCGCATCTCCCTGCTCGAAGCCCTCACCACCATCGTGCGCGGCGCGGACATCTCCGTGACCGACCGCCGCCTGCTCGGGGCCGCGCTCGACGCCGTCACCGCCGTCCGCGACACCACCGAGCCGCTCGTCCCCGACGTCCTGCACGTCCTCGCCGTCGGCATGGACGACCTCACCCGCATCGCCGCCACCGAGAGCGGCGCCGACTACCGCCGGACCACCCGGGATCTCGTCAACACCCTCGGGCTGCTGTGCGAAGGCAGCCTGCGCGGCATCTTCGACCGCCAGTCGACCGTCCGCGCCACCCCCGGCTCCCCCGCCCTGTCCCTGGACCTCTCCGCCCTGGACGAGGAGGACGACGACGCGGTCGCCGCGGCGATGCTGTGCTCCTGGGCCTGGGCCGCCGGCGTCACCGACGCCGCCACCAGCACCGGCACCCGCCGCAACGTCGTCCAGGTCCAGGACGAGCTCTGGCGCGCGCTGCGCGTCGCGCCCGGGCTCGTCGAACGCTCTGATCGCATCACCCGGCTCAACCGCCACCGCGGCATCGTGTCTTTCCAGGTCACCCACTCCCTCGACGACCTCGAAGCACTCCCCACCGAAGCCGACCGGGCCAAAGCCCGCGGTATGGCCTCCCGCAACGGCATCCTCATCCTCGGTGGGATGGCCGAACGAGAGCTCGACGGGCTACGTCGCATCACCACGCTGACCAGCGGTGAAGCCGCGCTCATCACCTCCTGGGCCGCGCCACCCACCTGGCACTCCGGTCGCGCCCACCCCGGCCGCGGCAAGTACCTGATCAAGTCCGGGGAGCGCATCGGGCTGCCCGTCGAACTGACCCTCACCCCCACCGAGACCGGCCTCTACGACACCGACTCCGCGTTCCAGCGCCAGGACCGGTCATGACCCGCGACATGGCCGGACCGGTCTCGGTGATCGCGCTCGTCCTCGGCTCCGCGCTGCTGTCCGGGAACGTGTGGTTCGCCCTCTCCTACCTCGCCGCCGCCGAAGACGGCACCTGGACCGCGCCGGAATGGACACCCCTGCTGTGGGCGCAGGTCGCGGTCCACTGGTCCGCCGACGGGATGCCAGCAAACGTCGATCTCCCCGTGTTCGTCAGCATCCTCACCGCGTCCATGCTCCTGGAGATCGGCGCCGCGGTGATCCTCGTGCTCCGCTTCCGGCCCTTCGACGACCCGCAGCGGCGAGGACTGCTGCGACGCCGGGAGCTCGGCGACCTCAGCGGACGAGCCGCGGACCAACGTGCACGAAGCCTGCGTGGGCTCCCCACCCGCGAACCGGTCGCCGACTCCGACCGGGGTATCCGGCTGCTCGAGGTCGCCGGCCGCGACGTCTGGATGTCCTGGGAGGACGTCGCGCTCGTCATCATGGGACCTCGCTCCAACAAGACCTCGGCCATCGCAGTGCCCACCGTGCTGTCGGCTCCCGGACTCGTGCTGGCCACCTCGAACAAGGCCGACCTGTGGGCGTTGACCTCCGGGCTACGTGCGCAGGTCGGGCCGGTGTGGACGTTCGATCCTCAGCAGATCGCCCACGCGCGCCAGACCTGGTGGTGGGACCCGCTGCGGGCCATCCGCGAGGCCGACGACGCCCACCGCTACGAGGCCGCCACCCGACTCGCCGGCCACTTCATGGGCACCATCGGTGGCCAACGCCGCGACCCCTTCTTCCACGCCGCCGGAGAACAGGTCCTCGTCGGCACGCTCCTCGCCGCCGCACTCTCCGGCGGCAGCCTGCGCGAGGTTCTGCACTGGCTGCAGTACGGCCGCCGCGACGCCATCTCCGCCCTCGACCGCGCGGGCGCCGACGTCGAGGCCGCCGACCTCGAGGCCTCCCTCGCGGGCGCCGACGTCACGGCCAAGGGCATCTTCCAGACCGCCCGCACGGCCACGAAGTCCCTGACCTCCGAACGGATCCTGCGCTGGGTCACCCCACCCCACACCTGGCGGAGGCCCGGCGACGACACCTACGCCGAGCTCGACCCCTGGGACCTCGTCATCGACAGCGAACACCACCCCGTGACCGCCCACCTGCTGTCCAAAGAGGGCGCCGCGACCGCGGCACCCGTCGTCGCCGCGCTCGTCGACCGCGTCCTCGAGGTCTCCGAGCTCCGTGCCCAAGCCGCAGGCGGGCGGCTCGAACCACCGGTCGTCGCCGTCCTCGACGAGGCCGCGAACATCTGCCCCATCCAGGCACTCCCCCAGCTCTACAGCCACTACGGGTCCCGCGGCATCCAGGTCCTCACCATGCTGCAGAGCTACCAGCAAGGCGTCGGAGTGTGGGGCAACCAAGGCATGGACGCGCTCTGGTCCGCCGCCACGATCAAGCTCGTCGGAGCCGCCGTGGACGACCACGCCTTCCTGCAGAAGGTCACCGGCCTCATCGGCGACCACGAGGTCCCCAAGGTCTCGACCACCCACTCCCGCGGCAGCGGCCTCAGCCGCCAGATCTCCCACGCCCGCCAGCCGCTCCTCCCTCCCGACGTCCTGCGCGCCCTCGACCGCGACCACGCCGTCCTCTTCAGCACCGGCCGCCGCCCAGCCCTCGGCCGCCTGCGCCCCTGGTACCGCGAACAGATCGGCCACGACATCCGCACCTACGCCGACCAGGCACTGCACGAACTCCGCGCCGCAGCCGCACGAACCCTGCCCACCCACAAGGACCGCCCCGGTGACTGACCTCGACGACCTCCGCGCCCGCATCGAACGCCTCGAAGGCGTCACCGCCCACCACACCGACCTGCTCGACGACCTCGTCAACGGTGTCATCGGCCCCCGCCCCGAACCCACACCCTCCCCACCCGCGCCACAGCCCTCCAGAGCCATCGACCCCGAGGACCTCGCCGCCTGGGTCCAACGGCACGTCACCTCGGTCATCGCCCGCCCGATCCGCGGCGAACTGCGCTGGTGCCCCCGCTGGTGGGAGCACGCCGAAGCCCTGTTCCGCTTCGAAGCACTCCACCGCGCGTGGACCGAGCTCGGCGGCGAACCCGGGACCGCCCTGTCCGTGTGGATCCGCGACCACCTCGACCCCTGCCTGCGCGAGCTCCTCTCCCCCACCGGCCCCTTCGCCGACTGCGACCTCACCGAACGATTCGGCATGCGCGGCGACCACCTCCCGCTGAGCACGCTCCACACGGTGCCCTACCGCAGCTGATGCGCCTCGCGACTGGGATCGGCGGCGTCCTGATGGCCGGGATGCTCGTGCTCGTCATGGGCCTCGCCGGCCTGACCGGAGGCCTACTCACCCAGCCACCGGCATCCGGGATCGCCGTCGACCGACTGCCGACGCTCGCGCGGCAGCTGCTTCCCGACGTGGAACGGATCGTCGCGGCAAGCTGCCCGGAGCTCCCCGTAGTGTGGGTGCTCGCGCACGTCCAGGCCGAGAGCTCCTGGAGACCGGAAGCCTTCCGCGGCGACCGCAACGGCGGCAGCGCCGGGCTCTACCAGCTCAACCAGCAGAACTGGATCCTCACCGGCGGCACACCATGGGCATCGACCCCGCCGCCCGCAGACGCCGACGTCCTCCAACCCGTCGACCACCTCACCCGCGCGGTCCCCTGGGTCTGCCAGAACCTCCGCACGATGACCGCGCACCTCGCTGCCACCGGCAAGCCCACCAGCCCACTCGACGCGATGCTCGTCTGCCACATCGCCGGATGCAGCCGCGTCGCCGACTCCGCCACCGGAGTCCCGCAAGCAGGCGAAGCAGGCTGCGGCGCCGACTGCGCCGAGCTCATCCAGAACTACATCGCCGCCGTCCACCAGCTGGTCGAGACCTACTCCGCACCCGCCGGACCAGCCTCGATCGCCGGGCTCCGAGCACCCGCACCGTTCACCGGGCCGTCAGCGGGCTGCACAGAGGACGACCCGACCACCACTGGCTGCCTCACCTCGCGAACCAAGGACCTCTACGACGAACTGATCGCAACCTTCGGCCCACCCGGCCCCGATCACCCCATCCGTTCCATCACCTGCTGGGACCAACACGCCTGGAACCCGACCAGCGACCACCCCAAGGGCAGAGCCTGCGACATCTTCCCCACCCGAGCGGGCACCTTCCCCCAAGGTGCCAAGCTGCAGGTGGGGTGGGCCGTGGCCACCTGGCTCCGCACCCACGCCGACGTCCTCGGGATCGACTACCTCATCTGGCAAGGCCGCTACTGGTCCAGCCAGTCTGGCGACGTTTCCGGCGAATGGGGAACGCGATACACCGGCAGCGGGATTTACGACACCTCCAATGCCACCGGAGGTCACTACGACCACCTGCACGTCTCCGTGCGTTGACCCGGAACACCGGCTGGCAGGGTCTGAATCGGAGCGGAGCTGCTCCAGACTCGCCTGAACTGGCCGCTCGCTTTGGGAGCGAGGGGCCGCCGCCGGTTCAAATTCCGCCATGCCGAACAGGCCAGGCCGGTACTGGTCAAGTCCGCTGGCGTGGTGTGTGACGACTACCGCGTGATCTTCTAGTTCTGGTTAGGCGCTGAGCCCCGGGATTGTGTCGGTGGCGCTCACCTCCTCGTCGCTGCTGGCGGTGTCGGGGACTGCGGAGGCGCGGGAGCGGGTGAGGACCTCCAGGCCGAGGTAGCGGCGACCTTCGAGCCATTCGTCGTGCTGTTCGGCGAGGACGGCGCCGACGAGGCGGATCAGGGAGTCGCGGTCGGGGAAGATCCCGACGACGTCGGTGCGGCGGCGGATCTCGCGGTTGAGCCGCTCGCTGGGGTTGTTCGACCAGATCTGGCGCCAGACCTCCTTCGGGAAGCTGGTGAAGGCCAGGACGTCGGCGCGGGCGGTGTCGAGGCGCTCGGACACCTTCGGCGGTTTCTCGCAGAGGGCGTCGAGGACGCGGTCGTACTCCGCGTGGACACTCGTCGCGTCGGGTTGGTCGTGGACCGAGTGCAGCAGCGCCCGCACCGACGGGGGACGGCGTCGGGGTCGCTGCCATCAGGTGGGCCGCGCAGTACGTTCTGCAGCGTGGCCAGGCTGCGCCGGGCAACGTCGCCCCGATCGCCTGGACGAGTTCGGCGTGGGCGTCAGAGGTGACCAGTCAGACCCCGGTCAGACCGCGAGCGGTGAGGTCGCGGAAGAACCCGAGCCAGCCGGCGCCGTCCTCGGCGGAGGTGACCTGCAGGCCGAGGATCTCCCGGTGGCCGTCGGCGTTCACGCCTGTGGCGAGCAGGGCGGGCGTCGAAGTCGCGGTGGCGGTAGCCGTTGCGGGTGTTCGTGCGCGCGTCGCTGCGCTCGCCCCAGGCGGCGCCGCACACCGCGTCGGCGTCCGCAGATATGAGGGTGTTGATGAATGTGGTCAGCATCTGACGCGGCAGGTCCGGGCTCGCCTGGGATAGCTGTTCGTAGAGGAACTCGGCGGGGATGCTCCTATGGGCTGTCAAGCGAAGCGAGCCCATGCGGGAGTGCGCGGTAGACCTCTCGCGCGACGTAGCGTTTGAGGCAGCGCATGATCTCCTTTGTCCGCAGGCTCTGCGCGCGGCGACGAAGGACGTAGTCCCGGGTCCGGGGCTGACTCGTCTCGTCGAGCACGACTGTCATTGCGGCGGGTGGGAGCCACAGAGCATGATGCTCAAAGCGATCTCCGGAGGGCGTCTCGACGTCGATCAGGCTGACCCTTGCCCACTCGCTGCGATAGACGTCGCGGCTGCTGCGGGCTGCCCAAGGTGCTCCTGTCGCAACCCGAGGGTAACTAGTTCTGGGCCCGAGTCTCGGACCGCTTGACAACCCTCCGGACCTGGACGAGCGCCCAACGTGGAGCATCGAGATGCGACATCATGCGAGGGCTGGAGGATCTCCGCGTGTCGACGGAGCTGCGCATCCATGCCTTGCTGTTGGAATAAACGATGCAGGTCGACATACTCGACATGTGCCCCCAGATGACCGACCACCATCTAGCCTTCAGGACATACTCCGCCGTCGCAGTGGAAACTTTGTTGGTCGAGCTGAGCAGACGCGGGAGTATCGGGAGAACATAACTCGCGGCGTTGACGAGGACGACCGGGTCTTCCTGTACAGCATCACAGGTCAAGCCGGTGTCGGAAAATCCTCTTTAATGCGTCAGTTCTTGCGAACTGCCGAGAGTCACGGCGCGATCAGCGCATGGACCGACGCGGCAGATGATGAGATCATCGATCCTTTATCAGATATTTGTCGACAGCTCCAAGATGCAGGTCTAGATTTTCGACGAACCCGGAAGAAGATCGATCGCTATCTCGTTCGTCGCACACTTGTGTTACGCGCCTCGGGCGCACCCATAGGAACCGCGGCACTACTTCTATCGGCCGCCATACGCGCATCTTCAAAAATGGCCAAGCCGCTGCCCGTGGTAGGAGAGATTGCGGAAGCCGTCGCCGAGTCAGCCTCACAGGAGAATATTGAGGCCGCAGGAGAGTTCATAGCCAAGATTCTAAAATCGAAGACAGACTTGGAGCTCGTCCTCAATCCAGTACAAATCCTAACGGAACAGTTCGTCAGTGACCTGCGGAGTTCAGGCGTCGAAGGGGAGCTGATCGCAGTATTCGTTGACACCTTCGAGCGAAGAGCGGAGCACTTCGGGTTATGGCTTCGCGATCTGCTCTCCGGCAAGTTTGGCTCCATCGTTCCAAACATAGTAGTCACTATCTGCGGACAGAATCCAATCAGCGACGAAGCGTGGGCGGAATTCCAGCCGGTGCACACACACTTTCCCCTTGAAGTGTTCTCAGCGGCAGAGGCGACACAGCTACTCCAACGAAATGGGATCTTCGATAAGCGACTGATTGATTCAGTTATCGAGCTGACCGGAAGACTTCCCGTATTGGTCGGAATGCTAGCACAGAGCTCGCCTTCGACAGATGCGCTTGTCGACCCAACAGAAACGGCAGTGGACAGGTTCCTAAAGTGGGAGTCCGATGAACACCGCCGAACGGCCGCCCTCAAATCGTCCATTCCTCGGCGATTAAACCTAGACATCCTCCAAGAGCTGTCAGATGATCCCAAGGAATTGGCCGATTGGCTGAAATCTCTAGCGTTCGTCAGCAGCGATGGTGGAACACTGAAATATCATGATGTCGTCCGCGCTTCAATGCTTAAGGTCCAGCGACTGCAGCATCCGACTCGATATCACGAAGCGCACGGGCGACTCGCCGCCTATTTTAGGCGTATTCGTGCCGAGATGACCAACCGAAGAGGCCCGGATGCGCGGCAGGCGCAGGATGCCTACTGGTATCACCACATATGCGCTGCACCGAGCGAGATCACCCTTGATCAACTTGAAAGACGGACTTGCTTCATGATTTCACTCGGACCTACGTCACTCGAGGGATGGGTCTCAACTCTTCGGGAAGCTGCCCGAGACTCCGGATCTGACGTGATCCAGGCCTACGCGACTCGACTAGCTGCGGCGACAGAGGCACCACAGGACGTTGACGGCCTGATCGCCTACCTGGGACGAATTATCGATGATCCAAGGCGAGAACTTCTCACACAGCGCTCCGCCCTCATGGAGAGAGCACCACTCCTAGAGACGGTACGCAGCTATGATGCGGCGCTCGCCGACTATGAGAAACTTCGCGAGATGGCGGAGGACTCAATAATCTGGCCGATAGCTTGCTCTCGAGTCTTGATCTACGCGGGTCGATATGACGACGCAGTCAGGACGCTGGACGGCGTTACGGCGGAAGAAGGCGCCCTGCCGAGGCTACTAGAACAGAAGGCCCGCGCCCTAAATGCGACTCGCAGATTTGCGGAGGCCGACCTACTCCTGAGCGAGGCTATCGAGTTGAGCCCCACTCAAGGCTCGCTATTTTCACTGCGCTCCAAGACGAGACGCCTGCTTGGCAGGCTTGACGAGGCCCTACTGGACGCCGAACGTGGCATCTCCCTGAATCCAGAGAACCCTGCCCGCATCGTATTTCGAATCGACTGCCTCGAAGCGCTCGGGGACTATTCCGCAGCCCTCGAGTGCGCTCGACAGATTCGGGCAATGCGCCCCCAGAACCCCTACTATGCCTCGGTGTTAGCGCGAGCCCTAAGCGATACTGGGGATTACGACGAAGCTTTGGAGCTCTTCGGTCAGGTCGACGTCAATTCTCGACAGTTCGCCGATACCATGTTCAATATCGGAGAACTCCACAGATTCAACGATCGTCTGAGTAAAGCCAGACAAGCATACGCGTCCGCTCTCAGCGCGAGCGACGAAGACCTTGCCAAACGGGATTGGGTGCGACTCCGACTAGCAGAACTGGACAGATTCGAGCACCGATACGCAGAAGCCTATGAAGAATTGCTGTCGATCGACACATTAGAGGGACTAGAGGAAATTTGGAGGCTGTATACAATTATTACGACAGCGACGGTCTCCAAGGACCCACTCGACGACACGAACGAACGGCGACGACTGGCATCGATCCTACGAGACCTGCCCGATAGGCCAGACTACGAAGACACGGGGAGTTACCACTTCAATGCCGCCCTCGGGCGAATCGCTCTGGGAGAGACCGAGGCAGCAAGGTCAGAATTTGAAGCTTTCCTATCCTGCACTCGAAGCGCTTATACAAATATGCAGGCACGAGTACTGCTCACTGAGTGCGTCGCCGCCCATACCGACAGGCAGGACGTTCTCAATCGCATGCTGATCTCCTTGGAGCGCTGATTTCCAAGCTCGCCTAGACGATATTAAAAAGTCCGATCGTAACGACGCCTCGCGCGGCAGAGCAGTAGACGACCGCAGGTCGACCAAGGATCCAAAACGCTACCCGGTGTCTCCGGCTCGGCGCAGTCGCTGTGGCATGGCTCGACCAATTTGACCTGCTGCACGCTGGTCTGTCTCGGAGAACCAGGCGGAGTATGTGCGTAGCGTCGTCGTGCCGCCGCTACCCGTGGCCCAAGCGGCCCGCGACCGTTCGCGGGTCAACGCCCGCAGCAATGAGCTCCGTCGCCGAGTAGTGGCGGAGTTTGTGGTAGGTGGTGTCTATGCCGAGGCGGGTGACCCTGCGGTCCTAGCGCTGGGTCACGCTGTCCGGGGTCATGAAGGTCGAGCCGTCGGGGGCGCCGGGAAGGGGTAGGCGTTCGGTCGAAGCTTGGCGCCCAGCTGCTCGCAGCGGGCCTCCAGGCGCGCAACATGCTCCTTCAGCACCGCTACCGTCTCGTCGTCGAGGGCAATGCGGCGTTGCTGGTGAGTCTTGAGATCGCCTTCATCCCAGCCCCAGCCGGGCTCGCGGCGGATGGCTCGGTCAAGCCAGAGGGTCTCGCGGCCGGGGTGAGTCCACCGACTCCAGCTTCGCTGCGCAGAGCTCGCCGCGGCGGACGCCCGTCGTCATCACCGAATCGCCTTCTTGAACGCGCCGGACAGGATGAAATGGATATGGCGGATCGTCGTGGCCGCCAGTGGCTTGCAGCGGTGCGGGCGGCGCTCGTTGATCTGGTGGACGAAGCGGACGCGGACCGCCTCAGCCTCCTTCTCGACCTGCGGGCCCGGCCGGTCGATCTCGATCAGCTCGTGGCAGCGCTTCGACAGCGGGTCGACCCCGGCGTAGACGCGGACGCGCAGTGCGCCGCTCGGGAGCTTCTCGATGCTGCCCGTCGCGCGCTTGCTGTGGGTGCCCGGCTTGCCTGCCATGGAACGGGAGTTTGCGATTTCTTGCCATGCAGTGCTAGTCGACGAATTTTCCGTGGCCTTATCGTAACACCATCGCGGTCTTTATCGAATAAGTTCTTGTCGGCGCTGGACGCTAGGATGATCGCGTGGAGCAGGACGAGGTCACCGAGACTGATGATGAGTGGTTCGAGCGGCGTGAGGCCATCGCCGAAGCCATCATCGCGACGGAGCCGACGAGCCTGCGCGAGTACGCCGAGACTCCCAAGTACCCGGACGAGTACTGGGGAGACCTCGACTTCGAGCGCTACCTTCACACGGGGTGCTCCATCCGTGCGGGCAACTTCATCGTCAACGATCCCTGGAAGCTCGCTGCGACCCTGCGCGTAATGGGTGTCCGCTGCCCCGTGCGTGGTTGCTTCCTCGCCGATTGCTTCAGGTTCCCGACGGGTGAGGGGTCCGCGAATTTTCTTGCCATCTCCAACAACCGGCGCGGTGAGAGCAAGGGGTGCTTTCTGCTGTGGCAGTTCTCGATGCCGAGAGGCATGATGCAGTACCTCGCAGCTTCTTGTAGGTGCGGCTCGGCCCGCCTGAAGACCTTCTGGCTGCTGCGTGCGGCCGAGGCAACCTGCGGCTACTACTCAGACGTCGAGCTTGCTATTCAGCCCATGGAGATCCAGCGCGGTGTGCGGAGCGGGGTGTTCATCCCGGCGCCGGCGGCGTGGCGCCCAAAGAAGTCGTCGTCGCGGCCTGGTAACGTCCAAACCTGACACGAACAGCCGTCCGCGCTGCCTCACGGCGAGTGCGACATCCAGCTTCCACGGGGTGTCCCGCCGCAGCCTCCCGGAGATGGACGCCCGGGGACATTCCCTGGAAGGGGTCTGTTCTCCTGTGCCCGAGCTTCTGATGTACGGCATCCTCCTGCTGGCCACGGCGTTGGTCGGTGGCTTCTTCGGCTACCTCAAGTACCGCGCCTACTTGAAGTCGATCGACAAGGTCATCGAGAAGCTGGGTGTTCCCGGCCTCAAGGCCGCCGCCTCGATCGCCAAGCCCACCGCCACACCGTTGCCGAGCGTGCGGTCCCTGAAAGGGCCGAAGGAGCCACCGAGCCAGACCGCGGCGTGACTACGCGGTGCGTACCCGGACGCCCGACTTCTTCGGGTTCGCCACCCGCTCATAGATCGCTGCCCGCACGTCTGGTCCGTCGTCGTGCTTGCTCTTGCCCTTCTTCTGGTAGCCCTTCACCTGGCGGTAGAACTCCGGGTACTTGTGCTTCCAGCCCTGCGGCATGAACACGTGCCTCGTCACCCGCGCGCTCGAGGCCAGGATGCACGCTTCCTTGTTCTGAGTTTGCGGCACGGACTTGACGACGCACCGCACGCTGCCCAGCGCCTTCAGCTCGCGCTCGACGTTGCGCGCCCAGCCGCGGCCACCGTTGTTGCTCTCGATCTCGGCAACGCCGACGCCGTCCTCGTTCAGCGTCTTGGCCACGGCCGGCTCGGTCACCTCCATGCGCTTAAAAGAGGAGACGGCTACCTCGGCAAGAGCTGAGGCCGCCCCGACGCCCGGGTGGTCGATGACGAGATCGCACCCAGGACGTACCCGCATTCCTTCACGCGGCCCTCCAAGGCCAACATCTACGCAGCCCAGGGCCGACATCGTCGAAGAATCGCTCCACCCCTGCGGAGGGAGCGAAGAACTGACCTCCTCCTCCCAAACCGGCACTCCACGGCGCCTCATCGACGAACGAGGATCACAAGACCGAGCCGAGTTCGGCCGACGAGGAGAGCGGTCGCGAGGCCTGCGCAGGCGACGGCCGCAGGAAGAAGAGCGAACGCAACCACGCTGCCGTCGGTTGAGCCCTGAGGCCTTCGCTCGCAGCTTTCGAGATGGCGGCTCTCGTTCGGAGGTAATACGAGGGCCCCATCGTGCTCGTACGGACGCGCCGCGGTGGCGCCGCTCGACCACACAGCGAGGCTGTCGAAGCATCCGCCAGCCGACGAGGCAGCGGCGGCGCTTACCACCTCCCCCACGCGCCGCCCATCCAGAATCTGCCCCTCCTGAACGCAGTCCTTGACCTCCACTCCGAGCCAGACGACGTCCTGCCGCTCCTCGTAGCGGTACTCCGTGCCGCGGCAACCTGCCGCCTCGAGGGCACTGACGAGCGGGTCCGGGATGCTGCGCAGCGCGACGACGCCGAACGGCACCACGAGACAGGTGAGCAGGCCGATGACGAGAAGCACGCGCATGTCGTCAGGCTCACGGCGAGCTCGCGGCGGCGCGACTCCCGCCGAGGGATCTGTGGATAACTTTCCACTTCGTCGTTCACGATCGCGAACGCCACCGTCGTCGCGAGGCAGCTACTCCGGCAGCGACGGTTATCGCAGTTCAGACACTGTGCACGAGGCGCTCGGACTTCGTGCACAGACCACGGCGGACTGCTCCATCTGGAGCAACTCGTTCAGAAAGCCCGCGGCCGCGCACCCTGCCGTGCACGCTGCTCACCTGTTCCCGCGGAGGAGGTGTCGTCGATGGGTGGAGCACGATCTCAATACGATCGCTGCGCGAGAGTGCACGAAGACTGCGCGAGTTCGACCAGGATCGCTGTCGTGGCTCTTCCTCGCGTCGCCTCCACCACGACCGTGCGCCTCGGCGCCGTGATCCTCGGGGCTGCTGTCCTGGCAGCCTGCTCGTCCGCCCCGAGCCCGGCCCCGGAACCTCCCGCTCCTGATCCCTCTGTCGAAGCGCTCGCGGTGTACGCCGACTTCTTCAGGGTCAGCCAGGATGCCAATGCTGCCCCCACCGCACGGGATTGGACCGCCGAGCTGCGTCAGCTCGCACGAGGGCAGGCCCTCGACGCGGCGGTGCTCGATGTGCAGAACTACGCGTCGCTGTCCGCTCGTGTGGACGGGCGGCTCGGGCAGGCTCCCGCCGTCGACCCAGCCGTGCCGGCGACGAACGACAAAGTCTCTGTGCTCGACTGCCTGGACGCGACGGGCGTCCGCGTGCTGACCGCGGACGGGCGTCAACTCGGCGATCAGGCCAACCAGTCCCCTCGCTACCGCTACCGCGCGGAGGTCGTCCGCGACGGCGACCGCTGGTGGGTGGAGCGGGCGATACCGGCACCGGAGGAGCCGTGCTGACCCGGCGCGCCGCGACCGTCGCGACGATCCTGCTCATCGCTCCGGGCCTCGGGCACGCGTCCGCAGCCGCGGCACCGGGGGGCTGCCAGGTGCTTTCGGCGATGGGACTGTGCCTCGTCGAGGCGGCCGATCCTGGGCGACCAGGTGGTCCAGCGGCACCACAATCTGCGGAGCCGGGCCCGCCAGCACGAAATGCATCGGCTGCACCGCGACGCCCGAGCATCGCTCCGAGCCGGGAGATCGCCGAAGCAATTCCGCAGGACCTCGTCCAGAATCTGTTCGGCATCGCCCCGCCCGGCGAGGAACCGGTAGCGAATGCCCCTGCCGCAGGACAGGCGGCTGTCGCCGTCGATCCGGATATTCCCACCAGAATCGCCATCAACCGACTCGAGCTCCAGAAGCCGACCATCCGTCTGTCCGGCCAGGAACAGCTCTACGTCGGCGTGCCGGTATGGCTGTGGATCGACCAAGACCAGGCCGAGGACGACGTGGTGACGGCGGCCGCCGCCGTTGGAGACGCGAACGTCGTAGCAACGGCGCGGCTCACCGGAGTGGAATGGTCGATGGGGCCACCGGATTCGGCCGTCCTCTGTGCCGGACCGGGCACACCGTGGACCGGCGAGCCCGGGCCGTCTCCCGACTGCGGATACACCTATTCCGAGCGCTCGCTGCCGGACAGGACCGCGGGCGTCGGCAGCTGGACGGTCGTGGCGACGGCCGTGTGGCAAGTCCAGTGGGAGGGCGTCTCAGGCGGGTTGCCGGTCGCCGGCGCTGAAGAAGTCCGCCTGGCATCCGAGGTGGAGATCCCCGTGGACGAGGTTCAGGTGCTCGTGAGCGGAGGCGGCCGGTGACGCTGCGACAGCAGACTGCCCGAACCGCCCAGCCCCCGGCGGCGCTGCGCGAGTCGCCGCGACGGCGAGGGCGCCAATTCTACCTCAGCCTGGCCGCAGTCCTGGGTGTGGTCGGGCTGCTCGCAGGCGTAGCCGCCATCTCAATGGTGCGCGAGTCGGAGACAGTGATCGCCGCCAATCGAGACGTCCCCCGCGGTGAGCCGCTGACGGCCGCCGACCTGGTCCAGGTCCAGATCCCCACCGGCACGGGACTCGCGTCGGTTCCGTGGACGCGTCTGCCCGACGTGGTCGGCGTACCGGTCACGGCGTCGGTCGAGCGAGGTCAGCTGATCACGCCGGGTCTTCTGCGGGCCGCGGTGTTCCCTGCGCCGGGGATGGCGGTCATGGAGGTCAGCGGACGTGAGGGCCAGATCCCGACGGAGAGTCTGGGCCCCGGCGACCGTGTACTCATCGTCGATGGTGCCGATGGTCCGGGCGAGTCCGTCGACGGCGAGATCGTTCGGCTGGGAGGGACTGCGGACCGCAGGACGGCGCAGGTGCTGGTGCGAGTGTCCGACGCAGCTGCGGTGGCGCGGACGTCGATGGCGGGCCGTGTCGTCGTCGTCCTGGTGGAGGATCGATGAGCGTCCTGAGCTTCGTCTCGTTCAAGGGCTCCCCCGGCGTGACGACGACGGTGCTGGGGCTCGCGGCGAGCTGGCCTCGCCCGGTCATCGCCCTCGATCTCGACCCGCAGGGTGGCGACATGCTCGTAGGGCTCGGCGGCGGCCGTGTCTCGGCGACAGGTGGAGTCGTCGATGTTCTCGCTGAGGCGCGGCTCGGCGATCTCGCAGGCGCCCTGGGCCGTCACGTAATCCGCCCGGTCAAGCACGGCCCGTTGATGCTGGCCGGGTTCGGCTCCTCGCAGGCGGCGACCGCCGTGGACTGGCGTCGAACGGCCGACCAGCTGGGGTCCTTCTGCGGCGCGGATCTTCTCGTCGACTGTGGGCGGCTCGCACACGGGCACCCGAGCACCGCGATCCTGGACTGCTCGGCAGCCGCATTCGTCCTGACCCGGTCGAACCTCGCCGCAGTCCGGCACGTCGCACGGTCCGCCCCACTCCTAGAGACTTCGGCGGCGCCGCTGCGCCTCGTGGTGGTGGGGCCCGGCCAACCGTATGACGCCGACGAGATCGCCCGTGCCTGCACTCTGCCGATCGCCGCGGCCCTGCCCGACGACCCCGCGGGTGCGCGTCACTGGAGCGGCGGGGTCGAGCCCGGGGCACGGTTCCACCGGGGAAGGCTGCAGCGCGCGTTTCTGCTCGCCGCCTCGAGGCTCGCCGCGCCCGACCACGCCGGGCTGCAGGGATGACCGCGGAGAAAGCTGTCGTCGACGCGATCCGTGGACGGGTGATCGCGAAGCTGGCCGAGCGATCGGCCCGCAGCGGGATGACGGCAGAGGACGAACGCCAGGAACTCCGGGCCCTCATCGAAGAGGAGCTGGAGACGGAGGCGCGTGCGCGTCTCGGCCGCGGACACCCGGTGTTGGCCCGGGAGGACGAGGCCGAGGTCCTCCTGGCCGTCGAGCGCGGGATCTGGGGCCTCGGCCAGTTGCAGGCGCTTCTGGACCTGCCGGATGTCGAGGACATCTACCTGGTGGGTTCCGAGCCGCCCATGGTGCGGCTCAGCAGCGGCGAGATCCGGGTCGCGCGGGATGCCGTCGCCACCAGCGATGCCGAGCTCATCCAACAGATCCAGCACATCGCCGCACACCATGGGACGTCCGAGCGGGCCTTCACCCCCGCTCAGCCGTGCCTCAACATGCAGCTGCCGGACGGCTCGCGGCTGGCGGCGGTCCGGGACGTCGTACCTCGGCCGACCGTGACGATCCGCAAGCACCGACTGCTGGACTTCACGCTCGACGATCTCGTGGCCATGGGGACGCTGTCGGCCGAGTCCGCGCGGTTCATCCGTGCTCTGATCGTCGCCAAGCAGAACATCCTGGTCACCGGCGAGCCCACCTGCGGAAAGACCACCCTGCTCCGCGCCATCGCCCGCGAGATCCCGCCACACGAGCGGATCGCGACACTGGAGACCGAATTCGAGCTCCGCCTCCACCTACTCCACAACGCCTCCCCGTTGATCGTCGCGATGGAGGCCAGACCCGGCTCCACAGAGTTCTCGGGGCGCGGCGGCGAGCGGGCAGGTGAGATGACGCTCTCGGCTCTGCTGCACCAAACCCTCCGCCTCTCCGTGACTCGGGTGATCATCGGCGAGGTCCGCGGTGAGGAGGCGCTCGCCATGCTCGAAGCGATGAACGCTGGGATGCCCGGTTCCATGTGCACCCTCCACGCGGGCTCGTCCGCCGAAGCTCTCGAACGACTCGCCACCGCGGCGCTGAAGGGAGCCGGTTCGGGCTGGTCGGACCGCTTCGTGACCCGCCTCGTGGCCCAGGGGATCGACTACGTCATCCACATGCGCCAACTCGACCACCCGTCTCTCGGTGGACGACGGCGTTTCGTCTCGGAGATCTCCGAGGTCACCGACGTCAACGAGGTCGGACGCATCGCCGTCAACCGGATCTTCGCTCCTGACCTCGGGTCCGAGGACCCACGACCGCGGCTGCAGATGCCCCCGCAGAAGCGGCGGGCCTTCGAGGAGGCCGGCGTCGACCTGGGCTTTCTCAACCGCAGCAACCGGAACGGGGCCGTGCGGTCATGACGTGGGCGACGGTTCTCGGCGGCCTGGCGGGAGCCAGCCTGCTCACCGGGCTGGCCCTTGGGATCGCCGGAGCCCGCGATGTCGCCTTGCCGGCGGCGCGCCGAACGTCCTTGCTCGCGGCCCGGCTCAGGGCGGTCACCTCCGCAGCTCGAGCCCCGGGAAGGGACTGGCGTACCGATCGGGTTCGCATCCTCGCGTGGCTCGCTGCCGGTACAGGGACCTGGCTGCTGTCGGGTTGGCCGGTCGCCGGACTCGCGGTCGCCTGTACCGGGACCTGGCTGCCCTGGCTCCTCGGGTCCGGTCGGGTCGCCCGCGAGCAGATCGACGTCGTCTCCGCGCTGGCGACGTGGTGTCGGCGGATGGCGGACACTCTCAGCGGTGGCGGCGCGGTTGGTCTCGCCCAGGCGATCGTGGTCTCCGCACGCACCGCACCGGAGCCGATCTCCGTCCCGGTCTCCGGGCTGGCCGCGCGTCTCGAGAGCAGCCATGCCGACCAGGACGCCGCGTTCCTCGACTTCGCCGAGACGATCGGCGACCGCGTCGGCGACACCGTCGCGGCCGCACTCGGGCTGGCCCTGCGCCAGCAGAGCACCGGGATCGCGACTGTGCTGCGGCAACTCGCCGACGGTGTGGACCGTGACGTCCGAGCCCGCCGGGAGGTCGAGGCTGACCGGGCCGAGTCGCGACAATCGATCACGACCCTGCTGCTGATCCAGGCAGCGGTCTTCGTCCTCCTGATGTTCGTTCCCGGCTTTGCGGCCGACTACTCGACCGCAGCGGGGCAGGCCGTGATGGCCGTCCTGGTCATCGCGTCTCTGGCGCTGCTGGTCTGGATGCGCCGCATCGCACTCGGGCGACCCGAGCCACGGCTGCTGAGTAGGCCGCGGTGAGTCCACTTCTGCTCGGGGCGCTCTGCGGCGGCCTCCTCGGACTGGCGACCGCGCTGCTCGTGACCGCCCTCCGACCATGGCACCCGAGGCTGGACGACGGCCTTCAGATGCTCGATGACGAACTCCGCCCCACACGTCGGGTGCCCGGCCAGCACGGCGGCCTCCTTCGAAGCTGGACACAGCGGATCCCCACCGGTGTCGACGCTGCAGACCTGACGATCGCATCGACGACCCGGGAGGAGTTCGTGCTCCGGCGGCTCGTCTCGACCCTGAGCTACGCCGCCGCTGGTCCTGCGCTGGCTCTCGTACTCTGGCTGGTCGACGCTGAGCTGCCGGCGGTCGTGCCCGCGACGATCACGATTGCTGCGGCGACGGCCGCCTGGACCGGCGCGGCCCGACAGCTCCGGGACCGCGCCGACGATCTGCGGGACGAGATGCGCTACGCCCTCGTCGCCTACCTCCAGCAGGTCAGCCTGCTGCGACGGGGTGGGGCAGGCGTCGCCACCGCGCTGCTGCAGCCGGCCGGCTACCTCGAGTCGAGCTGGGCGATGCGACGGATCACGCACCATCTCGAGATCGCCACACGTTCCGGCCAGATGCCGTGGTACGGGCTCGGGCGACTCGCCGAGGAGATCGACCTCCCCGAGCTCGACGACCTGGCGGATACCGCGCGCAGCGCGGGCGACGACGGTGGTGCGGTCATCGACACCCTGCTCGCCCGAGCCTCCAGCCTGTCCGACGAGCTCCGTGCGGACGCCCGTGCCGAGGCCAACCGCGCGAGTGTCCGCCTCAGCACCCCCGGGGCGATGCAGGTCTTCCTGATCGCCGCCTGGGTCCTCTACCCCGCCACGACAACGCTGCTGACCAGCTGATTCTTGAGGAGGCTCCGATGAGGTCGCTCTATCACCGTCTGTCGCTGTTCGTGAGCGAGGCCTTCCTCGCCCTGCACGATCGCATCGGGCCCGTCGACGAACGCGGCGGGGGCCGCAACTCCGACGAAGGGTTCCACATCGGAGCGGGAGCCGTGATCGGCGCTGCGATCGCGGCAGGTGTCGGCGCCTACATCGCCAAGAAGATGGGTGCCCTGGAGTGACAGCGCTCGAGCGTGAACGTGGCGGAGCCGTCAGCACCCAGTTGGCGCTGCTGTGGAGCGGAACGCTGACACTCGTGCTGGCCGGGGTGCAGATCTCCCTCTACGCCTTCGCGTCGCAGATGGCGATGACCGCGGCCGAGGATGGTCTGCGGAGCGGGCGCTACTACGGCATCGAGTCCGCGGCAGAGGCCGAGTCCACTGCACTTCGGTTCCTGGAGCGATCGGCGTCCCGTGTCCTGCTCGAGCCCCGCGCGGAGGCTGTCATCCAGCCCGACGGCTCCCTCGACGTCACCGTCAGTGGCAGCGCTCTGACGGTGCTTCCCCTCGTGGATCTCGCGATCGCTCGGACTGCCCGGGGCGCCGTCGAGAGGCCTGCCGCATGATGCCTCCTGATCATGAGCGGGGCGGTGGGCCAGCTGTGGAGGCCGCGCTCGTCGCGGGCGTCCTGGGTCTTGTGCTGACCTTCGGCATCGCCACCATGCGGCTGACCTTGGCCGAGGCGACGACCGATCACGCGGCCCGCGCCGCCGCGCGGCTCGCCTCGATCCAGCGGAACCCGGCGGGTGCGGCTACCGAAGCCGCCGACGCCGCACGAGCCGTCTTCGACGATCGCGGGATTCGTTGCCGCACAGTGGATGTGTTCACCTCCGCGACGGGCGGCTCCGTCCGTGCGGTCGTGCGTTGCGAGGTCGACTGGTCCGACCTTGCGCTCCCCGGCGCGCCAGGAAGCTTCACCACCGAGGCGACCGCTGTCAGCGTGATCGACCGATATCGGGAGGCGCCATGATCGCAGCGGACGACCGGGAACGCGGCGGGGGCGTCATGACCGCCCCTGCCGCGATCCTCGTCCTCGCTCTGGTCCTGTGTGTCGGGCTCGGCGTGGACGGCGTGCGGAAGGCCCAGCTGCTCGCCGCTGTCACCGCTTCCGCTGAGGAAGCCGCACGGGCAGGCGGCCAGGAGCTCGACACCGTCGCGCTGCGCCGCGGCCTCGTCGAGCTCGACGAGGACCGCGCCCGTGCCGCGGCGCTGAATCATCTCGCCGAAAGCGGCGTCACGGGAGCGATCACCATCGTGGACGGCGGCGTCCGCGTCCGGGCCACTGGGACGCGTCCCGCGGTCTTCCTGGGACTCATCGGCATCGGCGAGCTGACCGCGGAAGGGTTCGGTGAGGCACGACCGGTCGTCATCCCCAGCGGAGACGAAGGATGATCGCCCGGCCCTGCCGAGGGCTGGTCGCGCTCGTGCTCCTCGTCGCGATCCTGGCCGGGCTCCCGTGGGCTCTGCTCGCGCTGGGCATGCCATACCTCCCCGACCACCTGCCGAGCGTCGCGGAAGCCTCCGCCGCTCTCTACGGCATCCAGGACGGTCGGCTCCTTCTCGGCGCGCTCGTCGTCGGGGGCTGGCTGGCGTGGGTGTACCTGGTCGTCTCGACGGTCATCGAACTCGTTGCTGCACTTCATGACCAGACCCACAGGCCCCGGCCCGGACGTCGGAGGGCAGGGCGAGCGCTCACTGGTGTCCTGGTCATGTGGCTAATGGCGGCGTTCACCTCCCAGGCGGTGGCCGCACCCGCCCTCGCCGCGCCCGTCACGAGCACGGCGCCCGGCCGGCTCGACGCCGAACATGAACAAACCGCGGGTCCGCAGTACACGGTGAGAGATCGAGACACGTTGTGGGACATCGCCTCCCGCGAGCTCGGCGATCCTCTCCGCTGGCGCGAGATCCTCGAGATCAACGTCGGACGAGAGCAACCAGACGGCGGCCGACTGACCACCGGAGCGCTCCTGCGCACCGGCTGGATCCTCGAGCTACCGGTCGCTGCGCCACCGCCCGACGTCGTGACCGTTCGGCGCGGCGACACCCTCGCCGCGATCGCGGCACGAACCCTGCACGACTCCGCCCGGTTCCCCGAACTTTTCGACGCGAACGTCGGCAGGCCCCAGCCCGACGGCCAGACGCTGCGCGACGCCAACGTCATCCGCCCGGGCTGGCTTCTCCGCATCCCCCAAGCCGGACCCCCCGGGACGGTCGACATCGTGCCGCCACCTCATGAGCAGCCGAGGACCAGCCAATCGCCGTCGGCGCAACCCACCACGCCACAGCCCACCACTCCCCCATCGACGACCACGACAGTCAGCGCACCGACACGAACACCTCCGCCGACAGTGGCGCAGTCCCCGCCGGCCGACAGCGACCCGTCCGCCGCGATCATCACCTGGGGTGGCGCCGGTCTGGCCGCCGCAGGCATCGTGGGCGCCCTCGCGCTTCTACGACGTCGCCAACAACGGGCACGCCGCTACCGCCACCAGATCGCCGTGCCCTCATCAGAACCCGGACGCTATGAGGTCGCCGCAGCCGAAACGGCCAGACCGTCCGACGCCGATCTCATCACCCTGGCCCTGTGCAGCCTCCCTGCAGACACCGACCCGCCCGACCTTCGCGCAGTCATGCTCCACCCAGACGGCGTCGAGCTCGATTTCGCCGACCAGACCCAGCTGCCTCCGCCGTACCTCGTCGGGGCATCGGCGACGAGCTGGCTCCTTCCAGTCGAGTCCGGCCTCGCCCTGCCCGACGAACCGCTCAACCCATACCCGGCCGTCGTGGCCATCGGCGCCGCACCGGGAAGACTGCACCTCATCGACCTCGAGCACCACGGCGTCGTCCACCTCGACGGACACCCCGAGCGCGCACGAGACCTCCTGCGAAGCATCGTCGTCGAGCTCGGCACAAGCCGATGGGCCGACGCCACCGAGATCATCACGAACGGCCTCGACCCCGACCTGGCCCGCCTCCCCTACAGCCGCGTCCGTCATCTCCCCCATCCGGCCGACGCAGTCGCCACCGGCACCCAGAAGCTACGACTGGTCGAAAGCTGCCTCGCACCCGACGACGTCGTCGTGACACGCCGCCGAGCCGAGCCATGGAGCGACGCCTGGGTGGTCACCGTCGTCGCGCTCGCAGACCTCGACGCGCACGAAGACCTCCCCGAACTCCTCGCGCACCTGCACTCCGGCCCACGACGCTCGGTCGTCTTCCTCCTCGCCAACGGCCCCACCGACCTCGCCGGCTACCGAATCCACGTGCACGAAGACGGCGCGATCACGACTCCCGACACCACGCCCGAGGGCCTGATCGCGGAGCAGATGAGCGCCACCTTCGCGACGAACCTCCTCGACGTCATCGGCACGACCTACGCTCCCGACCAACCCGTCCCGGCCGCAGCTGAAGACCAGCAGTCGTGGGCCACGGACATGGCCGCCGACGGCGCCTGGACACCCCCGGCCGTAGACGTGACGAACCCCTGGCAGCAGACGATGTTGTTCGACGCGGCACCCAGACCGGAATCCCCACCACCAGCAGAGGAGCCAACCGAGCTACCCCAGCCGACGTCACCGGTCGTCGATCCGGCAGTCGAGAGAGCCCTGCAGCGTGTTCAGCGCGACGACCCCGACCTGGACGCCGACCTCGCCCGGTGGCACTCCTCCGACACCCCGCCCAACCCGCTCGTCGGCATCCTCGGGCCACCGCTGATGCGCGCCCCCGGCACCGTGCCCGCCAGCCGACGACCCTGGTTCCTCGAGATCGCCGTCTACCTCGCGCTCCACCCCCGCGGCGTCAGCGCCGACAAACTCGCCACCGACCTCTGGCCCGCAGATCGACAAGCCAAAGAGTCCACCGTCCGTCGCGCCCTCGTGGACGTCCGCGCATGGGCAGGTCACGCCCCCGACGACCCCAACGACTTCTACCTCCCCGCCGGAACACCGGGCGTCGCCACCCAGTACCGCCTGACCCGATTCCTGCTCGACTGGGACCTCTTCCGCCGCCTCCGCAAACGCGCCAACGCCCTCGCCAAAGCAGGCCGCGTCGAAGACGCCGTCGCCGACTACAGCGCCGCGCTCCAACTCATCCGCGGCCCGATCCTGCGCTCCGAACGCGAACACGGCTACGGCTGGCTCCGCAACCCCGACCAGCACCTCGACTCGATCATCCCCGGCTGGGTCGTCGACACCGCCCACGAACTCGTCGACCTCACCCTCGAACACCGCGACCTCGACACCGCCCGATGGGCCGCTGAAGCCTCCCGCCTCGCCGACCCGGACCTGACCCACGACCGCCCACTCCTCGACCTCATGCGCATCGCCCACGCCGAAGGCAACCTCGCCGAGATGCGCGAACACGCCGACCTCCTGCTCTCCGAACGCGGCTTCGAAGTCGGAGAAGACCTCCCCTCCGAGAGCTTCGCCGTGTTCCACGAACTCTTCCCCCACGGCATCGACGGACGCCGATGATCGCCGTTGTGGTGAGCTCGGTTGTGGGAGCAGGACTCTGCAGCGCAGGAGGATTGAAGCTGGCGAACCGGTTCGCCAAGACGCCAGAGGGCTGGCGGTGGGTGGCCGAGCTCAGCGTCATGACGGCGATACTCGCCATCACGTTCGGCATCTGCCTTTCCCGACACGGGATCGCGGCCACGCTGCTCTTATTGCCCCTTGCGGTGTTGGGCAGCGCCGCAGCAGCGGTCGACGCCCGTCAGCTCCGACTCCCCGATCCCCTCGTCACCTCCCTGGCCCTCACCACGATCCCCGTGCTCGTCCTCGCTAGGCCGATCCTCGGCAGTGACCCCGCAGCAGTGAACCCGGTCCTTCTCTGGGGACTCGCACTGTCGGGCACGCTGCTGGTCCTGATCCCAGCAGGCTGGGGCTGGGGCGACGCGAAGCTCGTCCCGATCCTCTCGTGCTGGATAGGCATCGCCGGCATCCCCGCGGCCCTTGCCGCAGCCACCTACTCAGCAATGTCAATCGCCATGCTCGCCGTCTGGCGCTCGCACTGGGATGGCGCAGGTACAGCGATCCCGTACGGGCCTGCCATCGTTGCGTCGACGTTGATCGCCTGGGCAACGGCTTGATCGCGAACGCGCACGTCACTACGAAGGCGTCCATCCTTTCGAGCGCGGCACCGCGTCCCGGGGGACAGACTCACCGCCGGACACGAGCCCGTCCTCCCGCTGGCGACCCTCGGCCCGGTAGGTCTCACCGGCACCGGGGCAACATGGAGGGTGGTTTCCCCACACCCATCGCGAGGAAACAACGCTGCTGAACGCCAGCTCCAGAGATCTAGTGGACGCGAAATGTCCGCGATCGGTCTCGCCAACTCAGCTCGTCAGCAGCACTGGTGCAGGCAAGTTGCTCGCCCACTTTTCAGATTGGTCCGAGTACCAACCTTGCCGAAGCTGGCCCAGGCGGCCAGACCGGACCAGAGAGTCGCATTGCTTTCGAATTTCACGAAGCCCTCGACCAGAGGATTCGTCCCCGGCAGCGACGAAGAGTAGGACACGCCAAGGGTCGAATGCCTCCACTCCGTTGACGATGTCGACGTCGACTACGCTGTCGTCGGCCAGAGTGAATCGACATCCGACGTCGTGGAACTCATACGCGACATCACTCTCGATCAAGCCCGCCTTCGAAATCTCTCGCCATCCGTATCGGCCCATCAGGCCTCTCACCCCGCCGGAGCTCATTCCGGAACCTTCTAGGGATCTCCGGACGCGACCCAAGGCATCCAGGTACTTTTCAACGTCATTCATCAACCTCACCACGACGCCCCGCACTGTACTCAGCGTCCCGCTGACGTGGAGAAGTCAGGGGAACGTCTCCGCGCTTGTCAAGATTTTCGAAGGAAGAAGCGAGTCATACTTTGGCGACCATTCGCCGAACCCATAAAGCGCCCTAAGGGCACGTTCTATTCGAATCGGGGCAACCATCTTGCGAGTGGGGAGTAGTAACTCCTCCTCGTGTGTCGCCAGCCTCCGCCGCCTACCTGAATGGTCGACCACGAATGTCTTCGGTGGAAATCCAACAGCTTCCCTGTAGGCGGGCAATGGAACTCCCTCGGGCACTTCAGTCGCGCCAAGAGGTGACCAGTCGCCGTTCTCGATCAGAGCGTCGAAGGTTAAGCCCAGGAGGACGACTTCAAGGTTGACAATCGCACCTAGGAGGCCCTCTCGGCTCCGCGCTACTCGCTCATAGACTGCGAGGTAAATGGCGTGCTTATAGTCCGCTACGATCTGAGCCGGGCTTACATACTCGTCACCCACAGGCAGAAGGAATACGTCTCCAGTCGAGGCTTGAGAATCTCGACTCACCATAGGTCGCCTCCCGCTGCACGGTAACGTGCATCACTCATCTGATGCCTCCTGTTGGCGAGGCCGCCGCCAGGCCAGCCCTGTTTCCGGGTTCACCTTTCGACTACCAAGTAATAAGCGCGATTAGAACTCCATCACTGCTCGCAGATTCGAGACTACAGCTCAGTTAGTCACACGCGTCTTCACTTTTCTTCATAGGAGCCAATTCGATCTGACTTTGCCTGGCAGTCAGTCGGACACTCTCGCGTATCCAAGCACCGCGACTTTGATTTCTTCCCCGACCTTTGGCCATTCTGTCGCAGGCAAATTTAGGTCGTGGATATTCAGGTCGTCAATGTAGCCGTACCACCCGCCAGACATCTGGACCCGAATGCCGCCGTACGGAGGATAGGAAACCACCGTCGCCCTGGTCACGGTTCCCCGAGGCAGTCTATCCACGGTCATCATCCACGAGGCAGTCTATCCACGGTCATCATCCACTCCATGGGAATCTCCGGAATCGATTGGTATCGCTGAAGGCTCGGCTATAGCTGATGTATTCGGCGTCATCGTCCGCATATCCCCCCTCCAGGATGTCCACGTCTCCCCGCTCCGCCATTCCGCGAAGTCATGACGCGGGAACATCGACCCTGAAGCCTACATCGTGAGTGCCCCCGTGAGTCTCGAGGTACATGGGTGCAGTCTTTGGGTTCCCGAAGTTTGCACCACTGTCCAGCCGTCGCCGCCTGCTTCGTTGTACCCCCTTCGATAACGGGGGTCGGACGATCGTCGACCACCAATGTCAACTCTCTCCACCAGCTTCAACCTGGCCGCCATTAACGCGGTCTAAATACCAGACATGGTGGGGCTCAACGAGACGGCCGGTCCGCACGAGTTGGCCACAATGCAATCTGATCTCGTCGACGGATGGTCGAGCACCATCCGATTCCACGGAGAAGTGATCTTGAAACTTCCAAGGATCGAAATCCTCAAGGCCCTCGTACAAGTCGACTTCGACTACGCGTCCACCCGGAATCACGAACCGACATCCCGCACCGTGAAAGTCGTACTCAAGACCACCTTCAAGGCGCCCGGACTTCTCAATTTCGCGCCGCCTGTACTGTCTCCTGAGGTCGGCGACACCCTCCGAACGAATAGCGAGCGAGAAGCGTTCGCACGGCCATCAGTCCTTCGAGGCAAATCTCCACCTCGTTCACGCCGATGCATCTCACTTGTAGCCGATCCCTCGGGGCCTCTTGATGGATGCGGTCTTCAGGTCCCGAAGTGTGCGCCACCGTCCAGGCAGTCGTCGCCCGCCTAGTTGCAACTCTCGGGGAAGTCTTGCTCGTCAAGGCCGTCCTCTGGTGCACTAATTCCGCTCTCCGGTCAACCGAGACCCACACCCCAGAACCAGACGAGCATCGCGGCGCCTAAACGTGCACACGCGAACTAGCTCTTGCCGGTCTCGTAGAGGAGCATGCCAGACCTTTCCCCATCTGCAAGATATTCGGCGACAATGCTGGCATGCGCCTCATCACGTGCGTCAACTGCCAGAAGGCTCGCCGATGACCATTCATAGATGGATTGCAGAGACTCCAGCCCCCGCACGATTTCGTCCCTGAAGACCAGATTCGATCGCTCAAAGAAGACTCGGAACACATATCGTCCGGATGGAGAGAGAACCGACCGCACTAAGCTCGAGTCGTCAACTTCCACCACGTCACCTAGCGCTAGATCGTAGACGAAGAACGGAATGCAGCACAGCTCGAACTGATCGGCACCAATCCTGCGAGCCCACAGCTGCTCGGT
Source organism: Pseudonocardia oroxyli (assembly GCF_900102195.1). Lineage (GTDB taxonomy): Bacteria > Actinomycetota > Actinomycetes > Mycobacteriales > Pseudonocardiaceae > Pseudonocardia > Pseudonocardia oroxyli. Next base: position 120,108 of record NZ_FNBE01000022.1, read on the forward strand.
GGCGATGTCTGTGCCATCCAGTTGAACCTCTGCTGCGATCAGATGGTTGGACCGCGCTCGCCAAACCGGGTCTCGATGCACTGCTTCGCGTACAGCCACTAGTTTAACCTCCACCATGCTGGCGGCCAGGCGCCGCGATATCCGGGGGGACTGCCCAGACTCTGGTTGACCCGTATTGGGTAGATGATCAGGCCGCGTGAGCGGCTGAGGCGAGTATCTCGAACTCGACTGGGGTGAGTCGGCCGAGGCTGTCCTGGCGTCTTCGACGATGGTGGGTGGACTCGATCCAGGTCACCATCGCGAGCCGAAGCTCGTCGCGGGTCGACCAGTGTCGGCGGTTGAGCACGTTCTTCTGCAGCAGGCTGAAGAAGGACTCCATCGCGGCGTTATCGGCGCAGGTCTCGACTCGGCCCATCGACGGGACTGTCAACTGTCCGGTGTAACTGGGGTTGGTTGAGGGCTATCGGCGTCCGGCGGACAGGCGTCCGTCGAAGGTGATGTCGAAGGCGTTCAGGGCTGGTTTCCAGCGGATCGCCCAGCGGCGTTGCCCGGCGCCGGTGGGGTCGAGGCTCATGATCGCCATGTAGACGCACTTGAGCGCAGCGGCCTCGTTCGGGAAGTGCCCGCGCGCCTTGACCGCGCGGCGGATCCGAGCGTTCACGGACTCGATGGCGTTGGTGGTGCAGACGATCTTGCGGATCTCGACGTCGAAGTACAGGAACGGCACGAACTCCGCCCACGCGTTCTCCCACAACCGCACGATGGCCGGGTAGCGCTCGCCCCAGGTCTCGCAGAACTCGAGGAACCGCTCGGTGGCCGCGGCCTCGGTCGGAGCGGGAGCGGTGTAGACCGGCTTGAGGGCCTTCGCGACGGCCTCGTAGTGCTGGCGCCCGGCGTAGCGGAAGCTGTTGCGCAGCAGGTGCACCACGCAGGTCTGGGTGATCGTCTGCGGCCAGACCTGCCCGATCGCCTCCGGCAGCCCCGTCGCAGACGACCATGAGCACGTCACCGACGCCGCGGTTGCGGATCTCGGTCAGCACGTGCAGCCAGTACTTCGCACCCTCCCCACCGGCGGCGGGGTCACCGGCCCACAGGCCCAGGATGTCGCGCTGCCCGTCGA
>NZ_FNBE01000016.1 GCF_900102195.1 Pseudonocardia oroxyli
CGGTGGGTGTGTACCGGGGTCAGGGTGCCGTGGCCGAGGCGGGCGAGGTCGCGGCCGAGGGGGAGGTCGTGTTCGCCGTCGGTCTCGAGGAGGACGTGCAGTTCGGGGAAGCGGCGGGCCAGGTCGCGGGGGTCGGGGCCGGCGTTGTGCACGGCGTCGGTGAGCAGGATCGCGGTGCGTCTGCGGGCGGCGGAGCGGGCGAGCTCGGCGTGGGCGACGGACAGCCCGAACCCGACGTTGGTCAGCCCGCGGGCGGGGATCCGCAGCAGCGTGTCCAGCAGGGCGGTGGGGGTGGCGGGCTCGGTGAGGGTCTTGACGACGGCGGCGTCGGACCAGAAGGCGACGAGCGCGAGCTGGTCCCCGGCACCGGACAGGTCGGCGGACAGGGCGGCGACGGTGGCGGCGGCGATGCGGACCTTCTCCCCGCGCATGGAGCCGGACACGTCCACGATCAGCACTGCTGCGCGTCGGGAGCTCATCCGCTCCCGCACGATCACGTCGCTCGTGCCGTCGTCTCCCCACCCACCCACCGGGTGCTCGGCGAGCATCTCGATGGTCTTGTCCAGGTCGATGTCGTCGCTGCGGTAGGCGTAGGGCACCGAGGCCAGGGCGCCGGTGCCGCGTTCGGAGCGGGCGTCTCGCGGGCGGCGGCGCACCGCCAGCCGCCGGGCGATGGCCTGGGCCATCGAGACGACCGTCGGATCGGGGGCGGTCTCCTCGAGCAGCTCGGAGAGTTCCTTCTGCGTGGCCTGCTGCGTGGTGACCAGCACGCCCTGCCCGCCCGCGGGCAGGTCGGTGTCAGTGTCGGTGTCGGGGCCGCCGCGGTCGGGGTTCAGCTCGGCGACGACCGGGGTGCCCTTGCCCTTGGCGAACAGGTCGGGTGCGGCGTCGAGCTTCTTGGGCTTGCGGCGCAGGGGTTGCAGGGTCCGTCGCTCACCGGTGTCGGCGGTGGGCAGCGCGACGGCGTTCGGGACGGTCAGGCGGTGCGGACCCGGCGCTGCCCGCCGGGGGCGGAGAAAAAATGGTTCTCCCAGATCTCGGTGATGACCTGTTCGGGGGTGGCGTCGGAGGCCTCGTCGACCCCCACGCGGGCGGAGAGGGCGAGCAGCGCGGCGTCGAGCACGACCTGGGTGTGGTCGGCGTCCGGGGTGATCTTCGCCAGCTCCAGGGCGATGGCCACGAGGTCGATCGCCCCGCGCACCGACGAGCCGCGGCGCAGCTCGGGGTGGGTGCGCGTGGCCCGGGTGAGGGCCACGCCGTCGGCGTTGAGCGTGGCGTCCGTGCTGCCGGTGCGCCGGGCGACGATGTCGGTCTCCTCCGCGGCGCTCTGGTAGCCGACGGCGAGGCGGTTCCAGCGGTCGTAGACGGAGTCGGAGATCCGGGCGGTGCCGACGTTGTCGAACGGGTTCATCGAGGCCAGCACCCGGAACGTCGACTCCGCCCGCAGGGTCCCGACCCGCGGCACGGTCACCGCGCGCTCGGCCAACGCGCCCAGCAGCACGTTGAGCGTGTCCTCCGGCGCCCGGTTGAGCTCCTCGATGTAGAGGAACCCGCCGGTGCGCATCGCCTCGACGAGCGGGCCGGGCACGAAGTTCTCCGCGGAGTAGTCCTCGGCCAGGACCCGGGCCGGGTTGTGGTGCCCGACCAGGCGGGCCGGGGTGAGCTCGGCGTTGCCCTCCACCAGCACGAACGGCACACCCCAGTGCTCGGTGATGGCGCGCAGCATCGTGGACTTCGAGGTGCCGGGCGGGCCCTCCAACAACACGTCCCGGCCGGCGGCCACGGCCGCCAACACCAGCGTCAGCTCGCGCTCGCGGCCGACCACCGCCTCGGCGATCGCCGCCCGTGCCTCCGTTGATGCACTCACATCACCATCCGACCTTCCGGTCGAGCGTTCGTCAACCCATCCGTCAGCCCATCCGTCAACCCATCGTCTTCGCGCCGTCGATGGCCTCGCGGATGATGTCGGCGTGTCCGGCGTGCTGGCTGGTCTCGGCGATCACGTGCAGCAGCGTGCGGCGCAGGGTCCACGCCGCACCCGGCTCGAACCAGGGCGCCGAGGGCAGCGGGGTCGCGTGGTCGAGGTCCGCGGTCTCGACGACGGCGTCCGTGGCCGCCGCGACCTCGTCGTAGCGGGCGAGCAGCGCGGCGAGCGTGTCCGCCTCGGACAGCACGAAGCGGGGGTCCGGGGCGTTCGGGTCCCACTCGCCGTCCCAGTCCCCGCCGTCCGCCCCGCCCATCGCCCCGGGCGCCCCGGTGGCGAAGGCGATCCACTGCTCCTCGGTGTCCGCGACGTGCTTGAGCAGCGAGGCGATCGTCAGCGCGCTCACGGTGCTGCGGGTGCGGGCCTGCTCGTCCGACAGGCCGTTCGCGGTCTGGCGCAGGAACCCCCGGTGCCGCCGCAGGGACTGGAGCAGATCGGCCCGCTCGCCGGTCAGTGTGGTAGTGGTCACGGCACGCATTATGGAGCCACGACTGTCGGATCGGGGCCCCGAAACGACGGTTGTGGCTCCACAATGCCTCAGGCGACGGGGACGACGTCCGGGGCGCCCATGCGGGCGGAGTCGGCGGTGGCGTCGTCCGGCATCGTCTGGCTCTCGCGCTCCGCCGCGACCCGGCCCCGGTAGTGCTCGACCTCCTTGGCCTTCTGCTCGTCGGTCCAGCCGAGCACCGGCGCCATCAGGTCCGCGGCCTCCTGCGCGGCGCCGAGCCCCCGGTCGAAGGTCTCGATGCTGGTGCGGGTGCGGCGGGTGAGGACGTCGTCGAGGTGGCGGGCGCCCTCGTGCGAGGCCGCGTAGACGATCTCGGCCCGCAGGTGGTCCGGTGCGCCCTCGAGGGGCTCGCCGAGCAGCTTGTCCTGCGCCACCAGGTCCAGCACCTCGGTCACCAGGGAGCCGTAGCGGTGGATCAGCCCGTCGATCCGGGCCGGGTGCAGCCCGGACTGGGCGGCCAGCACCCCGACGGAGTTCTTCAGCGCCTCCCAGCCCTCGGCCCCGAGCAGCGGCACGTCCTTGGTCACCGACTCCGGCACCTTGGCGTCCAGGCCGTGCACGGCCGCGTCGACGGCGTCCTTCGCCATGACCCGGTAGGTCGTGTACTTGCCGCCCGCGACCACGACCAGCCCCGGCACCGGGATGGCCACCGCGTGCTCGCGGGACAGCTTCGACGTCGACTCCGACTCCCCGGCCAGCAGCGGCCGCAGGCCCGCGTAGACGCCCTCGACGTCCTCGGGGGTCAGCGGCTGCTCCAGCACCGCGTTGACGTGCTCGAGCAGGTAGTCGATGTCCGCCTTGGACGCCGCCGGGTGGGCCTTGTCGAGGTCCCAGTCGGTGTCCGTGGTCCCGATGATCCAGTGTCGCCCCCACGGGATGACGAACAGCACGGACTTCTCGGTGCGCAGGATCAGCCCGGAGTCCGAGCGGATGCGGTCCCGCGGCACGACCAGGTGGATGCCCTTCGACGCCCGGACGTGGAAGCGTCCGCGCTCACCGGCCAGCCCCTGCGTCTCGTCGGTCCAGACGCCCGTCGCGTTGATGACCTGCTTGGCCCGGACCTTGATCGTGGTGCCGGACTCGAGGTCGTGGACCTCGGCGCCGATCACCCGGCCGGACTCCTTCAGCAGCCCGACGACGCGGGCGCGGGTCGCGACGTGCGCGCCGTACGCCGCCGCGGTGCGGGCGACGAACATGGTGTGGCGGGCGTCGTCGACCTGCGCGTCGTAGTACTGCAGGGCGCCGGTCAGGGCGTCCTTGCGCAGCGACGGCACGATCCGGCGGGCGCCCCGCCGGGTGAGGTGCCGGTGGTGGGGCACCCCGCGGGACTGCCCGGAGAGCAGCCCGAGGGTGTCGTAGAGCGCGACGCCTGCGCCCGCGTACGCCCGCTCCCACACGTGGTGCTTGAGCGGGTAGACGAACGGCACCGGGCGGATCAGGTGCGGCGCGATCTTCTGGATCAGCAGCCCCCGCTCCTGCAGGGCCTCCGCCACCAGGCGGAAGTCCAGCATCTCCAGGTAGCGCAGGCCGCCGTGGATCAGTTTGCTGCTGCGCGACGACGTCCCGGACGCGAAGTCCCGGGCCTCGACGAGTCCGACGCGCAGGCCGCGGGTGGCGGCGTCGAGGGCGCTGCCCGCGCCCACGACACCGCCCCCGACGACGAGAACGTCGAGCTCGCCTGCCGCCATGTCCCGCAACGCCTGAGTACGGGCCTCCGGGGAGAGCGCGACGGATCTCATGACACTTCTTCCTTTCGACAGCCGGTGGACGGGTGAGCCGGTCGGGCCACTCCGCAGCTAGTCCACGTCCACCCAGTCCAACGTCCGCTGGACCGCCTTCTTCCACTGCGAGTACCCGGTCTGGCGCTGTTCCTCGGTCCAGGCCGGGTCCCAGTGCTTGGACTCGTTCCAGTTGGCGCGCAGCTCGTCGGTGTCCTTCCAGAACCCGACGGCCAGGCCCGCGGCGTACGCCGCACCCAGCGCGGTGGTCTCGGCCACGACCGGCCGCGAGACCTGCACGCCGAGCACGTCCGCCTGGATCTGCATGCACAGCTCGTTGGCGGTCACGCCGCCGTCGACCTTGAGCACCTCCAGGTGCACCCCGGAGTCCTTCTCCATGGCGTCCGCGACGTCCCGGCTCTGGTAGCAGATCGCCTCCAGAGTGGCCCGGGCCAGGTGCGCGTTGGTGTTGTAGCGCGACAGGCCGACGATCGCCCCGCGCGCGTCGGAGCGCCAGTACGGCGCGAACAGGCCGGAGAACGCGGGCACGAAGTACACCCCGCCGTTGTCCTCGACCTGGCGGGCCAGCTGCTCGCTCTGCGAGGCGCCGGAGATGATCCCCAGCTGGTCGCGCAGCCACTGCACCGCCGACCCGGTGACGGCGATCGAGCCCTCCAGGGCGTAGACCGCGGGCTCGTCCCCGAAGCGGTAGCAGACCGTGGTGAGCAGCCCGGCCTCCGAGCGCACCAGCTCGGTACCGGTGTTGAGCAGCATGAAGTTGCCGGTGCCGTAGGTGTTCTTGGCCTCGCCCGGCGCCAGGCACACCTGCCCGACCATGGCGGCCTGCTGGTCGCCGAGGATGCCGGTGATCGGCACCTCGCCGCCGAGCGGACCGTTCGCCAGGGTCGTCCCGTACGGCGTGGGCGAGCTGGAGGACCGGATCTCCGGCAGCATGGCGCGCGGGATGTCGAACAGGGCCAGCAGCTCGTCGTCCCAGTCGAGGGTCTCGAGGTCCATCAGCATCGTGCGGCTGGCGTTGGTCACGTCGGTGACGTGGACGCCGCCGTTCGGGCCGCCGGTGAGGTTCCAGACGAGCCAGCTGTCGGTGTTGCCGAAGATCGCGTCTCCGCGCTCGGCGGCCGCGCGCACCCCGTCGACGTTCTCCAGGATCCACTGGATCTTGCCGCCGGAGAAGTAGGTGGCGGGCGGCAGGCCCGCCTTGCGGCGGATGGTGTCGCCGTGGCCGTCCCGCTCGAGCTTGGACGCGATGCGGTCGGTGCGGGTGTCCTGCCAGACGATCGCGTTGTAGTAGGGCCGCCCGGTGTTGCGGTCCCACACCACGGCCGTCTCGCGTTGGTTGGTGATGCCCAGCGCCGCGAGGTCCGACGCGGACAGGCCGGTCTTGTTCAGCCCCGTCTGGATGACCGAGGAGGTGCGCTCCCAGATCTCCACCGGGTTGTGCTCGACCCAGCCCGCCTCGGGCAGGATCTGCTCGTGCTCGAGCTGGTGGCGGCCCACCTCGTTGCCACCGTGGTCGAAGATCATGAACCGCGTGCTCGTGGTCCCCTGGTCGACGGCGCCGACGTACTCAGGCATGGAGGATCCTCTCCGGTGAGGGGTCAGGACTGCTTCTCGGGGGCGGGCTCGCGGCCGACGGGCTGCGGCGCGAACTCCTCCTCCTGGGTCAGGTAGCGCTCGATGAGGATCTTGAAGAAGGCGCCGCCGACGAGGGCGCCGATGATCGGTGCGACGATCGGCAACCAGAAGTACAGGGTGCCGTTCTGGTCCGACCAGGCGGTGCTGTAGCCGGTGATGAAGCTGGCCAGGCGGGGACCGAAGTCACGGGCCGGGTTGATCGCGTAGCCGGCGTTGGCGCCCCACGCCATGCCGATCGCGACGACCAGCAGGCCGACGCAGACCGGCGCCAGGTTCGCCAGCGGCGGGTTGTTGCGCGCATTGGTCAGCGCGAAGATCACGAACACCAGGATGGCGGTGCCCACGACCTGGTCCAGGAAGGCGGTCGGGATGGAGACGCCCTCCCCGCCGTTGCCCGGCAGCGTGGAGAAGATGCCCTGGGTGGCGATGGTGTGGTTCGGGTCGACCTTGGCGATCAGGTCGGAGTAGGTGGCGCGCACGATCAGCGCCGCGACGAACGCGCCCGCGGTCTGGGCCAGCGCGTAGGGCACCACCTTGCGCCAGGGGAAGCCCTGGTAGGCGGCCAGCGCGACGGTCACGGCGGGGTTGAGGTGCGCGCCGGAGATCCGACCCGCGACGTAGACGCCGAGCGTCACGCCGATGCCCCAGGCCCACGCGATCGAGTCGTGGTCGCCGAGGGGACTGTCGCTCGACGCGGTGACCACCTGGGCCACGACGCCGGTACCGAACAGGATGAGGATCATCGTGCCGGCGAACTCGGCGCTCAGCTCGCCGAGATAGGAGTTCCGCATCGAACTCTCCCTTTCTTCCGGTCGTGACGACCCCCGCCGTGCGGGGACCCGGCACGGCGGGGGTCGGACACAGAGAACGTAGGAACGGGTGGTGAGCGCGTCCACGTCCGCCGTTCGACAATGTCGAACACCTCGTGTCGAGTGGATCACAGTAGCCTGACGGGGTGCCGGGACCCATCCAGTCGATCGAACGCGCGGCCGCGGTGCTGCGGCTGCTGGGCGGCGCCGGGCGCCCGCTCGCGCTCGCCGAGCTGGCCGCCGCCCTGGACCTGCCGCGCCCGACCGTGCACGGGATCGTCGCGACGCTGCGGTCCGAGGGCCTCGTCGAGCAGGACCACGCCAGCGCGCTCTACCGCCTCGGCGGCGGGCTGCGCACCCTGGCCAGCGGCTGGGACCGCCACGACCTGCGCGCCCGCGCCATGAACTGGGCGGACGTGCTCGCGGGCGGCACCGGCTGCGCGGTCTACCTCGCGGTGCCCGAGGGTGCGGCGGCCGGCATCGTGCACCACGTCTTCCGCCCCGACGGCACGCCGCAGACCCTGCGCACCAACACCGACCACCCGCTGCACGCCACGGCGTGGGGCAAGTGCCTGCTCGCCTTCGCCCCCGTGTCGACGCCCGCGCCGCGGGACCTGGAGCTGCGCCGCTACACCGGCCGCACGGCGTCGACGGTGGCGATGCTCGAGGCCCACCTCGCCGCCGCGCGGACCCGGGGGATGGCCACGGACGTCGGCGAGTTCGAGAGCGGCGCGGGTGGCGCCGCCGTCCCCCTGCGGTCCGGCGGCGGCCTGACGGTCGCGGCGCTGGGCATCGCGGCACCCGTCGAGCAGCTGTTCGGGGGCGGCGGCGAACCCCGCCCCGCCCAGGCCGACCTGCTGCGCGCCGCGGGCCGCGAGATCTCCGCCCTGCTGGTGAGCCGATGACCACACCCGTGAGCGGCGATGGTCGCTCTGGCGACTATCGCCACTCACAGGTCGTGGCGGCCATCGACCAGGGCACCACCTCCACGCGGTGCCTGCTGTTCTCCCGCACCGGGCGGATGCTCGCGGTGGCCCAGCGCGAGCACCGCCAGCACTACCCGGAGCCGGGCCGCGTGGAGCACGACGCCGAGGAGATCTGGCGCAACGTGGCCCGGGTCGTCCCGGAGGCGCTCAAGCGCGCCGGGCTCGGCCCGGAGAACATCGCCGCCCTCGGCATCGCCAACCAGCGCGAGACGACCGTGATCTGGAACCGGCACACCGGCGTCCCTCTCGCGCGGGCGATCACCTGGCAGGACACCCGCACCGGCCCGATCGTCGCGGAGCTGGTCGAGGCGGGCCTGACCGACCTCTACTCGCGCACCAGCGGGTTCACCCCCGCCACCTACTTCGCGGGGCCGCGGCTGCGGTGGCTGCTCGACCACGTGCCGGGCGCGCGCGAGGGCGCCGAGGCGGGGGACGTGCTGTTCGGGACCATGGAGTCCTGGCTGATCTGGCGCCTCACGGGTGGGGTGCACGTCACGGACGTCAGCAACGCCAGCCGCACGATGATGATGGACCTGCGCACGCTGGAATGGTCGCCGAAGCTCCTCGAAGCCCTCGACGTGCCGGAGCGGATGCTCCCGGAGATCCGGTCCAACGCCGAGGTCTACGGCGTGTGCACCGAGGTGCTGCCCGGCGTCCCGGTGGCCGGGGCGCTCGGGGACCAGCAGGCCGCGCTCGTGGGGCAGACGTGCTTCGCGCCGGGCGAGGTCAAGTGCACCTACGGCACGGGGGCGTTCCTGCTCAAGAACACCGGGCCCCGGATCGCGGGCTCCGCGCAGGGGCTCATCCCCACCGTCGGCTACCTGATCGGAGACGAGCCGGTCTACGCCCTCGAAGGCTCCATCGCGGTCACCGGCTCGCTCGTGCAGTGGTTCCGGGACTCGCTGGGCATGATCGGCACCGCGGCCCAGATCGAGACCCTCGCGATGACCGTCCCGGACAACGGCGGCTGCTACGTCGTCCCCGCGTTCTCCGGGCTCTACGCCCCGCACTGGCAGGCCACCGCCCGCGGCGTGATCGTGGGCCTGACCGGCTACATCACCCGCGGGCACCTCGCCCGCGCGGTGCTGGAGGCCACGGCGTGGCAGACCCGGGAGGTGGTCGAGGCGATGAACGCCGAGTCCGGCATCCCCGTCACCCGGCTCAAGGTCGACGGCGGCATGACGGCCGACCACCTCCTCATGCAGTACGTCGCCGACGTGCTGGACGTCCCCGTCGAGCGCCCGCTGGGCTCCGAGGCGGTCTCCCTCGGCGCCGCCTACGTCGCGGGCCTCGCCGTGGGGCACTGGTCGGACCTGGAGGTGCTGCGCGCCAACTGGCACCGCGCGGCCCTGTGGCGCCCTGACATGCCCGCCGAGGTCCGCGACCGCGAGCGCGCCAACTGGGGCCGCGCCGTCGACCGCAGCTACGACTGGGTCGTCTAGCGGCTCCGCCGCTCGTGCGTGGCAAGTGGTGCTCTGGCACCACTTACCACGCACGGGCGCCGGAGGCGCTGAGCGCGACGACCAGGGCGGCCGCCGGGGCGGTCGGGTCCAGCTCGGCGAGGGCGCGGACGGCCCGGCCCGCGAGGCCGTCGGGGAGCCGCAGCGCCGGGAGCGGGCCGGTCTGCACCCGTCCGCGGGCCAGGGCGGTCCAGGTGTCCGCGAGGCGGTCGCCGTGCTCGGCCAGGGTCGCCAGCGCCGCGCGGAAGGCCGACACCGCGGGGCAGGGGTGGCCCGCGGCCCGCTCGGTCTCGCCGATGGCGACCCAGGTCGCGGCGGCGGTGACCGCCCCCGCGGTCTGCTGCAGCGCGACGGCGGCGCGCAGGTCCACGAGCGCCGCGGCAGTGCGGCCGCGGCGGGCGGCGAGGAGCCCGCGGCCGCGCAGCGCGGCGGCCTGGAGGTCGTCGTCGGTGGCGGTGGTCACGACCGCGTCGTAGGCCCGCCGGGCGCGGTCCTGCTCCGGGCCCGCGGCCAAGGCGTCGGCGAGGGCGAGGGCCGCGCGGCCCAGCGCGGCGCGATCGCCGCTCGCCTCGGCCACGGCGAGCACGGCGAGGGCCGCGGTGACGGGGTCCGGAGCCGCGTCCGGGGCGTGCAGGCGGGCCTCGACGCGGGTGAGGACGGCGTCGAGCAGGTCCGGGTCGGGCGGCGCGGGCGTGGGCGGGGCGGGCGCGGGCAGGGCGGGCGCCGCCGTGTCGACGGTGTCCGGCTCGCGGGTCGCCTGTGAGGGACTCGCGGGTCCGGTCTCGGGCCCGGCGCCGAACGCGGTCCGGTAGGCGGCCCCGAACGCGGCGTCGAAGGCGGTGCGGACGGCGCGGGGGACCGCGCAGGTCAGGCCGTCCGGGCCCGGGCGCGGGCTGAGCAGGCCGCGGGCCCGCAGCGCCCGCAGGGGCGCGGTCACGTCCGCGCCGACCAGCGCGCCGCAGGACTCGGCGTCGACCGTCGCGGCGCCCGCGCGGACCAGCCGCACCGCGGCGGCGAGCACCGTGCGCTCGGCCTCCGACAGGGAGCGCAGGGAGCGCAGGGTGTGCAGGGCGTGCGGCCCGGTGATCGCCGTGGCCCGCACCGCGACCTGCGCCCCGCCCTCGAGCCCGAGGGCCGGGAGCGGGGCCGGGCTCACCGCGATCACCGCCGACCCGGCGCGCGGCAGCACGGCGCGGACCTGGTCGGCGCCGGTCACGTCGTCGAGCACCAGGAGGGTCGGGCGCCCGGTCGGCTCCGCGGGTTCGGCGCGCGCGGGGTCCGGCGCGAAGCGAGCCCCGCCCGGGAAGTCCGCCTCGAGCCGGGTGGCCGCCGCCAGGGCGACCGCGGTCGCGCCGGAGCCGGGCGCCCCGTGGACCACGACCACCGACGCCCCCGCACGCACCAGCTCGACCACGGCGACGACCTCGGCCTCGTGCCCGGGCACGTCCGCGGGCACCCCCGCCACCGTGCCCGGCCGCGGCGCCACGACGATCCGCCCGACCTGCACCACCGTGTCGACGGGGGAGGTGATCCGCAGCTCCAGGTCGGTCATCGCGCACCGTCTCGGCGCAGCGTCAGGCCGCCGTGCAGCTCCCGGGTCTGGACGATGCTGCCGACCAGCCCGCCGTCCGCGATCTCGATCCGCATCCCCGACTCCGCGGGCGGCGCGGCGGGCTCCGGGACCCCCGCGGCGGGCAGCGGCGCGCCGACGTGCAGCCACACCCAGCCGCGGAAGGCCTTCACCGGCTCGCTGACCAGCACCCGTCGGTACTCGGTGACCGGCAGGTCGGCGGCCGCGACGGCGAAGACCGGCTCGGACAGGGCGCTGACCAGGTCGGCGCCGGGGCGCAGCTGCAACTGCTCGCGCAGCACGCGCGCCCCCAGGACGCGGCAGGTGCGGACCACGCCGCTGCCCGCGAACCCGTTGCGGGCCGGTCGGGCCCGGCCGAGGTGCGCGGCCACCCGCAGCCGCATCCGGTCGGCGGCGGGCGCCGCCACGTTCGCCGCGCGCAGCCCCGCGGCCAGGGCGGCCAGCACCTCGGGGACCGCCTCGGCCCCCACCCGGGGGCCGAGCAGCGCCACCTCGCCGTCGCCGTTGGGCTGGCGGGCGACCTCCCGGCCCGACCACACGGCGTCGAGCAGGGTGACCAGGGCGTCCTGGGCGCGTTCCTGGCCCGCGTCGGTCCGCCTGCCGTAGCCCTCCAGGTCCACGGCCACACAGACCCGGGTGTCCCCGTCCCCCCGGCGACCGACCATCCGCACCCCCGAACTCCGAACCGCCCGCGGGGAGCCTACGAGCCCGACGGCGGCGGCCGGTAGGTTGCGTGCGCGGACGAACGATCCGCGCGACGACCGTGGGGGTGACGGGTGTCGGTCCACGAGGCTCTCCCGAGCAGCGCGCTGCTCGACGCCGAGCTCTGGGACGCGTTGTGCGGACTCGGGCACCAGGCCGATTTCGCGAGCGGTGAGACGCTGCTGTTCGAGGGCTCGGCGTCGGAGTCCATGCTGGTCCTGGAGGCCGGGCTGGCCGCGGTGAGCGTCGCCGACCCGGCCGGGGACGAGGTGTTCCTGGCCTTCCGCGGGCCGGGCTCGCTGCTCGGCGAGTTCGGGTACCTCGACCGCAGGCCGCGCTCGGCCATGGTCCGCGCGGTCGCGGCCACCCGCTGTCGGGTCCTGCCGCGTCCGGTGCTGGACCGCTTCCTCGCCGCCGACCCGCGGGCCGGGCAGGCGCTCAGCGCCGCCGTCGTCGCGAAGATGCGGGCGGTCACCGACCGGCGGGTCCGCTACGCCCAGGGTCGGATCGGCACCCGGATCGGGCGGGTGCTGCTGGACCACGCGGACGAGTTCGGCACGCCGGGCCAGGGGGACGACGTGGTCATCGAGGTGCCCCTGTCGCAGGGCCGCATCGCGGACCTGGTCGGGGCGGGCACCCGCATCGTGGGGCTGGAGCTCGCCCGCCTGCAGGAGGCCGGGCTCGTCGACACCGGCTACCGCTCGCGCCCGCGCCGGCTGCGGGTGCTCGATCCGGTCGCCCTCGCCGTCCGGGTCGACGGCGCCGCCTGAGCCCACGCAGCCCACCCCCGCCTTCTCGCACCGGTGCCACATCAGCGGACCGGATTCGGTGGACGATGGTGCCTCGCGACCCCGGAGGGTGCCCCCGTGAGCTCCGACCAGCCCGACCCCGATCCGTTCGAGCCCGAGCCGGACGACGTACTCGCCCTGCTCGGCCACGACGGCGCCGCGCTGCCGACCACCCTGGAGCTGGAGGCCTGGTAGCCGACGGCGGCGAGCCCGGCCGCGTCGTCGAGTGCGCGGAAGCGGTCCAGCGCCGCCCGCCGCAGCCGGGTGGCCCGCGTGGCGTCGCCCTCCGCCGCGGCCAGCTCGCCGAGCCCGGACAGCGCCCACGCGGTCGTACGGAGGGCGTCGGCGCCCGTGTGGGCGGCGAGCGCGCCCAGCACCCTCCGGTAGCCGGTCGCGGCGAGCGCCCGCTCGCCCCGGTCCCGGTGCACGTCCGCGGTGGCGCGGGCCGCGTCGGCCGCGGCCGCCGGGTCGCCCGCGTCGGCGAACCGCTCCTCGGCACCCGCCAGCATCGCGAGCGCGGCGCCGGGATCGCCGCGCTCGCGCAGCGCGTGCGCGAGCCTGACCTGCAGCGCCGCCCGCCGGTGCGGCGGCCCCTCGGCCTCGGCGTGGCGCAGCGCCGCCCGCTGGATCTCCGACCAGGCCGCCCAGGGGGCCCGGCTGCGCCGCCGGTCGGCGGAGACGTCCGCGAGGTGGTCGAGGCGGTGCCGGTCCCGGCCGTCGAGGTGCCGGGCGAGCGGCACGAGGTTCGGCCACTCCGCCGCCCACCAGCCCGGGTCCGCGCGCTCCAGCGCCGTGGCGTAGACCCGGGCGATCCGGTCCCCGGCGGCGGCGGTCTCGCGCGGGCCGCCGCGGTCGCGCGCGTCCTCCTCGGCGAAGCGGCGGACCAGGACCGGGAGCTCGTACCGGCCCCACGCCCGGCTGCGCAGCAGATCGGCGTCGGCGAGCGCGGCGAGCGCCGACTCGGCCTCGGCCCGGGAGATCCCGGTCAGCGCGGCCGCGGTCTCGGCGGTCACGTCCGCGAGCGGGAACGCCCCGAGCCCGCGCAGCACCGCCCGCGGCCCGGGGCGGAGCGCGGCCGCCGCCCGCTGCACCGCCTCCCGCATCCCCCGGTCGCCGATCCGCAGCGCGGAGAGGGTCCGGTGGGCCGGGGTCAGTCCCTCGGCCACGGCGGAGACGGGTTCGGTCGCGAGGCGCAGTGCCGCGATCCGCAGCGCGAGCGGCACCCCGTCGCAGGCGGCGAGGATCCTCGGGTCGTCGCCGCCGAGCAGTGCCGCCGCGGCGGTGGGGTCGAGCCTGCCGAGCCGGACCCGGGGCAGGCCCAGCCCGCGACGGGCGGTGAGCAGCACGGCGGACCGCGATCCCGGCGGGAGGAGGTCGACGGCGGCGGCGTCCGCGGCGTCGTCGAGCAGGAGGAGGACCCGGCGTCGGGCCAGCGCGGCGCGGCACACGGCAACGGGATCGGTGACGGGATCGGACACGGGATCGGGCGCCGGGTCCGGCTCGCCGAGCGCGATGAGCACCCGCCGGGCGAGGTCCGCGGCGGACACCGGCCGGTCGCCGAGCGTCTCGGCCAGCACCCCGTCGGGGAACCGCGGGGCCAGCCGGTGGGCGGCCTCGACGGCGGTCGCGCTGCGCCCCGACCCGGGCCCGCCGGTCACCACGACCGCCCGGGCGGCCCGCTCGACCGCCCGGACGATCCGGGCCAGCTCCCCGGCGCGGCCGAGCAGCGGTCCGGGCCGGGCGGGCGGCGCGCTCGGCGTCCCCTCCGGAACGGGCAGGACGATCTCGCCGATCTGCACGACGGCGCGCGCGGGCGCGTCGACCCGGAGCGTCAGCCGTCTCACCCCCGCGAACCCCATGGACAGATCATCGGTGACGGGAGCGTGAAGGCAAGGCTCTGACCTGCGATGTGTAATCAACGGCAACATTGCGGCGACCCCTCCAAGATCGAGCTGGGGGTGACCACCGTGCCGCAGAAGGGACTCGACCCGTTGCAGGAGGGGCTGCCCGCGGCCCTGCGTGCGGTCGTCACGGACCTGCGGACGGTCTACACCGAGGGCCCCTTCGCCCGGCTCCGGTCCGTCGAGGACGCGATCGTGGACGCGCGGACACGGGGTGCCGATCTGGTGACGGTCAGCTCCGCGACCTGCTCGCGGATGCTCAGCCCGCGCCGTGGACCCGATGGACGCACCGCGCTCCCGCGGTGGCCGTCGGTGCGGGCGTTCCTCGTGGTGCACGGCGTGGACCCGGACCCGTACGAGGTCCGGTGGGCCGAGGCTCGTACGGCGTGGGCGGCGCTGCCCGACCCGCAGGCCGACGACCCGGAGCCCGGCGACGAGGACGAGCCCGCCGACGCGCCGTCGCCGCCTCCCCGGCGCGGCCGACGGGCCGTGCTGCTCGCCGCCGTGGGCCTGCTGCTCTTCGCGGCCGGGACCGGGTTCGGGCTGTACCTCGGGCGCGCGGGCGACCCCGCGGAGTCCGGCGCGGGTTCCGCGGAGGCCGTGTCGCCGCTCGCCCTGCCGAGCGCCGATCTCGCCGTCGGCCC
Organism: Pseudonocardia oroxyli; assembly: GCF_900102195.1. Lineage (GTDB taxonomy): Bacteria > Actinomycetota > Actinomycetes > Mycobacteriales > Pseudonocardiaceae > Pseudonocardia > Pseudonocardia oroxyli. The sequence goes on from NZ_FNBE01000016.1 coordinate 14,748, forward strand.
CACCGGCGTCGCCTGCGACCCGGGCCCGGGCGGGACCGTCCGGTTCCTCGGGGTGACCGGTGCGGACGGCGCGGCGGGCATCCCGCAGAGCATCCGGGTGGACGTCGAGGTGATCGAGCCCGCGGCCCCCGGGGACACCTACTGGCTGATGCTGCGGCTGTTCACCGAGGGGCTCCCCTTCTACGCGAAGGCGCCGGTCCGCACGGACACCGGGCTCGCGTCCTACGTGCTGACCTTCGACTCGCCGATCGGGTCCGTGCGGGACCTCTTCGTCGTCGAGGCGGACCCGGGGGCGGGGCAGTGGCTGCAGGACAGCTACGCCGCCGACCAGGCGGGGGATTCGAGCTGGGCGCAGAAGCGTGGGGCCCTGCCGCCGGGGGCGAGGACGGCGTCCGGCACCTGCCGGGTCGAGCGCACCCGGTAGGTACCGTCCGGGGGGTGCGCTACGACCTCACCGACCTGCGGTTGTTCGTCGCCGTCGCGGCGGAGGGGTCGATCACCGCGGGCGCGCGGCGGGTGCACCTGAGCCTGCCGTCGGCCAGCGCGCGGGTGCGCGCCCTGGAGGACTCGGCGGGTGTGCCGCTGCTGGAGCGGAGGCGACACGGGGTGCGGCCGACCCCGGCCGGGACGGCGCTGGCCCGCCACGCACGACAGGTGCTCGGCGAGACCGCCCGGCTCGACGGGGCGGTGGCGAGCTACGCGCGCGGCGCGGGCGTACCGCTGCGCCTGGTCGCGGGCACCTCACCGCTGTACGACCTGGTGCCGCGGGCGCTGGTGTCGTTCCTGCGCGCCCGTCCGGGTACCGATGTCGAGGTGGCCGAGCTGCCCAGCTCCGAGTCCGTCGGGAGGTTGGCCGCGGGCGAGGCGGACCTGGGGGTGGTCTTGGCCGACGTCGCGCGGGCGGGGCTCCCGGACCCGGTGCGGCTGGCCGACGACCCGCTGGTGGTGATCGGTGCGGCGGGCGGGGTGCTGGTCGGGCGGGACGCGCTGACCTGGTCCGACGTCGTCGAGCACCCCATGGTCGGGCTGCGGGCCGACGCCCCGCTGCAGGAGATGATCCGCGGGCGGATCGGGCCGCACGCCCCGGTGCCCCGCTACCGGACGCGGGCGGACGGATTGGGCACCGTCGTGGCCCTGGCCGCGGCCGGGGTGGGGATCGCGGTGGTGCCGCGCCGCGCGGTGCCGCCCGGGGCGGCGCTGGAGGTCCGGGCGCTCGCCGAGCCGTGGGCCGTGCGGGAGCTCGTGCTGTGCCGGGGGGCCGGTCCGGCGCCCCCGGGGGTGGCCGAGCTGGCGGCCCACCTGCACGACGCCGCCGCTGCCTCTGTCCCTGCCGAAGGCTGAGGTCGCGAATCGCGCATTGTGCACCTCCGCGGCCGATCGGATCCTGGAGTCGTGGGGAACCGGGTCGTGGTGGTCGTGGCGGCGCTCGTCGTGGCGCTGGGCGCCCTGTCGACCGGTGGGGTGGTGCGCAACCAGGCCGTCGCTGAGGCGTCGGGGGCGACCCACACGGTCGCGACGGCGCTGGCCGACGGCCCGGGCCCCCTGCCGGCGTTCTGGACGGCGCCGGACGGCGGACTTCGGCGGGGACAGATCGACGCGCCTGCGGGGACGCGGCTCGGCGGAACCCTCGACCTGTGGGTGGACGGGACCGGCGAGCCGGTGGCGCCGCGCGGGCAGGCGGCGGCGGCGAACGCGGGGCTGGTGGCGGGCCTGCTGGTCCTCGCGGCCGGGTGGTTGCCGCTGGGCGCCGGGGTGCTGCTCCGCCGTGCCCGGCGCCGCCGCGCGCTCGACCGCGAGTGGGCCGCCGTGGCGCCGGTCTGGCGGCTCAGCTGAGCCCGGGCCCGCCGATCGGGGTGAGCTCGATGAACTCCGGCGGCGCCGCCAGCAGGGGGAGGACGGCCCCGAGGCCCGCCTCGCCGAGGTCCTGATTGAGCGCGGCGTCGCTCGACGCCTCGTCCGCCCACACCTCGGTGACCCAGACGACGTCCTCCTCGTCCGGGGTGCGGTTCACGACGTAGAGCTCGCAGCCCGCGGCCGCGCGCATCCCCTCGGCGACGGCCAGCAGGCCGTCGGCCAGGGCGGCACCCGCCCCCGGCGTCGCGACCATCCGTACGTACCTGCCCACCTTCATGGGGAGACCGTAAAGGGGTGGTGCTGCGCTCGGGACAGGGGGAGGACGATGATCCGGTCGTCGCCGTCTCGTGGGTCGCCCCGGCCGTCCCGGTTGCTGGTGGTGAACCAGATCGCGCGGCCGTCCGGGGTCGTCGCCACGGTGCGGATCCGGCCGTAGACGTCCTCGAAGAGGACCTGCGGCTCGCCCAGGCTGCCGTCGGCGTTGACGGGGTAGCGGAAGAGGCGCTCGCCGCGCAGGGCGCCGACGTAGAGCGAGCCGCCCGCGTAGGTCAGGCCGCTCCACGACGCGTTGCGCACGGGCTGCTGGGCCACCGGGTCCAGGAAGCCGTCCCGGCCCTCCTGCCCCTCGACCTCCGGCCAGCCGTAGTTGCCGCCGGGCTGCAGCAGGTTGATCTCGTCGAGGTTGTTCTGCCCGAACTCCGCCGCGTACAGCCGACCGCTCGGGTCCCAGGCCAGGCCCTGCGGGTTCCGGTGCCCGAGCGTGTACACCGGGGTGCCGAACGGGTTGCCGGGCGCGGGCGCGCCGTCCGCGGTGACCCGCAGGATCTTGCCGCCGAGGTCGTCCCGGTCCTGCGCGGGATCACCGCGGCCCGCCTCGCCCGCGGTGATGTAGAGGTAGCCGTCCGGGCCGAACGCGAGCCGCCCGCCGTCGTGGTTGCCGCCCTTGGTGATCCCGGTGACGACCTCCTGCTGGTTGCCGCGGGAGCCGTCGATGGTGCCGTCCGGGTCGGCCACGATCTTCACGACCCGGTTGTCGTCCGAGGTCGTGAACATGACGAACACCGTGCGGTCCGTCGCGTAGCCCGGGGACAGGGCGATGCCGAGCAGGCCGCCCTCCCCGGTGGGGGTGACGCCCTCGACCCGGCCCAGCTCGGTGACCCGCCCGTCCGGGTCGACGCGGGAGATCGTGGCCGGGATCCGCTGGGTGACCAGCGCCGACCCGTCCGGCAGGAACGCGATGCCCCACGGCACCTCCATCCCGGTCACCAGCTCCCGCGGCTCACCGGGGTTCAGCACGGTGCCGGGGGTGACCGGTGCGGAGGGCGCCGCCTCCGGGGTGGCGGTGGGCGGGGCGGGCGGCGGGGACGGGGGTTCGGCCGAGCAGCCGGCCGCGACCACCAGCACCAGGGCCGCGCCTGCGACGGATCGCGTCAGGGAGCGCACCCGCCCCACGCTATCCCCGGGTGGGTGACGCGGCCGGACCCGACCCACCCGAAACGGTCAGATCGCCCGAACGAGGCCGACCTCGTCGCCGTGCCCCAGCACGGGGACGTGCCCGACGTCCCCGGTCTCGGCGCCCCACTGCGCCAGCACGTGCGCGACGACGGCGGGGACCGGCCGGGCCGACCCGTCCAGCACGGTCAGGGCGAACGCCCGCCCGTCCGGCAGCGCCGCGGCGAACACGCCCTCCGCGCCGTCCTTCGCCACCAGCCCGGGCACGGCCTGCAGGAACCGGGTGATCGGCCGCCCGGGGCCACCGACCCACTCCGGGTGGGCGCGGACGGCCGCCGCGACCCGACCCTCCGGTGAGTCCGGGTCGGCGGTGGCCAGTGCGGCGAAGGCCCGCGCCAGCCCGCCGACGGTGCAGGAGAACAGCGGGGCGCCGCAGCCGTCGACGGCGGTGTGGGTGACGTCGTCCCCGGTCAGGGTCTCGACGTGGCGGCGGATCGCCTTCTGCAGCGGATGCCCGGGATCCCGGTAGCCCGCGGTGTCCCAGCCCGCGGCGACGCAGGTCGCGAGCATCGCGGCGTGCTTGCCGGAGCAGTTCTGGGCGAGGCGGGTGGCCTCCGCGCACGGGTCCGCCGGCGGGGCGTCGGGGGTGTTGTCCAGGTCGTCGGGGCCCAGCCCGGCGCCGGCGAGGATGCGCCGCGCACCCTCCTGGTGGAAGGGCAGCCCGGAGTGCGAGGCGGCGGCGAGCGCGAGCAGCTCGCCGTCGAGGTCGAGCCCGGCGCGCAGCATCGCCGCGGCCTGCACGGGCTTGAGCGAGGAGCGCGGCAGGAAGGTCGCGGCGGGGTTCCCGCGGGAGGCCCCGCCGAGCACGGCGAGGTGGCCCAGGTGGAGGGACTCGGGGAAGCCCGACCGGATCACGGTCGCAAGCGGCTCGGCACCGTTCAGCATGCCCCGACCCTAAGGACGCCGTGAGTGGCGATGGTCGCCGGAGCGACCATCGCCACTCACGGGTGGGACAGGTGGGGCGGGTTCGGGCCGTAGGCGTTGCGCTTCGCGGAGCGCTTGCGGACCCCGGGGACCGCGAAGACCCACCGCAGGAACCGCGGCGGGGCGATGGTGCGGTCCCGGTCGCGGGCCCGCGCCACCCGCCGCTCCGTGCGCACCTGGGCGGCCTGCACCTCCCGGATCGCGGCCTCCCGGTCCTGCTGCACCGCGCTCAGGTCCGTCTCGTGCACCCCGCCCGCGCGCAGCGCCGGGACCAGCCGGTTCGCCGCGGCGACGGCGTCCTGCAGGGCCATCAGGATCCCGTTGCCGCCGACCGGGGAGATGACGTGCGCGGCGTCGCCGATCAGCAGCAGGCCGGGGCGGTACCAGCGCTCCACGCGGGCGATGTCCACCGACAGCAGCGTGGTCCGGTTCATGTCGGTGAGCAGGTCGGCGCGGTCGGCGAGCCAGGGGACGTGCTCGCGGAGGAACTCCTTGATCGGCTCGACGCCCGCCGCGCGCACCGCCGCGTAGCCGCCCTTGGGCAGCGAGTAGCCCACCTGCCACTCGTCCGGCCCGCCCAGCAGCCCGACGTACCGGTCCGCGCCGAAGTACAGGTCGACGTCCGCCTCCGGGGGGTCGTCGGCGCGACGCGGCAGGGCGAACCACAGGACGTCGGTCTGGGCACCCAGGGACGTCGCGGGCAGCCCGGCGAGGGTGCGGACCTTCGAGAACCGCCCGTCCGCGCCGACCACCAGGCTCGCCGGCAGCTCCTCGCCGCCGACCGCGCCGCCGACCGCGCCGCCGACCGCGCTGCCGACCTCGACGCCGGTGACGACCCCGTCGCGGACGACCAGGCCGGTCACCCGCGCGCCGAGCCGCAGCTCGAACGTCGGCAGCTCGGCGGCCTTCGCGGCGAGGAACTCCAGGAACCGGGCCTGCGGCATGAGCGCGACGTACGGGAACCGGCTGTCCAGCGCGCCGTAGTCGGTGGGGGTGAGCGTGCCCGCGGGGGTGTGGAAGCGGAAGTACCGGGCCGGGAAGTGGGGCAGCCGCAGCAGGTCGTCCGCCAGCCCGAGCTCGTCGAGGGTCTCCAGGGTCCACGGGTGCAGCGAGTCCCCGCGGAAGCGCCGGTCGAAGTCCCGGTGGCCTTCGAGCAGGGTCACCGGGATCCCGGCGCGGGCGAGCAGGTAGGCCAGCAGCATCCCGCCGGGACCGCCACCGACCACGCGCACCGGATCCATGCCCCGACGATATCTCCACCATCGAGATACCGCAGCTCGGCCGCGCCGCCAGCGGTCAGCGCACGACGACCGCGCGGTCGCGGATGCGCTCCCACTGGGCGTACGGGATGTCGGCCCAGGTGAAGACGTCCTCCAGGGTGTCGAAGGGGCGGGCCTCGCGGGTGCGCACGATCTGGTCGGCCAGGTCGGGGTCGATGGCGCACACCTGCGCGATGGTCCCGGCCGGGGCGCCGCCGAGGTCCACCAGCCCGCCGTCGTCGAACGGCGGGTCGAGGTCCGGACGGCCGATCTTCAGCTCGCGGGCCAGCGCCGGGTCCTCCGCCACGATCCGCCGCGCCTGCGCGCGCTTCTCCCGCGCGGCCAGCGCCTCGGCCATGGCGGGGTCGACGGGCGCCCGGGTCGCGGGCCACACCTGGCGCCGCACCCACAGCAGGTGGCAGAACGCCACGACCATCAACCCGATGATCAACCCGCCGACGGTGTTGTCCGTGCGCGTCTCGGACGGTTCGACGGCGACCAGCAGCGCCACCACCGCGGCGGCGTAGAGCACCGGCCAGACGAACGCGAGCGGCCGCTTGAGCCGTACCGCGGCGTGCGCGAACGGGATGGGCGAGCCGATCCCGAGCGTCACGACGTCGAGCACCAGGTACCAGCCGCCCTCCCGCAACCACCTCATGCCCGGACATCGAACGGGCCCGCCCCGGTGTCACAGGTGTCTGGATTCCGCACACCTCCGGGTGAGTGGCGCGGGTCATCCTGTGGGCCGGAGCACACGGCTCAGTCCAGCGCAGTCCAGCGCACGTTCACAGATCTCGGAGGTCGACGATGACCAGACTCCGCTTCGGCACGTTCCTCGCCCCGTTCCACGCCCCCGGCCAGAACCCCACGCTCGCGCTGCAGCGCGACCTCGAGCTGGTCGAGCACCTGGACAAGCTGGGCTACGACGAGGCCTGGATCGGCGAGCACCACTCCGCGGGCAGCGAGATCATCGCCTCGCCGGAGATCTTCATCGCCGCCGCCGCGGAGCGCACCCGGAACATCAAGCTGGGCACCGGCGTCACGTCCATCGCCTACCACAACCCGCTCTGGGTGGCGGACCGGATGGTGCTGCTCGACCACCTCACCCGGGGCCGCACGATGCTCGGCTGCGGCCCGGGTTCGCTGCCCACCGACTCGTCCATGATCGGCCTGAACCCGACCGACACCCGCGAGCTGCTCGAGGTGAACCTCGACATCATCATGCGGTTGCTGCGCGGCGAGGTCGTCACCCAGACCACCCGCACCCACGAGCTGGTCGACGCCCGACTGCAGCTGCGGCCCTACACCGACCCGTGTTTCGACGTCGCCGTCGCGGCCGTCGCGAGCCCCACCGGGCCGCGCATGGCCGGGCAGCACGGGGTCGGGCTGCTGTCGATCGGCGCCACCCTGTCGGCGGACGGGTTCGACGCCCTGGCCCACCACTGGAACGTCGTCGAGGAGCGGGCCGCGCACTACGGCGGGCCGACGCCGGACCGGTCGAAGTGGCGCCTGGTCGGGCTCATGCACATCGCCGAGACCCGGGAGCAGGCCTACCAGGAGGTCGAGTACGGCATCGAGCACTGGTTCCAGTACTTCCAGAAGGTCGCGGCGTTCCCGCAGATGGCCGTCGACGGCTCGAACCTGCGCGAGATGATCGATTTCGTCAACGAGGCGGGAATCGGCGCCATCGGCACCGTCGAGGACGCGAAGGCGCAGGTCCAGAAGCTGTGGGACCAGTCGGGCGGGTTCGGCGCGATGCTGTTGCTGGGCCACGAGTGGGCGAGCCCGGCGGCCACCCGCCGGTCTTACGAGCTGATCGCGCAGCACGTGTTCCCGGAGTTCCAGGACCAGGCCGCGGGCACCCTCGCCGCCAAGGACCGCGCGTCCTCCACGCGCGAGGCGCACGCCCAGACCCAGCTCGACGCCGTCGACCACATGACGAAGCGCTACGAGAAGGAGCTCGCCGAGAAGGGCTGACCTTCGGGGGAGTGGACGTGCGGGCCGTCCCCGTCCGATGATCGGGCCGGGGACGGCCACTGTCGGCGCGGTCTCGGCGGGGAAGGTGACCATGACGGTGAGCACCTGGGAGCGGTTCCAGTCCGGGGACGAGCCCACCGACCTGCGGCCGGAGGTGCTCACCTCCTGGCGACGGTCGCGGCTGCACGGCGTGGATCCCGAGCACGTCGACGTGCCGTTCACCGACGCGGACCCGGACACCCGGCTGGCGCGGATCGCGGTGCCGATCCTGTCCCGGATGGCCGAGCTGCTCACCGGGGACGGCTCGTGCCTGGCCCTGTCCGACGAGCGCGGCGCCGTCCTCTGGCGCTGGGTGTCCGAGCCCGCGCTGCGGACCACACTCGACGACCTGTCCGTGGTCGAGGGGTTCTGCTTCGACGAGGAGTTCATCGGCACCAACGGGCTCGGCACGGCGCTGGAGACCGGCCGGATCGCCCTGGTGCGCGGCTCGGAGCACTTCGTGCAGCGCTTCCACCACGTCACCTGCGTGGCGGCGCCGATCCGCCACCCGATCACCCGGCGCACGGTCGGCGCGGTCAACGTCACCTGCCGGGCCGAGCACACGAACCCGCTGCTCACCGTCGTCGTGGAGACCCTGGTCGAGGAGATCCACGCCGCGCTCTGGCAGTCCGCGAGCCGCCGGGAGCGCCTGCTGCTCGACGCGTTCCTGCACGCCCGCCGCCGCGGGACCGGCCCGGTCGCGATCGTCGGCGAGGACGTGCTGATCACCGACGCCGCGGGCGCCGCCCTGGGGCTGGACCACCGCGACCTCTGGGCCGAGGTGCGCGACCTGCCCGACCGCGGCGAGGTCTCGCTGGGCACGCTGCGCGCGGACGTCGAGGTGCTGCGGGACGGGTCGACGCCCACCGGGGCGCTGCTGACCGTCGTCGACCCGGCCGCCGGGCGCCCCCGGGCCGTGCCGTCCGGTGCGCCGTCCGGGTCGCGGTCCGGGGCGCGGTCCTCGGTGCGGTCCACGGCGCCGTCCACCCCGGCACCGGATCCGTGGCGGGTCGCCGCGCAGCGGGTGGCGCAGCTCGCGGACGCGGAGCCGGTGGCGGTGACCGGCGAGCCCGGCGTCGGGAAGCTGACCCTGCTGCGCGACCGTTGGCCCGGCGCGACCGTCCTCGACGCCGCGACCCTGCCCGCAGACGGGTTGGGGGAGTGGGTCCGCGCCCTGCGGGCCGCGCCGCCCGGCCCGCTCGTGCTCTGCCACGTCGAGCTGCTCGACTTCCCGGCCGCGCGGGCGGTGGCGGCGGAGCTGGACCGGGCGCCGCGCCCGCACCTCGCGCTGACCGTGACCGGCGAGCCCGCCGAGGGCGCCGCGCTGCTGCTGGACCGGCTCGGCGCCGCGACGGTCGCGGTGCCGCCGCTGCGCCGCCGCCCGGACGCCGTGGCCGCGCTCGCCCAGGAGCTCCTCGACGCGGACGGGCTGACCCTCGCCGTCGAGGCCCTGGCCGGCCTGCGGCGCCACGCCTGGCCGGGCAACCTCCGCGAGCTGTTCCGGGTGGTGCGAGACGCCGGGCGGCGCGCCCGCGGCGGGGTCGTGCAGGTCGCCGACCTGCCCACGGACGTCGCGGCCGCCGCGGCCCGCCGGGCGCCGACCCCGCTGGAGCGCGCCGAGGCGGCGGTGATCGCCTGCGCGCTGGCCGACCACCGCGGCAACAAGTCCGCCGTGGCCAAGGAGCTCGGCATCTCCCGCACCGCCCTCTACGCGAAGCTGCGCGCGTACCGCCTCGGGTGACGTCGCCGAGGTGTCGTCGAGGTGTCGTCGGGCCTCCTCGGGGTAGCCGAGACACTCCAGCCGACGAGAGGAGAGGACGACATGCACCTGGACCGGTTGCGCCCGGTGTGCGAGTCCGACGGGCCGTTCGCGACGGTCGTGCTCGACACCACGCACGACACCGAGGACGCCGACGACCAGGACCGCCTGCGGTGGCGCGCGCTGCGCGACCGGCTGGCCGACCAGGGGGCGCCGAACGACGTCCTGACCAGACTCGACGACGCCGTCACCGACGCCCCCACCGCGGTCGGTCCGGCGGGCCGGGTGCTGGTCGCCGACCCGCAGCAGGTGCTGGTCGACCTCCGGACCCGGGGGCGCCCGACCGCGGAGGCGGCCTCCTGGGGTGTGGTGGCCGACCTGTCTGCGGTGGTGGGGCAGTGGACCGAGGCGGTGCCGCTCGTCGTCGCGACGGTCGACGAGGCGGGCGGCGAGGTCGGGGCGCCGGGCGAGGAGCCCGAGGCCGTCGGCGGGGATCGGCCGGTGCACAAGGTGCCCGCCGGCGGCCCCGCGCACCGGACGATGCAGGACCGGGTCGAGGAGGCGTGGCGGCGCAACGCCGTCGCGGTCGCCGACGCCGCCGCGACCCGGGTCGCGGAGACCGGCGCGCGGGCCCTCGTCGTGGCGGGCGACGGCCCGTCGCGTTCCCGGGTGCGGGATGCCCTGCCCGAGCGGGCCCGGGCGATCGCCGTCGACGTCGAGCGCGGGCACGTCGACCTCGACGAGGTGGCCGATGCCGTGCGCGCCGCCGACCGCGCGGCCGCGCTGGACCGCTTCGCCCAGGCCGTGGGCCGCGACGAGGGATTCGCGGCGCGCGGTCTGGAGGAGGTCGTGGCGGCGTGTCGGGCGTCCGCCGTCGAGGTCCTGTTCCTCGCCCCCGAGGCCGTCGGGGAGCGTGCGGTGTGGGTCGGGGCCGAGCCCGGGGCCGTCGGCCTGACCGAGGCCGAGCTGGTCTCGCTGGGCAGCCGGACCGTCGGGCCGGTGCCCGCCGCGTCCGCGGTGCTGCGGGCGGCGGTCGCGGCGGGCGCGGACGTGCAGCTCTTCGACCGCGAGGACCCCACCCCCGACCTGCCCGAAGGGCTCGGCGCGATCCTCCGGTTCCCCGTGTAGGAACAGCCCTCAGAGGACGGCGACGCAGGCTTCGAGCACCTCGTCCACCCCGATCCGCAGGCCGTCCGGGTCGCCCTGCCGCACGAGCGCGCGGTGCGGCCCGGGCGGCCTGGTCGCGGGCGGTCCGCCGATGACGACCGACGGGCGGCCGTGGGTGGCGGCCAGGTCCGCGACGAGGGGCTCGCCGGTCACGACCAGCGCGGCGCCGGCGACGAGGGCCGCCAGCTCCGCGGCCGTCGTCCGCCCGGCGAGCACCTGGTCGGGGCGCAGCCCGGCCTCGGCGGCGACCGCGAGTGCCGTCGGCCGCTCGGCGGCCTGCCCGGTGAGCACCACCGTCCCCGCGGGATGCAACCGGCGGGCCAGCGCGGCGAACCGCTCGACCGGCCACCGGCGGCGGCCGGGATGGATCACCACCGCCCCGCCGGGACCGGGGTTCGCGGTGCGCGGGGCGGGGACGGCGCGCCCGGCGGACACCGGCGCAGGCGGCATGAGCAGCTTCGTCATCGTCGCCCCCGCTCAGCGGTGATCCGTCGAAGGCGTCGTCGCCTCGGACTCGTTCATGCCGGAGCGTTACCCGCCGCCGGCCCGCGCATACCCGACATCACCCCGGCGGGTGCCCGGTGCGCGAGACTGCGGGCATGGTCGAGCACACCGGGCTGCGGATCGAGGACGTGTCGCTGGCGGACGCCCGGTTCCAGCAGATCAGCGCCGTCCGGGCGACGCTGTGGCGGGTCCGCCTGCGCGGCGCGTGGGTCGGCGAGGTCGAGATCGACGGCGAGATCGCCGGGCTGCGGGTCAACGGCGTGGACGTCGGTCCGCTGGTCGAGGCCGAGCTCGACCGGCGCCACCCCGACCGCGCGCTCATGCGCCCGACCGACGCCGCGGGGTGCCTCCGGGCCTGGGACCTCCTCGAGGAGCAGTGGGCCGAGACGGTGATCCGGGCGCGCGCCCTGCCCGCCGAGTCGCTGCACGAGCGGGTCGACGGCGAGTGGTCGTTCGTCCAGACCCTGCGCCACCTGGTCTACGCCACCGACATCTGGGTCGGCCGGGTGCTCCTCGGCGACCCGCGACCGTGGCACCCGCTGAGCCTGCCGTTCGACGGCTACGACCAGGGTCCCGAGGTGCCGTGCGACCCCGACGCCCGGCCGGACCTCGACGAGGTGCTCGCCCTGCGCGCCGACCGCCGGGACACGGTGCGCCGGCTCCTGGAGGGGCTGACCGACGAGTCCCTCGCGGGCGACACGACGCCGGTGGAGGGGCCCGGGTACCCGCCCGCCGACGCCTACCCGGTCGCCGACTGCCTGCGCACCGTGCTGTTCGAGGAGTGGCAGCACCGCCGCTACGCCGAACGGGACCTGGACCTCCTGGCGCGGCGCGGTACGTGAACCGCTCGGGAGCGGCGGACGCACCGCGCTGCGGGACTCAGCCCGAACGCCCGCCCAGGTGCGCGGCGAAGTGGCGCTCGACGGCCCGGTAGAGCCGCATCCGGTTCTCCGGGTTCTCGAAGCCGTGGCCCTCGTCCTCGGCGAGCAGGTACTCGACCGGGATCCCGCGCTCGCGCAGCGAGGCCACGATGTTGTCGGACTCGGACTGCCTCACCCGGGCGTCGTTGGCGCCCTGGGCGACCAGCAGCGGCGTCCGGATCCGGTCGACCATCGTGATGGGCGAGCGGGCCAGCAGGTCCGCGTGCTGCTCCGGGACGTCCGGGTCGCCGCCGTAGCGGTACCAGTTGGCGACCAGGCCGGGCCGCGCGAACTCCGGGACCGACCGCAGGAACTCGACGAGGTCGGAGATCCCCACGTAGTCCACCGCGGCCGCGAAGTGGTCCGGCGTCACGGTCACGGCGACGAGGGCGGAGTAGCCGCCGTAGGACCCGCCGTAGACGCCGATCCGCTCCGGATCGGCGATCCCCTCGGCCACCGCCCAATCGGCGGCGTCGATCAGGTCGGTGTGCATGGCCCGCGCGAGCTCCCCGACGGCTGAGGTGAGGTGGCGCCGCCCGTACCCGGTGGAGCCGCGGAACTCGACGTGCAGCACGGCGTACCCGCGGTTGGCGAGGAACTGGGCCTGCGGGTCGTAGCCCCAGCTGTCGTGCGCCCACGGTCCGCCGTGGACCAGCACCACCAGCGGCAACGCCTCCGGACGCCCGCCGACCGGCAGGGTCAGGAAGCCGTGCAGCGGCAGGCCGTCGCGGGCCGGGAAGTGGACGGCTCGCATCGGTGCCAGGTCGGCCGCGTCGAGGTGCGGGTAGGGCCGGAACAGCTCCCGGCTCTCGCCCGTCTCGTGGTCGTAGATCCAGGTCACGGCCGGTTCGCGGTCGTGGAGGAAGGTGGCGATCCAGCGGCGGCCCGCCTCGTCGGAGGACAGCGTGCCCAGCACGCCGTCGGACAGCGTGGCGAGCTGCGCGTAGACCGGGGCGAACTCCGGGTCGAGCACCTCGATGTGGCCGCGGTCGCCCACGAAGCGGGCGGCCAACACCTCGCCGCTGCCGCGCCGGGTGAACAGGATCGGGGGCAGCCGCGGGTCCAGCGCCCCGAGGGTGTCCAGGTCGTGCCCCTCGACGGCGGCGACGACGGTCCGCTCGCCGGTCGCGTGGTCGAGCCGGATCAGCTGCAGGTCGTCACCGTCGCCGTAGGACCCCAGGAGCAGGCCCCGGCCGTCCGGCGTGACGTACTGGGGCAGGACGCCCACCGGGTGCTCGGCCCCACCCGCGGTGTGGATCGGCCGCTGCCGCCCGTCCGGGTCGATCGCGGCGAAGTGCCACGCGCCGTCCACCAGCCGCGAGGCGAAGACGGGCAGACCCGCCGGGTCCAGCAGGACCGTCTCCCCCGGACCCGGTTGCTCCAGGTGCAGCGTGGTCTCGCCGCTCGCGACGTCGACCCGGAAGTAGTCGAAGTACAGCGGGCGCCGGTTCATCAGCACGAGGATGCTGCCGGGCACGCCCTCCAGGAGGTCGACGCCCACCACCCGGGACCCCGGCGGCAGCGGGGTGAGGTCGACGGCGGGCTCGTCGGGCGCGTCGAGGTCGACGCGGTAGAGGTGCCAGTCCTCGTTGCCGTCGGTGTCCTGCTCGTACAGCAGCCATCGCGGGTCGTCGGTCCAGTGGTACCTGCCGACGCCGCGGCGGGTGTCGTGGGTGACGCACACCGCGTCGGCGTGGTCCTGGTCGATCCCGCGGACCCAGACGTTGCGCCTGCCACCCTCCGGGGCGAGGTAGGCGATCCGGGTGCCGTCGGGGGACGGGCTCGCTCCGGAGAACTCCGGGTCGGAGAAGAACTCCTCGAGCGGGATCAGGCGGGCTTCGGCGATCGACTCGGTGGTCACCGGGTGTGCTCCTCTCGTCGGTGGTGTCCCCAGCAGAACCTGTGCCGTCGCGGCATGGTCAAGACCGGGGCTCACGGGAGTCGGAAGGGCCCGCGTGGTTCGCGAGGAACTCCTGCATGCCCTCGGCGTCGGTGTTCCACTCCAGGAAGCCCTGGGTGACGAACAACGGCGTGTCGGTGCCCTTCGCGTGCTCGGCGAGGTTCCGGAGCGTCCACGTCTCGGACTCCGGGTTCGGGTCCGTGTAGGACGCCGTGTTCAGGATCGTGCACTCCGGGTGCGGCCCTGCGGGGGAGTCCCAGGCGGCGTTGGCGAGGTAGCGGGCGTCGTCGGGCATCTGGGGCTGGGTGGCGAGCTGGTTGTGGATCGAGGGCACGGAGACCGTCGTGGAGCGGGGGACGCCGCCGGAACGCATGGTCCGCTGGATGTCCCAGATGGGCTCCTGCGCGATCGCGGCCTGGAGCGCCGGATGGTCCAGGTTGTTCCCGATCAGCGCGGTGATCCCGTCCATCGACTTGCCGTACATGCCCACCGATCCGGTGGAGAAGGGCTGCGCGGCGGCCCAGTCGAGCGCCGCCCGGACGTCCGTGCGGTCGGCGTTCCCGCCGATCGCCTCGGTGCAGCCGGTGGAGCCGCCGAAGCCGCGCAGGTCCACCATGACCAGGCCGTAGCCGCGCTCGAGCAGGCGGCCCTCGGTGACCAGGTCGTCGAACCGGGCGGACGGGCCGGTGTGGGCGAAGCCCTCCACGCTCAGCTGGCCGGAGTGGCCGAAGTAGGTCCCCGCGGACAGGACGAGGGGCACCTTCCCGTCCGGCGGGAGGTGATCCGCGAGAGCTCGCACCGGGCGCTGCAGGACCTGCGCGAGGTGATCGGCGTGCTGCGCGCCCCCGAGGGGGAGCTGCCGCTGCCGGGGATCGCGGACGTGCCCGCCACCGCGGGCCGCACCCTCTACCGGCTCGTCCAGGAGCGTCTGACGAACGTGCGCCGGTATGCGGCGGGCGCGCCGACGACGGTGCGGATCGCGGGCGGTCCGGGCCCCGGCCTGTCGGCCGAGGTGGTCGACGAGCGCCCGGTCGCGGCGTCCGGTCCGTCGGGCGCGGGCTCCGGCGAGGGGCTGCGCGGGCTGCGGGAACGCGCCGCCCTGCGCGGCGGCAGGCTGGAACACGGCCCGACGGAGTCGGGGGGTTGGCGGGTGGGGATGTGGGTGCCGTGGCCGACACGGTGAGGGTCCTGGTCGTGGACGACGACGCCGTCGTCCGCTTCGGGCTGACGATGATGCTGCGCGGGGCGCCCGACGTCGAGGTGGTCGCGGAGGCCGGGGACGGGGCCGAGGCGATCGCGCTGGTCGAGGGCGGCCACGACACCCGGGCGCACACCGCCCGCCGCAGGCTGGGCCTGCTCGCCGACCGCGAACGGCAGGTGGCCCTGGAGATCGGCGCCGGGCGCTCCAACGCCGAGATCGCCGCCCGCCGGCACATCGGCCTGGCCACGGTGAAGACGCACGTCTCCGCCATCCTCGCCAAGCTCGACCTGAACAACCGCGTGCAGGTGGCGCTGCTCGTCCACGACGCCGATCTGGACGCCGGTCCGTAGCGGCCGCCGGGCCGACCACTGGGCCCTGCACCCGTTGGGGGCCGGCGCTAGAGTGCGTCCCGTGGCGGCCGCATGATGGACCCCGAGCCCGCGATCTCCGGTGAGGACGTCGCACCGGCGCAGGCTCCGGTGCGCGTGCTGCTCGTGGAGGACGACGACGGGGACGCGCTGCTCGTCACCGAGCTCTTCGCGGACGTCGGGGAGATCCGGGACGTGGCGCGCGCCCGCACCCTCGCCGAGGCGTTGACCGCCGTGGTCGCCGCGGACTGCGTGCTGTTGGACATGAACCTGCCGGACGCGGCGGGCTTCGACGGGCTGCTGCGCCTGTTGGAGGTGCCCGACCACCCGGCCGTGGTCGTCCTGACCGGGGACGTCGACGAGACCCGCGGCCGGGCCGCGGTCGCCGCGGGCGCCGAGGACTACCTGGTCAAGGGGCGGGTCGACGGTCCGCTGCTCACCCGCGCGGTGCAGTACGCGGTGGAGCGTCGGCGCGCGGACCGGCTGGCGGGCCAGCTGCAGCTCGCGCAGGTTCACGAGCGGGAGAACCGCAGGCTGGGCCGCGGGCTGTTGCCCACCCCGCTGCTGCGGGACCGTGCGTTGACCGTGACCAGCCGCTACCAGCCGGGGAACGCGCAGCTGCTGCTCGGCGGGGACTTCTACGACACCGTCGAGATCGCGGACGGCAGCGTGCACGCGATCGTCGGGGACGTCAGCGGGCACGGGCCCGACGAGGCCGCGATCGGGGTCAGCCTGCGGATCGCGTGGCGCACGCTGGTGCTGGCCGGGATGCCCGCCGAGTACGTGCTCCCGGTGCTCGACCAGCTGCTGGTGACCGAGCGGCACGACGCCATCCTGTTCACCACCGTCGCGATGATCTCGCTGCCCGCGGACCGCAGCCACCTCGACCTCTACCTGGCGGGCCACCCCGCGCCGCTGCTCATCGACGGCACCACCTCGAGCCTGCTCCCCGACCGCGGGCTCGGCGTGCCGCTCGGGGTGCGGCTGGGGACGACCTGGCCCGCCGTCCGGGTGCCGCTGCCGCGGGAGTGGGCGCTGCTGCTCTACACCGACGGGCTCATCGAGGCCCGGGACGACCGGGGCGACGTGCTCTGGACGGACGGGCTGGTCGACCTGCTCGACGGCCTGCTGAACCGGCCCACCTGGAAGGACGAGCCCGGCGCGGTGCTGGACCAGGTGCTCGCCGCGGTCGACGCGCGGATGCCGCTGCGGACCGACGACCTGGCCGTCGCGCTGCTGACCCACACCCCGGCCGTCGAGCAGCGGCGGGTGTGGGACCACGAGCCCACCGCCGAGTCCTGCGTCGAGGTCCGCCGCGAGATCGCCGCGTTCCTGCAGGCCAACGACGTGGATCAGGACCGGGTGGACGACGCCGTGCTGGTGGCCTACGAGCTCGCCATGAACGCCGCCGACCACGCCCGGACCCCCTTCCGGCTCACCGCGGTCCTCGGCCCGCACGCGCTGCGCCTCGAGGTCACCGACGGCTCCGCGGCCCCGCCGCAGGTCCGGCCGGTGGACGCGCACGCCCTGCGCGGGCGCGGCCTGCGGATGGTGGACTCGATCGTCGAGTCCTGGACCGTCCACCACGACGGCGAGGGCAAGACCATCGTCGCGGACCTCACCCTCGACGGCTGACCGCCACCTCCTCGGCGTCCGCATCAAGGTCGAGGTCGACGTCGATGTCGAAGGGATCCGGCCCCGGGCGTCCGGTGAGCTGCACCAGCACCGACGCGAAGCCCTGCCGCAGGTGCTGCTCGGTCGCCGCGGCGGCGGCCTCCGGGTCGCCCGCCTCGAGCGCCGCCAGGATCGCCTCGTGCTCGGCGCGCGAGGCCGCGGAGCGCTCGTGCAGCGTCAGGTCCCAGGGGAACGCCCGCCAGGTCGCGGCGATCCGGTCGACCAGGGCGGGCATGCCGCACCGGTCGTAGCAGAGGAAGTGGAAGTCCCGGTTGCGGTCGCGCGCGGCGGCCGGGTCCCCGCCCGCGTCCCCGGTGGGCTCGGCGTCGAGCAGGGCCCGGGCGCGCGCCAGGTCGCGGCGGGAGAGGCGGAGCGTCGCGCGGCGCACCGCGTAGGCCTCGGTGAGCCTGCGGACCACGTAGGTCGCCGTCACCTGCGCCAGGTCCACACCGGCGACCCGGACGCCGCGATGGGGTTCGGCCACCACGAGCCCCTCGGCCTCCAGCAGGCCCAACGCCTCCCGCACCGGGGTGATGCTGGCCCCGAACCGGCGCGCCAGCTCGTCCTGCCGGAGCCGGGCGCCGCGGGCGAGCGTCCCCGCGAGGATGTCCCGGCGGAGGGCGTCGACGACCAGGTCGCGCTTGCTCACCCCCGCTCGCCCAGCCAGGCGAGGATCGCGTCGGTGTGCTCGCCGACCTCGGGGACGGCGCCCATCCGGGCGGGCCTGCCGGGCAGGGTGATCGGCGGCCGCAGCGCCCGCAGCGGGCCGACGGGGGAGTCCACCTCGGTCCACCGGTCGCGCGCGCTCAGCTGGGGATGGGTGAGGACGTCCGCGAGCTCGCGCTGCCGGGCGTGCGCGATCCGCGCCCCGGCCAGCCGGTCGAGGAACTCCTCGCCTTTCAGCGTCGACAGCACCGCGTCGATCGCGGCCTGCAGGGCCTCCCGCTCGGCCACCCGCCCGGCCCCGGTGGCGAACCGGGGGTCGACGGCCAGCCCGGGGGTCCGCAGCACGTCGGTGCAGAACGCCACCCACTCGCGCTCGTTCTGGATCGACAGCACGACCTCGGTCCCGTCGCCCGCGGCGAAGGTGCCGTACGGGGCGATCGCGGCGTGGCTGGTGCCGGTGCGCCGGGGCGGGGTGCCGCCGTACTCGGCGTAGTAGAGCGGATAGCCCATCCACTCGGTGAGCGAGTCGAACAGGCTGACCTCGACCTCGGTGCCGACGCCGGTGCGGTCGCGCTCGTAGAGCGCCGCGAGGATCCCGCTGAACGCGTACATGCCGGCGCCGATGTCCGCGGCCGGGATGCCCGCCTTGGCGGGCGCCTCCTCGGTCCCGGTGATCGACACGAGCCCCGCCTCGGACTGGATGAGCAGGTCGTAGGCCTTCGCGTCGCGGAAGGGCCCGCTCCCGCCGTAGCCGGAGATCGAGCAGGTCACCAGCCTCGGGAAGCGGGCGCGCAGGGCGGCGGCGCCGAGCCCGAGGCGCTCCGCGGCGCCGGGGGCGAAGTTCTGCACGAACACGTCCGCCCGCTCCAGCAGCCGCAGCACGGTCTCGACGCCCGCCGGGTCCTTGAGGTCGAGCGCGATGCTCTCCTTGGACCGGTTGAGCCACACGAAGTGGCTGGACATCCCCCGCACGGTCCGGTCGTAGCCGCGGGCGAAGTCCCCGCCGCCCGGCCGCTCCACCTTGATCACCCGGGCGCCGAGGTCGGCCAGGTGACGAGTGGCGAGCGGGGCGGCGACCGCCTGCTCGCACGAGACGACGACGAGCCCGTCCAGGGGCAGCGGGGGCATCCGGATCTCCTCGGCGAGAATGCAGGGTCCGCCACATCATGCATGATCTGAGTGGGAGAGGCATCTCTGGCTGTCCCGTTCGTGGCCGCTCTCGATCGCCCATGATCTGCTCGTGGGGAGGAAGGCGGTCGGGATCCGACCGCGTCGCTCCCGAGGAATGGATCATGGCCCTTCCTGGACCGAGTCCGCGTGTCGTCGGGCCGTCGGATGGGTGGTGGCGTGGTCCCGTCCGTCTCGCGCCAATGATCCACCCGTCGGGAGAGGATCGGTCGCGAGTCGACCGCCGGGCTTCCGGAGCGTGGATCATGGACGGCCGGGTGCCAAGGCCGGGTCGCGCCGCGGCGGGAGCACGTCGGGCTGAGCCGAGGGGGCCGGCGGGTCGACGGTCCTGACGGGTCGCGCCTGAGCGGCCCGGGCCCACCCCTCGAGCGTGGACCAATCGGCCCGGCTCCGAGAAGTCGGGGATGAGCGATCTGTTCTCGCACGCCCGGACGGGCGGGCGAAACGGACGAAAGCCCGTCAGTGCTCCTTCTTGATGGTGAAGTAGGAGCCGCGGATGGTGCCGGCCAGCTTCGAGCGCTGGCGGGCGAACTTGAACCGGGTGGCGAGCTCCTCGGGGACCTCCATGCCGTCGGACAGCTTGAAGCCGACGGCGCGCTTGCCGGAGTCCTCGAGGGTGTAGAGGACGTTGACGGACAGGCCGCTCGCGTAGAAGACGTAGGCCCACCTGACGCCCCCGACCTCGAAGGCCGTCGCCTCCAGGGGTGGGGAGTCGATGACGATGTCCCGCTCGTCCCGCAGGATCTCGTGGACCCAGTCCACGGTGTCCCGGGCGTCTGCGGCGGGCTCCACGGTGAACTCGTGGTCGTACTTGTTCTTGAAGTAGCGGGCCTCGTTCGCCCGCAGGCCGGCGAGCGCGTCCGCGACCGGTGACGACTCGAGGCCGACGGTCGACACGGTCTGGAAGTCCACGACGTAGGTCATGGCGGGCCCCCTCGTTCGGGACGGACGGGCGAACGCTGCGCATCCTGCCGGCGCTCCACGCCCGCCGTCACGAGCGGAGTCGGCCGCCCGCCGGGAGCAGCCGCGGGACCAGCCGCACGTAGGCGACCATGCCGACGATCTCCACGAGCGTCTGGGCGACGATCACGACGGCGGCCACGGCGTACGCGTCGGGCAGGGCCAGCGCGAGCGGCAGCACGACGAGGGAGTTGCGGGTGGCGCCGCTGAACACCACGGCCCGGCCGTCCGCGGGCCCCAGGCGCGCCAGCCGGGCCACCAGCGTCCCGAGCGGCGCCATCACCACGAGGAACAGTACGTAGAACGGGGTGACCGCGGCGACCGCGGTCAGGTCGCCACCGAGCACCGGCACCTGTGAGGCGACGACCGTGAGCAGCGTCGCGACCATGAGCGGCACCATCAGCCCGCCCGCGGCCTCCGCCACCCGCCGCCCGGTCCGGCGGCGGGCGGCCCAGGCCTGGGTGGCCCAGGCGAGCGCGAGCGGCCCCACGATCAGGACCGCGAACGCCTCGAGGAACGGCCCCACCTCCACGATCGCCGCGAGGTCCGGGCCGCCGAACACGGCCAGGAACACCGGGAGCAGCAGGATCTGCGCGAGGAGCAGCAGCGGGGTGGCCGCGAGCAGCCTGCCGCTGTTCGCGCCGGCCAGCCCGGAGAAGACGATCACGTAGTCCACGCACGGCGCGAGCAGCACCAGCAGCACGCCCACCCGCACGGCGGGCTCCGCGGGCAGGAACCCGACCATCGCGGCCACGACGAGCGGGACCACGACGAAGTCGGTCACGAGCAGGGCGCCCAGGAAGCGCCCGGACCGCAGCGACCGCACCAGCTCCGCGGCGGGGACCTGCAGGAACGTCACGTAGAGCAGCGCCCCGAGCACCGGGTTGATCGCGCTCTCCAGGCCGGGCCCCGCGCCGGGTACGACGAGCCCGAGGAGCAGCCCCGCGGCGATGGCCGCGAGGTGGATCGGGACCTGGCGCCGCTCCAGCCACGCGCTCGCCCCGCCCACGCACCCCCGCCTTCGCACCCGCCGTCCCGCGGCGATTCTCCCGCACCTCCGCGCCACGCCTGCCGTCGGCGGCGAAACCCGTCACGATGGCATCGTGCTGGGACTGGAGATGGCGGTCGTGCTGGGCGCCGCGCTGGTGCTGTGCGGTGCGCTCGCGCGCCGCTTCCCGATCGCGCCCGCGATCCTGCTGGTGCTCGCCGGCGTCCTCGTCGGGTTCGCGCCACACCTGCGCGAGGTGCAGCTGCCGCCCGAGGTCGTGCTGTTGGTCTTCCTCCCGGTGCTGCTGTACTGGGAGAGCCTGACGACCTCGCTGCGCGAGATCCGCAACAACCTGCGCGTCGTGCTCCTGACCAGCACCGTCCTGGTCTTCGTGACCGCGGCGGCGGTGGCGGCCGTCGCCCATGCGCTGGGGCTGGCGTGGGGACCCGCCTGGGTGCTCGGTGCAGCGCTCGCCCCGACCGACGCCACCGCGGTCGGCGTCCTGGCCCGACGGCTGCCGCGGCGGACCGTGACCACGCTGCGCGCGGAGAGCCTGATCAACGACGGCACCGCGCTGGTGATCTACGGGCTCGCGGTGGGGGTGACCGTGGGGGAGGAGTACCTCTCACCCGCCCACGTCAGCGGGCTGCTGGTGCTGGCCTACGGCGGCGGACTGCTGGCGGGCGCCGCCGTGGGGCTGCTGAGCTGGCAGGTGCGGCGTCGGATGGACGACCCGATGCTCGAGAACCTGGCGATGCTGGTGACCCCGTTCGCGGCGTTCCTGCTGGCCGAGGCCGTGCACGCCTCCGGGGTGCTGGCCGTCGTCGCCTGCGGGCTGTTCCTCAGCCAGGTCACGCCGCGCATCACCGGCGCGGTCACCCGGCAGACGTCGGTGCCGTTCTGGACGGTGACCACGACGGTGATCAGCAGCTCGCTGTTCGTGCTCGTGGGCCTGCAGGCCCACACCGCGGTCCGGGCGCTCCCCAGCGCCTCGCTCGGCCGGGCGGTGGTCGACATCCTGGTGGTCACCGCCGTGGTGATCGGTGTCCGGTGGGCCTGGCTGTACACCACGCCGTACCTCATCAGGGCCCTCGACCGGCGGCCCGAGCAGCGCCTGCGCCGGGTCGGGGCGCGGCAGCGGTCGGTGAGCGCGGTGAGCGGGTTCCGGGGAGCGGTGTCGCTGGCCGCGGTGCTGGCCGTGCCGCAGACCCTGGACTCCGGCGCCCCCTTCCCGGACCGCGACCTCATCGTCGTGATCACCTCCGGGGTCATCGTGCTGACCCTGCTGCAGGCGCTGCTGCTGCCGCGGGTGGTGCGGTTCGCGCGGCTCCCGCCGGACGACTCCGTCACCGAGGAACGCCGCTACGCCCAGGTGTTCATCATCGACGCGGCGATCGACTCGCTGCCGGAGACGGCCCGGGAGCTCGGGGTCGACGAGGACATCGAGCGGCGGGTGCGCATCGAGATGGAGAAGCGGCGCCAGGTCGCCGCCGCGGACGGGCCCGAGGCGGACCAGGTGCTGCGCCACGACGACCAGTACGCGAACCTGCACCTCGCGCTGATCGCCCGCAAGCGCGAGGCCCTGCTCGAGCTGCGGGACGAGCGGCGGATCGACGACATCGTGCTGCGTCAGGTCCAGTCGGGGCTGGACGTGGAGGAGATCCGGTTCTCCCGGCCCGACCCCGTGGAGTGAGCGGGGCTCACTCGCTGCGGGTCGGCTCGGACTCGTTCTCGGCGTCCAGCTCCCGGGCGGCGGCGTCGGTGGCGCCCGCGTCCGACGGGACGGCGGAGTCGCGCGTCCCGCCCTCGTGGTCGTAGCGGTCGCGGGCGGTGCCGCCGCCCGCCCCGGTCAGGGCGTGGTCGTCGCCCTCGCCGCCGGGGGCGTCCCCGGTGCGGTCGGAGGTGTGCTCGGTCCTGTGCTCGGTCACGGGGTGCTCCTCAGTCGGTGGGCTCGTCGCCGGGGGCGGCGCCCTGGGCGTCGTCCGCGCTCGGCTGCCCTTCGACGTCCGTGTCGTCGGTGCCGTCGTGGCGGTCCTGGTCGACGCGGTGGCCGAGGACCTCCTCCTCGAGCCGGTCGACCTTCTCCTCGAGGTGGTGGGGGTCGTCGGGTCGGGGATCGCGGGCTTCGCTCATGCAGGCTCTCCTGTGGGTCGGTCGACGAGGTCGAGCCGGTCGGGCTCGTCGTGCGGGTGCATCCGACCGGGGGCGTCGGGGTCGGTGGCGGGCGGCGGGGCGAGCGCGTCCCCGGACCCCGAGGGACCGAGCACGACCCGCACGGCGCTGCCCGGGTCCACGGACAGGGCGGCCGCCGGATCCTGTTCGACGACGGGTGCCGAACTCGTGGCGACGACCCCGTCGCCGGTGACCACGATCACCCCCGCCTCGGCGCCCAGCGCGACCGCCTCCGACCCCGTCAGCCCGACGAGGGCCGGGACCACCACGGACCCGCTCATGCCTGCCATGACCGAGGACTACCCGGCCGGACCCGCTCGTACGCGGGATCAGCGCCCCCGTCTGCTGAGCAGGTGCGCCCGGTCGAGGAGCAGGCGCCCGAGCGTCGGGATCCGCTTGTCGTCGAAACGGGACCGGACGCCGGTCAGGCTCAGCGCGGACGTCGGTCGTCCGGTGGCGTCGAAGACCGCCGCCCCCAGCCCCCAGCTGCCCTCGACGACCAGGCCCGGGTTGACGGCGTAGCCGTGGTCCCGGGTGGTGGCGATCCGGCGCCGCACGGCGCGCCGGGAGTGCGCGGTGCCCCAGCGGGTCGTGAGGTCGGTGGCGTCGAGGTAGTCGTCCGCCTCGTCGGCCGGCAGGTGGGCCAGGATCACCAGCCCCGCCGAGGCGACGCCGAGCGGGAAGCGGATGCCCTCGTGCAGGACGTGCGAGCGCAGCGGGAAGCTGCCCTCGCACTCGGCGAGACACACGGTCTCCCGGCCGCGCAGCACGGAGAAGTAGGCGCTCTCCCCGGTCTGCTCCGCGAGGTCGGCGAGGACGTCCCGGGCGTGCGGGCTCACGTCGTAGCGCGGCGCGGCCGCGGCGCCGAGCAGGAACAGCTCCGGGCCGAGGTGCCAGCGCCCGGTGACGCCGTCCCGGTCGACGAAGCCCTGGTCGGCGAGGTCGGTGAGCAGCCGGTGCGCGGTGGGGCGGGGGAGCCGGGTGCCGCGGGCCACCGCGGAGGTGGACGCGCCCGCGGTGCCCAGCGCCCGCAGGACCAGACCCACCTTCGCGACGACGGACGCACCGCTCGGGTGCGACACCTCGGGCCCCTCCACACCGCGATCCTACGTCCGGGGAACAGACGGGTTCGGCGTGGAGCGTCCGCTGAACGGACGCTACCTTGGCGCCTGCGGCCCGGCCGGGTTCCCTGCCCGGGGCGCACGACAGGCCCGCACGACACGAGGAGTCGACATGGACAAGGTGGTCACCGCCGACCGGGCGTTGGCCGACATCCCCGACGGAGCCACCCTCGCGGTCGGCGGGTTCGGGCTCTGCGGCATCCCCTCGACCCTGATCGCGACGCTGCAGGCCGCGGGCACGACGGACCTGGAGGTCGTGTCCAACAACTGCGGCGTGGACGACTGGGGGCTCGGGATCCTGTTGTCCGCCAGGCGGATCCGGCGGGTGACCGGCTCGTACGTCGGGGAGAACAAGGAGTTCGCCCGCCAGTACCTCTCCGGGGAGCTGGAGGTCGAGCTCTGCCCGCAGGGCACGCTCGCGGAGCGGCTGCGGGCCGGGGGCTGCGGCATCCCGGCGTTCTTCACCCCGGCCGGCGTCGGGTCCCAGATCGCCGACGGCGGCCTGCCCTGGCGCTACGCCTCCGACGGGACCGTGGCCGTGGCCTCGCCCGCCAAGGAGGTCCGGGACTTCGGCGGGGTCCCGCACGTGCTGGAGGAGGCCATCGTCACCGACTTCGCGCTCGTCGCGGCGGCGAAGGGCGACCGGCACGGCAACCTCGTGTTCGACAAGACCGCGCAGAACTTCAACCCGCTGTGCGCCATGGCGGGTCGGGTCACGATCGCGGAGGTGGCCGAGCTCGTCGAGCCGGGCGAGCTCGACCCGGCGCAGGTGCACCTGCCCGGGGTGTTCGTCCAACGCGTGGTGCACGCCCCGGACGTCGAGAAGCGCATCGAGAAGATCACCGTCACGGAGGTGTCGGCGTGAGCCTGACCCGTCACCAGATGGCCGCCCGGGCCGCCGCGGAGCTGCGCGACGGCGAGTACGTCAACCTCGGCATCGGGCTCCCCACCCTGATCCCGAGCTTCCTGCCGGACGACGTGCACGTGGTCCTGCACAGCGAGAACGGCATCCTCGGCACCGGGCCCTACCCGGCCCGCGCGGCCGTCGACCCCGACCTGATCAACGCGGGCAAGGAGACGGTGACCGTCCGGCCGGGCGCGGCGTTCTTCGACTCGGCCCTGTCCTTCGGGATCATCCGCGGCGGTCACCTCGACGTCGCGGTCCTGGGCGCGATGCAGGTCTCGGAGACCGGCGACCTGTCGAACTGGGCGGTGCCCGGCAAGATGGTCAAGGGCATGGGCGGTGCGATGGACCTCGTCCACGGCGCCCGCCGGGTGATCGTGCTGATGGAGCACGTGGCCAAGGACGGCTCGCCCAAGATCCTGCGCGAGAACACCCTGCCCTACACCGGCCGGGCCGTGGTCAACCGGATCATCACCGACCTCGCCGTGATCGACGTGACGCCGGACGGCCTGGCACTCGTGGAGACCGCCCCCGGGGTCACCGAGGACGAGGTCCGCGCGGCCACGGACGCGCCCCTCACGGTCTGACGGGCACATCCGCTCAGCCGGGGCGGAAGACGGCGAGGGCGCCCGCGAGCATGGCGTAGTAACCGATGAGCCAGGTGAGGGCGGCGAGGCTGCGCTCACCGAGCGCGGCCCGGGCCCGGGCGTAGAGCTCGTCGGGCACGGCGTGGGTGCTCAGCAGGGTGCGCGCGAGCTCGACCGCGCACGCCTCCGCGTCGGTGAGGTCCGGGGGCGGGGCGCCGTCGAGGAGGGCCTGCAGCTGCGGTGTCGTGAGACCCCTGCTCGGGGTCCAGCTCGGCCCTGGCCAGGGGGTGGGTGCGGGCGGGACCCGCGAGGGGCCGTCCGACCAGGTCGTCGGTCACGCGGTGCTCCGTTCAGGCTTCGGGCAGCTCGCCGATCAGCTCCCGCAGCTGGTGGCGGTCGGTGACCCCGAGCTTGGGGTAGGCGGCGTGCAGGTGGGAGCCGACGGTCCTGGGGGAGAGGTAGAGCTGGTCGGCGATCTCCTTGTTGCGCAGGCCCCGGGCGGCGGGCAGGACGACCTCGCGCTGCGGCGGGGTGAGCGTGCCGAGGTGGTCGGTCGGGGTGGGTGCGGCCGGCGCGGTCCGGGCGGTGGCGCCGCTGGCCCGGAGCTCGTTGCGCGCGGTCGCGGTCGGGGGTGCGCTCCGCCGCGCGCTGGAACGCCTTGGCCGCCGTGTGCACACCCCCGCGCATCCGGGCGACCGCTACGGTCTGCTCGAGGGCGGCGGCGACCGCCTCGTCGGGGGCGACGCTCGCCTCGGCGAGGTGCGAGGCGTGGCGCACCGGGTCGTCGACGAGACGCGCGGCGGCGACCTCGGACAGCGGACCGAGCTCGACCAGCGAGACGGTGGCCTCGATCCGCGGGGGACGCACCGTGGAGCGCGCGGCCGGCAGCAGCGCGACGCGCTCGGTGATCAGCCTCGCAGCACGAATGTCAGCACCTCGGCGGTGTCCCGGTCGACGAGCTGCAGGTCGTCCACGATCACGACGAGCGGCCTGCGGGCGGAGACGGTCTCGAGCAGGGTCAACACGCCGGTGCGGACCGCGACGGCCTCGGTCGGTGCCGGTTCGCGCAGGAGGCCGACGGCGGTGCGCACCGCGCCGCCGATGTCCGGCGGCAGCGCGTCGATCTGCGGGAACACGGGCTTGAGCTTTCCCGAGATCGGCGCTCGGGGGTTCTCCACTCGGCCCGTCGAGAGGACGAGGCCCGATGGCGACGGAGGAGACCGGCCGGTCACCCGAGCTGGACCCCTGGCGGGCCTACCCAGCACGACGAGATCACCGCCTCCCCGCTGCGCGCCACCCTCGACGACCTCGCCGGGCTGCCCGAGGCCCTCGTGATCGTCGGCGAGGCGGACGTCCTGCGGGACGAGGTCGAGGCCTACGCCGCCGAGCTGCGGTCCGCGGGCGTGCCGGTCACCGCGGTGCGCTTCCAGGGCATCATCCACGACTTCGTCATGCTCGACGCCCTGCGCGACACGCACGCCGCCCGTACCGCCACGAGGCTCGCGAGCGAGTTCCTCCACGACGCACTGCACCCCTGATCCACCGCCGAGAAGGAGTCGCTCATGCCCCAGCCCACCGTCGTCCTCGTGCACGGCGCCTTCGCCGACGCCGCGAGCTTCGCCCCCGTGGTCTCCGAGCTGCTGTCCTCGGGGGTGACGGTCCGGGTCCCGGCCGTGCCCAACCGGAGCCTGATCGGCGACGCGGAGTACATCGCCTCGGTCGTCCGCGCGATCGACGGCCCCGTCCTGCTCGTCGGCCACTCCTACGGGGGCGCGGTGATCACCGTGGCCGGTGCCGAGGAGAACGTCGTCGGCCTGGTCTACCTCGCGGGCTACGCGCTGGAGGAGGGGGAGAGCCTCGCCGAGCTGCAGGGCCGCTTCCCCGACTCCCCGCTCGCGACCGCCCTCGTCCAGACCCCCTACCCGGGTGGCGTCGACATCACCGTGGACGTCGAGCGGTTCCCGTCGATCTTCGCGGCGGACGTCGACCCCGAGGTCGCCAAGGTCCTCGCCGTCGGGCAGCGGCCGCTCGCCTACGCCGCGTTCGGCGAGGCCGCCCCGGCCGCCGCCTGGAAGACCAGACCCAGCTGGGGCGTCGTCTCCTCGTCCGACACCACGATCAACCCGGACGTCGAGCGGTTCGGCTACGAACGGGCGGGCGCCGCGGTGACCGAGATCGACTCGTCCCACCTGGTCATGCTGGCGCACCCCAAGGAGGTCGCGGACGTCATCCGCACCGCGCTCGCGGCGGTCGGCTGACCCGCCCCGGCTCCACACTGCGCTACGCGTTGAGGTACCGGATGACCGCGAGCACCCGGCGGTGGTCGTCGTCGGTGAGCGCCAGGCCGAGCAGGTCGTAGATCCGGGAGACGTGCTGCACCACGGCCTTCTCGGAGATGCCCAGCCTGCGGGCGATGCCCGCGTTCGTCCGGCCCTGGGCCAGCAACGCGATCACCTCGGTCTGCCGGGGCGTCAGGTCGTCGAGCGGGTCCGGCGCGGAGCGGGCCCGGTGGAGCATCGCGGAGACGACGTCGGGGTCGAGGACGGTGCCGCCACCGGCCACGGTCCGGACGTCCCGGCAGAAGCCCGCCACGTCCGCGACCCGCTGCTTGAGCAGGTAGCCGACCCCGGCCGGACGGTCGGAGAGCAGCTCGTAGGCGTACTGGCGGTGGACGTACTGGGAGAGCACCAGCACCGCGGTGTCCGGGCGCTCCGCGCGGATCGCGAGGGCGGCGCGCAACCCGTCCTCGGCGTGGTCGGGCGGCATGCGGATGTCGGTGAGCACGAGGTCGGGCCGCTGGTCGCGGGCGAGCCGGACGAGGTCCGGCGCGGTGTCGGTGGCCCCGACCACCTCGCAGCCCGCACCCTGGAGCAGGAGGACGAGACCCTCGCGCAGGAGGGCCTCGTCCTCGCCGATCACGACTCGCACGGCAGCTCGACCCGCAGTCGGGTGCCGCGGCCCGGGGGACTGAGCAGGTCCAGCCTGCCGCCGAGGGCGTCGACGCGGTCGGCGATGCCGCGCAGCCCCCCGCCCGTGAGGTGGGCGCCGCCGACCCCGTCGTCTCGCACCTCGACGGCGAGGTGGCCGCCGTCGTGGGTCAGTGACACCCACAGCGCCCGCGCGGCCGCGTGTTTGACCGCGTTGGACAGGGCCTCCGCCACCGTGAAGTACGCGGCGGTCTCGACCGTGACCGGCAGCCGCGCGTCCTCCTCGGGCAGGCGGACCGTGCTGGGCAGCGGCATCCGGTCGACCAGCTCCCGCAGCGCGGCGACCAGCCCCCGCTGGACCAACAGGGCGGGCATGATGCCGTGCACGAGCCCGCGGAGCTCGGCGATGGCCGTCTCGGCGTCGGTGCGCACCGCCCGGGCCTGCTCGTCCACCGGCGGCGCGGTCCGGTCGGCGAGAGTGCCCGCCCGCAGCGCCAGCACGACGAGCCGGGCCTGCAGCCCGTCGTGGAGGTCCCGGGCCAGGCGCCTGCGCTCGAGGTCCCCGGACTCGACGATGCGGGCGCGCGACTCGCGCAGCGCGGCGCGACCGGCCAGCAGCGCGGCGGTGAGGCGTTCGCGCTCCATCGCCAGCGCGACCACCCGGCCCGCCGCCCGGACGGGCTCCGGGTCGGCGAGGGACACCGCGTCGTAGACGATGGCCCCGACGTCGTCGATCTCGACGGCCGCCCGGGCGCCGCCCGCCGGCGGCAGGGCCACCGGCCTGCCGGACGCGTCGGCGTGGCACCGCTGCTCGGGCAGCCAGAACAACAGCTCCAGGGAGGGATCGCCCAACGTGGCGGCGAGCGCGTCCCGCAGCTGCGGCCGGTCGCCCTCCGCCGCGCCCAGCCACGCGCCGAGCTCCTCGACCTCGGCGGTGCGGGCGAACCCGCCGCGCAGCAGGCCCGCGAGGAAGGCGACCGGCACCCCGGCCATCACCGTGAGCTGCAGGGCGAACAGGGTCGCGGGATCGATGTCGACGAACCGGGTGAGGATCGAGCTGCTCGTCAGGAACAGGATGGTGAGGATCCCGTAGCCGGACACCGCGGCGAGCACCCGTCGTTGGGCCCGGTCCGCCACGCGCATCCGCCGCACCAGCACGAACGCGCTCAACGCCACGACGACGAAGCCGGCCGCCGTCGTCACCCGGGCGAAGGCCTCGGCGAGGTCGGGCCGGTCCGCGACGGACAGCACCGGGGGCACCCCGGGCAACGGCCGGAAGACGTAGCTCGGCACCGGCAGGACCAGCGTGACGACGTACCCGCTCACGGCCAGCCGCCGGGAGAACCGGTCGGGCAGCCTGCCGGACGGGAACGCCAGCAGCAGGTGCAGCAGCACCCCGATCGGCAGCTGCGCGAGCACCGTGCCGACGATCGCGGTGGCCGTCGTCGCGATGTTGCTCGCCGCGGAGGCCGACAGGCTGAGTCCGCACAGACACAGCAGCGCACCGGTCCGCCCGGACGGGCGGCGCCACCAGGCCACCAGGCCCGCCGCGAGATAGCAGGCCCCGGTCAGGGCGTAGCCGACCAGCGCCGGGACGGGGCCCGCACCCTCGTGCACGAACAGGGCGATCTCCAGCGCGGTCAGCCCCGCACCGACCACCCCGAGCTGGACGAGGGCGAGGCGCAGCGAGGCCCGCAGGGGCGACTCGGACCGGGCGCTGCTCACCGCGGCAGATCGTCTCCTACATCCCGACGACGGTCCAGTCGGCGACCCGACCGGACCCAGGTCCCTCCCGCACTGGACCCAGGTCCATTCCGGGCGGAGGCGATCGCCGCAGAGAATTCGCTCCGCCGCCGCTGCCCGGCGGCGGCCGTCGGGGGCACCGACCTGTGGAGGATCCTGCATGACGACCGTCACGGCCCGCGTCGGCTGCGCCGCCCTCCTGGCGGCCGTCCTCACCCTGGCCGGGTGCGCCTCGTCCCCGCCGCCGGAGCCGACGACCACGGCGGCCGCCTCGAACGCCTCGGCCGCGCTCCCGGTGGGCCCCGATGCGACGGCCGTGCTCACCCCGATCGCCGCCCGACCCCTGTCTCCCGAGATCTACCCGGTCCTGGGCGCGGACGACCGCCTCCACCTGGCGTACGAGCTCCAGATCGTCAACATGAGCGGCGGGCGGGTGCTCCTCGACAGCGTGGCCGTCCTGGGCGACGGCGACACCGCGCTCACCACGATCCCGCAGGCCGACCTGCGGCTCCGGCTCGCCGGGGGTGCGAGTGGTGACGCGTTCGGCCCGGGCCAGGCCGCCGATCTCTTCCTCGACGTGACCCTCCCGGCGGACGCGACCCCGCCGCAGGTCGTCCGACACACCTTCGCCGTGGCGATGCCCGACGGCGCGACGAAGAACCTCACGTTCACCGGCGTCCCCGTCGCCGTGTCCGACCAGCAGGCGGTCGTCGTCGCGCCGCCGCTGAAGGGGAAGGGCTGGGTCGCGGGCAACGGCTGCTGCGACGCCGTCACCGCCCACCGCGGCGCGACGCTCCCGGTGGACGGCACCATCCGCGTCGCGCAGCGGTTCGCGATCGACTTCGTGCAGCTCGACGCGGCCGGGCAGCTCTACACCGGCGACCCCGCCGACAACGCGTCCTTCCCGTTCTTCGGCGACGAGATCCTCTCCGCGGCCGACGGGACGGTGGTCCGGGTGCTCGACGGTGAGCCCAACCAGCCGCCCGGCACCCTGCCTGCGGGCGCGAACCTGCAGAACGCGGACGGCAACTACGTCGTGGTGGACATCGGTAGCGGCCGCTTCGCGTTCTACGCCCACATGCAGCCCGGCACGGTCCGGGTGAAGGTCGGGGATCAGGTCAAGACGGGGGACGTCCTCGGGATCCTCGGCAACAGCGGCAACACCGATGCCCCGCACCTGCACTTCCACATCATGGACGGGCCGTCGCCCTTGCAGTCGAACGGACTGCCGTTCGTCTTGACGAGCTTCACCGGAACCGGTGTGGTCGGCGACGAGGCCGCGATCGTGGCCCCGTTCGCGCCGCAGGCACCCGTCGTCCCGATCGACGCCGCGACGTGGGCCGGGCCGCACCGCGACCAGCTCCCGCTGAACCTGCAGGTCGTCGACTTCGGCTCCTGACCAGCGCAGTGTGGAGCCACCACTGTCGTGTGAGGGCTCCGAAACGACAGTGGTGGCTCCACACCGCCTACGGGGTCGAGCGGTGCGCGCCCGACCAGGCCAGCCCGGCGACGACCGCGTCCTCCAAGAACGCGCCGGGGAGGTCGGTGCCGAGCCGCTCGGCCAGCACCGCGCGCAGGCGAACGCCGCCGAAGGCCGTGGCGAGCGCGGCGCCCACCGCGGCGGTCGCCTCGGCCAGGTTCCAGACGTCGGGATCCCGGGTGGTCCGCAGGCCCGCCGCGACGGCGGCGACGGGGGCGAAGAGGAGCCGCGGAGCGAGGCCCGGCACCTGGGTGCGGGGCGGGGTGACGGGCAGCTTGTCCGCCACCACCTCGCCGAGCGCGAACAGGCAGGCGACGGCCCGGCCCGCGGGCGTGCCGAGCCGGCTCGCCACCCCGCGGTCGGCGACGGTCGAGCTCAGCGCCACGGCCGCCGGACCGGCGCTGCTGCGTCCCCCGGTCGCCGCGCCGAGCGCCGCCGCCCGCGCCAGCCGGGCGAGCAGTTCCCGCGCCGGGTGCGGCAGCCGGTCGGCCGCGGCGGTGGGGTCGGAGGTGCTCACGACGTCGCCGGGGCGCAGGTTCGGGCGAGGCCGTGCCGTGGAGAGCGCATGCCGTCGGCTACCCGCGCCGGGCGGGTCGAACCCGCAGCGACGCGCCGAAGCGCCCCGGTGGCGCTACCGCCCGTAGTGACCGAGGGTGGAGGCCACCATGACGGCAGAGCCGAACACCACGGAGCCCTGGCTCTCCCTCGTCGTCGACGCGTCGCCTGCCCTGCTGGCGGTGGTCCGCGGGGGGATCGAGGCCTGGCTGAGGAACCTCCGCTGGCGGCCCGAAGACATCGCCCCCGTCGTGTCCGCGGTCAGCGAGGCCGCGGGAAACGCGATGGAGCACGCCTACCGCACGGAGGAGCCGGGCACGGTGACCGTCGACCTGGCGGTCGAGCGGACCTCGGCGGGCCGGCGGGTGTGCGTCGAGGTGTCCGACCGGGGGAGCTGGCGACCGGCGGGCTCTGAACCGGGACGCGGCAACGGGATCGCCCTGATGTCCGCCCTGATGGCGGAGGTGCGCGTCGACGCCCGCCCCGAGGGGACCACCGTGCACCTGTGCTCGCCGTGGCTCCACCCGGGCTGACCGTTACGGCACCCGCGCTGCGTCGTCGGCATAGGGGAGCGCGACCAGGTCGAGCACGTAGCCCGCGACGCTGTCCGGCGGGGCGCACAGCCGCAGCGGCGCGCCGGGGAGGGCGTCACGCATCGCCCCGTGCAGCACCGCCACCCCGCCCGCGGTCAGCCGGGTGACCCCCGTCAGGTCCACGGTGAGCGGTCGGGTCCCGGCCTGCGTCCGGTGTCGGAGTTCGGCCTGCAGCCGGACGGCGGTCGCCTCGTCGACCGCACCGTCCAGCCGGATCCGGGCTCCGGACGCGGTGGACGCGGTGGACCGGTCCCGGATGGCCAGCCGGTCCCGCGCCCCGTCGCCCGGCGGGACCGGTGCGGGACCTGCGCTGAGCAGCCGCGCCGGGTGGGCGGGGCGGAAGCAGACCGTCGCGGACGTGCCGTCGACCCGACGGTCGAGGAACAGCTCACCGCAGAGGTGGCGGGTCATCGCGAGCCCGCGGCCCAGCCCGCCCGGTGGGTCGCGCTCGGTACAGCGCCAGATCCCGTGGTCGGACACCCGCAGCCGCAGCTCCCCGTCGTCGGTGAGCGCACCTTCGAGCCGGACGGTCTCCGAGCCCGCCCCGACGTAGGCGTGCTCGACCGCGTTGGTCATCAGCTCGCCGACGGCGTGCTGCACCGAGACGAGGTCGGCCTCGTCGAGTCCCAGTCCCCGGAGCCACTCCGCGAGCACGACCCGGGACGCGCGCACGGCGGACGCCTCTGCCGACCAGGACATCCCCAGCGCGTCCGGCCGCCGGAGGCGCTGCGCGGACAGCAGCGTGAGGTCGTCGCTGTGCCCCGTCCGCCGCAGCAGGGCGTCCATGACGTCGACGCACGCCCGCTCGGCCGCCGCCCCCGGGACCCGGTGGTCGCCGTGTTCACCGACGGCGTCCGCGGCCACCTGCGCGAGCTCCACCGTGCCCGCGGTCGCGTCGCGTCCGGGGCGGTCCAGGACCCCGTCGGTGCAGAGCAGGACGAGATCGTCGGGTTCCAGCCGCGCGGCGGCGACGGCGCACGCCGATCCCATCCCGACCGGCCCGGAGCCCGACGGGGGCAGGTAGCGCGGCTCGCCGCCCGCGGGCAGCACCAGCGGCGGCGGGTGCCCCGCCGTGCAGTAGCGCAGCTCGCCGCTGTCGGGATCGAGCACGAGCAGACACATCGTGGCGCCGCGCACCTCGGGGGCGCGGCGGGCGAGTGCCTCGGCGGCGGCGCAGGTCTCGCCGATCGACGCCCCCGCGGCGAGCCGCTCCCCGACGAGGGTGCGGAGCCGGGCGGTCAGCACCGTGGCGGCGACGCCCCGCCCGCCGACGTCGCCCACCACGAGCCCGACCTGCCCCGCCGGGGTGGGGACGACGTCGAACCAGTCCCCGCGCGCGTCCGCGTCCGTCTCGGCGAGCAGCGCGCAGGCCGCGACCCGGACACCCGGGAGCAGGGGGATGTCCGTGGGGAGCACCGCCCGTTGCAGGTCGGCGCTCACGGCGGGGTCACCGACGCGCCCGACCGCAGCGAGATGGGCAGCTCCGTGATGACGGGGATGCCGAGCGCCTGCAGGACCAACCGGGCAGGGCGGTGCTCGCCGCACTGGAGCAGCAACCCACCACCCTGGTCCTCCTTGACGGCGCGTATCTCCTCGAGGAACCGGACCCCGGCGGCGGACAGGTGACCGACGTCGTCCAGGCTCACGACGAGCACCGACGCCGCGTCGAGCACCGGCACGAGGGCGCGCCGGAAGCGCGGGAGGGTCGCCAGATCGACCTCCCCGCCCACCGAGAGGATCGCGCACCGACCGTCTCGGGTCGGCGTGCACACGACGGTCGGTTCGTTCAGCAGCATGACGCCTCCGTTCCGGAGACGAGCGCTGGTGGTTGAACACGCGTCGCAGGAGAGTGTGACAGGTCGTGGCTCGACGGGACAGGCCGCGCACTACCCCGAATGGGCTCGCGTACTCATCTCGATTTCCCCCTGCACCACACCCGGGAACCCGGTACCGTGCCCCGCGTCGGCAGTCGCCGACGAGGTCAAACCAGCGCCTCCTTCCACACCTCGGTACGTGGAGAGGGTTGATGACCATCGCTTCCGCACCGTCCCGTGCACCCGGCTACGATGAGAACGACCTGGACGACGGCCTCCCGATGCTGCAGAGGATGGCCGCCCTGCCCGAGGACGATCCCGAGCGGGAGGCCCTCCGGACCGCACTCATCCTGCGGTTCCTCCCGGTCGCCGAGCGGATCGCCGCGCGGCAGGCGGCGTCGACACCGTGGGCACGTGACGATCTCCTGCAGATCGGTCGCACCGCGCTCGTCGGCGCGGTGGACCGGTGGGACCCCGATCGGGCGCACGGTGATTTCCTCGGCTATCTCGTCCCGTGCGTCCGCGGGGAGATCCTCCGGTTCTTCCGCGATCAGTCGTGGACCATGCGGGTGCCGCGCCGGGTCAAGGACCTGCACGTGGCGATCCGGAAGGTGACCGGTCCGATGTCGCAGGAGCTCGGCCGGGCGCCGCGCCCGTCCGAGCTCGCCGAACGGCTCGACGTCGATCGGGAGGAGATCGTGGAGGCGCTGCGCGCCGAGGACGATCACCATCCCATGGCGCTGGACGCCGCCGCCGAGGACGGACAGCAGTCGGTGTCCGACCGCATTCCCCAGGTCGATGGCGGCTACGAGCTGATCGAGGACCTCCGGTCGCTGCGGCCCCTCCTGGAACGGTTGCCCGCCCGGGAGTACCGCATCCTGATGCTGCGCTACTACGGCGACCGCACCCAGACCCAGATCGCCCAGGAGATCGGGATCTCCCAGATGCACGTCTCCCGCCTGCTGTCCCAGACCCTGGCGCGGCTGCGCCGCGGGCTGCTGGCCGAGGCGCCGGGTGACGACGATCCGGCGCGGGGACCCTGACCGGGAGCGCGCCGTCCCGCGGGCGCCGCGCGCTCAGGTGCCCCTGGCGAGACTCAGAGCCGACCGCGCCACCCGGGTGGCGGGCACGTCGAGGCACTCGTGGCCGTAGGGGCAGGCGAACTGGCGGCAGGGGGTGCAGACGGTGGGGACGCGCAGCACCCGGGCGGGCACGGACCGGGGCCGGTACTGGTCGACGTCCTCGGTCCCGGCGAAGAGTGCGACGACGGGCGTCCTCACCGCGTCCGCCAGGTGCATCCCGCCGCTGTTGTTGGTCACCGCCACGGCGGCCCCCGCGAGGAGTCCGGCGAGGCCGGGCACGGCCAGCCCGCCCGCCAGCGCCACACAGCCGCGGATGTCCGCCGCGATCTCACCGACGAGGTCGCGCTCCGCCGTGGGGCCGCACACCGCGACCCCCAGCCCGCCCGCCACCAGCTTGCGGGCGACCTCCCGGAACCGGGTGGGCGCATAGCGCCGTGACGCGCAGGACGCGCCGGGGAGGATCACGGCATAGGGCCACTGCGCCGCGAGGCGGGCGTCGGTCAGCGCCCGCCGCCCGGCACCGCGGGCGGCCTCGTCGACCCGGGCGTGCAACCGGGTGTCGCGCCGGGGCACCCCGAGCCGCTCGAGCAGCAGCAGCGTGCGGTCGGCCTGGTGCACGGCGTCGTCGGGGGCCGGGACCCAGTGCGTCAGGCCGGAGCCCCCGAACTCCTTCGAGGCACCCGCCCGCACGGGGATGCCGGCGAGCTGACAGACGTAGCCTGCGGGCCAGGGGGACTGGGAGAACGAGGTGGAGATCAGGGCGAGGTCGTAGCGGCGCGCGGCGAGGCGCCCGACCAGCCCCGGGTCGGGCGGTCCGGGAGCGGTGGCGATCCGTTGCCAGGACACGTCGGCGACGAGAACGCCGTCGACCTCGGGGAGCAGGTGCGCCGCCGCGGCACCCGCAGGCGAGGCCAGCAGGTCGATCCGGGCGCCGGGCACGGCGACGCGCAGCGCTGCGAGCGCCGGGCCGAGCAGGAGGACGTCACCGAGGTTGTCCGGACGTACCACCAGCAGCCTGCGGATGTGTTCCCACCGGATCGGCGCGCCCGCGACGGCGGCGGGGTGCTCGAGCGGGGCCGTGGCAGGGGACATGGGCCGCGCCTTCCCGGTCGGCGCGATTTCATGCACGAGCAGGCGCGGTGGTCACGGAGAGTAGTAGTTCGCCCGGAGGAGTTTGTGCCCGGGGACTGGGGCAAGACGACCGGCCATGACCACGGTCTGGAACCCACCCGCGGCGATCCTGTTCGACCGGGACGGCACGCTCGTCGTCGACGTGCCCTACTGCGATGACCCGTCCGCCGTACGACCGATGCGCACCGCGGCGCGGGCGCTCACGGCCGTCCGCGCCCACGGGCTGCCGACCGGGGTGGTGTCCAACCAGTCCGGCGTGGGCCGCGGCCTCCTGCGGCGGCGGGACGTGGACGCCGTGAACCGCGAGGTCGACCGCCTCCTGGGCCCGTTCGACACCTGGCGGTTCTGCCCGCACGCACCCGGCGAGGGGTGCGGGTGCCGCAAGCCCGCGCCCGGGCTGGTGCTCTCGGCCGCCGCGGACCTGGGGATCCCGCCGCACCGCGTGGCGGTGGTCGGTGACATCGGCGCGGACGTCGACGCGGCGCACGCCGCGGGCGCGGTCGCGGTCCTCGTGCCCACCGCCGCCACCCTGGTGGACGAGGTCGGGCGGGCGCCGGTCGTGGCGTCGGACCTGGTGCAGGCGGTGGACTACCTGCTGCACGGACCGTGCGTGGACGCGGCATGAGGCGGGTGCTCGTCGTACGACTCGACGGCGCGGGCGACGTCCTGCTCGCGGGACCCGCGGTGCGGGCGGTCGCGGCCACCGCCCGGGTGACCCTGCTGGTCGGCCCGGCGGGGGCCGAGGCGGCCCGCCTGCTGCCGGGGGTCGACGAGGTCCTCATCTGGTCCTGCCCCTGGATCGCGGCGGACCCGCCGCCCGTCGACCGGGGCGGGCTCGACGACCTCGTCGACACCCTCGCCGCGGCCGGGTTCGCCGAGGCCGTGGTCCTGACCTCCTTCCACCAGTCGCCGCTGCCCACCGCGCTGGTGCTCCGGATGGCCGGGATCCCGCGGATCACCGGGGCGTCGGTCGACTACCCGGGCTCGCTGCTCGACGTGCGGCTGCGCCCGGGCGAGACGCTGAGCGAGGACCAGCCGGAGCCCGAGCGGATGGTCGCGATCGCCGGTCGTCCCCTGCCCGCGGGCGACGACGGCGGGCTCGCCGTCCGAGCGGCCGAGTGGGCCGGACCCGCGGTCGACGTCGTGGTCCACCCCGGTGCGGCGGTGCCCGCCCGCCGGTGGCCCGCGCGGCACGCCGCCGAGGCGGTGCGCCTGCTCGCCGCGCAGGGGCTTTGCACCGCGGTGACCGGCAGCGCGGACGAGCGGGCGCGTACCGCCGCCGTCGCCGGCGACCACGCCCTGGACCTGGGCGGGCGCACCTCGCTCGCGGAGCTGGCCGGGGTGATCGCGGGTGCGTCGGCGATCGTGGTGGGCAACACCGCGGCCGCCCACCTGGCCGCCGCGGTCGGCACCCCCGTGGTGTCGCTGTTCGCGCCGGTGGTCCCGGCGGTCCGCTGGCGCCCCTACCGCGTACCGCACGTGCTGCTCGGCGACCAGGCGGCGCCGTGTCGGGACAGCCGGGCCCGCGAGTGCCCGGTGCCGGGCCACCCGTGCCTGACGTCCGTGACCCCCGCCGACGTCGTGGCCGCCGTCGGCGCCGTCGGCGCGCTCGCCCGCTCCGGCCGGGAGGTGCCGGTGTGAACATCCTGATCTGGCACGTCCACGGGTCGTGGACCACCGCGTTCGTCCAGGGGTGGCATCGGTACCTGCTGCCCACGCTGCCCGAGCGGGGGCCGTGGGGCGGTGGGCGGCCCGCCGCGTGGGACTGGCCCGCCTCGGCCGTCGAGGTCCCGCCGGAGCGGCTCGCGGCCGAGGACGTCGACCTGGTGGTCCTGCAGCGACCCGAGGAGCTGGAGCTGGCCACCCGCTGGCTCGGTCGGCGGGTGCCTACGGTCTACGTCGAACACAACGCACCACGCCAGGGCGCCGCGACCAGCAGACACCCGATGGCCGACCGCGACGACCTGCTCCTCGTCCACGTCACGCACTTCAACGCGCTGATGTGGGACTCGGGCGACACCCCCACCACGGTGGTCGAACACGGTGTCCTCGACCCCGGGCTCCGCTACTCCGGGGAGCTCGCGCGCGCCGGGACGTGCATCAACGAGCCGCTGCGCCGGCACCGCGTCGTCGGGACCGACCTGGTCGCGGCGCTGGCGAAGGAGGCCCCCGTCGACGTCTTCGGGATGGGCGCGGAGGCGTTGTCCCTGCCGGGGGTGCACGGTCGCGGCGACCTGCCGCAGGGCCGGATGCACGGCGAGCTGGCCCGCCGCAGGCTCTACCTGCACACCGCGCGCTGGACCTCGCTCGGCCTCTCGCTGATCGAGGCGATGATGCTCGGGATGCCGGTCGTGGTCGTCGGGACGACCGAGGCCCCCGAACGCGTCCCCGCCGTGGCGGGGGTCGTGTCGACCGACCTGCGGCGGCTGCGCCGCGGCGTCGCCGAGCTCGTCGCCGACCCGGCCGCCGCGGCCGCCGCGGGCCGCGCCGCCCGCGCGGCCGCCCTGACCCGTTTCGGTATCGCGCGCTTCCTGCGCGACTGGGACGAGGTCCTCTCCACCCACCTGTCCACGCGCGTCCTCGTCGGAGGGAGCTGACCGATGCGCATCGCCATGGTCTCCGAACACGCCAGCCCGTTGGCCGAGCCGGGCGGCCCCGACGCGGGCGGCCAGAACGTGCACGTCCGGGAGCTGAGCCTGGCGCTCGCCCGCGCCGGTCACGACGTCGTCGTCCACACCCGTCGAGACGATCCCGACCTGCCCGCCGAGGTGCCGCTCGGGCCGGGTGTCCGGGTGCACCACCTCGACGCGGGCCCGCCGCGGCCGGTCCCCAAGGACGACCTGCTGCCCGTCGTGCCCGCCCTCGAACGGGAGCTGCGCGCGGCGTGGCTGGCCCGTCCACCGGACGTCGCGCACGCCCACTTCTGGATGTCCGGGCTCGCCGCGCTCGGGGCGGCCCGGGTGGCGGGGCTCCCGGTCGTCCAGACCTTCCACGCCCTCGGGCACGTCAAGCGCCGCGAGCAGGCCCGCGACGACACCAGCCCGGACGCGCGGATCCCCGCGGAACGTCGGCTGGCGCGCGCCGTCGACGGCCTGACCGCCTCCTGCGAGGACGAGCTGTTCGAGCTGCTGCGCCTGGGCGCGGACCGCAGGCGGGTCTCGGTGGTGCCCTGCGGGGTGGACACCGCCGAGTTCTCCCCGGGTCCGGCACCCGGGACGCGACGGATCCTGTGCCTGGGCAGGCTCGTGCGCCGCAAGGGGATCGACGAGCTCGTCGCGGCCCTCGCCGAGGTGCCTGCGGCGGAGCTGCTCGTCGCGGGCGGCGGCCGGGACGACCCCGGCGCGGGCCGCCTGCGCGCCTGCGCCCGGGAGGCCGGGGTGGCGGACCGGGTGCGGTTCCTCGGCCCGGTCGCCCGGGCGGAGGTGCCCGCGTTGATCCGGTCGGCGGACGTCGTGGTCTGCGCACCCTGGTACGAGCCGTTCGGCATCGTGCCCCTGGAGGCGATGGCCTGTGGCCGTCCGGTGGTCGCGACCGCGGTCGGCGGCATGAAGGACACCGTCGTCGACGGCGGTACCGGGCTGCTCGTGCGGCCGCGGGACCCGGGGGCGATCGCGGCGGCCCTGCAGGCCGTGTTCGCGGACCCGCGGGCGGCCGCGGAGCTCGGCGCGGCCGGGCGCCGCCGGGTGCTCGCCCGCTACACCTGGCCGCGGGTCGCCGCGGCCACCGCGGGCGTGTACCGGGCCCTGGTCGAGGCGGGCGCACTCGCCGGGGCGGAGGCACGGTGACGGGCTCCCAGGACGGCCTGCTCGACGACCACGTGACCCGGCTCGAGGCGGCCCTGCCCGCGCTGCGGGCCGCCTCCCCGACCCTGGCCCGCTGGGGTGGCGCGCTCGCGGCGCTGCTGCCCTCGGGCGGGCGCCTGCTGGCGGCGGGGAACGGGGGCAGCGCCGCGGAGGCCCAGCACCTGACGGCCGAGCTGGTCGGCCGGTTCGACGGCGAGCGCCGCCCGCTCGGCGCGCTCGCCCTGCACGCGGACACCTCGTCGCTGACCGCGATCGGCAACGACTACGGCTACGACGAGGTCTTCGCCCGCCAGGTGCGCGCCCACGGCCGCGCCGGGGACGTCCTCGTGCTGCTGTCCACCAGCGGGCGCAGCGCCAACCTGCTGCGCGCCGCGGACGCCGCCCGCGAGCTCGACCTGCACTGCTGGGCCCTGACCGGGCCCGGCCCCAACCCCCTGGCCCGCCGGGCGAGCGACGCCGTCTGCCTGCCGGGGGACACCGCGACGGTCCAGGAGTCCCACCTCGCGGCGGTGCACATGCTCTGCCGCGCGCTCGAGGCCCAGCTCCCCGCCGAGCTGGGCAGCAGACGACCCCACGCCCTCGACCCCACGATCACCAGGAGGCCCGCATGACCCTCACCGACACCCGCGCCACCCCCGGCCCGCAGGAGCGGCTGCCCACCTCGCGTCCACTGGGGACGGTGCTCGTCACCGGCGCCGCCTCCGGGCTCGGCCTCGCCGTGGCCGAGGCGGTCGGCACCGCGGGCGGCACCCCGCTGCTGCTCGACCGCGAGGTGCCGCCCGGCGAGGGGCTGCACGCCGTCGTCGACCTCGCGGACACCCGGGCGGCGGAGGCCGCGGTCCGGGCGCTCGTCGAGCGGGCGGGCGGGGTCGACGCCGTGGTGTGCTGCGCCGGGACCGACGCCTGCGGCGCGCTCGACGCCGTGCCCGGCGCGGCCTGGGAACGCGTGGTGCAGGTCAACCTCCTCGGTACCGCCGCGGTCCTGCGCGCCGCCCTGCCGAGCCTGCGGGAGCGCCGGGGCCGGATCGTGACCGTCGCCTCGACCCTCGGCCTGCGGGCGCTGCCCGACGCCTCGGCCTACTGTGCGTCGAAGTTCGGGGTGCTCGGCCTGAGCCGCGCCCTCGCCGCCGAGCTGGCGGGCGAGGTCGGGCTGACCACGCTGCTGCCCGGCGGGATGGACACCGCCTTCTTCGACGGCCGCACCGAGCAGTACAAGCCCGGCCCGGACGCGAAGCTCAACGACCCGCGCAACGTCGCCGCCACCGTGCTGTTCGCGCTGACCCGACCCGAGGGGTGCGAGGTCCGCGAGCTGGTCGTGTGCCCGAGTGAGGAGCCCTCGTGGCCGTGAGCGCAGCGGGCCCCCGGGTGGCCCCGGCCGCCGCGGTGGGCCTCGCCGCCCTCATCGCGGACCGGCGCCCCCGGGTGCTCGTGCTGGGCGACGCGGCGCTCGACGGGTGGGTGTTCGGCACCACCCGCCGGGTCGCCCGGGACGGTCCGGTGCCGGTGGTGGACGCCTCCTCGTCCCGGCTCGCCCCGGGTGGGGCGGCCAACGCGGCCGCGGCGCTCGCCGCGCTCGGCGCGGACGTCGAGCTCGTCTGTGCGCTCGGAGACGACCCGGACGGCCGCATGCTGCGGGGACTGCTCGCCGACGCGGGCGTCCGCACCAGTCGGTGCGTGCTCGACCCCGGCACGTCCACCACGGCCAAGCACCGGGTGGTGGCCGGGGACCAGCCCGTCGCGCGGTACGACGCGGCGTCCGGAACCCGACCGGGGCCCGCGGCCGTGCGCGCGCTGGCGGACCAGACGACCGCGGCACTGGCGGACCACCCGGACGCCGTCCTCGTCGCCGACTACGGGCGGGTGCCCGCGCCGGTCCGCCGCCGGGTCGCCCGGGCCCGCGGCCGGATCCCGCTGCTCGTCGTCGACGCCCACGACCCGACCCCGTGGGCGGCGCTGC
The DNA here is from genome assembly GCF_900102195.1 of Pseudonocardia oroxyli. GTDB lineage: Bacteria > Actinomycetota > Actinomycetes > Mycobacteriales > Pseudonocardiaceae > Pseudonocardia > Pseudonocardia oroxyli. Next base: position 57,477 of record NZ_FNBE01000016.1, read on the forward strand.
GCCCGGACGCGGTCTGCCCGAGCGCGGCGGAGGCCGCGGACGCGCTCGGCGTGCCGCACCCGCGCGAGGATCGGTTGACGTGGGGGAACGACCGGGCGGGCGCGCTGCGCACGGCCACCGGCGCGCAGGAGGTGCTGCTGACCCTCGACGTCGACGGCGCGGTGTGGCTGGGCGACGCCGCGCCGCTGTGCCGCCCGGCGGGTGGGCGCGCCGCATCCTCCGCCGCCTGCGGCGCGGGTGACGTGTTCGCCGCGGCGTGGACCGCCGCGGTCGCGGCGGGCGTCCCCCGCCCCGAGGCGCTGTCGCTCGCCCAGACCGCCGCGGACGTCGTCGTCGGGCTTCCGGGGACCGCCGTGTGCACCACCGCGGCGCTGGCCTCCCGGCTGGCGGCGGGGGACCCCGGCGTCGTGCTCTCCCACCGCGACCTGGTCACGGTGCTGGCCGAGCGCCGGGCCGCGGGCGCCAGGGTCGTGTTCACCAACGGGTGCTTCGACGTGCTGCACCGCGGCCACGTCGGCTACCTGCGCGAGGCCGCGCAGCTCGGCGACGTGCTGGTGGTGGCGCTCAACGGCGACGAGGGGGTCCGCAGGCTCAAGGGACCGACCCGGCCGGTCAACCCGGTCGAGGACCGGGCGGGCGTGGTCGGGGCGCTCGCCGCGGTCGACCTGGTGACGTCCTTCGACACCGACAGCCCGGTCGAGCTGCTCGACCTCGTCCGCCCGGACGTCTACTGCAAGGGCGGGGACTACACCCCCGACATGCTGCCCGAGACACCCGTGATGGAGCGCCTGGGCGGGGAGATCCGGATCCTCGGGTATCTCGCCGACCACTCCACCAGCGCGATCGTCGCCCGGGCGGCGGGCTCGTGAGACCGGTCGTCGTGGTCGGGGACGTGCTGCTCGACGTCGACGTGCACGGCACCGTCGACCGGCTCGCCCCGGACGCCCCGGTACCCGTCCTCGACGTCGTCGAGGAGGTCTCCCGGCCCGGCGGTGCCGGACTCGCGGCGGCCGTGCTCGCGGGCTCCGGGGTGCCGACGACCCTGGTCACCGCCCTGGCCGACGACGGGGGTGGGATGCGGAGCCTGCTCGAACCGTCCCTCCGCGTCGTCGCGGGCCGGGCCGTGGGCGGCACCCCGACCAAGCGCCGGTGGCACGGCCCGCAGGGTCCCCTGCTGCGCACCGACTCCGGCGAGGGCACCCCGGCCCCCGGGTTCGGCGCGACCGTGCGGAACGGCCTGCGGGGCGCCCTGGAGGCCGCGGGGGCGGTGCTGGTGTCCGACTACGGCCGCGGGGTCACGGCCGACCCGGTCGTCCGGGAGCTCCTCGCCGCCGCGGTCGACCGCGGGACGCCCATGGTGTGGGACCCGCACCCGCGGGGCAGCGAGCCCGTGCCCGGAGCCGTCCTCACCCCGAACACCGCCGAGGCGACCGCGGCGCTCGGGCTGATCGACGAGGACGGGGACGCGGTCGGCGGCGCGGTGGGCCTGCGGGACGAGCAGGGCTGCCGCGCCGTCGTCGTGACCCGGGGGGAGCGGGGCGCGGTGCTGGTCGTGGACGCGCACTGCATCGTCGTGCCCGCCGTCGCGGCCGAGCACGGTGACCCCTGCGGCGCGGGGGACGCCTTCGCCGGGCGGCTCGCCGCCACCCTCGCGGACGGGATCGACCTGCTCGCGGGTGTGACCGCGGCCGTCGAGGAGGCGGGTCGGTTCGTCGGGGCGGGCGGGGCCGCCGCGGTCCGCCGGGTCGAGGGTCGGTGGACACAGGTCTGATCAGCTCCGATCAGCCCCGACCAGCTCTGATCAGGCAGAGGACACCCGCAGGCAGGCGGCGTGCACCTCGTCCACGCCGATCGCCAGCAGTGCGGGGTCCGGGTCGTCGGCGAACGGGTCGCCGCGGCGCACCCGGGCGTGGGTGAGGGCCTCGTGCGGGCCCGCGGGCGGGCCCCAGCGCTCCGGCCCGACCGGCCCGAACAGCACCACCGACGGCCTGCCGAACGCCGAGGCGAGGTGGGCGACCCCGGTGTCCCCGCTGACCACCAGCCGCGCGCCCGCGACGACCGCCGCGAGGTCCTGGATCGACGTCCGCCCGGCGAGCACCGCGGCACCCTCGGCCACCCGCTCGGCAAGCCCCCGCTCCGCCGCCGATCCCGTGACCACGACGGGGCCGACGGGGGCGAGCCTGCGGGCGAGCTCGGCGAAGCGCTCGACCGGCCACCGCTTGGCGCCGTACGCCGCACCGGGGTGGACCACGACGGGCCCGTCGGCGACCCGGTCGCGCGGCGGAGGGAGCCGCAGGTCGTCGGGGTCCGCGGGCACCCCGTGGGCGGCGAGCATCCGACACCACCGCACGCGCTCGTGCAGCGCGTCGAGCTCGGCGGCGGGCGGCCCCGGCCAGCCCTGCGCGGGGCAGCCCACCCCGATGCGCCGCCGGGGGGCCAGCGCGTCGAGCGCGCGGTGGCTGTCCGGGCCTGCCCCGTGCAGGTTGACGGCGAGGTCGACCGGTCGGCCGACCGGCGGCGGAACGGTCCCCCGCGTGGGCGCCACCTCGTCGACGGCCCCGCTGAGCCGGGCGAGCGGCGCCAGCTCGCCGGGCGCGGCCAGCACGATCCGGTGGCCGGGGAAGCCCCGCCGCAGGGCGCGCAGGGCGGGGACCACGGTCACCAGGTCGCCCAGCTGCGAGGCACGCAGCGCGACCAGGACGGGACGGATGTCGGGCGGCATGCCCGGTGACTGCCCCCGATTCGTCTCGGCATGCCTGCGCCGCGTCCGGGTAGTGGCGCGCATGCCCTCCGTCGAGGTTCTGGTGCCCACGTGCGATCGGCCGGTCGAGCTGGCGACGACCCTGGCCGGGTTGGCGGCCCAGGACCACCCCTTCGACCTGGTGGTGTTCGACCAGTCCACGGGACCCGCCTCCTACGACACCGCCCCCGCCCGGGCGATGATCAGGGTGCTCGAGCTCGCGGGACACCGGGTGCGCACCGGCAGACACCTGCCCCGGCGAGGGGTGGCGGAGCACCGGGCGGCGCTGGCGGGCCGGTCCACCGCGCGGTACGTGCTGTTCCTCGACGACGACGTCTGGCTCGCCCCGGGCACCGTCGCCCGGCTGCACGAGGCGATCGTCGAGCTGGGCTGCGGGCTCGTGGGCGCGGCGCTGGAGGGCCTGTCCTACGTCGCCGACGAGCGCCCCGCCGAGCAGGCGGCGTTCGAGCGGTGGGACGGGCCCCCGCAGCCCGAGGACCTGCGCCCCGACACCCCCGAGTGGGAGCGCTGGCGCCTGCACAACGCGGCCAACCCCGTCCACCTCGCCCGCCGCCACGTGCGCCCGGACGACCGCTGGGTGGCTTACAAGATCGCCTGGGTCGCCGGGTGCACGCTCTACGACCGGGCGGCGCTCGAGGCGGTGGGCGGGTTCGACTTCTGGTCGGAGGTGCCGGAGACCGTGGTGGGTGAGGACGTCGTGGCCCAGCAGCGCGTGCTCGCGGAGTACGGCGGGGCCGGGATCCTGCCGTCGGGTGCGGTCCACCTGGAGTCGGTGACGACGATCCCGGACCGCTCGGTCACGGCCGACGGGTTGCTGCCGCCGCGACGGCCGCGGGGGACAGGTCGACTAGGCACGCCGGGAGCGGAGCCAGCGGGCAGCGCGCCTCCCACCAGCACACCTGCTCGGTGATCGCGGTCGGGAGCCGGTGCGGGCAGCCGGGCAGGCCCTGCAGGCTCACCCCCGGGATGTCCAACCCGTAGCGGTCGGCGAGGGTGGGCCCGAACAGACCGACGGTCCGCGCGCCCGCGGCCGCGGCGACCCGGGTCGGGCCGGTGTCGCCGCCGATCACGGTGCCCCCGCGGCACCCGACCGCGGCGAACCGGGCGGCGAGCCCGCGCAGGTCGGTCGGCGGCAGCTCCGGGGCCGGGGTCCCGGGCCCGACCGCCACCACCGGCGCGTCGAGCAGCCCGCACAGCGCCGCCCAATGGGGCCAGACCTTCACCGACATCCCCGCCCCGGGGACGAGGACGGTGGGCACCCCGGACGGCAGGGCGGCGTCGGCCGCCGCGACCTCGGCGGCGGTCAGGTGTAGGCGCGGCGGCCGGTACCAGCGCGCGAGCAGGCCCTCCGCGGCCAGGATCCGGACGTACCGGCGGGAGACCGGTTCGTCGGGCGGCGGGCTCCGCCACAGGTCCGTGACGCCCGGCGTGCCGTGCTCGGCGACGAGCTCCGGGATGCCGTGCAGCCGGGTCGTGCTGACCACGAGGTCGGTGTCGTCGAGCGCCGCGGCGACCGCCTCGGGCTCGGCGCCGCGGGCGGCCCGGAGCACCTCCGTCACGGTCGGGTCGGAGTCGAGCAGCGCCGCACCCGGGTCGTGGGTGAGCACCCGCAGCTCGGCGCGGGGGAAGCGGGCGGCGAGGCCGTGCACGACGGGCAGCGCCATGACCAGGTCGCCCAGCCCGCCCAACAGCTCGACGACCAGGATCCGGTCAGGCACCCGCACGCACCTCGGCGTAGAGCTTGCGGTGGACCTCGGCGAGGCGCTCCCAGCTGCGGGTCGCGCCCGCGGCCGCGCCGCCCGCCGCCACTCGCAGGCGCAGCGTCGGGTCGTCCAGCAGCCGACGCAGCGCCACGGCCAGCGCCTCGCCGTCCCGGACGGCCCGCGCGACGACGACGGTCTCGCCGTCGACCAGCTCGGGGTCGGGCGGGTCGGCGGCCGTGACCACGGTCGGCAGGCCGTGCGCCCACGCCGAGAGCAGGGCCCCGCTCTTCGTCGTGACACCCGCGGTCAGGGGGAACGCGGCCAGGTCGGCGGCGTGCAGCGCGGCGGACACCTGCTCCTCGGGCAGGTGACCGGTGATCGTGGCCGGGACCCCCGTCGCCGCGATCTCGGCGAGCAGCTCGTCCCGGAACGCACGGGCCTCGTCTTCGGGCAGGGCCTGCGAGGTGAACCCACCGACGACGAGCAGGTGCAGCCGCTCGGTGTGCCGGGCGCCCACCCGGGCGATCGCGTCGGCGAGGTACCGCACCCCCTTGACCGGGTGGACGAACCCGAAGAAGACGACGACCACCGCGTCGTCGGGCAGCCCGAGGCGGCGGCGGGTCACCCCGCGCGGCTCGGTGGCCCGGTCGGCCACGTTCGGGGCCAACGGCACCCGCGCGGCGAGCACCCGGCTGCGCTCGCGGATCGCCTGCTGGTGTCCTGCGTTCGTGGCGAGTACCGCGGCACTGCGCGGCACGAGTAGCCAGGTCTCGCGGTCGACGCCCCGGCGATCGAGGACCCGCCACGCCCGGTTCGGCGCCCGATCCGGCCACGCCCACCAGCCGTACTCGTGCACGGTCGTGACCACCGGTGCCCCCACCAGCACGGGCAGCAGGCCGATCCAGGGTCGGAACCGGAAGGCCGACGGCGCGAACTGCACGTGGACCACCTCCGGGCGGCGGGTGCGCAGGATCCGTGCGGCCCGCAGGACACTGGGCAGCGAGCCGGACACCGACACGCGCAGCAGGTCCTCGCCCGCGTCGGTGAGCGCACCGGCGAGGTGTTCGGTGTAGTCGGCCACGCCGTCGCGCAGCGGGTCGGCGCCGCCCTGCACCATCGCGATCACCGCCCCCACTTCCCCGCGGACCGGGGCCGAAACCCCGCCGGTGTGGACGCCCCGCGGCGCGGGTAGCGGTCGGGCATGGACGACACGACAGCCCGGGACGTGCTGACCGCCGAGCGGGACCGGCTCGACGGCGAGCTGCGCACCGAGTCGGCCGACGAGGCCGCGCGCCGCGATTCCCTCGCCGAGCAGGGCACGGCGGGGGAGGACTTCGGGGACGCGGGCACCGACCTGGCGCACACGACGGAGGGTGAGCAGGCGGTCGACACGATCCGCAGGCAGCGCCGCGAGGTCGGCGAGGCCCTCGACCGGCTCGACCGCGGCGAGTACGGCCGCTGCATGGTCTGCGGCCGCGAGATCGACGACGAACGCCTGCAGGCCCGCCCGGAAACGCGCACCTGCCGCGAGCACGCCCCCTGACCCCGCGCATTGTGGAGCCACAACTGTCGTCCGGGGCCCCCGATTCGACGGTTGTGGCTCCATAATGCCGGGGTGCCGGACGACTCGAGCTGGAATGCGGCGGCGCGGCCCGGGGAGACGGCGACCGAGCGGCTGGACCGCAACTGGGCGGACCTGCTGCAGGAGCTGCGGGTCTCCCAGACCGGGGTGCAACTGCTCACCGGGCTGCTGCTCACCGTGCCCTTCCAGAGCCGGTTCACCGATCTCGTCGCCCACCAGCGGGTGCTGTACCTGGTCACGACCTGCCTCGCGGTGCTCGCGACCGGGCTGCTGATCGCGCCCGTCCTGCTGCACCGGGTGCTGTTCCGCCGACACGCCCGCCGGGAGCTGGTCGCCGCCGCGGAGCGGTTCGCGATCGCGGGGCTCGCGGTGCTGGGCGCCTCGGTGCTCGGCGTGTTGGGGCTGATCTTCGACGTCGTGCTCGGCGGGGCCGCCGGGTACCTGGCCGCGGCCGCGGGCCTGGTCGTGTTGGTGCTGCTGTGGGTCGTCGTGCCCCTGACGATCCGCCGCAGGCTGTCTCGCTGACGCGGCGCCTCTACTCGATGCGGGTGGCCGCCCGGATGGCGCGGTGCTCGGCGAAGACGTCGAGCGCGGACCGCACCCACGACAGCGTCGGCTCCTCGAACAGCCGCTCGTAGCGGGTCCGACGGTCGCCGGGGGCGCCGCTGTCCGCGCTCGCCCAGCGCAGGTAGTCCTCCACCAGCCGGCGGTGCCGGACCCGGACGATCTCGTTGGGCTCGCGGCTGGCGAGCCAGGCCACGAAGGGCCCGAGCGCGGCACTGAGCTGGGCGGCGTTCGGGCGGGTGGACACGGCCATGGCGCTACCTCCGTTGCGGTCGGTCGCCACTACCCCCGGCCCTCCCGGGCAACCATGGACTCGTCGATGTCGATCCCGCGGCGCAGCAGCTTGCGGGTGTAGATGGTGTCCCGGGAGATCAGGTGGCTCAGCCCGGTCGCGAGCGCGACGGCGACGAGCAGCGGCAGGATGACCGCGTACTGGCCGGTCAGCTCGAACACGATGAGCGCGGCCGCGATGGGGGCGTGGCTCGCGGCGGCGAACACCGCGGCCATCCCGACAAGTCCGAACGCGCCGGGGGAGAGGGCGAGTCCGGGGAACGCGGCCTGGGCGACGACCCCGAACGCGGTGCCGAGCATGCCGCCGACGAACAGCGAGGGCGCGAAGACGCCGCCGGAGCCGCCGATGCCGATCGTGAAACTGGTGGCGACCATCTTCCCGACCAGCAGGAGCAGCAGGAGACCGAGCGTGTACGACCCCGAGACCGCCGATTCCAGGACCGGGTAGCCCACCCCGTACATCTGGGGCAGCGCGAGCAGGACCGCGCCGAGCAGCACGCCCCCGACGGTGGGCCGCAGCCACTCGGGGCCGCGCCAGACCCGGTCGCAGACGTCCTCGACGAGGTAGAGGAACCGGGCGAAACCCCAGCCGACGACGCCGGCGGCGAGACCGAGGACGGCGTAGAGGGGCAGCTCGGCGGCCGAACCGAGCGAGTACGCGGGCAGCTGGAGGACGTGGTCGTGCCCGACGAGGGCGTGGGCGATCACGTTCGCGGTGACCGACGAGATCACGACGACGCCGAAGGCCTCGGCGGTGAAGGCGCGCAGGATGATCTCCAGCGCGAAGAAGACCCCGGCCACCGGTGCGTCGAACGTCGCGGAGATCCCGCCCGCGGCCCCGCACGCGACCATCAGCCGCAGCCGGTGTTCGGGGACCCGCAGCCACTGCCCGATCGACGAGCCGAGCGCGGAGCCGATCTGGACGATCGGTCCTTCCCGCCCGACGGACCCGCCGGTCCCGATGCACAGTGCCGACGCCAGCGACTTCACCGCCGCCACCCGGGCGGGGATGCGACCACCGTTCCGCGCGACGGCCAGCATCACCTCGGGCACCCCGTGGCCGCGGGCCTCGGGGGCGAACCGGTATACCAGCGGCCCGTAGAGCAGGCCGCCGACGACCGGGGCGAGCAGCAGGAACCACGGTCCCAGCGCGGGCAGGTGCAGGCTGGCGACCCGGCCCGCGTCGCTGAAGTCGTCCCGTCCCGTGACCAGGTTCGTGATGGCGAGGATCAGGTACCGGAACACGACGGCACCCAGTCCGGCCCCCGCACCGATGATCAGGGCGAGTCCGACGAGGCCGTACTGGGTGGCGACCAGCCACCCGTGCAGGCGGCGCAGGGTCGTCACGGCAGCACCGCCCACTCCTGCTCGGGCACCTCGCCCGCGGACTCGGCGAACGTCCGCAGCGCGCGGACGACCGCGTCCCGGTCGCGCGGGGCCATGCCCGCGAGCAGGGTCCCCAGCTCGGCGCGGCGCCGCCGGGTCACCTCGTCGACCAGTGCGAGGCCGCGGGCGGTGAGGCTGACCTGCACCTCGCGGCGGTCGTCCGGGACCCGGTCGCGCCCGACGAGGCCGCGCGCCTCCAGGCGGTCGCACATCCGGGTCGCGGTCGACGGCGTGACGGCGAGGACGCCCGCCAGGTCGACCGGGCGCCGGGCGCCGCGCTGGGCGAGCACGATCAACGCACGGTACTGCGGGAGCGTCACGTCCTCGTCGACCGCGGCGAGGGACCGGGCGACCACGGCGAGCAGCGCGCGGCTCGCCGTCATCACCGCGTCGACCAGCTCGTCCGTGGAGGGTTCGCCGACTCGTTGCACCGCAACATCATTGCACAGTGCCATGATTGCCGTGTGCAACTCTGTCGTCCGGAGCGGTCACTCGACCCGGGTCGAGCTCTCGCGGTGCTCGGCACCGTCGGTGACGTCCGCGTCGTCGGACGGGAGGTGGACGTCGTCGACCGCGATGTTCACCTCGACGATCTCCAGGCCGGTCATCCGCTCGAGAGAGCCGACGACGTTGCGCCGGACCGCCTTCGCCAGGTCGGCGATCGCGACGCCGTACTCGACGACGAGGTTGACGTCGACCGCGGCCTGCTTCTCCCCGACCTCCACCGAGATGCCCTGAGCAGCGTTGACGGTCGCCCCGGGGATGCGCTCGCGCAGCGCACCGAACGCCCGTGCCGCGCCGCCCCCGAGGTCGTGGACGCCGGTGACCTCGCGCGTCGCCAATCCGGCGATCTTGGCCACGACGGTGTCGGCGATGGTGGTGGCGCCCTGGCTCGTGGTCAGGCCCTCGGCGGTCTTCGAGGTGGTCACGATGATCTCTCCTTCCGGTGGCACCGCGGGCTGCGGTGACATCGGTGAGACGCCACCGAAACGAGATCCTCACTTCCGATCGGTGTGACGTGTGTCGCCGACACTTCGCCGTCGGACCGGGACCTCGGTGGCGTCGGGCCTCGTGAGCGGCGATGGTCGCCATGGCGACCATCGCCGCTCACGGGTCACGCGGAGTGGGGGAGCTTGAACGGCAGGGTGGCGCCCGCATCGAGGGTGAGCGTGATGCCGGTGACGTACTTCGACTCGTCCGAGGTGTCCTCGTCCTTCCCCGGTCCTGCCGAGACTGTACGAGGACGGGGGCGGAAGGGGAGAGGGCCGCGCGGCCTCCCGGGGGCGGGGAGGCCGCGCGGCGTGCGGGGTCAGCCGCGCGCGGGCGACACGGCCACCGGCTCCCGGTGTGCCTCGTGGTGGTTGGCGTTCTTCGGGACGGCCAGGACCTCGCGGGTGCGGGCGTCGACGTCCGCGTCGGAGAGCACGCCGTTGTCCGCGAGCACGGACTCCAGCGCGGTCACCCAGTGCTCGTAGTAGCTCCACGGCTCGCCGGCACCGCCGCCCTCCCACTGCTTGATCGCCTGGATCAGTGAGAGCTGGAACTCGCTCCACTCGTACTTGCCGTTGTGGTAGGCCGCGACGGCCATGGCGAAGGCCCGCAGCTCCCACGGCTCGCTGAACATGCGCTCGTCCACCCCGCCGCCGGGCAGGTCACAGACCAGGGCCTCGACCCGGCGTCGGGCGTCCCCGAGCTCGGTCGTGTCGCTGCGCATCACGGCGTCCCGACCGGGCCGACGCCGATCATCGAGTCCCGCGTGACGAGCGCGGCGAGCTCGAAGGCGCCCAGGTCCTCGGTGCCCGCCGGGCGCTGCGGGAGCACCCAGTAGCGCAGCTCGGAGCTGGAGTCCCAGACCCGGACCTCGACGTCGTCCGGGATCGGGAAGCCGAAGTCCTCGGCCAGGACCTTGCGGGGCTCGCGGACGATGCGCGCCCGGTAGGCCGGGGCCTTGTACCAGTTCGGGGGCAGGCCGAGCACCGGCCACGGGTAGCACGAACACAGCGTGCAGACGATGGCGTTGTGGACGGTGTCGGTGTTCTCGACGACCACCATCTCCTCACCCTGCAGACCGCCGATGCCCATCTCGGCACAGGCGGCGGAGGCGTCGGCGAGCAGCCGCTCCTTGAACTCGGGGTCGGTCCACGCGCGGGCGACGACCTGTGCGCCGAGCTGCGGCCCGACCTCGTTCTCGTAGATCTCGGCGAGGCGGTCGATCGCCTCGGTGGTCATGATCCCCTTCTCGATCAGCATCGCCTCCAGGGCCTTGACCCGGGCTGTGATCTCCTCCTGGGTGCGGAGGCGGGTGTCGGTGGGCGCGTTCATCGTCAGCTCCTGTCGTCGGACGCGAGGGTGAGGTAGGGCTCCCACACGTCGAAGTACACGGTGTTGTTGGGCTCGGCGGCGTCCGGCCCCCACAGCTCCTGGGCGGTGAACCGCACGGTGTAGAGGTGCTCGGGCGCCTCGGGGCCGTCGTTGCCCGCGCTGTCGGGGTAGATCGCCGCGCCGTGCGCGCCGGTGATCTCGCCGGTGCGGCCGCGTACGTAACGCGCGCGGCGGGTGTGCCCGTAGGGGCTGTCGTCGCTGACCCGCACCCGGTCACCGACCTTGAACTGGGCGATCTTGTCCGTCGGCCGGTTCGCCGGCGCCCCGCTCTTCACGACGGCGTCGACGAAGGCGAGCAGCTCGGGGTCCTCGCGCTCCGGCAGCGGCGCATCCGGGTTCTCGAGGTAGAACCGGGTCCGCTCCTCCAGCTCGGCGGGGTCGATCACGCCCTTCTGCGCGCCGCGGTCCTCCACGACGTGCACCCAGTGCTCGTAGTAGTTGGAGAGCAGGTACTCCGCCGCATCCATCTTCTCGATGCTGTGCCGGAACGCGTCCACGCCGAAGAAGCCGGCGCGGAAGCAGTTCGAGAACATCGCGAAGGCGGCCTTCTCCCACTCCGCGCGGAACACCGGCTCGTTCTCGACGGTCTGGACCTTGCCCATCCCGTCCGTGCCGCCGAGGTCGAAGACACCGTTCATCCGGATACTCCCGTCGTCTGTCGCGGGGCGGGGAAGCCACCGCGGGCGAGCTCGTAGGTGTGGGCGACGCGCAGCACCGTCGCGTCGGCGAAGTGCTTGCCGATGATCATCAGGCCGGCCGGCAGCCCGTCCACCAGCTCGGTCGGCACGCTGCAGGCGGGGTGCCCGGTGATGTCGAACGGGGCGGTGTTGGCGATCATCGACAGGGCCGTGTCGAGGTAGGTGCCCAGGTCGGCGTCCGCGGGCGGGATCTCCCGCGCCGTGTAGGGCAGGGTCGGCATGACGAGCACGTCGTACTCCGCGAGCGCCGCGTCGTAGGCCGCGCGGACCTCCGGCACCAGGTTCTGGGCCATGGCGTAGTAGGTGCCGCCGCCGACGGCGAAGGTGTGCCTGCCGGACATCGCGACGAGCTTGACCGTCTTGGACAGCTCGGCGCCGCGCTCGGCGCGCCCGCGCCGGTAGTGGGCGATCAGCTCGGGATCGTAGAGCCCGGACCAGTTCATGCCGTAGGCGTTGCCGTCCACCATCTGGTAGGCGGCGCCCTCGGTCGCGATCACGTTCCAGACGTGCATGGCGTCGAGGTGCCAGGGGATCGAGACCTCGCCGACCGACAGCCCCGCCGCGGCGAGGACGTCGACGGCGGCGCGCACGGCGGCGTCCACCGCGGGGTCGGAGTTGGCATGCCCGAACCCCTCGGTGACGATCCCGACGCGCAGCCCCGCGGCGGGTTCCGCGAGGGCGGCCGAGTAGTCGACCGGGTCGATCACGGTGGGCTGGCGCGGGTCCCTCCCGTCCCGACCGGCGAGCACGTCGAGCATCAGTGCGGCGTCGGCCACGGTGCGGGTGATCGGCCCGAGGTGGTCGATGGTCTGCTCGATCGGGAACGCGCCGGTGTAGGGCACCAGGCCGAAGGTCGGCTTGTGCCCGACGGTCCCGCAGAACGAGCTCGGGATCCGCACGGAGCCGCCCTGGTCGCCGCCGAGGGCGAGGTCGACCTCGCCGGTCGCGACCAGCACCGCGCTGCCCGAGGACGAGCCGCCCGCGTTCCGGGTGGGGTCCCAGGGGTTGCGCACCGGGAGGGGCTGGGAGGTGAAGCTGGCACCGGAGAAGCAGAGGTCCTCGCACACCGCCTTGCCCGTGATCACGGCGCCCGCGTCGAGCAGGCGCTCGACCACGGTCGCGTCCCGGGTCGGGACGAAGCCCTCGACCGTCGCGGACCCGTTGGCCATCGGGATGCCCGCGACCGCGACGTTGTCCTTGATCGCGACCGTGCGCCCGGCGAGCGGCCCGTCGGTCACCCCGGAGACCTCGGCCGTCACGGCCCAGGCGTTCAGGGGGTGGTCGCCGGGCTGCCACTCCCGGACGGGCGCGGTGGGTGCGGTGCGGCGGTAGAGCGCCTCGACGGCGTCGGACGCGGCGAAGCTGGCGGCGACGGCGGGGGCGAACTCCGCGAGCTCCGCGCTGCTGAGGCCCAGGTCGGCGCCCAGTTCGGCGAGCCGCTCCGGCTCGGGTGGGGGAACAGCCACAGGTGGGCTCCTGTCGTCCGTAGGTGCGGGTGAATCTACGAACACCCCGCTTCACATGTCAACGGGTTGCGACATATTGACTTGTTACAAGGAGGTGACCACGCGGAGGTCCGTGCCGACCGCCTCCGCCACGTGGATGCGCTGTCCGACGACGCCGTTCGCGTCGAGGGTGACGGTGCCGCGCGGCATCTCGAAGCGCGCGTCGTGCATCGCCCCGGCCACAGCGCGCGGGTCGTCGCTGCCGGCCCGCAGCGCGGCCGCGAACCACATCCGGACGCCCTCGTACACCGACTCGCTCAAGGTCGACAGCGGCGGCGCCCATCGGCCGAACCGCTCCCGGTAGCGCTGCAGCAGCGTGGAGTTGCGCTCGGTCTCCAGGGACTCGACGTAGCCGGACACGGTGTGCAGGCCCGCGGTCGCCTCCGCGCCGATGCGGGCCAGCGTGGACTCGTCCATGGCCGGGGCGAGGGTGAGGCAGCGGTGGTGCAGGCCGCGCTCGTGGCACTGCCGCTGGAAGGTCGCGGCGTCCGCGCCGACGAACGTCGACAGCACGATGTCGGCGCCCGACCGCTCCACGGCCTCGACGACGGCGGCGAACTCCGTGGTCCCCAGTGGCGCGAGACGCTCCCCGACCAGGGTGCCGCCGAGTCGGGGCAGGACGTCCCGGGCGGCGGCGTGGGTGGCCCGCGGCCAGCAGTAGTCGTTGCCCGCCAGGAACCAGCGCCGCCCGCCCGCGGCCCGCATCATCGGCATGGCCGCCGCCGCGAGCTGCTCGGCGGGACGCTCACCCAGCTGCACGCGCAGGCCGCCCGACATCCCACCCTCGTTCATCAGGGTCTGCACGAGCAGGACGCCCGAGTCCGCCATCGCGGCGGACACGGCGACGAAGGTGGCCGACGTCGTCGCGACGAGGATGGTCCGGCAGCCCGCGGCGGCGAGCCTGCGCGCCTCCCGCGCCCCGGTCGCCGGGTCGGTCGCGTCGTCCCCCACCACGAGCTCGACCGGGCGACCGCGCAATCCGCCGTCGGCGTTGATCTCCTCGAGGGCCAGCGTGGCCATGTTGTCCGAGGCCGCGGCGAACAGGTTGCCGGGCCCGGACTTGGAGGTGAGCAGCCCGATGGTCGTGTTCTCGTGCGCCGCGGTGCGCAGGACGTGACCGCGCCTGCGCATCAGCCACTCGAACCCCGGCTGGTCCAGCTCGGACTGCAGGCGGACCCGGGTGCCCGTGCCGTGCGCGGCGAACCGCAGCACGGTCCGGCCGCGCCACGGCTGGTCGTGCACGATCTCGATCATCCGGCCGGTCCGCACGGTGCCGATCCGGCCGACGATCTCGACCAGGGCGCCGTCCGGGTCGAGCGGAGCCCGCAACGTGACGGCGGCGCCGGGGACCACCCGGTCGCACAGCGCGTCGAACACCCAGCCCGCGCCCGCCCCCGCGCCGAACAGGCCGAAGACCACGTGCGGCGGCGCAGGCACCTCCTCCTGCGCGGTCAGCGTGAGGACGGACATCGAGCCCCCGTGGGGTGTCAGTCGTGCCGGACGGAAGGGGTCGAGACTGCGGCGGGTCGCGTGGGGAGGACGCGCAGCCTACCGGGTGTCAGGCGGGGCGTTCGTGCTCGACGGCCCGGGGCACCGCGTCGCCCACGGAGCGCAGGCCCGAACGGAACACCTGGTGGAGCAGGGTCAGCACGTCCCGCGCCGAACCCGAGGGGTCGATCGAGTAGTACCGGAATCGTCCGTCGCGGCGCTCGCTGACCAGGCCGGCGACCCGCAGGACCTTCAGGTGGGTGGACACCGCGGTGCGACCGACGCTCGTGATGCGCTCGGCGATCGCCCCCACGCTGCACTCCTCCTCGGCCGCGAGGATCCCGAGGATGTCGCGGCGGACCGGATCGGCCAGGGCGTCGAAGGCCATGTTCGAGTCCACGTCCGGCCCTCCAAGTGTCAGCGGTTGCTGACATGAGCGTACAACAGCCCGCGGGGTCGCATGCCGTCCAGTGATATACGAGGTCTGTTACGTCGGTGAAACGCGAGGACATCCCCCGAACACGTTAGCGGTATACCACTATTACTGTTCGTTGCACGGCCGGTTCTGCCCCTCCTCGCCGCCGGCGGGAGGGCCACCCACCCGACGTGGAGCCCACAGAAGATGTCTGCCACCCACCTCCCGGAGGCGCAGCCCTCCGGCACCATCGCCACCACTCTGGACAGGGCCGGGTTCACCCGGGCCCAGTTCTGGGTCCTGATGCTGATCCTGGCCGGGATGTTCTTCGACACCCTCGAGCAGAACTCGGTGGGCGCCATGGGCGCCAACCTCAAGCTCTCGCTCGGGATCACCGACACCGAGCTGACCCTGATCAACACCTTCACGGTCGTCGGCGGTCTGATCGGGCGGCTGCTCGGCGGCTGGCTGGCGGACCGCTACGGCCGGCGCACGGCGCTGTCGGTGAACCTGCTGATCTACACCCTCGGCGGGGTGATCAGCGCGATCTCCTGGAACTACGAGGTGCTGCTGGCGAGCAGGCTGATCGTCGGCATCGGGCTCGGCGGCGAGTTCACCATCGGGATCGCGATGCTGTCGGAGATGGTCTCGACCAAGCGCCGCGGCACACTGGTGGCGGCCCTGAACATCGGTTCCGGCGGCGTCGGCAACTTCGTGTCCTACGGCCTGTTCTTCCTGCTCCTGGGTCCGCTGGCGGCGGGTCTGGGCGGCGACGACACGGTGTGGCGCTGGACCTTCCTGTTCCTGGCGGTCCCGGCGCTGCTCGTGGTCTTCTACCGCAGGCTGCTGCCCGAGACCCCGCGCTACCTGCTGTCCAAGGGTCGCGTCGCCGAGGCCAACCTGTCGCTGACCACCCTGACGTCGGACTCGTTGCGGGCACCGGCGACGCCGCCGACCGGCCCGTTGACCGAGGCCGACATCCCGGAGCGCCAGCTCAAGTCCTCGCCCGCCGCGGTGTTCGCCCGCGCGGTGCTGCCGCGCACGCTGACCCTCGGCGCGGCGTCCTGGATGGCCTTCGGCGCCCAGGTCACGCTGAACTTCCTCATGCCGACGCTGCTGGTCGCCCGGGGCTACTCGATCTCCGAGAGCCTGCTCTTCACCATGATCATGAACATCGGGTCGCTGCTCGGCGCGGTCGCCGCCGCGCTGCTCGCCGGGCGGGTCGGGCGCCGCTCCGCCGTCGGGGGCGCCGCGCTGCTGGGCTGCGCCACCGCCGTCCTGTTCGCCGCCTTCGGCCACACCACGCTGTGGATCCTGGTGCTGGGTGCGGTCTTCCAGTTCTTCACGATGATCACCAACACCACGCTCGCGGTCTGGTCCCCGGAGCTGTTCCCGACGGCCGTGCGGGCCAGCGGCACCTCGATCGTCAACGGCATCGGCAACATCGCCGGGGCGGTCATGCCCTTCCTCGCCGTCGCCCTGTTCGGCACCTGGGGACTCGCCGGGGTGTTCAGCATGGTCGCGGTGATGTACGCCCTGCTCGTGATCGCCTCCCGGTTCGCCCCGGAGACCAGGGGCCGCACCCTCGAGCAGGTCAACGAGCACGCCCCGGTGCCCACGCCGGCCACCGTCTGAGAGAGGACCCCCGCCATGGACCAGCTGCGCATCTCCGCCACCGCCAACGGACTGAACTACCTGCCCGAGTACCTGGCCGACGTCACCGGGATCTTCGCCGAGGCGGGCCTGGCGGTGACCGCGCGGGACCGCGATCCGTGGACGGGGGTCCTCGACGACCTCGAGTCCGGCGCCGCCGACCTGGCCCTGGGCGGGCTGTGGGTACCGGGCATGTACGCAGGCGGCCCCCGCAGGCTCACCGTCGTCGGGCAGGTCAACCACACCTGCCCCAAGGTCGTCCTCGGCCGGGCGCCGGACCCGGACTTCACCCTCGCCGACCTGCGCGGGAAGACCGTCCTCGCCCCCGGCGCAGGCGGCAGCGGCCCCTACGCCGTGACCGCCGGGCTGATCCGCGAGGCCGGCGTCGACCCCGACGAGGTGCGGTTCGTGCGGGACCTGTCCGGTCCCATGCTCGTCGAGCTGTTCCACGCCGGGCTCGGGGACGCGATCGTCCTCGACCTGGTCACCGCCATCGAGCTGGAGCGCGCGGGCCGCGGGCACGTGGTGTACCGCCACCTCGAGAGCGGCGGCCTGATGCCCAACAGCGTCTACTACTGCCGCACCGACCGCGTCGAGGAGCTCCGCGACCGGATCACCCGCTTCGTCTCCTGCCTGGCCACCTCCATGGCCCGGCTGCCGGGCACCCCGGCCGAGACGGTCGACGGCGTCCTCGCCGCCCGCTGGCCGGGCAAGGACATCACCGTGCTGCGCGAGGCCGTGGCGCAGATGCGGGCCGGGCGGACCTGGGAGACCGTCGCGATCGACCCGGCCGCCAGTGACCGCTGGATGCGGATGCTCGCCGAGAGCCAGATGGTCGTGCGCGCCCCCGGCTACGCCGAGCTGGCGGACGACAGCTTCATGAAGGCCTACCGATGACCCGGATCGTCACCGACGACGACCTCGACGGTCTGGTCGACACCGACGCCCTGATCGCCGCGGTCCGGGCCGTGCACCTCGACGAGGCCCTCGGCCGCGCCGTCCAACCCGTCCCGACGCTCACCGAGACCGGCCCGGACACCGTGCTGCTGCCCATGATCGCGACCTCGCACCGCCTCGGGCTCACCGCGGTCAAGATCCTCACCGACGCCCGGGCCAACGGTCCCGGCGACGGACCCGCCCAGCAGTCCACGATCGTGCTGCTCGACGCCCGCACCGGCGCGCGCCGCGCGGTGCTCACCGGCGGCCGGATCACCCGCGAGCGCACCGCGGCGGCCACCGCCGTGGCCACCGACGCACTGGCCCGACCGGACGCCCGGGTGCTCGGCATGATCGGGGCGGGCCCGCTCGCCGTCGAGCACGTCACGGCGCTGCGCCGGGTCCGCGACCTGCACACGGTGCAGGTCTGGTCGCGCACCGCGGACCGGGTCGCGGAGTTCCGCACCGCGCTGCGCAAGCGCGAGGCCGCCGACGGGGTGGCGCCCATCGAGGTCCGTGCGGCGGCCGACCCGCGCGCCGCGGTCGAGGCCTGCGACGTGCTCTGCACCGTCACCCCCTCCCGCACCCCGGTCGTCGAGGGGGTCTGGTTCCGGCCCGGCCTGCACGTCAACGCCGTCGGCGCCCCGCCGCGGCCGGACCACCGCGAGATCGACTCCGCGGGCATGGCCCGGGCCACCGTCGTCGTCGACAGCCGGGAGATCCAGCTCGCCAAGTCGGGGGAGGTGCGCCTCGCGATCGCCGACGGCAGCACGACCCCCGGCCACTACGCCACCGAGCTCGGTGACGTCCTCGCAGGCAGGCGGCCCGGCCGCACGGGTCCGGAGGAGATCACCCTGTTCAACTCCGTCGGCGTCGCCCTGCAGGATCTCGCCTACGCCGCCCTCGCACTCGATCTCGGACCCTGACCGTTCCGGCTACCGTGGTCGGCGTGACCGGCTCCTTGCGTGACAGCACCTACGCCGAGCTGCGCCGCCGGATCGTGACATTGGCCTACCAGCCGGGCGAGCGGCTCGTCGAACGGGACCTGGCCGCCGAGCTGCAGGTCTCCCGGATCCCCCTGCGGGAGGCCCTGCAGCAGCTGCAGAGCGACGGCCTGGTCGTCCTGGTGCCGCGGCAGGGCGCGATCGTCGCCCCCTTCACCGCGGACGATGTCCGGGACCTGTTCGACGTCCGGGAGTCCCTCGAGGTCCTCGCCGTCCGCCTCGCCGCCACCCGCGTGGCCGAGCCCGGGCTCGGCCGGCTTCGTGAGCAGATGGCGCTCGCGGAGGCGGCGATCGCCCGGGGGGACGATCCCGAGACCGCCGCCGCCAACTCCGGCTTCCACCGCGTGCTCGTCGACATGGCGGCCAACCCCCTGCTGTCGGCCATGATGGGACCGCTCGCCGCCCGCACCCAGTGGCTGTTCGCGCTGACCCACCGCCGGGACCTGGTGCTGCAGTGCGAGGAGCACCACGACATCTACGCGGCCGTCGCCGGCGGCGAGGCCGACCTGGCCGCCCGTCTGATGTTCGAGCACGTCACCTCCGGCCGTCAGGAGAGCATCGCGCTGGCCGCCGACTGGTCCACCGTGGACCCGGTCGCCGCCACCCGCAGCCGGCGGCGCTGACCGGTCGACCCGGACCCGTCACCGGGCGTACCGCTCGCCCCACTCCCGCAGCGCGCCCAGGACGGGGAGCAGCTGTCGACCGGCCTCGGTGAGTCGGTACTCGTCCCGCGGGGGGTGCTCGCTGTAGCGGTGTCGCTCGAGCAGCCCGTGTCCCTCGAGGTCGCGCAGCCGCGCGGACAGGCTCGCCCGCGGCGCCCCGGTGTGCCGCTGGATGTCGGAGAACCGGGTCACGCCGAAGCCGACCTCGCGCAGCGCGAGCAGTGCCCAGCGGTCGCCGACGACCCGCAGCGCGTCCGCCATGCCGCAGATCCGCACCCCGGTCGGTTCGAAAGCTGAACTCACTGTGCTAGCGTACCGCCTTGTTGGTTCAGAATCTGAACTCAGGAGGTGCGAGATGGCGTCGGTGCTCATCACCGGAGCGTCCAAGGGCATCGGACGGGCGATCGCGAGCGAGCTGAGCCGCCGCGGACACCGGGTCGTGGCGACGGCGCGCAAGCCGGACACCCTGGCCGATCTCGACGTCGACGGCCGACTGGCGCTCGACGTCACCGACCCGGAGAGCATCCGGCACGCCGTCGCGGCGGCCGGGGAGATCGACGTCCTGGTCTCCAACGCCGGGGAGATCTTCTACTCCGCCGTCGAGGCCATCCCGGCCGAGGAGTTCCGGCGACTGTTCGAGCTCAACACCCTGGGTGCCCTGCGGGTGGCCCAGGCCGTCCTGCCCGGCATGCGGGCCCGGGGGAGCGGCAGACTCCTGTTCACCTCGAGCATCGCCGGGCGGATCGTGCTGCCACCGGGCGCCGCCTACGGCGCCACGAAGTGGGGGCTGGAGGCGCTCGCGGAGGCGCTGGCCATCGAGGTCGCGCCCTTCGGGATCCAGGTCGCCCTGCTGGAGCCGGGCGCGGTGAGCTCCGGCGCACTCGACGAGGTCACGACCTACCGGCTGCCGGACGACCCGTACGCCGCGCTGCTGGAGCCCGGTGCGGCGCGCCGGGCGATGATGAGCCCGCACGAGGTCGCGGTCGGCGTCGCCGACGCGGCGGAGGCCGCATCCCTGCCACTGCGCATCCCGCTGGGCGACGCGGCCACCGCGATCCTTGCCGCGCGTCGAGCGGCACCGGACGACCGGCCGTTCGTGATCGGCCGCACCTGAGCCCCCGTCGGGACCGTCCACCACACGTCGACCAGGGAGAACGAGACCATGCCCACCGTCACCGTCGGGACCGAGAACGGCGTCCCCATCGAGATCCACTACACCGACCACGGATCGGGCCGCCCGATCGTGCTGAGCCACGGGTTCCCGCTGGACGGCACCTCGTGGGAGCCGCAGGCCATCCCGCTGCTCGAGGCCGGCTACCGCGTCGTCACCTACGACCGCCGCGGCTTCGGCCGGAGCGGCAGGCCGACGACGGGGTTCGACTTCGACACCTTCGCCGACGATCTCGCCGCCCTGCTGGCCCACCTCGACCTGCGGGACGCGACCCTCGTCGGCCACTCGATGGGGACCGCCGAGATCGGGCGCTACCTCCGCAGGCACGGGACGGACCGGGTGCGTTCCCTGGTCATGCTCTCGGCGTTCGGTCCCCAGCTCGTCGCGTCCGACGACGATCCGGCGGGCATCCCGGCCGAGGTCTTCGCCGGAATCCAGGGCCTGATCCGCCGCGACCGCTTCCAGTACCTGGAGAACTACCTCCTCCAGCACTACGTCGCGGCGCAGAACCTCGGCTGGCGCATCAGTCGGGCGGCGCTGAGGCAGAACTTCCGCGTCGCCGCCGACGCCGGTGCGTACGCCACCCTCCACTGCGTCGACTCGTGGCAGGAGGACTTCCGGGACGACCTGCGCGCGATCGAGGTGCCGCTCCTGGTGCTGCACGGCACCGAGGACACCAACATCCCCATCGTGTTCGGCGCCCGCAGGGTGCCCGAGTTCGTGCCTGCGGCGGAGGTCGTCGAGATCGAGGGCGGGCCGCACGGCATCGCCGTCACCCACGCGGAGATCGTCAACCCGGCTCTGCTCGACTTCGTCGGGCGGCCGCCCGCCACCGATCCCGTCGGCTCGGCGCCCGGACCCGCGGACTGACCGCCGGGCCGGTCCTGCGGTGCGGTGCGCCCGCACACGCGTCGGGGAGTTCGGCGTGCACGCGGGCGGCGGCCCTCGTCAGCCGCCGGTCGCCACCGTCGCGGCGAGGCCGCCGTCGACCGGGAGGAGGACCCCGTTTACGTAGGCGGCGGCGTCGGAGGCCAGGAACACCGCCGCGTGGGCCACGTCCCAGGGGTGCCCATCCGGCCGGTCGGGCTGGCGGCGTTCCGGTCCGCCCGGGCGCGGGCGGCGTCGTCGGCGTGCAGCTGGGCGCCGACCAGCGGCGTGGCGATCAGGCCGGGCAGGATCGCGTTCGCCCGGATGCCGCGGCGCGCGTAGGTCAGGCCGATCGAGACGGTCAGCTGGTCGAGCGGCCTTGCCCGCCATGTAGGCCGGGTAGGGGTAGCCGGTGTGGCGCACCGCGGCCGGCGAGGACACGTTCACGATCGCCCCGCGCCCCGCGCCCCGCCGCCATGTGGGGCAGGGTGTTGCGGCAGGTGAGGAACGCGCCGGTGGCGTTGAGCGCGAGGCCGCGCTCCCAGTCGGCCGTGCTGAGCGAGTCGACCGCGCCGAGCACGGTGACGCCGACGTTGTTGTGCAGGACCGACGGGGTCCCCAGGGCCTCGACGGCGGCGTCGACGACCGCCGCGACGGAGTCCTCGTCGGTCACGTCGGCGGCGAGGGCGAGGGCGCTGCCGCCCTCCGCGGTGATCCCGTCCACGGTGCACTGCGCCGCCTCGGCGTCCACGTCGACCACGGCGACCGCGGCACCCGCCCTGGCGTAGGCGAGGGCCGCCGCCCGGCCGTTGGTGAGCGCCCCGCCCCGGGAGCCTGCGCCGAACACGAGCGCGACACGGCCCTCGAACGCACCCGTCCTCCTCGGCGACCTCCTCGGCACTGTCGGTCGGGCCAGCGTGCCGAGCGGCTCCGCACCGGGACAACCGCCCGCTGACGAGCGGACCCGACCGCGACCCCGACAGAGTGTCGGACGGCGACGCCGGTGAGATGGATCGTGACAACCGCGGAGACGGCCTGCTCGTCGTCCTCGTTGCGTCGCTTCGCAAGCGTGCCCGGGACGACGGGCCCGAGGCCGTGCTGAAGCCCCGGTCGCGGTGGCCGCGGCCGAGTCCGTCGAGGCCGGTGAGCAGTCAAGGCACAGGCGGTCGGGGCGGGCCGCCCGGGAGGCGTCCGGGCGCTGCCACGGTCCGATCAGCGTGCACGACAAGACGGCCGCGGTGAGCCTGGCGGCGGCGCCTCCTCGGCGGCGCCGGCGCGGATCTTCTGCGAGACCTGAGACATCACCTCGAGGAGCGGTGGCGGGAGGGAGCAACGGGAACGTATGTTCGATTTTGGTGCGCTGAACTGCTACTATGGCTCCATAGTCACGAGCCTGGCGGATCCTCGTGCGGCGACACGTGTCGTGCCGTCGCGGGAGGAGCGGGCCGCGGGTTTCGCTCGGATCGAGCGGCTGGTCGCACTGCGGAACCGGATCGACGCCGAGATCGCCGAAGAGGTCCGGGCGGCGGCGCAGCGGGAGGTCGAAGCCCGTCTGGAGGAGGCGCTGGTCGATCCCGAACGGGTCGAGGCGAGCATCGTCGGGCAGCTCGGGTTCGCCCTGCGCGTCTCGCCCACCCGGGCCCGCACCCAGCTACGACTCGCCCGGGACCTGCACGCCGGGCTGGACAACGTCCGGGAGGCGTTCGCCGCCGGGGAGCTGGACGAGCGGCGGGTCGCCGCGATCGTCGCCGCGGGCAGACACCTCGACCCCACCCCACGCGCCGAGCTCGACCGCCGACTCTCGCTCCATGACCTGCCCCTGCTCGGGGTGCGGCGAATCGCCGACCTCGCCCGGACGGTCGCGGCGGCGGTGGCGCCGGAGACCTTCGCCGAACGCGCCCGTGCCGCCCGTCGGGACCGGCACGTCACGATCTCCCCCGCCGAAGACGGCATGGCGCTGATCCGGGCGCTGCTGCCGATGGAGCAGGCCATCACCTGTTATGCGGCGCTGTGTAAGGCGGTCACCGAGCACTGGGTCGGCGCCGAGCCGGTCACCCGCACCCGCGGACAGATCATGGCCGACACCCTCGTCGAACGCCTGACCGGACAGAGCGCCACCACGCCGGCGCAGGTGGAGATCCAGGTTCTCGTACCGCTCGAATCGCTCCTGGACCCCGACTCGCCCCTGCCGGCGGAGATCCCCGGGTTCGGGCCCACCGCTCTGCTGGACGAGGCCACCTGTGTGGGGTGGCGGCGGCTGGTCACCCGGGACGGCATCGTCATCGGCGGCGACTCCCGCCGCCGCGCCTTCGGCGGCGTCCTCGCCGACTGGATCCGCGCCCGCGACCGGGGCCGCTGCACCGAACCGGGGTGTGACGCCCCGATCGAGCATCTCGACCACCGCAGACGCTGGTCCGAAGGCGGGGTGACGAGCCTGGAGAACGGCCGCGGTGCCTGCGCCTTCCACAACCAGGTGCGTGAACAGGCCGGGTGGAGTATGGAGGGCGCGGCCACCGTCACGCCGACCGGACGCCGTTACGCGTTGCGGTTGTAGGGTCCGGCGGGTGAGCTCGGAGGTCCAGCGGCGCATCGACCAGCTCGGTGAGCAGCTGGGCCGGTCCGTCGTCGTCAACGACCCGGGCATCCGGCTGCTGTACACGAACAGGCACTACTGCGACGAGGACCCGGTCCGCATCAAGGGCGTGCTCAACCGGGACCCCGGCAGCCGCACGATCGCCCACGTGCTCGCGCAGGGGGTGGCGCTCCCGTCGGCAGGCCGACCTCGCGGCCCGGGCGGTGCCGCTGCTCGACCGGGGCGACGTGGCGCACGGGGGTGCGATCGGCGTCCTGCAGCTGCTGGCCCGGATCCCGACCGAGGAGATGGACGACACCGTCGTGCCGGAGGCGCTCGGCGCGCTGCAGGCGGCGGACCCGCACGGGCGGCTCGTCGAGACCCTCACGGAGTACCTGCACAGCGGAGGCGCCGGGTCCGCCCCCACGACGTCCATGATCGCGCCGACCTGTCCGGCGTCCGCCTCGGTCAGCCACGGGTCAGCGCGCAGAGGCTCGGCTGGTCGACGAGGACCAGCGACGAGACCCGGTCCGTGCCGTGCGGGTCCACGTAGGACCACAGCACCGAACAACCCAGCGAGTTGGCGAGCAGGCGGGCCTTCTCGACGCCCAGGTGGTCGAGCAGCTCGGCGAGGTCCTGCGCCGGCGACGCGACGCGGGCGCCGTTGTCGATGGACCCCGACTCGCCGTGGTTGCGGTGGTCGTAGGCGACGATGCGGTAGCGGTCGCCGAGCTCGTCGAGGACGGCGCCATGCGGCATTCCGGCGGAGCCCACCGCGGGCGCCGAACTGTCGCACTGGGGTCGCGACGCTCAGCCCGACCGGCGCTCCGCCAGCGCGGTGAGCCACTCGATGAGCAGCGTCGTCTGGGTGCGGCCCAGCACGTCGGGGTGTGCGGCGGCGATCTCCATCGCGGCGGCGAGCGGGTCGTCCCGCAGCGTGCCGGTGCCGGTGATCGCCGCGATCACGCCCTCCCGCACGGCAGCCGACAGCGCCGGATCCGGGGTCGCGAGGACGATCTGGCGCAGGGTCACGCCGATGTTCGCGACGAGGACGTGCGCCGCCGCCTGCTCCGAGGGCACCACGAGCCGGTGCTGCGCCGCGGCCCGAGCGGTCAGCGCGCGCAGGATCTCGCTCGGGCGGGCCTGTGCGGCAGGGGAGTGGCCGGGTCGGACCTTGCCGTACATCAGCGTGTAGAAGCCCGGGTTCGCCAGCCCGAAGGCGACGTGGACGTCCCAGCCCGCCCGGATGTCCTGGATCGGGTCCCCGGAGGACTCGGTCGCGGCCTTCCCGCCGAGGTAGAGATCGAAGCCGTGCTCGACGACCGCGTCGACGAGGCCCTGCTTCGAGCCGAAGAAGTGATACAGCGTCGGCAGCTTCACGCCCACCGCGTCGCACACCGCGCGCAACGAGAAGTCCTCGCCCGGCGTGGCGGCGATCAGGTCCACGGCCGCGGCGATCAGTCGCTGCCGGGTGTCACCTCCCGCGTGCTCCGCCACGCTGCTACGGTAGCTCCTGTATCGATGATACTTCGATGCATATCAGCGTTAGGGGAGGCACATGGCCGAGCACACGCTCCAGGGCAAGAACGTTCTCGTCGGTGGCGGGGCGAAGAACCTCGGTGGGCTGATCGCCCGCCAGGTGGCCGCGGCGGGCGCGAACGTCGCGATCCACTACAACTCCGACTCGAGTCGGGCGGAGGCGGAGGAGACTCTCGCGGCCGTCGAGGCGCTCGGGGTGAAGGGGGCGATCTTCCAGGGTGACCTCACGGTCCCGGCGAACGTCGCCGCGCTGTTCACCGCCGCCGAGTCGGCGATCGGGACCATCGACGTCGCGGTGAACACGGTCGGCAGGGTGTTGCGCAAGCCGATCCTGGAGACCACCGAGGACGAGTACGACTCGATGTTCGACATCAACGCCAAGGCCGCGTACTTCTTCATCCAGGAGGCGGGCAGGCACCTGGCCGACGGTGGGAAGATCATCACGATCGTCACCGCCCTGCTGGCCGCCTTCACCGACGGGTACTCGACCTACGCGGGCGGCAAGTCGCCGGTCGAGCACTTCACCCGGGCCGCGGCCAAGGAGTTCGCGGGTCGGGGCATCTCCGTCACGGCGGTCGCGCCGGGCCCGATGGACACCCCGTTCTTCTACGGCCAGGAGACCCCCGAGCGCGTGGAGTTCCACAAGTCCCAGGCCATGGGCGGGCAGCTCACCCAGATCGAGGACATCGCCCCGATCGTGCGGTTCCTGGCGTCCGAGGGCTGGTGGATCACCGGCCAGACGATCTTCGCCAACGGTGGGTACACCACCCACTGACCGCGATCCCGACGTGGAGGAGGATCCGAGCATGACCACACCGTCGGTGCCCGAACCGGTGGCCTCGTTCATCGAGCACGTCAACGCCCACGACGAGGGCGCGTTCCTGGACGCCTTCGTCGCCGAGGGCGTGGTCGACGACTGGGGGCGCACCTTCACCGGGCGGGCCGCCATCAAGACATGGAGCGACAAGGAGTTCATCGGCTCCCGTGGCACCCTCACGGTCGAGGAGGTCGACGTCGCCGGGAGCACGGTGACCGTCGTCGGCGACTGGAGATCGAACCACGCGAACGGACGCTCCCGGTTCGTCTTCGACGTCGACGGTGACAAGATCGCTTCGATGACCATCCGCGAGGGCTGACGGCCCCGTCCGGCCCGCTACGGCGGGCCGACGTGCCCGGGTGCGGTCGGCGGAGCAGACTGCGCCCGTGGACCAGTCCGACGCACCCACCTCGTCCGAGCCCACGACCGTCGAGTCGTGCGGGCCCGACGCCGGGGCTCCGGCGGCCGGGAGCCCGGCGCCGCCGCCCGCGCGGGACGATCTCCATCCCGCGGCGCACGGCGGCGGCTGGGGCGGGCTCGTGCTGGGTGCGCTCGGCATCGTGTTCGGGGACATCGGCACCAGCCCGCTCTACGCCGTCCAGACGGTGTTCTCGATCGACGACGGTGCGGTGAAGCCGACGGTGGACGACGTCTACGGCGTCGTGTCGCTGATCTTCTGGGCCGTGACGGTCGTGGTCACGATCAAGTACGTGACGCTGGTGCTGCGGGCGGACAACGACGGCGAGGGCGGCATCATGGCGCTCGCCGCGCTGGTCCAGAGGGTGTCGCGGCCCTTCGCCCGCCGCGCCGCCGTCGCGTTGGCCCTCGGCGTGGTGGGCGCGTCGCTGTTCTACGGCGACTCGCTGATCACCCCGGCCATCTCGGTGCTCTCGGCCGTGGAAGGCCTCGAGATCGCCCGGCCGCAGCTGGCCGAGCTGGTGCTGCCGGTGGGCCTGGGCATCCTGACGCTGCTGTTCGTGGTGCAGCGGTGGGGGACCCACCGGGTGGGGCGGTTGTTCGGGCCGGTGATGGTGCTGTGGTTCCTCACGCTGGCCGTGCTGGGGGTCCCGCACATCGTCGCGCACCCCGGTGTGCTGCTGGGCCTGTCCCCGACGTACGCGGTGGCGTTCATCGTCGACCACCCGTTCACGGCGTTCCTGGCGATGGGCGCCGTCGTGCTGGCGATCACCGGTGCCGAGGCGCTGTACGCGGACATGGGCCACTTCGGCCGCCGGCCGATCCGCGTCGCCTGGTTCGTCCTGGTCTTCCCGGCGCTGATCCTGAACTACCTGGGCCAGACGGCGCTGATCGTCGAGGACCCGTCCGCCGCGCGGAGCCCGTTCTACCTCCTGGCGCCGGGCTGGGCGCAGCTGCCGCTGGTGGTGCTGGCGACCCTGGCCACGGTGATCGCCTCGCAGGCGGTGATCTCCGGGGCGTTCTCGGTGTCGCGGCAGGCGGTGCGGTTGGGCTACCTGCCCGCGCTGACGGTGCGGCACACGTCCCAGCAGGAGAGCGGCCAGATCTACGTGCCCGCGGTGAACTGGCTGCTCTACGGCGGCGTGGTGGTGCTGATCGTGGTGTTCGGCAGCTCGGAGCGCCTGGCCACCGCCTACGGGTTGGCGGTGACCGGGACGCTGCTGCTCACCACGACGCTGCTGCTCGTCTACGCGGCGACGGCCTGGCGGTGGCCGTGGTGGCGGATCGCGCTGACGGCGGTGGTGTTCGGCGGGCTCGAGCTGCTGTTCTTCGCCGCGAACCTGACCAAGATCGCCCACGGCGGCTGGCTGCCGATCCTGGTGGCGGTCGTGGTGGTCACGGTGATGACGACCTGGCAGCGCGGCCGCCGGATCGTGACCGCCCGGCGCCGGGACCTGGAGGGCTCCCTGGCCGAGTTCGTGGACGAGATGCGCGACCACGAGGTGCCGCGGGTGGCCGGGGTGGCGGTGTTCCCGCACCCGACCAGCGAGACGGCGCCGCTGGCGTTGCGGGCCAACGTGCGGTTCAACCGGGTGCTGCACGAGCGCGTGGTGATCGTGTCGGTGCTGACCGAGCAGGTGCCCCACGTGCCGGCGGGGCAGCGCGTGAGCGTCGACCAGCTCGGCCCGCAGGACGACGGCATCGTCCACGTCAGCGCCCGGTTCGGCTTCCAGGACTCCCAGGACATCCCGGCGGTCCTGCAGGAGGCGCGCGGGCTGTCCGACGAGCTGGACTTCGAGCCCGCCGAGGCCTCGTACTTCCTGTCCCGCATGACGATCGAGCGCGGCACCCAACCGGGTCTGCGGTCGTGGCGCAAGCGGCTGTTCATCGGCCTGGCCCACAACGCCGCCACGCCCGCGGGCTACTTCAAGCTCCCCGTGGACCGGACCGTGGTGATGGGCTCCCGCGTCGAGCTGTGATCCGAGCCGTGACCCGAGCCGTGACTCCGCACTGTCAGCCGATCCGCTTCCGGTAGGTGGCGACGGCGAGCACGTGGCCCAGCACCAGGATGCCGACCAGCCAACCCAGTGCCACCCAGATCCCCCCGCCGACGGGCTGTCCCGCGAACAGCGCGCGGAGGGTGTCCACGATGGACGTCACGGGCTGGTGCTCGGCGAACCACGCCATCGGGCCGGGCATCGAGTCGGTGGGCACGAACGCGGAGCTCACGAACGGCAGGAAGATCAACGGGTAGCTGAAGGCACTCGCCCCGTCGACCGACTTCGCCGAGAGCCCGGCGATCACCGCGAGCCAGGTCAGGGCCAGGGTGAACAGGGCCAGGATGCCGACGACCGCGAGCCAGGCGCCGACCGACGCCCCGGTGCGGAAGCCCATCGCCAGCGCGACGGCGACGACGACCGCGACGGAGGCGAGGTTCGCCACCACCGAGGTGAGGACGTGCGCCCAGAGCACGCTGGACCTGGCGATCGGCATCGACCGGAACCGCTCGACGATCCCGCCCTTCAGGTCAAGGAACAGTCGGTACGAGGTGTAGGCCACGCCGGAGGCGATCGTGACGAGCAGGATGCCGGGCAGCAGGTAGTCGACGTAGGAGCCGCCGGACCCGGTGTCGATCGCGCCGCCGAGGACGTAGACGAACAGCAGCATCAGCGCGATCGGGGTGATCGCGGTGGTGACGACCGTGTCGGGGCTGCGCAGGATGTGGCGCAGCGAGCGGCCGGTCAGGGCGCGGGTGTCGGCCAGTGCGTACGCGGTCATGACGACTCCTCGTGGTGCGGGACGGGGCCCACCAGGCTGAGGAAGACCTCTTCCAGGGTGGGCTGTTTCTCGACGTGGACGACCTCGGTGGGCGGAAGCAGCCGCTTCAGCTCGGCGAGGGTGCCGTGCTGCACGATCGTGCCCCGGTGCAGGATCGCGATCCGGTCCGCGAGCTGCTCGGCCTCGTCGAGGTACTGGGTGGTGAGCAGCACGGTCGTGCCGCCCCGGGCGAGGTCCTTGACGGCGTCCCACACCTCGATCCGCGCCTGCGGGTCGAGACCGGTGGTGGGCTCGTCGAGGAAGATCACCGGCGGGTCGCCGATGAGGCTCATGGCGATGTCGAGCCTGCGGCGCATCCCGCCCGAGTAGGTGGCGGCCCGGCGCGGTCCGGCGTCGGTCAGGGAGAAGCGTGCGAGCAGGTCGTCGGCGATCGCGCCGGGGGTGCGCAGGTGGCGCAGCCTCGCGACGAGCACGAGGTTCTCCCGGCCGGTGAGCATCTCGTCGACGGCGGCGAACTGGCCGGTCAGGCTGATCGACCGGCGGACGTCCGCGGGGGCCGTGCCCACGTCGAAGCCGTGCACCGTCGCGGTGCCCTCGTCCGCGGTGAGCAGCGTGGACAGGATCCGGACGAGGGTGGTCTTGCCCGCGCCGTTGGACCCCAGGAGGGCGACGATGCTGCCGGAGGCCACGTCGAGGTCGACGCCGCGCAGGACCTCCAGGTCGCCGTAGGACTTCCGGATGCCGCGGGCCCGGATCGCGGTCTCGGTGCTCACTTCTGCTCACCCCGTTCGGCGTCCTCGATCGCCCGCGTGAAGCGGGCCCGCTCCTTGTCGATCCAGTGCTCGGCCTCGTAGGCCCGCGCGAAGTCCTCGGCGAAGCCGACGGGATCGTCACCGACGATCTCGCGGACCGGGGTGCCGTCGGTCGCGGCGCGCTCCCACAGGTCGGCCAGGTCGGTGTGCATCGTGATCAGGATGTCGCCGTCGACGATGCCCCCGAAGTACGTGAGGTACCGCTGCATCGCCTTCGCGGCCGTGCCGTAGGGCTCGGGCAGGCCCGCGATGCGGTCCCGGTCCCGGCGGTACTGCTTCTTCTGCTCGAGCGACCCGGTCAGGGTGTCGATCCACTTGGCGGCCATCAGGTCTCCTTCGTCGTCAGGTGTTCGGTGCGGAGCCGTTCGATCCGCGCGGTGAGGGAGTCCCAGGTGGTCCAGAACTCCTCGAGCTGTGCGCGGCCTCGCGGGTTGAGCGTGTAGACCTTGCGCGGCGGGCCCTTCTCGGAGGGGACCTTCTCCACGTCCACCAGGCCGCGCTTCTCGACCCGGATCAGCAGCGCGTACACGGTCCCCTCGACGATGTCCGCGAAGCCCTGCTCGCGCAGCCGCGCGGTGATCTCGTAGCCGTAGGCCGGGCGCGCGGACAGCACCGCGAGGACGATGCCTTCGAGCGTGCCCTTGAGCATCTCGGTCATCTGGTTCGCCATCGCTCACCTCCCATCTACTCGGTGTCGCTGACTACCGGTATGAAGCTACACCGAGTACCGGTACTCCGCAACGCTGAATAGCGACCCGGTCAGTCGAGCCGCCCCGCCGCCATGGTGAGGACGCGGTCGGCGTAGCCGGCGAGCCGGGCCCGGTCGTGGCTGACCACGAGCAGGGCGGTGCCGCGGTCGGCCAGGTGCCGGAGCAGGTCGGTGACGGCCGCGGTGGTGGCGACGTCCAGGCTGGCGGTGGGCTCGTCGGCGACCAGGAGGGCGGGCTCGGCGAGCAGGGCGCGGGCGAGGGCGACCCGTTGGGCCTGGCCGACCGAGAGGCTGCCCGGGCGGCGGTCGAGGTCCACGTCGAGCCCCACGTCGGCGAGGGCGCGGGCGGCGGCCTCCCGGCTGAGCGTGTCGCCGCGGGCTCGGACGGGCTCGGCGAGGGTCCGCCACAGCGGCCAGCGGCGGTCGAGGCTCGCGACGGGGTCCTGGAAGACGGGCATCACGTAGCCGGGGCGCAGCCGCCGACCGGCGGTCGTCCGCCCGGCGAGGGCGACGGTGCCGGTGTCGGGGGGTTCGAGGCCTGCGACGAGCCGGGCGAGGGTGGACTTCCCGGATCCGGAGCGTCCGACGACGCCCACGATCTCACCGGGGCGCAGGGCGAGGGACACGTCGTCGACGGCGAGGACCGTGCCGTAGCGCCGGGTGACCCCCCGCACCTCGGCGACGGGGTCGCCGGTGGCGGCCGACGGCGTGCGCCGCGGGGGCGGCGTGGCGGCCTCGACGAGGGTGCGGGTCTCGGGGACCGTCGGGGAGCCGAGCAGCTCGGCGCAGCGACCCCGGTCGACCTCGCGGCCGTCGGCCAGGACGACCACGTGCTCGGCGTGGCGGGCGACGAGGGCGAGATCGTGGCTGATCAGCAGCAGGGCGGCGCTGCGTCGGCGGACCGTGTGGAGGACGTCGTCGGCGAGCTCGGCGTCCAACGCGCTGGTCGGCTCGTCGGCGAGGGTGAGCGCCGGGTCGTGGGCCGTGTGGCGCGCTGGAGCATGCCGCCCGACCACTGGTGCGGGAACCGGCGGGCCCGGTCCGCGGGGTCGGCGATGTCGACCTCGGCGAGCCCGGCGGCCACCGCCCCGGCGGGCACCGGCAGCCGGTGGGCCCGCCAGGCCTCCTCGACGTGGTGGCCGACGCTGCGCAGCGGGTCGCAGGCGGCGAAGGGATCCTGGGGGACGTACCCGACGGCCCGCCCGCGCAGGGCCCGCAGCTCCCGTTCGGGGCGCCCGACGATCTCCCGGCCCGCGACCTCGATGCTGCCCGTGACCCGGGTTCCCGCAGGCAGCAGCCCGAGGACGGCCCGGACCAGGGTGGTCTTGCCGCTGCCGGAGCGACCCACCACGGCCCACCGCTCCCCGGCGGGCACCGTGAGGCTGATCGACTCCAGCGCGCGGTGGCCGTTCGGGTAGACGACCGTCAGGTCCCGGACGCGCAGCGCGGTCATGTCGGCTCGGTGACGTCGCGGAGGGCGTCGCTCACCAGGGTGGCCGCGGCGACGGCGAGGACCAGGCCGAGCCCGGGGCCGACGAGCTGCCAGGGGGCGTAGGCGAAGGTGTCGCGGCCCGCGGCCAGCATGGTGCCCCATTCGGCGGTCGGCGGTTGGGCGCCCAGGCCGAGGAACGACAGCCCGCCCAGGGTGAGCACGGCCTCGCCGAGGCCGAGCGTCGCGGCCACCGCGACCTGCACCGCGACGCCGGGCAGGACGTGGCGGAGCACCGCGCGGACCGGGCCCACCCCGGCCATCCGGGCGGCGAGGACGTCCGGCCGGGACAGCGCCCCGCGCGCGACGGCGCGGGCGAGCCGGGCGATCCCCGCCCAGCTCGTCACCGCCATGGCGAGGACGAGGTTGCCGTACCCGGGCCCGAGCACCCCGACGACGGCGAGGGTGAGCACGAGGCTCGGCAGCCCCAGCAGGACGTCGGTCAGCCGGGTCAGCACGGTGTCGACCGCCCCGCCGAGCGCGCCGGCGAGGGTGCCCACGACCAATCCGATCAGCGCGGCGAGGGCCGTCACCAGGGCGGCGGCGCCGAGGGACGTGCGGGCTCCGGCGAGGGTGCGGGCCAGCAGGTCGCGCCCGGCGGTGTCGGTGCCCAGCCAGTGCCCGGCACCGGGTGGGGCGAGCTGGTCGGTGTAGTCCGGCACGTCCGGATCCGGGAGGAACAGCGGCCCGACGGCGGCGGCCAGCACGAGGACCAGCCCGAGCGCGAGCCCGACCCGGGCCGCCGGTCGGGCGAGCAGCGCCCGCCAGAGCGGCTGGTGCACCTCGCGGAGCCGCGGCGCGGTGCGGGTGAGGACGCTCATGCGCGCAGCCGGGGGTCGACGGCCGCGCACAGGAGGTCCACGACGAGCCCGGCCAGCACGTAGGTCAGGACGGCGACGAGGGTGAACCCGACGACGACGGGCATGTCCCGGGCGTTGATCGCCTCGACCGTGTAGCGGCCGATCCCGGGCCAGGTGAACACGCTCTCCACGATGGGCGCCCCGCCGATCAGGGCCGCGGTGCCGAGCCCGACCATCGTCAGGAACGGGGCTGCGGCGTGGGGCAGCTGGTGCACGAGCAGCCGCCGCCGCGGGCTCGCGCCGCGGGCGGCGCTGACCCGCAGGTGTGCCGCCGACCCGGCTTCCAGCAGGCTCGTGCGCAGGACCCGGGACCAGGTGGCGATCGACCCGAGGGCCAGGGTGAGCGCGGGGAGGAACACCGTCGCCCACGTGCCGTCGGCGATCACCCGGCCCAGCCCGGCCCGGACCACGACGAGGTCGAGCACCACGATGCCGACCACGAAGCCGGGGACGACGAGCACGGCGAGGGCGATCCCGCGCGCGAGCACGTCCGGCCACCGGCCCGCGCCGAGCGCCGCGGTCGCGCCCAGGAGCAGGGCCGCCGTGACCGCCAGCGCCAGCGCCGCGGTGGTCAGCCGCAGGGTGGCGGGCAGGCGGGCGGCGAACTCGTCGGACACCGGGCGGCCGGTCCGCCAGGACGTGCCGAGGTCCCCCCGGGCGGCGTCGGCGGCCCAGCTGCCGAAGCGCACGAGGAGGGGGTCGTCCAGGCCCAGCTCCGCGCGCACGGCGGCGACGGCGGGCGGCCCGGGCTCGGTGACGCCGCGGGCCTCGAGGACCCGTCGGGCGGGGTCGCCCGGGGTGGCGGCGAGCATGGCGAACACCAGCACGCCCGCCCCGGCGAGGGTCACCAGGGCCTGTCCGAGTCGGCGCAGGACCAGCACGTCAGGCCGGTGCGGTCCGGGCGTCCACCCAGAGGTTGGAGATCGGCACGGGGTAGTTCCGCCACTCCGGGCCGGTCACCACGGCCGGGAGCCGCATGCCGAGGTAGCCGTAGTAGCCGCGGGACGAGACCAGGGTCTGGATCCGGCGGAGGAGGTCGTCGCGGGCGGCGGTGTCGGTGGTGACGGCGAGCTCGGCGATCAGGCCGTCGAGCTCGGCGTCGCTCGTCCCGGTGTGGTTGGCCGGTCCGCCGGTGCGCAGCAGGTTCGTCAGTGGCGTCAGGTAGTCGCCGCCGAAGGAGATGAAGCCCTGGCCGCGGATGGCGGCCTGCCAGCCGGTCGGGGCGTCGACCGCGTCCTCGATGTCGGGGACCTGCCGGATGTCCACCCCGACGCCGAGCCGCGCGAGCTGCGCCTGCACGGCCAGGCCGAGGGTGTCCGCGTCCGGCTGCTGGGGGTAGGTGAGCATCGTGAACCGCAGCTCGCGACCCTCCCGGGTGCGGGGACCGTCTCCGGTCCGGGTCCAGCCCGCCTCGTCCAGCAGCGCACCCGCCCGGGCGGCGTCGAAGGTCTGGGTCCGCTCGGCCCAGGGCCGGGACTCGGCGTAGAGGCCGGTGGCGGCGGAGTAGAGCCCGTTCATGACCTCGTCGGCGAGCTCGGGGTAGTCGACGCCCGCGTACACCGCGCGGCGCACGCGCTCGTCGTCGAAGGGGGCCTCGCGCTGGTTGAGCTCGAAGGCGAACGTCGGGCCGGTCGCGGCGCCCGTCACGTAGTACGAGTCGTCCCGCCCGGTCAGGGTCCGGGCGGTCGCCGTCGGGGGGTAGAGCGCGATGTCGGCCTCGCCCGCCTGCACGGCCTGGATCCGGGCGCCCGCCTCGGGCACGAACCGCAGGGTCAGGTCGTCGAGGGCGGGCTCGCCGCCCCAGTGGTCGGCGCGCGGCGAGAGCTGCATCGTCGCCCCGTCCAGGCTGTCGACGACGTACGGGCCGGTGTAGAGGCCCGCCGTGAGGAGGTCGGCCGCGGGGGCGCCGGAGTCCCGGTGGGCCCGGTAGGCGGCCACGTCGTAGACCGGGACCATGGACTCGTCCGCCAGGATCGCCGGCACGTTCGGGGCGGGCCGCGCGGTGGTGAGGGTGACCTCGAGCGGCCCGGTGGCCGCGGCCGTCGCACCGGTCAGGGCGGCGACGAGGTCGGGGTTCTCGGCGAGCTGGAAGGTCAGCAGGTCGGCCAGGGCGGCGCCGGTCAGCGCCGTCCCGTTCTGGAAGGTGACACCCTCGCGCAGCCGCAGCACCCAGGTCGTGGGTGACGGAGCGGTCAGCGCCTGCAACACCCACGGGGTCGGGTCGCCGCCGCGTTCGGGGCGCATCAACAGCTCGACGTAGCCGAACTCCGGGCCCCAGTAGCCGCTCTCCAGGGGGTCGAGGTCCTCGATGGCGAACCCGGTCGCCAGGGTCAGCGTCGGCGGCCCGGCCGGTGCGGGCTCGCTCCCGCCGGTCGTCGCGCACCCTGCGGCGAACGTCAGGACGACGGCGCAGGCGGCCAGCCTGTGCACGAGGGAGCGCCTGCTCACGGGTGCCTCCAGTGATCTCCGATGACGACACGGGGACGCTAACAGGCGCACATCTGAACAACCAGACATACTTCTTGTGATCTGAGGAGGTCCCGTGCGCCACGTCGTACTCGTCGCCCGTCCCACACCGTCCGGTGTGGACGAACGTTCGCTGGCCGCGCTCGCCGCGGCGGTCACCGAGGCGCTCGGCGCGCCCGCCCGCATCGCGCACCTGGACCAGGCCGACCCCTCGGTCGCCGCGGTGCTCGACGAGATCGCCGGGCTCGCCGGCCCGCAGGACGACGTGGTGCTGGTCCCGCTCGCCCTGCCCGCGGACCCCTACCTGCGGAACTGGATCGCCCGCGCCGCGGCGCACTGGCGCGAGTCGCGGGCGTCGGAGCTGCTCGTGCGGCTGGGTCCGCCGCCGGTCACCGCGCCGGGCATGGCCGAGGTGATCGCCGAGCTCGCGCGCGGGGAGGCGACCCCGGTGGCGGTGAGCCCGGCGGCGTTCCGCAGCCCCGCGTGGTCGGTGCGCGAGGACCCGGCCCGCCACCTGCTCGTCTGCCGCGGGCCCCGCTGCACCGTCTACGGCGCGGGCGCCACGCACCGGGCCCTCGCCGCGGCGGCCAGGGGTCAGGACGTCCTGGTCACCCCGGTCGGCTGCCTCGGGCCGTGCAACCTCGGCCCGTTGGTGATCGACAACCCGGCGGGCGAGTGGCACGAGTCGGTGGACGCCGACCGGGCCGGTGCGCTGCTCGAGGGCGCCCCACCGGCGGTGGGGCGCCGTCGGGCCTAGACGGTCAGCGACCCGGAGCGGGCCGCGGTGAAGCGCGCCTCGGCGTCCGCCCAGTGGACGACGTTCCACCAGGCCTTGACGTAGTCCGGCTTCACGTTCTTGTACTGCAGGTAGAAGGCGTGCTCCCACATGTCGAGCATGACCACGGGGATCTGGCCCGCGGGCAGCTGCGCCTGCTGGTCGTAGAGCTGGTGCACGAGGAGGCGGGAGCCCAGGACGTCCCACCCGAGGATCGCCCAGCCGGAGCCCTGGATGGTGGTGGCGGCGGCGGTGAAGTGCGCCTGGAAGGCGTCGAACGACCCGAAGGAGTCGTCGATGGCCGCGGCGAGCTCGCCGGAGGGCTTGTCGCCGCCCTCGGGGGAGAGGTTCTTCCAGAAGATCGAGTGGTTGACGTGCCCGCCGAGGTTGAAGGCGAGGGTCTTCTCGAGGCCGACGATCGCGCCGAAGTCCCCGGCCTCCCGGGCGGCGGCGAGCTTCTCGATCGTCTGGTTGAGCGCGCCGACGTAGGTGTTGTGGTGCTTCGAGTGGTGCAGCTCCATGATCTCGGGCGCGATGTGCGGGGCCAGTGCGCCGTAGTCGTAGGGCAGGTCGGGAAGCGTGTACTCGGTCATCGGTCCTCCACTGAGTTAGATGCCAATATCTGGCAACAACCTAATATCTGCTGCTGCCTCCCGCTCGCGCTGGACGGCGTCGTGCCGGTCACCTACACTCTTGCCAGCACCTTGCAACAAGCTCGTTCGGTCGGGTCGCAGGGGCTGGTGGGGTGGTCGTTCTGGCAGCTCGGCGCCCACGCAGAAGAGGGTCGGCCCGGGCAGCGGGCCGACCCTCTTCGTGTCCGTCCCCTCGTCCGGACACGAAGCCGGCGACGGGCAGGGGACCAGCCCGCGGAGCCTTCACTCCCGGCGTGCGGTGGCGTCGCGCACCGCGGCGGGCGCCGGGCCGCGACATCTCCGTCATCGCGCGCAGGTGATCCACAGTGGGGGAGCGGGGCGGTCGATGATCGACCGTTTCGCTCCCGACCTGCGGATCACGGGGCTCAGGCCACGATCGTCGCGCCCTCGGCCGTCCGTCGAGTCGGACCCCGTGAGTGTCACGTCCGGGTGATCCGGCCGCGGGCGACGAGCTCGAGGACGACCCAGACCGCGAGGGTCTCGGCGGCGAGCAGGCCGATCAGGACCAGGATCTGGGCGGCGCCCGCCTGCACCGGGTCTCCGCTGCCCAGCAGCACGCCGACGAAGGCGCCGGGGAGGGTGACCAGGCCGACGGTCCGCGTCTGGTCGAGCGGGGGGACCAGGGCGTCGGTCGAGGACGCGCGGACCACGAGGAGCGCGGCGTCCCGGGGGAGGAACCCGAGGGAGAGGGCGGCCTCGTACTCGCCGCGTCGGGTCTGCAGCTGGTCGAGCGCGCGTCGGCCTGCGACGGACGTGGCGGTCATGGCACCGCCGACGACGATGCCGGCGATCGGCACCACGGCGATCCCGGTCAGGGGGACCGTGCCGGTGGCGAGGACGACGGCCAGCACCGGCACGGTCCCGGCCATCAGCGCGACACCGGCGAGGAGCCCGCTGCGCGCCCGGGTCATGCGGCGGGCCGAGGTCCAGGTCGCGACGCCGACCATCAGCGACACGAAGAGCGCGGTCGACCACCAGGACCGGACGACGGCGAGGATGACCGCGGCGACGGCGCCGAGCTGGACGATCGCGCGGACCGCGGCGACCGCGGACTGGCGTGCGGTGTCGAAGCGGGCGAGCAGGCTCGCGGCCACGGTCAGCACGACGAGCACCGCGAGCGCCACGCCGAGCGGCCACCCGACGACGACGGTCGACCCGCCCATGCCGTCCTCCCTCGCGCCACGACTCCGACCCGGCGGAGCGCCTCGGCGTCAGTGTCCCGGGACGTCGATCACAGAGCTCGTCCGGCCACGGGGGAGCCGGCTAGTCTCCCTCAGAATTAGGTGAGGCTCACTTGAGGAGTGGCGATGCGTCGCAGCCGTGTCCTGGTCGGGATCGTGGCCGCCCTGGTGGTCCTCGCGGGGTGTGGAACGTCCGACGGGCAGGCACCCACGACGTCCGCGCCCCCGGCTCCGGCCGCCGCCGACGGCGCGCCCGGCCCGCAGGGCATTCCCGAGGGCATGGGCGCCGCCGAGCCGGACGGGGTGTTCCCCCGGACGGTGACGCACTTCGGCGGACAGACCCGCATCGATGCCGAGCCGACCCGGGTCGTGGTGATCGCGACCGGTCAGACGGACGCGATCCTCACCCTCGGTGTGGTGCCCGCCGGGGCGGCCGCCGGGGACGGGGCGGACCTGATCCCGCGCTACGTCCGCGACGCGTTCCCGCAGTACGCCGCCCAGCTGGACGCGATGCCGTCGGTCGGTCAGCGGCAGAACCCGAACCTCGAGTCGCTGGCGGCGCTGCAGCCGGACCTGATCATGGCGAACGCGGCGGCGTCGCAGGACATCTACCCGGCGCTCTCGCAGATCGCGCCGACCGTGCTGGTCCAGGGCACCGGGGTGAACTGGAAGCAGGACTTCCTCCTGCTCGCCGACTCGCTCGGCAGGGAGGGCGTGGGCCGCGCGTACCTGGACTCGTTCGAGGCCGATGCGAAGGCGCTCGGTGCGCGGGCGGGGGACCGGACGGTGTCGTTCGTGCGCGTCACCGTCGACCGCACCCGGGTGTTCGGCGTGCCGTCCTTCCCCGGGTTCATCGCCTGGGACGCGGGGCTGGCCCGGCCCGCGACCCAACAGTTCGACAAGACCTCCCAGGACCTGTCGCCCGAGCAGCTCCGCGACGCGGACGGGGACCTGATCTTCTACTCCGTGCAGGGGTCGACGTCCGCCGCCGACGCCGCGAGCTCGCCGGTGCTGGGCAGCGAGCTCTGGCGCAACCTCACCGGCGAGCAGGTCTGGGTGGACGACGACCCGTGGTACCTGAACGCCGGACCCACGGCCGCGCGGCTGGTGCTCGACGGGTTGACCCGGCAGCTCGCGCCCTGACCGCCGCGTGCGGCCGGACGCCGTCAGGACCGCATTCGGAGTCGGGGCGCCCGCGTCAAGATCGCGCATGAAGGGCTGCGGGGCGGCCTCGGGAGGGCGCATACCCGGGGTCGGGGCGCCGCAGCGGCGCCGCACCCGAGGCACGAAACGGAGTTCCGGTGACCCTCGCCGACCTCATCCCGACCCTGCGTCCCACCCTCGCCGCCCGGCTGGAGCCCGGCCTGTGGCCCGTCACCACCGCCGCGACC
This sequence comes from Pseudonocardia oroxyli, assembly GCF_900102195.1. Classification (GTDB taxonomy): domain Bacteria; phylum Actinomycetota; class Actinomycetes; order Mycobacteriales; family Pseudonocardiaceae; genus Pseudonocardia; species Pseudonocardia oroxyli. Next base: position 97,004 of record NZ_FNBE01000016.1, read on the forward strand.
TGCGACGGCCGGGTGTCCGTCGGCGGTTGTGATCTCGCCGAGCTGGCCGCGCGGCACGGCACGCCGCTGCAGGTGCTCGACGTCGCCGACGTCCGGGAGCGCTGCCGCGCCTACCGCCGCGCCCTGCCCGACGCCGAGATCGTGTATGCGGCGAAGGCGCTGCTCACCCCCGCGGTGGCCCGGCTGGTCGGCGCGGAGGGGATGTCGATCGACGCGTGCTCGGGCGGCGAGGTGGCGATCGCGGCGGCGGGGGTGTCGGGCGAGCGCATCCTGCTGCACGGGAACGTGAAGACCGACGCCGACCTGCGGGCCGCCGCCGAGGCGCGCGTCGGGCTGATCGTCATCGACTCGCTCGACGAGATCGCACGCGTCGCCGCGCACGCGCGTGGCGTGCAGGACGTGCTGATCCGGGTCACCCCCGGCGTCGACGCGCACACCCTGCCCGGGCTGACCACCGGCACGCTGAACCAGCAGTTCGGGCTGCCGTTCCCCGAGGCCGCGATCGCGGCGAAGGAGATCGGCACCCGTCGCGGGCTCCGGCTGGTCGGGCTGCACTGCCATCTCGGGTCACAGGTGACCTCGACCGCGCCGTACGTGGACGCCGTCCACCGGGTCGTCCGGTTCGCCGCGGAGCAGGACATCGACCTGCAGGTGCTGGACACGGGCGGCGGGCACGCCGTGGACGTCCGCGGTGCGGCGCACGACGGCCCCGCCACCCTGGACCCGAAGGACCTCGCCCGGGATCTCGGTCGGGCGCTGCGCGGCGCCTGCGCCCACCACGGGATCGCCGTGCCGCACCTGCTGGTCGAGCCGGGCCGGGCGATCGTGGCGCGGGCGGGGGTCACCCTCTACCGGGTCTGGGCGGTCAAGCACGTCGGGGACACCACGTTCGTCGCGGTCGACGGCGGGATGAGCGACAACCCCCGCCCCGCGCTCTACGGCGCGCGCCACCCGGTGCGGCGGATCGGGAAGCCGGTGCGGGCGCCGCTGTCGCCGATGACGGTCGTCGGACGGCACTGCGAGGCCACGGACCGGATCGCCGAGGGGGTGCCGCTGCCCGCCGACCTCGCCGTGGGCGACCTGCTGGCGGTGCCGTGCACGGGCGCCTACACCCGCTCCATGGCCTCCACCTACAACGCCGTCGCCCCGACCCCGATGCTCGGGGTCGGTGGGGGTGCGGCCCTGCCGATCTGAGGCGGCGGGGACACGGCGTTGCCCCGGTCGGGTGGTCGCCGTCAAGGGCGCGTCAACACCGGTTGCCGCCGCCCGGCCGCCGGGTGTTCCCTCGATGTCGTGACCAGGCATTATCGGGTGATCGGAGTCGTCGCGCCGCTCGTGGTGGCCGTGGCGACGAGCCTGCTGCGCGACCGGGTGGCCAACACCAGCGCCGCGCTCGTCCTCGTGCTGGTGGTCCTCGCGGTCGCCGTGCGCGGGGACCGCTGGGCGGGTCTGCTGGCCGCGCTCACCGCGGCGGCGGCGTTCGACTTCGTGCTCACCGCGCCGTACGACGACTTCGCCATCCACAGTGCCCGGGACGTCGAGACCGCGGTGCTGCTCCTGGTGGTCGGGGCGGCGGTGAGCGAGGTGGCGCAGTGGGGCCGCCGGGAGCTCGCCCGCGCGGTCCGGCAGGAGGGCCACGTCGAGGGCCTGGTGCAGGCGGCGCGGATGGCGGCCGACGGCGTCGGCACCGCCGAGGCCGCGGCCGTCGTCGCAGCCATGATCGCCGACGTCCTCGACCTCGACGACTGCCGCTTCGCCGCCGAGCCCTCCGATCCGCAGCGGCCGCGGCTGGGCCCCGACGGCGCGGTGACCTGGCGCGGGCGGCCGGTCGACGTCGCCCGGCACGGTCTGCCGACGATGGACCTCGTCGAGCTCGAGGCGCCGCGGGCGGGCGGGCGGTTCCTGCTCAGCTCGGCCACCGCCGTGCGCAAGCCCTCGGCCGCGCTGCTGCGGATCGCGGTCTCGCTCGCCGCCCAGGTGGGGCCCTCGACGGGTGACCGGGGTCTCGCCCCCGTCAAGGACGCGTCAAAATCGCCGTGATCGGTGTCAAGGTCGCGTAGCACCACTTCCTCCCGCGATCCGGCCCGCCGCAGACTCGCCACCGGCCCACCGGAAGTCCTGGTGGGCGCCTGGATGAGGAGTGTTCCGGTGGCCGATGTGCTGTACGCACTGCTGCTGGTCGGCGGGTTCGCCGTCCTGGTGCTGTGCCTGCGTGGGCTGGAGCGCCTGTGAGTACCGCTGACCTCGTGGCGAACGTCGTCGGCGGCGTCGTCGCGCTGGCGTTGCTGGTCTATCTCGTGGTGGCGCTGTTGCGGCCGGAGAGGTTCTGACGGTGGACGACACTCTCGCCGGGCTCCTGCAGGTGCTGTTCCTGCTGGTCCTGCTCGCGGCCTGCTACGCGCCGCTGGGTGACTACATGGCCAGGGTCTTCACGTCCGAGAAGGACTGGCGGGTCGAGGCGGCGCTGTACCGGCTCGTCCGGGTCGACGCCTCCTCCGGGCAGCGCTGGCCGACCTACGCGATGGGACTGCTGGGCTTCTCGTTCGTCTCGATCGTGCTGCTCTACCTGCTGCAGCGCCTGCAACCGCTGCTGCCGCTGTCCTTCGGCCGCGGGGCGGTCGAGCCCGCGATGGCCTTCAACACCGCGGTCTCGTTCGTGACCAACACGAACTGGCAGTCCTACGTGCCCGAACAGGTCCTGGGCGACACCGTGCAGATGGCCGGGCTGACCGTGCAGAACGTGCTGTCCGCGGCCGTCGGGCTCGCGGTGGCCGCGGCGCTGATCCGCGGGTTCGTGCGCGCGAACACCGACCGGATCGGCAACTTCTGGGTCGACCTGACCCGCGCCACGGTGCGGATCATGCTGCCCCTGTCGTTCCTCGCCGCCGTCGGCCTGCTGATCATGGGTGTGACGATGTCGCTGCGCTCCGGCGTGGACGTCACCGGCCTGGACGGGAACACCTACACCCACCCGCTGGCGCCGACCGCCTCGCAGGAGGCGGTGAAGATGGTGGGCACCAACGGTGGCGGCGTGTTCAACGCGAACTCCGCGCACCCGTTCGAGAACCCGAGCGCGCTGTCGAACCTGTTCCAGATCTTCCTGATGCTCGTCGTCCCGGTCGCCATGACCCGGACCTTCGGCACGATGGTGGGCAACCGTCGTCAGGGCACGATCCTGCTGTCCGTGATGGGTGTCCTGTGGGGTGCGCTGCTGGCCGTCGCGTGGTTCGCCGAGACCCATCCCACCGGGGCGGCCGGGATCGCGACCGGGGCCATGGAGGGCAAGGAGACCCGCTTCGGGATCCCGACCTCCATCCTGTTCGGCGTCTCCACGACCGGGACCTCGACGGGCGCGGTGAACTCCCTGCACGACAGCTACTCCGGCGGCGCGGGCGGGGTGACCCTGCTGAACATGCTGCTCGGCGAGGTCGCCCCCGGCGGTGTCGGCGTGGGGTTGGTCGGGATCCTGGTGGTCGCGATCATCGCCATGTTCCTCGCCGGCCTGATGGTCGGGCGCACCCCCGAGTACCTGGGCAAGAAGCTCGGCCGCCGCGAGGTGACGTGCGCCGCGGTCTACATCCTGGTGATGCCGGCGATCGTGCTCCTCGGCGCGGGTCTGGCGATCGCCCTGCCGAGCACGCTCGACGCGCTGAGCAACGACGGGGCGCACGGCTTCTCCGAGGTGCTCTACGCCTTCGCCAGCGCCGCCAACAACAACGGCTCGGCCTTCGGGGGCCTGACCGTGACCAGCGACTTCTTCCAGTCGGCGCTCGGGCTGGCGATGCTGTTCGGCCGGTTCGTGCTGATCCTGGCGGTGCTCGCCCTGGCGGGGTCGCTCGCCCAGCAGAAACGGGTGGAGGCCACCGCCGGGACGCTCGTCACGGACCAGCCGCTGTTCGGCGTCCTCGTCGGCGGGACCCTGATCCTGGTCGCCGCCCTCACCTTCTTCCCGGCCCTCGCGCTGGGCCCGCTCGCGGAGGCACTCGCATGACCACCACCCTCGACAGGCCCGTCGAGTCCGCGGGGGCGCCGGTCAAGGCGGGCGCCTTCCGGCCCGCGCAGCTCTGGGCCTCGCTGCCCGACGCGCTGCGCAAGCTCCACCCGAAGGCGCAGCTGCGCAACCCGGTCATGTTCGTGGTGTGGGTCGGCTCGGTGCTGGTCACCCTCGACGCGATCGTCTCGCCGAGCCTGTTCGGCTGGCTGCTCGCGATCTGGCTGTGGTTCACGGTGCTCTTCGCGAACCTGGCCGAAGCCGTCGCGGAGGGCCGCGGCAAGGCGCAGGCCGAGACGCTGCGCAGGACCAAGCGGGACACCGTCGCCCGGCTGGTGGACGGGACGACAAAGGGCGGCACCGAGCTCGAGATCGGGGACCGGGTCGTCGTCGTGGCGGGGGAGACCATCCCCGGCGACGGGGACGTCGTCGAGGGCATCGCCACCGTCGACGAGTCCGCCATCACCGGGGAGTCCGCCCCGGTCGTGCGGGAGGCGGGCGGGGACCGGTCGTCGGTCACCGGCGGCACCACGGTGCTCTCCGACCGCATCGTCGTGGAGATCACGACGAAGCCCGGCGAGTCCTTCGTGGACCGGATGATCGCGCTGGTGGAGGGGGCGTCCCGGCAGAAGACGCCCAACGAGATCGCGCTGACGATCCTGCTCGCCGCCCTGACGGTCATCTTCCTGCTGGCCGTCGTGGCGCTGCAGCCGATGAGCGCCTACGCGGGCGGCCCGCAGTCGGTCGTCGTCCTGGTGGCGCTGCTCGTCTGCCTGATCCCGACCACCATCGGGGCGCTGCTGAGCGCCATCGGCATCGCGGGCATGGACCGCCTCGTGCAGCGCAACGTGCTCGCCAAGTCCGGGCGGGCCGTCGAGGCCGCGGGGGACATCGACACCCTGCTGCTGGACAAGACCGGCACGATCACCTTCGGCAACCGGCGCGCCACCGAGCTCATCCCGGTGGGGGACGCGACGGTGGTCGAGCTCGCCGAGGCGGCCCGGCTGTCCAGCCTCGCCGACCAGACCCCCGAGGGCCGCAGCGTCGTCGAGCTCTGCACGACGGAGTACGGGCTCGCCCCCGAGGCGAGCGCCGAGGAGGCCCGCGCCGAGTTCGTGCCCTTCACCGCCCAGACCCGGGTCTCGGGTCTGGACATCGGGGGCAGGCGCGTCCGCAAGGGCGCCGCGCAGACCCTCCTCGCCGCGACCGGCGTGCGGAGCGACGAGGTCGAGCGCTGGGTCCAGCTGATCTCCGACGAGGGCGGGACGCCGCTGGTGGTGGCCGACGGCGAGCGGGTGCTGGGCCTGATCCGGCTCTCCGACGTCGTGAAGCCCGGCATCGCGGAGCGTTTCGCCGAGCTGCGGGCGATGGGCATCCGCACGGTGATGGTGACCGGCGACAACCCGCGGACCGCCCGCGCGATCGCGGCCCGGGCGGGCGTCGACGACCACATCGCCGAGGCCACCCCGGAGGACAAGCTGGCCTACATCGTGGCCGAGCAGGAGGGCGGGCGGCTGGTCGCCATGACCGGCGACGGCACCAACGACGCCCCGGCGCTGGCCCAGGCGGACGTCGGCGTCGCGATGAACACGGGGACGGCCGCCGCCAAGGAGGCGGGCAACATGGTCGACCTCGACTCCGACCCGACGAAGCTGATCGAGATCGTGGAGATCGGCAAGCAGCTGCTGATCACCCGCGGGGCGCTGACCACGTTCTCCGTGGCCAACGACCTCGCCAAGTACTTCGCGATCCTGCCCGCCATGTTCGCCGCGCTGTACCCATCGCTGGGGCTGCTCAACGTGATGGGCCTGCACTCGCCGCAGTCCGCGATCCTCTCCGCGGTGGTGTTCAACGCCCTGATCATCGTGGTGCTGATCCCGCTGGCCCTGCGGGGCGTGCGATACCGGCCCAGCTCGGCGTCGGCGCTGCTGCGCCGGAACCTGCTCGTCTACGGCCTGGGCGGCGTCGTCACGCCGTTCCTCGGCATCTTCCTGATCGACCTGCTCGTCCGACTCATCCCGGGGATGTGACGTGTTCTCCACCCTGCGCAGCCAGACCGGTGTCGGTCTGCGCCTGCTCCTCGTGTTCACCGTGGTCTGCGGGATCGTGTTCCCGCTCGTCGTCTGGGGGGTCTCGCGGATCCCCGGCCTGGCCCACTCCGCCGAGGGCTCGACGATCACCCGTGACGGGGCCGTCGTCGGCTCGTCGGTGGTCGCGGTCGATCCCGTCCCCGCCGACCCGGCCGCGGACCCCTACTTCCACACCCGGCCCTCGGCCTCGGCGCAGGACGTGCTGGGTCCGGCGGACCCCTCCACCTCCGGCGGGTCGAACAAGGCGGCCGACTCCACCGACCTGCTCGACACCGTGGGGCGGCGGCGGGCGCTGATCGCCGCGCGCGAGGGGGTGGCATCCGAGGCCGTCCCCGCGGACGCGGTGGCCGCGAGCGCGTCCGGCCTCGATCCGGACATCAGCCCGGACTACGCTGCGCTGCAGGTGGACCGGGTGGCCCGGGTGACGGGGCTGTCGGTCGCCGAGGTCGAGCAGCTGGTCGGCGGCGCGACGCGGGGTCGGGTGCTCGGGTTCCTCGGGGAACCGACGGTGAACGTGCCCGAGCTGAACCTCGCCGTCGCGGACGCACAGGGACGGTGACGGATGACCGGGTCCTCGCACAGTGAGGGCGACCCCGCGGCGGAGCGCGGCGGCTCCGCGGAGGGCGAGCTGCGCATCCACGTCGGCGCCGCACCCGGCGTGGGCAAGACCTACGCCATGCTGTGCGAGGCCCGGCGCCGTCTCGACCGCGGCACGGACGTCGTCGTCGGGGTCGTCGAGACCCACGGCCGGGAGAAGACCGCCGCCCTGCTCGAGGGGCTCGAGATCCTCCCGCGCCGGGAGACCCCCGTCGGCGGGGAGCTCGACGTGCAGGCCGTGCTCGACCGGCACCCCGAGGTGGTGTTGATCGACGAGCTCGCCCACACGAACGCGCCGGGCTCGCGGCACGCGAAGCGGTGGGAGGATGTGGCGCAGATCCTCGCCGCCGGGATCGACGTCCTGGCCACGGTGAACGTGCAGCACCTGGAGTCGCTCAACGACGTCGTCGAGCGGATCACCGGGGTGCGCCAGCGCGAGACCGTCCCCGACGAGTTCGTGCGCAGCGCCGAGCAGATCGAGCTCGTGGACATCACCCCCGAGGCGCTGCGGCGCAGGCTCGCCCACGGCAACGTCTACGGCGCCGAGAAGATCGACGCCGCCCTGGCCAACTACTTCCAGGTCGGCAACCTCATCGCGCTGCGCGAGCTGGCGCTGCTCTGGGTCGCCGACGAGGTCGACGTCGCCATGCGCCGGTACCGCGCCGAGAAGCGCATCTCCGAGACCTGGGAGACCCGTGAGCGGGTCGTCGTCGCGCTCACCGGCGGCCGCGAGTCCGAGACCGTGCTCCGGCGCGCCACCCGCATCGCCAAGCGCGCAGGCCAGGCGGACCTGCTCGCCGTGCACGTTTTGCGCGGCGACGGGCTCGCCGGTGCCCCGGTCGGCGCCACCACCGCCCTGCGAAAGCTGGCGGACGATGTCGGCGCCACCTTCCACACCGTCGTCGGAGACGGCGGGGCGGGCGGGGTGACCGAGGCGCTGCTGGAGTTCGCCCGCGGCGCCAACGCCACCCAGCTCGTGCTCGGCACCTCGCGCCGCTCCCGGCTGGCCCGGCTGTTCGACGCCGGCATCGGTGCCCGCGTGGTGCAGGACTCGGGGACGATCGACGTCCACATGGTCACCCACGCCGCCGCCGGGTCGGCGGGCCTGCGGCTGCCGCCGCGCGTCCGCAGCGCCGTCCCGATGAACCGGCGCCTCCTGGGCTGGGTGCTGGCCGTGCTCGGGCCGGCCGTCGCGACCGCCGTGGGCGCCTCGCTCTACGAGGTGGTCGGTCTCTCCACGGACGTGGTGCTGTTCTTCCTGGCCACGGTGCTCGCCGCGCTCGTCGGGGGGCTGGGCCCGGCGGTGGTGGCGGCGCTGCTGGGCGGGCTGCTGCTCAACTTCTTCCTCACCCCGCCGCTGTACTCGTTCACCATCGGGCAGCCCGAGAACGTGGTCACCGTGGCCGCGATGGTGGTGGTCGCCGTGCTCGTCGCCCTGGTGGTGGACCGCGCGGCGCGCCGTGGCGAGCAGGCCGCCCGGGCGCAGACCGAGGCCGCCTTGCTGGCCTCGTTCGCCCGCACCGTCCTGACCGGGGCCGACCCGCTGCCCCGGCTGCTGGAGAAGGTCCGCGAGGCCTTCATCCTCCGTTGCGTCGCGCTGCTCGAGGAACAGCCGGACGGCAGCTGGAGCCGGGTCGCGGTGTCCGGGCCGCCGGACTGCGGGCGCCCCGAGGACGCGGACGTCGACGTCGAGGTGGAGGACGGGCTGCACCTGGTCGGCACCGGCCGGAACCTGCCCGCCCACGACCGGCGCCTGCTGGAGACCGTCGGCGGCCAGGCCCTGCTCGCGCTGCGCGGCCAGCGGGCGGTCGAGGAGGCCGAGCAGGCGCGCCGCCGGGCGGAGGCGAACGAGACCCGCGGGGCGCTGCTGTCCGCGGTGGGGCACGACCTGCGCACCCCGCTGACGTCCATCAAGGCGTCCGTCGGCAGCCTGCGCGACCCGCTGCTGCGGCTGTCCGGGAGAGACCGGGCCGAGCTGTTGGAGACGGTCGAGGAGTCCACCGACCGGCTGAGCGGGCTGGTGGACAACCTGCTCGACTCCTCCCGCCTGGCCGCGGGCGCGGTGCAACCGCTGTCGGAGCGGGTCGGGTACGACGAGATCGCCGCCCGGGCGCTCATCGGGCTGCCCGAGGCCGAGCGGGTGGGGCTGGAGATCCCGGACGACATCCCGGACGTGCTGGCGGACATCGGGCTGCTCGAACGGGTCGTGGCGAACCTGGTGGACAACGCTCTGCGCCACGGCCGCGGCGCGCCCGTCGTGCTCCGGGCGAGCGCGCACGAGGGCCGCGTCGAGCTGCGCGTCGTCGACTCCGGGCCGGGCGTGCCCCCCAAGCAGCGGGAGAAGCTCTTCGCGCCCTTCCAACGGCTGGGGGACCGCCGCACCTCGGGGATCGGGCTGGGGCTGTCGGTGGCCCGGGGGTTGACCGAGGTCATGGGCGGCACGCTCGCCGCCGAGGACACCCCCGGGGGTGGGCTGACCACGGTCGTCTCGCTGCCCGCCGCCGTCGCGTCCGCCCCGCGGGCCACCGCCGAGGCGGCGTCGTGAGCGTGGCCGAGCGGGCCGGTGCGCGGGCCGCCGAGACGGGCGCGGTGCGCGTGCTCGTCGTCGACGACGACCCGCAGATCCTGCGCGCGTTGCGGATCAACCTGTCCGCCCACGGCTATCACGTGACCACCGCCCGGGACGGCCGCTCGGCGCTGACGTCGGTGGGTGACGTGCACCCCGACCTCGTCGTCCTCGACCTCGGCCTGCCCGACCTGGACGGGACCGAGGTCATCACCGGGCTGCGGGCCTGGACCCGGGTGCCGATCGTCGTGCTGTCCGCCCGCGCCGACTCCGTCGACAAGGTCACCGCGCTCGACGCGGGCGCGGACGACTACGTCACCAAGCCCTTCGGCATGGCCGAGCTGCTGGCCCGGCTGCGGGCCGCGGTGCGCCGCTCCGCCACCGCGACCGGCGGCGGGGACAGCCTCGTGGAGTTCGCGGACGTCGAGGTCGACCTCGCCCGCAAGCGGGTCCGCCGGGCCGGGGCGGACGTGCACCTCACCCCGACCGAGTGGGAGATGCTCGAGCTGTTGGTGCAGCACCGCGGCAGGCTGGTCTCCCAGCGCGACCTGCTGCGCCACGTCTGGGGACCCCGCCGCGAGGACCGCACCAACTACCTGCGCGTCTACCTGGCCCAGCTGCGCCGCAAGCTCGAACCCGACCCCTCCCGGCCGCGCCACCTCATCACCGAACCGGGCATGGGATACCGCTTCGAGTCCACACCGGACTCCATGCGGGACGCGCTGCGCGAGACCTGAGCACCCCGTAGCCCGGTGATGCGGCTGCCGGCGCCGCGGTGAGGGTCGACCACACCGGGGAAGGCGGTTGGGTCCGGCGGGCGCACCGGACCACCCACCTTTCGACCCGGTGGGCGGAGGCGGGCGGGGCCGCCGCCGGCCAATCTGGGTGGCGTCCGTGATCGAGAATCCCCGACAGAGCAGGACGGTGCCATGACCATCAAGTCCGAGTCCGTGTCCCTGGAGGACGCCCGGCGGATCATCGCCGCGGGCGAGGCCGAGGCCGCCTCGATCGGGCAGCCCAGCAACATCGCCGTCGTCGACGCGGGTGGGAACCTCGTCGCGCACGTCCGGATGGACGGTGCGTGGCTCGGGAGCGTCGACATCTCCATCAACAAGGCCTTCACGTCCCGGGCCTTCGACATCACCACCGCCGACCTGGCCGAGGCCGCCGCGCCCGGTGCCCAGTTCTTCGGGATCAGCGGCTCCAACGGCGGCCGCGTCATGATCTTCGCAGGCGGCGTCCCGCTGCGGGTCGACGGCCGGGTCGTCGGCGCCGTCGGCGTCAGCGGGGGCAGCGGCGCACAGGACCAGCAGGTGGCCGACGCCGCCGCGGCGGGCTTCTGAGGGGCGGCCTCACCTTCACCGGTCCCGGGGAGGGGGTTTAACCGTCCGTGGTCGCGGTACCACGGGTGATGGGTACCGAGAAGCACGGCGAGCCGAACGTGAGCGATCCCCGGGAGCAGCAGGAGCTGAGCCCCTCCGACCTCCCCGACGACGACCACGACGACACGGACACCGCGGAGCAGGCGCCGTGCGGGCGACGGGGGGATGGGCCGCAGGACGGCGAGGGCGGTTGAGACCCGCTCAGGCGAAGACGGGGCCGCGCAGGGTCTGTCCGGGGGAGCGGCCGAACCGCGTGCCGTAGGCCGTCAGGAAGGCCTGCGGCCGGAACCCCCACGACCTCGCGACCGCGCTCACCGTCGTCTCCTCGGGCAGGCCGGACTCCAGGTCGCGGTGGGCCCGCCCGAGCCGGACCCGACCGACGTCGTGCCCGGGGCGGCTCTCCCGGTGCCGCAGCCAGCACCCTTCGAGGGCCCGGATGCTCAGCCCGGCGTACGCGGCGAGGCCTGCCAGGGTCAGTGGCAGCTCCGCCCGGTCCTCGATGTAGTCGACGCAGCGGCGCACGGTCCGGGGACCCCACGTCGGGACGCGCTCGTCCAGCGCGTCGCGGTGCGCGTGGTCGGCGGCGAGCAGCAACCGGATCAGCAGGGTGTCCTGGAGCGGATCGGCGCTCACCGGGTTCGCGAGCGCCGCGGCGGTGTCGGCGGTGCCGTCGGCGACCAGCCGCGCCGTGCCCGCCCACGACCCGCCGGCCGCGGCGCCGACGGGCATCGTGGTCGCCGGCCGGAACGGGTGGGGCACGGTCCGGCCGAGCAGCGCCTCCAGCATGCCCTCCAGGGCGGCCGAGGAGACGTCGAACAGCAGCAGGTCGAAGCGGTCGCCGGTCAGCAGCGTGGTCTCCTCCCACGGGGAGAGGACCGCCGCGACGCCGGGCCCCAGCTCCAGCTGCTCGCCGCGATGGCCCGCCTGCAGCGGCGCCCGCACCGGGACCCCGATCCGATACGTCGGCCCGTCCGGCAGCCGCAGCTGGACCCCCTCGGTGCCGGCCATCTCCTCGACGGTCAGGGGGCCACGGGCGACCCGGTGGCTGTGGAAGGCGAACGGTGCCGTCGGGGCGTGGTCGAGGTGCACGCTCGGCGGGAGCAGGTCGTCCACCCGGCCGATGTCCGTCACGTGGACGTCGGCGAACCGGGGAGCGGTCATCAGTACACCTGCCGGAAGAGCGCCGTGACGCGGTCCCAGAGCTCCGTACCGGGGTTGACGACCTCGGGGTCGGCGATGCGCAGGGCCCGGGCGAAGGCGATCCCCAGGCCGCCGAACAGCTCGGGCAGCACCGCCTCGGTGTCCTCGGAGAAGGTCACGTCCGCCGGGGGCCGCCGCACGACCTGGGCCAGGACGGCGCGGACGTCGGGCGCCTCCTCCAGCTTGTCGAACTCCCGCATCCGCTCCTGGAGCCCCTTCGTGAGGGGGAGGTCCATCGGGGCGATGACGTCCCGGCCGTTCGCCCGGGCGCAGTTGCGGCCGGCGACGGCGATGTCGTCGACCATCTCGTCGACGAACTCGCGGAACCGCCGCACGTCGTTCTTGTCCACCTTGAGCTGCGCGACCGAGCGGAAGAACCGCTCGAACACCGGAACACTCGACGGACCGGCCATGCCCGTACCCCCTGTTCGTCCACGTGCGCCGACGGGCCACCACCGTGGCAAAGCCGCGTCGGCTCCGATTCGGTCCCGCAGACGCAACCTCGGTGCGGGACCTCGGCCCGACAGGGCGACCGGGCCCGGGCCGCCTCGGTGACGGTGTCGGTGTCAGAGCAGCGCCAGGACCTCGTCGGTGGTGCCCGTCTCGCCGAGGCGCGGGAAGATCCGCTCCACCGCGTGTCGGTGCGTCTCCTCGTCGCGGTCCGCCATCGCGTCGACCACCGTGGTCACGTGGTAGCCGTGCTCGTGGGCGGCCCGCGCTGTGGACTCCACCCCGGCGCTCGTGGCGACGCCGGTGAGCACGATCTGGGTGATCCCCCGCCTGCGCAGCTGGAGGTCCAGGTCGGTGCCGTGGAAGGCGCCCCAGTTCCGCTTGGTCACCACGATGTCGGCGGGGTCGCCCGCGAGCTCGGGCACGATCTCGTCCCAGCCCGGCGGCGGGGTGCCCATCCGGCTCGGGTGCTCGGTGCGGCCGGGTGTGGCGTCGGACCCGTCGGCACGCAGGGTCACCCGTACCAGCACGACGGGCCGGGACGCCGCGCGGAAGGCTTCGGCGAGCCGGACCGTGCGGGCCACGACGTCCGTCGGGTGGTGCGGTCGGACGGGGAGGCCGACGATGCCCTTCTGGAGGTCGATCACGACGAGCGCGCTGGTCGGGTCGAGGGTGGTCACGGTCATCGATGGTCCTTTCGAAGGACCGACCGCAGGGAGCGGTCGGTGAGGGTGACGGCGAGGAAGGCCACCGCCACCACGAGCAGGAAGAGGGCGAGGCGGTGCAGCCCCGTGGTGTCCGCGCGGTCGGCCAGGAAGACACCGTTGCCCACCGACGCCACGATGGCGCCGAGGTAGCCGAAGGTCCGGAGCAGACCGGCCGACGCGCCGATCCGTTCGGGATCGGCCTGGTGGTAGAGCGCGTTCTGGTTGGCCAGGCTGACGAGGCCCTGCGGGATCCCGACCAGGATCGCCAGCCCGACGACCACCCACAGCGGGGTCCCGTCGCCGAAGAACAGCAGGGCGGCGCAGGCGAGCACCTGCGCGACGGCGCCGACGACGAGCTTGCCCCGGACCGCGGCCCGCCGCCCGGTCAGTGCCGCGACCACGACGGCGGTCACCGACATCGGGAGCAGCATCAGCCCGGCCACGGACGCCGACAGCCCCCGGCCGTCCTCCAGCCACTGCGTGAAGCCGTAGAGGAACGCGTACGAGACGACGTAGGTGAGCAGGGTGCGGCCGTAGGTCGCCAGCAGCGGCCGGTTCCCACCGAACACGCGCAGGTCGAGGAACGGGTCCGACGCGGTCAGCTCCTGCCACGCGAATCCGGCGCCCGCGGCGACGGCCACCGGCAGCAGCCACCCCCGGGCGGGGTCCGTCAGGAACAGGAGCAGCGCCACGAGCGTCGTCGCGAACAGCGCGATGCCCGCGTGGTCCAGGCGCGGCGCGGGAGCCGTGCGCGGGGTGCGCGGCAGCCGCAGGGCACCGAGGCCGAACGTGGCGGCCGCGAGCGGCACGTTCACCGCGAACACGGCCCGCCAGCCCCCTGCGCCGATCAGCAGCCCGCCGAGGGTGGGACCCACGACCGCGATCGTCTGGGTGGCGACCGAGAGCAGGGTCAGGATCCCGGCCGGGCTGTCCCGGCCGGTGCGGGTGGCCTCGCTGCGGATCAGGTACATCGCGGCCGGATAGCCCGCGCAGGTCCCGAACCCCAGCAGCACCCGGGCGAGCACGAGCACCCAGAGCTGCGGGGACAGCGCGCCGAGGACGCCGCCCGCGCCGACGAGCGCGGACCCGGCCAGGAAGAGCCGCCGCGGGCCGAACGTGTCCACCAGGCGTCCGACGACCGGCTGGCCGATCGCCGTGGCCAGGTAGAGCCCCGACACCAGCCAGGCCGTGTCGGCGGGCGGCGCGCCGAAGGCGATCCCGATGGGCACCAGCGCCACCGCGACCATCGACGAGTTGATCGGGTTGAGCACCGCGCCGAGCATCATCGGCGGGACGAGCCTGCGGTCGAAGGCGTTCTCCCGGGCGGGCGCCGTCACCGCTCCACCAGTCGCTCCAGCAGTGCGGCCGCGTCGATCAGGGTCTGCCGCTCGGCCTCGGTGAAGTCCTCGTGCAGCCGCCGCGCGAGCCACTCCCGGCGGGTCTCCCGGTCCCCGGCCGCGCGTTCGCGACCCTCCGCGGACAGCGTGATCAGCTGCCTGCGGCCGTCCTCGGGATCGGGGCGGCGCTCGATCAGCCCCTGTGCGTCCAGCGCGGCGAGGATCGTGGCCATCGACTGGGGCCGGACCCCCTCCGCGGCGGCGAGCACACTCGCCGTCGAGTCGCCGTCCTTGGCGAGCCGGACGAACACCGCCGTCTGCGACGGGGTGAGCCCGCCCCCGGTGTCGACCTCGCGCAGCCGTCGCCGAAGCCTGCCGAACACGGTGCGGACGTCTTGCGAGGCGCGCAGGGCCGAGGGGGCGAGGTCGTTCACGCCCCCAGGATAGACAGTTTTAACTGAACAGTTGTGACTGTTGAATCACAGAGGCCCCCGAGCGCGACCGTCGCCGGGGCCGGTCGCGGCGGCTACCGTCGTCGCCGGACGGGAGGACGCATGGCGGAACGGCTGCGGCGTCGCCCCACGCTCGCGGACGTGGCGCGGTTGGCGGGGGTGGACCTACCGCCGACCCCCGGGCGGCGACGACAGGCGACGACGGGGAGCGTCGTCAGACCGCGGTGTACCCGCCGTCGACGGGAACGGCCGCTCCGGTCATGAACGACGCGCCGGGGGAGAGCAGGAACTCGATGACGGCGGCGAACTCGTCCGGGTCCCGCGGCGCGGGACACCGGTGCGGCGACGCGGCCCGCGATCCCGCTGCGCACGGCGGGGTCCAACCCGCCGTAGGCCGCGCTGGTCGCCGCCAGGTTGGTGTCCACCCGCCCGGGCAGACGCAGTTCGTCCGGATCCCGCGGTCGGCGTACTCGGCGGCCACCCCCCGGGTCAGACCGCGGACTGCACCGCCGCCGCGTCGGACACGTCGCAGGCCAGCGGGACCATGTGCGGCGAAATCTCGGCGACCTCGTCGTGGCCGCGGACGTCGAGGACCGCGACGGCCGCGCCCGCCGTGGCGAGTCGGACGGCGGTGGCCCGCCCGATGCCGCTGCCGCCGCTGGTGACGACGACGCGCAGCCCCTCCGGGCCGGTCACGCCTTCTGGTCGGCGGGGGTGTGCACGTCGGAGGACAGGTCGGACCTCGACGTCTCCCGCATCGTGGCCACCACGAGCAGCCCGACGATCGCCGCGAACACCAGGTACCAGGAGGGGGAGAGGCTGTTGCCGGTCGCGGCGACGAGCGAGGTCGCGATGACCGAGACCAGGCCGGATCCGATCACGCCGCCGATGTTGAAGCCCAGGGAGACGCCGGTGTAGCGCACCCGGGTCGGGAACAGCTCGGAGTACTGGGTGTAGACCACGCCCTGCTGGATGCCGAACGGGATGTTCAGCACGAGCGCCGCGAGGATGGCCAGCGGCAGCGAGCCCTGCTGCATCACCCAGAAGCACGGGACGCCCAGGATGAGGAAGCCGACCAGGCCCGCGGCCAGGACCCGTCGTCGTCCGAAGCGGTCGCTGAGCGAGCCCGCCCATGGGATCAGCCCCAGAGGCATCAGCACGATGAGCACGATCAGCCACAGCGCGCCGGACAGCGAGTACCCGAGCACCGCCGAGAGGTGCACTAGCAGGTACACCGACGACAGACCGCCGGTGGTCATGGTCGCGTAGGCGATGCCCACCACCCGCGCGGTGGCGGCCTTGTGCTCGCGGACGACCTCGGAGATCGGTGCCTTGGTGGGCTCGGAGTGCTCGACCAGCTCCTGGAACAGGGGCGAGTCCTCGACCCGCATGCGGTACAGCACGGCGCCGACGAGCAGCGGGCCGGCGATGAGGAACGGGACGCGCCAACCCCAGCTCGCCATCTGTTCGGGCGAGGTGAGGCTCGTCAGGGTCCCGACGACGGCCGCCGCGCCCGCGAGGCCCAGCGAGATCCCGACCGAGGTGGCGGACCCGAACAGCCCGCGACGCTTCGACGGGGCGGACTCCGTGGACAGGGAGGCGGCGCCACCGATCTCCCCGCCCGCGGAGAAGCCCTGCAGGATGCGCAGGAGGGTCAGCAGGATCGGGGCGAACACGCCGATCGTGGCGTACGTGGGGAGCAGGCCGGTGAGGACGGTCGCGATGCCCATGACCGTGACCGTGGCCATCAGGACCGCCCGGCGGCCCTTCCGGTCGCCGAGCCGACCGAAGAACAGGCCGCCCAGCGGCCGGGCCAGGAACCCGCTGGCGACGACGGCGAGGGTGCTGAGCACCCCGATGAGGCCGTCCTGGCTGGGGAAGAACAGCGGGGCCAGGACGACGGCGAGGTAGCCGTAGACGGCGAAGTCGTAGTACTCGATGGCGGTTCCGACGGCCGCGGCGAGACTGGCCCGACGGCCGATCCGGGTCGCGTCTTCCGGTGTCTGCGTCATGGGCGCTCCTTCGCGCTGGCACTGCGGTCCGGCACCGACCGTGCGGGACGGACCCAATCTAGAGATGAACTGATCTCAGTTCAAGACTTGGTGGCGGGTGGGACGAGCACGGCCCGCCCGGTGATCCGTCCCCGACGGAGGTCGTCGAACACCGACGGCGCCTCGTCGAGGCCGAACTCGGTGACCCGGGTGCGGAGACCGCCGGTGCGGGCGAGGTCCACGAGCGCGACCAGCTCCGGGCGGGTGCCCCAGAACGGGAGGCGGACCCGCGCCCCCGACGGGAGGGGGCCGGGCTTGGACAGGGGCAGGGCGCCACCACCGCTGCCCACGATCACCAGGTCGCCCGCCGGGCGCAGGACCGAGGCGGCGAGCTCCTCGGTGGCCTGGGCGCCCACGCAGTCGATCACGAGGTCGGCGCCCCGACCCTTCGACATCGTGGCGACGGCGTCGGCGGCGTCCTCCGGTGCGACCGCCGCCGTCGCTCCGCACTCGCGGGCCAGCGCGACGGCCTCCGGGCGGCTGTCCACGCCGATCACCTGGGCCTCGGTGAGTCGGCGGAGGATGCCGACGGCGAGGTGCCCGAGCCCGCCGACGCCGATCACCACGGCGAGGGCGTCGGGACGGTCGAGCCGGTCGAGGCTGCCCGACACGGCGTGGAACGAGGTGAGGCCCGCGTCGGTCAGCGCGGCGGCGAACGCGGGATCGAGGCGCTCGGCGGAGACGAGGCGCCAGGCGTCGACGACCACCTCGTCGGCCATGCCGCCGTCGATGCCGAGGCCGACCCCCGCGGCGGGCAGGGTGCGGCGGTGGTCGCAGTAGTTCGCCGCGCCGTCCCGGCAGCGCGCGCAGTCGCCGCAGCCGTACGGCGCGTAGACGACGACCTGCCGTCCGAGCAGGGCCGGATCCACGCCGGGCCCGGTCTCGACGACCCGCCCACACACCTCGTGGCCGAGGGTGAACGGGAGCTCCCAGGCCACCGGGGCGTCCACCACGTGCAGGTCCGAGTGGCACACCCCCGCCGCCAGCACGGCCAGCCGGACCTGGCCGGTCCCGGGCGCCCGGACCGGGATCTCGACGAGCTCGGCCCCGGCGGCCGTCCTCCGCATCGCGCGCATCGTCGGCTCGGTCATCGGGCCGACCAGCCGCCGTCGACGAAGACCTCGGAGCCGGTGGTGTACCCCGAGTCGTCGCAGGCCAGGAACGCGACCGCGGCCGCGACCTCCTCCGGCCGTCCCAGTCGGCCCATCGGGGTGTTCGCCACCATCTCCGCGTGCCGCTCGGTGCCCCCGAAGCGCTCGAGGAGCGGGGCGGTCCCGATGAAGGCGGGGACCACGGCGTTCACCCGCACGCCGCGGGTGGCCCAGTGGAGCGCGGCGTTGAGGGTCATGGAGTGGACGGCGCCCTTGGCCGCGGCGTAGGAGAAGCTGCTCGCGAGCCCACCCGTGGCGCCGAGGATCGACCCGACGTTGACCACGGCGCCGCCGCCGCTGCGCTCGATCAGCGGCCCGGCGTGCTTCATCCCGAGCCAGGTGCCGAGCTGGTCGACCGCCACCACCTGGTCCCAGCGTTCGCGGGGCTCGTCCTCGACGGTCCCGAGGCTGCCGATCCCCGCGTTGTTGACCAGCACGTGCAGGCCGCCCCACTCGCGTTCGACGGTCGCGACGGCGGCGGCCCAGTCCGCCTCGTCCGCCACGTCGAGCGGGAGGGCGAGGGTCTCGCCGTCCAGGTCCTTGGCGAGCCGCGCGCACGCGTCGGCGTCGGTGTCGGTGAGGGCGACGGACGCCCCCTCGGCCACGAGCCGGGTGACGATCGCGGTGCCGAGCCCGCCGGTCGCCCCGGTGAGCAGTGCTCGTCGTCCCGCGAACCGTGCCACCACGCTGTCTCCTTCGACCATGACCCCGAACTGAGATCGATTCATGATATTGCCCGTGCAGCGAGCCTGTCCACGGACCACCGGAGTCGATCACAGCCCGGTCGGGGAGGCGGCGAGGAGGCGCATCTGTTCTGTTCAGACGCCGAATGGACGCTTGTGGTGTGTGCCACCACACTCTATCGTTCCCGCCGAATCAAACTGAAGTCATCTCAGTTTGCCGTCTCTGCAAAGGAGTAGGGATGACCATACGACGGAAGGGTGCGCTCGCGATCCTCGCCGCGGCGCTGACCCTCGCGGTCGCCGCGTGCGGTGGCGGAGCGCAGTCCGCCGCGGGCGGCGACGGGTCCGGCCCGATCACGATCGGTGCGTGGATCCCGCTGTCCGGCGCGCAGGCCGCCTCCGGGGTGCCCCAGATGGAGGGGGCGAAGGCCTACTTCAGCTGGCTCAACGACAACGGCGGGATCAACGGCCGCCAGGTCAACTGGATCGTCAAGGACAACGCCTACGACCCGCAGCAGACGGTGCAGGCCGCCCGCGCACTCGTCGGGCAGGACGGGGTCGTGGCGATCGTCAACGCCAACGGCGTCGCGCCCTCCGAGGCGGCGTTCCCGTTCGTCCTCGACCAGTCGAAGATCCCGATCGTCGACCACTACGGCGGCGTCGCCACCTGGTACGACCCGCCCCGGCCCCTGCTCTTCGGGACCCAGACCCTCTACGAGGACCAGGCCGCGGCCATGGCGCAGTGGGCCGTCGAGTCCGGGGCGCGCAAGCTCGTCGTGGTGCACGACGACCCGAAGGCGTTCGCGGACGTCGCGGCGCAGATCGGCCCGGCGGCGGCCCGTACCGACGCCGCGGCCACGACCACCGCGGTGCCCGTCAAGCTCGGGACCACCGACTTCGCGCCGGCCGTCAGCCAGGTCAAGGCGCTGGGCGGGGACGCCGTGATGCTGATCCTCCCCGCGCCGGAGGCGGCCGCCTACCTCAAGGCGGCGCAGCTCCAGGGTGTCACCCTGCCCGCGTACGGATACGCGCCCCTGGCGTCGAACACGGTCGTGACGCTGGCCGGACCGGCGGCCGAGAACTTCCGCGCGGTGTCGCTCGTGCGGGCACCCAGCGACCCCAGCCCTGCGATGGCGCAGTTCCGCGAGGTCATGGCGAAGTACGCATCGGGTCAGCCCGCGGACTACTCCACGCTGCTGGGCTACGCGAATGCGGCGGTCTTCGCCGAGGTCGCGAAGACGATCCAGGGCCCGGTGACCGCCGAGTCGATCGCGGAGGCCTATCGCAACGCGACGGCCGTGGAGACGGGCGTCGCCCCGACGATGTCGTTCTCCGCGGACCGGCACGTGGGCACCCGTGACGTGCAGCGGGTGACCGTCCAGGGCGGGCAGTGGACGGCCGTCGGCGACTTCGTCAGCGCCCCGGACCGGAGCTGACGTCGGTGGACGCCGACGAGCTCCTGGCCACGACGAGGGCGGTGCGACGCAGACTCGACCCGTCCCGCGAGGTCCCGATCGAGCTGGTGCGCGAGTGCGTCGAGCTCGCGTTGCAGGCCCCGGCGGGGTCCAACGTCGCCCGGACCCGGTTCGTGGTGATCCGCGACCCCGCAGTGCGCACCGCCCTGGCGGAGATCTACTCCGACATCTACACGAACTCGTACGTGGAGTCGGCGGGATACATCGGCCGGGTGGCGACGGCGGACGCCGCGTCCGCCGAGGTCCAACGGCGGACGGGGCGCTCCGCGGACGCCCTGGAGCGGGCCCTGCACGAGGTCGGCACCCTCGTCCTCGCCTGTCTGGACGGGGCCCGGCTCGACGGGGTGCCCGCCTTCGCGAGCGCGTCACTGCTCGGTGGGGTGCTGCCTGCGACGTGGAGCTTCATGCTCGCGGCTCGCGCCCGCGGACTCGGGACCTGCTGGACGACGATGCACCTCGCCCGTGAGCGTGAGGTGGCGGAGCTGCTCGGCATCCCGTTCGAGACGGTGCAACAGGTCTGTCTCACACCGCTGGCCTTCACGAGGGGCACGGACTTCCGGCCCGCCGCGCGTCCCGCGGTCGAGGAGGTCGTCCACTGGGACCGGTGGGACCCCGACCTCGCGCGCCCCCCGGCCGTCGCCGGCCTGATCACCGAGCCGGCCTGAGAGGGGCATTCCGATGGATCATCTGTTCCTCGTCGTGGTGAGTGGCATCGCCAGTGGTGCCGTGTACGGGCTGCTCGGACTGGGCCTGGTGATCATCTACCGGGCGACCGACGTCGTGAACTTCGCGCTGGCGAGCATGGCCACGCTGGCCGTGTACGTGGCGCTGACGGTGGTGAACCGCGGCCTGGGGGTGTGGGCCGGTCTGCTGGCGGCGGTGCTCGTCGCCGTCGTCGTCGGGCTGATCGTGCGTGAGGTGCTGCTCCGCCCGCTGGGCACGGGCCGCCTGTTCGCGGCGCTGGTGATGACCATGGGCGTCTCGCTGGTCGTCGAGGCGACGGTCGCCGACGTCTGGGGTACCGAGCCCCGGGCCTTCCCCCCGCTGGTGGAGGGGCGCGTGACGATCGGCTCCGCGGCGCTCGCCACCCAGGACCTCGTGGTGATCGGGGTGTCCGCCGTCGCGATGCTGGCGGTGGGCTGGTTGTTCACCCGCACCACCCTCGGCTCGGCCATGCGCGCCGCGGCGGAGTCCGCCACGACCGCGCAGATCATCGGCGTGCCCGCGCAGAAGGTGGCGCGGATCGCCTGGGCGCTCGGGCTCGGACTCGCCGCGCTCGCGTCGGTGCTCTACGTCCCCAAGGTCGGGCTGGCGCCGATGGTGCTCTCGGCGCCGCTGTTCCGCGCCTTCGCCGGGATCTTCCTCGGCGGCCTCACGAGCATGCACGGCGCCGTGATCGGGGGCGTCACGATCGGCGTCCTCGAGAACCTGGCCGCGTCCTACGTGTCGGCCAACTTCCGCGACACGTTCGTGTTCGTGCTCACCGTGCTGATCCTGCTGTTGCGGCCGCAGGGACTCTTCGGCACCCGCAGCTTCGAAAGGGTGTGAACGCCGTGCTGTGGTCGTGGCGGCTCGCGGTGCGGGCGCTGCTCGCTCCGCTGGCCGCGGTCCTGCTCGTGGTGGCCATCGAGGGGGGTGCGCTGCCCGCCTACCAGGCCTACTCGGTCGCGTTGGCCGCAACCTACACCGTCCTGGTGCTCAGCGTCGGCCTGCTCGCGGGCTGGGCGGGGATCTGGTCGGTCGGGCACCCGGCCCTGTTCGCCATCGGGGCCTACACCGTGGCCTTCGGGTCGTCGCACGGCTGGGCGCTGGAGCCGACCGTCCTGGTCGCCATGGTGCTCGCGGGCGGTTGTGGTGCGTTCCTCGGCTTCGCGGGCGCCCGGTTCTCCGTGCTCTACATCGCCCTGCTCACGCTGGCGTTCAGTCTCGTCGCGCTCGAGGTGATCAACCGCTGGGTCGACGTCACCGGCGGGGACCAGGGCGCAGCCGTCGGCGAGCTGCCCAGCCTCTTCGGGGGCACGCTGGCCGGCGGCGGCGCCGACGCCGTCGTCGCGGCGATCCTGACCGCGGGCGTCGTCGTCGGGATCGCGGTGCTCGCCCGGTCGACGAGCCTGCGGATGCGCATGGTCGCGGCGAAGTCGCACCCGGTCGTGGCCCGCTCGGTGGGCGTGGCCCCGGAGGCCCAGAGCGCCTTGGCGTTCGGGGTCAGCGGGGCCGCGACCGGGCTGGCGGGCGTGCTGCTCGGGCTGATCACCGGGTTCGTCAGCCCCGAGACGTTCTCCCTGACGCTGGGCATCAACAGCGTCGCGGCCGCGGTGCTCGGCGGGGTCGGGGCCGTCGCGGGCGGTGTGTTCGGCGGGGTGTTCCTCGCCTTCGCACCCACCCTCGCGGGCCTGCTCGGCATCGACCAGCTCATCCTCCAGGGAGCGCTGCTGATCCTCACCCTGCTGCTGCTCCCCACCGGGGTCGTCCCGTCGCTCGGCGCCCTGCTGCGGACGCTCGTCCGCCGCATCCGGCCCCCGTCCGAGGCGGTCCCGGAGCCGCCCCCGGCCACGGCGGACCCGCCTGCGGTCGGCAGTCACACCGCCGAGCTCGAGGTCCGCGACCTCGGGGTCGCCTTCGGCGGCCTGCAGGCCCTGGACGGGGTGTCGCTGACGGTGCGACCCGGTGAGGTCGTGGCGATCATCGGCCCCAACGGCGCGGGCAAGACCACCCTGGTCAACGCCCTGTGCGGCCTGCTCTCGGGCGGTCGGACGACCGGCTCGGCCACGTTCGCGGGCGCCGACCTGTTCCGGGTCCGCGCGACCCGACGGCGCAGGCTCGGGATCGGCCGCACGTTCCAGCACGCGGAGGTCTTCGGCGAGCTGACCGTGGCCGAGAACCTGCTGTGCACCAGCCGGTGGGTCACCGCCGACCGGCGTCGCGCGGTCGAGGCGCTCCTGGCGCAGGTGGGGCTCGCGGGTCTCGGTGACCGCCATCCCGACCAGCTGCCGTTCGGGCCGCAGAAGCGGCTCGACCTCGCCCGCGCGCGGGCCGAGAACGCCCGGCTGCTGATCATGGACGAGCCCTTCGGCGGCCTCGACTCCGCCGAGCGGGGGCTGCTGGCCGCGCAGATCGGACGGGTGCGCGCGGCAGGCACCTCGGTGGTCATCATCGACCACGTCCTCGAGGACCTGTTCGCGGTCGCCGACCGGGTCGTCGCCTTCGACTTCGGCCGCCCGATCGGCGAGGGCACCCCCGACCAGGTCATGGCCGACGAGCAGGTGCGCCGGTCCTACCTGGGGGTGACGACGGCGGAGCGTCTGCGTCCGCTCGTCCGTGCGGGAGCCGAACCGGTCCTGAGCCTGACGGGCGTGACCCACCGCTACGGCGGGGTCACGGCCCTCGACGGCATCGACCTGGTGGTGCGCGGCGGGGCGGTCCTCGCCGTCGTCGGGGCGAACGGGGCGGGGAAGAGCACCCTGGGCCAGATCCTGCACGGGTCGCTCACCCCGACCGCGGGGGAACGCACCGTGCCGGAACCGGTGCGGAGCAGCCTGGTCCCGGAGGGCCGGGCGCTGTTCCGGAGCCTGTCGGTCCGCGAGAACCTGGAGGTCGCGGGCTACGCGGCCGGGGTCAAGGGCCGCGAGCTCCGCAGCCGGATCGACGACGCGGCCGAGTGGCTGCCCGAACGCGTGCGAACGCGGTTGGGGCTGCCCGCCGCCGCGCTGTCCGGAGGGGAGCAGCAGCTGCTGGCCGTGGCGCGGGCGTTGATCGCCGACCCGCGGCTGGTGGTGGTGGACGAACCCGCGCTCGGCCTGGCTCCCGCGCTGGTGGACGAGGTCTACGGCCGCATCGCCGGGCTGGCCGAGGACGGCGTGACCGTCGTCGTGCTGGAGCAGCTGCTCACCCGCGCGCTCACGGTCGCCCACGAGGTCGTCGTCCTGCACGAGGGCGTGATCGGCGCGACCGGCTCGCCCGAGGACCCGAGCTTCGCCGTGCGGGCCGAACGGGCCTACTTCGGCGCGAGTTCCACGGAGCACCCGGTTCGGCCTTGACATCGGTGCCACCGGGACCGAGTATCTGAGATGAATTCAGTTCAAGTTGGAGGACCAATGGCAGTCGAAGACGACATCCAGCTCGAGCGCGACGGTCACGTCGCCCGGATCTGGTTCAACCGGCCGCACAAGCGCAACTGCATCACGGTGCCGATGCTGCACAAGCTCGACGAGTACATCACCGAGATCGAGGCCGACCCGGAGCTGCGGGTCGTGGTGGTGCGGGGGCGCGGGAACACCTTCTCCTCGGGCTTCGACCTGGACAGCCTGCAGGCGGACTTCATCGGGTCCAGCACCGCGATGGACGTCGCCGTCGTCTCGGCGAAGGTCTGCGACCGCTTCTACAACATGAGCAAGCCGTCGGTGGCGGTGCTCGAGGGGTACGTCACCGCGGGCGGCTTCGAGGTCATGATCTCGTGCGACTTCGCGATCGCGGACGACAGCGCCCAGATCGGGGACTTCCACATCCGCCGCGCGCTGTTCGGCGGCGCGGGCCCGATCTACCGCCTGCCGCGCATGATCGGCATCCGCAAGACCAAGGAGCTGATGCTGACCGGCAAGCTGCTCTCCGGTGCGCAGGCGGCCGACTTCGACCTGATCAACCTCAGCGCACCCGCCGCCGAGCTCGACGCGACGGTGGAGGAGTTCATCAGCCACCTGACCGACAAGAGCCCGTTCCAGATGAAGCTGACCAAGATGGCGGTCGACCGCGGGCTCGACGCGGACATCGCCTCGCTGATGGTCCTGGAGCACCTGGCGGTCGGGGTCACCCTCAACTCGGACGACGCCGCCGAGGGGGTCGCGGCCTTCCTGGAGAAGCGCGACCCGAAGTGGACGGGTCGCTGACCCTGCCCATCACCGGGGTCGGGGATCCGGACACGGACCCCCGACCCGCCGTGGGCGCATCCGGCTCGAGTCGCTGAAGGAGTGACATGACCAGGTCGACGTCGACCACCGAGGCCGTGCAGGACGCCGATCCCGCGCTCGCGGCGCGCGTCCGCACCGCGCTCGCGGTGCCGGACGCGGGACCGCTGACCGTCCTCGAGGGCGGTCGGTCGGGGCTCACGTACGCGCTGCGGTCGGCCTCGGACGGGGTCGTGGTGAAGGCGGTGCCGCCGGGTCGCCGGGCCGTCGGACGCAACGACGTCCTCCACCAGGCCACCGCGCTCGCGGCGCTCGCCGGTCGCGGTGTCCCGCTGCCGGGGGTGCGGGCCCGCGACGAGGCCGAGCCCGCATGGTTCGCGATGGACCTGGTGGCCGGAGAGGCCGTGGAGCCGGTGCTCGACGTCTCGGCGCCGATCACCGCCGAGCTGGCCCGGACCCGGATGCTGGCCGCGGCGCGCGTGCTCGGTGCCCTGCACGCGGTGTCGCTCGACGACCTGGCCCGGGCGGTCTCCGGGACCGGGGCCGAGCTGCCCGCGGTGGCGGCACCGACCGAGGAGCTGGAGCGCTGGTCCCGCACGATGCAGGCGGTCCCGGACGACCTCCGGCCCGGGTCGGCGGAGCTGCTCGCCCGGCTCGCCGCGGAGGTCCCTGCCGCCGTGGCCCCCACCGTGGTCCACGGTGACTTCCGGCTGGGCAACCTGCTGTTCGTGGGCGAGGCCCCGTCCGCACTGGTCGACTGGGAGATCTGGGGACTCGGCGACCCGCGCGTGGACCTGGCCTGGTTCGGGGTGTTCACCGACGGTGCGCTGTTCCCCGGTTCCGGGCGGGTCGTCCCCGGCCTGCCGACCGAGGACGAGCTCGGCGCCGAGTACCGCGCCGCCCGCGGCACGGACGGGGGCACGCGGCAGGACGAGGTGTGGTTCCGGGCGTTCGGCCGGATGAAGATGGCCGCGATCATGGGACACAACCTGGTGCGCCACCGCACCGGGAAGCACCACGACCCGGTGCAGGAGACCCTGCCCCCGGCGATCGCGGCGATGATCCGGGACGCGAGCAGGCTGCTGGGGGAGGGCCAGTGAGCGAGCCGACAGCACAGCGCGAGCGTGCGAGCGAATCGACGACACGGCGCGTCCGGACGCCCGCCGAGATCTTCGACCTGACCGGACGGACCGCTCTCGTCACGGGGGCCTCGTCCGGCCTGGGGGCGCGGTTCGCGCAGACCCTCGCCGCGGCGGGGGCCACCGTGTGGGCCGCCGCGCGGCGCAAGGAGCGGCTCGAGGCCCTGGCCGCGGGCGAGCCCCGCATTCGCCCGGTGGCCGGGGATGTCTCGTCCGAGGCCGACCGCGTGGCGCTCATGGAGCGGATCGTCGCGGAGACCGGCCCGCTGGACGTCCTGGTGAACAACGCGGGCGTCGGCAGCGGCGCCAAGCCGCTGCACGAGGAGTCGGCCGCGTTCGCCCAGGTGCTCGAGACCAACCTGACCGGTCCCTTCCACCTGGCGCAGCTGGCCGCGCGGGCCGCGGACGGTCGGGAGCTGTCGATCGTCAACGTCAGCTCCATCGTCGGCGTCGTCGCCACGGCACCGCGGGGCGGTGCGAGCTATGCGGCGGGCAAGGCCGGCCTCATCGGCCTGACCCGCCAGCTCGCCGGGCACTGGGGCACTCGCGGGGTGCGGGCGAACGCGTTGGCCCCGGGCTGGTTCCGCACCGAGATGAACGACGCGATGTTCGACGACCCCGCCTCGGTGAAGTGGATCGAGCGCAACACCATGGTCCGCCGGGCGGGCACGCCTGCCGAGCTGGACGGGGCGCTGCTGTTCCTCGCGTCGTCCGCCTCGACGTACTGCACCGGCCAGGTCCTCGCGATCGACGGCGGGTGGACGGCGCGATGAGGGTGGACGAGAAGGAGCTGGCCGACTACGCGGACACCGCGCGCAAGTGGCTGGCCGAGAACCTGCCGCCACGGGGCGATGCCGCGGGCCGCTCCGTGGCGGTGTTCCACGACCTGCCCTTCGACGAGGAGCGGGCGCTGCTGGAGCGGATCCAGGAGTGGTTGCGGGTCAAGTTCGACGCCGGGTACGGAGCGATCTCGTGGCCCGTCGAGCAGGGCGGCGCGGGGCTGTCCGCCCTGCACGAGGAGGCGTTCGCCGAGGTGGAGCGCCAGTTCGCCCATCCCGGCCAGCACGAGCTCACGTCGGTGTCGACCGAGCTGATCGCGCCGACGGTGCAGCTGTTCGGCACCGACGCCCAGAAGGAACGGCTGGTGCGGCCGCTGCTGCGCGGGGAGGCGCTGGCGTGTCAGCTGTTCTCCGAGCCGTCGGCGGGCTCGGACCTGGCCGGGCTCTCGACCCGGGCGGCGCGAGACGGCGACTCCTGGGTCGTCACCGGGCAGAAGGTCTGGAGCTCGGGTGCGCAGTTCGCCGGGTGGGGCGAGCTCATCGCCCGCACCGACCCGGACGTGCCGAAGCACAAGGGGCTCACGGCGTTCCTGCTGCCGATGGACACCCCCGGGGTGGACGTGCGGCCGCTGCGGCAGATGTCGGGTGGCTCGTCGTTCTGCGAGGTGTTCCTCGACGAGGTCCGGATCCCGGACTCGCTGCGCCTCGGCGAGGTCGGCGGCGGATGGGGGGTCACGCTGGCCACGCTCGGGTTCGAGCGCGGCAGCTCCGGGGCGAACGTCGACCTGGGCGGTGGCTTCACCCAGCTCGTGGCGGACGCGCGCGCACTCGGCCGGACGGGGGACGCCGAGGTGCGTCGCGCGCTGGCGGACGTGTGGGTCGCGGAGAGGATCGCCGCCCTGTCGACGCAACGGGACCGCGAGACCCGCCTGGCGGGCGGCGAACCGGGACCGATCGGCTCGCTGCGCAAGCTGGCCTGGGCCACGAGGCTCAAGCTGGTGTCCGACGCGGCGGCGACCGTGCTGGGCCCCCGCCTGGTCGCCGACGCGGCCGACGGCACCTACCGCTGGACCGAGCACTACCTGGGCGCGCCGGGCTACCGGATCGCGGGCGGGTCGGACGAGGTGCAGCGCACGATCATCGCGGAGCGCCTGTTGGGGCTACCGCCCGAGCCCCGCGCGGACCGCGGTGTGGCGTGGAAGGACATCCCGAGATGAGTATCGAGCAGGCCGTGGCCGCCGCGCGCGCCACGGAGCAACCCCTCGCGGGCCGGACCGCCCTGGTGACCGGCGGCTCGCGCGGGCTGGGCCGGGAGATCGCGATCGGCTTCGCCGCCGCGGGCGCGGACGTGGCCGTGGTGTCGCGCAAGAAGGACGCCTGCGAGGCACTGGCCGAGGAGCTGGCCGCCGCGACGGGTCGCCGGGTCACCGCGCACGCCGCGCACGTCGGGGACTGGGACCGGCTGGGCACCCTCCTCGACGAGGTCGAGGAGGCTCTCGGCCCGGTGGACGTACTGGTCAACAACGCGGGGATCGCGCCCACGTACCCGAGCCTCGACGAGGTGTCGGAGGAGCTGTTCGACAAGGTCTTCGCGGTGAACGTGAAGGGCCCGTTCCGGCTGCTCGCCGCGGCGGGGAGGCGCATGGCGGCCCGCGGGGGAGGGGCGATGCTGAACATCTCCTCGATGGGCTCGCAGCGCCCCACCGCGGGCGACCTGCCCTACACGGCGGCGAAGTCGGCGTTGAACACCCTGACCGCCGGGTTCGCCCAGGAGTACGGGCCGTCGGTGCGGGTGAACTCGATCCTCGCCGGGCCGTTCGCCACGGACATCAGCAGGTCCTGGGACCCGGCCGCGGTCGAGCGGATGGCGCGGGACTGGCCGTCGAAGCGGGTGGGGGAGCCGTCGGAGATCGTCGGCGCCGCGCTCTACCTCTGCGGCCCGCACGCCGGCTACACGACCGGCGCCCTGCTCGCCGTCGACGGCGGACGGCTGGCCGCGCCGTGATCGCCGGGAGGACGACGGTCGACGACGCGCTGTTCGTCGAGACCCCCGAGGGACCCGCGCTGCGGGGCAGCCGCTGCGCGGGCTGCGGCGCCCACACCTTCCCCGTGCAGGACGGCTGCCCGCGGTGCACCGGATCGTCCATGGTGGACGTGACGCTCGCGCGGACCGGGACCCTCTGGTCCTGGACCTCGCAGGGCTTCACCCCCAAGGCGCCCTACACGGGCACCGCCGCCTACGAGCCCTACGCCGTGGCGTACGTCGAGCTGCCCGGGCAGCTGATCGTGGAGACCCGGCTCGTCGAGACGGACCCGGAGAAGCTCGAGATCGGAATGCCCATGGAGCTGGTGTTGACCCCCTTCCGGGACGACGGGTCCGGGGAACCCGTGCACACGTTCGCCTTCGTGGGGGTGTCGTCATGAGCGAGGTCGCGATCGTCGGGATCGGCATGCACCGGTTCGGCCGCACCGAGGGGGTGTCCGGCCGGGCGCAGGCGGTCCACGCCGCCCGCGCCGCGCTGGCCGACGCGGGCCTGCGGTTCTCGGACATGCGGTTCGGCTTCGGCGGGTCGCACTCCGCGGGGGACGCGGACACGCTGGTCTCCGAGCTGGGGCTGACCGGCCTGCCGTTCATCAACGTGGCGAACGGCTGCGCCACCGGCGGATCGGCGCTGATCGCGGCGGACGCGGCGATCCGGTCCGGGCAGCACGACGTCGGAATCGTGATCGGGTTCGACAAGCACCCGCGCGGCGCGTTCAACACCGATCCCGCAGTCCATGGCATCGGGCCTTGGTACGGCGAGACCGGCATGATGATCACGACGCAGTTCTTCGGCATGAAGATCCAGCGCTACCTCCACGAGCACGACCTCAAGCCCGGGGCGCTCACCACGATCGCGGAGAAGGCCTTCCGCAACGGCGCCCGCAACCCGATGGCGTGGCGGCGCACGGCGATCCCGGCCGCGGAGATCGAGGCCGCGCCGATGATCAGCCACCCGCTGACCCAGTACATGTACTGCTCGCCCGCCGAGGGCGCCGTCGCGCTGGTGCTGTGCCGCGCGGACAAGGCCCGCGAGTACACCGATCGGCCGGTGTTCCTCCAGGGCGCGGCCTTCCGCAGCAGGCGGTACGGCTCGTTCGAGGTCTTCTCGCCGTGGCTGGCCACGGACCGGGCGGACTCGCCGACCGTCGAGGCGTCCGCGGCGGCGTTCGCCGCGGCGGGGATCGCGCCGTCCGAGGTGGACGTGGCGCAGATCCAGGACACCGAGACCGGCGCGGAGCTGATGCACATGGCCGAGACCGGCCTGTGTGCCCACGGCGAACAGGAGGACCTGATCGCCTCGGGCGCCACCGCGATCGAGGGCCGCCTGCCGGTCAACACCGACGGCGGCTGCATCGCCAACGGCGAGCCCATCGGGGCGTCCGGGCTGCGGCAGGTCTACGAGAACGTGCTGCAGCTGCGCGGGGACGCGGGCGAGCACCAGGTACCGGGGGACCCGCGCGTCGGGTTCACCCACGTCTACGGGGCGCCGGGCATCTCCGCCTGCACGGTCCTGACCCGCTAGGAGCACGGACATGAGTTGGGGATTCGAGAACGACCCCGAGCTCCAGGAGGAGCTCGACTGGGTCGAGGAGTTCGTCCGGGACGAGATCGAGCCCGTGGACCAGGTCATCGAGCACGCGTGGAACCCGCGGGACCCGGTGCGCAACGCGCTGATCAAGCCGCTGCAGCAGCGGGTCCGCGAGCGCAAGCTGTGGGCGGCGCACCTCGGACCGGAGCTGGGCGGGCCCGGCTACGGGCAGCTGCGGCTGGCGCTGCTGAACGAGAAGCTGGGCCGCACGCACTCGGGGCCGGTGGTGTTCGGCTGCCAGGCCCCGGACTCCGGCAACGCGGAGATCCTGGCCCACTACGGCACCGACCACCTGAAGAAGACCTACCTCGAACCGCTGATCGAGGGCGAGATCGTCTCGTGCTTCTCGATGACGGAGCCGCACGGCGGCTCGGACCCGACCGGGTTCCGCACCACGGCGGTGCTCGACGGCGACGAGTGGGTCATCAACGGGGAGAAGTGGTTCTCCTCCCACGCGCTCTGGGCCGAGTTCCTCATCGTCATGGCGGTCACCGAGCCGGACGCGCCCGCGCACAAGTCGATGTCGATGTTCGTCGTCCCTGCGGACACCCCCGGCATCGAGCGGGTTCGGGACGTGTCGGTCTGGGGCCACGACGAGCCGGTCGGCAGCCACAACCACCTGCGCTACACCGACGTCCGGATCCCGGCCGAGAACCTCCTCGGCGAGCGCGGCCAGGCCTTCGCGGTCGCGCAGACCCGCCTCGGCGGCGGGCGGATCCACCACGCCATGCGCACGGTCGGGCTGGTGCAGTCGGCGTTCGAGATGATGACCCGCCGCGCGGTGTCGCGGACGACCAAGGGCTCGCGGCTGGCGGACAAGCAGCTGGTGCAGGAGATGATCGCGGACTCCTGGATCCAGATCGAGCAGTTCCGGCTGCTGGTGCTGCGCACGGCCTGGCGGATCGACCGCTACAACGACTACCGGCGCGTGCGCGCGGACATCTCGGCGGTCAAGGCGGCCATGCCCAAGGTGCTGCTCGACGTCGCCGGGCGGGCGATCCAGATCCACGGCTCGCTGGGCATCTCCAAGGAGCTGCCCTTCGGCAAGTGGGTCATGGAGTCCTTCCACATGGGGCTCGCGGACGGCGCGACGGAGGTGCACAAGGTGAACCTCGCCCAGTTCCTGCTCCGGGGCACCGAGCCCGACGACGGGCTGTTCCCGCCCTACATCCTGCCCACCCGTCGCGCGGAGGCGCAGGCGCGTTTCGCGGAGATCCTGAGCGCGGCGGCGGACGACGGGGACGATCCGGCATGAGCCTGCGACTCACCCCGGACGCCGACGCCGAGGACCTCCGCCAGGTCGTCCGGGACTTCCTGGCGCGGCACGGGGACACGGAGGCGGTGTTCGGCGGGCTCGAGCACGGCTGGGACGCCGAGGTCTGGCGTCGTTTCGCCACCGAGCTCGGCGTCGTCGGGCTCGACGTCCCGGAGGAGCACGGCGGCGCGGGGGCGACGTTCCGCGAGGTCGCCGTCGTCGCCGAGGAGCTGGGGCGCTCACTCGTGCGGCTGCCGTGGTTCTCCACCGCGGTCCTCGGGGTGGGTGTGCTGCTGCACGCGGACGCGCCCGACCTGCTCGCGGAGCTGGCGTCCGGCCAGGTCACCGCCACCCTCGCCTACCTGGAGGGGTTCGACGGCTGGGATCCCGACGCCGTGGGCACGGTCGCGGAGCCCGACGGTCCCGACGGTCCCGACGGCTCCGACGGCTGGCGGCTGTCCGGCGCGAAGACGCTCGTGCTGGAGGGCGACACCGCGAACGTACTGCTCGTCGTGGCGACGGTGGCCGGGGAGCCCGCGATCTTCCTGGTCGACGAGGGTGCCGCGGGCCTCGTGCGGCGGCCGTTGCCGACCCTCGACCCCACCCGCCCCCTCGCGGAGCTGCTGTTCGACGGCGCCCCCGCCACGCTGGTCGCGGGAGGTGCCCGGGCGATCGTGCCGAAGGTCCTCGACCGCGCCCGTGCCGCGTTGGCCGCGGAGCAGGCCGGCGGGGCCGCCGCCGCGCTGGACATGGCGGTCGCCTACGCCGCCCAACGCCTGCAGTTCGGCCGACCGATCGCGACCTTCCAGGCGATCAAGCACCGCTGCGCCGACATGGCGGTACGGGTGGAGGCCGCGCGGTCCGCCGCGCTCTGGGCCGCCGCGGCGGCCGCCGACGCCCCCGACGAGCTCCCGGTCGCCGCCGCGACGGCCGCGCTGGTCTGCGGGGAGGCCTACACCTGGGTGGCGGGGGAGACGGTGCAGGTGCACGGTGGGATCGGCTTCACCTGGGAGCATCCGGCCCACCTGCACGTACGGCGCGCCGCCACGGGCGCCGCGCTGTTCGACACCGCCGCCGCGAGCCGCGACACCCTGCTCCACCAGCTGGGAGTGTGAGCGCATGGCGCGTACTCCACGAAGTCGAGGTGAACCCGGTTCGGGTCCTCCGGCTACGCTGGCCCTCGTAGCGGCCCGAGGGAGTGATCGTGTGAGCATCGAGGCATTGACCGACGCGTCGGACGGGCCACGGTCGAAGCGGCCCGCCATCCTGGCCGCGGCCGTGGAGTGCTTCGGCGAGCTGGGGTACGAGGCCACCAAGTGGTCCGAGGTCGCGGACCGGGTGGGGATCGGGCAGACGGCGCTCTACCACTACTTCGAGTCCAAGGCGCACTGCCTGCTCACGATCATGCGGCTCGGCCTGCGCAACTCCGACGCGGCGTTCCGCCGGGCCACCGAGGACTCGCCCACCGCGGTGGCGGCGCTGCGGGCCGGCGCGGCGGCGGCCTATGCGCTGTCACCGCAGGAGGTTCAGCAGAACCGGATCCTGCAGGCCAACATCGCCCTGCTGGCGAACGCCCGGTCCTCCGAGCGCGAGGAGACCGAGCGGCTGGCCTGTCGTGAGCTGGTCGCCCGGGTGGAGCGCAACTGGGTGGACCTGATCGAGCGGGGCGCCCGGTCCGGGGAGTTCCCGGCGCACGACCCGGTCATCATGTCGCGCACCGTGCTCGGCCTGCTGGTCAGCGTGTGGCGCTGGTACCGGCCGGGTGGATCGCAGTCCCTGCCCGCGGTCTCGGAGTTCCTCGTGGACTGCACCGTCCGGATGGTCGTGGGGGAGCTGCCCGCGACGGAGGCCACTGCCGCCGCGAGCTGACCGGCCCTTGTCGGCGGTCGCTCGGCGGATTACAGTCGAGATACCGAATTGAACTCAACTCAGTTCAGGCCGGTCGTCAGGGAGGACGGCTTCATGATCATCGAGGAGTACTACACCCGGCTGGACGGCCCCGAGCCGCTCTCGGCGCTCGATCTCGCCGAGCCGGACATCGCGTTCCTGATCGCGCTTCCCGGCGCGGAGGTGACGGGCGACGGGCACGCGGACCTCCAGGACTACATCGAGGGTCGTCCCGCCGTGGGGCGGCGACACACCGTGCTGCGGCGCAGCGTCGACGGCGACCTGGAGATGGTCTACGGCGTCATCACCGAGGGGGACGGGCGGGGCACCGGATCGTTCTCGTCGGTCGCCCTGATCTCCCCCGACAAGCGGGTCGCGCGCTACCAGGCCTTCTTCCACCCGGGTTTCGGCATGTTCCCCCTGCCCGGGGGCGCGGCGTGAGCGCCGCGGTCCTGACCCGGTGGTTCGCCGTCATGGACTCGGACACACCCGAGGACATCCTCGACATGATCGCCCCGGAGTTCCGGTTCTCGATCGTCTTCGGGACCGGCGGCGGTGAGGCCCGCGACTTCGCGGGCGGCCGCGAGGCGATGGAGGGCTACCTCGCCCAGCGCGAGAAGAGCGTCCTCACCCACCACGTCCTGTCCTCGGCCACGGTCGGCAGCGACGAGCACGTCCTCGGCCAGGCCCGTCGCGGTGCGGACTTCGAGTCGACCTTCGTCGCCGTCGCCCGGATCGATGCGGACGGGAAGGTGGCCGCGTTGATGATCGGCCGTTCCCCGTTGCTCGACATCGAGGCCTGAGTCATCCCGCAGAAGGAGCCAGCCATGTTCAACCTCGCCCTGCTCGCCGCCCGGCCCTCGGACTGGACGCACGAGCAGTTCATCACCTGGTGGCGTGGTGAGCACGCCGAGGTCACCTACCCCCTTCCGGGCCTGCGCGCCTGGCGCCACACCGCGGTGTCCAGCGCGCTGGAGCCGCGCTCGGAGGGCTGGGACGGCCTGTCCGTGCTCAGCTTCGACGACGAGGCCGCCGCCCGCGCCGCCCTCGCCAGCGAGGAGTGGCAGGCCGCGATCAAGCACGTCGGCTCCATGCGGGGCAAGCGCATCGCCCTGCTCGGGGACGAGCGCGAGATGTTCCGGGCGTGAGGGGGCGACCATGAGAGAGCTCGTCGCGGACCTGGACACGTGGTCCGCCACCACGCCGGACGCCGTCGCGGTCGTCGACGCCTCCGGCCCCCACACCGTGCAGTCCCTGCTCGCCCGGGCGGACGCCCTCGCCGCCTCCCTCGAGGAGGTCACCGGGCCGCGGCCCACCCTGCTCGTCCAGGCCGACAACACCTGGCGCACGGTCGTCGCCGCGCTCGCCGTCGGTCGGCTCGCCGGCACGCTGGGCCTGATCAGCAGGCACTCCACGCGCGACGAGTTCGCCGCGGCCGTCGAGGACATCGCCCCTGACGCGGTCGTCTGCGCGCCCGAGCGGTTCGACGCCTGGGCGGTGGGCGAGCCCCTCGGCGACGTGCTCGACGGCTGGCGGTGGACCGGGCACCGGGCCGTGGATCCCGACCGGTGGGCGGGCGGCGTCGTCATCGGCCTGACCTCCGGGTCGACCGGCCGCGCGAAGGGCGTCGTCCAGAGCGAGGAGTCGCTGCGCTACGCCGGGCGGCAGACCATCGAGGCGGTCGGCCTCGCCCCCGGGGACGCGGTCGGCGCCCTGGTGCCGGTCTCCTCGGCGGCCGCCGTCTGCTTCGGCCTGTACCTGCCGCTCATGCTCGGCGGCACGGTGGTGCTGGCGGACAAGTGGGACCCGGCCGCCGCGGTGGCGCTGCTCGCCGAGCACGAGGTCCGGTGGACCATGTGCGTGCCCACCATGGCCCTCCAGATGGGGTCCGCGGCTCCCGACGAGGGCCTCCTGCGCGGGATGAAGGCGATGACGGTCGGCGGCGGCCCGATGGACTCCGGGGCGCTCGCCCGTGCCGAGCGCCGCCTCGGGACGAAGGTGTTGCGCGTGTTCGGGATGTCGGAGTGCCTGGGGCACACCACTTCCCGCCCCGCGGAGGCGGAAGAGGTCCGCCTCGCCACCGACGGCATCCCCTTCCCGGGCACCGACCTGCGGGCGGTCGACGAGCACGGCTCGCCGCTGCCCGTCGGCGAGGTGGGGCGGGCCCAGGTCCGGGGCCCGTCGCTCTTCGCCGGCTACGCCCGAGCGGGCCGGGTGGCCGCCCCCGAGCTGACCGCGGACGGTTTCTTCCCCACCGGTGACCTGCTGGTCACGCACCCGGACGGCACCGTGTCGATCCGCGGCCGGGAGAAGGACATCATCATCCGCGGCGGCCGCAACCTCGACGTCACCGAGATCGAGACGGCCGTCGCCCGGCACCCGCACGTCGACCAGGTGTGTGTCGTGCCGGTGCCGGACGAGCTGCTCGGCGAGCGGGTGGCGGTCCTGCTGGTGACCGACCGGTCCGATCTCGGGCTGCCGGAGATCCAGGAGCACCTGACCGCCGTGGGACTGATGAAGGCCAAGTGGCCCGAGTTCGTCTTCCGCGTCGACGCGCTGCCCCAGAACAGGGTCGGGAAGCTCTCGCGCGTCGACGCCGCCCGGATCGCCCGCGAGCTCCGGGACGTGGTTCCCGCGTCCACCGCCTGACTCTCACCGAGGAGACTCCTTGTCCGACAACGACATCGACCTGCTCGTCGTCGGAGGCGGAATGGCGGGGCTCACCGCCGCGGCCCGGGCGGCGTCCCGGGGTGCGTCCGTGGTGGTCGTCGAGAGCGCGGACGCGGTCGGCGGGTCCGGCCTGTTCGCGGGCTTCCTCTGGTCCGCCCCCACGCACGAGGTCATGAACGAGATCAACCCGGAGGGCGACCCCGCGCTGCGCGCCCGGCTGGTCGACGACTTCGGGGCGGCGACCGACTGGCTCCGCGAGCTCGACGTCCCGTTCGCCGACGCCGTCACGGTGCTCCGCTACGGCCGCGGCCACCAGTTCGACACCTCCCGGTACGTCGCGGCCTGCGCGCAGACCGTGAGGGCGCACGGTGAGCTGCTCCTGCGCGCCACCGTCACCGAGCTGCTCCAGGAGTCCGGGACCGTGGTCGGTGCGGTGGTCGCCACCGACGGCGGCATGCGGACCGTCGGGGCTCGACGGACCCTCCTCGCCACCGGTGGCTTCCAGGCCGACGCCGGCCTGCGTGCCGAGCTTCGGTCTGGCCGCCGCCGACGCGGCTGACCGCGGGTACCTACATCGTGGACTCGGGTCGTCGGGCTATCCGGCCCACGTGCTGCTGGGTGCCCGCTCACCCGTCCTGGCCGCCGCCCACGACTGCATCGGCGACGGGAAGGTCTGCTCGTCGTTCCTCTGGTCGGTGGGCGCCTTCCACGCCCCCGCCGGGCACGTGCGGGTCACCGTCCTGGTGGCCCCCGAGGAGGCGCCGTCGGGGCTGGCCGCTCTCGCCCTGCTGTCACCGGTGACCGAGCTCCACGGCTTGACGCCGCGGGAGCTGGAGGTGCTGGGTCTGCTGGTCGAGGGATGCTCCAACCGGGAGATCGCCAGAACGCTGGTGGTCGCCCCGCGGACCGTGGCGGCTCATCTGGAGCACGTCCTGGAGAAGCTCCGAGTACCCACGAGGACGCTCGCGGCGGTCCGCGCGGAACGAGACGGACTCTACGTCCCGTCCCCCAGCCGCCGGAACGCGTGACCGCGCCGCGCGCGGAGCTCAGCGACCGCGTGCCGCGGTGCGGGCCTTCCCCGGTCCGTCGGCCGCACCCAGGTCGACGGCCATGTCGGCGGTCGTGCGGAGCAGCTCGTCCTGCAACCGCTCGAGGACGGCCGGCGTGCTCACTCTGTCTGGAATCGGCTCAACACTTTTCAGACGCCGGACGTCTTAATCGAGACCGACAAGGTCTTTGTGTAGGCGGACGCGCGGTCGTACCGTGGGCGGCCTGACACAGAGTCGTCGACGGGAGGACGCATGGAGATCCGCCAGCTGCGGTACTTCGTCACCGTCGCGCAGACCCGGCACTTCGGGCAGGCCGCCGAACGCCTGCACATGAACCAGTCACCGCTCTCCCAGGCCATCCGCCAGCTCGAGTCGCAGCTCGGCGTCACGCTGTTCACCCGCACCACCCGCCGCGTGGACCTGACCCCGGCCGGCGAGGCCTTCCTGCGGGACGCGCTACGGATCCTGGACTCCCTGGACGCGGCCCGCGAGCGGGTGCAGGAGGTCGGGGACGGGCGCAGCGGCCTGCTGCGGATCGGGAGCACCGGACTCGCCGCCTACCGCCAGCTGCCGCAGCTCGCTCGGATCGTCGCCCGCGAGGTCCCCGACCTGGTGCTGCGCTACGTGCCGGACCTGCTCACCCCGGCCAGCGAGGCGGCGCTGGCCGAGGACCGGATCGACGTCGCGCTGCTGCGTCCGCCCACGCGGCGGACGGACATCGTCACCCGGCGGATCGCCCGGGAGCGGCTCGTCGCGGCGGTCCCCGAGCAGCACCGGCTGGCCGCGGACGGCCCCGTGGGGTTGCACGAGCTGCGGGACGAGGACTTCGTGGTGTACGGCGCCAAGGAGTCCGTGGTCGACGCCGCGGTGACCCAGGCGTGTCTCGCCGCGGGCTTCCTGCCGCGCCGGGCGCACGAGGTCGCGGAGACCTCGGTGATGCTCACGCTGGTCGCCGCCGGTCTGGGGGTCGCGCTGCTGCCGGAGTCCGCGCTGGCCCTGCGTGTAGAGGGTGTCCGGTTCGTGTCGGTCGCCGACGACGCGCACGTCGAGCTGGCACTCGCCTGGCGCGCGGACAACGACGATCCCGCCATCCGTGTGCTCCTGTCCGCGCTGGAGGAGAACGGGTTCGTCGCCCCCCTGAACGACCCGCTCGACCCGGCTCCCGTGCTCCCCCTCTCCCTCGGAGGTCTGCAGTGAAGATCGTCGCCGTCGAGGCGATCCCGTTCGCGATCCCTTACCGCACACCGTTGAAGTTCGCCTCCGGTGAGGCGCACACCGCCGACCACGTGCTGGTCCGGGTGCACACCGACGACGGAATCGTCGGGATCGCCGAGGCCCCGCCGCGGCCCTACACCTACGGCGAGACCCAGGAGTCGATCGTCGCGGTGATCGGCAGGATCTTCGCGGGCGAGGCCGTCGGACTCTCGCTGCTCGAACGCGAGGTGCTGCACGCCCGCCTCGACCGCACCGTCGGCAACCCCACGGCCAAGGCCGCGATCGACATGGCCTGCTGGGACGCGCTGGGGAAGACCCTGGACCTGCCGGTGACCCAGTTGCTGGGGGGGTTCACCGACCGGATGCGGGTGTCGCACATGGTCGGGTTCGCCCCGGACGAGGTGATGGTCGCCGAGGCCGAGCGGGTTCGGGACACCTACGGGATCACCACGTTCAAGGTCAAGGTCGGGCGCCGCCCGGTCTCGCTCGACGTCGGTGCCTGCCGCGCCCTGCGCACCGCGCTGGGGTCCGAGGTCGAGCTCTACGTCGACGGCAACCGCGGCTGGACGCCCACGGAGGCGGCCCGGGCGCTGACGCTGATGGAGGACCTGGACCTGACCCTGTCCGAGGAGCTCTGCCCCGCCGACGACGTGCTCGGCCGGCGCTGGCTGACCAGTCGGACGTCGGTGCCCACCGTGGCGGACGAGAGCGCGGCGACGCCCGGGCAGGTCACCCGCGAGCTGCTCGACGGGGCCGCCACGATGATCAGCATCAAGACCGCGCGCACCGGGTTCACGACCTCGCAGCGGATCCTGCACCAGTGCGAGGGACTGGGGGCGGAGATCGTGATGGGCAACCAGATCGACGGTCAGGTCGGGACGGCGTGCAGCGTGGCCTTCGGTGCTGCGCACCGGCACAGCTCGCGGCGGGCGGGGGAGCTGTCGAACTTCCTCGACATGACCGACGACCTGCTCACCGAGCCGCTGGAGATCCACGGCGGCGAGCTCGCCGTGCGACCCGGACCGGGCCTCGGGATCGCGATCGACCCCGACAAGCTCGCCCGCTATCGCACCGACTGACCACCGACTGACCATCGACACCGATTTTTCTCGCATCGACGCGTGAGGAGCACAGAATGACCACCACCGAGCACAACCCCACCGCGGTCGGCTCCGGGCAGAACGCCACGGCCTCGTTCGCCCGCAAGGAGCGGCAGGCGGGTCCCGTCGACCACGAGCGTGCCGGGGCGATCATCGGCGATGCGCTCGCCGCCCTGCACGAGGTCGTCCGGCGGCACCAGGTGACCTACGCCGAGTACGACGCCCTGAAGGGCTGGCTGATCGACGTCGGCCGGACCGGCGAGTGGCCGCTGTTCCTGGACGTGTTCCTCGAGCACGTCGTCGAGCAGGTCGCCAACGCGGACCGTAAGGGCGCGGTCGGGACCATCGAGGGCCCCTACTACATCCCCGGCGCCCCGGAGTTCGCCGCCGAGGCGGACGTGCCCCGGCGCGCCGACGAGCCCGGCACGCCGCTGCTGTTCGAGGGCACCGTCACCGATCTGGACGGCAACCCCCTCGACGGCGCGCTGGTCGAGCTCTGGCACGCCGACGACGCCGGCTACTACTCCCAGTTCGCCCCCGGCATCCCCGAGTGGAACCTGCGCGCGCAGATCCGCACCGGCGAAGACGGGCACTACGCGTTCCGCACCATCCAGCCCGCGCCGTACCAGATCCCGACCGACGGGGCCGTGGGCGCGATGGTCGCGACCGCCGGATGGCACCCGTGGCGGCCCGCCCACCTGCACCTGAAAGTCACCGCGCCCGGCCGCGCCCCGGTCACGACCCAGCTGTATTTCGCGGGCGGGGAGTACGTGGCGGACGACGTCGCGCAGGCCGTGAAGCCCGAGCTGATCCTCCACCCGACGAAGTCGGACTCGGGCGAGGGCAACCACGTGACCTACGACTTCCCGCTGGACCCGGCCGAGTGAGCGAGCTCTACGCCGTACGCATGGACGTCGCCCTCCCGCCGGACATGGACCCGGCGGCGAAGGCGGAGCTCCTCGCCCGCGAGAAGGCCTACTCGCAGCAGTGGCAGCGTTCCGGGCACTGGCGCAGCATCTGGCGCTGCGTCGGGGAGTACGCCAACCTCTCGATCTTCGAGGTGGAGGGCAACGCGCAGCTCCACGACATCCTCTGGGGGCTGCCGCTGTTCCCCC
This sequence comes from Pseudonocardia oroxyli, assembly GCF_900102195.1. Classification (GTDB taxonomy): domain Bacteria; phylum Actinomycetota; class Actinomycetes; order Mycobacteriales; family Pseudonocardiaceae; genus Pseudonocardia; species Pseudonocardia oroxyli. Next base: position 137,878 of record NZ_FNBE01000016.1, read on the forward strand.
ACATGCGGATGACGATCACCCCGCTGGCGCAGCACCCGTCGGACATCGCGGCGGGCTGAGCCCGACGTCGACGCCGTCCGGCCCCGGCCGGTCGGCGACGACTCAGGCGACGATCTCGCTGATCACGGTCGCGACGCGGCCGACCGCGGGGGGCGCCTCGGCCCGATGGGCGAGGACCAGCGGAACCGTCACCGGAGTGCCGGCGAGCGGCACGTAGGAGACACCGTCGAGGCGTAGTGCCCGGACCGACGCCGGCACGAGGCCGAACCCGAGCCCGGCGGCGACGAAGACGACCAGCGTCCCCGTCTCGCCGACCTCGACGATCTCGGGTTCGAACCCGGCGCTGCGACAGGCGTCGAGCGCGAGCGGCTGCATCACCGACCGACGACCCGCCGGGTGGGTGATCAGGGGCATCCCGGCCAGGTCGCGCAGGGACACGCGGGCGTCCGCGGCCCGCGGGTGCGCGGCGGGGAGCACGGCCACGAGCGACTCGTCCCGCAGCGGGCGGACGAGGAGGTCGTCGGGGACGGACGGGCCCGGACGTGCCACGGCGAGGTCGAGGTCTCCGTCTCGGACCGCGTCGAGCAGGGTGGGGCCGAGCAGCTCTCCGCGCAGGTCCAGCTCGATGTCGGGGAGCTCGGAGCGGATCCGCTGGGCGGCCCGGGGGAGGACGTCGTAGGTGGCGGTGCCGACGAACCCGACGCGCACCCGGCCGGCCTGCCCGGCGGCGAGCAACCCGAGATCGGCCGTGGTGCGGTCGAGGGTGGCGAGGATCCCCAGCGCGCGGTCCCGGAGCAGCCTGCCGGCCTCGGTGAGGTCCACCCGGCGGGTGGAGCGGTCGAGGAGCCGTGCCCCGGCCTGCTGCTCGAGCCGGGCGAGCTGCTGGGACAAGGCGGGCTGGGCGATGTGCAGGCGGGCGGCGGCCCGGGCGAAGTGGCGTTCCTCGGCGAGGACGACGAACGATCGGAGCAGCCGCGTATCCATGCGTGGAACTTATCAATTGTCGTGCAATGAGTATTGGAGTCGATGGATTCCGCTCTCTACCGTGAACAGATGACTTCGCCCTCCTTCCTCTACGCGAGCGCTCGGACCGCTTTCGGCCGGTTCGGCGGCGCGCTCGCGGGCGTTCGGCCGGACGACCTCGCGGCGACGGCCCTGTCCGGGCTGGTGTCCCGGGCGCCGACGCTGGACCCCGCGCGGATCGACGACGTGGTGTGGGGGTGTGCGAACCAGGCGGGCGAGGACAACCGGAACGTCGGGCGCATGGCGGTCCTGCTCGCCGGACTGCCCACCTCGGTGCCCGCCACGACGATCAACCGGCTCTGCGGATCGTCCCTGGACGCGGCGATCCAGGCCTCCCGCGCGATCGAGGTCGGCGACGCGGACGTGGTGGTCGCCGGGGGCGTGGAGTCGATGACGCGGGCACCCTGGGTCCTGCCCAAACCGAGCCGGGCGTTCCCGGCGGGGAACGTCACCGCCGTGTCCACCACGCTGGGCTGGCGGCTGGTCAACGAGCGGATGCCCGCGGAATGGACCGTGTCGTTGGGGGAGTGCAACGAGCAGCTGGCGGACCGGTTCTCGATCAGCCGCCTGCGGCAGGACGAGTTCGCGGCCCGCTCCCACCGGCTCGCCGCAGAGGCGTGGGCGGACGGCTTCTACGACGATCTCGTCGTCCCCGTCGGCGACGCGGGCCTCGCGCGCGACGAGAGCATCCGGGACGGCTCGACCCCGGAGAAGCTGGCCGGGCTCACGCCCTCGTTCCGCGAGGCCGGGACCATCACGGCGGGCAATGCGAGCCCGCTCAACGACGGCGCCGCCGCCGTCCTCCTGGGCTCGGAGGCGGCCGCCGAGCGGATCGGGAGCGACCCGCTCGCGCGGATCGCGGGGCGGGGCACCCACGCACTGGACCCGCGCGAGTTCGGGTTCGCGCCCGTCGAGGCCGCCGAACGGGCGCTGGCCCGGGCCGGCATCGGCTGGGGCGAGGTGGCGGCCGTCGAGCTGAACGAGGCCTTCGCCGTGCAGTCGCTGGCCTGCGTGGACGCCTGGAAGATCGACCCGGAGATCGTGAACGTCAAGGGCGGCGCGATCGCCCTGGGACATCCCCTCGGTGCGTCGGGCGCCCGGATCCTCGGGACGCTGGCGGCCCGGCTCCGCGAGTCGGGCGACCGGTGGGGTGTCGCCGCGATCTGCATCGGGGTCGGGCAGGCACTCGCCGTCGTGCTGGAGAACGTGGGCTGAGGAGGCCGGGTCCGCGTGGAGGAACGCGGTCCGTTCCGCGGCACGGGCACGGCGTCGGGTGCTCGAACGACACCGTGATGACGCCCAGCACGGCGCGTTCGGTCCGGGCGTTCGAGGCCGCGCTGTCGCCGTCCTGGTCGCGCTTCGCCGTGCCGTCCACCCCGACCTGGACCGACGCCGGCTCACGGCGGGCGGAGCAGCTCCGCGGCCGCGTCGAGGAGCGCGCCCGCCTCGGCCGCGGTGCGGGGTCGGGCGCGGAGCCCGTCCGCCGCGTCCGGTCGGGGTGTGGTGGCCACCAGGTCCAGGACGTGCTCAAGCCGGTGCGCGACGGGCAGCCAGTCGGCGGCGGCGTGGGCCGGGTCCGGCTGGGCGACGTCGAGGACGCAGGGGTGCCGGGTGGGGGCGTCGGCCAGTTCCAGCCGGGCCCGGACGTGCCCGGTGGTGCCGTCCACCATCTGGAGGGCTCCGATCCGACGTCCGCGGGCCTCGAGCTGCGGGAGCACCCCGAGCGAGGCGAGCAGCTCCAGGCTGCGGGCGTGCACCCCGACGGCGCGGGACTCGGTGGTGGGCTCGGTCGGCTTCTCCACGACGTGCACGCCGACGCCGAGGCGGGCGAGCCGACAGGCGGCGGTGAGGCCCACCGGGCCCGCCCCGACGACCAGGACCTGCGTGTTCATGACGGTCTCCTTCGTTCAGTGGTCGGCGAAGGCGTGCCGCAGGGCCGCCTCCTGGGTGTCGTCGAGCCGGTGGACGAACAGCTCGCGGGCAGCAAGATGGCCCTGACCTCGTTGCTGCGCACGGTCTGGCCCGGGGAGTTCGTCGACGAGCGGGACGCCCGCTTCATCAACGACCGGGTCCACGCCAACATCCAGCGGGACGGCACCTTCTCGGTGGTGCCGCAGATCAAGGGCGGGGTGACCACGCCGGATCAGCTGCGCCGGCTCGCGGACGTCGCCGACAAGTACCGGGTGCCGATGGTCAAGATCACCGGCGGGCAGCGGATCGACCTGCTCGGCGTGCGCAAGCAGGACCTCCCCGCCGTCTGGGCGGACCTGGACATGCCCTCGGGCTACGCCTACGTCAAGTCCTTCCGTACGGTGAAGACCTGCGTCGGCACCGACTACTGCCGCTTCGGCCTCGGCGACTCGACGGGCCTCGGCGTCGCGATCGAGCAGCGCTACCAGGGACTGGAGAGCCCGGCGAAGCTCGATCTCGCCGTCGCCGGGTGTCCGCGGAACTGCTCGGAGGCGCTGGTCAAGGACGTCGGGCTGGTCGGCGTGACGGTCTTCGCCGTGTCCGAGGAGGACGGCGACGTGGTCGTCGAGCTCTGACGGAGGAGACCGGCAGGTCCGGTCCGCCCCTCGGACGACGAGCCTGGTCCCCGACCCGGGGCCCGCGGGTGTTCCACTCGCCCACCCGGACGTGGCGGATGGTCAGGTCCTGGCCCAGCAGAGCGGTCCAGATGCTCGGCTCGTCGGTGACGGGCTGGCCGTCCCCGCGGGGTTCGCGGCGCTGCTCCCCGCGTTGGAGTCCGATCCCGACCTGCGCGCCGCGTTTTTCGAGCGGCTCGACGTCCTGTTCAGCGCGGGTGCGGCCATGCACCCCACCGTGTTCCGCAGGCTCACGGAGCTCTCGGCGAGCGTGCGGGGGAGCGCGGTCCCGATCGTCACCGGGTGGGGATCGACGGAGGCGACGCCGGCGAGCTGGTCGACCCGGCGGACCAGGCCCGTGGTCTGCGTTTCGCGGGCCGGATCGCCGAGGACTTCAAGCTGGCCAACGGTACCTGGGTCGACTGCGCCGGGATCCGTTCGGCGCTGCTGTCGCGCAGCGGCGGCAGGCTGTGCGATCTCGTCGTGGCGGGTGCCGACCGCCCCGCGCTGTGTGTGCTGGCCTGGCCGGACACCCGAACCCCCGACCCGTTCGACGAGGAGGACCTCCGCGTGCTGATCGACGCCCACAACCGCGACCAGACCCGGCCGAGCACGCGGGTGCTCGACGGTGCGCTGCTCGATCCCGAACCCGACGGCGACGAGCTGAGCAGAGACCTGGATCGTCCTCGTGGAGGACTCGTGACCACGATCCCGGAGGGCTTCGTCCCCCTCGGCCAGGAGGGCAGCTTCCTGGGGCACGTCGGCGGGCTGACCTGGCGTCGCGGGGCGGACCGCACCGACCTGTGCGTGCTCCTCGAACCGCACCATCTCAACCCCAACGGGACCGCGCACGGCGGGTTCCTGCTCACCGTCCTCGACATCACCCTCGGCGCGACGGTCGAGTCGTACCTGGGGGCCGCGGCCGACAGACACCCGGTGACCCTGCAGTTGTCGGCCTCGATGCCGGCGGCGGCGAAGGGTGGCGAGCTGCCCTTCGGCGAGGCGACGGTCGACCGCGCCACCCGGACGGTGACCTTCGTGTCCGCGCGGCTGCACAGCGCGGGCGACACCGTGCTCACCGCCTCGGCGGTCTTCCGGAACCCCCCGCCCCCGGCGAGTGGCCGATGAGGCGAGGCGAGCGCACGATCCTGCGCCGCCCGTCACCGAGTGGGGTGGACCGGGCCCGCCCGGTCCACCCCTCGACATCACCTCACCTCTGCACCTCAGGCCGATCGAGGCCGAGGTGGTCTCGGAACGTCGTCCCCGTGTACTCCGCGCGGAACAGCCCCCGGTCGACGAGCTCGGGGACCAGTTGCTCACAGAGTGCGGCCGCCCCGCCGGGTGCATAGGCCATCTGCAGGTTGAAGCCGTCGCACCCCCCGGTCGTGAACCAGGCCTCCATCTCGTCCGCGACCTGCTCCGGAGTACCGACGACGACGCTGTGTCCCATGGAACGCCCCGCCACCCGCACGAGGCTGCGCAGGGTGTATCGCTTCTCGACGGCGAGCTCGCGATAGAGCTCGAAGCGGCTCTGGTTGCCGCTGATCGCGCGCACCGCCGGAATCCGCTCGACGGGCACCGGCTCGTCCAGGTCCAGCCCGGTCAGGTCGGTCCCGCCGAAGTCCGTCGCCAGGGCGCGCATGCCGACGTCGATGGTGATCAGCTCGGCGAGCTCGTCGGCGAGGGACCGGGCCGCGGTCTCGGTGTCGCCGATGATCGGCATGAAGCCGGGGAGGACCTTGACCTTGGCCGCATCCCGCCCGGTGGCCGCCACCTCGTCCTTCAGCCGTGCATAGAAGGATCGGGCGTGCTCGAGGTCCGGCTGCGCCGTGAAGACGACCTCGGCCCGCTGAGCGGCGAAAGCGATGCCGGTGGGAGACGAGCCCGCCTGCACGAGCACCGGCCAGCCCTGGGGGCTGCGCGGGATGAACGCCGGCCCCGCGACGTCGTAGTACTTGCCGTGGTGATGAATCGGGTGGATGCGGTCGGTCCTCGCCCAGACGCCTTCCGTCCTCGAGTTCACCACGGCGTCGTCGTCCCAGCTGTCCCACAGGGCGGTCACCACGTCGAGGTACTCCTCGGCGACCAGGTACCGGTCGTCGTGGGAGGGAAGCCTCCCGCCGAAGTTCTGCTCCCCGCCCGCCGAGGTCACGATGTTCCAGCCCGCGCGCCCGTTGCTCAGGTGATCCAGCGACATCAGGTAGCGGGACAGGTTGAAGGGCTCGGTGAACGTGGTGGAGAAGGTCCCGATCAGACCGATCCGGCTGGTCACGGCGGCGATCGCCGCCAGCGCCGTGAGTGGTTCGAGCTGGACCAGCCGGGGCGCGGAGTTCACCGTCGACGCGTGCGCCATCGAGTCGGCGATGAAGACCCCGTCCATCTTCGCCCGCTCGGCCGCCTGGGCCAGGTCGGCGAGATAGGTCAGGGAGAGGAGCTCGTCGGACCGGGAACCGTCTCGGCGCCACGCGCCCGCCTGGTAACCGGCCGTGGCGAGGAACATGTTCAGGTTCATCTGCCGCGGTGTGCGGGTCATCGATCGCCCTTCTGTCGTGAGTTCGTGCGAGGACGCTCGCGCGTCATGAGGAGGAGGGCGCCGGATCGACACCGCCGACCGCGGCGTGCCGGAGGACCCTGTCGAGGAACTGCCTCGTCCGGGCGTGCTGCGGCTGCTCCAGCACCTGGCGTGCCGGGCCCGTCTCGACCACCTGCCCGTCTGCCATGAAGACCACCTGGTGGGCGACCTCCCGGGCGAAGTCCATCTCGTGTGTCGCCGCGATCATCGTCATTCCCTCGTCCGCGAGCTGCCTCATGATGTCCACGACCTCGCCGACCATCTCGGGGTCCAGCGCCGAGGTGGCCTCGTCGAACAGCATCACCTGCGGACGCATCGCCAGGGCCCGGGCGATCGCCACCCGTTGCTTCTGCCCCCCGGACAGCTCGCGGGGCATCGCGTCTGCCTTGTGCGCCAGGCCGACGCGCGAGAGCTGCAGCCGCGCCTCGTCCTGGGCATCCTCGCGTGAATGCCCGAGCACCACCGCCGGGCCGAGTGCGACATTCCGCAGAACCGACAAGTGCGGGTAGAGGTTGAAGTGCTGGAACACCATCCCGAGGTGTGTCCGCAGCTGGTTGCGCTCCGGCTCGCCGAGGAGGAACTCGTGCTTCCCGTCGACGGCGCGAACGGTCTCCCGGCCTCCGACCCGGACGCTGCCCGCGGCCGGGAACGCCATCAGGTTGATGCAGCGCAGCAACGAGGACTTTCCCGACCCGCTCGGTCCGATCAGCGCCGTCACCTCGTGCGGACGCACTGCGAGATCGACGTCTCGCAACGCCTGCACCGAGCCGAAGGACAGCTGCACCCCCTGCATCTCGATGAGCGGTTGGGCGGACCAGTTCGCATCGAACCCGCGTTCAGACATGAGATCTCCATCCAGGGGCCAGGGGCCAGGGGCGGACCCGTCAGTCGACGGCCGGGGACCATCGCTTCTCCATGAATCGCATCAGCTGGGTCACCGCGGTGATGACGATGAGGAAGAACACCGCGACGAGGGTGTACGCCTCGAGGGGCTTGAACGTCGACACCTGGACGACGTCGCCCCGGTGCAGGATGTCCAGCACGCCGATGTACGAGACCAGTGCCGATTCCTTGATCACGACCACGAAGGTGTTGGCGAAGGGCACGAGCATCCGCCGGGATGTCTGCGGCAGGATGATCCAGCGCATCGACTGCCAGTAGGACATCCCGATGCACCGCGCCGCCTCCCCCTGGCCGGACGCGATCCCGACGATCCCGCCGCGCACCGCCTCCGCGATGTAGGCGCTGGTGTTCAGGCCGATGGCCAGCGTGCCGGCCCACACCGGCGGCAGGTTCCCGCCGGTCAGCACGGGTAGCACGTAGTAGAACCACACGACCTGCACCAGGACCGGGGTGTTGCGGAACAGCTCGACGTACCCGAGGAGCAGCCACCGGACCGGCGCCCACGCGCGCAGGCGCAGGATCGCGATGGGCACCCCCAGCACGATCCCGATGACCACGGCCCCCGCCGAGACGAGGAGGGTGATCGGAATCCCCGCGGCGACGTATCCGGCGTACTGACCGATCACGGACCAGTCGAAGGCGTTCATCGGCGCTATCCGTTGACGGGCTTGCCGGCCTCGACGCCGACCAGGCCCCGTGCGGCCAGCTTGTCCGCCACGACGCCGTCGGACAGGAGTCGCCGGGCCTCCGCCTCCATCGTCGACCTCAGCAGGGAGTCGTCCTTACGGACGAAGATCGCTTGGGTCGAGACGTCGAACCTGCTGGGCAGGACGGTGAGATCGGGGTTGTTGACGATGGACTTGCCGAGATAGTCGCGGACCCCCGCCATCGCGTCCACGGATCCGGACGACAACGACAGCAGTGCGCCTCCGACGTCCCGCAGCCGCACGATCTCGGCGTTCTCGACGATCTTGGTGAGTGCCTCGTCGGTGTTGGATCCCGATGTGACGGCGATCTTGACCCCCGGCCGGTCCAGGTTCTCGATCCCCTGCCAGACGGTGCCGCCCTTGACGGCGAAGGTGAAGTCGGACTGCATGATCGGCGAGGTGAAGTCGACCTGCTGGGAGCGTTCGTTCGTGACTCCCGCGATGCTCGCGTCGTACTTCCCGGCGTTCACTCCCAGGACGAGCGTCGGCCAGGTGTCCTCGACCAGCTCGAGCTGCCTCCCCGTGTGCGTGGCGATGTCCTGCCACAGATCGATGTACAGGCCCTCGACCTGGTTGGTCGCAGGATCGCGATGCGCGTAGCCCGCCAGCTCCGCCCAGCCCACGCGCAGCGTGTCGGCGGGCGGCGCCGCGGTGTCCTGGTCGGTACTCCCTCCCCCGCAGGCGGCGACGACCAGCGCGGCGACCGCGGCCAGGGTGCCTCCGAGTAGCTTCCGGCGTGTTGACATTCGTAGCCTCACGTTCGTCACGAGGTGCGCAGTGCACTGGGTGGTTGCGGGAGAGAGCGGCTCCGTCGAAACGGCCCGGGTAGGCCGGTCCGCCGACGACGCGAGAGGCGCGGGACCAGAGCGTTCCTACTCTGCATACGTGTATACAACCTGATCCTGGTGTCCGCCTCGCCCGCGGTGTTCGTGCCGAACCCTGCCCCACCGATCGCGGGGGCGGAAGTGGCGGACGCGACTGGAAACGTGGTCGCTACGGCAGGAAACCTGCAGGACATCTTCGGTTCCGAAGATCACCCGGGACGGCTGTCCTCGCAGCTCAAGGGTATTCTCTGCTCCGCGCGCCGCTGTGCAGGCCGTCGCGGCACGTCACCGCAGATGCCACCGACCGAGGTTCGCGAAGGACGGAGACCGTGGACGTGCCGCTCGGGCGGAGGCATGCAGTCCCCCTGTCGCAACGCACGAGCGAGGGGGTGGCGGCCGCATCGCTCCAGGACAGGACCGGTGGGATTCGCGGATCCCCACTACGGGATCGTCCAGCCGCCCCGGGCGGCGACCGCCTCGACGACGAGGTTGTCCCGGTAGTGTCCGATCGCCCGGTCGAAGGTGCCGCCGCAGGTGACCAGGCGCAGCTCGGGAGCGGGGGTCGGGGCGTAGACGGCGTCGCGGGGAAAGGCGGCCTTGGCGGTCTGGAAGGTCCGTCGGGTGTGGAACTCCACGGTGCTCCCGTCGGCCCGGTCGACGAGGACCGGGGAGCCGTCGGGCAGGTCGCGGAGCCGGTAGAACACGGCGGGTCCGGTGCGGGAGTCGACGTGTCCGGCGAGCAGGGCCGGTCCGGTGGCGCCCGGCGCGGGGCCGTCGGCGAACCAGCCCGTCGTGTCGGCGTCGCCCGGCGGTTGGAGGGCGCCCGAGGCGTCCGCGCCGATCCCGACGACGGGGCTGTCGACCCCGATCGCCGGGATGCGGACGCGAACCGGGGCGGCGACGGCGGCCTGCTCGGCGGAGGGAAGGGCGCCTGCGGGCGGTCGAGCCGGGCCCGGCACGGGAGTCGACGCGCACCCCACGAGCACCGCCGCGCACAGCAACGCCAGCGCCGCCCTCAGGGTGTGGACGAGAAGCTGGCTCACCGGTGCTGGTGGGCGAACCGCCTGTGTGCGGCGAGGCCCAGCGCGCCCACCACGAGCAGCGCGAGCGCGCCGCCGACCCTCGGGCGGTTCGGGTGCTCCGCGGTGCCGCCCATTCCGGTGTCGATCCCGCCCGTCGGAGCGGCGGCCGCGCCGTCGGCGTCGGTGGCCAGCTGCAGGTCGAGTCTGCCGTCGCGTTGGACGACGACGGCGCTGTAGATCGCGCCCTCGTCGAGCCGGACCGGGACGGTGGTGGCGGGTCCGGTGGCCGGGGTGATCTCGAAGGAGCCCTGCCCGGCGGGCACGGTGGCGTAGTCGCTGGCCGTGCCGAAGGCCACGCCGTCGAACGCGGGTGCGCCCGCCCACCGCACCCCGACCGCACCCGCCTGCTCGGCGCCCTGGACCACGCGCACGCGGGCCTGGCCCGCACCCGGCGTGGTCAGGTCGTCGTCGAGGACGGTGACGGCGAGGCCGTCACGGGGGCCGAGACCGGCGGCGGTGTACGCGCTGCCCTCCGCGGCGTCGAGGGTGCCTGTCACGATCGGGGCGGCCGACTCGGGCGCCCCCGCGGGCCGCATCTCGAGGGTGTACCGGCCGGGTTCGATCTCGGTGTAGGTGGAGACGTCTCCGTAGTCGACCCCCGGCAGTCGAAGGCTCGTCCCGGCGAACGAGGTGACCAGCACGTCGACGGTGGGGGTGTCGGGGGAGAGGTGGGCCAGGCGCAGGTAGGTGCCCGTGGCCGCGGCGGCGGGCACGGCACTCAGCGCGGCGAGCGCGGCCACGAGCAGCGCGACCACCCCGCCTGCCAGGAGTCGGCGTGTCATGAGAGTCCCTTTCCGGTCATCGGCGCAGCTCGGCCGGGGCGGGCACCGGCCACGAGAGCGTGGTGGCGTCCGCGGTGGTGGTGATGGTGGGTGCGAACGGCGGTCGCTGCGCCCGGAGCCAGGAGTCGGTGCCGGCGTCCACCGGGGGGAGGACGACGACGTGGCGGGGCAGCGCCGCCGTCTCGCCGGGGACGGTGGGCAGGTCCGTGACGGTGACCGGTCCGAGGCGGGTCAGGCCGGCCAGCACGGCGAGAGCCCGGACGTCCACGGCGCCGGTGCGCAGCGTCTCCCGCACCTCGGGGCCGGTGAGCAGCCGAGGGTTGGTCGCGAGCTGAGCCCCGGCGGGACCGGACGCGGTGGCGGAGTCGTCGGCGATCCGGACGTTCAGCGGACCGAACCTGGCGAGGTCCTGCTCGCTCGTCGACGCGGACACGGCCAGTGGACCGCCCGGGTCGAGGCGCTCGGCGGGGATCCCCCCGCGGACCAGGTTCGACCAGGTCCCGGCAGGCACGGCCACGCCCGTGCTCGGGTCGGTGGCCGTGGCGAGCCAGGCCGCGAGCGCGCGATGACCGGGATCCGCCGCGGCCGGGCGGAGGTCGACGGTGAGCGTCACGACCGCCAGCCAGCCGGCCAGCGTCACACCGACGACACCGGCGAGCACCGCGGGACGGGGCCGCAGCGAGCGCAGGCGTGCCGCGAGGGCGGCGGGTCCGGAGCCGCCGGACGTGCGCGCCCGCCGCATCGCGACCAGGCCGAGGACGACCGCGACCGGCAACACAGCGAGGACGGCCGCGGTCACGAGCCCGACGAGGATCGCGACCACCCCGAGCACGAGGGGCAGCGCCCTGCGAACCCCGAACGACGAGTCGTCGCGTCCGCGGGCCCGCGTGGGCGACCGGCGGAGCGGCGCGGCCTGCGGTGCTGGACCGAGACTGCACAGCGCGGCACCCGCGGCGAGCCAGGCCAGACCGAGCGGGACCGGGCCCAGGGCCGCGCCGACCGCCGCGACCGCAGGCAGGGCCGCGACCAGGGCGAACACCATGGCCACGAGCGCGAGGACCACCGGCATCCGCCGCGCGGCGACGATCACCCCGAGCACCGTGACGGCGGCGGCCAGCAGCGCGAGCTCCCGCGCACCCGACACCAGGTCCGCGTGGCGCTCGAACGCGCCGGTGAGCTGCGCGTACCCGGTCAGCTGCAGTCGCGTGGCCCAGTCGCCCGCACCGGTGGCGGGAGCGGTCAGGCCGCGCAGCGCCGCGTACGCGCCGTCGAGCAGCGGACCCTCGGCAGCGGTCGCCGGGGTGCGGACCGCGGCGAGCGCGACCGCACCCACCGCGGCGAGCCCGGTGAGGATCGCGGCGGCCGCGGCGAGCCGGCGACGCGCGACCCGGGGGCGCCGTAGCGGCCGCACCACGCGGTCCTCATCGGGCCGCGGCTCGGGGCCGGGCGGCCCGCCGCCCTGCCGTGGGATCACCGTCTGCGCGGCCGGTTCCTCGGTGACCTCCAGGGCCGGATTGCCCCGCCACCGCGAGCCCGCGGCGGCCTCGGAGCCCTTCATCACGAAGCTGTCCGCGTCGACCACCACACGGTCGCCGAGGCGGGCGCCGTAGTGGACGAAGGCGTTCGGCCCCACCGTGACCCCGGCGCCGAGCACGGTGGTGTCGGAGGTGAAGACGGCGTCCTCGAGCGAGTGGCACTGGATGATCACGCCGGCGTTCAGGGTGGCGTGGTCGCCGATGGTCACGAGGGTCTTCTCCGGGACGGTCATGCCGTCGTCGAACACCTTGCGGCCCATGCGGACCCCGCCGAGGCGCCACAGGACGCTCTTGAACGGGGTGCCGTCGAACAGGCCGAGCAGGCTGATCCGGCTGAGCTTCCACAGCCGTTCGTGGCGCCAGTAGTAGGGCGTGTAGATCGAGCAGAATCGGGGGCGCAGCCTGCGGAAACCCATGGCCGCACGCTCGACGGCGATCGGGAACAGTGCCGTGAACACCGCGGTGGCGGACAGCGCGACGGCGATCGCGTACACGCCGAGTGTCGGCGCCAGGTGGGTGAGCGCGGCGGCGGCGATCAGGCCGGTGCCGTACAGCGCCAGGATGCGCTGCAGCAGGAACGCGCCCATCGTCGCGAGGTTGGAGCGGTTCTTGCGGGGCAGCGCACGCTCGCGCTCGGCCCTGGTCACCTCGACGTCCCGGTCCGAGGATCGGGGGATCTCGAAGGCGGGGGAGCCCAGAAGGCCGGTGTTCCGGCGCGGCGGCCCGTCGATCGGCACCATCACCTTGGTCGCCAGCAGCACGTTGTCCCCGGCCCGGCTGCCCGACGGGACGACCACGTTGTTGCCCACGAAGTTGCGCTCGCCGACCGTCGCCGGGGTGACGACGAAGGAGGAGGCCGAGTACTCGGCGTTGGCGACCGACAGGCCGTCGGACACCAGGGTGCCGGTGCCGACCCGGACGTGGAGCGGGGAGTCGTGCTTCACCGCGAGGCCGAAGTTCGAGCCGGTCTGCTCGACCGGGCGCAGGTCGTAGCCGATCATCCGCAGGAATCCGACGATGTACGAGCTGTCCCCGAGGAGGTCGTTGAACAGCCGGGAGTTGCTCAGCCGTCCCAGCGCGCGATGACCGGCCCAGTGCACGCCGTAGAGCGGGTACACGGTCCCGGCGGTGACGGCCCGATGAAGCACCAGCGGAGCGAGAAGCGCCACGAGCAGGCGCAGCACCATCGCGCCGAGGACGACGGCGGTGCATGCGACCAGCAGCCCGAGCGCGAAACCGGGGGCGGCGAAGGTGAGGGCGCGGCCCTCGGGCACGAACGCGGTCTCGACCCACAGGTAGACGGCAGGGAGCAGCACGTAGAGCACCGCGACGGCGGCGGGCCCGGACACCAGGGCGAGCACGGCGAGCTGGAACAGCCCGTACCCGGCCCGGCGGCGGCCGGTGACCGGGCGGGGCGGGACGCCGCCGAAGTCGGTGTCGGTCTCCTCGGCGGGGGAGCCGTGCACACGCCGTCCCGCGGGGACGACCTGCCCGGCCCGCAGCGAGGAGGCGTGGCCCAGCTGGGCGTGGTCGCCCAGGGCGGTGTCGACGTCGAGCACCGCGGCCTCGCCGACGACCGCGCCGCGGCCGAGGGTGATCCGCCCGGTGCGGATGCGGCCGGACTCGGCGTGGTGGCCGGTCAGCACGGCGTCCCGCCGGACGACGGCGTGCTCGCCGATCTCGATCAGGTCGGCGTGCACGAGGGGGAGCCGGGCGAACACGGTGGCACCGCGCCCGATCCGCGCGCCGAGCATCCGCAGGTAGCCGACGTAGAGCGGGGAGCCGACGAACAGCCGGGCAGGGGAAGCCCGCAGCACGGTCCGCACGATCCAGAACCGCAGGTAGCGCGCGCCCCAGATCGGGAAGGTCGCCGGGCGGGCGCGTCCCAGAACCGCCCATTTGACCCCGACCGGAAGCAGGGTCAGGGCGGTGACGGTGCCGAGGGCGACCGCGGCGGCCCGCAGATAGCCGTCGAGCACGCCGGTGGAGGCGGCGACGACGGTGTAGCCGAGCACCAGCAGCACGGCGGCCAGAGCCAGGCCGGCGAGCAGCACGCCTGCCTGCGCGGCCCCGCAGAGCACGTACTGCCAGGTGGGGGCCACGTGGATCGGCCGCTCGCGGGTCTCGCCGCGGGCGGCGACGCCCCGCAGGGACCCGGCGAGGTCGCGCACCGTCGGCTGGAGGTACAGGTCCTTGGTCCCGATCGGGGGGAGCGTCGGGTCGGTACGCAGCCGGGCGCTGAGCTGGGCGACCAGCAGCGAGCTCATGCCGAGGTCGACGAACAGGTCCGCGGTGGCCGAGACCCGCTCGATCCCCAGGTGCGTCGCCACGGCGGCGGCCAGGGTCTCCTCGAGCGGGCCCTCCGGTGCGACGTAGTCGGCGACGGTGCCACCCGTCCGGCGCGCTCCGCTCGGCGCGGGCAGGTTCTTCCGATCCGCCTTGTCGCTGGGCAGCATCGGGATCAGGTCGAGGCGCTCGAGGTAGGCCGGGACCATGTAGGCCGGGAGCCGGTCGCGCAGTGTGGCCAGCAGCATGTCCTCGTCGAGGAGCGCCCCGCGGCGAACGGTGTAGTAGGCGACGAGCTCGACCGTACCGGCGACGGGCTCGTAGGTGTCGACGACCGCCTGGCCCACCCCGAGGACCTCCAGCAGCACGGACTCGATCTCGGTGAGCTCGATCCGGTAGCCGCGGATCTTGACCTGCGTGTCGATCCGGCCGAGGTACTCGACGCGCAGCCCGTCGGTGATCCGGCCGAGGTCCCCGGTGCGGTAGATCTGCCGCGACGGATTGTCCGGCAGCCCGACGGGGTCGGGCACGAAGGCCTTCGCCGTCGCGTCGGGGCGGTTGAGGTAGCCGGGGGACAGGCACACCCCGCCGATGGCGATCTCACCGACCTCGCCGGGGGGCAACACGGTGTCGGAGTCCTCGGCCAGGACGACCACCGAGTAGGTCGGCAGCGGCACCCCGATGGTCACCGGCTGCGAGGGGTCCACCGTGGTCCAGGTCGCGGTGACGGTGGCCTCGGTGGGGCCGTAGGTGTTGAGGAACCGGCGCCCCGGGCGGTGCCAGCGGGTCACGATGTCCTGCGGGCACGCCTCCCCGGACACCAGCAGGAACCGCAGGTCGGGCAGCTCGTCGGTCACGGTCGCGAGCAGGGTCGGCACGCAGCACAGCGCGGTCACCCGCTCCTCGCGCAGGAACTCCGCGAGCTCGTCACCGAGCAGGTTGCGGCCCGGCTTCGGGACGAGTGTGGCCCCCAGCGCCCAGGCGACCCAGATCTCCTCGACCGAGAAGTCGAAGGCCGGCGTGAGGCCCTGGTACATCCGGTCGTCCGGGCGCACGCCGTAGACCTCGGCCGCGACCCGGACGAAGTTGACGATGCTCGCCTGCTCGATGGGCACGCCCTTGGGCCTGCCCGTCGTGCCGGACGTGTAGACGACGTACGCGAGCTCGTCCGCCGGGACGCCGACGGATCCCGCCGGGAGCCGTCCGGGGTCCAGGGACTCGATCCGCTCCCGTTCCCGGTCCAGTGCGACGGTCTGGGCGCCCGCCCCCGCGGTGCGCTCGGCCAGGTGCGACACGGTCAGGATCAGCTCGACGCCGGCGTCACCGGCGATGAAGGAGACGCGGTCCGCGGGGGTGCCCGGGTCGAGGGGGACGTAGGCCGCGTGGAGCTTGAGCACGGCGAGCATGCCCGCATAGACCCACACCGGGTCGTCGAGCAGCAGGCCGACCCGCGCGCCGGGCAGCACGCCGTAGCCGCGCAGGAACCGCGCGACCCGATTGGCCAGGGCGTCGAGCTGTGGGTAGGTCACCGCGAGGTCGCGGCGGGAGACCGCGAGCCGGCTCCCCTCGCCCGCGGCGACGAGCCGGTCGCAGGTCGCCTCGAACACGTGGTGCAGCCGCTCGCCCGGAGACCACCGCAGGGTCGGGTCCTGCAACCCGGCGAGCAGGACGCCGCTGCCGTCGAGGACGGCGGCGGGCTCGACGTCCCGGGTCCGGACCTGCGGGAACGGGACCGTCCGCTCCTCGACGGCGCTCACAGCGCCACCGAGGTACGGATCGAGGCGTTCGCGGCCTCCTCGAGGATGTCGAGGCCGCGGGCCAGCAGCGCGTCCGGCGTGGTCAGCGGGGCGAGCACCTTGACCACCTCGTCGGAGGCGCCGGAGGTCTCCACGATCAGACCGTGCTCACCCGCCCGTCGACACACCTCGGCGGCCAGGCCGCCGTATCCGACGTCGACGCCCTGCATCATCCCGCGCCCCTTCACGCGGGCGCCCGGAACGGTCGTCGCGATGCGTTCCAACCGTTCCCGGACGAGCGCCGAGCGCCGGGCCACATCGGACCCGAGGCCGTCGTCGGACCAGAACTTCTCCAACGCCACCCGGGCGGTGACGAAGGCGTGGGCGTTGCCGCGGAAGGTGCCGTTGTGCTCGCCGGGGGACCAGGCATCCCATTCCGGGGCGATCAGCACGATCGCCATCGGCAGTCCGAACCCGGAGATCGATTTGGACAGCACGATGAGATCCGGGGTGACGCCGATCGGGTCGGTGCTCAGGAAGCTGCCGGTCCGCCCGCAGCCCGCCTGGACGTCGTCGAGGATCAGGGCGGCGCTGTGCTCGCGGGCGATCCCGGCGATGCGGCGCAGCCACTGCGGCGAGGCCGCGGTGAGCCCACCCTCACCCTGGACGCTCTCCAGCAGCACCGCCGCGGGCGCGTCGACGCCGCTGGACCCGTCGGCCAGCAGCCGCTCCAGCAGCGCGGCCGAGTCCAGACCGTCGAGGTAACCGTCGTAGGGCAGCCGGGTCACGTCCGGCAGCGACACCGCGCCACCGAGGCGGTGATGGCGGTTCCCGGTCGCGGCGAGCGCGCCGGCGGAGACGCCGTGGAAGCCGTTGGTGAAGGCGACCACGTTGCGCCGCCCGGTCACCTTCCGGGCCAGCTTCAGCGCCGCCTCGACGCCGTTGGTGCCGGTCGGCCCGGTGAACTGGACCCGGTGGGTCATGCCGCGCGGCACCAGCACGAGCCGCTCGAAGGACTCCAGGAAGGCGCTCTTCGCGCTGGTGTGCAGGTCCAGCCCGTGGGCGATGCCGCCACGACGGATGTGTGCCACCAGGGCGTCGGCCATGTCCGGGTCGTTGTGGCCGTAGTTGAGCGCCCCCGCGCCCGCCAGGAAGTCGATGTACTCCCGTCCCACCGAGTCCCGCACGACGCTCCCCGCCGCCGTGTCGAACTCCATCGCGTAGTGCCGGCAGTAGCTCCGTACCTCCGACTCGCGTCGGGCGTAGACGGCGCTGTCCGCCGAGAGTGTCCGGTTGCTCCCCATGTGGTTGTCTACGTCACGAACGGGGGGTCCGGTTCGACGAACGGTCGAGAAATCTCGCCGAGAGTGTCGGGCGACCGGTGAACGCACGCCGGCCCCGGCCCGTATCACTGCGGGGTGAACCGGATGGGCGCTGCGTTCGGATGTACGGGGGAGGTGGGCATGAAACGGATCCGGGTGATCGCGATGGCGATGATCCTGACCGGGGCGGCGGCCTGCGCCGGGGCCCCAGCGGCTCCCGCGGCACCGGGGGGCTATGGCACCACCCTGTGGGCCGAGCGCCCGGTGGTGGAGCTGGCCTTCGACGTCGCTCCCGGGCTGGACCGGGTGGCCGGGCGGGAGACCGTGCGGTTCACCCCAGACGCCCCGATCTGTGAGCTGGTGTTCCGCGCGTGGCCGAACAACCCGACCACGTCCGCCACCGGTGCATCGCTCGTGGTCGACCGGGCGAGCGTCGACGGAGCCGGGGTCAGCCCTCGGGTCGAGGCGGCCGGGGCTCCGGCCGGTGCACCCGGCACCCTCGTCGAGCTGCCGCTGCCGCAGTGCGCCGATCCTGGCCGGACGGTCACGGCCGAGCTGGACTTCACCCTCACCCTGGGCGCAGACGCCGACGAACGGGTCGGCCACTCACCCTCGACCGAGACCGCCTGGTTCGGCTCCGGATTCCCCCTCCTCGCCTGGGAACGCGGCCGAGGATGGGCCCGAGACGACGCGGTCACCATCAACGGCGAGACCGCGACCAGCGAGGCCTTCCGACTCACCGATCTCACCGTCACCGCCCCCGAGGGATATCGGGTGAGCGGGGTGGGCAGGCCGGAACCGCAGGACTCCACCACCGTGCACCGGTTCAGCGCGGACGCCGTCCGAGACGTCACCGTCGGCGTCGGACGTTACGACCTGCTCGAGCGCGACGTCGACGGGGTCGCGCTGCACGTCGCCACCCCCAGCGCCGGAACCCGGACCGACCCGGAGCGCTGGGCCGAGGAGGCCGCGTCGGCGCTGGGCAGGCTGACCGCCCTCTTCGGCCCGTACCCCTACGAGGACCTCTGGGTCACCGTCACCCCGGGCCAGAGCGACGGCACGGAGTTCCCCACCGCGCTGCAGTTCGGGGACGTCCGGCAGCGCGAGCTGGCCGGGCTGGTCCCGCACGAGCTCGCCCACCAGTGGTTCTACGCCCTCGTCGGCAACAACCAGGCCCGCGACCCGTGGCTCGACGAGTCCCTGGCGACCTACGGCGAAGCCCTCGCCGGCGGCGACCTGGACTACTACCGCGACCCGGGCACCTCGGGCCGCGTCGACGGACGGATGGGCGAGCCCATGTCCTACTGGGCCGAGAACGGCGGCTTCGACCGCTACACCAGCGCCGTCTACGACCAGGGCGCCGCGACGCTGCTCGCCGCCCGGGACCGGGTGGGCGCGGAGGCGTTCGACGAGGCCGTCCGCGGCTACGTGCGGGCGAACGCGCACCGCGTGGCCACCCCGACCGACCTCGCCGCCGCCCTCCAGGCGTACCCGGAGGCGGTCGAGATCCTGGACCGCGCCGGCGCGGTCCAGGGGTAGCTCTCGCCGGTCGGTCATCCCGCCAGTGCCGTCCTCGAAGAGGAACGGTCGAGGACGAGCCGGGAGACGGCGGCCGGTGTCGCAGCGTCCAAGCGCCGGACCGCGGCGCCGGGGCCGAGCCACCGCCCGGCGAGGTCGAGACTGCGAGGTCGAGGGCTCGGCGGCGCCGGCAGGTCAGGCCCCGGAGTCCGTCCGGACGGGGAAGCGGACGGCGAAGGCGACGACGTCGTCGGGCACCTCGGGGGCGAGCACGTCCACGACGGTGTCGACGAGGTCGCGGACGGGGAGATCGTGGTGGCGCCGGAGCAGCGCCAGGAGATCGGCGATGCCCTCGTCGATGCTGCCGCCGCCGTGTTCGACGAGCCCGTCGGTGTAGAGGAACAGGGTCGCCCCGGGCGGGACGGCACGGGTGTGGTCGGTGCGGGGCAGCTCGGCGAGGGCGGCGAACCCGAAGAGGGTGTCGTGTTCGTCGAGGAGCTCGACCGTGCCGTCGGGGGCGAGCAGAACCGGCGGTGGGTGGCCGGCGTTGGTCCAGGTCAGCGCCCACCGTCCGGGACTCGGCTCCTCGAGGTAGCCGACGAACGCGCTCCCCGCGGCACCCAGGCCCAGCCCTCGGTTCAGGTCGTCGACGGCCCGCAGCGCGACGGAGGGGGGTTCGCCGAGATGGTCCCACGCGGCCTGGCGGAGCATGGAGCGGATCTGGCCCATGTGGGTGGCGGCGTCGAGGGTGTGGCCCACGATGTCGCCGACCGAGACCATGAGGCGTCGGTGTCCGGGGCCGTCGGGTCGATCGATGAGCGGGGCGGCGTCGTACCAGTCGCCGCCGACGTTCTCGCGGGCGTCGGCGGGGGAGTAGCGGCGGGCCATCTGCAGGTCGTCGACCTGCGGGAGTGGGCTGAGCATGGCGTTCTGCAGGGCGTGGGCGACGGCGATCCGGTGTTCGAGCAGCCCGGCCCGGCCGATGGCCTGACCCGCGTAGCCTGCGACGGAGGCGAGGGTGAGCAGGTCGCCGGGCTCGACCGCATCGGGACGGTCCCAGGCGAGGACCACCGCGCCGCAGGGGCCGCCCGCGTCGAGGAGCGGCACGGCCACGCAGGTCTGCAGGTCGAGCCTGCGGAAGGTCGCGATCATTGCGGCGGAGTAGCGGGTCTCGAACGAGGCCCGGTCGGGGTGATGGACCAGGCGGCCCTCGCGGATCGCGGTGGCGGCGGGGGTCGCGTCGTGGCGGGCGAAGCGCGCGGGGTGGGGGTCACCCGCGTCTCCGAGCCGGTGCAGACGGTCGCCCTCGACGAGGACGGGGACGAGCAGGGTGGGTGTGAACTCGGCGTCGAGCAGCTCGGCGAGCCTGGTCAGGGCATCGGCGACGGTGGTGGCGTCGCCGAAGGCGCGCGCGGCGGTGAGCAGGATGTGGCTGCGGTCCAGGGCGCGCAGGTGGGCGGCCTCGACGGCATCGCGGCGGTCGAGCTCGCGGTCGGTGTCGTAGCGGGCCAGTCTCAGCCGCAGCTCCGCCGAGCAGGCCGCGGCGATCCGTTCGAGGACGCCGAGCTCGGCGTCGGTCCAGTGCCGGGGGCGGGTGTCGATGGCGCACAGCGAGCCGAGGACGGTCCCGTCGGCGTCGGTCAGGGGCATGCCGGCGTACGCGACGACACCGAGGTCGGGGATGGCGAGGTTGTCCCGGACCAGCGGATCCTCCCGGGCGTCGGTCACCACGAGCGGCGCGGCGGTGATCACGACGTGCTGGCAGAACGAGTGGCTCAACGGGGTGGCACGCTTCGCCGCCCACGGCTCGGGCAGGCCGGTCATGCCGGGGAAGACCTGCTCGTCCTCCCGGACGAGGGACACGAGGGCGACGGGGACGTCGAGGGCTTCGGTGACCCAGGCGGCGAGCTCGTCGCAGCGCGAGTCGGTCTCGGCGCCGAGCCCGATCCGGCCCAGGACGCGAGCGCGGCCGGGATCGCACAACACGGACGCGGGGTCCGTGGCACCGTGCTGCGCGTGGGTCATCGAGCTCCTACCGGGGTGTGCCGCCGGGCCATTCTGCCCCGTCGGCCGCGTGAAGTCGCGCGCCGGCGGGTAACGAAGAGACGTCGCGGACGAGTGTCTCCGCCACGCTGTTCGTCGTCAGCTGCGCACCCGGCCAGGTGAAGATCACGAGGGCTGTTCGGTCGATTGACGAGATTTGCAGGGCTCGGCAGAGTTGATCTGCCCGCGAGCTGCGGCGCAGCTGCTCGCCAGTTCCAGCAACGCGACGCGGAGGGCCGCATGCGGGTGGTCGTCGCGATGACCGGCGCGACCGGCGCGGTCTTCGGCGTCCGCCTACTGAGGACGTTGGCGCACATGGACGTCGAGACGCACCTCGTCCTGAGCCGCTGGGCAGAGGTCACCATCACCAAGGAGACCGGCCTCACGGTCCGTGAGGTCGCCGCGCTCGCCTCGTCCTTCCACGCCCGCAACAACCAGGCCGCGCCGATCTCCAGCGGCTCCTTCCGGCACGACGGGATGATCGTGGCGCCGTGCAGCATGAAGACGCTCGCGGCGATCCGCTTCGGCCTTGCCGACGACCTCCTCGCGCGGGCCGCCGACGTGACGCTCAAGGAGCGACGCCCCCTCGTCCTGCTGGCCCGCGAGACCCCGCTCACCAGCGTGCACCTGGAGAACATGCTGGCCCTCAGCCGGATGGGGGCGGTCATCGCGCCGCCGGTGCCCGCCTTCTACCAGGGCCCCGAGACGATCGACGACCTGGTCGACCACACCGTCGGGCGGGTGCTGGACGTCTTCGGCCTCGACATGGCGGGGATGAAGCGGTGGTCGGGCACCCATCCCGGCCCCAGCCCCCTCGGAGAGGTTGACGCATGACCAGCGAACACCGCTACACCCCGGCCCGGACCTCCGACGCCGCGGCGGTTCCGGACGCCGTGGCCGCCTACCTCGACGGGTCGGACCTGCTGGCCAGGACGCAGGCGGTGCGACTGTCCACGGTGGATTCCGCAGGCTGGCCGCACGCGTCGCTGCTCAGCGCGGGGGACGTGCTCGCCCTCCCGTCCGGACGGGTGCGGTTCGTCGTGTACCCCGAGTCCACGGTCGCGGCGAACCTCGTCCGCGACGGCCGGCTCGCGCTGACGCTCTCGCTCGACGGCGGGGTCTGCGAGCTGCGGGCCCGGGCCCGCCGCCTGCCGGACGCCCACGGCGTCCCCCTGGCGATGTTCGAGGCCGAGGTGGAGCAGATCCGCGAGCACCGGGCGCCCTACGCCGACGTCGTCACCGGCGTGACGTTCGCGCTCCACGACCCGCAGACGGTGCTCGGGCGCTGGGAACGCCAGATCACCGCGATGCGTGCGGCGGGCTGACGGGATGGGGCCGTACGCGGACCTCCGGGCCTTCCTCGACGCGCTGGACAAGCACAAACAGCTCCTGCACATCACCGATCGGGTCGCCCTGGAGCCGGACGTGGCGGCGGCGGCCTGCGCCCTCACCAAGCTCGGCGAGAGCAGCCCGGCGATCGAGTTCACCGACATCGGGGGCTACGCGAACGCCCGCCTGGTGATGAACGTCCACGGTTCCTGGCCCAACCACGCGCTGGCCCTGGGGCTCGAGCCGGACGCGTCGCCCCGCGAGCAGTTCGAGCGCTTCGTGGAGGGCTACCAGCGCTACCCCGGCGAGCTGGAGCGCGTGTCGGACGCGCCGTGGCAGGAGAACGTCGTCGACCACGACATCAACCTCTACGAGCTCATGCCGCTGTTCCGGCTCAACCGCGGTGACGGCGCCATGTTCATCGACAAGCCCTGCGTGGTGAGCCGGGACCCGGACGACCCGGACAACGACGACGTCGAGAACGTCGGCGTCTACCGCCTCCAGGTCAAGGGCCGCAACCGGCTCGGCATCCAGACGGTGCCCCAGCACGACATCGCCATCCACCTCGCGCACGCCGAGGAACGCGGCGAGGACCTGCCGGTCGCGATCGCGCTCGGGAACGACCCGCTGATCACGCTCATGGCCGCGACCCCGATGCTCTACGACCAGCTCGAGTACCGGATGGCCGCGGCCGTGCAGGGCCACCCCTACCAGGTCGTCCGCACCAGCACGGGCCTCGACGTCCCGCGGGGGTCGGAGTTCGTCCTGGAGGGGCGCATCCTCGCGCGGCACCGCGAGATGGAGGGCCCGTTCGGCGAGTTCCCCGGCTACTACTCAGGCTGCCACGAGTACCCGGTCATCGAGATCGACCGCGTGTTCCACCGCACCGACCCGATCTTCGACGCCGTGTACGTGGGCCGGCCCTGGACCGAGATCGACTACCTCCAGGCGATGACGACGAGCGCTCCGATCTTCGTGCAGCTCCACGAGGCGTTCCCCGAGGTGACGGCGGTCAACGCTCTCTACACGCACGGGCTGGTGGTGATCGTCTCCACGGGGACCCGGTACGGCGGGTTCGCGAAGGCGATCGGCATGCGGCTGCTCACGACGTCCCACGGCCTCGGCTACGCCACGATGGTCATCGTCGTCGACGAGGACGTCGACCCCTTCAACCTCGCGCAGGTGATGTGGGCGATGTCGGTCAAGGTCAACCCTGCGAGCGACGTCATGATCCTGCCGAACCTCTCCACGAACCTGCTCAACCCGGCCGGTCAGCCGACGGGTGTCATCCACAAGATGATCATCGATGCGACGACGCCGGTCGCCCCGGACGTCCGGGGCGACTACGGCGAGGAGCTCGACACCCCGCAGACGACCGACGCCTGGCGCGCCAGGCTCGCGACGATGATCAAGGAGCTCCGGGGATGACGGTCGACGACGGCGCGGCCGACCGGCCCACCGCCTGCCCGCGCTGTCGCTCGACGACGGTCGGCGTGCAGGCCACCTCGCCGGTGCCGGGGGTCTGGACCCTCTTCTCGTGCAGCACGTGCCTCTACACCTGGCGGTCGACGGAGCCGGCCGAGAACACCGACCCCGACCACTACCCGGAGGCGTTCCGCCTCACTCCCGATCAGCTGGCCACCCTGCCCGTCGCACCCACCATCCCGCCGCTCCGCGCCGGGGACGCCCCCGGGGGCTCGTGATGACGACCGTCGACGACTCGGAAGGCAGGGCGGTGCCCGTCACCCGGTGAAGAGGTCGATGCCGTATCGCTGGATCCTGCGATATATCGTCGAGCGGGACATGCCGAGTGCCGCAGCCGCATGGACCTTGTCACCGTCGTTGGCCTCGAGCGCGTCGATGATGGCGTCTCGCTCCAACGACTCCAGTGGAGACAGCAGGCGGCGTCCGACCTTGCGGTACTGCGAGGGTAGATGCTCCGGTCGGATGACCTCACCGTCACAGGAGAGTGCTGCCCGGCGGAGACAGTCTCGGAGCTCCGCCACGTTGCCGGGCCACCGGCCCCGAGCCAGGATCCTCAGCGTCTCGTCCGCGCAACGAAGGCGCCTGGCTGCGGGAATCCGCCCGGTGAGATGGACGGCCAGCTCCTCGATGTCGCTCACGCGTTCCCGGAGCACGGGGAGCCGTACCTCGGCGCCGAAGTGGTGAGACATGTCCTCCGGAAGCTGCGCCGAACTACATGTCGCTGCGACACGGACCAACCCTCGTTCGGCACGGACCCCGTCGAGCCAGCGGCTCACCTCGCGTCGTCGGTTCCACGGGACCTCGTCGAGGTGCGCGAGGATCAGGCTGGAGGGCTCGAGCCCGTCGTCGCTCGGTTCGCCGAGGTGGGAGGGCAGAACGGTCGCCGGGTCTCGCATGTCCAGCAGCGTGCTGAAACGGCCGGGGGCGAGACGTCGATGAAGAGCCTTCGCGAGGTGGGTCTTACCGATCCCGTGCTCGCCCGTCAGGAGCAGCCCCCCGTCCGAGCCGAACGCCGAGAGGGCCTCGGCGACGCGGTTGCGCCAGACGGGGCTGGACCCGACGACGTCGGGAAGCGGCGTGGAGGGGACGTGGGGTTCCGTGCGTCGCACCACCGTGGGCGGGTTGATGTGGACGACGAGGATGTAGCCCCCGACCTGATCCCTCTTGTCCTTGACCGGGGTGATCGACACATGGGCGGGCGTGCCGCCCGACAAGGCCACGGTCGCTGATCTCGCACGCCCGGAGCGCAACCGGTCGCCCACGAGGGCCACGATGGCCTCGTGGTCCGACGGCGTCAGGCTCAGCCGTGCGGTTTCGTTGATCATCGTGACGTCGGTACTCACGGCGAGGACCGGGAGGTTCGTCGATCGGCAGGCGACCTGGTAGTGGGCGAGCAGGGCGAGCTCGCGTTCACAGGAGGCTGTGAGGAGCTCCTGGGAGATGGAGCGGGCGGTCTGCGCGACGAGTGCGGGCAGCCAGCGGTCGGAGTGCACGTTTCGGCAGGTCAGGTCGAGCAGCCCCACCGGCTCCTCCGTCAGGGGATGCACGATGGGGGCGCCGAAGCAGGCCAGGTCGTTCAGACCCTCCGAGTAGTGCTCGCTCCCGAGAACGTAGAGGGGGTGTCCGAGGACCAGCGCCGTGCCGATGCCATTGGTCCCGACCTCGTCCTCGGCGTAGGTGAAGCCGGGCGCGAGGCGGATCTCGTCGAGCTTGCGAAGCAGCCCGCGGTCGCTCGACGTCCGCGACACGACCGTCCCGGCCGCGTCGGTCAACACGATGCTCACCGGAGACGCCGCGAGCTGGCTGCTCAGCTGCCGCAGCGCGGGGCTCGCGCACTGCATGAGGGGAGTACCGAGATCGGGGTCACCGGCATACCGCACGTCGACGCGATCGATGCTGAGCTCGGCGAGCTGCGAGCGTCGCCAGGACGTGAGGATCTGGTCGCGCACAGCCGTCGTCGCCACGGACGCCTCCGAGAGGAACTCCGCGCGCGCATGAGCGACCGCGTGCTCGTCCACGGTCTGCAACGGTGACGTCATCGTCTCCTTCTCCATCCATCACGGCTGAGAGCCGGCAGCGAGGCAATTGTGCGCGCTTCGCCGGGGGCGGTGCCACAACCGCGTCTCACGCGTCCCAGGATTGAGACACCGCTCGCCGCTCGCGTCGTGTGTGATTCAGCGCACCGGAGAACTGGCCCGGTAGCGACACGACGACGACCCGCGGCCCGAACGCCGGGCTCGAGGACCGGGCCCCGGAGACGACGACGCGGACCCATCGCGACCGACCGTACGACCCAGGAGGTCAAGACGTGAGCCGGCAGAGTATGAGCAAGGCGCACAAGAAGATCACTGAGCTTTCGTGGGAGCCGACCTTCGCGACCCCCGCGAAGCGCTTCGGAACGGACTACACGTTCGACAACGCTCCCAAGAAGGACCCGCTCAAGCAGATCCTGCGCTCCTACTTCCCGATGGAGGAGGAGAAGGACAGCCGGGTCTTCGGAGCCATGGACGGCGCCATCCGGGGCAACATGTTCCGCCAGGTGCAGGAGCGGTGGATGGAGTGGCAGAAGCTCTTCCTGTCCATCATCCCCTTCCCGGAGATCTCGGCGGCCAGGGCGATGCCGATGGCCATCGACGCCGTCCCGAACCCGGAGATCCACAACGGGCTCGCGGTTCAGATGATCGACGAGGTGCGGCACTCGACGATCCAGATGAACCTCAAGCGGCTGTACATGAACCACTACATCGACCCGGCCGGCTTCGACATGACCGAGAAGGCCTTCGCGAACAACTACGCGGGCACGATCGGTCGCCAGTTCGGCGAGGGCTTCATCACCGGCGACGCGATCACCGCGGCCAACATCTACCTCACGGTGGTGGCCGAGACCGCGTTCACCAACACCCTGTTCGTCGCGATGCCCAGCGAGGCGGCCGCCAACGGCGACTACCTGCTGCCGACGGTCTTCCACTCGGTCCAGTCCGACGAGTCGCGGCACATCTCCAACGGCTACTCCATCCTGCTGATGGCGCTGGCCGACGAGGACAACCGGGTGCTGCTCGAGCGGGACCTCCGTTACGCGTGGTGGAACAACCATTGCGTCGTCGACGCGGCGATCGGCACGTTCATCGAGTACGGCAGCAAGGACCGCCGCAAGGACCGCGACTCGTACGCGGAGATGTGGCAGCGGTGGATCTACGACGACTACTACCGCAGCTACCTGATCCCGCTCGAGAAGTACGGTCTGACGATCCCGCACGACCTCGTCGAGAAGTCGTGGGAGCGGATCAACAACGGCTTCTACGTCCACCGCGTCGCGCAGTTCTTCGCGACCGGCTGGCCGGTGAACTACTGGCGCATCGACCCGATGACCGACACCGACTTCGAGTGGTTCGAGCACAAGTACCCGGGTTGGTACAACCAGTTCGGCAAGTGGTGGGAGGCCTACGCCCGGTTGAGCAAGCCGAACGGCCACAAGCCCATCGCGTTCGAGGACGTGCAGTACCAGTACCCGCACCGGTGCTGGACCTGCATGGTGCCCTGCCTCATCCGTGAGGACATGGTCACCGACAAGGTGGACGACCAGTGGCGTACCTACTGCTCGGAGACCTGTCACTGGACCGACGCCGTCGCGTTCCGGCCGGAGTACGAGGGTCGGGCCACCCCGAACATGGGGCGGCTGACCGGCAAGCGCGAGTGGGAGTCGCTGCACCACGGTCGGGACCTCGCCGACATCGTCACCGACCTCGGCTACATCCGTGACGACGGCAAGACCCTCATCCCGCAGCCGCACCTGGACCTTTCGGACCCGAAGAAGCTGTGGACGATCGACAAGCTCCGGGGCATCGAGTTCCAGAGCCCGAACGTGCTGCTGAACGAGATGACCGATGCCGAGCGCGAGGCCCACATCGCCGAGTACAAGGCCAATCCGAATGTGACCACCTCGGTCGCCTGATCCCTGTGGGCGCGGCGTGACCGGAGCCCCTCGGTGTGCATGTCGCGGTGTGCACCGCGAGGCCCACCGGTCACGCCGCACCCGCTCCACTCACGGTGAGGAGCAAGCACCATGGCCGACGAACACGTCGTCCGGTTCGAGCCGGTCGGGATCGAGATCAAGGCGGCTGAGGACGAGACCGTCCTCGACGCGGCGTTCCGGCAGGGGATCTCCCTGATGCACGGGTGCCGTGAGGGTCAGTGCTCCGCCTGCAAGGCGTTCGTGCTGGACGGTGACGTGCAGATGGGACGCTATTCGACCTTCGCCCTCGCCGACTACGAGAGCGACGAGGGCTACATCCTGATGTGCCGTGCCCACGCGTACGGCGATCTGGAGATCGAGCTCGAGAACTACGACGAGGACATGATCAGGTCGGGCCTGCCGGTCGTGACGGCGCAGACCACGATCGCCTCGGTCACCGAGCTGACCCACGACATCGTGCACGTCAGACTGGCGCTCGACGAGCCGTCAGCCTTCCGGTTCCACCCGGGCCAGTACATCGACATCGCGGTGCCGGGTACCGACGTGTCCAGGTCCTTCTCGATGGCCTGTGCGAACCAGGCCGACGGGATCCTCGATCTCATCATCAAGAAGTACCCCGGGGGCCTGTTCTCCGAGAAGCTGGCCAACGAGCTGAAGGTCGGCGACGCGCTCACGGTGACCGGGCCGTACGGCGCGTTCACCCTGCGCGTCTCCTCGGACCGGCGGTTGGTGTTCGTCGCGGGCGGGGCCGGGATGTCCGCGCTGCTGGCGCTCCTGCGCCAGATGGCGGACAGCGGGAGCGACCGTGAGGTCGTGTACTACTACGGCGCCCGCAACGAGGCCGACCTGATCATGACGACGGAGATCGCCGCCTTGGCGGAGGCGCTCCCGAACCTCACCTACGTGCCGTGTCTGTCGGAGAGCTGGCCGGAAGACTGGCCTGCGACCTTTCCCGGTGGCGCGACGGGCCTGGTCACCGAGGTGCTGCGCGAGCGCGAGCCGAACCTGCGCGCGTGCGACGTCTACCTCTGCGGACCGCCTCCGATGATCGACGCCGCCCTGCCGGTGCTCGAGGGTCTGGGTGTGCCCACGGACCAGGTCTTCTACGACAAGTTCACGATCACGGCCGCGGCGGACTAGCCGCCGCGGGTCCCTGTCCCGAGTCACAACGACGCCGAAGAGGAGTGCTCGATGGCGAGCCCCACCACGGAGCGCAGCTTCCCGAAGCCCGAATTCACGGGTGCCGAAGCCGGGTTGCTCGACTTCCCCAGCTCCAAGAGCCGTACCTACAACTACTTCACTCCCGCCAAGCTGCGGGCCACCATGTACGAGGACGTCACCGTGGACGTCCAGCCCGATCCGGACCGCCACCTGACCCAGGGCTGGATCTACGGCTTCGGGGACGGCCCCGGGGGCTACCCCAAGGAGTGGACCGAGTTGCGCTCGGCGAACTGGCACGCCTTCCTCGACCCCAATGAGGAGTGGGAGCAGACGATCTTCCGGAACAACTCGAACATCGTCCGGCAGATCCAGCTGAACCTCGCGAACGCGAAGAAGGCGAACGCCTACGCCGGCTGGAGTGCGGGCTGGGTCCGGTTCGTGGAGAAGCACATCGGCGCGTGGATGCACGCCGAGCACGGTCTGGGCATGCACGTGTTCATGTCCGAGCAGCGGTCGGCTCCCACCAACATGATCAACAACGCGATCGCGGTCAACAGCACCCACAAGCTGCGCTTCGCGCAGGACCTGGCTCTGTACAACCTGGACCTGACGGAGTCCATCGACGGCTTCGACGGAACGGTGCACCGTTCGGCCTGGCACTCCGACCCGGTGTGGCAGGGCGTGCGGGAGAACGTGGAGCGGCTCACCGCCATCGGCGACTGGGCGGAGTCGCTGTTCGCCACCAACGTGGTCTTCGAGCCGCTGGTCGGCGTGCTGTTCCGCAGCGGGCTGGTCATGCAGATCGCCGCCCGCAACGGGGACTATGTCACCCCGACGCTGGTCGGTGCCGGTGAGAACGACTACGACCGGGACCACCGCTACACCCGTGCCCTGTTCAGCCTGCTCACGAAGGACCCGGAGCACGGCGAGCACAACAAGCGTGTCCTGGGCGAGTGGCTCGAGCGCTGGGTCCCCGTCAGCGTCCGTGCGGCCCAAGAGCTGCAGCCGATCTGGTCGCAGCCCCACGAGAAGGTCCTGACCTTCGCCGACTCCTGGAGCGCGGCGGTCGACGCCTTCCGTGAGTTCCTGACCGACCTCGACCTCCCCGAGCCCAAGGAGCTGTCCGCGTGACCAGCACCCAGAAGCCCCGGTTCGGCGCCGACACCGGCTCGTCGAACATGTGCGGCGTCACCCTGATGAACAACCAGATCGGCTACATCGTCGCCGACATCCTGCGCGGCAAGGACGGGGTCACGGTCGAGGAGTTCCCCTCGATGATCCGGGTCGACGCGCAGAACGTCCTGGTCTTCGACTTCGACGAGATCACCGGAATCATCGGCGAGGAGTTCGACCAGACGGACTTCGAGGAGATCATGTCCACCCACTACGGGCGCATGGTCCACTTCGATGACCGGACGATGTTGTTCGCGAACCCCGAGGACGCGGCCGAGTACATCGACTTCGATCTGCGACCCGTCGAGTGACGAGCCCGTCCTGACGAGCCGGCGCCGCCCCGTGTCCGAGCGGGGCGGTGCGGCCCCAGGGCCTCCGGCCCATCCCTGTCCCTGCGGAACCGAGGTCCAGCGAGATGCCCATCGACGGCGCCCCCAGCCGACACAGCAGGTCCTGCCTGGGGGAGGGGGTCCACACCTCCACGAGCACCGAGGACAGCGGGCGAGCGCTGATCCGTGCACTGGTGTGGGGCGCCTTGGAGACGGTGCACGACCCCGAGCTCGACGAGCCGGTCGCCGAGCTCGGGTTCGTCACCGAGATCGTGGTCCGCGAGCTCATGCCCGGGCCCTACGGCGTGGTGCTCGTCCGTCTCCGGCTGCCGACGCGGTTCTGCGCATCGGCGTCGGCGACGGTCATGGTCGCTGATGTCGCGGACGCGGTTCGGGCGATACCCGAGATCCTCGAGGCCGAGATCCGCCTGGAGGATCACGTCGCGGCGGACGAGATCAATCGCCGGGTCGGCTCGCCGAGCCGACCCGGCAGCGCCTCCGCTGCCCGGGACGACGAGCTCGCGGAGTTGCGTCGGGCGGTGGAGGAGCAAGCCCACCTGGCCTGTCTCGCCCGCGCATGCGAGCGCCTGCTCGCGGAGGGATGGACGATCGACCGCCTGGCCGAGGCTCGGGTGGGCGATCTGCCGGAGGACGCGGGCGCCCGGCTCCTGCGCCGACGTGACGTCCTGGGGCTGTCCCCGGATCCCGGCGCGCTGTTGCTCGTCGATGCGGGAGACGCCTCGTCCGAGCACCACCACATTCGGACTCTGCAGCGCGCCCGGGCCGTTCGGACGGGCCACGAGCACAACGCGGCTCTGTGCCGAACCCTCCAGACCCGACGGGACGCGGTCCAGCCGACCTGACGCGCGCCACGCGACACATGGCATGAAGCAGACACCGTTCACGAGAGGACCAGCACGATGGCCAAGGACCTGCGCTTCAACGTCGAAGCCCGGCAACTGCTCAAGACCGGGGTCGACGCCCTGGCCAACGCGGTACGAGTCACCCTCGGCCCCAAGGGCCGCAACGCGGTGATCGAGAAGCTCACCGGCGCTCCGACGATCACCAACGACGGGGTGACCATCGCGCGGGAGATCCAGCTGCGGGACCCGTTCGCCAACATGGGCGCCCAGCTGGTCAAGGAAGTCGCCATGAAGACGAACGGCGTCGCGGGCGACGGCACCACGACGGCGACCGTCCTGGCTCAGGCGCTCGTGCACCAGGGCCTGCTCGCCGTCGAGCAGGGTGCCAACCCGATGGTCCTGCGGCGCGGCATCGAGGACGCCGTGGAGGCGGTCGTCGAGGAGCTGAGGGCGGGCGCCCGCACCGTGGAGGGCGAAGCGGAGCTGCAGCGCGTGGCCACGCTTGCCGCCAACGACCCACGCATCGGCAAGGTCATCGCGGCGGCGATGGCACGCGTCGGGCAGGAAGGGATCGTCACGGTCGAGGAGTCCGCCCGTCTCGGGATGGACGTCCATTTCGTCGACGGGCTGGTCTGGGACCACGGCTACGTGTCGGCCTACATGGCCACCGACACCGACCGGATGGAGACCGTCTTCCAGGATCCGTACATCCTGCTCACCAACGAGAAGATCTCACAGGTCCAGGACCTGATGCCGGTCCTGGAGAAGGTACGGCCCACCGGGTCGCCGCTCGTGGTGGTCGCCGAGAACATGGACGGGCCCGCCCTGGGGATGCTGGTGGCGAACAACGTCCACGACACGTTCCGCTCGGTCGTGGTGCGCGCCCCGGGCTTCGGGCACCGTCGTCTCGCGCAGCTCAACGACGTGGCGGCCGTCGTCGGCGGCAAGGTGATCACGGGAGAGGCCGGGTTGAACCTCAGCGGCGTCACACTCGAGCACCTCGGCCGGTGCAGCCGGATCACCGTCACCGAGAACGAGACCACCATCGTCGGCGGAGCCGGAACGGCCGAAGGCGTCTCACGGCGGATCGAGCAGCTGAAGAAGGAGTTCGAGCGGGCTCAGAACGAGCAGGACCAGGACTTCCTGCAGGAGCGCATCGCCCGCCTCTCCGGCAGCGTGGCGGTCATCGAGGTCGGCGCCGCGACGGGGGTGGAGCTCAAGGAGAAGCAGCACCGCGTCGAGGACTCCCTGGCCGCGACCCGGGCCGCCATCGACGAGGGCGTGGTCGTGGGAGGGGGCGCCGCACTGCTTCGGGCGCGGCGCGTGCTCCGGACGTTGGACCTCGACGGTGACGCCGCGGAGGGCGCCGCAATCGTCTCGCGCGCCCTCGTGGAGCCGGCCCGGTGGATCGTGACGAACGCAGGCTACGAGCCGCAGGACGTCCTCACCGCCCTGGCCGACCTGCCCGCCGAGCAGGGCTTCGACGCGGCCACGGGCCGCTACGTCGACCTGTTCGAGGCGGGGATCATCGACCCGCTGAAGGTCACCCGCTCCGCCCTGCAGAGCGCGGCGTCGATCGCGGCGCTGCTCCTCACCACCGAGACCCTGCTCGTCGAGGAGGTGCTGCACAACCCCGGCGCGATCGTCGACCCGGAGTTCGGTGACCTGGCCGAGGGCATGGTGCGCCCCTCCAACATCTACTGACACCCGGACCGCCCCGGACCCCTCGCTCGCCGGGTCCCGGGGAGCGGCGGGACCGGCTCTCGCGGATCGTGCTCCGCGAGGGCCGGTCCTGCACCCGCGCACCGCACACCCATCACAAGTGAGATCCGGCGAGGCCCCGCCGGGCAGCCCGGCTGCCCCTGGTCGCCGGTACCGACGGACAGGAGACAACGGTGTACTCGAAGGACGGGCAGGACTACTTCATCGTCGACGCCCACGTCGCGCTGTGGGACGCGCGAGCGGAGAATCAGCGCAACATCCACGGCAAGCAGTTCATCGACTGCTTCTACGACTACCACCGCAACCTCAGCCCGGAGTCCGAGGTCTGGCCCTACGAGGACTACCTCTACCAGGGCGGTGACCGGCTGATGCACGATCTGTTCGAGGTCGGTCACGTGGACCACGCGATCTTCCAGCCCGCGGCGCTGGGCGAGTTCTACGTGAACGGGTTCGGGCAGACCGAGGAGGCGTCGGCGCTGGCGAAGGCGCACCCGGACAAGCTCACCTACAACCACTGCTGGGACCCGCGCTTGGGCGAGCAGGGGCTGCGGCAGCTGCGTGAGGACGCGAAGCGGTTCGGGCTCAGGGGCTGCAAGCTCTACACTGCGGAGTGGCACGG
>NZ_FNBE01000049.1 GCF_900102195.1 Pseudonocardia oroxyli
CACCACCACCTCCCCCACAAGCCGGCCATGCGCTACCGTGCAGTACCGGCAACGAGGCTCGCGAAAGTGGCACCCAAAATGGCCGGCATGATCCGGTCCGCCCCGTCGCCGAGAGTCGCCCAGGTGAAGGCCTCGAACGCATGAGAGACACAGCTGCTGGACTGGACTACAGCCTTCGCCAGGGCAGCTGGCTCCGACAGATGTTGAGCGGAAACCCATGTTGCTGTAGTCCTGTCCGGGGCGTTTCGCGGGCACGTCCGTGGAGTGCCGCACGGCCTCGCCTGCTTGAGGACAGGCGCTCACGGTGACCTGTCGCCCGGAACTCGATGTCGATCGTATTTGACTCGGGCGAGGTTGTACTTCACGGATGAATGGTGGAAAATGAAGCGTTCCGTTGTGGTTGTCGGAGCCGGCCTTGCAGGAGCGCGAATGTGTGTGGAGTTGCGCTCTGTCGGCTATGAGGGCGAGATTCTGCTTATCGGATCCGAGCGACATGCCCCCTACAACCGCCCACCTCTGACGAAGCATGGCCTTCTTGCAGCGGTCGATACCAATCTGGGAATCGACTTCGAAGCTCTCGGCGTGGATTGCAGCTTAGGAGAATCGGCCCTTGCGCTTGATCGAGAGCGCCGCCGAGTCCAGACAGACCGACGGGAGATCTCGTACGACACGCTTGTCTTGGCGACGGGTGCGGAGCCGATCTCGCTCCCGGGTCCCGGCGCTCAGCTGTGTGTCAGGACGTCAGAGGATGCCGAGCGAGCACGCATGCAGCTGGTTCCGAGCAGGCGGGTTGTCGTCATCGGGGCTGGATGGATCGGCGCCGAGATCGCGTCCGCGGCATTGACCAGGGGGTGTCACGTCACATGTTTGGAAGGCGCAGCCGCACCCCTAGCTTCCCAGTTTGGAGAGGAGGTTGCCGCGAGATTCCTGCCTTGGTGGCGCGACGTAAATCTGCTTACCCGTGTTCGGGTTGCAGAGGTGGTCGCAGATGGCGTCATACTGGCCGATGGCGATAAAGTGCTGGCCGACGTAATCATTGCCAGCGTCGGTGTGCGCCCCGCGACCGACTGGCTGGCGGATTCTGGATTAGCTCGCCGACGTGGAGCCGTTGTCGTGGACGAGCGTCGACGCAGTTCTGACCCAAACATATTCGCGATTGGTGACTGCGCGATTCGCTGGTCCCCCAGGTATGGCGCCTGGATGCCCGGCGGACATTGGGACGAGGCAGTTCAAGGGGCCGTGGCTGGGGCGGGGGCCATAGTCGGCACGGACGTTATAAATGACAAAATCCCTTATCTGTGGAGCGAGCAGTTCGGCAGAAGGCTACTGTACGTCGGACGGGCCGACACCGCTGACCGGCACGTGGTCCGACTGGTCGATGACGACCCGGAGAAGTGGGGGGTCGCATGGCTGGACGACGACAACCATCTGGTCGCGCACCTCTCCGTCAATCATCCGCTGGCGTTCGCGGCCGCGAGACGCGCGATAGAGGCCGGTCAACCGGTTGACGAACGTAAGCTACCGTCTCTTGATATCGAACTCTGAGCGCCTCGTAGGTCCGACTTATCCGCCTCCCGCCCTAGGCACGACGTCGGCACATGGGTCTGCCCAGGGTCTGGTTGAGCCGTGTCGGGTGGGTGTTCAGGCCGCGTGGGCGGCCGAGGTGAGTATCTCGGACTCGACTGGGGTGAGCCT
>NZ_FNBE01000020.1:0-33190 GCF_900102195.1 Pseudonocardia oroxyli
CGGGTTGATGGTGACTGCAACCTCGCGGAACAGCCTAAGCCTGCCTGTTCCTACAGTGATGCGGGGAACGGGAAGCCCATTGATGCGGCTCGGGGCTCTGCGTTCACCGACTCCCGGGGGATAACCTACCGAGTAGAGGAAGACTGTGGACTCACGCAGGTGTAGAGCATCATCTGTGGCGAGCCGATTCGCCTGCCGCCTGGTGTCGAATCGGTGAAGACGCCGGGGCGGCGAACAGCGGCGCGTGGCGCATTCCCTTCCATGGAGGGCGACAACCGGATGACTGAATCTGACCGAGTGCGCGAATGCGCATCGCTACCACCTGTATGCCCGCCACCTCGTTCCCTCGAAGACTTGAAGGAGAAGTTCGTGCATCGCATCTCGGCACTTCTGATTGTTTTGGGCGGTGTCGTCGCAGCTTGCGGAACGGGAGGACCCGCGCCCGTGGCTACACCAAGTTCTCCCGGTCAGAGTTCGATTGCCCGTTCTGCCCCCTCGGCCTCCGCTGCGCCAATAGCGGCGACAGCGCCGGGGTTTCCGATCGAGGCTCATCCTATGCTCACGATGACAACCCGTAACGACCCCCACTACACGGGGGACATCGACGTGGTGGAGGTCGAGATCCGCGCAGGGGCCGAACTGATCGACCTGCCGGCAACGCTGCACCAGTGCATGAGAAAGCCCGAGCGGAGTCGGGCGCTGCCAGTCACGTTCACCTTTACTCTGGACAGTGTCGACCCCGCTGTATTCGGCTTCCGGCCTGAGTTCCACCTCCGGAGCGGCAAGGTGGTCGGGCTGCTGGGCACAACCGCCTGTGCCGCTCCCGCGATGTCGTCGATGCAGCTCACGCCTACCGCCCGCACGAAGGCCTTCTCAGGCTACGTCGCCGTCGACAGCAACCAGCTCAAGGGGACGATGGACTCCGACAGCATTATTATCCGGTCCTATCGAGGTCCGGTCACTCACACCGACTTCGCCGGCTCTGGCTTCTGCGAAGAGAGTCGCAAACGTGAGTTCGTCGAGGCTGCTCTGATCGGAAAGTGTGGCTTGCAGAGTTGACCAACAGTGGGTCTTGGCCCCGTGTGCGCAAACGGCGTTGAGGCCCCACGGGCTCCGCGCGGAGAAGGCGGTCGGGCAAGATCTATGCTCGTGGCTCCGGAACGGGATTAGCCCGCCCTTGGCCGTCCCCGCCCGTCATGGCTGGGTCTAGGGATGTCACCGGCAAGATTAAGTCATCGATCGAGCCTGCGAGGCAACTCATCGAATGGATCTCATGCTCGCCGGAGTCTCCATCCACCGAGGTGGAGGGCGACGCCGACGACGAGCCCGAAGAGGAGACCCGAGGCCGGCAGAATCGCGGGGCTGGGGGACCAGTCGTAGGTGATGCTGATGATCGACTCGTAGGCGCGCGACAGGTGCGATGCCGGTGCGTCGACGACCGATTCGAGGGGCAGGAACGGGGCGACGGCGGCGCACAGCACGCCAGTGGCCAGGCCGACGGACCCGAGGATCACCAGGAGTGCACGCACGGCGGCATCGTCTCGGCGACCATCGTTTGGCGCAAGCACACCGTGACAGAGGTCGTGGTCCTGGAGGAGTACCGGGGCAGGAACCTGGACTGCTGCCGGATCACGGTGACCCGACAACGGGGGTGCCTCATGGATCGGCCCGCCGGGAGACGGACGCCTATCTCTGCCTGAGTCTCAGCGTGCTAGGACCCGACGGGCGGCTTCCAACAGCGAATGCCTCCGGTCGTAGCCGACGCCGGTGGCGGCTTGGACGAGGGTGGCGATTGCAGCGCGGAGCGGGTCGGGTTCGGCGGCGTGCAGCAGCGCGGGGAGTGTCATGTGCTGCTGGCTCCAGTCCGCCTGGCCGTCGGGGGAGCGGATCGTGGTGCTGGGGACGTGGGGGTCTTCGGCGAGGGCTCGCCACATGGCGGCGGGGTCGTCGAAGGGGGCGGGGAGTGGGGTGGCGTGGTCGAGGGCGTCGAGGGCGGCGTCGATCCAGCTGATCCCGTTGAGTCCGGCCTCGGTGTAGGCCTGGCGGACCGCGAAGCGGGCGACCGCGCGTTGTTGCTGTGGGCCGGCTGCGACGACGGCGTCGAGCAGTGCCCGGTCGTACTGGGAGAGTTGCAGCGACTCGGCGATCTCCAGAACCTCGCGGGCGGGGATTCGGCCTCCCCAGCGCAGGTTCTGTTCTGCGAGGCGCTGTCGCTCGCGTTCTGCGAGTTCGGCTTGTGCCTGGGCGTCGACGTGGGCTCGTTGCTCGGCCTTCCGGGTGGCGAGTTCGGCTTGGGTGGGGAGGGCGCGGGCGTGGTCGTGCCAGTACGCGGCAGTCCGGCTGGTCCGGCGCAGGACCGCGTCGGGTGCGGGTGGGGCCGGCCAGAGCTGGATGAGGTAGCGGTCGAGGACAGGGTCGTCCTGGGAGCGGGATCCGTCGCTGGCGGCGTCCATGCCGGTTGCGCACTAGCGGACTCGGAGGGGAACGCTGGCGGGCAGGAGCAGGGGGTAGGCCTCGTTGGCCATGAGGCCCATGAGCTGGAGCGGTGCGCCGGTGGGGGTGAACGGCGCCTCGACGATCTCCTCCCACTGCTGGTCGAGGGCTGGCGAAGTGTCGTGGTGTTCGACGGTCAGGCGCACCCATCCCGTGTGCAGGCCGGTGAACATCCAGAGGCGTTCGGGCATCCCGGCGCCGCAGAGTCCGTTGACCTGCCCGGCGAAGGAGTGCTCGGCGTCGTAGTCGACGTCCCAGGCGGCGGGGTTCTCGATCATCATCTGGCCGTAGCTGACGAAGATGTCGCCCTCGAACATCGTCTCCACGACCCGAACGTATCCCGAGCCTGGCCGGCCGGGATGCGCGACTCACAGCGGGCGGGTTAGGTGACGGGTCGCCGAGTCGGTGACCGGGTGCCGCGATTCGATCGGGTCGTCGGGCTCGCTGTGGTGGCAGACCCAGGTGTCGAGCTCGAACAGCCTCTCAGCGATGTTCTCCGAACGAGTTTCGGAGCCGGGGCCGGCGGCACTCATCAAATCGGCGGCGAGCCCGGTGCTGTCGGGGCCGACGAGACCGGCGTAGTCCGCGCCGCGAGCCCGTTCGTGACGGGTCGCTGCGGCGAGTACCTCCCGCGCGTGATCGATGAGCTGGAGTGCGTCGTACACAAGCGATCCAGGCTCGAGACGGCTGGCGTGGCCGTTGGGAGCCATGCCTCGGGCGAAATCTGAGGCCCGTCTTGCTGCCTCGGCGAGTTCGAGCTCCGCCACCACGAGAGCTCGCGCTGCTGGGGCAGCGGACTGCAGATGGCTGATCGAGTTCACGGGCACCTTTCCGACGCTAGGCCAGATTTGGGGCTACGAACGGGTCAACTCGCGTCCTGTGGACAACCGTGAGGCGGGCACTGAATTGCCTCGGACCGGCCTTCGGCCGGGCAGTCCTTCCAGGTGGGCCGCTTACTCCGCCCGGTCTCACGGGAAAGGATGCTGCGCATCGGCTTCGCCGACGCCTGCGGCGCCCTTGCCCGTGAGCCTCGCCGGGCGGAGTCGGGCGCGGACGGCAGGGGCGGGCGCTTCGCACCGCGCCCCGCTACCGGCCCACCGGCTACTGCAGCCTTCTCGGGCCGGTTCCTTCCGGAGCTGAGGAGCCGTCGCCATGCCGTCCCCGACCCGTCACCACGAGGAGAACCGCAACGCCACTGACATCAGCCGCCCGCAGTTCGGTCGCGTCGCCACCGAGTCGCCCGGCGTCCGGGCCTGCCCGACCTGCGGACATGTCGCCGAGCCGACCCCCGAGACGGTCGGTTCAGCTGGACCGCTGGTC
This sequence comes from Pseudonocardia oroxyli, assembly GCF_900102195.1. Lineage (GTDB taxonomy): Bacteria > Actinomycetota > Actinomycetes > Mycobacteriales > Pseudonocardiaceae > Pseudonocardia > Pseudonocardia oroxyli. The sequence continues at coordinate 3,814 of NZ_FNBE01000020.1, forward strand.
AGCGACCTAGTCCCGAGCGCCGGCGTCGTACGGACGGTGTTCCGCACGCTGGTCCTGCTGATGGAGGTGCTCGACGGTCGTCGTCCGTGGCGGCAAGTTGCGCATCTCGCGGTGCCGGAGGTCGGCCGCTACCTGCGGGCGGCTCCGGTGGATCCGCGGCTGGGCGTGGGTGCGGCGAAGGTGGTCAGCTTCCACCCGTCGCAGCCACACCGGTGCCGGATCGAGACCGCGAGCTCAGTTCAGATCCGGGGTCGGCGGCGAGCGTTGGCCGCAAAGTTCGAGATCACCGGCCAGGGGGAGTGGATCTGCACGATGATCCGGATCCTGTGAGTGGCGGGCCCGGCGAGGACACGACACCTCGCCGGGCCTCTCCCGTGGCCGGCTCAGATCGACAGGTGCCGACGCACCGGCGGAAAGATCGTCGTGAGCGGGATCAGGGAGGAGAGCGCCGACGATGGCACCCGTCGGATCTCGATGATGGCGGGGTCGGCCGACGTCGTAGTCGACGCTGGAGCCGTGCCGGCGAAGTAGGTGATCGACGCACCCGTTGTCGGGTGGACGCGGCTTCCCAACTCCTCGGTGATGGCGGCGTCGACGCCGGTCTCTTCCAGGACCTCTCGGCGGGCGGCAGCGGTCGGCGACTCGTCGGTCTCGACTTTGCCGCCGGGGAAGACCCACGGTGGGACGCCGTCTCGTCGTCGGATAAGCAGAACGCCGTCCGGACCGGTAATCACGGCTACGACGACGTCGGGCATGGGCCCAGCCTGCACCTCTTTGGTCAAAGCGCCACGAGCTCGGCGGCTCGGGTGCGATCATCGGTCGGCCAGGACGCCGAGACGACGAGCGTGCGGGGGCCCGGATGCAGGCAGGGGCGGATGGTGGACAAGCATGGCTCCACGTGGCCGAGACCGTGGCAGCTGCGCCGCCCGACGGGTCCGACGTCGGAGAGATCATCCGCTGGTACCGCCAGCGTGAGGGCTTGACCCAGCAGGACGCGGCGGAGCTGCTGAACACCACGCAGTCGCGGCTTTCGAAGCTGGAGAAGGGGTCGCAGGCACTGCGCGACGTCGTTGAGCTCCGCCACATCGCGGCCAAGCTCGGAATTCCGCCCGAGCGGCTCGGGATCCTCCCGGACAACTCGCGCGACGCGATCGCGCGGCCGGGCGCGGAGAGTCTTGAGCCGGGGCCCGTCCGGCAGAGCCAGGAACGCTGGCGTGAGGTTCGGAAGGTGCTCAACGCCAACCGCGCGTTGCTCGGAGACCTCGCAGCGGAGCTCTACCCGCAGGAGGAACGTGTCGCGGGCACCACGGTTCTCGCGGGACCCGGCTGGGTGCCGGACGCGCCGGTCGACCTCGCCGACGTCGAAATGACTTGGCTGGCCGAGTCCCCGACGCCCACGATCACGGGCAAGGTGGACGAGGCTGCGGCCGCGCGGGCAGTCCGCGCGTCCGGCGAGCCGTACGACCGCTACTCCCGGACCCTGCGGGATCTCGCGCGGCCGAAGCTGCTGGACAACCGAGCGAGCTATCGGCTGTTGTCCGCGGACTGGTCCGGCGGTCGCGGCAGGTTCGGCTTCAACTACACCAGCTACTTCGACGTGCTCGACGTGTGCGAGGCCGTCGGGCATGAGTTCGCCGATGCCTGGCAGCGGCGCGGCCGGAAGCGCCCGAGCCCTGCCGACCTGCCGCTGCGGCGGCTGATCGAGGACCCTTTCGACCTCAAGGCGCGGCCGATGTTGCCGAGCGTGAACACGCTGACGATCCGGCGCGACCCGATCGACGGCCACCGGATGTACCTGCACCGTCGCAACGCGGGCGCCGTCGCCGCGGCGGGCGGGATGTTCCACGTCGTTCCCGCCGGTGCGTTCCAGCCCGCGGCACTGGCGCCGGCGCACCAGGCCAACGACTTCTCTTTCTGGCGCAACATCCAGCGCGAGTACTCGGAGGAGTTCCTCGGCAACGCCGAGCACGATGGCAACAGCGTCGACCCCATCGACTACCTCGCCGAGGAGCCGTTCGCGTCCTTTGAGCGAGCGCGGGTGGCCGGTGATTTCCGAGTCTCGGCGCTGGCGCTGGTGTTGGAGCCGCTGACGCTGTGGGTCGAGCTTCTGACCGTAGCCGTGATCGAGGCGTCAGTCTTCGACGCGCTCTTCCGCGACATGGTGGCAGTGAACGAGGAGGGTGCGGCGGTCAGTACGGACGCGGATAAGCCGGCTGTGGGAATCCCGTTCACCTCCGAGTCGCGTGAGCGACTGCGCGGCGAGCCCCTTTCGCCGATCGCTCGAGCGTGCATCGAACTCGCGTGGTGCCACAGATCAGAGCTGCTCGGACGATAGGTCGACCGCTGGATAAACAGGAAGTTGACGTTAGCGTGATCGAGGAGGTGTAGCGTTCTTCCATGCCCCACGTTCATGACGAGGTTCGCATAACCGATTCCGTCTCTGTCGCGAGCAGACACTACCTCTCTGCCGAGCATCTCTGGTCGGCGCTACACGCGGCGCGCCGATCTCGGGAGCTCGAGGCTGAGGTCGCAGGGCCCGGATTCGACCCCGAGCACCGCTCGTATGTCATCTCCGCGCTCCTGAGCGCTGTCGCCTTCCTTGAAGCCGTCGTTAACGAGGTGTTCGAGGATGCGGTCGACCGCAACGACAGGGTCAAGCCGCTGGGCCTGCGCTGTACCGAATTAATGGCGGAGACGTGGGCTACCTCGGAGCGGAGTCTAGGAACACTTGAGAGGTACCAACTCGCGCTGCTCATGGCGGATAAGGCGCGGTTCGGGAAGGGCGAGAACCCCTATCAGGATGCCAGCTCGGTGATCGGAATTCGCAACAGCCTCACTCACTTCAAGCCGCGCTGGCATCAGCATGGAGAGGTTGAGAAGCTAGAGAAGAGCTTGAGCGGCAAGTTTGACCTCAATCCCTACCTCGCCGAAACAGGGAACCCGTGGTTCCCCGGAAAGGTACTGAGTGCGGGCTGCGCGGAATGGGCGGTGAATTCGTGCAGGCTCCTGGCGCAAGGCTGGAGCGATAGGCTTGGGCTTCCGCGCTACTTCGATGAATCTGTTGCCGAATGGAAATCTCCATGAAGCACGCCCACGTGACGGGGGATGCTCGGTTGTGTCCTGGTTGTGCAGATGCCCTAACCTTCTCGATTGATGAAGGTCATGGTCACCGGCGCGACCGGGTTCGTCGGGTATGCCGTTGCCGCCTCGCTGGCAGTTGGCGGGCACGAGGTCTCGGCACTGACTCGCTCCGAGCGGACGCTGCCGCCAGGGGTGAAGCCGGTCTCGGCGGACCTGTTGGACGCACGGAGCGTCGCCCAAGCCTTTCGAGCTGAGCGACCCGGCGTTGTCTGTCATCTGGCGGCGCTCGCACGCGTGCGCGACTCACGCGTGGATCCACTCGGCTACTGGCGGACGAACGTCGATGGCACGCTGGCGCTGCTTGAAGCGCTTGCTGCTCGGGAGAGTCCGGGCCGCTTGGTCGCCGCCTCGACCTGTGCCCTTTACGGCGAGGACGTGCCGCAGCCGATCACCGAGGCTCAAGTGCCGCAGCCTGCGAACCCCTACGGCAGCACAAAGCTCGCGGCGGACCGGGCGATTGCGGACGTCGCGGCTACGGGTGCGATCGGGGCGATCAGCCTGCGCGCCTTCAACATCGCGGGCGGAGTCGGCACCCACGCCGACCCCGACACGAGTCGATTGATCCCGAAGATCGTCGCTGTGGCGCGCGGTGAGGCGCCAGAGCTGACCGTCAACGGTGACGGCTCAGTGGTGCGGGACTACCTCCACGTCCTCGACATGGCGGACGCGTTCGTCCGAGCGCTAGACGCTTGCGAGCCGGGGACGTGGAAGGCCTATAACGTCGGAAGCGGGAATCGTTCGACCATCGCGGACGTCATAGCTGCTGCCGAGGAGGTCATCGGGCGGCCGTTGCCGGTCAAGCACAACCCGCCCGCGGATGAGCCGAAGGTGCTACTCGCGGATCCCTCGCTGGCCGAGAAGGAGCTGGGCTGGCGGCCCCAGCGGTCCGATCTGAGGCAGATCGTGCGCGATGCCTACAACGCTGTGACCAGCAGGGATTCCGCCAGCGAATAGTCAGCTGTGGAATACCCGCGTTCCGACTCGCAATGCCCTCTTGCCGAGCCCTGATCTGCGGTTCTCTGTGATGCATGACAGAGATCGCGGAGTTCCAGCAGCGAGTAGCAGCACTGCGGAGCCGGCTCGACGAGGTCGCCGAAGGGGTGGCCAAGCTGCGGGCTATGCGCCTTCGTCGGCTTGCTGCTGCTCGAGCCGGTCGAGCCGGGCCCGGAGCGAGGCAACCTCCTCCTCGAGCCCCTTGAGGGCCTTGAGGACCGGGTCCGAGGCTTCGTCGGCGTGCACCGATGCCGTCTCGCCGCGGAGGACCTGCTCCAGGTAAGCCGGGGGCCAGTCGAGGGCCTCGGAGATCGCCGCGAGCGTCTGGGGGCGGCGACGGCGGGGGTTCAGGTTGTGCTGGAGCTCCCGCAGCGTGGTGAGCGAGACCTTCGCGGCCGACGCGACCTCCATCTGCGTCATGCGGGTCTCGGCGAGGCGTGAGCCGATCGCGGACGCCACCGCGGACCAGTCCTCACCGCTGTTCACCACACACGAAGGCTAGGGCACGCCTACCTGGCTGGCGCCGATCGGTGCCGGTGTTGCGCACAGGTCTGCCACGTTGGCATCAATATTGACCACAACTGATGCTAGTATCGAGTAGTCGAGGGGAGCTGATCATGAGCGAACGAATCGAAGTGTCGGAGCGGTCCGGCTTGCTGATGACCGTCGAGGAGGTCGCCGTCCTGTGGTTCGGGGCGGTGGGGGAGCACGGCTCGGCCAGTGCGAACTGCCAGAAGATTCGTCGGCTGATCCCGGACCATCTGCCGGCGCGGCGGATCGGGAACCGCTGGTACGTCAGCCGGGCTGCGGCCGAGGCCTGGGCCGAGGGTGGCGACGACGCGCTGGTCATGGCGCACCCGGACACCCGGGCGGCGCGGAGCGGGGAGGTCGCTGTCTAATGCTTCTGTCAAGCGGCCGTGACGCCTACTGGCCGGTAGGGTTGGCGGGTTCGCAGGATGGCGTGCAGCACGTTGATGCGTCGGCGGGCGAGGGCGATGACGGCTTGGTGGTGGGATTTCCCTTCGGCTCGTTTGCGGTCGTAGTAGGCCTTGCTGGCGATGTCCGGGCTACTGAGCGCGCAGAATGCGGAACGGTAGAAGATCTGTTTGAGGGCGCGTTTCCCGGTCGTGGCGCGTCGCCTGAACAGCACCTTTCCGGACTGGTGCAGAACCGGGGCGAGTCCGGCGGCCGCGGCGAGCTCGTTGCCGGTGGCGAACCGGGTCATGCCGCCGGTGGCGGCGAGCAGCTCCGCGGTGAGCGTCGGGCCCATGCCGGGCATGCTGGCGATCAGCTCGGCATCAGCGTGTTTCTCGAGAGTCTCGTTGATGGCGGCGTCGAGTTCACGCAGCCGCCGCCGAACCCGCAAAGCCTCCTCGGCCAGCTCGCGGATCACCTCGGCGATGATCGACTCGCCGATCACCTCCTCGATGTGTTGGTCGCGCGCGACCACCACGGCTCGCTTGGCCAGCGTGGCCGCCCGTCCGCGGCGGACTCCAGCGTCGCGCAAGGAGTCGGTGATCGTGTCGGCCCCGGCTCGGCGGATCTCCGCCGGCGTGACGTAGCGGGAGAGCAGGGTCAGGTCGGACAGGTTGGTCGGGTCGGCCATGCGCTCCAGAGCTGGGAAGATGGCCACGAGGTGCTCGCGCAGCCGTTGGATCCGGCGGGTCTGATCGACGACCAGGTCGTGGCGGCGCGAGGTCAGGACCCGCAGCCGGGTGATCTGCTCGTCGGTGATCGTGATCGGGCGCAGCTCGGGCCGGTGCCGGACTTGGTCGGCGATCACTCGGGCGTCACGCGGGTCGCTCTTGTTCTCCCCGCCGACGGTGGCCCGTCGGGAGCGATTGACCATGAGGCCGGGGACATGGACCAGCGCGACCCCGGCCGCGGTGGTCATGGCGGTCAGCAGGCCGGCGATGCCACCGACGATGTCGAGGCCGACCGTCACTGGGCCGTGTTCGACCTCCAGCTCGGTGATCTCCGCCAGCACGGAGGTGATCTCCGCGGGTTCGTTGAGGAACCGGTGACTGAGCAGCTCGGTTCCCGTGACCGTGTCCACCGCGACGATCCAGTGGATCTCTTTCGCCACGTCGATTCCGACAGCCAACGACACAGTGAAGCCTCCTTCGTCGCAGGAATGCAGGTACAGCCCGCGCTCGCCGTCCACGCCCTACGCAGCGATTCATCGCCCTGCCTAATCAGCGGTCGAGAGCAGGCGACGGGACGGGGGGAACAGCAACCTAAGGCCATCGACGGCAGCACTGATGCAAGCCATCCCCGTCCCGCCTGCACACCTCGCGATCCAAGCCGCTTCCGGTGCACCACGAAAGGTAGGGCCTGGTGTCCGCGGTCGGAGTGTTGATCTTCGTGGCCATCCTCGGGGCGGTCATCTGCGCCAAGGTGCGGGCATCAGGGGGAGCGGTCGTGTTCTCGCTCCTGGCGCTCGTGTTGTTCATCGCCACCCCCGTGGGCCAGGGCCTGCCGGAGGCGATCGGCACGTTCATGAACGCCATCGACGGCGCCGCGACGCCGGCGCTGAACGGCGGACCACAGGAGGCGGGTCGATGACCGAGGTGTGGGTGCGGTGGCGAGACCAGGTGGGGCGGCCCGGCGACGGGTTCTTGGCGGGACACAGCCGCCGGGCCGCTCTCACCGCACATCAGCAGACGGCAGGTGAGATCACGATGGTAGGGCCGCAATGGATGGCGGACGCGGTCTGCCGGGACGTCGACCCGGAGGTGTTCTTCCCGGTCGCCGAGTCGGGGCCGCTCCGCGGGGAGGGAGTCGGGCGGGCTAAGGAGATCTGTGGTGGTTGCCCGGTGCGGGCTCGCTGCCTGGCCTGGGCCCTCGACGCGCTGCCCTACGGCGTCGCGGGCGGGCTGGACGCCGACGAGCGCAGCGAGCTCCGGCGCGGTAGGGAGGCCTCCGAGCGGGCGGCAGCGTTCCGACCGCCCGACGAAGTCCCCCGGACAGCTCTCCAGGAATGGACGCGGCAGCGAGGCGAGGTGATCGCGGCAGGTCGTCGGGCGCTGGCTGCAGGCGCATCGCGGGAGCGAGTGGCACGGCAGTTCGGTGTGTCGCGCCGAACCGTGGACCGCTGGGCCGCCACGCAGACCGCCGGGAGCACGCGATGACCGCGGCGCGAGAGCAGATCCGTCGCCTCGCCGAGCGGCTCGCCGTCGAGGAGTTCGGCGGCGAGGTCCTGGATGAGCCCATCCCCGGCTACCAGGTGCTCACCCGCCGACGCCTGGTGGATCCGCTGCCAGGCGTACGTGCGGCCCAGGCGCTGGCCGCCGCGGCGCGAGGGCTGCTCGTCGAACAGAGCCGGGACGCCCGCGCTGCCGGACGGTCGTGGGATGAGATCGGTCAGGCTCTCGGCCTCTCCGACAGCGAAGCGGACGAGCCTCGAGCCGAGGCGGCCTTCGCGGACCTCGTGGAGGGCCGCCGCCCGAACGCCCACTGGAGGGCGTTCCGCAGCCCGTCGACGTCGTGGCGCTGTGGGTCCTGCCACGAGCTGGTCACCGACTACGGCCCGCGCGACAGCCCGCACCCGGACGACCAGGAGTCGGGGCACGCCGACACCTGCACGCGGCATCGCGCGGCGCTCGCGCAGTGGCGGATCGACACGGGATGGGACGACTGATGGCCAGCATGGAAGTTCTGCTCAGCCCGACCCCGCTCATCCTGCTCGGGCTGCTGGGCGCCGCGGTGATCGCATGGGCTCGACGGGCACGCGGGATCGCGGTCGGGCTGCTGGCCATGGCGGCGTTCCCGGTGATGACGATCGTGCAGGCGCTGTCCTGGCCGCTTCTGGCTGTCTTCGTCCTGCTGGCGCTGCTGATCGTGCGGCACCGGTGGTCGCGGTCGTCGTCGATCGTGTCGCGGTGGGGAGCACGGTCGCGGCGGAAGTCCGGTGTGGCCTCGACCGTGGACGTGTTCCGGTTCGCAGGATCGGGCGCGATGCTCCGGAAGGCGGGAACGGTGCGTCCCTCGCTGGAGGGTGCGACGCGGCGCGAGCTGCTGGCGCTGCCGGTGTCCGAGGTGGCGGTGCGGCTGTGCCGGTCGGGGTCGCAGTGGGTGTGGTCTTCGGTCGAGGACGTCGTGGTGTCCGTCGGCGGGCCGCGGTCGGGGAAGTCGGGGTGGCTGGCCGGTCAGATCATCGACGCGCCGGGCGCCGTCCTGGCGACGAGTACTCGGCTGGATCTGCGCGACCTGTGCACTCCGTACCGCGAGCGGAAGGGACCGGTCGTCACGTTCAACCCGTCAGGCCTCGGTGGGGTGCCCTCGTCGGTCACCTTCGATCCGCTGACCGGCTGCGAGGACTCGGTAGCGGCTGCCGAGCGGGCTGCGGACCTGCTGTCCGCGGTGACCTCGCGCGGCAACGGGGGAGACCGCGAGTACTGGGACCTGCAGGGACGACGGGTGCTGGAGGCCCTGCTGCACGCGGCAGCGCTCGGACACCGCTCGATGCGCGAGGTCCTGGACTGGACCGCGAGCCCGGAGGCCGCGCACAAGGAGGTCACGGGTCTACTGCGGCGTTCGTCGGAGCCGGCGTTCCGGGTGTCGTTCGAGCAGTTCGTCGGCACCAACGACCGCACCCGGACGTCGATCACCTCGACGATCATGCCTGCGCTCGGCTGGCTGACCTCTGCGGCCGCGCGCGAGGCTGCCGGGCTCGGCCCCGAGGGCGCCCGGCCATTCGACGTCGGCGAGCTCCTGGCGACGCGCGGCACGGTGTTCCTCCTCGGTGGCGAGGAATCGCACGCCGCCCCGCTCGTCACCGCCCTGACCGGCTACATCGCTCGTGAAGCCCGGAGGATCGCCGCGACGAAGCCCGGTGGCCGACTTGACCCGGGGCTGCGGCTGGCGCTCGACGAGGCCGCGCTGATCTGCCCGGTACCCCTCGAGGCGTGGACTTCGGACATGGGCGGGCGCGGGGTGACGATCCTGATCGTCGTCCAGTCGAGGGCGCAGCTGTTGGCTCGCTACGGCGAGCACGGTGCCGGGACGATCTTGAACAACGCCGGAGCGGTCATGGTGTTCGGCGGCACCAGGGACCGCGAGGACCTGCAGTTCTGGTCGACGCTCACCGGCGAGCGCGACGAGCCCGCCGACACCCTCGACCCGCGCGGCCGGACCGTGGCACGCACGACCCGTAAGACTCCCGTCCTGGCGCCCGCCCAGATCGCGAACCTCCCGGCCGGAAAGGTGCTGGTCATCCGGCGCGGGATTCCACCGGTCGTCGGGCGGGCCCAGATGGCGTGGCGGCGACGAGACCTCCGCTGGTCGCGGTTCTGCGAGCGCCGACCGCGCACCGCCGCCCGACTCGTCGGGCTGGCGGGACGGCTGCCCGGAGCGAAGACGGTGCTCGCTCGGCTGGTGCCCGGTTGGCCGGGACCGACGTTCACCCGCCCCGCCGCCCTGCGGCTGGCCGGGGACGCGCTCGTCGTCGAGGGCCAGGTCGTCGACGTCCGAGAGGAGGCATGACCATGACGATCGAGTGGCAGGAGCCGCTGACCGCGGCCGAGGTCGTCGAGCGGCTCACCGCGGCGACAGGCCGGGAACCCGAGGTCGCCTCGGCGATGATCCGCGACTACCTCGACGACACCAGTGAGCAGCTCGGCTTCTCCGTCCACCGCTGGGGCCTCGACGCCGGTGACGTCGAGGAGATCCGGCGCGGCTACGAGTGGGTCGACTACGAGCGCGGCGAGACGGCCACCGAGGCTCGGCTGAGGGCGGCCGGGTACGCGCAGGGTTGGAACGACATCGCCGCGACGGACGACAGCCCGGGCTACTCCGGGCACGTCGACCGGCAGGCCGCGCTGTGGACCGAGCGGGCGCGCGGATTCGAGGCGCCGGCGGACGTCCCGTTCGTCGAGCACGAGGTCGACGCGGAGGGGTGGTCGCGGTGATCCCGCCCGAGCAGCCCGCGGACGTCGCAGGGCTGGCACGCGAGGTCGACGGCCTGCGCCGCGAGCTCGTCCCACTCCGCCTACTGCCCGGCCGGGTCGACGAGCTGTCCCGCATCCTCGCCGACCTGGCCGAGACCGTCACGGCGCTCCGTTCGCGGGCAGCGACCCCGGCTCCCTCCTGGCTCCTGGCGCCCACCGACGCGACGTCGACCGGAATCCTGCTGGATGAGCTGGCGGGCTGGCTGCGGACGATCTACCTGCGCTACCCGGACGCCGTCGAGTCGTTCCCGGACTGCTGGTGCTGGCACCCGCACGTCGTCGAGGAGCTGCTCTGGCTCATGCACGCGTGGGCTGCGGCGTACCAGGGATCTTCGGCGTCGGTCGCGTTGGCGGGGGAGTGGCACGACCGGTGGCGTCCCGGGGTCGTGCGGCGGATCAAGGCGACGGCGGGGGTCTGCTCGCCGGAGAACCACCAGAACCGTCCGGGGTGGCCGGAGGTGGCCGCGGGGATGCTCGAGGTGCCGGGCGAGGCGCAGCTCGGCGAGCTGGCCGAGTGGTGGGCCGAGCGCCGCGACGAGCGGGCGCCCGAGCCGTCCGTGCGCAGCGGCGTGATCGGGGATGCGCTGCGAGGTCCCCGATGAGCCGCATGGTCGTGTGGTTGCCTGGGCTTGCCGTCGCGATGGGCGCGGCCGCCGCCACCGCGCACGGGCTCTACGAGGTCGCAGTCGCCTCGCGGGTGCCGTCCGGGATCGCGTGGCTCTACCCGTTGATCACCGACGGTCTGGCCCTCGTCGCCTACGCGGCGACGGCCCGGTTGTCGGGATCGGCTGCCCGTTACGCCTGGACGGTGGTCGTGATCGCCGCCGGTCTGTCCGGGCTCGCGCAGGCGATCTTCCTGGCGTCCGACGAGATGGTGGAGGCGTCACCGGCCGTGCGGTTCGGGATCGGCGCCTGGCCCGCGATGGCGGCGGCCGTCGTGGCACACCTGCTGTACCTGCTCGCTGAAGACCGGCCATCCGTTCAACACCAGGATGTACGCCCGGATGTACAGCCGGAGCCCGAGCGGCCGGCGGCAGCCGAGATCGAGCCCTCCAGGCCGGCCGAGTCCCCGCAGCGCGACCGCGCCGCGAGCGAGGCCCGCGCGCACCAGGCCGAGCACGGTCGGCTCCCGACCGTCTCCGAACTCCAAGACCGCGCCGACGTCTCCCGAGGCACCGCAGCCAAGGCCCTCAAAGCCCTCCGAGACCAGCCGACGACTCCACATCCACTCCAGCTCGTCCCGACTCCCCAGAACCACGACGACACCGACTCCAGGACCACCTCATGATCAAGACCCAGACCAGAAAAGATGCTTCACACCTAGGCATCGTGATCAACAGGGCCGGTTCCCGGCGGTGGGCCGGATGCTGAGCATCGCGGTCGGCTACAGCCCCGAGTACCTCCTGAAGGAGGTCGCGACGGGCCGCGAGAGCTACTACACCGGCGCCGTCACCGAGGGCGAACCGCCGGGCCGCTGGTGGGGCGCCGGCGCGGAGAAGCTCGGCCTCCGCGGCCTGGTCGACGCCCAGGACATGACCGGCGTCTACGAGCGGTTCCTCGATCCACGGGAGGAGGGCTTCCGCGACAAGGACCGCTGGGACGAGGTGTTCACCCTCGGCCACACCGGGCGGAAGTACCGGTCCGAGGACGAGGTGTACGCCGCCGCGCTTGGACGGGAGCCGAAGGCGAGCCCTGAACGGCGCGCTGAACTCCGGGTCGAGGCGGGCAAGCTCGCGCGTCGGAATGTGGCCTTCCTGGACGTCACGTTCAGCGTTCAGAAGTCCGTGACACTGCTGCACACCGCGTTCAACTCCGAGGAGATCAAGGCTCGTACAGCGGGGGACGAGGTCACGGCGGAGGCCTGGGGCCGCTATCGGCGGGCCGTCGAGGACGCGATCTGGGCGGGCAACAACGCCGGGCTGGCCTACCTCTCGGACAAGGCCGGCTACACCCGGCTTGGTCACCACGGCGGCGCCGCGGGCCGCTACGTCGACGCGCACGACTGGGTCGTCGCCTCGTTCTTCCAGCACGACTCCCGCGAACACGATCCCCAGCTCCACATCCACAACGCCGTCCTCAACCGCGTCGAGACGCCTGAGGGGGACTGGCGCACCCTCGACTCCCGCGCGATGCACCGCTGGCGGGCCGCCGCCGCGGCGATCGCCGAACGGACCGCGGAGGAGCGGCTGACCCATGCGCTCGGCACGTCGTTCGCCACCCGGCCCGACGGCAAGGCCCGCGAGATCCAGGGCGTCTCGCCGGAGGCCATGGACCTGATCTCCTCTCGACGGCGTGACGTCAGCGCAAAGGCGGCCGAGCTGATCGACGCGTTCGAGGAGCGCTTCGGTCGGACACCGAACGGGCTCGAGCGAGACCGGCTCTCCCGGCAGGCGACCTTCGCGACCCGCCGCGCCAAGTCGAACAGCGGCGAGACCCGCGAGCAGCTGCTCGACCGCATCGACAGCCGACTGCGCACTGAGGTCGCCGACGGGCTCGCCGGTGTCGCTCGCTCCGCGCTGGAGGCCCGACCGTCGGCACCTGTCGCGCAGACCTGGTCACCGCAGGCCGTGATCGAGACCGCGCTCGCAGACGTCCAGACGAAGCGGGCGGGGTGGACGCGCTCGGATCTGACCCGGGCGATCAATGCCGCGCTGCCGGACTACCTCGCCCTACCCGCCGGCACCTATGTGGCGCAGCTGCTCGACGATCTCGCCGACGAGGCGGTGAAGTACGCCGTCCCGCTCGACGCCACCCGGCCCGGTGAGCCGGACCTGCCTGCCGAGCTGCGACTGGCGAACGGCCAGTCCGCCTACCAAGCACCGGGCGGGCAGCTCTACGCGACTCCGGACCAGGTCCGTACCGAGCGGATCCTGCTCGAGGCCAGCGCCGATCGGGACGCGACCGCGCTCTCCGACGGCGCCGTTCAGCGGTTCCTCGACGACCTGCGCACCACGGGGATCGAGCTCGGTGCCGACCAGGCCGCGGCCGTGCGCGGGGTGCTGACGTCCGGGGCGCGGATCGAGACGTTGGTCGGGCCCGCGGGGACCGGGAAGTCGTTCGTGGTCGGCGCGATCGCGCGGGGGTGGACGGGAGCAGACCGGCGGGTCTTCGGGCTCGCCACCTCGCAGGTCGCGACCGAGGTCCTGGCTGGGGAGGGGTTGCGGGCGCGCAATGTCGCGCAGTGGCTGGGCGCTCAGGAGCGCGACGAGCCGGAGTGGCGGCTGCGCGCCGGGGACCTGGTCGTCGTCGACGAGTCCGCGATGACGGACACCCCGGCGCTCGCCGCCATCCACCAGCGGGTCGACGCGGCCGGCGCGAAGCTCCTGCTGGTCGGCGACCACAAGCAGCTCGCCGCGGTCGGCGCCGGCGGCGGGATGGACCTGCTCGCCGGGTCCGGCGCCCGCTACGAGCTCAGCGACGCCCGCCGGTTCACCGAGGACTGGGAACGGGCCGCGTCACTTCGGCTCCGGGCAGGGGACGAGTCCGTGCTGCGCGAGTACCACCGGCAGGGCCGGCTGCTCGACTCCGGCTCGGCCGAGCAGGCGGAAACGTCGGCGTCGCGCGCGTGGCTGGCCGACACCCTTGCCGGACGCCGCTCGCTCCTGCTGGTCGACACGAACGAGCAGGCCGCCCAGCTGTCGGCGTCGTTGCGCGCGGAGCTCGTCCGGCTCGGGCGGGTCCAGGAGGCCGGGGTGCCGCTCGGGCTGCAGGGCACCTACGCCGGCGTCGGGGATCTCGTCGAGGCACGGGCGAACGGCTGGGACCTGGCCGGGCAGCACGGGAACCGGCGCGGCCCGATCAACCGGGAGACCTACCGGGTCACCGCGCTGCGGGAGGACGGCGGCTTGGACGTCGAGACCCTCGACGGCGAGCCGATCGCGCTCCCCGCGTCGTACGTGGGTGATCGGCTGGCCCTGGCCTACGCGTCCACAGTGCACTCGGCGCAGGGATCGACGGTCGACACCAGCCACGTCGTCGTCACACAGCGGACCGGGCCGGCGGCGCTCTACGTCGGGATGTCGCGCGGGCGGGCGTCGAACACGGCGCACGTGACCACGGAGTTCGCTGTCGCGGACCCGGCCGACGGGCGGCCCGACCAGACCCTGCGGCGCGATCCCGTGTCCGCGCTGGCCGTCGTCCTCGATCCGGACGGGCTGACCACGCCTCGATCCGCGCTGGCGATGGCAACGGAATCCGGGGAGGAGCGCGGATCGGTCCGTACCGCGGCCGAGCTGCTCGCCGACGCCGCCCACCTCGCCGCCACCCAACGCACCGCGACCTGGCTCGACGACCTCGCGGCCGAGGGCGTGCTCAGCATCCGGGATCGGGCGCGCATCGCGGCCGAGGACGGCGCGGCCTCGCTGACCCGCGTCCTGCGCAGCGCGGAACTGGCCGGCCACGACGCGCGCCAGGTCCTGACCGAGGCCGTCGAGGGCCGCTCGCTCGACGACGCCCGCAACGCCACGAACGTCCTCTACTCGCGCATCACCGACCGCTACCGCTTCGACCCTGTGGGAACGACCTGGGCGGACTGGACCCCACGTGTGGACGACCCGGAGTGGCAGCGCTACCTCGATCAGTTGGCCGCCGCGGCGGACGGCCGGGCCGTCGAGCTGGGGGAGGAGGCCGCCCGCGAGGCGCCGCGCTGGGCGGTCGACGCGTTCGGCGAGCCACCGGCGGAGGCGATCGAGCGAGAGGCGTGGGTGTCCCGAGCCGGTCCGGTGGCCGCCTACCGGGAGCTGCGCGAGCACACCGGTGAGGACGCGCTCGGGCCCGCTCCGAGCCCGGGCCAGGTCGAGGCGTTCGCGGCGTACCGCGCGGCGTGGCGAGCGCTCGGGCGGCCGGAGATCGACCGCGAGGAGATCGAGATGTCCGACGGCCAGCTCCGACTGCGGGTCCGTGCAGCCGAGCGGGAGGCCGCGTGGGGACCGCGGTACGTCGCCAACGAGCTGGCCGGCACCCGTCAGGCCGCTGAGGCCCAGCGCCAGAAGGCGGTGCTGCTGGCGGCCGAGGCTTCGGGCAGCGAAGACCCAGAGCGGCTGCTGAGGGAGAGCGCGGAGGCCGAGGCCCTGGCCGCGACGCTCGACGAGCGCCAGGACCAGCTCCAGGAGCTGGACAACGTTCGTTCGCGGTGGCTCGCCCACACCGCCGCCACCCGAGCGGCGGGAGACCGCGCGCAGGCCGAGCTCGCCCTTCGGCACGCCGACGACGTCGAACCGGAACCACAGGTCACCGCAGACGAGTGGCTCGCCGCGCACCGAGCTGCGGAGGTCGACGGCGACCGGCACCGGGAGATCACCGAGGAGTACGAGCTCGACGCCGGCGGGGTCGACGACCGCGAGGCGCCGCTGGACATCCGCGAGGTCGCTGCGGCCGAGGAGCCCGTGCGGGGTGAGGACGCCGTGCGGGTGCCGTCCGCGGACGAGACCTCCGCGGCGATCGACCGGGCCCACCGGGCGCTCGCGGAGATCCAGGCTCGCGAGGTCTACGACGCCGCGCGCGAGGCGGAAGAGCAGCAGTACGTGCGGGCCGACGAGGCCGAGCTCACCGAGGAGGACGCGTGGGAACGAGCATGAGGTCAGCTGACCGGCGTCAGGTCCGGTACCGGACCGCTCGACCGCCACGCCCAGCGCAGCGTCGCGGCGACCGCCTCCACGAAACCCGGCCGCGTCGCGACGAGTGGAGGGGGAGGAGTGCGCGCGGCCATGGTCTCCGCGGCCAGGAACTCCGCCTCGATGAGCTCCTCGGACGCGAGGGCCGTGGCCTTCGTGATCGGCGCCGGCGTCGGCTGGCGGTGGCCGTTCGAGGTCTCGGTGACTGCGCGGGCCATCCAGCGGCAGGTCAGCGCGACGCCGCCGGCGGTCCAGTCGGTGATCCCGCGTTCGCCCTGCGCTCGCGACTGCTCCTCGGCGGCGCTCCAGAGCGCGGCGAACTCCCCGAGGGGCACGCGCAGGTTGCCCGGCGGGATGCGGTCGAGGTGGCGCTCGGTCACGCGCACACGCCGAGGATCCCACCCAGGGCCGACGACGTCACGGCTCGAGGTGAGCACGATGTCTGAGCAGCTCCGAGCCGCGCTCAGGCACGCCGCGCGTGGGTGGCGGGTGTTCCCGCTGAGGGCGGGGGACAAGCGGCCGGCCATCAAGGACTGGGAGGCGCGGGCGACCACGGATCCGGTGCGGATCCGCCGGGCGTGGATCCGGGAACCTCGTCTCAATGTCGGGATCGCCTGCGGGCCTTCGGGTCTCGTCGTGATCGACCTGGACACCTCGGACCACGGCTCCGTCCGACCGTCGGAGTGGGACCGGCCCGGGGTTCGCGACGGCGTCGACGTCCTGGCCGCCCTCGCCGCCGACCACGACGAGCCGCTCCCGTGGGAGACCCTGTCCACCCAGACCCCGTCCGGCGGCGAGCACTGGTACTTCAGCGCCCCGGAAGGTCGTCGGATCAGGAACAGCGCCGGTCGGCTCGGCTGGCTCATCGACGTGCGCGCAGCCGGCGGCTATGTGGTCGCCGCAGGATCGGTGGTGCGTGGACGCCGGTACCGCAGCAACGACGTCGAGGACGTCGCCCCGCTTCCTCCCTGGATCGCCGAGCTTTTGGACGATCAGGCGGGCCCGCGTCCTGCCCTGGCGCCGGTGCTGGACATCGTCGGCCGACGCTCGCAGTACGCCGCCGCGGCGCTGCGCGGGGAGATCGAGCGTGTTCTCGCCGCAAGTCGGGGGAGTCGCAACGCCTCGCTCAACAGGGCCGCCTTCGCCCTCGGCCAGCTCGTCGCCGCCGGACTCCTCCCCGACGCGCTCGCCCGATCAGCGCTGGCCGAAGCCTCCGCGGCCATCGGTCTCTCCGCGAGCGAGGCCGACCGCACGATCCACTCCGGCCTGTCCGCCGGCGCCCGGCAACCCCGCACCGCACCGATCGGGAGTGATCGACCGTGACGCAGCGCCGAAGCGCTCGCGACATCCTGACCGGCCTCGACGCCGACCGCCGCCTCGCCGTCCTGCACGGCGAGGACGCCGCGCAGCCGCAAGGCTGGGACGCCGACCCGACCCCGCTCACCCCGCGCCGCCTGGTCCCGCCGTTCCCAGTGGACGCGCTCCCGCCGTGGGTGGCCGACATGGTGCTGGCGGTCGCGGAGTTCACCCAGACCCCGCTCGACCTCCCCGGCTGCCTGGCACTGGCCGCGCTCTCGACGGCCGCGGGCGGCCGGGCAGACCTGGAGATCCGTCCGGGCTGGCGGGAGCCGCTGAACCTCTACACGGTGGTCGCGATGCTGCCGGGATCCCGGAAGAGCGCGGTGTTCGCGGCGATGACGGCGCCACTGCTGGAGGCCGAGCGGCAGCTCGTCGAGCAAGCGCGGCCCCGCATCGCGGAGGCGGAGCTCGCGCGGAAGGTCGCGGTAGCCGAGGCCGAGCGACGGACCAAGCAGGCGACGACAACCCGGGATCGGTTGGACCGCGAGGAGGCCCTGGCATCGGCGGCAGAGGCGTCGGTCGAGGCCGAGCAGCTGGTGGTGCCGCCGGTACCGCGCTTGATCGCCGACGACGTGACCACCGAGGCCGCAGCGTCGCTTTTCGCCGAGCAGGGCGGAAGGCTGGCGGTGCTCTCAGCGGAGGGCGGAATCTTCTCCACCCTCGCCGGCCGCTACTCCAGCGGAGTCCCCAACCTCGAGGTCTTCTTGAAGGGCCACGCCGGCGACCTGCTTCGGGTGGACCGCAAGGGCCGCCCCGCCGAGCACGTCGAGGCACCCGCCCTCACCCTCGGCTTGGCCCTGCAGCCCGAGGTGCTCACCGACATCGCCCGCATGCCCGGCTTCCGCGGCCGCGGCCTGCTGGCCCGGATCCTGTACTCGCTGCCGGAGAACACGGTCGGCCGTCGCCGCATCGGCTCCCCAGCCGTGCCGAGTCCGATCGACCGCGCCTACAGCTCTCGCCTGACCCGCCTGGTCGTCACCCTGGCCGCGGACCACGAGCCAATCCGCCTGCGCCTCGGCGAGGAGGCCAACCAGCGCGTCCTTGACCTGGAACGTGCCCTCGAGCCCCGCCTCGATGCGCATGCGGACCTGGGCCACGTCACGGACTGGGCGTCCAAGCTGACCGGCGCGACCGCTCGCATCGCGGGCTTACTCCACCTCGCTGAGCTGCTACCGACCTCCTGGCCCCAGCCCGTCGACCCCCGCCACGTCGAGGCCGCAGCGAGGCTCGGTCAGTACTTCCTGGCGCACGCCCTGGCGGTCTTCGACCGCATGGGCGCCGACCCGACTATCGACGACGCCCGTGCTGTCCTGGACTGGATCGCTCGCACCGGCGCCGAGCACTTCAGCCGCCGCGACGCCTTCACCGGCCTCTCTCGCGCCCGCTTCCGCAAGGTCACCGACCTGAGCCCGGCCTTGGAGCTGCTGGAGGCCCACGGCTTCATCCGCCTCGCCGCTCCCTCGGCCCCGACCGGCGGCCGGCCGAGCTCTCCGCGTTGGGAGGTCCACCCCCGGGCCGCGGAAGCCGCACAAGCCGCACAAGCCGCAGAAGTGCGGCGCTGACCACCTTGTGCGGCTTGTGCGGCTTTCGCGACGAGACCCCCGCATCTGCGGAGAGTAATGATCGAGTGACTTTCGGAGACACCACAGACAGGCAGTAGCGAGAAAGGGCGATGCGTGGGGGACGGAGCAGACCCATGGCTAGCGGTGTGGGCGAAGACGGCGAACCGTGACGACTCCGATCCTCGGATCGTCACTCATTGGCTGCCGCTCCACGTTCATCTCGCGGACACGGCGGGCATCGCGGCAC
This sequence comes from Pseudonocardia oroxyli, assembly GCF_900102195.1. Taxonomy (GTDB): domain Bacteria; phylum Actinomycetota; class Actinomycetes; order Mycobacteriales; family Pseudonocardiaceae; genus Pseudonocardia; species Pseudonocardia oroxyli. The sequence continues at coordinate 22,676 of NZ_FNBE01000020.1, forward strand.
TTCTGGTCGACGAGTGGGTGTCTCCGCAGGTGATACGGCGCATCGCGACGGAGATCGGCGGCGACGCTGGCGCGGTACGGTCATTGACGACCTGGCTGGCTGCGGTTCATGACATCGGCAAAGCAAGCCCTGCTTTCGCGGTGCAGAACGCGACCCTGGCCGACGCGATGCGACGAAACGGGCTCGACGCGAACCCACGGCTCGCCGTGGATCCCGTTCGACCCAGGATTCGACACGAGGTCGTTGGACAGCGGGTCGTCCGATCCTTCCTGCGGGACGAGCTCGGCTTCGCCTGGCGCGCGGCTGCCGCACAGCTGGGGTGCGTCGTCGGCGGCCACCACGGGGTTCCTCCCGAGTCGAGTCTCCTGGCGGAGGTCGACAAGCATCCGGAGCTGGCCGGAACCGGCGCCTGGGCAGATGCGCGGCTCTCCGCACTGCGCTGGGCGACCGAGCTCGTCGGCGGCCCGGCGACGCTGAGCCCGTTTGCCGGCGTCACCGTCGGGCGGCCGGTGCAGGTCCTGCTGACGGGCATCGTGATAGTCGCCGACTGGATCGCGTCCAGTGAGCTGTTTCCCCTCGAACCGCTCCACACCGCGGACGAGCCACCAGCGCTTCCCAGCCTTGTGGCGACTGCGCGCCGAGTCGAAGCAGCTTGGGCCGAGCTGGACATGCCGACACGGTGGGCACCTCCAGAGGTCACTGAGCCCGTGGCAGCGTTCACCGAACGGTTCCAGCGGACACCGCGGCCAGTGCAAATCGCAGCCGTCGAGGCGGCTATGGAGCAGGAGCGGCCGGGGATGATCGTCGTCGAGGCACCGATGGGCGAGGGCAAGACCGAGGCGGCTCTCGCTGCAGTGGAGGTTCTCGCGTCGAGATCGGGGGCCGACGGTTGTTTCGTCGCACTCCCCACCCGGGCCACAACGGACGCGATGTTCAGGCGAGTGCTGTCCTGGATGCGGACCTTGCCGGGGATCGCCCTCGACACCAGCGTGCTGCTCGCGCACGGCACGGCCAGCCTCAACGACGAGTACCGGGGTCTCGTGCGCAGGGGGATCCAGGGAGTCGGCACGGACAGTGGCGAGGACGAGGCCGGGCTCGCACATCACTGGTTGCGAGGGCGCAAGAAGGGGCCGTTGGCGCAGTTCGTGATCGGAACCGTCGACCAGGTCCTGGTCGCAGGCCTGAAGAGCCGGCATCTGGCGCTGCGTCACCTCGCGTTGGCGGGCAAAGTCGTCGTGATCGACGAGGTGCACGCCTACGACGTCTACATGTCGACCTATCTCGACCGCGTGCTGAGCTGGCTCGGCGCGTACGGGGTGCCGGTGGTGCTGCTCTCGGCGACGCTGCCCACCGCGCGCCGAGCCGAGCTGCTCGCGGCTTACTCCGGCACTGAGCCTGAACCGGTGACGGGATATCCGCTCGTGTCGGCTACGGCGGCCGCACCTCGGGTAGTGCCCGCGAGCATGGCGCCAAGACCCGTCGTCGTCGAGCGGCTGACCGAGGATCCCGACCTCGCGGACCTCGACGCGCTCGTCGAGACTCTGCGTGCGCGGATGGTCGACGGTGGCTGCGCGGTCGTCATCCGTAACACGGTCGCGCGGGTACAGACGACGGCCGATGCACTCGTGGCCGCTTTCGGCGAAGACAGCATCACCGTCAGCCACTCGCGCTTCCTGGCCTGCGACCGTGCTGAGCTCGACGCGGACCTCGTGCGGCGATTCGGCCCGGACCCCGCCGGCGCGAGGCCGGCGTTCCACGTCGTCGTGGCCTCGCAAACCGTCGAGCAGAGCTTGGACGTCGACTTCGACCTCATGGTCACCGACCTCGCTCCAATCGACCTGCTGCTGCAGCGAATGGGCCGGCTCCACCGACACACACGAACGCGACCCGCCGCGGTGTCTCAGCCGCGCTGCATCGTGACCGGGGTGGAGGACTGGAGGACCGAGCCCGTGCGCGCGGTCGCCGGAAGCCGCCGCGTCTACGGCGAGCATGCCTTGTTGCGCACCGCTGCCCTGCTCGACGGCCGCGACCTGATCACCGTCCCGACCGACATCGCGCCGCTGGTCCAGGCCGGGTACGGGGCCGCCGAGCCCGGGCCCGAGTCCTGGCAATCGGCGCTGGCCGAAGCGGCCGAGGTCGACAGGCGGCGCAGCGACGAGCGGCGGGCGCGGGCAGCTGAGTTCCTGCTTGGTGACGCCGGCGGGCCTCGCGCGACCCTGGACGGCTGGATTCGGGCCGGGGTCGGGGACGCCGACGGCGACCGGGAGGACCCGCGGCGGCAGGGGCAGGTGCGGGACGGCGCCGAGTCGGTGGAGGTGCTCGTCGTGCAGCGTGACGGGGACGGTGGGCTGCTCACCCCGGACTGGATCTCCAAGGACGCTGGTCTACAGATCCCGCTGCACGGGACGCTGTCCGGTCGCCTGTCCCGGGCGATCGCGGCCTGCGCACTGCGCCTGCCCATCGGGATGAGTCAGCTCAACCCAGTCGGCGACGGGGTAATCGCCGCACTGGAGCGCCACTACGTCGAGAGCTTCCACAAGGACCCACTGCTCGATGGCCAGCTGATCCTGCCCCTCGGTGCCGACCGCACCGCGGAGATCGTCCATGGCGCAGCAGACTTCCGCGTCACCTACGACCCCCGCCGAGGGCTGACGCACGAGTCGCGAAGCAACAAGCCTCCCCGCGACAGCGGGGACCACCATTAGTGCTCAAGTGCCTAACCGACCTTGAGTCGGACCACCCCCGCAGCGCGGGGACGGCCACAGTGTCGACGATCGGTCTACTCGCCGCCACTCATCTGTTTGAGGTATAGCAATTACCAAACCGACCGTGAGTGTTGCCTTATCCGGAGCTCGCTGTCAGGTTCGCCCTGGCGATTTCGTACATGTCAGACGTGAGGAACAGCGATGAGCCTCGAGGGCCCTCTCAGCTTCGACCTCATTTATGAGCCCTGGATTCCGTGTCGGGAGCGCGACGGGGCGATCGTGGAGTACGGGCTGCTGCGCACGTTGGGGCATGCGCACGAGTTGGTCGGGATCACAGGGGACCTTCCGACGCAGGCCTTCGCGCTGACCCGCCTGCTCCTGGCCGTTCTGCACGCCGCGATCGACGGGCCGCGAGACTTGGACGAGTGGGAGCAGCTGTGGGAGGAAGACAAGCTGCCGGTGGCTCAGATCGAGCAACATCTCGCACTGCATCGCAACCGGCTTGACCTTTTCCACCCCGAGGCGCCGTTCATGCAGGTCGCTGATCTGCGCACGGCCAAGGGCGACATGTCAGACCTGAGCAAGCTCGTTGCCGACGTCCCCAACGGTGAGCCGTTCTTCACCACCCGGCTCGGCGGCGACCTGACTCTCACGTTCGCCGAGGCGGCGCGGTGGGTCGTGCATTGTCAGGCCTTCGACATCTCCGGGATCAAGTCCGGGGCCGTCGGCGATGAGCGCGTCAAGGGCGGCAAGGGATATCCGATCGGCGTCGGCTGGTCCGGCAACCTGGGCGGTGTCCTCGTGGAGGGCAGAACGCTGAGGGAGACGTTGCTACTCAACCTGATCGCGGCCGACTTCGGCCCCGGGCGCGCTGTCTCGACGGACCGGCCGGTCTGGGAGCGCCCGCCGGTCGGAGCGGCGGAGGAGATGCCGGGCGGGCGCGTCGCCGACGGTCCGGTCGACCTCTTCACCTGGCAGACCCGGCGGATTCGGCTGGCGGCTGAGGGCGACAGGGTCACCCGAGTGCTCCTGGCCAACGGAGAGAAGATCACGCCGCAGAACAAGAACCGGTTCGAACCGCACACCGCGTGGCGGCGCAGTGAGGCCCAGGAGAAGAAGCCGGGCGCTACCGCGGTCGTCTACATGCCGCGCGAGCACGATCCGGATCGGTCGATCTGGCGCGGTGTGTCGTCACTTCTCCCGGCCCTGGCAGCCATGTCCGCGCCGCAGAAGGGGCAGCCGGCGAGCGCGCTGTCGCCGACCGTCGTCGAGTGGCTCGGGTTCCTGAGTACGGAAGAGGTCCTAGCCAAGGACTTTCCGGTGCGGCTGCGAGCGATCGGGATGGTCTACGGCTCGCAGAACTCCGTCGTCGAGGACGTCGTGCACGACTCGATCGCGCTGCGTGCTTTGCTCGCCGAGCGTGGTGCGGGCGACCTTGCCGGGACTGTCGAGTCGTGCGTCCGCAGCGCGGAGCGGGCTGCTCTGGCGGTCGGCGGATTGGCCGCCGATCTGATCGCGGCAGCGGGCGGCGAGGGCGGCGGCCATCGCAGCCGCACGCTCGAGTCGGTGCACGCCTGGCTGGACCCGCTGTTCCGGGACTGGTTGTTCTCGCTCCGGCCGGACGTCGAGGTCCTCGAGGCTCAGGAGACCTGGCATCGCGAGGTCCGTGACGTGGTCGTGGGCGTCGCCCGGGAGCTCCTCGCCGACATCTCGCCTGCGGCCTGGGAGGGCCGGATGGTTCGCAACCAGCTGCTCACCGCCGCACATGCCGAGTCCCGGTTCTGGACCTCCCTGCGCGACGCGCTGCCCTACGCCTTCACGACCGAGCCCGTCGGCTCATGATCGACAGGAGTGATCCTCTGAGCACCACCGAGACCGGCTTGGGCAGGGCGGGAGTGTTCGTCGACGAGCGCGTCTCGGCCCTCCAGAGCAGCTACCTCAACATCTCCTACCGCGATCCTGCGGCGGTCGCGGCGTTGGCCCGACTCCGCCGCGGCGTCGGTAAGAGGCCGGGTGAGCTTCTCGACCTGCTTGAGTTCACCACCGTCCCGTGGTTCGTCGACGGTGACGCGGCGGGAGACGAGGAATGGGCCGTCCACGTCGCGCTGACCCTGTTCTCGGTGCATCAGCAGTCCCGCGGTGAACGCATGCACCAGCGGGGGCGCGGGCTCGGCCAGGCGTTGCGTTCGCTCCACTCGGGCGACCAGAAGTCGCTACCGGACCCGTTGATGCGACGGTTCCGGATGCTGGGCACCGCGGACGACTTCACCGAGTTCACCCACCACTTGCGCGGCGTGGTCCAACTGCTGCGCACCGGTGGCGCGCCCCTGGACTACGGCGTTCTCACCGACCAACTCGTGGACTGGCAACGCGGTCACCGCAGCCGGGTCCAGCTCACCTGGGGCCGGCAATTCCACCGCACTCGACGCACCGCCGAGCCCGTCGACGCTTCCCGGAAGGACTGATCATGTCCCGCACCGTCCTGGACCTGCACGTGCTCCAGACCGTCCCGCCGAGCAACCTCAACCGCGACGACACCGGCAGCCCCAAGACCGCCCGCTTCGGCGGCGTGGTGCGCGCCCGCGTGTCCAGCCAGGCATGGAAGCGCGCCACCCGCACCGCGTTCGAGCGCCTGCTCGACGCGTCCGAGCTCGGTGTGCGGACCAAGCGCCTTGCCGAGCTGGTGGGGGAGGAGATCACTCGCCAGGATCCGGCCCTCGTCGAGCAGGCGCCCGTGCTGGCCAAGCAGGTGCTCGAGGCCGTCGGGATCAAGATCTCCCCGCCGAACTCCAAGAAGGACGCCCCCGAGGAGTCGGGCTACCTGGTCTTCCTGAGCAACCGGCAGGTCACCGGTCTCGCCGAGCTCGCTGTTGAGGCAACCCGGGCCGGGGAGAAGCCCACCCGGGCCGAAGCGAAGAAGCGAGCGGACACCGAGCACTCGGTGGACGTCGCGCTGTTCGGACGGATGGTTGCCGAGGCGACCGACCTCAACGTCGACGCCGCGGCCCAGGTCGCCCACGCGATCTCGGTGCACGGCGTGCAGAACGAGTTCGACTATTTCACCGCCGTCGACGACCACAAGAACGCCGACGACGAAGAGGACGCCGGCGCCGGGATGATCGGCACCGTCGAGTTCAACTCCTCGACCCTCTACCGGTACGCCACCGTCGACGTCGACCGGCTCGCCGACAACCTGGGCGACGCCAAGGCGACCCAGCGCGCAGTTGAAGCATTCGTCCGGGCATTCGTGATGTCGATGCCCACCGGCAAGCAGAACACCTTCGCCCACGGCACCCTGCCCGACGCCGTCCTGGTCATGCTGCGGGACTCCCGCGCGGTCAACCTGGTCGGCGCGTTCGAGGAGACCGTCGAGGGCTCGGCCCGGATCGCGACCGCGATCGCGCGTCTGGCCACGCACGCACGGGAGATCGAAGAGGCCTACGCGGACGCGCCAGTCGCAGCCTGGACCTTCGGCCCGGGTGAGCGGATCGCGCCGCTGGCGGAGATCGCGACCCGCGGGGACATCGCGTCGACCGTCACGGCCGTTGGTGACGCGGTAGCGGCGCGGCTCGCATGACGACCCTCCTGCTCCGGCTCGGCGGGCCGCTGCAGTCCTGGGGCACCAGCAGCCGCTTCTCCCGTCGTGGCACCGACCGTGTGCCGAGCAAGAGCGGCATCGTCGGGCTCCTCGCCGCCGCGCAGGGAAGGCGACGCACTGATCCGCTAGAGGAGCTTCTCGCGCTGCGGCTTGCCGTGCGGACGGAGCAGGCCGGGCGTCTGGAACGGGACTTCCAGACTGCAGCGCGAGCGGGGGAACGGACCCCGATCTCGATCTCGACGCGCCACTACCTCGCGGACGCGGTGTTCCTCGCCGCTGTCGAGGGGGACCCCGCGCTACTCGAGGGGTTACAGGAATCCCTGCGAGTCCCGCACTTCCCGCTCTATCTGGGCCGACGGTCCTGCCCGCCCGTCGGGCAGCTGGACCAGGGCCTCCGAGAACTGTCCTGTGTGGAGGCACTGCAGCAGGAGCCGTGGCGCGCCTCGCTGTGGTTCCAGAAGGCGACCCGAAGGCCGCAGGTCGCCCTCGAGCTCGTCGCCGACTGCGAGGCCGGCGAACCGGGCGCGGAGCTGGTCCGGGACGAGCCGCTGAGCTTCGACCCGCGACACCGCCAATGGGCGTGGCGGTCGGTCAAGCGCCACGAGCCCGTGACCAGGGACAACCCGGAGTTCATCGAGAACACCGCAACCGTGCCGGTGACCGGCCAGGGGGTCGTCGACCTTCACGATCCGTTGGGGGTCCTTTGATGTACATGACCCGGTTCGAGATCAACCCGCAGCGTCGCGCGGCAAGGGACATGCTCGCCTCCCCGCAGCGTCTTCATGCCGCCGTGCTCGCCGCCTTCCCCGAGTCCAGCTCCGACGGGGGTCGGGTCCTGTGGCGACTGGACCCGGGCGCACACGACGCTGTGCTCTACATCGTCAGCCCGGACAAGCCGGACCTGAGCCACCTCGTCGAGAGCATTGGGCGTCCGACCTACGGCTGGCAGACCCGCGACTACGGGCCCTTCCTCGACCGATTGGCGGCGGGGGAGCGGTGGGCGTTCCGTTTGTGCGCCAACCCCGTGCACAACGTGCCCGCCCCGGGCGGGGGGCGCGGCAAGCGCGTAGGGCACGTCACCGCGGCCCAACAGACAGACTGGTTCCTGCGGCGTGTGGAACGCAGCGGCTTCGCGATAGTGGACGGGACGGCAGGCGCACCTGACCTGGTGTTGCGGTCGCGGAGGACGCTGCGGTTCGCCCGTCGCAACCGAACGGTCACCCTGTCGACGGCCGTCTTCGAAGGCACCCTGAACGTCGTCGATCCCATCTTGCTGCGGGCGGCATTGACGCAGGGGATCGGGCCGGGGAAGGGTTATGGCTGTGGCCTGTTGACCTTGGCCGCCGCGAGATGAAGCCGATCCCGGGAGCCAAGCCGGTCCCGCTCGGGCAGCTCGTCCGTTCCCAGGACCGGCTCAGCTTCATCTACCTCGAGCACTGCGTGGTGCACCGGGACGCCAACGCGATCACCGCCCGCGACCGGAAGGGCACGGTACACATCCCGGCCGCCTCCCTCGGCGCGCTGCTCCTCGGCCCCGGTACGACTGTCAGCCAGCAGGCGATGATGCTGCTCGCTGAGAGCGGCTCGACCGCGGTCTGGGTGGGAGAGCAGGGTGTGCGCTATTACGCGCACGGCCGCTCCCTTGCCCGCTCGTCTCGGCTGCTCGAGGCACAGGCCTCGAAGGTCTCCAACCAGCGCTCCCGCCTCGCCGTCGCCCGTGCGATGTACGCGATGCGCTTCGCCGGCGAGGACACCTCCGGCCTGACCATGCAGCAGTTGCGCGGCCGGGAGGGTGCCCGAGTCCGCCGGATCTACCGCGAGCAGTCCGAAAGGACCGGAGTCGAGTGGACCCGTAGGGACTACAACCCGGAGGACTTCGCCGCTGGAAGCGTGGTGAACCAGGCCCTGTCCGCGGCCAACACCAGCCTCTACGGCGTCGTGCACGCCGCAATCGTCGCCCTCGGCTGCGCTCCCGGCCTCGGATTCGTCCACAACGGACACGCACTCTCGTTCGTGTTCGATGTCGCCGACCTCTACAAAGCCGACGTCGCCATCCCCGTCGCTTTCGACATCGCCGCCGCTGCTGAGGTCGCCGACATCGGTGCCGAGACCCGACGTGCGGTACGCGACCGGATGAAGGGCGGCGCATTCCTCGAGACCTGCGTCCGCGACATCAAGACGTTGCTGCTCGACACCGGCGATCCGGAGGTCGAGTACGGGCCCGAGGCCTTCGACGCCGACGTCGTCATGCTGTGGGATGACAACGGCCGCCGGGTCGCCGCTGGCACCTCCTACTCGACCCCGGACGGCTATGTGGAGTCCGACCGCTCCTACGCCGAGCTCGCCGAGTGGATGGATGAGGATACATGACGGTCATCGTCGTGGCGGCCTGTCCGGTCGGACTTCGTGGCCATCTCACGCGATGGCTACTGGAGATCTCGGCAGGCGTTTTCGTCGGACGGGTCTCCTCTCGGGTCCGAGATCTCCTCTGGGAGCGCACCGTCGACATGGTCAAGTCCGGTCGAGCGATCATGGTGTTCGCCGCGAACAACGAACAAGGCCTCGACTTCAAGGTCCACAAACATGAGTGGACGCCGGTCGACATCGACGGCGTAACGCTCATGCTCCGGCCCAATGACACCGAAGGGCCCTCGGACGAGAACGCGCTCAGAACTCAGGGGTGGAGCAGCGCCAGCCGCCGGCGCCGGTTCAGGAAGCACTGAGCAAAGTCGAACTTCGTTCGCCCAGTAGGCTGGCATCCCTGCAGGTCAGTAAGTGTCGTCCCCGCGAGCGCGGGGGTGGTCCCCCGGCTTCGCGGAGGACCTCGGCGGTGGCGTCGTCGTCCCCGCGAGCGCGGGGGTGGTCCCACCTTCGGGACCACCCCGACGGGCTGGACCAAGTCGTCCCCGCGAGCGCGGGGGTGGTCCGAACTGATCGACGAGCACGGCAAAGCTCTCCTGGTCGTCCCCGCGAGCGCGGGGGTGGTCCCCGCCACTGCAGCACCCGCAGCTTGTCGAACCCGTCGTCCCCGCGAGCGCGGGGGTGGTCCCCGGCGCATCACCGCCCCGGACTTCTCGACGTGGTCGTCCCCGCGAGCGCGGGGGTGGTCCCGAGCCGCGGTCCACGTCGAGGCCGACACCGACGTCGTCCCCGCGAGCGCGGGGGTGGTCCCGACACGCAGGACGAGGTCACCGCGCCCGGGTCGTCGTCCCCGCGAGCGCGGGGGTGGTCCCAAGAAGATCATCATGGTGTTTCTCGCGGGGTGGTCGTCCCCGCGAGCGCGGGGGTGGTCCCGAGCCGCCGGGTCCGGCGGCGGTGAGCACCTGGTCGTCCCCGCGAGCGCGGGGGTGGTCCCGGCCTGCTCGGAGGCGAACGAGCCTCGGGTTGGTCGTCCCCGCGAGCGCGGGGGTGGTCCCCCGTACAGGTAGTCGCGCTGGTCACGGTCTGTGGTCGTCCCCGCGAGCGCGGGGGTGGTCCCGTGTTGCTGTCCACCTCGACCTGTTCGAGCACGTCGTCCCCGCGAGCGCGGGGGTGGTCCCTGATCCCCTCCTACGTGCAGTTGGAGTCCCCGGTCGTCCCCGCGAGCGCGGGGGTGGTCCGACCCGCTGGAACGTGTCCGGCGGCAGCATGAGTCGTCCCCGCGAGCGCGGGGGTGGTCCCGTGCCGAACGTGACCCGCAGCAGGGAGAGCTGGTCGTCCCCGCGAGCGCGGGGGTGGTCCCTCCATCTGCCCGTAGGCGATGAGGGAGCCGCGGTCGTCCCCGCGAGCGCGGGGGTGGTCCCGTGCCCCCGGTAGCGGGGCTGCCGGTTCCCGCGTCGTCCCCGCGAGCGCGGGGGTGGTCCCCAGACCGGTACCGGCGGAATCTTCCTGTGGGAGTCGTCCCCGCGAGCGCGGGGGTGGTCCCCCCCATGAGCGCCTTCGACCGCCAGAACCGCGGTCGTCCCCGCGAGCGCGGGGGTGGTCCCGTCCTCCAGTACAAGGGCGGCTCCACGTGGAAGTCGTCCCCGCGAGCGCGGGGGTGGTCCCGACCGGACGTTGACGTCGATCACGACGTCGATGTCGTCCCCGCGAGCGCGGGGGTGGTCCCTCCCGAGCCTGCGAACCTGACCTCCCCGGCGTGTCGTCCCCGCGAGCGCGGGGGTGGTCCCACCCGCGCGGTCACGAAGTACGACCAGGCGCTGTCGTCCCCGCGAGCGCGGGGGTGGTCCCCCG
>NZ_FNBE01000020.1:33410-34611 GCF_900102195.1 Pseudonocardia oroxyli
CCTGTGCGGGGCGTCGTCCCCGCGAGCGCGGGGGTGGTCCCTGCTGTTCATCGACAGACCTCGCTCGCCCGGTGTCGTCCCCGCGAGCGCGGGGGTGGTCCCTGGTTGTCCGACTTCCACGCCACCGGGACCGAGTCGTCCCCGCGAGCGCGGGGGTGGTCCCGCCCCGCCAGCTCGGCTCGAGCGGGGCTACGTGTCGTCCCCGCGAGCGCGGGGGTGGTCCCTGGTAGCGCAGGTAGTCAGTGAGTGGCCCGTTGGTCGTCCCCGCGAGCGCGGGGGTGGTCCCCTTGCCTACCGCAGCACCGGTCGTGGCGACGTGTCGTCCCCGCGAGCGCGGGGGTGGTCCCGTCCGGCGGGGGATCGCGGAAGGTGTACCCGTGTCGTCCCCGCGAGCGCGGGGGTGGTCCCTCCTCCCGTGAAATCGACCACCCCCATTCCGCGTCGTCCCCGCGAGCGCGGGGGTGGTCCCTCCGGGAACACGAGCACGGTCAACAACCCGGCGTCGTCCCCGCGAGCGCGGGGGTGGTCCCGTCCTGGCCCCGGCGCCCCCGGCCCCGCTCGTGTCGTCCCCGCGAGCGCGGGGGTGGTCCCGCCCCCTCAGCGGCCTTGATGAACGCCTCGCGGTCGTCCCCGCGAGCGCGGGGGTGGTCCCGGATCCCAGCTCGTGCGGTCGATCTCAGGCATGTCGTCCCCGCGAGCGCGGGGGTGGTCCCATCACGGGCACGCTGACGATCCCCCGCGGGGTGTCGTCCCCGCGAGCGCGGGGGTGGTCCCCCGGGCACCGTCGTCCCGTCCGGGGGAGGCCAGTCGTCCCCGCGAGCGCGGGGGTGGTCCCTACAGCGGCCCGCCGGACCCGACCCGTTGGGGGTCGTCCCCGCGAGCGCGGGGGTGGTCCCACCAGCGGATCCCCGGACCCCGTGGAGGCCCAGTCGTCCCCGCGAGCGCGGGGGTGGTCCCACCGCGGCCAACGTGCTCTCCGGCTCGATCACGTCGTCCCCGCGAGCGCGGGGGTGGTCCCTGAACTCCGACCTCGTCCGCATCGTCACCCCGGTCGTCCCCGCGAGCGCGGGGGTGGTCCCCGGGTGTCTCCTGCCAGGTCGAGCCCGTTCGCGTCGTCCCCGCGAGCGCGGGGGTGGTCCCTGTGGGAACCGCGCCTACCGCAGTACCGGTGGGTCGTCCCCGCGAGCGCGGGGGTGGTCCC
>NZ_FNBE01000020.1:35511-36269 GCF_900102195.1 Pseudonocardia oroxyli
GTCGTCCCCGCGAGCGCGGGGGTGGTCCCGGGGCGCGGACCCGTCCGTCCGCGACGCGGTAGTCGTCCCCGCGAGCGCGGGGGTGGTCCTCTTCGAGTTGGGGGACCCGCCCCCGGAGCGTCGTCCCCGCGAGCGCGGGGGTGGTCCGGCGAAGGCGTCGACTCGACGTCCTCCGAGGGGGTCGTCCCCGCGAGCGCGGGGGTGGTCCCTCCGCGTGATCGTCGAAGATTTTCCGGGACAAGTCGTCCCCGCGAGCGCGGGGGTGGTCCCTGACGAGTGGCTAGCGGTCTGGGGAGACGCTGGTCGTCCCCGCGAGCGCGGGGGTGGTCCCCAGGATCGACCCCGGAGAGTCGCCGGGGGCAAGTCGTCCCCGCGAGCGCGGGGGTGGTCCCTCGAAGAAGATCCGTGCCGTCGTACTGGGCGAGTCGTCCCCGCGAGCGCGGGGGTGGTCCCAGCACCGTGGACCTGCGGGAGTTCCTCACCACGTCGTCCCCGCGAGCGCGGGGGTGGTCCCGGCGCAGACGCCCGGGGTGACTCCATGAGGAGGTCGTCCCCGCGAGCGCGGGGGTGATCCCCCGATGGACACCGGCTGGAACGCCGTCATCTAGTCGTCCCCGCGAGCGCGGGGGTGGTCCCGCGGGCGAGGACGTCGACGTCGAGCTGGACGTGTCGTCCCCGCGAGCGCGGGGGTGGTCCCAGTTCTCCGTGCTCCTGATGTGGGGCACCGTGGTCGTCCCCGCGAGCGCGGGGGTGGTCCC
>NZ_FNBE01000020.1:38196-149881 GCF_900102195.1 Pseudonocardia oroxyli
AGCCCGTCGTCCCCGCGAGCGCGGGGGTGGTCCCGCATCGCCGAATGGGCAGCCGGGAACGCGAAAGTCGTCCCCGCGAGCGCGGGGGTGGTCCCGATCGGGCGGTCGGCCTAGACGGCAGGATGATGTCGTCCCCGCGAGCGCGGGGGTGGTCCCCCCGACAATGACGTCTCCGGCAGGACCCCGAAGTCGTCCCCGCGAGCGCGGGGGTGGTCCCACGTGCTCCACGTCGGGGGTGACCGCGCCGTGGTCGTCCCCGCGAGCGCGGGGGTGGTCCCTGGACGGCGCTGCACACCGGTGAGGCGCCGGCGTCGTCCCCGCGAGCGCGGGGGTGGTCCCAGCGTCAACGGCGCGATCAACGCGGTGGAGACGTCGTCCCCGCGAGCGCGGGGGTGGTCCCTGGTTGACCTCCAGCTGTGACAGCCCGTCGTTGTCGTCCCCGCGAGCGCGGGGGTGGTCCCTCGTCGCGGGACTGCTCGACGCCGCGGGCCATGTCGTCCCCGCGAGCGCGGGGGTGGTCCCCCGAGGACACGGCGTTTGTCGCTGTCGAGCTCGTCGTCCCCGCGAGCGCGGGGGTGGTCCCGGCACGGCCGCGCTCGTGAACGCGTCGACCGGGTCGTCCCCGCGAGCGCGGGGGTGGTCCCGCGCCGGACGAGCGCGGCGACATCACCCATCGGGTCGTCCCCGCGAGCGCGGGGGTGGTCCCCCGGCGTCCTGCCCATCTCGCTCCTCGCACCGGTCGTCCCCGCGAGCGCGGGGGTGGTCCCGAGGGCATCGTCCGGCTGTGGAACGGCATCGCGTCGTCCCCGCGAGCGCGGGGGTGGTCCCGAGGTGCGGGAGGGCTCCCGAAGTGGTGCCAGCGTCGTCCCCGCGAGCGCGGGGGTGGTCCCAAGGAGCTGGTCGCCCAGCAGAAGGCGGCCCCGTCGTCCCCGCGAGCGCGGGGGTGGTCCCGAGCAGCTCGCCGCGCGCGGGCAGGCCCCGGTGTCGTCCCCGCGAGCGCGGGGGTGGTCCCGCGGGGTGTGCACCTCGTGTGGCGAGGTGTGGGGCGTCCCCGCGAGCGCGGGGGTGGTCCCATTCGGCACGTCGAGCACGGCGAGTCCGCCCGGTCGTCCCCGCGAGCGCGGGGGTGGCCCCGGGCCGAGGGCGCCGCCGGGGGAGACCGCCTCGTCGTCCCGCGAGCGTGGGGGTGGTCCCTACTGCATCCAGGGCACCGCCCGCGAGCTGCTGTCATCCCCGCGAGCGCGGGGGTGGTCCCGGTGAGCAGAATCTGCAGGTCAGCGAGCGGTTGTCGTCCCCGCGAGCGCGGGGGTGCTCCCCGGACCTCGGCGTCGGCGCGGGCCGCGGCCTCGTCGTCCCCGCGAGCGCGGGGGTGGTCCCAGGCTCATCGAGCGGGGCAGCCCGGTCACCCGGTCGTCCCCGCGAGCGCGGGAGCGGTCCCGGGTTCGAGGTCGACTGGTTCCGGGCCGCCCGGTTGTCCCCGCGAGCGTGGGGGTGGTCCCTGGGCCTGGCGCATGTCCAGCGCGTTGCTGTCCGTCGTCCCCGCGAGCGCGGGGGTAGTCCCTGGACCCTCAACAACGGCACCGGCGAGCGCGAGTCGTCCCCGCGAGCGCGGGGGTGGTCCCGCCAGCGCGGCCAGGGTGAGCACAAGCGCGGTATCGTCCCCGCGAGCGCGGGGTGGTCCCGGGTACACGATGCCGGACCCGGCGGGCACGTAGTCGTCCCCGCGAGCGCGGGGGTGGTCCCCGGGGCATCCAGGGCTCCGATGCGGGCACCCTGTCATCCCCGCGAGCGCGGGGGTGGTCCCCGTCGGCGACTCGCGGGACAAGACCGCCAACTGTCGTCCCCGCGAGCGCGGGGTGGTCCCTCCATCGTTCGGCGGGTCACCACGGGGTCCTCGTCATCCCCGCGAGCGCGGGGGTGGTCCCGACACGAGCCAGTACGGCACCGGCGCCCGCCAGTCGTCCCCGCGAGCGCGGAGGTGGTCCCGATTGTCGGGGTCGAGCAGCCGTGCTTAGGTGGTCGTCCCCGCGAGCGCGGGGGTGGTCTCAGAGCCGCGGGCAGCCTCGTCGGCTGGTGGTGGTCGTCCCCGCGAGCGCGGGGGTGCCCCTAGCGTGGGGCGATGGTGGTCGACGGACTCCTGCCGTTCCCGCGGCCGGACGAGTGGCCCCGGGCGCACCGACACTTCCCCAACAGACTGGGGCACGGTTTGAGGCACGCTTACGGCTGATCACGGGGTCGGAGGCTGACCATGGCTGATTAGCAAAAGCAGCTCTGACCAGCAGGGAAGACTCTCGGCGAACATGGCTGGCGGTGTCACGGAGGACCCGTCAGGTCGTGGGTTCGAGCCCCACCTGCCCCACAGCGTGTGCTGTTTCTCCAGGTCAGGGCGTTGACTGGTGGCGAGTGCAGCCGTTCTCAAGATCAATGTGCACGGAAACTCTCTTCGTGATGAGCGAGCCATGGGTGCTGACCTGCGAAGATGGCGGATACGAAGATCGCTGGCATGTGCTTGGCCGCTGGACCGCAATCGACGGGCGGCCTCCCAGTTGTGTGGCCGGTGGCCCGGCGCCGGGGGTGTCAGGGGTGACACGTCCGACTGATCGGAGTACCTTGGGACGTATGGGAGGACCTGCTCGCCAGGGAATCCTGTCCGCCCTTGGGCCCCGCTCTGGTAGCGGGGCCGTCGTGCATCTAGGGCCAGATCCGAGCGCGCACGATCTGCGGTCGCAGTAGCTCATACAAGCGCGCCCAGGCCGCCTCACTACGTGCATCCGTCTCGGAGTGCACGGCCCGTCGTCGGTAGAGGTACGTGGCGACGTCGGAGGCCTGGATCAGGCGGGTGCTGTGGGACGGCACGAAGTGGATCGTGTCGACGATTCGGTCGAGAACCTGGGCCTTGTACCCCCACGTACCCTGCCGCTGACCGACCCACAGGCTCCGGCGGTGCTCATCGTGCTGGTCGACTTCGTCCGCGACGACGAGTGCGTAGGTGTCGATGCCCGACGTCCTGGTGATTTGCGCGGTGTACTCGTTTACGCGCTCCATCACATACATCAAGGCCAGAGGGTGGGGATCATCGGGCGTGGCGTAACGCTCGGCCAGCTTGGTCCGGTCGATCCCTTCGGCGATGAACTTGGCGTCATGTTCGGCGATGGCGCCGAGCACTGCTTCGAAGATGCCGATTCGCGCACGGAGCATGGCCTTCATCGGCTTCCATGCACCCTTCGCGTTGACGAGTTCGTGGGCGTGAAGCTCGGTGGTCGGGTCCAAGACGTCGAACGAGCTCGCGGCCCTGAGCATGACGTTGTCGAGAGCTGCCGCGAGCGGTCTGGCGGCAGTCTCGGGCACGACCAACGCACCGATGAACTAGTGGCTGGTCGTATACGAGTGTCCAGGTAGGCCAGGAGCACGTCACCCATCTTGGTGGCGCTCACTCCGATACCGGTTCCGGCTCGCCGAGCGATTCGGAGGTGCAGGACAGAACGAAGGCAGCGAGTCGGCGGAGACGCGACCCGAGAACGGGGTCGCCGCCATTGCCTGCCCGGCTGGTCTGCGACGGCGATCTTGCGCACGACATCACGCGCGAGCGGCTTCTGGCTGGCCGCGGTCGGCGACGCCTTCTCCAACCGCATCGTCGGGTGGCGCTGCTCGGACCGCTGCGACACCGACCTCATCCTCGGCGCGCTCGAGTACGCGGTCTGGACCCGCAACGTCGCAAGCGGACAGATAGTCCATCACTCGGATCGCGGCTCGAACTACACATCTCTGCGATTCGGGCAGCGCTTGGAAGACCACGGGATCCTCGTATCCATGGGCTCGGTCGGCGATTCCTACGATAACGCGCTCATGGAGAACTTCTTCTCCACACTCAAGACCGAGCTCGTCTACCGGAGATCATGGCGAACCCGTGAGGAAGCGGAGAATGAGCTGTTCGCCTACATCGACGGTTGGTACAACACCGAACGTATCCAGGCCCGCCTGGGCTGGCTCTCACCTGATGAGTACGAGGCCACCTGGCACGCCCAGCAAGGCGTCCTGGACGATCAACCCGCATCACCCGCCGACGGGGCCGACCCGGCCCCGGTCAGCTAACCAGCACTCCGAGCCGGCGGGGGAACCTCAGGACTGGGAGGTAGGTCTATTCGGCACTATCGCACAGGTGGCGTGTTCCCACGCCTACTGCGGCTGCGGGATCATCGGGTGTGGCACCGTCAGCCGGAGAGTGGTCGCGGCCCAGTGTGCGTCGAGTCAGTCCGTGCCGAGGTCCGTCGCCTCCAGCCCCGCCTGGAGCTCCGGGTGTGCGGTGAACACGGCGACCTGCAGTTCGGCGACCAGGCGCTGGGCGGGCACCTCGACGTCGACGCCGAAGGCGTCCCGGATCCGGGTGAGCCGGTACTTGAGCGTGTTGCGGTGGACGTACAGCGTGCGGGACGCGGCGGTCAGGTCCCCACCCGCACCGAAGAACGCGCGCAGGCTGGGCAGGTACTCGGTGCCGCGGTCCCGGTCACTGACGACCATGCCCGCCACACCGCCCTGCAGCAGGCGCGGCCGGTCGACCACGAGCTCGGTGAGCTCGGACAGGATGGCGTCGGCGACGGAGTCGTCGAAGCAGACGACGCGCCGCTGCTCGTCGAGCAGCGGGAGGTTCAGCAGCCGGTCGATGTCCCGGCGGGCGCTGCTGACCAGGGCGACGTCTGAGACCTCACTGCTCACGGCGGCGCGCAGGCCGATGTGGAGCTGCCGGTCGGCCTGGCCGATGATCTCGCGGGAGAGGGCGGCGACCTCCCCCGGCGGACGGTCGTCGAGCGCGGGGAACAGCGCGTAGATGCGGTCGTTGCAGGAGGTCACCGCGCCGCGCCGGTGTGAGGCCTCGACCCGGAGCGCGACGAGATCCTCCAGCGGGCGGAGCGCGACGTGGCCCTCGCCCCGCCGAGCGTCGGGCACCTCGTGCGCGAACGAGACCAGACGGAAGGGACGACCGTCGATGCCGAGCCGCGAGGCGACCGTGCCGGGGTCGCCGCGCCCGGAGAGCGCGCCGCGCAGGAGATCGCTGCGCAGCCGCCGGTCGAGGTCCTCGCTGATCCGCGAGCGCAGGAGCTGCAGCGCGGCGACGCGGGCGATCTCCGCGAGCAGGTCCTCGGACTGCTGGTCCAGCTCGCGGGTGGTCTCGGCCACCCAGATGTAGCCGAGGATGTCGGTGCCGCCGCGGATCGCGGTGACCAGGCGGGTGGCGCCGTCCGGTGGGACGACCTTCACCGGCCGCAGGCTCTGCCGCACCCGGGGGAGTACCCCGGTGGTCTCGCACCAGGCGATGAAGTCCTTCGGGGGGCGGCGCTGCAGGATGGACTGTTGGCGGATCTCGTCGATCGGGTCGCCGAGGCTGGAGAAGGCGATGACCTCCATGCGCTCGTCATCGATGATCACCGGCCCCTCCAGGGAGGCGGCCGCCGCATTGGCCAGTGCGAACAGGTCCCCGAACGGGACGCCGCGCTCGTCTGCGACGCCGGCGGTCGTCGAGGAGATCGACCTGCGCGCGAGGACGTGGAGCTGGTCCCAGGACAGGTCGGGCGAGATCGCGAGCACGGTGGCGTCGCACGCGATGGCGGACTCGCGCAGCCGGTCGCGCTCGGCGTCGTCTCGCACCTTGAAGGCCAGGGTGACGTCCCGGCCGAGGAGTTTCATCAGCGGCTCGACGTCCGGATCGTCCACGGCGACCCCGATCGCGAGGATCAGGTCGCCCGCGTTCGCCTGTGCCGTGGTGGACGTGTCGTGGATGAGGACCGCCACCACGGGGATGTCCAGCCCTGCGGGTGCGTGGACGACATCGACGAAGTCACCGCCGACGAGGCCGAGCAACGTGTCGAGCGTGAGCACGGTACCTCGCGAGGGCGCTGTCATACGCTTCTCCCTCCGGGGCTCAGATCATGCTGCGCGCCCCATCGACACCATTGTCCAGGGAAGACCGCTCCCGCTCGTCCCCGAGACGTTGCGTCCCGGTAAACCCGGCGAAGAGATGAGCGTAGACCGCGACGGCGGTGACGAGCGAGTCCACGTCGACGTACTCGTCGACGGTGTGCGCCACGTGCAGTTCGCCGGGGCCGAACACCACCGCGGGGATGCCGAGCTGGTTGCGCATGAAGCGCGCGTCGGTGGTGAAGGGCAGCCCGGTGGTCCCCGGCCGCCGGCCCGTCATCGCCTGGAAGGAGGCGGCGACGGTGTCGACGAACGGATGGCCCGCGTCGATCTCGGACGGCTCGCAGAAGGTGTCGACCTCCAGGTCGTAGTCCTCGCCGGGCGAGAGGTCGAGCGAGGCGATCCGGTCGACGATGCCCTGGACGACGCTGCGCTCGGTGTCGCCGGGCAGGACCCGGCGGTCGATCTGGAGCTCGCACTCCTCGGGGACGACGTTGGGGCCGCTGCCGCCGCGGATGACCCCGACGTTGCAGGTGGTCGTGCCCAGCAGCGGGTGGGGTGTCTGGGGGAACTCGTTGTCGTGCAGGACCTGCGCGATCGCCGCGGCGGTGATGATGGCGCTGCGCCCCTTCGAGGGCTCGCTGCCGTGGGCGGGGATCCCCCGGGTGGTGACGCGCGCGAACATCAGGCCGCGTTCGGCCAGGCAGAGGTCGAGCCCGGTGGGTTCGGGGTCGAGGCAGGCGTCCGCCCTGATCAGGCCCGCCCGCAGCAGGGCCGCCGTGCCCTGCCTGCCGCCGAGCTCCTCGTCCGCCACGAGATGGAAGGCGACCTCGCAGGGCAGGTCGAGCCGCAGCGTCCGACACACCTGCAGGGCGGTGATCGCGGCGGCGACCCCACCCTTCATGTCGGCGGAGCCGCGTCCGTAGAGGCGTCCGTCGTGGACCTCGCCGCCGAACGGGTCGTGGTGCCAGGCGTCGGGCCGGACCGGGACGGTGTCGAGGTGCCCGTTGACCAGCAGCACCGGCTTGCCACTCGGGGTCGCCTGCTCGGTGCCGACCAGGAGGCTCTGCCGACCCGGTGCCGGCTCGACGACGCGGCCGGTGCCGAGCCCCATCTCGCCGAACAGGCCCTGCAGGTACGCCACGACCTCCGTCTCGCGACCGGGCGGGTTCTCCGAGCGGATCCGCACGAGGTCGCGGGTCAGGGTGACGACCGCGTCGACGTCGACGGCCGAGCGGATGTCACGGACGAGGGAGGTGGGGGTCATCGCAGCTTCTCCAGGTCGTGCCGGTCCAGGAACCCGGCGTCCGCGAGCCGGTCCAGGAACTCGCGGAGCCTCGGGTTGCTCCGCACCGCGTCGGCGAGCTGGTCGCGCGCCGCGGTCAGGTCCCCGGAGCGGGCGAGCAGGACACCGCGCCAGAATCGGGCTTCCGGGTTGCCCTCCATGACCTGGGCGGCGTCCTCCAGCGCGGCGAGGGCGCGGTCCCGGTCGCCGGGGTGGGGTTCGGCGTACGCCCCGACCATCAGGCCGGGGGTGAACATCGTCCCGGAGACGGCGTCGAAGGCGCGGCGGTAGCCGAGGAACCTGCGCAGCTCGGCGATGGGGTCGGGATGGTCCTCGACCCGGAGGTCGACGGGCTTGTGGTTCCAGGGATCGGCGACGCGGGGGCCGTCGACGACCAGCAGCGCGGCGCCCTGGCTGCCGCGGATGTCCCCACCCGCGGCCTCGGCGGCCTCCATGGCGGCCATCAGGCGTTCGGCGAGGTCGCCGTCGCTGCGGCGGTACGCCTCGATCATGGCCGGGAGGACGGTGTCGTCGGTCAGCATGTTGCCCTGGACCGCGACGGGGCCGTCCACGAGGCTGCCGGCCCGGGCGATGCACGCGCCCCCGGTCCACGTCGCGGCGTCGCCGCTGCGACCGACCATCCCCACCTGGCGCACCTCGGGGTGCGGGTCGTCGACCCGCAGACGGTCCAGGACCTCGGCGGCCGTCGCGCCGGCGGCGAGCATGTCCATGCCGTCGCCGCCGTACCGGCCGTCGATGAACGCCTGGGTGGCGATGGCGCCGACACCCGGTCGGGCCCAGGTGACCCCGGCGCCGGGCGCGAAGAAGTGCGATTCGCAGGCGACGCCGAGCTGTCCGGTCGCCTCGTCGCGGGCGACGATGGAGTACGTCACCCTCGGCTCCCCTCGACCTCGTCGTGGAACCGCCGGATCGCCTCCGCCGTGGCCGCGGGTGCCTCGAGCATCGGGAGATGGCCGATGCCGTCCATCGTGTGCACGTCGCCCCCGAGGACCTCGGCCAAGGCGTGGGCCATCGCGGGCGGGCAGGTCGGGTCGTGGGTGCCGACGAACACCCGGGCGGGTGGGCGGGTGGAGCGGGCCGCGAGAGCGGCCCCGGCCGGACGGGCGTCCGCGAGCCCGAAGGTCGTGCGCAGCACGTCCACGACCGTGTCGACGTCCCGGTCACCGTCGCGCCCACCGGACGCCAGCTCCACGAGCTCGGCGGCGGCCTCGGGCCGCGACGCCGGCCCCAGGATCCCGGCGCCGTGGCGGACGAACCACTCCCGGACACCGAGCGCGCGCAGATCGCGCTCGGTGTCGTCGAGGGTGGCGTCGTCCCAGCCGACGCGCAGGGTCGCGCCGAACGCGACGACACCGGCCACCCGGTCCGGGGCGGCCACCGCGAACTCCGTCGCCACCGCGCCGCCGATCGAGCCGCACACCAGGTGGGCGCGGTCGAACCCGGCGGCGTCGAGCACCGCCAGCGCGTCGGCGGCGTAGTCGGCGGGCAGGTACGGGCCGCCCGCCTCGGACCGTCCGTGCGCCCGGTAGTCCACCGCGACGCCCGGCCTCGTGCCGCCGAGCGCGGCGGCGACGGCGGACCACACCGCGGCGGCGGTGTTCACCGGGTGCAGGTAGAGGATCGGCGTGGTGTCCGCGGGCCCGGGCCAGGCCAGGTAGGACAGCTCGCCGGCCTTTCCCGGCGTCGAGTGGCGTGGGGCGTGCGACATCGCGGTGGTTCTCCCGACTGGCGTCGTGCTCGGTGGTGGGGCGGGGCGCTCAGGCGTCCTGGGGGAACCTGGGGGTGTCGGGGGAGGCGATGGGGGAGGCGTGGAAGTGCCAGATCTTCCAGACCGGGTTGCCCTTGCCGTCGTCGCGGCGGTACACCTCAGTGACGCGGAAGACCAACGGCTCGGGGTCGGGCTCGAGCACGCCGGTGCCCTTGTCGCCGGAGACCTGGGCGCTCCAGTAGGTGGTCAGGTAGGCCAGGTCGCCCTCGGCGTGGACCTTGGGCTCCTCGACGATCTTCATGTCGGACAGGTTGAAGCCGATCTGGTGCAGGCCCTCCCAGAGTTTCACCTTCTCGTCGACGCTGTCGTACTGGTGGCCGTTCAGGTTGAACTGCAGGTACCCGGGGTTTGCGAAGTTCGGGTACATCTTGGACTCGACGAGATCGTTGTTGGAGTCCAGCCAGGAGTGGTGGACGGCCAGGATCTCCTTGATGTCGTCGGGGTTGTTGACGGTGCCGCTCATCGCGTCTCCTCGGGGTCGGGGTCGGGGTCGGGGTCGGGGTCGGGGTCAGGACTGCGCGGCGTGGGCGCGCAGGGCGGGAAGGACGTCCTCGGACAGCTGGGTCAGGAAGCGTTCCTGGTCGTGGCCGGGGCCGTGGAACACCAGGTGGTCCAGCCCGGCGTCGAGGTAGGGCTTGATCTGGGCCATGGCCTCGGCGGGGTCGCTGGCCACGATCCACCGCCGGGCGATCTCCTCGATGGGCAGCTCGTCGGCGAGGCGTTCCATCTCCTCGGCGGAGTCGACGGTGTGCTTCTGCTCGGCGCTCAGCGACAGCGGTGCCCAGAACCGGGTGTTCTCCAGCGCGGCTGCCGGGTCGCGGTCGTAGGAGAGCTTGACCTCGATGGTGCGCGCGACGGCGTCCGGGTCGCGGCCCGCCTTCTGCGCGCCCTCGGTGACCGCGGGCATGAGCGTGTCCGTGTAGAGCCCCATGCCCTTGCCGGACGTGCAGATCATCCCGTCGCCGAGCCGGCCCGCGTACCGGGCCACCATCGGGCCGCCTGCCGCGACGTAGACGGGCACCGGCTCGTCGGGCCGGTCGTAGATCGAGGCGTTGACCAGCGTGTAGTAGTCGCCTGCGAAGTCGACGTGGGACTCGGCCCACAGCAGCCGCATCAGGGTGATCGACTCGCGCAGGCGGGCGAAGCGCTCCTTGAACTCCGGCCACTCCCGGCCGGACACGGCGACCTCGTTGAGGGCCTCGCCGGTACCCACGCCGAGAATGACGCGGTTGTCGTAGAGCAGCGCCATGGTGGCGAAGGTCTGCGCCATCACCGCGGGGTTGTAGCGGAAGGTCGGCGTGGTCACCGAGGTGCCGATGCGCACGCGCCGGGTCCGTTCGCCGACCGCGGCCATCCAGGTGAGCGCGGACGGGGCGTGCCCGCCTCGGTGCCGCCACGGCAGGAAGTGGTCGGACACCCAGACGCTGTCCAGCCCGACCTGCTCGGCGCGCACCGCGTACTCGACGAGGTCCCGGGGGCCGAACTGCTCGGCGGAGGCCTTGTAACCGAAGGTGAGGTTCATCCACGGCCTCAGGAGAGCCGGGGCAGCACGGTCGACGCCGCGAGCTCGAGTTCGTCGAGTGCGGTGTCGGCGTTGACGGGGGAGAGCACGACGCTGGTGGCCCCCGCGGCGCGCAGGGCCGCGACGCGGGCGGTGACCTCGTCGGGGTCACCCGCGACGGCGAGGGTGTCGATCCACTCGTCGGGCAGGTTGTCGGCGAGCGTGTCCGGTTCCCGGAGCAGCTCGGCGAGCTGGTCGTTGTACCCGCAAGCACCGGTCAGCGGATTGTGCGGACCGACGGCGGCGAGGTACCCGGCCAGAGCGGGCCGCACGGCCTTGCGGGCCTGGGCGCCGTCCTTCGCGATGCTGAACAGGGCGAAGGTCGGCACGAGGTGCTCGGTCCGCCCGGACTCGGCCATGCCGGACCGGATGTGTCCGAGGGCCTTCTCGAGATAGGTGGTCCCCGCCAGCACGCTCATCACCGTGCCGTCGGCGATCCGCCCGGACAGCTGCAGGGACTTCGGGCCCAGGACCCCGGTCAGGATCGGGACCGGGTCCTCGACCGGATGGGTCGCCGTGACCGAGTGGAAGCTGAACTGCTTGCCCTGCTCGTCGAGCGTCTCACCGGCGAGCAGACGCTGAACACCGGTCACACATTCGGTGAGCGCGGAGAGGGGCGACTCGGCGGTCAACCCCATCTGGTCGGTCCAGAAGGGGACGCCGTGGCCGATGCCGGGCAGGAACCGGCCGGGATGGGCGCGGGCCAGGGTCGCGATCTCCATCGCGGTCACCGCCGGGTGCCTTGCGACCGAGGCGACGATGCCGAGGCCGACCTGCACCCGTTCCGTCGCGCCGAGGGCGAGGGCGGCACCGGTGAACCCGCCGTAGCAGAAGTAGTCCTCCGCGACCCAGACCTCGCCGTATCCGAGCCGTTCGGCGGCGGCGGCGAGGACCGGGATGCGCTCGGGGGGCGTCGACGTGGCGACGAAGACGCCGACGGGGGCGGTCACGCTCATGGGGATTCCTCCGGAAGGCGATGACGCTCGGGGACGGGGCATCGCGGGTCGTCGATCGGGACGAGTCTCTGCTCGGGGGAACCCCGGGGGCAATTGGCGGTGCGACGAACTCCGGCCGCCGGCTTGTGCCGTTCCGTCAATGGACACCGCGTTGATCAGCCTCGACGCTGACTCGCATCGCGCCATCTGCGGCGTCCGGGCTCGGCGGGCGAGCGCTCGCCGACCCGGATCGCCCCCCACCACTGAAGGGCGGATCGTGACTCAGCACCAGGTACCCCCAGGATTGATCGGCGCCCGGGTGCGCCGCAAGGAGGATCCGCGCCTGCTGACCGGCCGGGCCCAGTTCGTCGACGACGTGGTGCTGCCCGGCATGCTGGAGGCGGCGGTCCTGCGCAGCCCGCACCCGCACGCCCGGATCCTCGGCATCGACGTCCGCGCGGCGCTGGAGCTGCCGGGGGTCTTCGCGGTGCTCACCGGTGAGGACGTGCGCGCCGCCTGCGCGACCCCGCAGCCGGTGGTCTGGCGGATGATCCCCGACCAGCGCATGACCGACCAGTACGCACTCGCCGTCGACAAGGTCCGCTACGTGGGCCAGGCGGTGGCGGTGGTGGCCGCGGTCGACCGCTACGTCGCCGAGGACGCCCTCGGGCTGATCGACGTGGAGTACGAGGTCCTGGAGCCGGTCGTCACCCTGGACGACGCGCTCGCCGAGGGCGCTCCGCTGCTCTACGACAACTGGCCGGACAACGTCAGCTGTCGTCAGACGATCCCGAAGGGGGACGCCGCGGCGGCGTTCGCCGAGGCGGACGTCGTCGTCACCGAGACTCTGACCTACGGCAGGCAGATGGGTACCCCGCTGGAGACGCGCGGGGCCGTCATGTCGTGGGACCCGTTCACCGACCAGCTCGAGGGCTGGATGTCCACGCAGTCCCCGAACCTGACCCGCGACCTGCTCGGCGAGGTGCTGGGCCTGCCGGTCGACCACATCCGGGTGCGTACCCCGCACGTGGGCGGCGGCTTCGGCAACAAGTTCGACTTCTACGGCGAAGAGGTGCTGGCCGCGCTGCTGTCCAAGCGCACCGGACGGCCGGTGAAGGTCATCGAGGACCGCCTGGAGAGCTTCGTCGCCAACGCCCACTCCCGTGAGCAGCGCATCGAGGTCTCCGTCGCGGCGAAGTCGGACGGCACCATCATCGGGATGCGCGGCACCGTGTGGGCCGTGCTCGGTGGCCAGCTCGCGACCGTCGGCATCGGTCCCTGCTGGCTGTCCATGGCGCTGATGGCGGGCCCCTACGACATCCCCCACGTCGAGGCCACCGTCGTCGGCGTGGTCACCAACCGCTCGCCCTACGGCTCCTACCGAGGCTGGGGCCAGCCGAAGGCCAACTTCGCCCACGAGCGCATCATCGACAAGCTCGCCCACGAGCTCGGGATGCCCGCCAACGAGGTCCGCCGCCGCAACCTGATCGCCCCCGAAAAGTTCCCCTACCCGAGCCAGGTGTTCTTCTACGACAGCGGCAACTACGCCGAGTGCCTCGACATGGCGGAGCAGGCCGTCGCCGACCGCGGGTGGGCCAAGCGTCGGGACGCCGCCGCGGAGGAGGGGCGCTCGCTGGGTATCGGCTACTCGTTCCACATCGAGATCAGCGCGCTCGGCCCCAGCAAGATCATGAACCAGGCGGGGCTGCAGCACTCCTCCTTCGACGAGGAGGTCGTGCGGATCGACTCCGCGGGCGGCGTGACCGTCCGGACCGGGCTCTCCGCCATGGGCCAGGGCATCGAGACCGCCCTCGCGCAGGTCGCCGCCCAGACCCTCGGCGTCCCGCTGGACACCGTCAAGGTGCTGCACGGGGACACCGAGACCAACCCGTTCACCGGGTACGGCACGGGCGCCAGCCGCGGCGCCGCCCTCGGCGGCGGAGCGCTGCTGCGCGCGAGCAGCCGGTTGCGGGACAAGGTCCTGCGCATCGCCGCCCACATGCTGGAGGCCGATGCCGAGGACCTGGAGATCACCGACGGTGTGGTCGCCGTCAAGGGCGCCCCGGGCGGCCCGTCGGTGACGATGCGACAGATCGGGGACGCGGCGTACCGCCGCCTCGACGGGAAGCTGCCCGACGGCGAGGACCCGACCCTCGAGGAACGGGACGTCCTCGACCCGGACAACGTGGCCTTCTCCTACGGCACCACCGCGGTGCTCGCCGAGGTGGACCGGGAGACCGGCCGGGTCGAGCTGCTGGACTACCTCCTGGTCCACGACTGCGGCACCGTGATCAATCCGATGATCGTCGACGGGCAGATCCACGGCGGCGCCACGCAGGGCATCGGCGGGGCGCTGTTCGAGGAGATCGTCTACAGCCCCGAGGGCCAGCCGCTGACCACGACGTTCATGGACTACCTGATCCCGACGGCCTCGGAGATCCCGACCTTCGAGACGCTGCACATGACCACGACGGCGGACCACATCCCCGGCGGCTTCAAGGGCATGGGCGAGGCCGGGACCATCGGCGCGGCCTCCGCCATCACCGCTGCCGTCGAGGACGCGCTCCCCGAACTCGACCTGCGGCTGACCCGCCTCCCGGTCACCCCGCCGCGGCTGCTCGACGCCTTGACCACCGCCACGCCGAAGGACCCGTCATGAAGCCCGCACCCTTCGGCCACGTCCGCGCCTCCACCCTGGACCAGGCGGTGGAGACCCTCGTCGCCGAGGACGGCGACGCCAAGGTCCTCGCCGGGGGACAGAGCCTCGTCCCGCTCCTCGCCATGCGGCTCGCCCAACCGACCACGCTGGTCGACCTGGGCGGGCTGCGCGAGCTGGACTACATCCGCGACGAGGGCGACCACGTCGAGATCGGGGCGATGACCCGCAGCCGCGCCGTGGAGACCTCGCCCCTGGTGGCCACGGCGCTGCCGCTGCTCCCCGCGGCGCTGCGCCACGTCGGGCACGTCACGATCCGCAACCGGGGAACCCTCGGCGGCAGCGTCGCCCACGCCGACCCCGCGGCCGAGGCGCCCTCGGTGCTGCGGGCGCTGGACGCGGAGATCATCGCGACCGGCCCCGGCGGCCGCCGCACGATCGCGGCGGCGGACTTCTTCCAGGGCTTCCTGTTCAGCGCCCTCGAACCCGACGAGATCCTCACCGCGATCCGGATACCCAGGCAGCCGGCCGGGACCGTCGTCGCCGTGGAGGAGTTCGCCCGCCGGCACGGCGACTTCGCCCTGGTCGCGGTCCTCGGCGCCGCGCGGCTGGACCCGTCCGGCGAGATCGCCGAGGTGCGCCTGAGCGTGGCGGGTGCCGCGAACACCCCGCTGCGCGCCGACGCCGCCGAACGCCTGCTCACCGGCCAGGCGCCGACCCCGGACGTGATCGCCGCCGCGGCCACCGCGGTCGCCGAGGCCACGGACCCCGCGGCGGACATCCACGCCCCCGCCGAGTACCGACGCCACCTCGCCGCAGTACTCACCCGACGGTGCCTCCACCGTCTGTTCGCCCACGCCGAGAGGAGCGCAGCCGCATGAGCACCCCGACCCGAACCGGCACCAGCGTGTCGATGACCGTCAATGGCGAGCAGGTCGACCGGCACGTCGACCCGCGACGCACCCTGTCGGACTTCCTGCGCCGGGACTGCGGCGCCACCGGCGTGCACCTGGGCTGCGAGCACGGCGTCTGCGGGGCGTGCACCGTCCTGCTCGACGGCCGCACGGCCCGCTCCTGCTGCACCCTCGCCGTCCAGGCGCAGGGGGCCGACATCACCACCGTCGAGGGCATGGCCGACGGCGCCGAGCTCCACCCGCTGCAGGAGGCCTTCTGGAAGCACCACGGGCTGCAGTGCGGCTTCTGCACACCCGGGATCCTGCTGACGGTGCAGGAACTGCTGGCGGACAACCCCGACCCCAGCGACGAGGAGATCCGCGAGGGCATCTCCGGCAACATCTGCCGCTGCACCGGATACCAGTTCATCGTCGACGCCGTCCGTGACGCCGCCGCGGTCCTGCGCGGGGAGAAGGCCACCGAGGCGGAGTAGCGCCCTGCTCCCCTCGGAGCGAACCGCGTCGCCGTCGAGCCCGTCTGCTCGACGGCGACGCGGGGTCGGGCACGAACAACGCGGCGGTGCCGGGGAGCGCGCCGCCGCCGGTGCGCTCCCCGGACGTGGACGGCGATGAAGGTGCCCAGCGCCACGGCGACGATCGAGCGGGCCACCACGGCGAAGGACAGGGTGACGAACGAGGGCCAGTCGTTCGGGATCCGCGCTGCGGTGGCCGCGGTGGCCTCGGTCCGCGCGGCCGCGTGGCGACCCGCGAGCGCCCGCAGGACCGGGAGACGCAGCACCACCGTCGCCCACTGCTGCGGCTGGTCGTCGGCGAGTGTGTTCATCGACGCGTTCCGGCGGACCTTCGGCCGGACCCCGGGTCGACACCCACTACGGAGCGCCCGTCCGTAGCCGGCGGTCGACCCTGGTCAGCGTGGTGGGGCCGACGGTGGAGTTCACGTCCTCCGCCAGGTCGGCGACGGTGACCGCGTTCAGGGACTCGCGCCACGCACGGTCGGCGTCCGCCACGACGCGGGCGATCCCGCAGGGCACCGTGCAGTTCTCGGGGGCGGCGGCGAGGGGGCGCGCTGTCGCACCTCGGTGCAGCGGAAGGCCGGTGTGGTGCCGTCGATCGCCTCCACGATCTGGAGCACGGTGATCTCGACGGCGGGCCGGGTCAGGAGGTAGCCGTCGTTCGAGGACGGGCCGGTCCTGGAGTTCTTCACCCGCTCGACCGAGCAGCTCCTGGCCGCGGGCCGGTAGGCGGGGATCCGGCACCACGTCGTGTTGTCGATCGTGGGCACCGACGGTGTGCCGAACAGCGGGTACCTGCGGGCCAAGGCGGCACAGGAGGCGCTCGTCCGCGCGGGCGGGCTGCCGTACTCCGTGGTCCGGGCGACGCAGTTCTTCGAGTTCCTGGGGCCGATCGCCGCGGGATCGACGGTGGACGGGGTGGTGCGGCTGCCGACTGCGGACCTCCATCCGGTCGCGGCCGCGAACGTCTCGGCGATCCTGGCGGAGACCGTGGTGGCGGGGCCACGGAACGGTCGCGTCGACGTGGCCGGACCGCAGCGGGGCCCCTTCGCCGACTTCGTGCGCCCCGTGCTCGCCGCCCAGGTGATCCCCGCACGGTGGTGGCCGGTGACGACACGCCCTACCTCGGTGCCGTGCTGGAGAAGTCGGCCCTGGTGCCGGCCGGGGAGGCGGTGATCGGGGCGACGGACTCCGCCACGTGGCTGGCCGGGCTCGCGTCGGATCCGGTCGAGGGATCCGCGGGGCGCGCCGTCCTCAGATCAGGTGCAGGGCGTCGAGCAGGTCGGCGGGGCGGTCGAGCGGCACGATGTGGCCGCAGTCGGGGACGAGACGGCCGGTGAGCTCGTCGCACAGGGGTCGGAGCTGCCGTTCCAGGGCCCGGCCGACCGGAGCGGCGCCGATCGCGGTGGTCGGCACCGTCAGCCGCGTCCGGGCCGCCGCCTCGGCGAGCTGGGACCCGGTGCGCGGCAGGGCTCGGTAGAACCCCAGTGCCCGGCCCAGTGCGCCGGGTCGGGCGTAGGAGCGCCCGATGGCCGCGCGCACGTCGGGGCGGACACCCCGGCCGCGCGTCCCCTGGTCGTAGAACCACCCGACGTACTCGGCCTCGTTCCCGGCCACCACCGTCTCGGCGAGGCCGGGGACGGCGTGGAGGCCGAACCACCACGGCGGGCCGCCCGCGAGGAAGTCCTCGGCGCCGGGGAGGGCACCGAGCGTGCCCTCGACCAGCACGAGCCTGCGCACGAGGTCGGGGCGGCGCAGGGTGAGCAGGAACGCGACCGGGACCCCCGCGTCGAGCGCCACCACGGTGGCGGGGTCACCGCCCAGCAACCCCTCGACGTCCGTCGCGAGGGTCCCGGCGTCGAGGTCGTCGGCGGTCGCCGTGCTGTCCCCGAAGCCGCGCAGGTCCGGGGCGAGGACGCGGTGGTCGCGGGAGAGCGGGCCGATGATCTCCGACCACACCCGCCAGGTGTGCGGGAAGCCGTGCAGGAGCACGACGGTCGGCCCGGCCCCGGCCGTCGCCACGTTCAGCTCGACCCGGCCTGCCCGACCCGGAAGCTGCTCGACCGCATCGGGGCCAAGTGGACGTCGATGGTGGTCGAGGTCCTGGCCGCGCCGGGGGAGCTGCGGTTCTCCGAGCTGCGCGGACGGATCCCCGGCGTCTCGCAGAAGATGCTGTCCACGACCCTGCAGAACCTGGTGGCCGACGGGCTCGTCGCGCGGCGGGTCGAGCACACCGTCCCGCCCCGGGTGTCCTACCGGCTCACCCCGCTCGGGGACTCGCTGGAGGTGCCGCTCGCGGCGCTGCGGGAATGGGCCGAGCGGCACATGGTGGAGATCGACGCGGCGCGGACGGCCGCCCCGGGCTCCGGTTGAACCCGGTCGGCGCCTCAGCGCGCGGGGCTGTCGGTCAGGGAGCGCAGTGTCGTCATCGCGGAGGTCTCGATCGTCGCGATGTCCTCGAGCAGGCGGCTCGCGGCGGCGAGCGGAGCCGGGCTGCCCGTCGTCCCCGCCTCCTCGACGAGTCCGGCGACGCTCGTCCAGAGCCGCGCGGCCTCGGCGAAGTGGTCCCTCGCCCGTTCCACGAGGTCGGCACCCGGCTCGCCGTCCAGCAGACCTCGGCACTCGGTCAGGAAGTCCCGGTACAGGGTGCGGAACAGGGCACCTCCGGTGCCCGCGCGTTCCATCATGGTCGCGATGGCGGGGAGGTCGCGGCCGGGGTCGTCGACCCGGTCGAACCACGACGGCACGCGCCGGGCGGCCGTGCGGATCCCGCGGCCGCCGAGGTTGGCGATCGGCGGCGCGAGGAAGTCCTCGGCGCACGCGCTGAGGGCGGGGACGATCGCGGAGGCGAGACGCCCGCCGTCGACGTCCGGCGGCACCTCCACGGTGAAGGACCGGTGGCGGGCCGACATCGGCCCGCGTGCGGCGCGCGCCCGCGCCAGGCTCTCCAGGCTCGTGGACACGGCCCCGCCCTGCTGCGCGGTGTCGACCAGGTGGGCCCGTGCGGCGTCGTAGCCGTACAGGGCGACGACGTGACCGGCGAAGTGCACGCGGGATCCGAAGTACTCCAGGTCGTGGCTGTCGAGCTGCAGCCCCACGGGGACCCCGTCGTCGATCGAGGAGCGGACCTGCTCCCAGGCCTTCCGCGCCGACGTGGTCTCCGCGACGCGCAGCCCGATCCCGAGTCGTCGGGCCAGGTTCCGGGTGAGCGCGAAGGGCTTCACCCGGCCGCCCAGGAAGGGCAGCGCCTGCCGCGCCGAGTCCCAGTAGACGAAGGACAGCCCGGCCCCCAGGCCGAAGAGCATCGGTTCGGACAGGTCGAGCCCGGCGTGGCGCAGGAGCACGCCGAGGGTCGTGGTCTCGCAGTGCACGCCGCCGGCGGCGGAGACTCCGGCGAGGATCGTCGTGTCGGGCGGCATGTCAGGAGGGGTGCCCGTCGAGGCTGTGCAGCAGGTTCGCCAGCTGCACGCGGCTGTGTACGTCCAGCTTGGCGAACACGGCCCGCAGGTGCGTGCCCACGGTGTTGGGGGAGATGCCGAGCGCGGAGGCGGCGGTCCGGTTGGTGTGGCCGTCGCCGACGAGGGTGGCGACGAGGCGTTCGGTGTCGGTGAGCGAGGTCCAGCCGCTCGTGGGGCGGGGGGACCGGCCGGGCGGGGGGAGCGGCCGGACGCCCGCGTCGGCGAGGGTCCGGTCGATCGCGGCGACCGGCAGGGTCGCGCCGAGCTCCGCGTAGCGGCGGCGGGCCTCCTCGAGGCGGGCGGTGGCGGTCTGGTCCGCGCCCACGGCGAGATGGAGGACGCCCGAGTCGGCGAGGGCGGAGGCGAGGAGCAGCGGGCGGGGGCAGTCGCGGAGCACGTCGACGGCCTCGTCGAGCGTGCGGGGGTCGGCGTCGGCGAGGCCGCGGGTCAGCAGGGCGAGCCCGGCGAAGGCGGGCACGCCGGGGTTGCGGTCGGCGCCGGCGCGGGCCAGCTCGACCGCACCGGTGACCAGCGCGGAGTGTCCCGCGGCGAGGCCTGCCTGGACCTGGGGTCGGGTCCACAGGGGGAACCAGGGCCAGTACTCCCGGCTGCGCGCGGCGCCCGCGACGAGCGGGGCGAAGAGCTCGGCCGCAGCGGCCGCGTCGCCGACCAGCAGCGAGATCCAGCCGTCCATCAGCCGGCGGGCCGTGTCGTGCAGTCGGGGGGCGTGCGGCCCGTCGGGGTGCAGCCGGTGCCGGGCCTCGGCCGGGTCGCCGCGGATCAGGGCGACGAAGGCGAGCACCGACCGGCCGTCGACGGTCCCGCCGTGCTGTCCGAGCTCGTCGGCGAGCCGCAGCAGGGTGTGGGCCTGCGCCTCGGCCTCGTCGAGCCGGCCCAGGTTGACCTCCTGCCACATCTGGGCGTGGACGAGGTCGGGGGTGCGGGCGTCGACGTCCGCGGGGGCGCCGTCCGGCACGGCGTCGAGCAGGCGGGCGGCGTCGTCGAAGCGGTCCAGCAGCTGCAGGCAGCGGATCTCGTCCGCGAGGTGGTCGGCTCCGGTGACCGCGCGCAGCTCCCGGGTCCGCCGGTGGGCGAGCTCGTGTCGACCGTCCTGTCTGGCCACGGCGACGAGGGTGCGCAGGGCGAGCCCCTCGGCCGTCGGATCGCCTGCGGCCCGGGCCTCGGCGAGCGCGGCGTCCGCGGCCGCACCGGCCTCCTGTGTGGTGCCGAGCTGGATCAGGGCGAGCGTCCGCGCCGCGACCACCATGGTGCGCCGGTCCGGGGAGAGCCCGGGCTCGGCGAGGAGGGGATCGAGCCGGGGGGCGATCTCGGTGTGGCGGTCCATGCCGGACAGCGCCAGGACGGCCTGGACCTGGAGCCGGGCCCGGTCGTCGGGGGTGATCGCGTCGGCCTGCGCGGCGTCGACGACGTCGATCGCGGCGACCCCGTGGTGGACCCTGAGCAGGAGCGCGGCGCACTCCTCGGTCGCGGCGACCCGGCCCGGTCCCGGCGGCACCAGGTCGAGGGCCCGGCGGGCCAGCTCGGCGGCGCCTGCGGGCAGGGTGTCCGCCGCCTCGGCGGCGGCCGCGCGGAGCACCCGGATCGCGTCGGCGTCCCCGGGAGCGGCCCCGGTGAAGTGCGGTGCGGCGTCCAGCGCCGAGGCGCCCGCGGCCAGGAGGTGCTGTCCGCACGCGCGGTGCCGGGCGGCGAGCTCGGCGCGGGTGAGATCGGCGTAGACGGCCTCGCGGATCAGGTCGTGACGGAAGGACACCACGGCGGCCGTCCGCTGCAGCAGCCCCTGCGCCACGCCCCGGTCGGCGGCCGCGAGGACCTCGGTCGCGGGCCGGTCGAGCAGGTCGGCGGCGTCCGCGACAGGGAGTGGACGGCCCCAGACGGCGCAGGTCCGGAGCAGCTCGCGCAGGTCCGGGTCGTCGACCGGGAGCCGGCGGTGGACGCCGAGGATCAGGTCGGCGGGCAGCTCGCCGTCGCCGTCTCGGGCGACGGCCTCCACCAGCCGGGCGGCCCAGAACGGGTTGCCCCCGACGGTGCGCAGGAGCAGCGCGGTCCGCGCGGTGGGAGCGGCGCCGAGCCGGTCCGCGGCCAGCTGTTCCAGGTCGTCCGCGTGCAGCGGACCGAGGTCGATCCGCTGCCCGGCCGGACGGGGCTCGTCCACCGGCCTGCCCGCCGTCAGCCACACCACCGGCGCGCCCGCGAGCCGCCCCGGCAGCACGTGCAGGGCGAAGCGGGTGAGCTCGTCCGCCCACTGGAGGTCGTCGATCGCGACGAGGACGGGGGCGGTGGACGCGAGGTCGTCCAGCATGGCCGCGACCCGGTCGACGAGCCACAGTGGACGGTCGGCGTAGAGGGTGCCGAGCTCGGCGAACGCGTCGGCGTCGAGGAGGGGGTGGGGTCCGGAGCGCAGGGCGGTCAGCAGCGGCGCGCCCGCGGCGATGCGGCTGATCTCCTCCGCCTTGCCCACCCCGACGAGGTAGCCGGCCCGCCGGGCCTGCTCGACGATCTCCCGGAGCAGGGCCGACTTGCCGATCCCCGGCTCGCCGACGATCGAGAGGACGTGGCCCCGCCCCGTCCGCGCGACGCGACGCAGGGCACCGAGCGCGGCGGACAGCTCGTTCGCCCGTCCCCTGAGCACCGGCCGCCTCCTCGATCACCCTCGCCGCGGACCGTACCCCCTCGGTCGCGGGTCCCTCACGCCCTCGGGTGAGGCCGCGGGCCCGTTCCCGGGCTGCTCCTCACCCGTTCACGTGATCCGCGCCGGGGCCGCGCCTGCTGTGCTGGTCGGGTTCCGACCACGACTCCGGAGGTACGCCATGCCGATGATCGACGTCTACGCGGTGGAGGGCACCTTCCCCGACCGGGCGGCCCTGGCCGTGGACCTCGCGTCCGCGGTGATGCGGATCGAGGAGGTCCCGGTGATCCCGATGTTCCGGGAGAACACCGCGGCCTTCGTCCACGAGCTGCCCCCGGACTCGCTGCGGAACGTCGCGGGCGACGGCGCGCACGTGCGGGTGCAGGTGCTGACCAACGCCGGCGCGCTGGACCGCGACAAGCAGCTCGCGGTGGTCCGCGAGCTCACCGACATCGTGGCCGCGGCCACCGGTGACCCCGGGCTCGCCGCGCGGACCTGGGTGCTGCTCACCGAGGCCGCGCCGGGCGGATGGGGTCTCGCGGGGCACGCGAACACCAACGAGGAGCTCGTGCTCGCCGCCCGCGCGGAGATCGCCCGGCTGTCCTGACCCGCGGGCCCCGGCCGGTCAGGCGCTGACCAGCACCGTCCGCAGGGCCTCGGCGGCGATGTCGAGCAGGCGCGGGTCGGCGGCCTCGCGGGTCCGCAGGTGCAGCCGCTCCGGCGGCACGGGCGGGAGGTCGTCCCGGCGTTCCAGACCCTCGGGGGCTCCTCCCGTGCCCGCCACGAGCACCACGCCCAGACCGGCGCGCGCCGCGTTCAGCACGCCCGCGAGGTAGGCGGCCTCGCCGACGACGTTCGTCTTGAACCCGTTGCGGCTCAAGGTCTCCAGCGCGCGCCTGCGGATCGTGCACGGACTGTCGATCACTACGAGCGGGATCGGCGCGCTGGGGGGCGGGCGCCGCCAGCCGGGGGCGGCGTACCAGGTCAGGGGCAGCGCTCCGACGGAGACGCTGTCCGCACCCTGGATGTCCCCGATGTACATGGCGAGATCCAGCGTGCCGCGCTCGATCGCGTCGTTGAGCCTGCTGCTGCGGTCGAGCCGGAACCGCACGGCGGAGTCGGGGAACACCGAGCTGAGGGCGCCGGTCACCAGGCCCAGGAGCTCGTCCGCGGCGTGTTCGGTGGTGCCGAGGACGATCGACTCGCGGTCGTCGCCGACGCCGATGTGGCGCAGCGCGTCGTCGTGCGCGGCGAGGATGCGCCGCGCCTGGCCCACCAGGGCCTCGCCCTCGGGGGTGAACCGGCTGTTGCGGCCCACGCGCTCGACGAGCGGCCTGCCGATCGTCTTCTCCAGCCGCCGGACGTGCTGGCTCACCGCCGACTGCGAGACCACCAGGTGCTCGGCCGCGCGATGGAAACCGCCGCAGTCCGCCACCGCCACGAAGCTGCGCAACGCGACGATGTCGAGGACGGCGGTGGGACCGGGCATGCCGCGACGGTAGCACCGGCCGATCGCGGATCCTGATCGATTGTGATGCGGATTCTTCGTTGGACGCTCCCCGGCGCCCCGGCGATACTTCGGGGGTGTCCGAAACGACGGTGGGTGGCCTGCGCGCGTCGCGCCGGTGCGTGCCCGCCGTCCCGGGCGGACGGTCCGTCGGCAGCGCGCTGACCCAGCGCCGCATCATCGACCACGGCACCGTCCACTCCGCCGGTTGTCGCGGGAACAGCTAGCCCCCGCTCGTCCGGCTCCGCTCCCGCCGTGGTCACCCTGCGACCACCGCCGGTCCACGCCCGGACGGGTCGTCCGTCCGCGCGCGCCACCGGGAGAACCGTGTCCGTCGAGTTCATCAGTGCCACCTTCGCCAACGCCGCTACCGAGCTGGACCCCGGTGCCGGGTCCGGGGTGGACCCGGCCTACCTGCGCCGCTACGTCCGCGCGCTGGAGGACGCGGGGTTCGACCACACCCTGCTCGCCTACAGCTCCACCTCGTTCGACCCGTTCACCGTGGCCGGTGCGATCACCCGGCTGACCGAGCGGATCAAGCCGCTGATCGCGTTGCGGCCCAACACCGTCCACCCCACCGTCGCGGCGCGCAAGCTCGCCACGCTCGACCAGCTGTCGGGGGGCCGGGCCGGGGTGCACATCATCTCCGGCGGCCGGCCCGCCGAGCAGGACCGTGAGGGCGACCGGCTCGACAAGGTCGCCCGCTACGCCCGGTCCGAGGAGTACATCGGCATCCTGCGCCGAGCAGGCGTGCCTCGCGGCCCGGACCGACCGCCCGCGGATCTGGGTGACGTTCCGACCGATCATCGCGGGCACCGAGGAGCTCGCCTGGGAGAAGGCGCACGGCATCCTCGCGGTACTGCAGCGGTCCCAGGCCACGGCGACGAACGCCAAGGGCGCGCGTCGACCGCGCTGGTCGGCACGCCGGAGACGGTCGCCGCGGCGATCCTCGACTACATCGACCTCGGCGCCGAGCTCGTCTCGATCCGCGGCTACGACAACCTCCACGACGCGATCGACTACGGCCGCTACGTCCTCCCGCTCGTGCGCCAGGAGCTGGCCCGCCGCCGCCCCGTCGCCGCAGCCCCGTCGCCGTCGGCTCCTCCTGACCGTGCACCGACCATCCCTCCCACCCCGGCCGGACCTCGTCGCGGCCGCCGTGGCCGACCTGACCGCGGTGGTCGGCCACGACCCGGCGGGCACCGACTTCCCGGAGAAGGGCTTCGACGTCGTCCGGCGCTCGGGACTGACCGCGCTGACGGTGCCGACCGCCCTCGGCGGCCACGGCGCGGACCTGCCCGCGGTCGCGGACGCCGCCCGCCGGGTCGCGGCCGTCGACGCCGCGGTGGCGCTGGTCCTGGCCATGCACCACCTGCACACCGTCGACCTCTTCGCGACCGAGACCCCGGTGCTGCGCGCGCTCGCCGCGGAACTGGTCACCCGCGGCGGGTTCGTCGGCGGCCTCGTCAGCGAGGCGCGCAGCAACGCCCCGCACCGCGGCACCCCGCTCGCCGGGAGGGCGTCGCGGACTCCCGACGGCTGGGTCCTCGACGGGCGCAAGACCTATGTCACCGGCAGCCTCGCCCTGACCGCGGCCCGGGTCACCCTCACCGTCGACGGCGTGGACGGCGACCGCCGGACCTTCCTGGTGCCGTTCGACGCGCCGGGCGTCGAGATCGTCCCGAGCTGGGACACCCTCGGCCTGCGCGGCTCGGTGGGGCACGACCTCGTCCTGACCGACGTCCGGGTGGGGGCCGACCGCGACCTCGGGCCCGAAGGGGCGGGCGGACGCAAGGTCGTCTGGTGGCCGATCCTGCTCGCGGCGATCTCCGCAGGCGTCGCGGCGCGCGCCCTGGACCTGGTCGAGGGCGGCGCGACCACGTCTGGCAGCGGCTGTACCGCGACCTGCGGACCGGCCTGCACCACGCCCCACCCGAGGACGTCGTCCTGCGCGAGCGCGCAGCACACCTACTGGAGGCCACATGACCACCTCGATCCGCACCCGCACGCTCGGGTTCAACACCCGCGTGTCCTGGACGGACTCCGCGGGCCCGGCGGCGGGCCTGCGGGACGGCATCGCGCTGTACCGCGCGGCGGAGGAGCTCGGCTACCAGGCGGGCTGGGCCTACCAGCGGCACTTCGACCACTACCTGTCCTCGCCGCTGCCGTTCTTCGCCGCGGTGGGCCAGCACACCTCCCGGATCCGGCTCGGGTCCGCGGTGCTCCCGATGCGCTACCAGGACCCGATCCTGCTGGCGGAGGCGGCGGGCACCACCGACCTGCTCGTCGACGGGCGCCTCGACCTGGCGCTGGCCACCGGCTCGACGGCGCTGTGGGACCCGGTGTTCGGACCCGTCGCCGACGACCCGCGCACCGAGGCCCGACGCCGGCTGGCCCGCTTCGTCGCGGCCGTGGCGGGGGAGGCCCTGCACACCGTCGACGGCGAGGGGCAGGGCGCCCCGATCGGCACCGAGGTGCGCGTGACCCCGCACAGCCCGGGTCTGCGGTCCCGGCTGCGGCGGGGTGCGGCGGGCCTGGACTCCGCCGTCGACGCCGCCCGGCTCGGGCTCGGCCTGATCACCGGTACCGTGCTGCACGACCTGGAGCCGGGGGAGACCTTCCCCGAGTACCAGGCCCGGATCATCGAGGCCTACCGCACCACCTGGCGGGCCACCCACGACAGCGAGCCCCCACCCGTCGCGGTCGCGGCCTCGATCCTGCCGGGGACGACGCCGGAGCTGCGCGAGACCTACGCCGCCTACGACCTCCAGCGGCGGACGGAGGGGATGGCGGCGTCGCGTCCGGAGGGTGCGCTCACCCCGGTGATCGGCGCGGCCCCGCGCGGCGGCGTGGTGATCAGCCCCGTCCACCACGGCGATCCCGACCGGGTCGCCGCGACCGTGGCGACCGACCCCGGCCTGGCCGCCGCGGACGAGATCGTGCTGTTCCTGCCCCCGGCGTTCGCGCTGCCCGCCAACACCCGGCTGATCACCGACCTGGCCCGGCACGTCGCCCCGGCGCTCGGCTGGTCCCCGGCGTGAGCCGGACCCACAGCACGCACTGGGGAGCGTTCCGGGGCACGCTCACCGCGGACGGGCTGCGGGTGGTGCCGCGGGCGGGCGACCCCGACCCGTCGGCGCTGCTGGACAACGTGCCCTCCGCCGTGGACCACCCGGCACGGGTGCGGCGCCCGGCCGTACGCCGCGGCTGGTGGGAGGACGGCGCCGGGCCGGACGACCGCCGGGGCCGGGACTCCTACGTCGAGGTCGAGTGGGACGCCGTGCTGGACCGGGTGGCCGCGGAGCTGCGCCGGTACCGGCCCGAGCAGGTGTACGGCGGCTGCTACGGCTGGGCCGGCGCCGGGCGGTTCCACCACGCCCAGAGCCAGGTCCACCGCTTCCTCAACCACGCCGTCGGCGGGTACGTCCGGTCGGTGGGGGACTACAGCGGGGCCGCGGCCCAGACCGTGCTCACGCACGTCCTGGGCCCGTCCGAGCTGGTGTCGAAGGGCACCGTGACCTGGGACCAGGTCGCCGCCCACACCGACACCGTGCTCGCCTTCGGCGGGATGAACCTCAAGAACAGCGCGGTCGGCGGCGGCGGGATCAGCGCGCATCTGGAGCGGGGTGCCCTGGCTGCGGCCGCCGCGCGCGGCGGCCTCCTGGTGAACGTCGGGCCGCTCCGGTCGGACCTGCCCGAGGGGTCCCGCTGGCTGTCGGTCCCGCCCGGCACGGACACCGCCCTGATGTTCGGGCTGCTGCACACCCTGGTCGAGGAGGACCTGCACGACCGGGGGTTCCTCGACCGCTACTGCGTCGGCTGGGACACGCTGGCGGCCCACCTGCGGGGTCGGGACGCCGAATGGGCCGCCGAGATCACCGGGGTGCCCGCCGCGGAGATCCGGCAGCTGGCCCGCCGGGCCGCCGCGGGACGCACGCTGGTCACCGTGGCGCAGTCGCTGCAGCGCGCCGAGTTCGGGGAGCAGCCGGTGTGGGCGGGCCTCGCGCTGGCCGCGGCGCTCGGCCAGATCGGGCTGCCCGGCGGCGGGTTCTGCTACGGCCTGGGCTCGATCGGGCACTACGGCCGCAACCGGGTGTCGGTCCCCGTCGCCGCGGTCCCGCAGACCCCGGACACCGGCGGGGTGATCGGGGCCTTCCGCGCCGATCCCGACGCCCACCCGCTGCCCACTCCGTCGGGCCGGATCGAGCTGTGGTCGGCCACCATCGACGCGTTCGGCTACCCCGACGCACCCGGCCACCCGACCTGGCTCCCGCCCACCGAGGCGCCCGACGAGCGCCACCCGCTGTGGCTGGTGGCCAACCAGCCCGCGACCCGGCTGCACTCGCAGCTGGACTTCGGCGCCCACTCCCGCGCCCACAAGGTGCGTGGCCGGGAGGTGGCGCGCATCCACCCCGCGGACGCGGGCCCCCGCGGCATCGCGACCGGCGACCTCGTCCGGCTGTCGAACGACCG
The DNA here is from genome assembly GCF_900102195.1 of Pseudonocardia oroxyli. Classification (GTDB taxonomy): domain Bacteria; phylum Actinomycetota; class Actinomycetes; order Mycobacteriales; family Pseudonocardiaceae; genus Pseudonocardia; species Pseudonocardia oroxyli. Next base: position 65,847 of record NZ_FNBE01000020.1, read on the forward strand.
CGGCGCCTGTCTGGCGGCCGCCGAGGTGACCGACGGGGTCCGGGCCGGTGTCGTGCAGCTGCCGACCGGCGCCTGGTTCGACCCCCTCGACCCGGGCGCCGACGTGCCGTTCTGCGTGCACGGCAACCCGAACGTCCTGACCCGCGACCGGGGCACCTCCCCGCTGCACAGGGCTGCACCGGCCAGCACACGACCGTCGCGCTCGAGCGCTGGGACGCCCCGGTCCGGGAGGTCCGGGCCTTCGCGCCGCCGGTGGGGTGAGCGGGGCCCGGCCCCCACGTGGGGGCCGGGCCCGCCCGGTCAGTCCGCGGGGACGTGCCTGCGCACCCACTCCACGGCCGCGGCGGCCACCGCGTCCTGGCTCTCGTAGAAGGTGTGGGTCGCGCCGGGGACCACGAGGACGCGGGAGCCCGGGGGCAGGAGGTGCTCGCCCGCCAGGGTGGTCGCGGCGAGCGCCTGCTCCTGTGCGCCGGTGTCCCCGTGGATCACCAGGACGGGCACCGACACCGCACCCAGCAGCTCCGCCTGGGTGCCGTCGGCGCCGAGCTTCGGCCGCCGCCGGTTGACGACGACGTGCGTGCGGGTCGGTGAGTCGACCGCCAGCGGGACGTCCTCGTCCCGGTACCAGGCGGCGAGCTGCGCGTCGTCGAGGAACGGGTAGGGCGTGTCGCCGGTGCCCGCACCCGTCAGCGCCCCGGTGAGGACGAGCGTGTGGACCCGGGGCCGCCGCGGGGCGACCCGCAACGCGATCGCCGAGCCGAGACTCTGCCCGTGCACCACCTGGCGGGTGTAGCCGAGCGAGTCGAGGTGGTCCAGCCCGGCGTGGGCGTCCGCGAGCAGGTGGTCGGCGTCGACCACCTCCCCGTCGGAGTCGCCGAACCCGCTCAGGTCCAGCCGCAGGACGGCGTGGCCGAGCGCCGCGTACTCCGCCGCGAGCCGGTCGAAGCGACCGCCGGCCCGCCGGTCGGAGAGGAACCCGTGCAACAGCAGGACCGCGCCGTCCCCGGTCCCCGGGGTGAAGGTGGTGGCCAGCGACCCGCCCCACCCGCTGGTGAGCCGCAGCTCGGTCTCGGTGCTCGTCATGAGAGCCCCAGGTTCGCACGGAGCGTGGTGCCCTCGTACTCGGTCCGGAACACGCCGAGCCGCTGCAGGTGCGGCACGACGGCCCGGCCGAAGTCCTCGAAGGACCCCGGGAAGTGCGTCGGGGTGATCAGGAACCCGTCCGCCGCGCCCGAGCCGAAGATCTCCGCGAGCTGTTCGGCGACCTGCTCGCCGGTCCCGACGACCTGCGGGGTGAGCTCGCTGGTCGAGAACGCGATGCCCGCCTCCGCGATCGTGACCCGGTCCCGGCTCGCGCCCAGCAGGTCGTCGAGCTGGGAGATCGCGCGGGACTCGGTCTGGCCGTCGGTCGCCCGCTCCGCCAGCACGTCGACGTAGCGGGCCTGCAGGTCGACGCCGGTGAGGTCGATGCGGGCGAAGTGGCTCAGGAAGGTCGTCCCGGACTCGGGGGTGATCCGGGTCCGCAGGAAGTCCCGCCGGGCCTCGGCGATCTCGCGGGTCTCGCCGACGATCGGCTGCACCGCGGCGAACAGCCGGATCCGCTCGGGATCCCGCCCGGCCGCTCGCGCCTTGGCCTTGAGGTCGTCCTTCTTGCTCTGCAGGTCGGCCTGGGTGCGCTCGATCGCGAAGATCACGTCCCCCCACCGGGCGCCGAACTCCCGGCCGCGCGGCGAGTCGCCCGCCTGGATGATCACGGGGTGCTGCTGCGGGCTGGGCGGCAGGTTCAGCGGCCCGCGCACCGCGACGTAGCGGCCCTTGTAGTCCGGGACGGTGATCCTCGACGGGTCGGCGAAGACGCCGGACTCCTGGTCCTGGACCAGGGCGTCGGGCCCCCAGGACCGCCACAGCGCCAGGACCGCCTCGACGAACTCGTCCCCCCGGTCGTAGAGCGCGGAGCCGGTGAGCTCCTCGGCGTGCGGGAAGTTCAGGTAGTTCGCCGGGCCGTGCGACTGGATGACGTTCCACGCGACCCGACCGCCCGAGAGGTGGTCGAGGCTGAGCAGCGTGCGGGCCAGGTTGTAGGGCTCGTTGAAGCTGGTCGACAGGGTCACGCCCACCCCGAGACGGGTGGTGACCGCGGCGATCTGGCCCGCGACCTGCGCCGGGTCGTGCTTGATCGAGTTGGAGTGCCCGTGCCGGGTGAAGCCCTCGTTGTGGCTGATCGTCTCCGGGATGAAGGCGAGGTCGAACTTCGCGGCCTCGAGCGTGCGGGCGGTCTGGTGCAGGAAGTCCCGCCCCAGCCAGTCCCGCGACGAGTACGGGTGGCGCCAGGCGCCTGCGTAGTGCCCGCTCGGGAACAGGATGTAGCCCCCGAGGAACAGCTGTCGATCCGTCATGGCTGGACCCTTCCGACGCCCTGGGCGTACAGGTAGCGGTTCGGCTTGGGCGTCCACTGCAGACCCTTGGACACCACGCCGGTGAACGGCGACGGGTAGAGGAAGATCGCGTGCGCCTCGTCGTGGGCGTTCTGCACGGCCTGGTTCACCAGGTCGGTCTTCTCGGCCTCGGTCGTGGCGTTCTGGGCGCGCGTGGTCAGCGCGTCGAACTCCGGAGCGTCGAGGTGGCTCTGGATGTGGTCGCTGCGGAAGGGACCGAAGTTGCCGGTCACGTCGCCGCGGAAGGCCCCGCCCCACATGATGTAGTAGAAGTCCGCGGCCTGGTCGTCCGGCCCGTACTGGCTCTGCAGCCAGGCGGGGAAGGGCTGCTGCTCGATCTTCAGCGTCACGCCCACCTTCGCCCACTGCGCGGCGATCGCCTGCGTGGCGGCGTCCTGCGAGACGTAGGTGCCCGAGGAGAGCAGCACGGTCAGCGTGAGCCCGTCCGCGTGCCCGGCCTCCGCGAGCAGCTGCTTGGCCTTCTCGGGGTCGTACGGGTAGGCGGAGACCGCCGGGTCGGGCTGCTGGAACGGGTCGTAGATCACCTGGCCGGGCAGCGGGGTCACCGCGCCCTGCAGCAGGCTCTTGATGATCGTGTCCTTGTCGGTGGCGTAGTTGAGCGCCTGGCGCACCCGCGGGTCGGCCAGCGGGGTGCCGGTCCTGCGCTCGTTGATCGCCAGGGTGAGCGGCTGGTTGCCCACGCCGAGCACCGTGTCGTAGGTGTCGGAGTCCCGGAACTGGGCCAGGTCCAGCGGGTCGAGGTTGAGGATGAGGTCCTGCTCGCCCGCCCGCAGTGCGGCGACGCGCTGGGCCTCCGAGGCGAGCACCGTGTACCGGACCTGCGCGAACTGCGGCTTCGGCCCGGCGTAGTGCGGGTTGAGCGACAGCGTGGCGCCGTTCTCCTGGTCCAGCGTGTCCAGCTTGTACGGCCCGCTGCCCAGCGCCTCGTTGTCCAGGTTGTGGGACTGGGCGAAGGCGGGCTGCGCGATGTAGATGGACCACAGGCGCCCCGGGAGGTCCAGGGCGGGCTGGGACAGGGTGAAGGAGAGGGTGCTGTCGTCGACCTTCGTCACCGAGGTCAGGTACCTCCGCAGCGGGGCGCCCGCGGTGCCCTTGTAGTCCGGGTCGAGCAGCTGCTGGAAGTTCCAGACCACGTCGTCCGCGGTCAGCGGCGAGCCGTCGGAGAACGTCGAGTCCGTCCGGATGGTGAACCGCCAGTGCAGCGGGTCGGTGCTGGTCCACGCGGTCGCCAGCGAGGGCTGCACGGTCAGGTCCGGCCCGATCTGGGTCAGCGACTCGTAGATCGAGCCGACGATCGAGCCCGACGAGTCCGGCGAGCCCCCCTTGTGCGGGTTGACGCCGGTGATCTGGCGCGAGAGCCCCAGCCGGAGGACGTCACCCACCTGCGGGGTCTCGCCGCCGCCCGCCGCGGCTCCACCGCAGGCGGCGAGGACCGCGAGCAGGACGGCGGCCACCGCCGCGGTCAGCAGTCGTACCGGCCCGCGTCGGGCGGAGGGTCTGTGTGTCACGGTGCGTCCCTGTCTGTGTGGTGTGAGCGCCCGGGGATCGCCTCGACGAGGGCCCGGGTGTAGGGGCTGGTGGGTCTGGCCAGCACCTCGGCGGTGCGGCCCTGCTCGACGATCTGGCCCCCGCGCAGGACGACGAGGTCCTCGCAGAGGTAGCGGACGACGGCGAGATCGTGGGAGATGAACAGGTAGGTCAGGTTCCGCTCGCGGCGCAGCCGCCCGAGCAGCTGGAGGATCCGCGCCTGCACGGACAGGTCCAGGGCCGAGACGGGCTCGTCGGCGATGATCAACGACGGCTCGGTGGCGAGCGCGCGGGCGATGCCGACCCGCTGCCGCTGCCCGCCGGACAGCTCCGCGGGGTGCCGGTCCCGGAAGCTCCGCGGCAGCTCCACCTCGTCCAGCAGGGAGTCGACGCGGGCGGCGACCGCGCGCCGCGACAGGTCGCGGCGGGCGATCTCGAGCGGCTCCCGCAGCGTCTGGGCCACGGTCAGCCGCGGGTCCAGCGAGCTGTAGGGGTCCTGGAAGATGTACTGGACCTCCTGCCGCCAGCGTCGTCGCTGCGCCCGGTCGTGACCGGTCAGCGGCGTGCCCTGGTAGGACACGACGCCGGAGTCCGGGCGTTCGAGGCCCACGACGATGCGGGCGAGCGTCGTCTTGCCGGAGCCGGACTCGCCCACCAGCCCGATCGCCTGGCCCCGGGCCACGGTGAGGTCGACCCCGTCGAGCGCGACGTGCCGGGCCCGACCCGTGCCGCCCCGCACCGTGAACGCGCGCCGCAGTCCCTCGACCCGCAGCTGGGGGACCGGCGTCGGGTCCTCCCGGGGGGCGACCCGCACCGGCTCCAGCCTGCTCGGGGTGGCCGCCAGCAGGGTGCGGGTGTACTCGTGCGCCGGGTCGCGCAGCACCTCGCCGGTGGGTCCGGACTCGACGATCCGGCCCGCGGACATCACGTGCACGTCGTCGGTGCGGTCGGCGATCACCCCGATGTCGTGGCTGACCAGCAGCACGCCGAGGTGCAGCCGCTCGCGCAGCTCGTCGACCAGGTCGAGCACCTGGGCCTGCACCGACACGTCGAGCGCGGTGGTCGGCTCGTCGGCGATCAGCACCGCGGGCTCGCGGGCGAGCGCCATCGCGATGACGACGCGTTGGTTGAGCCCACCCGAGAGCTCGTGCGGGAACGCGCCGAGCGTCTTGTGGACGTCCGGGATCCCGACCGCGCGCACGAGTTCGGCGACCCGCGCGCGGGCCTCCCGGCGGGAGGTCCCGGCGGGCAGCGCCTCGCGGAGCTGGGCCGCGATCCGCATGCGGGGGTTGAGCGAGGCGGTGGGGTTCTGGAAGACCACGCCGACGGTCGCGGACAGGTGCGCCCGAGCCGCCCGCGGGTCGAGCCCGGTGAGGTCCCGTCCGGCGACCTCGACGCGGCCGCCGTCCACCCGGACCGCCGACGGGAGCAGCCCCGCCACGGCCAACGCGGTCAGGGTCTTGCCGGAGCCGGACTCGCCGACCAGCCCGACGGACCGGCCCGCGCGCACCTCGAACGAGACGCCCGCGACGATCGGTTCCCGGGCGTCCGGCTCGTCGAGCCCGACGGCGAGGTCGCGCACCCGCAGGACCGGGTCGCCCGTGGGCGTCGGCCGGGTCGTCACCAGTGGTCGGACGGTCTGTGCGGTCACTGCGCGAGTCCTCTCTTGACGGCGGGGCCGCCGACGAACCGTTCGGCCAGCCCGTCGCCCAGCAGCTGCAGCCCCACGGCCGTCACGACCACCGCCAGGCCGGGGAACAACGCGATCCACGGCGCCGTGAAGATCTGGGCCTGCCCGCTCGCGACCATCTGCCCCCAGTCCGGCTGGGGCGGCTGTACACCGAGACCCAGGTAGCCCAGGCTCGACTCGAGGAGCAGCGCGGACGAGGCGTTGATGGTGAAGGCGACCGCGAGCAGCGGCAGCACGCTCGGCACCAGGTGGCGGCGGGCCACGCCGAACCGGCCCGCGCCCGCGACCCGCGCCGCCTCCACGTACTGCGCGCGCACGACGGCCCGGGCGTGCCCGCGGATCACCCGGAAGGTCAGCACCCACGAGCCCAGCACCAGGACGGCGACGATCGGGACGAACGAGTTCCCCACGAACGACAGCACCACGATGGCGAGCACGATCGACGGCACCGCCAGCTGGACGTCCGCGAGCCTGCCGGCCAGCGCGTCGACCCAACCGCCGTAGAGGGCACCGAGCAGCGCGAGCGACAGGCCGAGTGCGGAGGCGACCACCGCGGACACCAGCGTGATCGCCAGCGCCGTCCGGCCGCCGAACACCACCCGCACCAGCACGTCCCGCCCGAGCTCGTCGGTGCCGAACAGGTGCGCCGCAGACGGCGGGCGCAGGATGGCCTCGAAGTCCTGGGCCAGCGGGTCGCCCGAGGTCAGGGGGCCGGCGAGCGCGGTGAGCACCACGACCGCCAGGAGCGCGGCGCCGACCCACCCGCCGATCCCGATGGTGCGGCGCGGGCGCGCGGGCCGGTCCGGTTCGGCCGCCCGGACCGCGTCGGCGTCGTCGGTCTGCAGGAGGGTCACGACCGCAACCTCGGTTCCACGATGGCCGCCAGGACGTCGACGACCAGGTTGATCAGGACGAACCCGACGGCGATCACCAGCACGCAGACGATCACCAGCGGGTAGTCGCGGTTCTGCACCGCGTTGATGGAGAGCTGTCCGAGGCCGGGCCAGCCGAACACCGACTCGGTGACCACCGCCCCGCCCAGCAGCACACCCGCCTGGATCCCGACCACGTTCAGCGTGGTGCCGAGGGAGTTCGCCACGACGTGGCGCCAGACCAGCGTGTGCCGCGGCAGACCCTTCGCCCGGGCGGTGCGCAGGTGTTCGGCCTGGAGCACGTCGAGCAGCGCGGTGCGGAAGACGCGGGCGACGGTGGGCACGAACGCGAAGGCCAGGGTGAACGCGGGCAGGACCAGGCTCGCCGCGTCGCCGGTGCTCGTGACCGGGAACCAGCCCAGCTGCACCGCGAACACGATCACCAGCACGATGCCGACGAAGAAGGTCGGGATGGACTCCAGACCGACCGCGACCCCCAGCGGGACCCGGCTCAGGAAGGTCGAGCGGGAGGTCGCCGACACGTACCCGACCACCCCGCCCAGCAGGGTGCCGATGACGAGGCCGCTCACCCCGAGGGCCAGGCTGGCCGGGATCTTCTCCAGCGCGATCGGCAGCGGGTCCTCGCCGTAGCGGATGGAGTCGGGGAACGACCCGGTCAGCACGCTGTGCAGGAACGTGCCGTACTGCTCCGGCAACGGGCGGTCGAAGCCCATGAGGCGGGTCAGCCGGGCGATCTCGTCCGGCGGGGCGTCCGGCGGGACCAGCAGGATCGCCGGGTTGCCGGTCGCGTAGAGGGCGAAGAACACCAGCGTGACCGCGCCCCACACCGCGATCAGCCCGGTCAGCAGGCGACCGCCGACGTACCGGAGGCTGACGGGTGGTCGGGGCACGTGTGGGCGGCGCGGCGGCGGACCGGCGCGCTCCTGGGTGAGCTCGGAGGCGGACACTGTGGACCCTTCTGCGGGGGAGGGGGACGGGGACCCGGCGGGTGGGTGCGCGAGGTCGACCGCGCTCGGGCACGGCACGGCACGGGCACGGGCACGGCGGTGCCCGGGACCCGGACGGCGTGCGGGCGCGGCCCGGGTCCCGGGGACGCGGGGGCGGGGAGGGCACGCGGGCGCGCGGTCGGCCCGGCGCAGACGTGCGCGCGGGCTACGGCCTGCGGATCAGAAGGAGCGACAGCTCGTGGAGTTCACGGTGCCGTGGTCGATGACGCGACGCCGGCTGAAGGTCGACGAGGTCGACGGAGCGCTCGGGGCGTGCGCGGCCGGGGCCACCCGCGGCGCAGGCGACACCATCGCCTGACGGGGCAGCGGGTTCGACACACGGAGAGTAAAGCCCACTGGTCACGGCTTCGTCCAACCACGAAAGCAGATCGGAACCGATAAGCGACCGTTGTCGGACGGGCTCCGGGGGCGGGCCCGCGGCCGGGACCGATCACCCCGGGCGATCGATAGTGATGACCAATCGGCGTTGGACGGCGGGCCCGCCTGCGGGGTCTACTGCTCGGGTGACCCGTCCGTTGCGCCGCCCGAGCCGTGCCCGGGTCCCGTCGCGCGGTGACGGCCTGACCCAGCGCCGCGTGATCGACCACGGGGTCGTCCACTCCGCGGCCTGTCGCGTGGGCGTCCGCGCGTAAGGCGTCCTCCCCGGCGGGACCGTCCCGGCCCGCCTCCCCGGACCGCGCCGCGGTCGCCACGCCCGACCAGCCGCTCCGCGGTGCCCGGGCGTCCGTCACCTCCCCGCCCGCGGCGGGGGTGGCGTCTCCTGAGATATCCTCCCCCCGAGATAACGAGGTGATCCCGCATGACCATCGCGGGTGCAGTTCCCGTCGTCGCGTCGTGGTCCGAGCCCGAGGGCATCGCGCCGCGGGGCACGGTCGTCGTCGTGCCCGGCCGCGGTGAGCACGCCGGTGTCTACGAGCGCTTCGGCCGTCGCATCGCGGCGGACGGCTACCGCGTGTGGGCGGTCTCCGACCCCACGGTCGACGAGGGCCGGGCCCGGGCGCAGGTCCGGGCGCTGCTGGACAGCACGCCCTCCAGCGAGGCGGGCGAGGCGGGTCCGCCGCCGCGGGTCCTGGTGGGCTCGGACACCGGCGCGCTGTTCGCCGCGCTGCTGGCGGCCGAGGGCACGCAGGGGATCGCAGGCCTCGTGGTGGCGGGCCTGCCCGTCGCCGAGGCCCGGTCGGACGCGGGCTGGGACGACGAGCTCGCCCTGCGGACCTCCTGCCCGACCCACCGGGGCAGGCTCGCGGCGGACGACGCGGTGCGCCACGGCGCCCTCGGGACCGCAGTGCCCGCCGAATGGCTCGCCGCGGCCCGCGCGGCCGCCGTCACCGTCCCGGTCCTGGGCCTGCACGGTGACGCGGACGCGCTGTCCCCGCTCGCGGAGGCCCGGCGGTGGTACGCGCAGGCTCCCGAGGCGGAGCTGGTCGCCATCGCGGGCGGGGTGCACGACGCGCTGAACGACCAGACCCACCGGACCGCCGCCGCCACCACGGTGCTGTTCCTCGAGCGCCTGCGCCTCGGCGCGGGCCCGATCGCGCTCCCGCAGGACCTCACGTGAGTCGGTACGTCGTGATCGGTGCCGGGGCGGTCGGGGCCACCCTGGCGGCCGAGCTGCACCTCGCCGGGCTCTCGACCGTCCTCGTCGCCCGCGGGGCGCACCTCGCCGCGCTGCGCCAGGGGCTGCGCTACCTGCGCCCGGACGGCGAGCAGCGCGTCGCTGTGCCCGCGGCGGCCGCCGACGAGGTCGAGCTGGGCCCCGAGGACGTCCTCGTCCTGGCCACCAAGGCGCAGGACGCCGAGGCCGCCCTGGCCGACTGGGCGTGGCGGCCGGTGGGGGACCGCACCGCGGCCGAGGTCCTGCCCGTCGTCACCCTGCAGAACGGCCTGGAGGCCGAACGGGTGGCGCTGCGCCGGTTCGCCACGGTCTACGGCGCCGTGGCGTGGTCGCCGTCGGCCTACGTCACGGCCGGTGAGGTCGAGGCCCCGGGCGCTCCCGCGGCCGGGGTGGTGTGGCTGGGTCGCTACCCGGCGGGCACCGATCCCCGGGCCGCGGCGATCGTGGCGGACCTGGAGAAGGCGCGTCACCTCGCCGAGGCCGTCCCGGACATCACCCGCTGGAAGGCGGGCAAGCTGCCCGGGATCATCGGCAACGCGCTCGACGCCCTGTACCCGCCGAGCCCGCTGCGCGAGCGGGCCGTCGCCGCGCTGCGGGACGAGCTGCGGGCCGTCTACGCCCGCGCGGGGGTGGACGCCGCGAACCTCGTGGGCGAGACCGCGCTGGACCTCGGCCGCTTCGGCACCCAGCCGATCCCCGGCCGCCCGCCGACCGGGCGGTCCACGTGGCAGAGCCTGCGCCGCGGCGCGCCGCCGGAGACGGACTTCCTCAACGGCGAGATCGCCCTGCTCGCCCGCCTGCACGGCGCCGAGGCCCCCCGCAACGCGGCGGTCCAGGCCCGGTTGCAGCGCGCGGTGGGCGCGGGGACCGAGGTGGGCTCCCTGGAGGACGCGGACCTGCGCGCCGTGCTCCCGGACCTGGACGTCCTGGTGGACGCCGCGGCGCTCGCGGCGGAGCTGGACGGTCCGAACCCGCCCGTCCTGCTGGACGTGCGGTGGGCGCTCGGGGACCCGCACGGGCGGGCGCACCACGCGGAGGGCCATCTCCCGGGCGCGGTGTACGTCGACCTGGACACCGAGCTGGCCGGGCACGGGGAGCCGACCGACGGCAGGCACCCGTTGCCGGAGGTCGCCGACCTGCAGGCCGCCGCGCGGCGCTGGGGGGTGCGCGCGGACCGCCCGGTCGTCGCCTACGACGCCTCGGGTGGTCTGGCCGCCGCGCGGGCGTGGTGGCTGCTGCGCTGGGCGGGCCACCCGGACGTCCGACTGCTCGACGGCGGCCTGGCCGCATGGACGGCGGCGCAGGGCCCGCTGGAGACGGGCGAGGTCGTGCCCGAGCCGGGGGACGTGGTCCTCGACGGCGGGCACCTGCCGGTCCTCGACGCCGACGAGGCGGCCGAGCTCGCCCGCACCGGGCTGCTGCTCGACGCCCGGGCCGGGGAGCGCTACCGCGGCGAGGTCGAGCCGGTCGACCCGCGGGCCGGGCACATCCCCGGGGCGCGCAGCGCCCCCACCGGCGACAACCTCGACCCGGACGGTCGCTTCCGCCGCGACCTGCGGGCGCGGTTCGCGGCCTTCGGCGAGGGCGAGATCGGCGTCTACTGCGGATCCGGGGTGACGGCGGCGCACCAGGTCGCCGCGCTGGCGAGCGTCGGGGTGTCCGCGGCGCTCTTCCCGGGCTCCTGGTCGGCGTGGTCCAACGACCCCGCCCGCCCGGTGGCGACGGGGCCGGAGCCGGGCTCCGGGCGATGACGGCCGCCGTGAGCGTCGTCTCCGCGGCGCTCACGGCACCGGACCGGCGCGCGGCGCAGGCGCCGGTCACCCCGTCGACGGCCCATCGATCACGCATCGCGATCGGTAACGATGCCGATTCGTCGCTGGACCGGGCGCGCGGCGTGGGTTTCACTGTTCGTATGCCGCGCCGGACCGCCACTGCCCCCTCCGGGGGACGGGCGTGCCCGGGCACGGTCCTGACGCAGCGCCGGGTGATCGACCACGGCATCGTCAACTCGGCGGGCTGTCGCTCCTGCTGACCCGGCGCAGCCTGCGCCGGCCTCCGACCCGACCTCGCGCGCCACCCGGCGCGTCCGAAGCCGGCCCGCCCCGTGCGGGCCGCCGCCCCGGTCTCTCCCGGGAAGGCCGACCGCGGAAAGCGACGCGATGACCAGTACTCTGCCCCTCGACGCCGTGCGCGGCTGGACCACCGACCCGGTGGTCCGTGCCGCGCACCGACTGGACCGCTCCGGGTTCGACCCCGGCAGCGCCCCGGACGCGGTGGTGCACGCCGAGTCCGTCGAGGACGTCGTGGCCGTGCTCGCCCACGCCCAGGCGACCCGCACCCCAGTCGTGGTGCGGGGGGCGGGCAGCGGGCTGTCCGGCGGTGCCGTGGCGGGGGAGGGCAGCCTCGTCCTGGACCTCACCCGGCTGAACCGGATCACCGAGCTCTCGGCGGCCGACGAGCTCGCGGTGGTGGAGCCGGGCGTGATCACCGCCGACCTCGACGCGGCCGCGGCGGCCCACGGCCTGCGCTACGCGCCGGACCCGGCGAGCGCGGCGATCTCCACGATCGGCGGCAACATCGCCACCAACGCGGGCGGTCTGCGCTGCGCCAAGTACGGCGTCACCCGGGACTCGGTGCTCGGCCTGGACGTGGTGCTGGCGGACGGCCGCCGGATCCGGACCGGCCGGCGCACGGTCAAGGGGGTCGCGGGCTACGACCTCACCGGGCTGTTCGTCGGCTCCGAGGGCACCCTCGGGGTGATCGTCGGCGCCACCGTGCGGCTGCGTCCGATCCCGGTCCGGACCGCGACCCTGGCCGCGTGGTTCACCGACTTCGGGGCCGCGGCGGCCGCCACGGCCGCCCTCACCGCGGCCCGGCTGCAGCCTGCCGTCGCGGAACTGCTCGACGCGGGGTGCCTGGAGGCGCTCGGCGCCGACGGTGCGGACAGTGGAGCGTTCCTGCTGGTCCAGACCGACGGGTTCGGGGCGGACGCCGAGATCGAGGCCGTCCGCGCCGTCGTCGAGCCCTTCGCGGTGCGGGTGGACCTCGCCGCGGACGAGGCCGAGGCGGAGGCGTTGCTCGCCACCCGCCGCGGCGCGCTGCCCGCGTTGGAGAAGCTCGGCCGGGTCCTGGTCGAGGACGTCGCCGTGCCCCGCTCCCGGCTGCCCGAGGCGGTCGCGGCGATCACCGAGATCTCCCGGCGCAGCGGGCTGCGGATCGCGACGATGGCCCACGCCGGGGACGGGAACCTGCACCCGATCCTCGTCGTCGACGGCGACCTGGACGACCACGTCTGGGCGACCGCGGCCGAGGTCTTCCAGACCGCGCTGGACCTCGGCGGCACCCTGACCGGCGAGCACGGCGTCGGCCTGCTCAAGCGCCGCTGGCTGCGCGCCGAGCTGGGCGACACCGCCCACGACCTGCAGCGCGAGCTCAAGGCGGCCCTCGACCCGCACGGCCTGCTCAACCCGGGGAAGGCGCTGTGACCCGCTCCGTGACCGCTCCGGCGGTGACCTGCCGCTGTCCGGTCTGATCCCGCTCCACCCGCCGAGCCTCGTCCCGCCCACCGCGCCACCGCGCCACCGCGCCACCGCGCCACCGCGCGCCGTGCCCACCCGTGCCCTCCAGGAGGACCCCGTGACCGCTACACCGATCCCGCCCACCGCCGCCCGGCAGGTCGAGTTCATCTCGCTCTCGCACCTCAACCCGTCGACCGAGCTGGACCCGATCCCGACCCGCGGGATCGATCTCGCGTACTTCCGTCGATACGTCCGGACATTGGAGGAGGCGGGGTACGACTACACGCTGCTCCCGTACGGATCGTCGAGCGCGGACTCGTTCGTCGTCGCCTCCGCGGTCGGTCAGCTGACCGAGCGGCTCCGGCCGATCGTCGCGGTCCGGCCGAACACCGCCCTCCCGCAGGTGGTCGCCCAGCAGCTGGCGACGCTCGACCAGCTGACCGAGGGCCGCGCCGTGGTCCACCTGATCAGCGGCGGCAACGACGCCGAGCAGGCCCGGCACGGCGACTACCTGCCCAAGGCCCGCCGCTACGCCCGCACCAGCGAGTTCATCGACATCCTGCGCCGGTCATGGACGGAGACCCGGCCCTTCGACCACGCGGGCGAGTTCTTCCGGTTCGACGGGTTCGGTCCCGGCTTCCGACCCTACGGCGACACCATCCCGATCTCCATCGGCGGCCAGTCCGACGAGGCATTCCAGGTCGGTGGGCGGCAGGCGGACATCTTCAGCTTCTGGGGCGAGCCGCTGGCCGACCTGCGCGCCGAGATCGAGCGGGTGCACGCCATCGCGGACGCGGCGAACCGTCCGCGGCAGCGCATCTGGGTGACCTTCCGGCCGATCATCGACCGGACCGACGAGCTGGCCTGGCGCAAGGCCTACGACTACGCCGCGCGGATCGGCGCGACGTTCGAGGCGCAGACCTTCGGGCGACAGGCGCTCATGGGCAAGGGCACCCCGCAGAACCGCGGGTCCCAGCGCGCGCTCGAGTTCGCCTCCCGCTCCGAGGTCTACGACCGCGCGCTGTGGACGCGCACCGCCGCCGTCACCAACGCGGGCGGCGCGTCGACGGCACTGGTCGGCACCCCGGAGACCGTCGCGGCGGCGATCGTCGACTACATCGACGTCGGCGCGGACCTGGTGTCCATCCGCGGCTACGACACCCTCGCCGACGCCCGGGACTACGGGCGCCACGTCCTGCCGCTGGTCCGGCAGGAGCTGGCGCACCGGGCGGCGACCGGGCAGCGCGGCACCCTGCAGGCCGAGCACCCCGGCGCGCTGGCCCCGGGCTTCGACGCCGACGCGCTGGCCGGCGTCCGATGACGGCGACGCTCGCCCTGCCCGTGCCCGACCTGACCGATGCCGGTCTCGCCGCGGTCACCGCCGCGCTCGCGGCCACCGCCGAGGAGTACGACCGCTCCGGCGCGGTCCCGGTGGCGGGCATCGAGGCCGTCCACCGGGCCGGGCTGCTCACCGCCACCGTCGCGCAGCGCTACGGCGGGCCCGGGCTGGGCCCCGACGCCGCCGTGCGGATCCTGCTCGCCCTCGGCGAAGGCGACCCCTCCGTCGCGCTGCTGGTCGCGAACACCCTCAACACGCACCTCGGCCAGGCCGCCGCCGGACACTGGCCGGACGAGGTCTACGCGGAGCTGCTGCGCCACGACGGACCGGGACTGGTCAACGCGATCCGCGCGGAGCCCGAGCTCGGCGCCCCGGCGCGCGGCGGCCTGCCGAAGACCCGGGCGATCCGCGGGCCGCAGGGCTGGGTGCTGAACGGGCACAAGGCCTACGCCACCGGCGGCACCGCGCTCGCCTACCACGTGGTGTGGGCGGTGACCGACGACGACCGGGTGGGCCACTTCCTCGTCCGCGGCGACGCGCCGGGCATCAGCTGGATCGACACGTGGGACCACCTGGGCCTGCGCGCCTCCAACACCCACGACGTGGTCTACACCGACACCCCGGCCGAGGCGTTCGTGGAGATCCCGCGCGGTGCGGACGGCGTCTACCGCGACCCCGCCGCCGTGGCCGGGCCCGCGAGCTTCGGCCACCCCGCGCTCTACGTCGGCGTGGCCAGGGCGGCCCGCGCGGCCTTCGTCCGCTACGCCCGCGAGCGGGTCCCGGCCGCGCTCGGTCGCCCCATCGCCGAGACCGAGCGGATCCAGTCCGTGGCCGGGGAGATCGACGCGCAGGTCGCGCAGGCCGAAGCCCTGCTGGCCGCCGCCACGACGCACGTCCCCGAGCAGCTCTCGCTGCTCAAGATCCAGATCGCCCGGTCCGCGATCGCGGCGGTGCAGACCGCCGTCGGCGCGCTCGGCAACCCGGGGCTGACCCGCAACCTGCCCTTCGAACGGCACCTGCGGGACGTCCTGTGCGTCCGCGTGCATCCCCCGCAGGAGGACACCGCGCTGCTCGCGGCCGGTCGTCGCCTCCTGCTGAACCCCTGAACCACACCCCGTCCACACCAGAGGAACCCCACGATGTCCCGACCCACCCGTCGCCGATGGCTGACCGCCCTGCTCGCGGGCGCCACGCTCGCCCTCGCCGCCTGCTCCGGCTCGGCCGCCCCGGGTGGTGACGCCGCCGATGCGGGCCCGCCCGTGCGCGGCGGCACGCTCAAGGTCGCCTTCTTCCCGGACAACGCCGCCTTCTCCTGTGTCGACCCCTTCCAGACCTACTGGATCGAACACCGCTCGGTGATCCGCAACATCGCGGACTCGCTCACCGACCAGGACCCGCAGTCCGGAGAGATCAAGCCCTGGATCGCGCAGAGCTGGGAGGTCTCCCCGGACGGCCGCCAGTACACCTTCCACCTGCGCGACGGCGTCACCTTCTCCGACGGCACGCCCCTGGACGCGGCCGCGGTCAAGGCCAACTTCGACGGCTGGGCCGACACGGTCAAGCAGACCGGCGGTGCCGCGTACGGCGCGAGCTACATCCTCGGCTACGCCTCCTCCGAGGTCCTGGACCCCGCGACCGTGCGGGTGGACTTCGCCCAGCCCAACTCGTCGTTCCTGCAGGCCACATCGACCACGAACCTGGCCCTCGTCACGCCGGCGTCCTTCCAGAACACGCCCAAGGACCGGTGCCTCGGCAAGTTCACCGCGTCCGGCCAGTTCGTGCTCGACGACTATTCGCCGGGCAAGAGCCTGACCATCAGCCGCCGCCCGGGCTACGCGTGGGGCTCCGCGCTGTCGCAGAACACCGGTGAGGCGCACCTGGACAAGGTCGAGTTCACCTACGTGGCCGAGGACAGCGTGCGCACCGGCAACCTGGTGAGCAAGGCGATCGACATCGCCTGGCCGCGCAACCCGTTCACCGCCGAGGACCGGGCCCTGATCTCCCGCTCGGACGCCACCGTGCAGTCCCGCTCCCTGCCGGGTGTGTCCTACACGCAGTTCGCGAACGTCAGCGCGGGCCGTCCGCTGTCGGACCCGGCCGTGCGCGAGGCGCTCTACCAGGCCCTGGACCTGCCGACCTACGCGCAGACCGTGTACGGCGACGGCTACCCCGTCGTCGAGGGCGGGTACGACACCACCACGCCGTACTTCGCCTCGGTGGCGGGCAAGCTCAAGTACGATCCCGCCGCCGCGAAGGCCCGGCTCGACGCGGCCGGCTGGGCCGTGGGCCCGGACGGGTACCGGTACAAGAACGGGGCCGAGCTGACCCTGACCTACCCGCTCACCCAGTTCAGCGCGGGCGCCGAGCTGCTGCAGGACCAGCTCAAGCAGGTCGGCATCAACCTGGTGCTGGACACCGTGACCACCGCCGAGCTGCCCGCCAAGCTGGCCAACGGCGACTACGACATCACCCAGACCTATTTCACCCGGGCCGACCCCGGCGCGCTGCAGTTCATCCTCGACCCCGACCTGGCCAACTCCAAGGCGCTGGCCACCAACTCCATGACCCCGGACGTCCGGGCGCAGCTCAAGGCGCTCTTCGCCCGAGCGATCCAGACGACCGACCCGAACCAGACCGAGCAGGCCTACGCGGACCTGCAGAACCTGCTGATCGACCAGGGCATCACGTTCCCGCTGTTCGAGCGTGTGCAGTACGCCGGCGTGAGCAACGAGGTGCACGGGTTCGCGTTCACCTCCGAGAGCTTCCTCAAGCTGGCGGACGTCTGGAAGACGCAGTGACCGGGAGCGCGCTGACCCGCTATCTCGCCGGGCGGGTGGCGCAGGCCGTCGGTGTGCTGTGGGCGGCGTTCACCGTGACGTTCGTGGTGCTGTACCTGCTGCCCAGCGACCCGGTGGCGCTGCAGCTCGGGGCGGCCGGGATCGAGACGGACAAGCTGACCCCGGAGCAGCTGGCGCAGGTCGAGGCACAGTACGGGCTCGACCAGCCCGTGCTCGCCCAGTACTGGCACTACCTCACCGGCGCGCTGCACGGGGACTTCGGCACCTCGTTCGCCCAGGGCCTCCCGGTGTCGCAGCTGATCGGCGAGCGGGTGGGCACCACGCTCACCCTCAGCCTGGTCGCCGGGGCCCTGTCGCTCGTGGCCGGGACGACGCTGGCCTGGCTGGCGGCCTATGTGCGGTGGCGGCCGCTGCGGCTGTTCCTCAGCAGGCTGCCGTCGGTCGGGGCCTCGTTCCCGCAGTTCTTCATCGCGCTGCTGCTGATCCAGCTGCTGTCGTTCAGCCTGGCGTGGCTGCCCGCGACCGGGGACCGCGGCTGGCAGACGCTGGTGATGCCCGCGTTGACGATCGCCCTGCTCACCGGCTCCATGCTGGCGCAGGTGCTGATGCGCAGCTTCGACGACACGCTGCAGCAGCCCTACATCACCACGGCCCGGGCGACCGGGCTCTCCCGGGCCGCGGTGCAGCTGACCCACGCCTTCCGCAACGCCGCGTTGCCCGCCATGACCATCCTCGGCGTGCTCGTCGCGCAGACGGTCACCAGCGCGATCGTCGTCGAGACGGTGTTCACCCGTGACGGGGTGGGCAGGCTCGCGCAGCAGGCGGTGCTCGCCCAGGACGTGCCGGTGGTGCTCGGCGTGGTCACCCTCGCCGCCGCCGTGTTCGTGGCGGTCAACCTCGTCGTCGACCTGCTCTACCCGCTACTCGACCCGCGCATCGTCCACACGCCGAAGGTGAGCCGGTCATGACCCTCTCGCTGACCCGCGAGGACACCGCCCTCGCCCTCGAACCGCCGGACGACGAACCGGGGGGCAGGCGCGCCGCGCTGGCGGCGCGGCTGCGCACCCTCGCGCGCCGCCCCGGGTTCCTGCTGGCCTCGCTGTTCCTGCTGTTCGTGCTGGTCTCCGCCTTCGTGCCGCAGCTGTTCAGCGGCTACGACCCCTACGCCACCGCGCCGAAGGACCGGCTCCTGCCGCCGAGCCTCACGCACCCGTTCGGGACGGACGACATCGGCCGCGACCTGTGGTCGCGGATGCTCACCGGTTCGGGGCTCACCATCCGGGCCACGCTGGTCGCGCTGCTCATCGCCGTCGTGGTGGGTCTGGTGCTCGGGGTGGTGTCCGGCTTCTTCATGGGCCTGACCGACTCGGTGATCATGCGGTTCGCGGACGTGCTGCTGGCCGTGCCCGGGCTGCTGCTCGCGCTGGCGATCGTGACGGCGCTGGGTTTCGGGACCATCCCGGTGGCCGTGGCCGTCGGGGTGGGGATCGTGCCGGGGTTCGCCAGGACGACCCGGGCCGAGGTCCTGCGGGTGCGCACGCTGCCGTACGTGGAGGCCGCCCGCACCGGAGGGGCGTCCTGGCTGCGGATCCTGGTCCGCCACGTGCTCCCGAACTCCTGGGGCCCCGTCGCGGTGCTGGCCGTGCTGGACACCGGAGTGGCGATCATCGCCATCGCATCGCTGAGCTTCCTCGGGTTCGGCGCCGCCCCGCCCGCGGCCGAATGGGGCAGCCTGATCGCGGGCGGCCGCAACTTCATGATCACCGCACCGTGGGTGTCGCTGCTGCCGGGGCTGTTCGTGGCCGCGACCGTGCTGGCGCTCAACCACGTGTCCAAGACCCTGCAGGAGCCGGCGCGATGAGCGATCTGGTCACGGTCGAGGGACTCGAGATCGGCTACGCACGGCGGCGGCGGATCGTCCCCGCCGTGCGCGGCGTGGACCTCACGATCGCGCCGGGGGAGACCGTGGCGCTGGTCGGGGAGTCCGGCTCGGGCAAGACGACGATCGGCACCGCCCTGCTCGGGCTGCTGCCGGCGGCCGCCCGGATCACGGCGGGCACGCTCACCGTCGACGGCGTGGACGTGACCCGCGCGTCGGAGCGGGCGCTGCGCGCGCTGCGCGGGGCCGTCGTGGGCCTCGTGCCGCAGGACCCGATGGTCGGGCTCAACCCGACCATGCGGATCGGCGCCCAGGTCGCCGGGCCCGTCCGGCTGCGCGGGGTGCGTGGCCCGCAGGTGGACGTCGAGGTCGTCGAGTTCCTGGAACAGGCCGGTGTGGACGACCCGGTGCTGCGCGCCCGCCAGTACCCCCACCAGCTCTCCGGGGGGCTGCGCCAGCGGGTGCTCATCGCGATCGCATTGGCCGGGCGGCCTCGGCTGATCGTGGCCGACGAACCCACCAGTGCCCTGGACGTCACGGTGCAACGGCGGATCCTCGACCACCTCGAGGGGCTGGTTCGCGGGTCGGGCACCTCGCTGCTGATCATCACCCACGACCTGGCGGTGGCCGCGGACCGCAGCGACCGGGTGGTGGTGCTGGCAGGCGGCCGCGTGGTCGAGCGGGGCACGCCGCGGGACATCCTGGTGTCCCCGGCGCAGGACTACACACGGCGGCTCATCGCCGCCGCGCCCGGGCTGGCGCACGGCGGGCGGATCGTGCCGCGCCACGCCGCCGCCCCGGCGTCGGGTGAGCCGGTGCTCCAGCTGGTCGGAGCAGGCCGCCGGTACGCACTGCCCCGCGGCCACGGCAGCGGCACGCTCACCGCGCTCGAGGACCTGTCGCTGGAGCTGCGGCCCGGACGCACCCACGCGCTCGTCGGCGAGTCCGGGTCGGGCAAGACCACCGCCCTGCGGCTCGCGCTCGGGCTCGAACGTCCCGACACGGGACGGGTGCTGCTCGACGGCACGGACGTGACCGGGCTGGGCTGGCGGCAGACCCGCCCGCTGCGCCGCCAGGTCCAGCTGGTGCACCAGAACCCCTTCGCCTCGCTCGACCCCCGCTTCACGGTGGGACAGAGCGTGACCGAGCCGCTGGTGTCCTTCGGCATCGGCGACCGGCGGTCGCGCACCGCGCGGGCCCGCGAGCTGCTCGAGCAGGTGGCGCTGCCCGCGTCCTACCTCGACCGGCTGCCCGCGGAGCTCTCCGGTGGCCAGCGCCAACGCGTCGCGATCGCCAGGGCCCTGGCACCGGCGCCCCGGACCGTGCTGCTCGACGAGCCGGTCTCCGCCCTAGACGTGTCCGTGCAGAAGCAGATCCTGGCCCTGCTGGTGCAGCTGCAGGAGCAGCTCGGGCTGTCCTACCTGTTCGTGTCGCACGATCTCGCCGTCGTGGCGCAGATCGCGCACACCGTGTCCGTCCTGCGGCGCGGGCGGCTGGTGGAGGAGGGGCCCGTCGCGACGGTGTTCGGCGCGCCACGCGAGGACTACACCCGCGAGCTCATCGCGGCGATCCCGGGCCGTCGGGCGGAGTCGCGGGTCTGAGCGGACCGCGGCCACCCGGTCACGCGGCGGGTGCGGGCGGGGTTGCTACCGTGCGCGGATGCGCGTGCTGGTCACCGGGGGTGCCGGGTTCATCGGGTCGCACGTCGCGGACCTCCTGGTGGCGCAGAGCCACGAGCCCGTGGTGCTCGACGCCCTGTTGCCCCAGGCCCACGGCGCGCAGGCGCCGGAGTGGGTCGCGGACGGGTTCGTCCGCGGGTCGGTCGGCGATCCCGAGGTGCTGGCCCCGCTGTTGGCCGGGGTGGATGCGGTGTGCCACCAGGCGGCGATGGTCGGACACGGCGTCGACCCGTTCGACGCGCCGGACTACGCCCGGCAGAACGACGTCGGCACCGCCGTCCTGCTGGCGGAGATGTACCGGGCCGGGGTCGACCGCCTCGTCCTGGCCGGCTCGATGGTCGTCTACGGCGAGGGCCGCTACGACTGCGCCGAGCACGGCGTCGTCCGGCCCGGTCCGCGGGCGGTCGCGGACATCGAGGCGGGGATCTTCGAGCCGCGCTGCCCGCGGTGCGGCCGCGAGCTGGTCCCCGGCCTGGTGCCCGAGGACGCCCCGCTGGACCCGCGCAGCACCTACGCGGCTACCAAGCTGGCCCAGGAGCACCTGGCGAGCGCCTGGGCGCGCCAGACCGGGGGATCGGTGTGGTCGCTGCGCTACCACAACGTCTACGGGCCGCGGATGCCGTTCGGCACCCCCTACGCGGGGGTGGCCTCGATCTTCCGGTCCGCGCTGGAGCGCGGCGAGGCGCCGCGGGTCATGGAGGACGGACGGCAGCGGCGGGACTTCGTGCACGTCACGGACGTCGCGGCGGCGAACCTGGCCGCGTTGACCACCCCGGTCGAGGGCTTCGCGGCGGCGAACGTGTGCTCGGGCGAGCCGCACACCGTCGGGGACCTGGCCGTGGAGCTGGCCCGGGCGATGGACGGCCCCGAGCCGGAGATCGTCGGCGGGGCCCGGGCCGGGGACGTCCGGCACGTCGTGGCCGACCCGGCGCAGGCCCGCGCGCGGCTGGGTTTCCGGGCCCGGACGTCCTTCGCCGACGGGGTGCGGGCCTTCGCCACCGACCCGCTGCGCGCGCCCGTCGTGACCTGACGTCATCGATCGGTAAGCACCCGAGACCGATCCGACCGGCCCGCGGGCGCCGAAGATCAGGGTGTGCACCGTCCTGAGATCGTCCTCCCGTGCCTCGACGAGGCCGAGGCGCTGCCCGGGGTCCTCGCCGCACTGCCCGCGGGCTGGCCCGTCCTGGTCGTCGACAACGGCTCCACCGACGACACCGCCGCCGTCGCCGCGGCGCACGGCGCCCGCGTGGTGGTCGAGCCCCGCCGCGGCTACGGCGCGGCCGTCCACACCGGACTGGAGCATGCCCGCGAGCCGCTCGTCGCGTTCCTCGACGGCGACGGCTCGCTCGACGCGGACCTGCTCCCCGCGCTGGCCGACGCCGTGGCCACCGGGCGCGCCGACCTCGCCGTGGGCAGGCGGGTGCCCGAACCCGGCAGCTGGCCGTGGCACGCCCGGGCGGGCAACGCGCTGATCGCCGCCGAGCTGCGCCGCCGCGGCGTCCCGGTGCACGACATCGCCCCGATCCGGGTCGCCCGCCGGGAGGCGCTGCTCGGGTTGGGGATCGCCGACCGCGCCTTCGGCTACCCGCTCGAGCTGCTGTTGCGCGCCGGTGCCGCGGGATGGCGGATCGAGGAGCGGCCGGTGCGGTACTCCCGGCGCGGCGGGGGCCGGTCGAAGGTGTCCGGCTCGGTCACCGGCACGGCGCGGGCGGTGCGGGACATGGCGGGGCTGCTGCGATGACGGGCACGCTGATCGTGCTGGCCAAGGCGCCGGTGCCGGGCCGGGTGAAGACCCGGCTCTGCCCGCCCGCCACCCCCGCCCAGGCGGCCGACGTGGCCGCCGCCGCACTGCTCGACACCCTCGACGCCACGGCCGCGGTCCCGGGCTCCCGCACCCTCGTCGCCCTCGCCGGGTCGCTCGACGCGGACACCGCGCGGGTGGGGGAGCTCCGCGCCGCGCTGGGCCGGACCGGGCGGACGGCCCAACGCGGCACCGGGCTCGGCGCGCGCATCGTCGCCGCGCACGCGGACGCCGCCGCCCGCCACCCGGGGGAGCCGACGCTGCAGATCGGCATGGACACCCCGCAGGTGCACTCGTCGACACTCGCCGCCGCGTTCGCCGCGCTCGCCGACGTCGACGCGGTGCTCGGCCCGGCCCCCGACGGTGGGTGGTGGGCCCTGGGCCTGCGGGACCCCGGATCGGCGGGCCCGGTGGCCGACGTGCCGATGTCACGGGCCGACACCGGGGAGAACACCCTGGCCGCCCTACGGGCGGCCGGGCTGCGGGTAGCGCTGTTGCCCGAGCTGACCGACGTCGACACCGCCGAGGACGCGCTCGCCGTGGCGGCCACCGTGCCCGGATCGCGGTTCGCCGCGGCCGTCGACCGGGTCCCGGGATTCCGCCGGGCCCGGTCGTGACCGCGGGCGCCCCCGTCGCGGCCCCCTTCGACGCCGTCCTGACGGGCCTGGGCACCCGGCTGGTCCGCGACGACGGCGTGGTCCTCACCTGGGACCCCGCCCGGTGGCGGGCGGGTGCAGGCCCCGAGGACGACTGGCTGCTCGACCGCTGCACCGGCCCGACCGTCGATCTCGGCTGCGGTCCGGGCCGGATGGTCGCCGCCCTGGTCGGCCGGGGAGTGTCCGCGCTCGGGGTGGACAGCTCGTCGGTCGCGCTCGGCCTGTGTCGTCGCCGCGGCGTCCCGGTGGTCCACCGGGACGTGTTCGCGCGCCTGCCGGGGGAGGGCGGCTGGTCCCACGTCCTGCTGGCCGACGGGAACATCGGGATCGGCGGCGATCCGCTGCGCCTGCTCGCCCGGGCGGCGCGGCTGCTGCGCGGCGGGGGGACGGTGCTCGTGGAGACCGGCCCCGACCCCGACGAATGGTGGTGCGGCACCGCCCGGACCTGCGGGACCGAGGTCCCGTGGGCCTGTGTGGGGGCGGCGGCGCTGCGCCGCCGGGCGCCCGGGGCGGGGCTGCGGGTGGTCGCCGACTCACCGCCGGGGGAGCGCGGGTTCGTGGAGCTGCGGCGCCGGTGAACTCTCGGCCCGAGGGCGTGTCTCCCGATCCGCCGCCGGGCCCGGTGATCCACGGCGTGGCAGGCAAGGCAGCCGGCGGCGGGGTGGGCGCCGGAAGCGGTGGTGGCGGATCGGGAGACACGGCTCAGGCCTGGGCGACTCGCCGGGCCGGGGCGAGGTGGGGCAGCTCGATCTCGAAGACGCAGCCCGGCCCGTGGTTGCGCACGGTGATCGCGCCGCCGTGGGCCTCGACGAACGCGCGCGCGATCGCCAGCCCGAGGCCCGCGCCGGGACCCTGGCCCGGCGTGCGCGCCTGCTCGCCGCGGAACCCCACGGTGAACACCCGGTCCAGGTCGGCCTCGGGGATGCCCCCGCAGCCGTCCTGGATCCGCAGCCAGGCCCGCCCGTCGCGGACGCCCGCGGCCAGCTCGACCCGCCCGCCCGCGGGGGTGTGCCGCACGGCGTTGGTCAGCAGGTTGCGCACGGCCCGGGTCAGCTCGGAGTCGCTGCCGGACACGACCGGCCAGGCCTGCGGGTCCTCGGCCGCGATCACCACCCGCGCCGCCGCGGCGGCCGCGGACTCGGCGGCGACGGCGTCCGACACCACCTCGCCCAGCGCCAGCGGGCTGAGCGTCAGGTGCAGACCGGCGGACGTCGCGCGGGAGAGCTGGAAGAGGTCCTCGACCATGTCCGCCATCCGGTCGGCCTCGCGGCGGATGCGGGCGAGATACGCGGCCGCCTCCGGGCCGGTGACGATGCCGTCGGCGAGCGCATCGGTCATCCCGCGGATCCCCGCGAGCGGGGTGCGCAGGTCGTGGCTCATCCAGGCGACGAGCTCGCGGCGGGCCGCCTCGGCGTGGCGCACGGCCGCCAGCTCGGCCGCGTCCGCCTCGCGCTGCCAGAGCGCCTCGTGGGCGAACCGGCTGCCGAGCCACCACGCCACCGGCACGGTCGCCACCCCGACCACCGCGCACACCGCGATCGTGCCGACCAGCTGCGGGGTGTACATCAGGCCGCTCACCCCGACGACCCCGCCGAGTGCGGCGGCCAGCGGGACCAGCGCCAGGGCGACCATGGCGGCGGTCATCGAGCGGCGCCGCATCAGGTGCAGCACCACCCCGCCCACCACGGCGACCGGGAGCGCGAACAGCAGCGCCAGCGGAGCGGCGCGTAGCAGCTCGGCCGTCACGGCTCAGCCCTCCCGGTCGTAGCGGTAGCCGGTGCCCCAGATGGTCGCGATGCGGCGCGGCGCCGTCGGGTCCGCCTCGACCTTCTCGCGCAGCCTGCGGACGTGGACCGTCACCGTGGAGCGGTCCCCGAACTCCCAGCCCCACACCTGCGACAGCAGCTCCTCGCGGGTGAACGCCTGCCCGGGATGGGCCAGCAGGAACGCGAGCAGGTCGAACTCGCGGGTGGTGAGCGCGAGGGCGACGCCGTCGAGCGTGGCCTCCCGGCCCGCCGGATCGACCCGCAGCGCCCCGTCGGTGAGCACCGGGGATGCGGCGAGGGTGCCGGTGCGTCGCAGGATCGAGCCGATGCGCAGCACGAGCTCGCGCGGGCTGAAGGGCTTGGTCACGTAGTCGTCCGCGCCCAGCTCCAGGCCCAGGAGCCGGTCGTCCTCCTCGCCGAGCGCGGTCAGCATGACGATCGGCAGGTCACCCTCGGCGCGCAGCACCCGGCAGACCTCCAGTCCGCCGAGGCCGGGGAGCATGAGGTCGAGGACCACGACGTCCGGCGGCGACTCCCGCGCCGCCCGCAGGGCCGCGGGCCCGTCGCCGACCAGCGCGACCTCGTGGCCCGCCGCGCCGAGATAGCGGCCGACGACGTCGCGGACGGTCTCGTCGTCGTCGACCACCAGGACGTGTGCGCACACCCGGGTCACGCTAGCCCTGCGGCGGGCCCAGGGGAGCATCCGTCATCGTTCGGTAAGGCCGGCTCACGAGATCCTTACCGCTCGGCCGGATGGCCGGGATCCGCGCCTACGGTCGGCAACCGTGAGGATTCGGATTCGCTGGCGCAGCCCGATCCGCGGGCCGTGGCTGACCTCGGTGTTCGGGCTGGTGCTGCTCTGCGCGCTGCCGGTGGTGATCGTGACCGGGCTGCTGGACTGGGTGGCCTACGGCTCGCAGCCGATCCCGCCGGACGTCGGGTTCCTGCACCTGCCGACCTTCGACTGGCCCACCCGGCCCGCGTGGCTGTTCCGGCTCACCCAGGGCCTGCACGTCGGGCTGGGCATCGTGCTGGTCCCGGTGGTGCTGGCGAAGCTGTGGTCGGTGATCCCGAGGCTGTTCACGGCGCTGCCCCGCGACCCGCTCAAGGCACTGGAGCGGCTGAGCCTGGTCATGCTGGTCGGCGGGATCCTGTTCGAGATCGTGACCGGGCTGCTCAACATCCAGTACGACTACGTGTTCGGGTTCAGCTTCTACGCCGCCCACTACGTCGGGGCCTGGGTCTTCATCGCCGGGTTCGTGCTGCACGTGGCCCTGAAGCTGCCGACGATGGTGCGCAGCCTGCGCTCCCGCTCGCTGCGGGCGGAGCTGCGCACCCCGCTCGCCGAGACCCGGTCCGAGCCGCCGCACGAGCTCGTCGCCCCCGATCCCGATCCGCCCACGATGAGCCGCCGCGGAGCGCTGGCCGTGGTCGGCGGCGGGGTGGTCCTGCTCGCCGGCCTGACGGTCGGCCAGACCGTCGACGCCCTGCGCCCGACCGCGCTGCTGCTGCCGCGCGGCCGGACCGCGCCGGACGACTTCCCGGTCAACCGGACGTTCGCGGCCAGCGGCATCGCCGACGACGCGGTGGGCGCGGACTGGCGGCTGGACCTGGGCGCGGTGCGACTGAGCCGTGCCGAGCTCGCGGCCCTGCCCCAGCACACCGCCGACCTGCCGATCTCCTGCGTGGAGGGGTGGTCGACCCAGCAGCGCTGGACCGGGGTGCGGCTGCGCGACCTCGCGGCGATCGCCGGGGTGGAGCAGCCGTCGGGGGCGGCCGTCGCCTCGGTGGAGGAGGGGCCGTTCGCGCGGGCGGCCCTGACCCGCGACCAGGTCCTGCACCCGGACTCGCTGCTCGCCCTGCAGGTGAACGGGGCCGACCTGTCCCGCGACCACGGCTTCCCGGCGCGGGTGATCGTCCCGGCGCTGCCCGGGGTGCACTGCACCAAGTGGGTCGCCGCGATCGGGTTCGCGCCGTGAGGGGCGTCAAGGCGGTCGGGATCGTGGCCTGCCTCGCCCTCGGTGCCTACGCCACGACGATCATCCTGCGCGACCCCACGCTGCACCCGTCGATCCTCGGCATGCTGATCTGGTTCGCCGGGGCGCTGCTGCTGCACGACCTCGTGCTGTTCCCGCTCTACGCCGCGGCCGACCGGGCCCTGACCCTGCTGCCGCCGACCCGGGTGCCGCTGGTCAACCACGTCCGACTCCCGGTGCTGGGCGCCGCCCTGACGTTCCTGGTGTTCCTGCCCGGCATCATCCGACAGGGCGAGCCGGTGGTCCGCGGCGCGACGGGCCTGGACCAGGAGCCGTTCCTCGCGCGCTGGCTCTGGCTCTGCGCGGCGATGGCCGGGGTGTCCGCGCTGGTCTGGATCGTGCGCGTCACCAGACGGTCAGCAGCAGGTGGTTGACGGCCAGCGCCAGCACGGCCTGCGCCACCAGCCACCGCCGCGGGTGCGGCAGCGCGCCGCAGGCCACCGTCGCCCAGACCGCGAACGGCAGCCAGATCCGCTCGACCTCGGCCTTCGACATCCCGGACAGGTCGGCCAGCGCGATCGCGGCCACCGCCGCCCCGACGAGCAGCAGGGCCGCCCGCGGCAGTGCCGGCGTGCGGCGCAGCGCCGCCACCCCGGCCGGGCCCAGCGCGAAGGCGAGCGCCGCGAGGTTCGCCCACACGAAGTAGGAGTACGGCCGGGTCGCGGCCGCGCTGGCCGCGTAGATCACCCGCAGGTCGGCGAAGCCCGCGAACCACCAGAACCCGGCCGCGGTGAACGCGGCCACCACGACGAGCACACCCGCGACCGTCGGGACGAGGACCCGCCACCGCCGCGTCGCCACGAGCACGGCCAACGGGAGCAGCCCGCCCAGGACCAGGCCGTAGGACAGGTAGACGGTGTAGCCCAGCAGCAGCCCGCTGCCGACCGCGGCCGGGGTGCTGCGCCGCGTGGCGGCGAGGGCGAGCAGGGCCACACCCCACGCCAGCCACCCGGCGAACAGCCCGTCCGCCGAGACCCCGACCCACACCGCGCCCGGGAACAGCACGGAGAAGGGCAGGACCCGGCGGGCGAGGTCCTCGTGGCCGAGCGCGCGCAACGTCACCGCCACGGCCACGGCCGCCGACGAGCCCACGGCCATCACGACGAGCCCCGCGGCGCCGCCGGAGCCCAGCCCGACCCGGTCCAGCACGGTGAACAGCAGGAACGCGCCCGCGGGGTGCCCGCCGACGTGGGTGGTCCAGAACCATGTCTGCGCGGGGTCGACGGCGGTGGTGAGGATGTGGTCGGAGAAGACCCGCAGCATGGGCCCGATCCCGCCCAGCTCGGCGACCCGCGGCACGTCGGAGAGGTACTCCTCGCCGCTGGTCAGGCGCTCGACGACGCCGCGCTGCCAGCCGTCGACCAGCGCGAGCGACAGCGTCCACGCGAACGCCGCGGCCCAGCCCGTCCACAGCAGCGGGGCCCAGCGCAGCCGCGCGGCGAGCCCGGGCCCCCACGCGGCGACCGCGCCCGCCACGACGATCGCCGCGGGCGTGCCCGGCCCGACGTGGGGGAGCCACTGCGCGAGCAGCGGTGGCCACCCCAGGAACAGCTCGACGTCCGAGGCGACGAGCATCCGGCCGACCACCACGGCCGCGGCGACCAGCACCACGACGGCCCCGACGACCGCGAGGTCCGTCCGGGTGCCGCGGTGCTCCGTGCGCGTCCGGGCCTCGGTCACCCGCGCACCGTAGCCGGGGGACACTGGGCCGGGTCAGGCGGCGGTGCGGACCGCGCCCACGCCCGCCCGGTAGCGCGCGACCACGGCGTCGACGACCGCCGGGTGAGCGCCGAGCGGGGCACCGACGACGTCCGCGCCCGCAGCGAGCAGGCGGTGGTGGAAGACACCGGGGGCGAGCAGCCAGGAGACCACCGAGACCCGTCGCACGCCCGAGGCGCGCAGGCTCTCGACCAGTGGCACGATCCGCGGCATGGCCGTGGCGGCGAAGCCGACGCGGACCGGGCGGCCGAGGGCCTCGGACAGCATCCGGCCCGCCGTGCGGACCTCGTCGAGCGCCGCCGGGTCCGAGGACCCCGCCGCCGCCAGCACCACGGTGTCGCCGATCCGGTGCCCGGCCTCGGCCGACCGGGCGAGGGCGGCCCGGACGAGCAGCGGGTCCGGCCCCAGGGCCGGGGTCAGCACGAACCGGGCCGGATCCACCCCGGCCATCGCCAGCTGCGCGGGCAGGTCGGTGCGCACGTGGTACCCCGACGCCAGGAACGCGGGCAGCACGACCGCCTCGGCCAGCCCCTCGACCGCGTCGAGCACCGAGGGCCGCCGGACGTCGACGTAGGCGACCCGCACCTCCGCCCGCAGCCGGGCCCGGGCGGCGGCGGCGATCTCCTGGACCACCGCGTCCGCCGCGTCCGACCGCGAGCCGTGGGCGACCAGGAGCAGCGGCGGGGTCACCGGTCCTCCCCGGACACGCAGTGGCCGCCGATCGGGGAGGGGCCCACGGTCGGCAGGGTCGGGTCCAGTGCCAGCCGGTAGCCCCGCTTCACCACGGTCTGGATGAGCTTGGCGCCGCCGAGCCCGGAGCGCAGACGGGCCATGGCCGTCTCCACCGCGTGCTCGTCGTCCCCGCCGCCGGGCAGCACCGCCAGCAGGTCGGCGCGGGACACCACGCGACCGGGGCGCCGGGCGAGGACCCGCAGCAGCGCCATGCCGGTGGGCGGGAGGGCCTTGAGCTCCCCGTCGACCAGCACGGCGTGTCCGCGCAGCTCCAGGGTGTGCCCGGCGATGGGCAGCCTGCGCGCCAGCGAGGGCGCCTCCGACTCCAGCGTGCGCACCATCGCCCCGAGGCGCGAGCGCGGGGGCTGCACCGTGGGGATGTCGACGGCCTCCAGCGGTGCCGCCGTGACCGGTCCGACGCACACCACCAGCACCTTCATCCGCAACGCGGTGATCAGGTCGTCCCGCAGCCCGCGCTCCGCCGCCCGGGCGAGCAGCGAGGCCGCGGCCGGGGCGGAGGTGAAGGTCAGCACGTCGATGCCGCCGGCCAGCACGGTGTCGGTGAGCCGGTCCATCGGGCTGAGGTTCTCCGGCTGCACCCAGCGGTACACCGGGACCTGCACGACCTCGGCCCCGGCGAGCTCCAGGGCCTCGACGACGTCCGGCAGCGGCTCGCCGTGCAGCTGCACCGCGATCCGACGCCCGTCGACCCCCTCCTCGAGCAGGTGGTCCAGCACCTCGGCCGAGGACTCCGAGGCGGGCGACCACACCTCGGTCAGCCCCGACGCCCGGATCTGGCCGCGGGCCTTGGGGCCGCGGGCGAGGACCTGGCTGCGGCCCAGGGCGTCGAGCAGCGCCTCGCCCACGCCCCAGCCGTCCGCGGCCTCGATCCAGCCGCGGAAGCCGATCCCCGTCGTCGCGACGGTGATGTCCGGGGGCCGGGCGATCAGGTCCCGGGTGCGTCGTTCGAGGTCCGCGTCGTCCGCCAGCGGGACGATCCGGATGGAGGGCCCGTGCTGCACGCACGCGCCGCGTCGTTCCAGCATCGTGCCCAGCTCCTCGGCACGACGGGCGGCGGTCACGCCGACGGTGAAACCGGCCAGCGGGGGAACGGGCGCCGCTGCGGTGGTGGGGGCGCTCATCGGGACATTCTCCGGCATCGTCGGGGCAACGCGAACGCGAGGGGCGTCACTAGGCCGTGTCTCCCGACCCGGCGCCGCCGGCGGCGGCGTGGGCGCCGGGAGCGGTGGTGGCGGGTTGGGAGACACGGCCCAGCCCGACCTGGACGTCCCCGCCGTCCACCCGGACCGGATAGGTCGGCACCGAGCGGCCCTCGACGTCCAGACACCGGCCGTCGAGCAGGCTGAAGGACTCCTTGTACAGCGGCGACGCGACCGTCGGCACGCCGCCGCGGTCGCCCACGATCCCGCGCGAGAGCACCGCGGCGCCGGTCCGCGGGTCGACGTTGCCGAGGGCGAAGAGCCGGTCGTCGTGCAGCCGGAAGACGGCGACCTGGACCTCCCCGAACAGGGCGGCGACGCCGCGCTCGGGCTGCAGCCGCGCCAGCGGGCAGACGGTCCGCCAGTCCCCGTCCTCGCCCGCCTGCCGTGGCTGGACCTGCTCCGACGTGGTGGTCATGCGCGCACCCCCGGGATGCCGATCAGGACGGGATCGCCCGCGCGGGGCGTCGGGACGGGCATGCCGCGCTCGGTGACGAACGAGATCGTGGGATCCGGCGTCTCCGGCGCGTTGACGAAGGACACGAAGCGCTCCAGCTTCTGCGGGTCCTCCAGCACCCCGCGCCACTCGTCGGCGTAGTTCTCGACGTGCGCGGCCATGGCCGCGTCGAGCTCGGCGCCGATCCCGAGCGAGTCCTCCACCAGCACCGCGCGCAGGTGGTCCAGCCCGCCCTCGAGCTCCTCCAGCCAGGGCGCGGTGCGCTGCAGCCGGTCCGCGGTGCGGATGTAGAACATGAGGTAGCGGTCGATCGTGCGGATGAGGGTCTCCTGGTCCACGTCCTGGACGAGGAGCTGGGCGTGCCGGGGGCTGGCGCCGCCGTTGCCACCGACGTAGAGGTTCCAGCCCTTCTCGGTGGCGATGATCCCGAAGTCCTTCGACCGGGCCTCCGCGCACTCCCGCGCGCAGCCGGACACGCCCGACTTGATCTTGTGCGGGCTCCGCAGGCCGCGGTAGCGCAGCTCCAGCAGCACGGCCATGCCGACCGAGTCCTGCACCCCGTACCGGCACCAGCTCGACCCCACGCAGGACTTCACCGTGCGCAGCGACTTGCCGTAGGCGTGCCCGGACTCGAAACCGGCGTCCACCAGCCGCTTCCAGATCGCCGGCAGCTGCTCGACGCGCGCGCCGAACATGTCGATCCGCTGGCCGCCGGTGATCTTGGTGTAGAGCCCGAAGTCCCGCGCGACCTCGCCGATCACGATCAAACCCTCCGGCGTGATCTCGCCGCCCGCGATGCGCGGCACCACCGAGTAGGTGCCGTTGCGCTGCATGTTCGCGAGGAAGTGGTCGTTGGTGTCCTGCAGGGCGGCCTGCTCGCCGTCGTGGATGTGGCCGCCGCCGAGCGAGGCCAGGATCGACGCGACGGCGGGCTTGCAGAGATCGCAGCCGCGCCCGGTCCCGTGCCGTTCGACGACCTCGGTGAAGGTCCGCAGGCCCGTCGAGGCGATGATCTGGAACAGCTCGGCGCGGGAGAACGCGAAGTGCTCGCAGATCGCCTTCGAGACCTCGACACCCTCGGTGACCAGCATCTTCTTCAGCAGCGGCACGCAGGACCCGCAGCTGGTGCCCGCCAAGGTGGCGGACTTCAGGTCCGCGACCGTGCACGCGCCGTCCTGGATCGCGGTGCGCAGCGCGCCCTTGGTCACCGCGTTGCAGGAGCAGATCTGGGCGGAGTCCGGCAGCGCGTCCGCGCCGAGCTCGACGCCGCCGGGCGCGATCATCGCGACCGGGTCCGCGGGCAGCGCCAGGCCCACCATCGGCCGGAGCGTGGAGTACTTCGAGGCGTCCCCGACCAGCACGCCGCCGAGCAGGGTGCGGGCGTCGTCGGACACCACGAGCTTGGAGTAGGTGCCCGCCACCGGGTCGTTGACCACGACCTCGAGCGCGCCCGGGGACGCGGCGTGCGCGTCCCCGAAGCTGGCCACCTCGACGCCCAGCAGCTTGAGCTTGGTGGACATGTCCAGCTCGTCCGCGGTCATCGCGGCCTCGCCGCCGAGCAGCCGGTCCGCGACCACCTCGGCCATCGCGTAGCCGGGCGCGACCAGCCCGTAGGTGCGGCCCTCGAGCGCCGCGACCTCGCCGATCGCCCAGATCGCGGGGTCCGACGTGCGGCAGGTCGCGTCCACCCAGACACCGCCGCGCTCGCCGAGTCGCAGGCCCGCCTCGCGGGCGAGCGTGTCGGCGGGCCGGATCCCGGCGGAGAAGACGACGACGTCCGCGTCGAGCTCCACCTCGTCCGACAGGGTGGCGACCAGGCGGTCGGACTCGGCGCGGATCGCCGAGACGGCGACCCCCGTCCGCACCGCGATGTCCTGGGCGGTGACCAGGTTCTTCAGCAGCGCGCCGCCGCCCTCGTCCACCTGCACCGGCATCAGCCGCGGCGCGATCTCCACGACCTGCGGGGACAGGCCGAGCAGCCGCATCGCGCGGGCGGCCTCCAGACCGAGCAGACCGCCGCCGACGACGACCGCGGAGCGCCGCCCCGGACCCGGCCGCGCGACCGCGGCCGCGGCGGCCGCGGAGATCGCGTCCAGGTCGTCCAGCGTGCGGTAGACGAAGCAGCCCGGCAGGTCCCGGCCGGGGACGGGCGGGACGAACGGCACCGAGCCGGTGGCGAGGACCAGGGCGTCGTAGTCCAGCTCGGCGCCCGACGCGGTGACGACCCGGCGGGCGTCCCGGTCGATCGAGACGGCCGGGTCGCCGAGCCGCAGGTCGAGACCCGACAGCTCGGGGAGCCGCAGCTCCTCCTCGGACGCGCCGTCGACGTAGGACGACAGCGCGACCCGGTCGTAGGCGTGCCGGGTCTCCTCGCCCAGCACCGTGATGTGCCAGTCGGTCGTCCGGTCCTGCAGCGCGGAGACGAGCCGGTGACCGACCATCCCGTTGCCGATCACGACGAGGTGCTTCGTCACTCGGGGTACCTCCGTGGAGCGTGTGCGGGTGATCAGATGCGGGCGGGGGCGGTCTCGTCCTCGCCGACCCGGACCGTGGCCGGGCGGCGCATGTAGACGAGACAGGTGACGACCGCGCAGACCACGTAGAAGGCCAGGAAGGCCCAGAAGGCCGGGACGCCGCTCTTCGTGGCGGCGAAGGACTGGCGGAAGGCCAGGTTGATCGCCAGCCCGCCGAGCGCGCCGACCGCGCCGATCAGCCCGACCGCGGCGCTGGAGATCCGGCGGGCGTGCAGCAGCGCGGCGGCCCGGTCCGCACCCCGGGCGACCCGCTCCAGGGCCTGCCGCCGGAAGATCGCCGGGATCATCTTGTAGGTCGAGCCGTTGCCCAGGCCGGAGAACAGGAACAGCAGGATGAAGCCCGCGGTGAACAGGGCCAGCGAGTTCGAGCCCGAGGCCAGGATGCAGATCAGGGCGGAGACGGCCATCGCGAGGTAGGTCAGCGCGCTGACCCGCGCCCCGCCGTACCGGTCGGCCAGCCAGCCGCCGACCGGACGGATGAACGAGCCGATCAGCGGGCCGATGAAGGTGACCGCCGCGGCCTGCAGCGGGGTGCGCCCGAACTGGGTCTGCAGCACGAGGCCGAACGCGAACGAGTAGCCGATGAACGAGCCGAACGTGCCGATGTAGAGGAAGGACATGATGCCGGTGTCCTTCTCCTTCATCGCCAGCGAGAAGGCGCCCTTGTCGTTGCCGACGCTCGTGATGTTGTCCATGTAGAGCGCCGCGCAGACCGAGCAGATGACGATCAGCGGGATGTAGACGGCGAGCAGCAGCCGCGGCGAGCCCGCCCCGGCGGTCGCGATGACGAGGAGCCCGATCAGCTGGATCAGGGCGACGCCCAGGTTGCCGCCCCCGGCGTTCAGCCCGAGCGCGGCGCCCTTCTTGCCCTCCGGGAAGAAGGCGTTGATGTTCGCCATCGACGAGGCGAAGTTGCCGCCGCCGAAGCCGCCCAGGGCCGCCATCAGCACGAACACCCAGTACGGGGTGCCGGGCTCGAGCACGAAGGCCGCCGCGACCGTCGGGATGAGGAGCAGCAGACCGGAGATGACGGTCCAGTTGCGGCCGCCCAGCCAGGCCACCGCGAACGTGTAGGGCACCCGCAGGATCGCGCCGACCAGCGTGCCGGTCGCGCCGATGAAGAACTTGCCCGCCGCGTCGACGCCGTACTCCGGGCCCATGAACAGCACGAAGACCGACCACAGCGTCCAGATCGCGAACCCGACGTGCTCGACGAAGATCGACGCCCACAGGTTGCGGTTGGCGATCTTCCTGCCGGTCCGCTCCCAGAAACCGGCGTCCTCCGGCTCCCAGTGGCCGATCCACCGGCCCTGCACGAGACCACGGTCGACGATCTGCGCCTCCGTGGCGGCGGTTCCTTCTGCGGTCGCAGTCACGTGCTGCCCTTCGGCTCGGGTCGGGGACGGCCCGAACGGTAGGCAGCCGGGATTACCCCGGGGTGGCCCCGTGTGACACGAGGGCAAAGGCCCGCTCACCTGCGTTCAGCGGCGCTGTGAGGGTTCGCGCAGCCGGGCGTCGTCGACGGTGAACCCCACGTCCGCGCCGCCGCCCGCCCGCGGCCGGGCGAAGACGGTGCCGCCGTGGGCCTGCGCGACGTCCCGGACGATGGACAGGCCCAGGCCGGAGCCGGGCAGGCCGCGGGCGGAGTCGGCCCGGTAGAAGCGGTCGAAGACCCGCGCGGCGTCCTCGGCGGCGATGCCGGGGCCGCGGTCGGACACCGTCACCCCGCCCGCCCCGACGCGCACCTCGACCGGCGCCGCGCCGTCCGGGTCGAACTTGACGGCGTTCTCGAGCAGGTTCCCCACGGCCCGCTCCAGGCCCTGCCTGCGGCCGAGCACGGTGGTGTCGCCGTCGGCGTCGACGCGGACCTCCCGCCCGCTGCGCCGCCGGACCCGCTCCGCCGCGGTGCGCGCGACGGCGGCCAGGTCGACGGGCTCGTCGGGCTCTGCGCCCTCGTCGGAGCGGCGGGACAGGGCGAGCTCCACGAGCTCGTCGACGAGGTGGCTCAGCTCGCGGGTCTCGCTCTGCAGGTCGTCGACGAGCCGGTCGCGGGCGGCCGGCGGCAGCTCGGCGATCCGCCGCAGCACGCTCGCGTTGGTGCGCAGGCTGGTCAGCGGCGTGCGGAGCTCGTGCGCGGCGTCCTGGACGAGGCGGTCCTGGGCGTCGCGGGCCCTCGCGAGCCTGTGGAGCATGGTGGTGAACGAGGCGGCGAGCCTGCCGACCTCGTCGCGGCCCTCCACCGGGACCGCCCGGTCGAGCTCGCCGGTGCCGCTGACCTCCTCGGCGACCCGGGTGAGCCGCTCGAGGCGGCGGGTGATCTGGCGGGCGAGCAGCCAACCCGCGAGGGCGGCCGCCACCAGTACCGCCAGACCCGCCCCGGCGATCTGGCGGGCCGTGTCGGCGAGGACCCGGTCGGTGTCGCTGACGTCGACGGCCACCAGCACCGCCCGCCCCGCGCCGACCGCGGTGGCGAGGACCCGGAACGTGTCCGGCCCCTGCTGGACCTCGGCCGTCGCGGTCCGCCCGGCCGGGGCGGAGGCCAGGGCCGCGGCCTCGGCGGGGACCGGCAGCGTGGTCCGCCGCCCGCCGAGGTAGGACGCGGTCCCGTCGGCGGCGACGGTCAGGCCGACGTACTGGGGCTCGGTCTCGCGGGGGCCGCGGCGGGGCCCGTCGGCGGGCGCCGCCGTGGACTCCAGGACCTGGGTCTGGCCCGCGACGACCGCCGTCGCCACCGAACGCAGGGACTGGTCGATCTCCGCGGTGATCCGCTCCGACGCCGCGCGGTAGCTCAGCAGGCCGACCAGCGCCGCCACCACCGCACCGACGACCGCGAACGCCAACGCCAGCCGGGTCCGGAGGTTCACGGCCGCCGGACCGCATAGCCGACCCCGCGCACGGTGTGGATCAGTGCGGGGGCGCCGACCGCGGCGAGCTTGCGCCGCAGGTAGCCGACGTAGACGGCGAGGTTCTTGGAGTCCGGGCCGAAGTCGTAGCCCCAGATCCGGGTGTAGATCACCGTGTGGTCGAGGACGATGCCCTCGTTGCGGACCAGCAGCTCCAGCAGGTCGAACTCGGTCTTCGACAACGACAGCTCGCGGTCCGCCCACCAGGCGCGGCGGGCGCCGGGGTCCACCCGCAGCGCGTCCACGCCGAGCACCCCCGCCCGGTCGGGCCCGTCGGCGGGGGCGGCGCGGCGCAGCAGGGCGCGCAGCCGGGCGAGCAGCTCGTCGAGCTCGAACGGTTTGGGCAGGTAGTCGTCCGCGCCGGCGTCGAGGCCCGCGACGCGGTCCGGGGTCTCGACCCGCGCGGTGAGCATGAGCACCGGCGTCCGGTCGCCCTCCGCGCGCAGCACGCGGCAGACGGCGAGCCCGTCGACGTCCGGCATCATCACGTCCAGGACGAGGGCGTCGAACGGGTCCCGGTGCACGCGCGCCAGGGCGTCGACGCCGTCGGGCACGGTGACGACCTCGTAGCCCTCCAGCTCGAGGGCGCGGGCCAGCGACTCGCGGATCGCGCGGTCGTCGTCGGCGAGCAGGACGCGGTTCGGCACGCCGTCATGGTGCCCGCCCCCGCACCGTGGAGCCACAACTGCCGTGTCAGGGCCCGACAACGACAGGTGTGGCTCCACAATGCGGTCGTCAGGCGCCGGGGAGGGGCCCGCGCGGGCCGGGGCCGTCGGCGGGACCGGGGCCGCCGGGGTGGTGGAAGCTGTGGCCCTCGGGGCCGCCGGGGCCGCCGGGGCCGGGGCCCCCGCCGGCGCTGCCGAGCGCCAGCCCCGCGCCGAGGCCGATGCCGCCCGCCACCAGCACCGCGGCGACCAGGACGATCAGCGGGCGGAACCGGGACCAGCCGCCCCCGGGCCGGGTCGCCCACGGCCGCCTGCGGAACCAGCGCCTGCCCGCCGGGGCGGTGGGGGCGTCGGGCGCGGCACCCTCGGCGGAGCTCATGCGATCACCGCCCCGAGGAGCGCACAGGCCAGGACCCACGCCACGAGGACGACGGCGACCCACGCGGCGAGGCGGCACTGCCGCTCGGTGGGGGCCGCCGCGGCGGGGCCCCACACGAGGAGCCGGGCCCGCCAGACCACGGCGTTCCAGATCGCCCTCGCCTCCGGGGCGACGGACGGCCTGGCGGGGCCGGTCGGGAGGTCCGCGACGAGCGGGTCGAGCTCGTGGCGGTGCTGGGCGGCGTAGGCGGCCGTGACGCGCTGCTCGGTCTCGGCCAGGTCGAGGCGACCCTCGCCGAGGGCCCCGTGGAGCCGGGCGACGGTCTCCTCCCGCTCCGCGTCCGAGGCCCGCTCGAACGGCGGGACGACGTCGAGGCGGGGGGCGGGGGGAGGAGGGGCTGCGGTGGACATCGGGCTCCGTGGGGTCGGTGGTGGGAGGCGCAGGCGGCGCTGTCCCTGCACCGTCGTCGTCCCGGGTGAGGCCACCGCGAGTCCTCGGTCAGAGGACGGTAAGAACCGCCTACGAGCAGGGCCGCGCGGCCTCCTGCGCTGAGCCGGACGCGATCTCGATCGTGCGGTCCAGCCCGGTCAGGGTGAGCGGACGCAGGACCGCGCGGTTGTCCGGGCCGGGCACGACGACGAGCCTGCCGCCGCGCCGTCGGGCCTGCTCGGCGCCCTCGAGGAGGGCGGCGAGACCGTGCGAGCCCAGGAACCGCACCCGCGACAGATCCACGACGACGGTCTCGCCCTCGCGGACGAGTGCCTGCAGCGCGGCGTCGAGGGGTGCGGCGGTGACGGTGTCGATCTCGCCCTCGACCTCGAGGACCGTGACGCCCGCCCCGTGCTCCACCACGGCGAGCCGCCACCCGTCCGGGAGCCGGTACGGACCGGTCATCCCGCGCCCTGGTCCTTGTTCTCGCCCTTCGACTTCTCCTTCTTGGGGCCTGCGGGGGTCTCGGCGCGCCGGGACTGGCCGGGCGGTCCGGCGGCCGGGGCCGGGGTCGCGGTTCCGGGGGCTCCGGGGGAGTCGGGCTGCGGGCCGGCGGGCGGCCCGCACGCGGCGGGCCCGCAGCCACCGACGACGCCGACGACGCCGGCGGCGATGTCGGCCCCGGTGACCGCGTGCGGCGGCTCGGCCCTCGCCCCGTTCACCGGCGCACCGGACCCCGCGATCTCGGATGCGGCGGCGTCGGCGGCGTTGCCCGCCACGGCGCCGGGCTGCGCGGAACCCGGTCCGGGCCCGGGGGTGAGCGTGCGGGTCGGCGCGGCGGGTGCGGGGGTGGAGCTCTGCGCGGCCAGCGCCACGCCTCCCGACGCCGTGCCGGCCACGGCGAGCGTCGCCAGCACGGTGCGTACGGCGACGAGCCGGGGGCGTCGTGCCGCCGGGGGCGGCGTCGCGACCGCGGCCGCGAACGCGCTGCGGGCCGCGGACTCGCCCCGCAGCTCCCGCGCGGACCCGGGGGCGCCGGCCGCGTCGAGCAGCCGCCGCAGGTCGTGGCGCCGTCCGCCGCCGTCGAGGAGGCGGTCGGCCTCGGCGTCGGTCAGCCGGGTGCGGTCGCGTCGCTCACCCATCGTGGGCCTCCCGGGGCGCCGGGACCACGGCGGGATCGAGCTGGTCGGCCAGCCTCCGCAGCCCGCGGTGCGCGGCGACGCGGACCGCGCCGGGCCGCTTGCCGAGGACCCGGGCCGCGGTCGGGCCGTCGAGCCCGACCACCGCGCGCAGCAGGACGGCCTCGGCCTCGGTCCGCGGCAGGGCCAGGATCAGCTCCAGGGCCCGGCGGGTCCCGAGCCGCTCGAGCGCGGTCCCGTCGGTGCGCGCGTCGTCCGCGACGACGGCGA
Source organism: Pseudonocardia oroxyli (assembly GCF_900102195.1). Classification (GTDB taxonomy): domain Bacteria; phylum Actinomycetota; class Actinomycetes; order Mycobacteriales; family Pseudonocardiaceae; genus Pseudonocardia; species Pseudonocardia oroxyli. Next base: position 104,954 of record NZ_FNBE01000020.1, read on the forward strand.
GCTCGGCGACCTCCGCGAGCTCGACCGTGGCCACGGGGCGCCTGCTGCGGGCCCGGGCGGAGTCCATCGCCCGGTTCCGACAGATCGTGGTGACCCAGCCGCGGAAGCCGTCCAGGTCACCGGTGAACCGGCGCAGGTCGCGGGCGACGTGCAGCCAGGTCTCCCCGGTCACGTCCTCGGCGTCCGCGCCCACCAGCGCGGTCGCGTACCGGATCAGCCTCGGCTGCAGGTCGCGGTAGAGCGCGACGAACGCCTCCTCGTCGCCTGCCCTGGCCGCCGCCAGCGCCGCGTCGAGATCCAGGTGTGGCGGGCACACCACGACGGACACTCCACCACCTCCGGTCGATGACGGGCCGGACGCCGGGGGGCGGTACGTCCGACCCGTCACGCCCTCAGCGCCGGAGACGGGCGAGGCGTTACAGACCGCAGGTGTCAGGCGGTGGAGTTCGCCGGGTCGCCGTCGGTGGCCGCGGCGAGGCGCGGCGTGGCCAGGTCGATCGCGACCGGGAGGGAGAGCGGGCTGCTCATGCCGATGGCGCCGTTGATCTCGGTGCCGAAGCCGCCGGTGTAGAGCACCCGGTTCTGCTGGGCGGCGGGCAGCGATCCGAAGGTCGGCTCGGCCGCCATGTCCTCGGGGGTCGCGCCCATCAGCACCACGACGTCCGCCTCGAGCGAGCCGTAGGACTCCGGGCCGACCGAGCCCGTCACCGCGGTGGGGGTGAACCCGAAGTCGGTCCAGAACCGTGTCCGCAGGTCGGTGGGCTCGAGGGCGTAGGTGCCCGAGTCGAGGCCCCACAGCACGACGGAGATCGACTTGCCCTGGAAGGAGGGGTTCGCGGCGACCGCGTCGGTGAACCGCTGCTCGGTGTCCGCGATCACCGTCGCCGCCTCGGCCTGCTTGCCGAGCGCCTGTCCGGTGATCTCCATCTGCTGCTGCCAGGTGGCGCCGTCCGCGGTCGGCGCCGCCACCGTGGGGGCGATCCGGCTGAGGCGGTCGTAGTCCGCCTGCGTCATGAAGGAGTAGACGCCGAGGATGAGGTCGGGGCGCAGGGCCGCGATCCGCTCGAAGTCCAGCTCGCTGCTGCCGACCTTCTCCGGCTGCGTGCCGCCGAGCGCGGCCTGCGCCCAGCTGCGGCCGTCGGCGTCGAAGTCGCCGAGGACCTCGCGCTCGCCGACCGGCTTCTCTCCGAGCGCGAGCACGAAGTCCGCCTCGTTGAAGCCGACGGTCACGATCCGCTGGGGCTTCGCCGGGACGGCCGCGCTGCCGTACTGGTGCGCGATGGTGACGGGGAACGCGCCGTCGGGAGCGGCGCTCGGTGCGGCCGAGGGCTCCTGGGACGGGCTCGAGCAGCCGGCGAGCGCGACCACGGCGCTCAGGAGGACGGCCGCGCCGAGGCGGGGGAGACGCATGGGGGTCCTTTCGTCGACCGCGCACGATCCGCGGCGGCGTGCAAAGGCTAGCCTCGCCTATCTCCTTCGGCAATCGCGGGCTCGCAGGTCACGGAGGGTCTCGGCCACTGCGCCCACCGTGATCATGCCGCTGCCCGGCGCCCGCGATCTCGTGCTCGGCCGGGGCGAGTGCCGCGGCCGCCCGCGCGACGAGCGCATCGTCCCCGCGGCGAGCCCGGCCCGGCCCGCGAGCACCCACAAGGCCTCCTGGAGCTGGTCCGGCGGAGGATCGGGGAGCTCGGTGGGTCCGCCGCGGAGCGCCCCGATCCACGGCGCGTACGGGCCCGGCTCGACGGGCTCGGGCACCGGTTCGCCGCGCTGGACGGCGAGGCAGGTCAGGGCCAGGTCGAGCAGGCCGTGTTCCACGCCGGGCATCCCGCGGTCCCGCAGCGCTGCCGCGGCGGCGCGGTAGCGGTCGGCGGCGTCGGGCGCGCTGTCGCGAGCCGCCCGCATCGCGGCGAACCAGCGGGTGAGCACCGCGACCGACGGGCGGTCGTGCCGGGCGGCGAGGGAGTCCGCGGCCCCGGCGTGGACGGCGGCGGCCTCGAGGTCGCCCAGCGCCTGCATGCGCACGAGGTGCCCCAGGACCGCGAAGTTCGGTGGAGCGGCGGGGAGGTCCAGGAGCTCGCGGCCGAGGGCGTCGCGCTCCGCGGCGAGCCCGCACCGGTGGAAGGTCTGTATCCAGCGCCCCGCCAGGGCGAAGGCGCGGGGCGGGAGGAGGGGTGGCGGCTGCCGTACCCGCGCAGGTCCGGGCAGAGGACCTCGACGCGGAGCCCGCGGGCGCGCGGCCGCGGGGGAGGCGAACGTGCGCACGGCGCTGCCGCGATGCCGCGCAGCAGCGCTGCGCGCCGCGATGGACCCCAGCGTGGCCGCGGCGGGGCCGCTCTCTGGCGGCGCTGGGCGCCGGACCTCGAGCACGTGACCCTCGACGCCGGTCACTTCATGGCGGAGGAGGCCCCTGCGGAGATCATCGCGGTGATCAGGTCCCTGCTACGCCGCTGAGCGACCGTCACACGCCCGTACGGGCATCGGCGAACGGCGCGTCCGCCGGGTATGAGCCGCCGCGTCGTTCGCCGTGCGGGGGCTCGATGGTGGACGGCGCTTTCGCTCACCAGGTGTGAGCGAACGCGCCGTTCGTCGGGGCGGGGGGCCTGCCAGGATGGGGCCATGACCCGGGTGCTCGTCGTCGACGACGACCCGGCGATCGCGCGGGCGCTGCGGATCAACCTGACCGCGCAGGGCTACGACGTGGTGTCGGCGGCGGACGGGGCGAGCGCGTTGCGGGCGGCGGCGGACCGGCACCCGGACGTCGTGGTGCTCGACCTGGGGCTGCCGGACCTCGACGGCGCGGACGTCATCGCGGGGATCCGCGGGTGGAGCCCCGTCCCGATCCTCGTGCTGTCCGCCCGGACGGACTCCGGGGAGAAGGTCGCGGCCCTCGACGCGGGCGCCGACGACTACGTGACCAAGCCCTTCGGCATGGACGAGCTGCTGGCGAGGCTGCGCGCGGCCGTCCGCAGGGGGACCGCCGCGCCGGCCGCCGAACCGGTGCTGACCCTCGGCGAGCTGACGGTGGACCTGCAGGCCAAACGCGTCCGCCGCGGGGCCGAGACGGTCCACCTGACGCCCACCGAGTGGGGCATCCTCGAGATGCTGGCCGAGCACCGCGGCAAGCTGGTCGGGCAGCGGGAGCTGCTGCGCCGGGTCTGGGGCCCGCAGTACGAGGACAACCGCCACTACCTGCGGGTCTACCTGGCCCAGCTGCGCCGCAAGCTCGAACCCGACCCCGCGCACCCCCGGTTCCTGCACACCGAGGCGGGCATGGGCTACCGGCTCGACGTCTGATTCCCGCCGGACCGGGCGGGCCGCGCGGACCACCCTGGGGCCATGGACCTGCGGACGCTGGACACCGAGGGGATCGCCCGGATCCCTGCGCTGCTGACCCCCGGCGAGTGCGCCGAGACCGCGGCGCTGTTCGACGACGACGACCGGTTCCGCAGCACCGTCGTCATGGCCCGGCACGCGTTCGGGGAGGGCTCGTACCGGTACTTCGCCGACCCGCTGCCCGACCTCGTGCAGAAGCTCCGCGAGGAGCTCTACCCGCCGCTGGCCCGCGTCGCGAACGACTGGGCGGCCCGGCTGGGGGAGCCCGGCCACCCGGAGACCCTCGCCGAGCTGCGGGCCTGGTGCGCGCAGGCGGGGCAGACCCGCCCGACCCCGCTCCTGCTGCGCTACGGCCCGGGCGGACACAACCGCCTGCACCAGGACGTCTACGGGGACCGCACGTTCCCGCTGCAGGTGTCCGTGCTGCTCGACCGGCCCGACGTCGACTTCACCGGCGGCGAGAGCGTCTTCACCGAGCAGGTGCCCCGGCAGCAGTCGCGGGCGATCGTCGAGCGGCCCGGGCACGGGGACGCCCTGGTGTTCCCGGTCCGGTACCGGCCGGTGCGGGGGGCGCGCGGGGTGCACCGGCGGCAGCTGCGGCACGGGGTGAGCGCGGTGCGCTCGGGTCGCAGGCACGTGCTGGGGATCATCTTCCACGACGCGCCGTGACGACCGTCGTCACGTTCGGGCACGCGCCGCGACGTGGGACCATCGGTCGGTGACCGAGACACCACGCTGGTTCGCCGAGGCCGTGGCGCAGCGCCCCACGCACGCCGACGTCGAGGTCGAGGGCGCCCGGGTGCACTACCGCGCCTGGGGCGACCCCGCCGACCGCGGGCTCGTGCTGGTGCACGGCGGGGCCGCGCAGTCCGGATGGTGGGACCACGTGGCGCCGTTCTTCTCCGCGACGCACCGGGTCGTGGCGCTCGACCTGTCCGGGCACGGGGACAGCGACCACCGCCCGGCCTACGACCTGGAGCAGTGGGCCCGCGAGGTGCTCGCCGCGGCGCGGGCGGCCGGGATCGCGGGGGCGCCGCTGGTGGTCGGGCACAGCATGGGCGGCTGGGTCACCACCACCGTCGGGGCGCACCACGGCGCGGAGGTGGACGGGATCGTCATCATCGACTCGCCGCTCAACGAGCAGCCCCCGGAGGAGGAGCGGCTGCGCCGCACCCAGCGCGAGGCGCGCTTCTACCCGGACCGGGAGACGATCGTCGGCCGGTTCCGGACGACCCCCGCGCAGGAGACCATGCTCCCGTACGTGCGCAGGCACATCGCCGAGCAGTCGGTCCGCGAGACGCCGCGGGGCTGGACCTGGAAGTTCGACCCCATGATGTTCGGCGAGCGCGTCCTGCTGCGGCAGCTGTTGCCCGAGCTCAAGTGCCGCGCCGGTTTCCTTCGTTCGGAGTTCGGGCTCGTCCCGCCGACCATGGCCGGGGAGATCGATGCGCTGCTCGGGCACCGGGTGCCCCTCATCGACCTGCCCGCGACCGGCCACCACCCCATGCTGGACGAGCCGTTGGCGCTGGTCACGGCGCTGCGCGCGTTGTCGGGCCAGTGGGCGGTCGACGACCTCTTGTAAACATCGTGTTTCCGGTGTGTGATCGTGCCGTTATCGCCGATCAGGGGGACACCGATGCTGAACAGTCGGGAGCGCGCCCAGCTGCGCGCGATCGAGACCGCGCTGTGGCTCCAGGACCCGGCGTTCTGCCGCCTGCTCACGACGGGCCGCGTCCGCTCCGCCGCTCCCCGGCGGTTCGCTCTGGCGCTCCTGGTGCTCGGCGTGGTCGGACTGCTCCTCGCCATGACCGTGCTGTCCACGCTGGGCGTCGCCGTGTCCGTGGTGCTCGCCCTGGTCGGCGGCGGGCTCTGGCTCTGGTTCAGCGGCGCCGTCACGCCCGGTCGCTGAGGCCGCGGTCCTCATACCGCCGTGCGTGCGCTCCCGTGACGATCGGAACGATCACCCTCGGCGAGCGCTACAGGAGCGCTCGCGCGACTGCGCTCCCGTGACACTCGCCCGCGGTGATCCTTCCGAGGGTGGCGGGAGTGCTCTTTCGAATGCGCTCCTGTGACGGTCGGAGGGATCACCGGCGAGTGTCACAGGAGCGCTCTGGTGACTGCGCTGTCGTCACGCTCAGAACGATCACGCCCAGCGAGCGTCACAGGAGTGCTCCTGCGAATGCGCTCCTGTGACGGTCGGAGGGATCACCGGCGAGCGTCACACGAGCGCTGTGGTGAGTGCACTCCCGTGACACTCGGAGGGATCACCGCGGACGAGTGTGACGGGAGCGCTCTCGCGAGTGCGCTCCGGTCACGCTCGGAAGGATCTCTCGTGGCGGTGCGTCAGGATGTGACGGCCGCGGGGGACAGGTCCTGCACCGCCTCGGACACCTCGACCTTCTTGCGCAGCACGCCGAAGGACTCGTAGTTGTCCGCCACCGCCTGGATCTCGCCGACGAGCGCGGCGTCGATCGGCACCAGGTTGCGGTTGGCCCGCTCCGACATCAGGTCCGCGACGGCCGCGGGCCGCTGGGTGAGCCGGGTGTAGATCGCGGCGGTCTCGGCCGGGTGCTCCTGCGCCCACTGCACCGCCTGGCCGTAGCGCGCGATGAAGTCCTGCATGGCCTGCTTCTTGCCGGCGTCCTCGAGCGCCTCGGTGTTGGCGTCGAGGAAGGTCAGGCCGGGTGCCAGGCCCTGCGCCGCCCGGATGACCCGCGCGCCCTGCTCCTGCTCGGCGACCGCGGTGTAGGGGTCCCAGGTGGACCAGGCGTCGATCGAGCCCGAGGACATGGCGGCGGCGGCGTCGACCGGCTGCAGGAAGGAGACGGTGACGTCGTCCGCGGTGAGCCCGACCTCCTTGAGCGCCTGCAGCAGCAGGTAGTGCCCGACGGAGCCCTGCGTGGTGGGCGAGACGGTCTTGCCCTTGAGGTCCGCCACCGACTGGATGGCGGAGTCCTTCGGCACGATGATCGACAGGCCGTACTGCTGAGGCACGCGGCTCGCCGCGACGATCTTGATGTCGTCGGTGGAGGAGAGCGCGGTCAGGGTGGGGGCGTCACCGGCCACGCCGAGGTCGACGGCCTTGCCGCGCAACGCCTCCAACACCGGGGCGGCCGCGGGGAACTGCGCCCACTCGACCGTGTAGGGGGCGCCCTGGAGCGCCCCGGAGGCCTCGACCAGCGCCTGCTGGATGCCGGCCTGGTCGCCGACCTTGAGGGTGACGGTGGCGAGGTCGACCGGGCCGTCGGACTGGGCGTTCGATCCGCCGCAGGCGGTCAGGCCCAGGGCGGCGGTGGCCAGGAGAGCGGTGAGCAGACGCTTCACGAAGGGTTCTCTTCCGTACTGTCGGGAGGACTGTCGAGGGGGTACAGGGCGGGGAGGTTCACGACGATCCCCTCCTGGGTGCTGCGGGAGATCACGACCACGGCGGGGTGGTCCGGGTCCGGGTTCTCCTCGCGGTGCGGGACGAAGGGCGGCACGAAGATGTAGTCGCCGGGCTCCGTCTGCAGGGCCACCTCGCCGGTGCCGTCGTGGAAGACGAACCGCGGGTGGCCGCTGACGATGTAGATCGAGGTCTCGGCCTCGCCGTGGTGGTGGTCGCCGGAGTTGGTGGCGGGCGCGACGTGCGTCTCGCCGGTCCAGAGCTTCTCCGAGCCGACGGTCTTGCCGCTGACGGCCTCGCGCCGGGTCATGCCGCTGGTCTGCGTGGTGTCGCCGGACAGGTCCGCGTTCTTGATCAGGTGCACCCGGGCGCGGTCGGGCAGCTGCGCCTGGGCCGCGGTGAAGTCGGGGTGGAAGGCGTCACTCATGGTCAGCTCCTCAGCTCCAGCACGGACCGCTCCTCGAGATACTGGCGCACGGACTGCTCCAGCCCGGCCCAGAGCACCCCGTCGGGCACGGTGGCGATCGCGCCCTCGGTGGCCCGCACGACGTCCGCCAGGGTGATGTCGGCGGCGTCCCGAGCGAGCAGGTAGCCGCCCTCGCAGCCGCGGCGGCTGGTCACCAGACCGGCCTTCCGCAGCTGGATCATGATGTTGACCAGGGAGTTCAGCGGGATCTCGCGACTGCGCGCCACGTTCTCGCACCGGACGGGGGCGTCCGCGCCGATCAGCTCGGCGATCGCGCGCAGGCCGTAGTCCAGCCGCGCCGAGACGTGCAGCGGTGCCGCCTTGCGGGCCTTCGTTCCCTCCCGCGCGGCGGGCTCGACGAACCCGGCGCCCTTGGCGACGCCCTCGAGGAAGGTCACGAGGCGGGCGGCGACGATCCGGTGGAACTGGTCGTTGAGCACGTCGTGCACGCCGTCCCGGACCACGGCGACGTCCGCGAACCGTGCGGTGACCGCCGCCACCGGGGCGATCGGGTCTGCCTCGCCGTGCAGCACCAGGGTCGGCACGTCCGGCAGCGTCTGCGGCGGCTCCGGGAGCTCGCCGGTCAGCGCTCCCCAGTGGAAGTCCGGGTCGGCGTCGAGGACCTGGCGGTGGATCGGGCACGCGGTGCGGGCGGCGATCTCGGCGTCGTGGTCGCCGGGGACGTCTCCCTCGCCCAGCGGTACGCCGGCGAGCACCAGCGCGTCCGGCCGGGTGGTGGCCGCGACGGACCAGGCCCGCAGCGCTCCCGCGTCCGAGCCGAGCAGGACGCGCGCGCCCTCGCCCGCGGCCAGGGCGTCCCCGATCTCGGCGTCCGACGCCTCGGCGGGCGGGACGACGACGGTGTACCCGTCGAATGCCAGCCGCGTGCCGAAGCGGGTGTAGATCCCGGGGTGCTCGCCGCGGCCGACCAGCACCACGACAGTGCCGCGGACCGCGGCGGTGGGGGTGAAGACGGCGGGGGCCTGCCCCCGCTGCGGAACGGTCGCGGTCACGCGGACACCACCGGCCGGGTCGCGCGGCGGGCCACCTCGGCCCGGACGAGCGGGAGCAGCTCGCGGCCGTAGTCGGTCGCGTCGGAGATCGGGTCGTAGCCGCGCAGCAGCAGGGTGGTCACGCCGATGTCGACGTAGTCCAGCAGCGCCTGCGCCACGGTCTCGGGGGTGCCGACGAGCGCCGTGGAGTTGCCCGCCGCGCCCGACGCCGCCGCCGTGGCGGTCCAGAGGCAGCGGTCGTGCAGCTCGCCCTTCTCGGCGGCGGCGAGCAGCCGCTGGGAGCCGACGTTCGCCGGCGCACCCGCCTGGCGCATCCGGGTGCCGGTGAACGAGCCGTGCCCGCCCTTCGCCGCCACGATCGCGTCCCGGATCGCGTGGGCGCGCGCCCAGGCCTGCTCCTCGGTGGCACCGAGGATGGGCCGGAAGGACACCGAGATCCGCGGCAGCTCGGTGCGGCCCGCCGCCCGTGCCGCCTCGTGCACCCGCGCGATCTGCTCGGCGGTCTCGGCGAGTGGCTCGCCCCAGAGCGCGAAGACGTCCGCGTGCCTGCCGCCGACCCGGAACGCGGCCTCGGAGGACCCGCCGAAGAAGATCGGGATGTGCGGGCTCAGCGGGCGGATCTCCTGCTGCACACCAGCCACCCGGTAGTGCTCGTCGGCGAAGTCGAAGGCCTCCGGGGAGTACCAGGCCTTCTGGACGACCTGCAGGTAGGAGTCGGTGCGCGCGTAGCGCTGGTCCTTGTCCAGCCAGTCCCCGTCGCGGCGCTGGTCGGTGTCCGACCCGCCGGAGATGACGTGCATGGCGACCCGGCCGCCGCCGGAGAAGTGGTCCAGCGTGGCGTACTGGCGCGCGGCCAGGGTGGGCTCGGTGAAGCCGGGGCGGTGCGCGACCAGGAAGCCCAGCCGCTCGGAGTGCGCGGCGGCGAAGGCGGCGACCTGCAGGCCGTCCGGGGTGGACGACGAGTGGCCCACCAGGACCTTGTCGAAGCCGCCCTCCTCGTGGGCGGACACGAAGCGGCGCACCGTGTCCCGGTCCACGATCGGGCCCGACGCGGGGTGGATCTCGGAGACCTCCTGGGTCCCGATCATGCCGATGAACTCGACCATCGTGGTCTCCTCCTAGTGCACGCCGAGGCGCGCGAGCAGCTCGGCGCGCAGGCGTTGGAACTCGGGATCGGTGACGTCTCGCGGGCGGTCGATCTCCACGGGGGAGTCGTAGCCGATCTTCCCGTCCTGCATGACCAGGACTCGGTCGGCGAGCGCCAGCGCCTCCTCGACGTCGTGGGTGACGAGCAGGACCGCGCAGCCGTGCCGCTGCCACACCTCGTCGACCAGCCCGCGGGCGGTGATCCGGGTCAGCGCGTCGAGCGCGGAGAACGGCTCGTCGAGCAGCAGCAGGTCCGGCTCCCGGACCAGCGCGCGGGCCAGCGCGGCGCGCTGCGCCTCGCCGCCGGAGAGGACCTTCGGCCAGACGTCGACCCGGTGCGCGAGGCCCACCTCGGTCAACGCGGCGACGGCGCGCTCGCGGTCCGGCCTGCCGGGCAGGCCGAGGACGACGTTGCGCCACACCCGCTTCCACGGCATCAGCCGCGGGGCCTGGAACCCGACGGCGCGCTTGCGGGCCACCGTGACCTCGCCGGACACGTCCTTGTCCAGGTCCGCCAGGATCCGCAGCAGGGTGGACTTGCCGCACCCCGAGGCGCCGAGCAGCGCCACGAACTGGCCCGGCGCGATGTCCAGGTCCAGGTCCTGGATCACCGCCCGGTCGCCGAACCGCCGGGTGAGGCCGCGGACCTCGACCGCCTTCACCTCCCGCTGAACGCCGGTCGCCACGACAGCAGCCCCCTCTCGAGTGCACGCACGATCATGTCCGCGACCAGGCCGAGGATCGCGTAGAGCGCGAGGCAGACGACGATGATGTCGGTCGCGAAGAACTCGCGGGCCTTGTTCATCTCGTAGCCGATGCCCGAGGTGGCGTTGATCGTCTCGCCGAAGACCAGCGCCAGCCAGGCGGTGCCCAGGGCGTACCGCAGCCCGATCAGCGCCTGGGGCATCGCGCTGGGCAGGATCACGTGCCGCACCTGGCCGAACCAGCCGAGCCCGAGCGTGCGGGCGGCCTCGATCAGCGAGGAGTCGACGTTGCGGATGCCGCCGTAGAGGTTCATGTAGAGCGGGAACGTCGCGGCCAGCGCGACCAGGATGATCTTCGGCTGCTCGTCGATGCCGAACCAGATGATGAGCAGCGGGATCAGGCCGATGACCGGCACCGTGCGCAGCATCTGCATCGGGGCGTCGATGACGTCCTCGCCCACGCGGAACAGCCCAGCGAGGGTGGCGAGGACGAGGGCGGCGACCAACCCGATCGCCAACCCGACGACCACCCGGAACACCGAGGTCAGCACGGCGCTCTGCAGGGTGCCGTCCGACCACATGCCGGCGGCGGTCTGCGCGATCGTGAGTGGCGAGGCGAGCGTGTCGTCCTCCAGGATCCCGACGCTCGAGAGCACCTGCCACAGCGCGATCAGCACGATCGGGGAGAGGGTCTTCAGGGCCCAGCGCGGGATGCGGGAGGGGCGGGCGTCGGCCTCGGCGCGCAACGTCACCGTCTCGACGGGGCCGCGCTCGGGGTGCTCGGACGGTGGTTGCACACGGGCCCGCTCGGGCGTCGTGGTCATGGGTGTCCCTAGGGGCGAGCGGGCACCCGGGAGCCTGTCTCACGCACCGGGCACCCTGGTGGAGCGCCGCGTGCTGCGCGGCCTGGTCCGACGAGGGCGGTCAGCGCGGACAGAGTGCCGACGCCACGCGCCCGAGGTCGATGTGACCCCGGGTGGTGAGCAGAACGCCGGTCATGGGAGCGACGGTAGCGCCGATCGTCCCGATACCCAACCTCAGGAGTTGGGATTGCGGACCCGGTCACAGCAAGTGTTCTGCCTGTTGGGAACGGGTCGAGGACGTCCGGACATTTCGGTCCGTGCGTAGGGTGTGAAACCTGAGCGACGACGAGGGGACGGCTTCCATGGGACGGCGACGCAACCGGGTGGGACGAGAGATCGCGAGTCTGCTGCTGCGCTCGGCGGTGGGCGGGACGATGATCGCGCACGGGGTGAAGCACGGGCGCTCCCTGGAGGGCACCGCGGGCTGGTTCGGGTCCATCGGGTTCCGGCAGCCGAAGCTCCAGGCGCAGGCGAGTGCCGTGGTCGAGATCGGGTCCGGGGCGCTGCTCCTGGCCGGGGCGGGGACGCCGCTGGCCGCGGCCGCCGTCGTCGGGACGATGGGGGTGGCGGCCCGCTCGGTGCACGTCCCCAACGGGTTCTTCATCACCGCCGAGGGCTGGGAGTACGTCACGAACCTGGCCACCGCGGCGGTGGCGCTGGCCGCGATCGGCCCGGGCCGCTTCAGCGTGGACCACGCGGCGGGCCTGGACCGCCGCCTCACCGGCGGGCAGCGCGCGGCCGTCGCGGCGGGCCTGGGCCTGGCGGGCGCCGCCGCCCAGCTCGCGGCCTTCTGGCGCAAGCCCTGATCTGCGCCTTCGGCGCTCGTGCGCGGTAAGTGGTGCTCTGGCACCACTTCCCGCGCACGAGCGGCGCAGCCGCTACTCGACCGGGGCGGCCGGGCGGCGCTTGGGCAGCAGGACCAGCGCGACGACGAAGGCGAGCGCCACGAAGATCGCGGCGATGCGGAAGGTGTGGCCGAAGGACTCCGCGAGCGCGGGCTGGATCCGGGCGAACACGTCCTGCGGCAAGGCCGCCAGGTCGCCGATGCTGCCGCCCGCGGCGGCGCCGCCGAGCCTGCCGGTCATGGTCGTCGCGAGGACCACCGACAGCACGGCGGTGCCGAACGACGCGGCGACCTGCTGGGTGATGTTCAGCGCCGTGCTGGCCCCGGCGATCGACGCCCGCGGCATGGTCTGCAGCGCGCCGGTCATGGTCGGCATCATCGTGAAGCCCATGCCGACGCCCGTGACGAACAGCGCGATCGACAGGTGCCAGTACGGGGTGTCCGCGGCCAGCTGGACGGACAGCCAGGTGTAGGAGCCCGCCACGAGCGCGAGCCCGATCGGCACGAAGCGGCCGATGCCGGTGCGGTCGGCGAGCCGGCCCGCGATCGGCATGGCGAGCATGGCGCCGAGGCCCTGCGGGGCGATCAGCAGCCCGGTGTCCAGGGGCGACTCCCCGCGCACGAGCTGCAGGTAGAGCGGCATCAGCAGCATGCCGCCGAAGACCGCGATCACCACGAGCATGAGCGTGCCGCTGGAGGCGGCGAACACCCGGTTGCGGTAGAGGCGCAGGTCCACGAGCGGATGGGAGGTGCGCAGCGCGTGCCACCCGAAGCCCGCGACGAGCAGCGCGCCCACGACCGCGGGCAGGATCACCTGGACGTGCCCGAAGCCCCCGTTCGCACCGGACTCGGCGAGGCCGTAGATCAGCAGGGCGAGACCGGGGGAGAGCAGCAGCAGTCCGACGCGGTCCAGCCGGGCCCGGCCGCCCGGGGTGTCGCGCGGCAGGATCCGCGCCGCGAGCACGAGCGCGAGCAGCCCGATCGGCAGGTTGATGAAGAAGATCCAGCGCCACGAGTAGTCGTCGACCAGCCAGCCGCCGAGCACCGGGCCGAGCACCGGGCCCAGCAGCATCGGGATGCCGATGACGGCCATCAGGCGGCCGATGCGATGGGGCCCCGCGGCGCGGGTCAGGATCGTCATGCCCAGCGGCATGATCATGCCGCCGCCGAGGCCCTGCAGCACCCGGAAGCCGATCAGCGACGCGGCGTCCCAGGCCGTGCCCGCGAGCGCCGAGCCGAGCACGAACAGCGCGATCGAGATCATGTAGAGCCGCGTGGTGCCGAACCGTTCGGCGCCCCACGCGGTGAGCGGGATGACCGTCGCCAGCGCGAGGGTGTAGCCCGTGGCGACCCACTGGATCGTGGTCAGCGACGTGTCGAAGTCCCGGGCGAGGGTGTTGATCGCGACGTTGACGACGGTCACGTCCAGGATGGACATGAGCGCGCCCAGCACGACCACACCGGCGGTGGCCAGCACGGCCCGGTCGAGCTTCTCGCCGTGCACCGGCGGCGGGGGTGCCGGTGGTGCGGGTGGCGCTGTCGCCTCGCGCGTCTCGGACGTCTCGGACAAGGGGCCCTCACAGTGCCGCGGCCCCCGACGTGGCCGTCGACGCGACGGCCGGGGCCACCCGGGCTGTCGCCCGCGGCCCCGGCCGCATTACGTCATGCCACGTTCCCGCGCTGAGGGACTCTCAGCGGCGTCAGGCGCCCGCGCCCTCCGGCGTCTCGACGTCGAGGTCCAGTTCGCGGCGCAGGACCTGGGCGGGCACGGAGACCGTGGTCCGCGTCCGCCGCTGCGGCAGCCGCAGGGCGATGGTCAGCTCGTGGGCCAGGTCGTAGCCGTAGTCACTGTGCGGATCCTGCTCACCCGACATGCCGCTCTCCCTACTCTCGCCGAACAACCTGACGCTCCGTCACGCCTCGTGCCCGGACCGTGCCCACGAATGATCGCCCGGTCGGTCACTCTGGGGCAAGAGATGTCCACCGTCCGGAGTCGAATCCCCACGGACGAGGGACGGGCGGTGGCGTGTCGGACGCCGGAAGGGTGGCGCGCGCCACTCGTCCGGCCCTGGGCGGGACGAACGGTTGTGACCCCGGCCGCAGTCGTGGTCGACTCGGCGCAGAACGTCCGTTCAGATCGACTCGGGATCCAGCGTGGGAGGCAACGTGTCGGACGAGGTCCTCGTCGAGCGCCGAGGTGCGGTGCAGGTCATCACCATCAACCGTCCGCAGGCGGAGAACGCCCTCGACCTCGGTGTGGCGCAGGGATCGCCGCGGCGGTCGACGAGCTCGACGCGTCCGACGAGCTGAGGGTCGGCATCCTCACCGGCGCCCGCGGCGTGTTCTCCGCGGGCATGGACCTCAAGGGCTTCCTGCGCGGCGAGAGCCCGGCGATCGAGGGGCGCGGGATCTGCGGGATCACGCAGACCCCGCCGCGCAAGCCGCTCATCGGCGCGGTCGAAGGATGGGCGCTGGCGGGCGGCTTCGAGCTGCTGCTGGCGTGCGACCTCGTGGTGGCGGCCACGACCGCGAGGTTCGGCGTGCCCGAGGTGAAACGGTCGCTGGTCGCCGCGGGTGGGGACGCCGTCCACCTGCCCCGGCGGATCCCGCCCGCCAACGCCCTGGAGATGCTGCTCACCGGAGACCCGCTGCAGGCCGAGCGGGCCGCGCAGATCGGGTTGGTCAACCGGGTCACCGAGGAGGGCGCGCTCGCGCTCGCCGAGACGATCGCCGCCAACGGCCCGCTCGTCGTCGCCGCGACCAAGGCGGTCGCGCAGCAGACCGTCGACTGGACCCGGGAGAACATGTGGGCCCACCAGGCGGCGATCACCGGCCCGGTCTTCGCGTCCGAGGACGCCAAGGAGGGGGCCACCGCCTTCGCGGAGAAGCGCCCCCCGGTGTGGAAGGGGCGCTGACCCGGGCCCGCGTGGACCGGCGGTTGACGGCGTGATCGTCCGGCCCCGACGCGTTGAGCTGCGCGGACGCCGGGCGACCGTCGGTCTCGGGTAGCGCAAAGAACTCGTGACACCGCAGTCACTCCACACACGCGGCCCCGGGGTGACCATGGGTGCCATGAGCGAGTGCGAAGGTTCGACCGGACCGGTGGAGAGGGTCACGGTCGTCGTCGGGAACCCGAAGGTCGGCTCCCGGACGGCGGCCGCGGGCCACGCCGTGGCCGCGGCGGTCGCGCCGGCGGCGGCGGTGTCGACGGTGGAGGTCGCCGAGCTGGCGGCCGGCCTGTTCAGCTGGGGTGACCCCGCCGTGGCCGCCGCCAAGGCCACCGTGCTCGACGCCGACCTGCTCGTGGTGGCCACCCCGGTCTACAAGGCGTCCTACACCGGCCTGCTGAAGTCCTTCCTGGACCAGTTCGGGCGGGACGAGCTGCGCGCGCTGGCCACGGTGCCGCTGATGGTCGGCGCGGCCCCGCTGCACAGCCTCGCGGTCGAGGAGCAGCTGCGGCCGGTGCTCGTCGAGATCGGCGCCTCCTGCCCCACCCGGGGCGTCTACGTCCTCGAGTCCGCGATCGAGTCGGGGGAGCTGGAGTCGCAGCTCGCCGACTGGGCCGGGCTGTGGGGTCCCGCGCTCCGCGCCGTCGCCGGCGCCCGGACCACGGTCGGTGCGGCGTGACCGCGGCGCTGCGGGCCGACCGAGCGGCGTCCTCACCGATCGTGGAGGCGCTCTTCGACGGCCGCCCGATCCTGGTCCTCGGCCCGGCCAAGGGCGGTGTTCCGATGGTCGGCTCCGCGGGGTCCGCCTGCGTGCTGCTCGCCGCGGCGACCGCCACCACCGACGGTGTCGCGTGGGCGGTGCGGCACAGCACCGGCCTGCTGCGCGCCGTCGTCGAGCCGGAACGGGCGGACGCCCTGCGCCTGCCGCCGATGTCCGGTGTCGACCGCGCGCGGCGCGGCAACCTGCAGACCGCGTCCGTGGACGGCGTCGGCACCGGCACCGGGATCAGCGCCGCCTCCCGCGCGCAGACGCTGCGGATGCTGGCCGACCCGGCGACCGGCCCCGACGACCTGGTCGTGCCCGGGCACGTCCTCGTCGAGCTGGCGGGCACGGAGGTCCGCCCGACGCCCGCGGGTGCGGTGGCCGAGGCGGCCGTGCGGCTCTGCGCCCGCGCCGGGCTGCCCCCGGTCGCCGTGCTCGCCGACGTCCTCGACGCGGCGGGGGAGCCGCTCGGACCCGCCGGGCTGCGTGCGCTCGCCGACGCGACCTCGGTCCCCCTGCTGACCGTGCCCGTCCCCGTGCCCGAGAGGAACCTGCCATGACGTGGCCCGCCGACCCGATCCTCGACACCGCCGCCCTCCGCACCCTCTACGGCTGCTTCCCCAGCGGGGTCGTCGCCGTCTGCGCCCAGGGGCCCGACGGGCCGGTGGGGCTCGCCGCGAGCAGCTTCACCTCGGTGTCGATGGACCCGCCGCTGGTGTCCTTCTGCATCCAGAACACGTCCTCGACCTGGCCGAAGCTCGCCGACCTGCCCCGGCTCGGGGTGAGCGTGCTGGGGTCGGCGCACTCGGTCGCCTGCCGACAGCTGGCCTCCAAGACCGGCGACCGGTTCGCCGGGCTGGACCTGGCCACCACGGCCGACGGTGCCGTGTTCGTCGAGGGCTCGCCCGCCCAGCTGGACTGCTCGGTCGAGGACCTGTTGCCCGCCGGTGACCACCAGATCGTGCTGCTGCGCGTGCACGCGGCCCGGGCGCTGCCCGCGGACGAACCGCTGGTCTTCCACGCCAGCACCTTCCGCGAGCTCGTCCGGGTCGCGTAGCGCCTCCGGCGCTCGTGCGCGGTAAGTGGTGCCAGAGCACCACTTACCGCGCACGGGCGCGGAGCGCGAGGGGGGCCGCGACGGCCAGGACCCCGGTGACCAGCACCGCGACCCGGAAGACCGCGGTGAAGTCCCCCGCGTCCGCCGCCCCGCTCGCGAGCGCGGTGCCCGCGGCGCTGCCCAGGAACAGGCTCGCGGCGAACAGGGCGATCATCGCCGCGCGGGCCTGCGGCACCACCGACGTGGCCCAGTTCTGCAGGGTGGAGTGCAGGAACGCCCAGCCTGCGCCGAGCAGCAGACCCCCGACGACCGCCGTCGGGAGGGTGAGGGCCACCGCGGGCACGGCCCACGCCGCCACCAGGAAGGCCCCGCCGATGCCGGCGAGCGCGGCCGCGGACAGCCGCCCGACCAGGGGCCGGACGGCGCCCGCGGTCAGCATCACGCCCACGCCGTAGCCCGCCGCGGCGAACCCGGCGACGGTGGCGCCGTACCCGAGCGACTGGACGGCGGGCGCGACGAACGTCAGCACCCCGACCACCACCGCGCCCTCGGTGAACGCCAACGCGAGCACGACCCACGCCCACCCGCTCCGGACGACGGTCGCGAGCGCCTGCAGCGGCCCCGACGGCCGGTCGCGGACGGGCTCGGGCAGCGTCCGCAGCACGGTGCCGAGGACCAACGCGATCACCGCCGTGGCGCCGAGGACCACCCGCCACCCCGTCAGGTCGCCGAGCAGGCCCGCGCCGGCCGTCGCCACCGCGATGCCGGTCGAGGTCGCGGCCGCAAGCTGCATCAGCGCCCGCTGGCGCACCCCGCCCGGCCAGGTGTCGCCGATGTAGACCAGCCCGGCGGGGTTCACGGCGCCGAAGCAGCCGCCGGTGACCGTCCGCAGGACCGCGAGCGCGGCGACGGACGGCGCGAACGCCGAGGCCAGCCCGGCCACCCCGGCGACCAGCAGCGCGATCCGCATGACCCGGACCAGCCCGATCCGGTCGCCGAGCATGCCCCACACCGGCTGCAGCAGGCCGTACGCCACGAAGTAGCCGGACGCGACGACCGCGACCTCGGCCAGCGACGCCCCGAGCTCCAGGCCGATGGCGACGAGCAGGGGCGAGATCGCGAACCGGTCCAGGCTCGACGTCGCGACGGCCAGCCGCAGCAGCCGCAGCGCCCGCCGCCCGCCGTCGGGCTCGCGGGTTACCGCAGCCACGAGTAGGCGGTCTGGCGGGAGATGCCCAGCGCCTTGGCCATCGGGCTGATCTCCAGTCCCTCGTCGCGCCCGGCCACGAGCAGCCTGCGCTGTTCGGCGCGCAGCTCCTCCATCCGCTCCGCGACGGCCTCCATCTCGGCCAGCAGCGACCGGGCCTCGGGGCGTGCGCCCGCGCGCGAGCGGCCCACCCCGGGCCGGGGGAACTCCCGCACCTCGGCCGCGGACCACCGCTTGGGGTCGGTGTCCGGCAGCGGGGCGGGTGCCTGGCCGCGCGAGACGTACCCGGCCCAGGTCCCGGGCCGCACGCCCCAGGCCTCGGCGCACTCGGCGGCGGTCCAGGTCTCCACGGGGGAGAGCGTAGGTGTCACCATCGGCCGCGGTGGTTGGGGATCCGGGACATCCCGACGGCGGCGGCGGCGAGCAGGCCCGCCAGCACCGCGAACGCGACGCCCCCCGCCCGGCCCGGCTCGGCGCTGGCGGAGAGCACCGCGGTGATCACCGAGACCGAGGCGATCCCGCCCATCTGGCGGAACATGATCCGCAGCCCGCTGACGGCCGTGACCTCGTCGGAGACCAGGTGCATGCCGGCGTTGTTCGCGGCCGGGCCCGCCAGGCCCATCCCGAGGCCGCACAGCACGGCGCCGACCGTGAGCCAGACCGCGGGCGAGGTCCCCGCAGGCGGGACGGCGACCACCAGCAGACCGGAGATGATCAGCCCGAACCCGGTGAGCACCAGTGGTCGGTGCCCGAGCCTGCGCAGCAGCGCCACCGCGATCCCCGACGACGCGATGGTCCCCACCGCGCGGGCCGTGAGCAGCACCCCGGCCGCCAGTGGGAGCAGCGCGTAGCGGGTCTGCGCGTAGACCGGCAGCAGCGCGCCGAACCCCACCAGCGCCGCGCCGAACAGGACGTTCGTGCTGTTCATGATCCCCAGGCCGCCGCCGCGGAGCAGCCGCAGCGGGATCACCGGGTCCGGGTGCACGCGGGCGTGGCGCAGGAACGCCCAGCCGCTCACCACGGCCAGCACCCCGCACACGGCGACGAGCACCGGGGCGAGACCCCCGCCGGTCGTCGACCCGACGAGCGTGATCGCGACCATCCCGGAGACGAGGGTGCCCAGCAGCAGGGCGATACCGCCCGCGTCGACCTTCTCGGGGCGCCTGCGCGGTGGTTCGCCGATCAGCAGCGCCCCCGCGACCACGAGCAGGATCCCGATCGGGACGTTGACCAGGAAGATCCCGTGCCACGACCACGTCGTGAGGATGAGGCCGCCGAGCACCGGCCCGGCGATCGAGCCCATCGGGAAGACGCTGGTGAACAGGGCCAGCGCGCGGTCCCGCTCGCGGCCGTAGTGGAAGGCGACGAGGCCGCTGGTGGCGGGCAGTATCACGCCGCCCGCGACGCCTTGCGCGAACCGGCAGACGATCAGCTGGGCGATGCTGGTCGAGGTCGCGCTCAGGGCCGAGAGCAGGACGAACGCGGCGACCGCGACGAGGAAGACCTTGCGCTTGCCGAACTGGTCGCCCAGCCGCCCGCCGAGCGGGAGCGCGAGGACCTGGCCCACCGCGCACGCCGTGAGCGTCCAGCCGGTCCAGGCCAGGTCGGCGTCGAGGTCCGCGCCGAGCGTCGTGAGCGCGGTGGCGACCGAGGTCTGGTCGAGGGAGAACATCAACAGCGCGACACCCACGACGACGAACACGGCGTGCCGCCGGGGGTGGGGCGTCAAGTCCTCGGTGGCGGGAGCGTCGCGCACGGCCTCGGACACGGGGAGCCATCACCTGCTCTGCAAAGGGGACCCCCAGAATAAGTTTGCTGACGACAAACAAGCAAATCGGCGAGGGCGTGTCTCCCACTCCGGCACCGCCGGGCCCGGTGATCCACGTCGCCGCCGGCAAGGCAGCCGGGCCGCCCTCATACCGGGCGTATTCGGGCGGTGCGGCAACGCCGCCGGTGGCGGCGTGGGCGCCGGGAGCGGTGGTGGCGGAGTGGGAGACACGCCCTATGTGAACTCCGCCTTGACCCCGAGCAGCCGGACCGGCCGGTCGCGGCGGAACCGGTCGACCACCTCGAGCGCCGCCGCCTCGAGGACGGCCGGGTCGCGCGTGGGGGAGTCGAGGGTCCGGCTGCGGGTGGTGGTCAGGAAGGGCCGGTAGCGCACCTTCACCCCGACCCGGGCGACCGCGCGGCCCTCCTCGGCCACGTCGGTGGCCACCCGGGCGGCCAGCGCGGCGACCTCGGTGCGGATCCGGTCCCAGTCCTCGATGTCGGTGTCGTAGGTGGTCTCCCGGCTGCGCGAGCGCGGGACGTACGCCGCGCCCTCCATCTCGGTGCGGCCCATCCCGCGCCCGAGCGAGACGTAGTACGGACCCATCCGCGGCCCGAGCCGCTCGCCCACGGCGGTCGGCGAGGACTCGGCCAGCTGCGTGACGGTGTGGATGCCCAGCTCCGCGAGCTTGCGCTCGGTCTTGGGGCCGATGCCGTGCAGGGCGCCGGTGGGGGAGTCGCCGAAGGTCGCGAACCAGTTGTGCGCGGTGATCCGGTGCACCCCGCCGGGCTTCGCCAGGCCCGTCGCCATCTTCGCGCGCAGCGTGTTGTCCCCGATCCCGACGGCGCAGGACAGGTGCGTCCGCGTGCGCACCGCCGCGCGGATCTCGTCCGCCAGCCGCTCGGGGTCCGACCCGTCCCACTGCAGGAAGGCCTCGTCCCAGCCGATCACCTCGACCACGACACCGTCGCCGCCGTCGTCTCGACCGCACTCCCGCAGGACGGCCATGACCTCCGCCGACGCGGCCTCGTAGGCGGGGTTGTCCGCGGGCAGGAACACCGCGTCCGGGCAGCGACGGGCGGCCAGGCGCATCGGCATCCCCGACCGGACGCCGAACGCGCGGGCCTCGTAGGACGCCGTGGCGACCACGGTGCGTGACGACGGGTCCCCGTTGCCACCGACGACCACCGGCCGACCCGCGAGCTCCG
Organism: Pseudonocardia oroxyli; assembly: GCF_900102195.1. Classification (GTDB taxonomy): domain Bacteria; phylum Actinomycetota; class Actinomycetes; order Mycobacteriales; family Pseudonocardiaceae; genus Pseudonocardia; species Pseudonocardia oroxyli. The sequence goes on from NZ_FNBE01000020.1 coordinate 125,656, forward strand.
GGCGGCGGCGCACCTCCACGGCCGCGAGGAACTGGTCCAGGTCGACGTGGAGCACCCAGCGCCGCGCTCCCCGTTCGGGCTGCTCGGCCGCGGCGCTCACCCCGCCAGGGTACGGCTCCGGACCGTGCTCGCCGCGGTCGTCAGGGTGGTGAGGACCGTGGCCACCCGGCGCAGCGTGCCGGGGTCGCCACAGGTCGCGAGCAGCTCGGCCTGTTCGCGGGCGTCGGGGCAGCCGGGCGGTCGGGCCCGGTGCGCGGCGCGCAGGTCGGCGAGGTCGTAGAGCGGCTCACCGGGGAGCGGCCGGGCGGGCGCCGCCATCCCGAGCTCGGCCGTGAGCAGCCGGAACGCGCCGTAGCCGACGACGTAGAGGCCGGCGTCGAGGGCGCCGTCGGTCGGCTGCCGGGACGCCACGGCGAGCACGCCGCCGTCGAGCACCGCCCAGGCGGTGAGGACGGGGCCGTGCGGTTCGCGGGCCGTGACCGTCGGGCCGGGCCGGGTGCTCACCCACTCCCGCACCGCGTGTCGACACCCCGGTCCGACGACGAACACGGCGGGCGCGAGCGCCGACCGCGCGAAGGAACCGGTCCACTCATGCGAGTACGCCATGACCACCCCCCGAAGTGACGTGCATCATAAGATGTCGGCAGCGAGGTCGGTAGCGTTGTGCACCGATCCGGGTACGGAGAGTGGCCGGGTGTCCCGAACGGCGGTCACGGAGGGTGAAGCGCCCGCGGAAACGACACGATCGTGGGACACCGCTCCACAGTCGTAACGGGGCAGGATGGTCCGCACGATCCAGCAGACGACAGCGTGATCCGAAGGTCGGAGGGTGAGATGGACGAGCGCGGGCCCGGTCGGTCCTCCTGCCGGCACGACATTCCCCACCAGGAGCGGCGCGTGCCCTCCCCGTCGGATCTCGCCCACGTGCGCAGGCTGGCTCCCCGTCCCCGGGTCTCCCCGGAGTCGAGGGAGGACCTCGAGCCCATCGGGCAGGTCCGGGACCACGACCGCGCCAAGGTGCTCCTGCGCTACGCCCGGCTCATGGGGACCGGGCGCCCGGTGTTCTGCAAGCCCAGCCGCAAGGAGATCGCGGGCACCGCGCCGCGCAGGCAGGGTGTCGGCGCCGACGGCAAGGTCATCTACCCGGACCGCGACTCCGCCGAGGCCGCGGCCCGCGAGCTCGAGGAGCTCGGCGCCCGCGCGCAGCGCGCCTACGTGTGCAAGCGCTCCCGCCGCGGGCACTACCACCTGACCACGGACCTCGTCCGCGAGCGCCAGCGCGAGCTCGACGCGCTGCGTGCGCTCTCCTCGATCCCGCAGCAGCGCCGCTCGGCCTGCTAGGGTGGTGTGGTGACGATCACAGCGCTCCACGTCCTGTTGTGATCGCGACCACCACCACCGGGAGGCCGGCCCGTGAACCCGCACCGCCTGCAGGACCGCCTCGACTCCATTCCGGAGTCGCTCGACGCGCCCCAGCGCGCCCGCGTCGCCGCACACCGCAGCGCCGTCGAGGAGTGCCGGGAGCGCATCGCCGAACTGCGCACCGAGCTGCGTCGGGTGCTCTCGGGCATCGACGGGCCGCGCTCGTCCGTGGAGATCATGATCGAGCTCGACGGGCTGGAGCGCGTGCAGCAGCGCCTCGACAGCAGGCTGTCCGATCTCTGTGACGAGCTGAGCGGTGCGACCCCGGTGGTCCGCTACGGGGACGCGGCGCCGATCTAGCCTTAGATACAACTTAGATACAAGCTGGGATACGCTGGGGGTGTGTCCCAGCCGGCGGCCGAACGCGCCTACGTCCTGACCAAGGAGCTCGTCCTCTCCGGCGAGCTGCCCGGCGGTCACCTGCTGAGCGAGGGGGACATCGCCGAGCGGCTCGGCGTGAGCCGCACCCCGGTGCGGGAGGCCTTCCTGCGGCTGCAGGCCGAGGACCTGCTGACGCTGATCCCCAAGCGGGGCGCGGTCGTCGTGCCCGTGCCGCCGGGCGAGGCCGAGGACGTGCTCGACGCCCGCGAGGCGATCGAGTCCGCCGCCGTGCGCAGGCTGCTGCGGCGCCCGGACCTGGTCCCTGCGGCCGTCGAGCGGCTGCGCGCGGCGCTCGAGGTGCAGCGCGGGCACGCCGAGCGCGGCGACCTGGCCTCGTTCGCCGAGGCGGACGAGGCCTTCCACCGGACCCTGGTCGAGGCCGGGCGCAACGCGCTCACCCTGCGCTTCTACGCGACCCTCGCCGACCGGCAGCGCCGGATGAGCGTGCACGCGCTGGGCCCGGTCCCCGCGCGGCTGCCCGAGATCGTCGCCGAGCACGCGGCGCTGATCGACGTCGTCGAGAGCGGGGACGCGGCGGCCTTCGCGGCCGCGCTGCACGGACACCTCGACCGCACCCACCGGCGCCCCCTGTGAGCGGCGATGGTCGCCATGGCGACGATCGCCGCGCACGAGGGGGGTGGGCGGCGGCCGCGTTCGCGGTGTTCGCCTGCGGCTGGGGCGGCAACCAGTTCACCCCGCTGCTGGTCATGTACCGCGAGGCGGGCTGGTCGGTGCTGACGGTCGACGCGTTGCTCGGCGCCTACGTCGTCGGGCTGGTGCCGGGGCTGCTGTGCGCGGGGGCGCTGTCGCAGCGCTACGGGCGCAAGCCGGTGATGGTCGCCGGCACCGTCGCGTCGCTGGTCGCGAGCCTGCTGCTGGCCGTCGGCGGGGTCCCGGCGATCGCCGCCGGCCGGTTCGTCACGGGCCTGGCGGTGGCGGTCGCGATGGCCGTCGGGTCGACGTGGGTGACCGAGCTGTCCGTGCGGGCCGGCGACTCGGCGGCCACCGGGACCCGCCGCGGCGCGCTGTGGCTGACCGTGGGGTTCGGGCTCGGCGCGGGCGTGGCCGGGGTGCTCGCGCAGTGGGGGCCGTGGCCCTGGCACCTGCCGTACCTGGTGCACGCGGTGCTGGCACTCGGCGCGCTGGTCCCGCTGTTCCGGCTGCCGGAGACGCGCGGGTTCGCCGAGCCCGGCCCGCGGTTCACCGAGGTTCGGCACCCGCGGTTCCGCCGCGTCGTCCTGCCGATGGCGCCGTGGATCTTCGGGTCCGCGGGGGTGGCGTACGCGATCCTGCCGCAGCTGGTGGGGGAGCGGCTGGGGTCGTGGGGGCTCGCCTACTCGACGCTGCTCACCGTCTGCACCCTCGGGGCGGGCGCGCTGGTGCAGCCCCTGGCCAAGCGCCTCGACCGCCCGACGAGCGCGCGCGGCGTCCTCGTCGGCATGGTCCTGATGTCCGCCGGGCTGGCGGCGAGCGCGGTCGCGGCGCTGGTGCGCTCACCCGTCGTGGCGCTGGGGGCGGCGGTGCTGCTCGGCGCGGCCTACGGGATCGCGGTGATCTCGGGCCTGCTGGAGCTGCAGCGGTGGGTGGCGCCGAGCCGGATCGCCGCGCTGACCGGGGTCTACTACGCCCTGGCCTACGTCGGGTTCCTGCTCCCGAGCGTCCTCGCCCTGCTCTCGGGGGTGGCGAGCTACCCGGTCCTGCTGGCGGCGCTGGTGGTCGTCGCCGCCGGGGGCACCGCGATCATCGCCCGGCACTCGCGACGGCACCTCCCGACCCTCACCTGATCTCCCGCGAGTCAGCCGAGCCGGAGCTCGTCGTCGGTCTCGACCCGCGGCTGGTCGGAGGCGGTCCCGTCGTCCCCCCTGCGCAGGCGCTTGGCCGCGGCGAGGCCGGTCGCGCCGGTGCGGGCCAGGGCGTGCAGGGCGAGGTCGCGGTGCACCGGGTCGTCCGTCCGGGCGAGGAAGCGGGAGAGCTCGTCCGCGGCGGCCGACATGCTGCGGGCGGCGACCCAGGCGTCGAGCTCGGCCTCGGCGACGGCCGAGCGCACGTCCGCCATCCGCACGCAGACGTACTCGATGTCCTCGTCCGCCAGCTCACCGGGCAGCGGTGCGTGCAGGCCCTGGTCGATCAGGGTCTCGTGCACCGCCCAGAGCCCCATCGGGGTCAGCGAGACCACCGTCGGGTCCGGGTCCTCGCGCCCGGCCAGCTCGACGAGCCCGTCGAGCTCGTCGGCGTCGAGCAGCTCGCCGAGCTCGACGGCGCCGAGCAGCTCCAGCGCGTCGAGCAGGGCGGTGACGTCCCGGCGCCAGAGCCGTCCCTCGGCGTCCCCCGCCAGGTCGTCGACCACGCAGCCGCACGAGTCGTTCACGGCCTCGCGGACGAGCCGGTGGAACAGCTCGACGGGGATCGGCCCGCCGCCCGCGGCGTAGAGCTCGAGCCAGAGGATCGGGAACGCGTCGGCGAGGGACATGCCGAACAGCGACGGGGCGCCGAACACATCCGTGCCCCCGAGGTGGTCGCCGATCCGCCCGACCGAGCCGAACACCCGCCGCCACAGCTCGATCGGCCGATGGAGGTCCTTCGCGGCGCTCTTGACCGGCAGCAGCCTGCCCTGCACCGGGCGCACCAGCCGGGCGGCCTTGGCCCAGTGCAGCATCAGCGAGGTCTCGGGCAGGTCGGTCGCGGTGCGGGCGGAGTCCCGGTAGAGCTGGTCCAGCCCGAGGACGTCGGCGAGGGCCAGCGCGTCGGCCAGGTGCAGCCGTCCGTCCCGGGTCAGCCTGCGGCCGGCCCGCACCCAGCGGGTGAGCGCCCGCAGCTGCTCCAGCGCGACGCTCGACCGCGCGGCCTCGACCATCTCCGCGGCGGTGGGCAGCAGGACCGGGGGGAGCTCGGGGGCGGGGGTCTGCCTGCGCGGGGCCTGCTCCTCGCGGCGGGTGATCTCGGCGAGGGCGGCGCGGTCGATGTCCACCTCGCCCGAGCGGGCGCGGTCCAGGAACCGCTGCACACCGCGGGGGTCGGCCGGGTCGACGCCGTGGCGGCGCAGCTGCACGCCCCAGAACTTGCCGAGGTCGTAGTTGCGCTCGTCGGCGATGCCGTCGAGCAGGGCGGGGGTCGAGTCGCGGACCTGCGCGTGCAGCTCCGCGCGCGAGGACGAGCGCGGGTCCAGCCCGTCGTGGTCGGCGAGGAAGTCGATCAGGGCGTGGAACGCCTCGGGGACCTCGTCGGCGTCGAGCACCGTGACGTGGCGGGGGAACCACATGCCGAGGGCGTCGGCGATGTGCGCGCGGGTCCAGCGGCCGAGCCTGCGGTCCAGCGCGTACTTGTAGTCGAGGGCGGCGGCGACCAGGAAGACGTCGGCGGAGACCCGCCTGCGGCGCGCCCAGACGAGGAACGCATCCACCAGCCGGTCCCGGGCTCCGGCGTATCCCTGGTCGTCACCGGGGGCGAACACGAGACGCATCGCGGACCACTTTCTCAGCACCGCGGGCGCCCACCCTCGAGGGGGTGGGCGCCCGCGTGTGGAGGTGATGCGGTAGGTCGGCTCGGTCGGTCAGGTCACTGCTTGGGCTCGCCCGGCAGGACGGTGCCCTTCGCCGTGTCGTCCGCCTGGACGAGCGGCTTGACGTTGAGGATGAACTCGCCGTCGTGCTCCTTGAGCCCGTAGTCCACGGCCTGCTCGACGGCCTCCTGCGCCCGGTCCTCCTTGCGGATGAGCGGGTCGCTGCGCAGGTCCTTGTAGAGCGACACGCACAGCAGCACCATCACGATCACGAACGGCAGCGCCATGATGATCGTGATGTTCTGGATGCCGGACAGCGCGTCCGACCCGCCGACCAGCAGCATCACCGCCGCGATGGCGCCCATCACCGCGCCCCAGAAGATCACGATGCCGCGGCTGGGCTCGATGGAGCCCTTCTGCGAGATCGTGCCCATCACCACCGAGGCCGCGTCGGCACCGGAGACGAAGAAGATCGCCACCAGCAGCATCGCGATCACGGCGAGGATGCTGCCCAGCGGGTAGGACTGCAGCAGCCCGAAGAGCTGTCCCTCGGTGCTCGCCGACGCCAGGTCGTTGCCCTCCTGCTGCGCGGAGATCGCCGCGCCGCCGAAGATCGCGAACCAGATGAGCGAGACGATGCTCGGGATCAGGATGACGCCGGTGATGAACTGCTTGATCGTCCGGCCGCGGGAGATGCGCGCGATGAACATGCCGACGAACGGCGTCCAGGAGATCCACCAGGCCCAGTAGAAGACCGTCCAGCTCTGCAGCCACTCGGCCGTCTCGGGGCCGTCGGCGCCGGTGCGGGCGGCCATCGACGCCAGGTCGGCGAGGTAGTGGCCGACGGCGCCGGGCAGCAGGTTGAGGATCAGCACGGTCGGGCCGACGACGAACACGAAGAACGCGAGGACGGCCGCGAGCACCATGTTGACGTTGCTCAGCAGCTGGATGCCCTTGGCCACGCCGGACACCGCCGAGGCGATGAAGCAGATGGTCAGCACCACGATGATCGCGACGAGCAGCCCGGTGCCCGGGTTGTCCATCCAGCCGCCCGCCTCGAGCCCGCCGCCGATCTGCAGCGCGCCCAGGCCGAGCGAGGCCGCGGAGCCGAACAGGGTGGCGAAGATGGCGAAGATGTCGATCGCCTTGCCGAGCCCGCCCTGCGTGCGGCGGGTGCCGAGCAGCGGCGCGAACGCCGCGGAGATCAGCTGGCTGCGGCCCTTGCGGAAGGTGCCGTAGGCGATCGCCAACCCGACGACGGCGTAGATCGACCACGGGTGCAGCGTCCAGTGGAACAGCGTGGTCGCCATCGCCGCGTCGAGCGCCTGCGGGCTGCCCGCGACGGCGCCGGAACCCGGCGGCGGGGAGGTGAAGAAGGCGAGCGGCTCGGCGACGCCGTAGAACATCAGGCCGATGCCCATGCCCGCGGAGAACATCATCGCGACCCAGGAGGACGTCCGGAACTCCGGAGCCTCGTCGTCTCGCCCGAGCGGGATCTTGCCGTAGCGGCTCGCGGCCAGGTAGATCGCGAACACGACGAAGGCGGAGGCGGTCAGGATGAAGAACCAGCCGCCCGCGGACATGATGCCGCCCAGGACCGCGCTCGCGACCGCCGACAGGCTCTCGGTGCCGACGATGCCCCAGACGATGAACGCGACGACGAGCGCCGCGGCCACGCCGAACACCACCTTGTCGGTCGACTGCCGCCGGTCCGCGGCGCCCGCACCCTCGGTGACGGCCTCGGGGGCGGGCGGTTCCTCGGGGTCGGTCCCGGAGCCGCCGGTGGTGGGTTCCTTCAGTGTCATCCGTGGCCTCCCGCGTGGCGCGGGGTCCCCCTCACAGGTCTCGAAGCGGAACGTGAGCCGTCACCATCAGCCCGGAGAGGGCGCACGTCAACCGCTGCGCCCGATTCCGTTTCGCGGTGCGCGATAGGTTGCGCAGAGTGCGTACCAGCGTGAATGGACTCGGCCAGCCGGATGAGCGGGGCCGGGATCGTTACGTGAACGTCACGGCGCGTGCCACCCGCGCGGATCGACGTGGCCGGGGACGGGTGCTTGCGGGTCGTAGGGCGTGCGGGTGAACACGAACGTCGCCAGGTTCAGCGAGTCCCCCTCGACGCGCAGCGTCTCGCCCGCGAAGTAGCCCTCGAGGCCGATCCAGGTGCCGTCGGGCCCGGGCCGGAAGCGCGAGCTGCGGCCCGGCCGCCCGAGCCCCCCGAGGTGCAGGAGGCCGCCGGGGACGGCGCGCAGGACGTAGGGCGACGGACCCCAGAACCAGGGGCCGAGCAGCGCGACCGGGACCGGGGACGGGGCGGGCCGCCACGGCGCGACGACGGTCGGTTCGTGCGTCCGCAGGTCGGCGAGCAGCCCGGCGGGCAGGCCGCCGTCGAGCCCGGATGTGACGTTGGCCAGCGCGAGCGCGGCGATGCCGTCCTCGCGGTCCGCCCACAGCCCGGCCAGGAACCCCGGCATCGAGCCCCCGTGCCCGACGAGCGTGTGCCCGTCGACCCGCTGGACCTGCACCCCCAGCCCGTACGACGTCCAGTTCGGACCGGAGACGTCCACACCGGCCGGGACGGTCATCTCCTCGATCGTCGCCGGGTCGAGGACACCGCCGCCGTCGCCGAGCAGGAAGGCGCCGAGCCTGCCGAGGTCCGCCGCGGTGGCCCACAGCTGCCCCGCGGCGGCCATGGCGCCCGCGTGGTGCTCGGGCTCGACCAGCAGCTCGTCGGACCAGGGGTGCACCGCGTAGCCCTGCGCGGCGCGGCCGCTCGGCCGTGGGGTGGTGCGGTGCATCCCCAGGGGGTGCAGCACCTCGTCCCGGGCGACCTCGTCCCAGGTGCGGCCGCGGGCCCGCCCGACCAGCTCACCGAGCAGCCCGAAGCCCAGGTTGGAGTAGTGGAAGCGGCGCCCGGCGGGCAGGACGCGGTCCGCCGCGGACAGCGGGAGCTCGGCGCCGGGGGTCCGCTCCCACCATTCGCCCGGGCTCTCGCTGGTGACACCGCCGGTGTGGGACAACAGCTGGGTCAGCGTCCGGTCGCCGACGGACGTGCCCGGCAGGTGCTGCTCCAGGGTGTCGGAGAGGTCGAGGAGCCCCTCGTCCCGCAGCCGCAGCACGGTGATCGCGCAGACGGTCTTGGAGATCGACCCGAGCCGGTACTGGACGTCGTCGGCGGGGTCCTCGACCGCCCCGCGCCCGGCGGACCAGGCGAGGCCGCCGCCGCGGACCACCCCGGCCACGACCGAGGGACACCGCCCGTCCCGCTGGGCCCGCGCCGTCCGGGCGAGCAGGACACGTTCCGTGGAGGGGAGCAGCGCCATGATCGGAGCCTACGACCCCTCGTGAGTGGCGATCGTCGCCATGGCGACGATCGCCACTCACGGGGTGGGGTGACGCGGTGCTCGACCGGAGTGGGGCGGTCAGGGCGTTCGTGGGGCGCCGGTGCGGTAGCGGGACGGGGTGAGGATCTCGGCCGCGTGGACCCAGCCGACACGGCGGGAGACCGTCGCCCGGATCTCGTCGCCCTCCGTCAGCTGCTCCCAGCGCTCGGCGGTCGTGCCGAAGGCGCGGACGGTGCGGGAGCGTCCGTCGTCGAGCGCGACGTAGTGGTCGTAGGTCGTGCGGTTCTCGTTCTGCGAGCGGACCCGGCGCCGCAGCCGCACGACCTGCCCCTCGACCACCCCGCGTCCGCCCACGTCGAGCAGCAGCCCCACCAGCGGCACACCCACGACCAGCAGCGCGCCGAGCAGCCCCACCAGCTCGGGCGGCACCGGGACGTCCAGGAACGCGCGGAGCAGGATTCCGATGAGGAACGCGACACCCCACGACGGGATCGCCGCGATCGCGAGCCTGCCGAGCAGGTGCAGGGGTGCGCGCCCCCAGAAGAACCGCCCCCACGGGCCGGGCCCGCGGTAGTCGACCCGGACCACGTGCCACATCCCGCCCCGGTCGGACCAGGCGCGGGAGTCGTCCGCCGGGATGGCGACCGGCAGCCCCGCGACGGCCCGCCCCGCGACCCCGAGCGCCGCCGCGTAGGCGAGCGGGCGACCCCAGATCGTCACCGCGGCGGCGGGCGCCTCCGCGAACCGGGCGCCCGCGAGGTGCTCGCGCACGCCGAGCCAGCGGGAGGCGGCCGCTCCGCCCGCGTCGGTGCCGCACTCCCGGTCGAGCCGCGTGACCAGGGCGGAGAGCAGGGCGAACGTGAGCACCGCCCCGCCGGCGAACGGGCCGAGCGGGCCGTCGGACCCGGAGCGGGCGGCCGCGGCGGCGAACCCCACCGCCGCCATGGGGACCGCCCCCGCGCCGAGCAGCAGCAGGCGCTGCGCGCGGCTCCACCGCGGCCGGGACAGACCCGCCGCGCGCGCCTCGGCGATCACCGCCTTCCCGAACGCCCGCCACCAGGGCCCGAGACTGCGGGCCCCCTCCGCGAGCGCCCCGGTGGCGACCACGCCGTCCGCGGTGGCGAGGGTGCGGACGTGGTCGAGGACCAGCTGCTCGTAGGGCGCGAGGTCCGGCTCGCCCCGCGCCGGGTCCCGGCGGCCGAGCCGGACCAGGGCCAGCTCGGGCCCGATCTCCTCGATCGTGACCACCCGCCGGGCGGCGAGGTCGAGCAGCGTCGCCGAGGCCGCCTCGTCCGACAGCACCCAGCCACCGGTCAGCAGGTCGACGACGGCGGGGGACTGCGGTCCGAGTGCCGCGGTCGCCGGGCCCGGCCGGACCGCGGGTCCCCGTGTGGCGGCGAGGACGACGCCGAGCAGCAGGAACCACGCGCCGACGGCGACCGCGGCCCCGACCAGGGTCAGGACCGTCACGAGAACCGCACGGCGACCGGACCGCGCTCCTCGTCGGGGGCGGTGAAGTACTCGCGGACCCGGAACCCGGTGACCCCCGCGACGAGGGCCGTCGGCACCGTCTGGACGGCGTTGTTGTAGCCGAGCACGGCGTCGTTGTAGTACTGCCGCGCGTAGGCGATGCGGTTCTCGGTGTCGGAGAGCTCGGCCTGCAGGTCGGCGAAGTTCCGCCCGGCCTGCAGCTGCGGGTAGGCCTCGGCGACCGCGAACAGACTGCGCAGCGCCCCGGTGAGCCGGTTCTCGGCGGCGGCCTGGGCGGCCGGGCCGGTCGCGGAGACGGCGGCGGAACGGGCGGCGGTCACGGCGTCGAGGGTCTGCCGCTCGTGGGCGGCGTACCCCTTCACCGTCTCCACCAGGTTGGGGATCAGCTCGTGCCTGCGGCGCAGCTGGACGTCGATCTGCGCCCAGGCGTTGTCGACCGCGTTGCGCGAGGTGACGAGCCGGTTGTACATGCCGACCAGCAGCACGGCGAGCAGGATGAGGACGACGACGATGACGAGCACGACGATCAGCGCGGACATCAGCACTCCGGGGGCGAAGGGGACTCCGAGGCAGGAGCAACGAGCGGGTCGATCACTGACACCGGCGCCCCCGACGCCACCCGGTCAGAGTAGTGGGGTGACGCGATGCTCGACCAGCCGCCGCATGACCAGGCTCGTGGTGGTGCGCTCCACACCGTCGATCGCCAGCAGCAGGCCCGCGATCCGGTAGAGGTCGTCCGCGTCCCGGGCCACGACCTGCACCTGCAGGTCGCCCTGCCCGGAGATGCCGAGCACCTCGATCACCTCCGGGACCGCGGCGAGGGCCTCCGCCACCCGGTCCAGCAGCCGCTGCACCACGACGACGGTCACGAAGGCGGACAACGGGTAGCCCAGGGCGGCCGGGTCGATCCGGCGTTCCTCGCTGCGCAGCACCCCGCTTTCCTCCAGGCGCGCGAGCCGGGCCGCGACGGTGTTGCGGGACAGCCCGGCCGCCTGCGCGAGCGCCAGGGTCGTGCCGCGCGGGTTCGCGACCAGCGCCCGCAGCAGCCGGGCGTCGACGTCGTCCACGGTCATCCTGCTCGCGCTCCTCGGCCGGGGATCGGGTTCCCCGTGCATTCTGCACGCCGCAGCGGTCCTGACTTGTGCAGGGCTGGATCTGATGGTGCCCTAGACGGCACATCTGCCCAGCGACGAAGGAGTACGCGATGACCGCCCCCGCCGAGACGGACCGCCTCACGGTGCTGGGGGAGATCGAGCAGCGGGTGCGCTGGCTCTCGACGGCGATCATCGACCACGCGAACCGGGTGCGCCCCAACCCGACGGGGCTGAAGGTGGGTGGGCACCAGGCGTCGAGCGCGTCGATGACCACCCTGATGACGGCGCTGTGGTTCGAGCACCTGCGCCCCGGCGACCGGGTCTCGGTCAAGCCGCACGCCTCGCCGGTGCTGCACGCCATCAACTACCTGCTGGGCGAGCTGGACGAGTCCTACCTGACGACGCTGCGGGCCTTCGGCGGCCTGCAGTCCTACCCGTCGCGCTCGAAGGACCCGGACCTCGTCGACTACTCGACGGGCTCGGTGGGCATCGGCGCCACCGCCCCGATCTGGGGTGCGCTGGCCCGCCGGTACGTGGCGACCCTGGGCGAGCAGGCGGGCGTCGGGCGGCAGTACTCGCTGGTCGGAGACGCGGAGCTCGACGAGGGCGCGGTCTGGGAGGCCATCCTCGACCCCATGGTCGCCGAGCTCGGCGAGGTCGTGTGGATGGTCGACCTGAACCGGCAGAGCCTGGACCGGGTGGTGCCCAACATCGGTGCGCCGCGGCTGCAGGGCATGTTCGCCGCGGCGGGGTGGCAGGTGCTCACCGTGAAGTACGGGGCGCTGCTCGAGGAGCTGTTCACCCGCCCCGGCGGCGCCGATCTGCGCCGCCGCATCGACGACATGCCCAACCCCGAGTACCAGCGGCTGCTGCGCTGCACCCCCGACCAGCAGCGGGAGCGGCTGCCGGACACCCCGGCCCTGGCCGCGCTCGTCGCCACTCTGGACGACGACACGCTGCGCGCGGCGGTCCGCAACCTCGGCGGGCACGACCTCACCGCGGTCGGGCAGGCCTTCGCGGAGATCGACGACACCCGCCCCACGGTGATCTTCGCCTACACCGTCAAGGGGTTCGGGTTGGCCAGCGAGGGGCACCCGCAGAACCACTCGTCGCTGCTGTCGGCCGACCAGTTCGGGGAGCTCGCGCAGCGCTCGGGCATGGCGGTCGAGGATCCGTGGCGGCGGTTCGAGCCGGACACCGCGGCCGGACGGTGGTGCGCCGAGACCGCCGCGCGGCTGCACCGGGACCCCGTGCAGGCGACCCCGCCGCCCGCGCTGCCCACCGACATCGGCCGCACGCCGTCGGGTAGGGCCACCACGCAGGCCGCGTTGGGGCGCGCCCTGCTCGACCTGACCCGGGAGGCCCCCGAGGCGGCCCGGCGGGTGGTCACCCTCTGCCCGGACGTCTCGTCGAGCACGAACCTCGGCGGCTGGGTCAACAAGGTGGGCGTCTGGTCCCCGGCCGAGCGCCGCGACTGGTTCGACGACGACCCGGAGACGATCCTGCACTGGCGGGAGAAGCCCACCGGCCAGCACATCGAGCTGGGCATCGCCGAGGGCAACCTCGTCGGTGCGCTCGGCGAGCTCGGCGCCACCTGGAGCCGCTGGGGACAGCCGTTGCTGCCGATCGGGGTGCTCTACGACCCGTTCGTCGAGCGCGCGCTGGAGCCGTGGTCGTTCGGGATCTACGCGGGCGGCCAGTCGATCCTGGTCGGCACGCCGTCCGGGGTGTCGCTGGCGCCCGAGGGCGGGGCGCACCAGTCGATCACCACCCCCTCGGTCGGCCTGGAGCAGCCGGGCTGCACCACCTACGAGCCCGCCTTCGCGATCGACGTCGAGTGGACCCTGCTGGCCTCGCTCGCCCGGCTCGGCAGGCCGGACGGCACGTCGGCCTACCTGCGGCTCTCGACCCGGCCGGTCGACCAGTCCCTGGCCGCCGTCCCGACCGACCCGGCCGCGCGGGAGCGGCGCCGCAGGCAGGTCGTGGCGGGCGCGTACCCGCTGCACACGAGCGAGGCCCCCAAGGCCGTGATCGCCGTGATGGGCGCCATGGTCCCCGAGGCGTTGGCCGCGGCCGAGCGGCTGGAGTCGCTGGGCACCCCGGTCGACGTCGTGGTGGTGACCTCGCCGGGGCTGCTGTTCGACGCCGTCCAGGCGCGGGCGGGTCACGGCAGCGCCGACACCTGGATCCTGGACGCCGTGTTCCCCGAGCGCCGCGCCGCGCCGCTGGTCACCCTGCTCGACGGGCACCCGCACACGCTGGCGTTCCTGGCCGGGATCAACGCGGTCCGCGCGCGGCACCTCGGGGTGACCCGGTTCGGCCAGTCCGGCGACCTGGACGCCGTGTACCGCCACCACGGCATCGACGCGGACTCCGTGGTCGCCGCCGCCCTCGACCTCCTGTGAGGGGTCAGGGGGTGGCGAGGACCGTCGCGGTGCAGTTGTCCGTGCTGCCCCCGAGCAGGGCGCTGTCGACCAGGTCGCGCGCCGCCGCCGCGGGGGTGGCGGCCCGCCGGACCAGGTAACCGATCGTCTCGGGCGCGAGGCTGCGGTGGACGCCGTCGCTGACCAGGACCAGCGTGCCCGCGGCGGGGCCGGGGACGTGGCCGGTCGTCTCGGCGTCCGCGCGGGCCACCGTGGTGGTGACCAGGTGCTCCCAGGACGGGTTCACCGGCAGCAGCCCCGCGTCGTGGAAGGCCTGGGCGACGGTGTGGTCGTGGGTGAGCAGCACCGTCTCGCGCGCCCGGACGAGGTAGGCGCGGCAGTCGCCGACCCAGGAGACGGTCCAGCCGCCGTCCGGGGTGCCCGCGGTGACCACCAGGACCGAGTCCGCCGCCTCCGGGTCGGCGCGCACCGCGTCCCGGGCGGCGAGGACCGCGTCCAGGGAACCCGCTCGCCCGGCGACCGCGGCCGCGGTGTCCGCGGCGATCCGGGCGGCGCGCGCCGCGGCGGGGGAGTCCCCGATCCCGTCGGCGACCGCCGCCACGCCCGGCCCGCCCACCGCGGTGGCGTCCGCGGCGAACCGGCGCAGCCCCCGGACCGACGCCGAACCCGCGAGACCCCGTCTCGCGACGGGCGGGCCGCCCGGCAGGGTCCGCTCGACGGGACGCTCGAGCTGCTCGGTGGTCATGGCGCCTCCCCGGTGGTGTGGGCGCGGAGCCGACCGGTGAGGGGTGCCGACCGTCCCCGCGCCCGACGTCCAGGGTCCGCCGCGTTCCTGAGGACGTGCTGTGGTCCGGCTTAGCGTTCCTCCCCGAACCCGGGGCCGCCGTTCTTGTCGTCCTCCTGGTCGGCGAGGAACCGCTCCACCTCGGCCGCCAGCTCGTCCGCGCTGGGCAGGTCACCGGTGCCGAGCCCGCCCGCGGCCCGCCCGGCCGCGACGGAGTCGTACTGCTTCTCCAACGCCCGGACGACCTCGGCGACCTCGGCCGACCCGGCCACCTGCTCGGCGATCTCGGCGTCCGTGCGCTCCGCGGCCGTGGTGAGGCCCTCGGTCGGCAGGTACAACCCGGTCGCGACGGCGGTGTGGTCCAGCAGCGTGCGGGCGGCGTGCGGGTACTCGGCGCGCGCCAGGTAGTGCGGCACGTGCACCGCGAACCCGACGACGTCCTTGCCCGCCTCACCCAGCCGGTACTCCAGCAGCCCCGAGGCGCTGCCCGGGACCTGCGCCTCGGCGAACCACGGTTCGTGGCCCTCGATCAGCTCCTTGCGGGTGGCGTGCGCGGTCACGCCGATCGGCCGGGTGTGCGGCACCGCCATCGGGATGCCCTGCAACGTGACCACCAGCCGCACGTTCAGCCGCTCGACGAGCTGGCCGACCGCCGCGATGAACCGCTCCCACTGCGTGTCCGGCTCCGGGCCCGCGAGCAGCAGGAACTGCGACTCGGCGGAGTCGGTCAGGGCCACGACGTCGAGCACGGGGGGCTCGTAGGCCGCCCAGTGGTCGGTGTCGAAGGTCAGCGGGGGCCGCCGGGACCGGTAGTCGACGAGCTGGTCGGTGTCGAAGGAGACGAGCGTGCGGGCGTCCCGGCCCTCGCGCAGCGCCTCGACCGCGAGCCGACCGGCGTTGCCGGCGTCGACGAAGCCGTCGAGCACCACCAGCAGCACCGACCCGTCGGGGTCGGCGGACACGCCCTCCTCGACGCGGTACAGCTCAGCCGGATCCAGCACCTGTTCCTACCTCCTCGGACACGCCCGTGTGGCGCTCATCCTCCCCTGCAACCACTCGGCGCGCCCACACCATCCCCGTCTGCGCGATCTCGGGTTCGTCTCGATCATTGCCCGTTCACCGATCCGTGGCTTAGGTTAGCCCCGCCTCACTTCGGAACAGGGAGACGATGACCGGACTTCTGGACCCCCCGCCGGGGGCGCGGCCGGCCCGCACGCCGGCCCCGGTCCGGATGCTCGGCCTGGTCGTCGCCGCCGTCGTTCTGGTCGCGGTGGCCGTGGCCAGCGTGATGGTGGGCGCCAAGGAGATCCCGATCTCCACGGTGCTCGACGCCTTCCTGCACTTCGACCCCACGAACAACGACCACCTGTTCGTGCGCGTCGAGCGGGCCCCGCGCACGGTGATCGGGCTGCTGGCCGGGGCCGCCCTCGGCCTCGCGGGCTGCATCATGCAGGCGCTGGCGCGCAACCCGCTGGCCGATCCCGGCATCCTCGGGGTCAACGCGGGCGCCGCGCTGTTCATCGTCGTCGGGATCAACTTCTTCTCGCTGACCGCGCTCACCGGCTACGTCTGGTTCGGCTTCCTCGGCGCCGCCCTCGCGTCCGTCCTGGTCTACGGCGTCTCGGCGCTGGGCCGCGAGGGCGCCACGCCGATCAAGCTCGCGCTGGCCGGGGCCGCGGCCAACGCGGCGTTCGTCTCGCTGACCACCGGCGTGCTGCTGACCAGCACGGACGCCTTCGAGCAGTTCCGCTTCTGGCAGGTGGGCTCGCTCGCGGGCCGCCAGTGGGACGTCGTGGTGTCGGTGCTGCCGTTCCTGAGCGTGGGCATCCTGATCGCGTTGTGCTCCGGCGGGCTGCTCAACACCCTGACCCTGGGGGACGACCTGGCCAAGGCGCTGGGCCAGAACGTCGCCCGCGCCCGGGTGGTCTCCGGCGTGGCGGTGGTGCTGCTCTGCGGCGCGGCCACCGCGGCCGTCGGCCCGATCGCGTTCGTGGGGCTCGCCGTGCCCCATGTCGCCCGGATGATCACCGGCCCGGACAACCGCCGGCTGCTGCCCTACTCGCTGCTGCTGGCGCCCATCCTGGTGCTCGGCGCCGACGTGCTCGGGCGGATCATCGCCCGCCCCGGCGAGGTGCAGGTCGGCATCCTGACCGCCGCCATCGGCGCGCCGATCTTCATCGCGCTGGTCCGCGGCCGGAAGGTGGCCCAGCTGTGAGCGCCGCGGTGGACGCCGCGGCCTTCGACGTGGGGACGCTCGCGCAGACCCGCGCGCGGGGCCGGGTCCGGCGGCTCTCGGTGGCGGGCGGCCTGGGTGTCGGCGTCCTCGCGGTGTTCGCGCTGTCGCTGATGGTGGGCGCCGCGGTCATCTCGCTGCCGGACGTCCTGTCCACCCTCGCGGGACAGGGCAGCCGGAACACGAACTACGTCGTCCTGGAGCTGCGGCTGCCGCGGGCGCTCGCCGCCACCCTCGTCGGCCTCGCGTTCGGACTCTCCGGCGCCGTCTTCCAGAACCTGCTGCGCAACCCGCTCGCCAGCCCGGACGTCATCGGCATCTCCACCGGCGCGAGCGCGGCCGCCGTGCTGGGCATCGTCGGGCTCGGGCTGACCGGCCTCGCGATCTCCGGGTTCGCCCTCGCGGGCGCGCTGGGCACCGCGGCCCTGATGTACGCGATCGCCTGGCGCAACGGCGTGTCCGGCTACCGGCTGATCCTGGTCGGCATCGGGCTGTCGGCGCTGCTGCTGTCCGTCGTCAGCTACTTCATGACGAGCGCGCAGGTCACCAACGCCCAGGACGCCCTGCTCTGGATCTCCGGCAGCCTGTCGGGGCGCAACTGGAACCAGGTCGTGCCGCTGCTGCTCTCGCTCGTCGTGCTCGTCCCGGTGACGATGGTCCTCGGCCGGGTGCTGGGCGTCCTCGGCCTGGGTGACGACACCGCCCGCGGCCTGGGCGTCCCGGTCGACGGGGTCCGGCTGGGCCTGATCGTCGCCGCGGTCGCGCTCGCGGGCGTGGCCACCGCGGCCACCGGCCCGATCGCGTTCGTGGCCCTGCTGGCCGGGCCCATCGGCCGCGGGCTGGCGCGGGACGGCGGCCCCGCGCTGCTGCCGTCGGCGCTGGTCGGGGCCCTGATCGTGCTGGTCGCCGACTTCCTCGCCCAGCACACGCCGTTCCTGCCGAACCTGCCGGTCGGCGTGCTGACCGGCGCCGTCGGCGCGCCCTATCTGTTGTGGCAGCTCGCCCGCACCAACTCCGGGGGCCAGGGCGGATGACCTCGTCGAGAGCGCAGGAGACCATGACCGACGCTGTGGAGGCGACCGACGCCGTGGAGGCGCTCGCCGCGCTCGAGTCGTCCGACGGACACACCCCGACCCGGCACACCCTCGCCGCGGAGGGGCTGCGGCTCTCCTACGACAAGCAGGAGATCGTCCACGGCATCGACCTGGAGCTGCCGCCCGGCAAGGTCACGATGATCATCGGGCCGAACGGCTGCGGCAAGTCCACGACGCTGCGCGGCCTGGCCCGGCTGCTCGACCCCAGCGGCGGCCGGGTGCTGCTCGACGGCGAGGACATCTCGACGATCCCGAACCGGGAGGTCGCGACGATCCTGGGGATCCTGCCCCAGCACCCCGTCGCGCCGGACGGCATCACGGTGACCGACCTCGTCGGCCGTGGCCGCTACCCGCACCAGGGCTGGTTCCGGAAGTGGAACGCCGAGGACGACGAGGCCGTCGCCCAGGCGTTGGCCGTCACCCACACCGCGGAGCTGGCCACCCGGGCGGTGGGGAGCCTGTCCGGCGGGCAGCGGCAGCGGGTGTGGATCGCCATGGTCCTCGCGCAGCGCACGGACCTGCTGCTGCTCGACGAGCCCACCACGTTCCTGGACCTGGCCAACCAGGTGGAGCTGCTGGACCTGCTGACCGACCTCAACCGCCGCTCCGGCACGACCATCGCGATCGTGCTGCACGACCTCAACCTCGCCTGCCGCTACGCCGACCACCTGGTCTGCATGAAGGCGGGCGACATCGTCGCCGAGGGCAGCCCGAAGGAGATCCTCACCGCCGAGGTCGTGTCCTCGGTCTTCGGGATGCGGTGCGACGTCCTGATCGACCCCGTCTCCGACACCCCCCTCATCGTGCCGATCGGGCGGCACCACACCACGAAACCGGAGTGAGCACGTCGTGAACAACCCTTTGCGTCGGCTGGCGCTGGCGGCCGTCGCCGCGGCCGTCGGCCTGACCGTGGCCGCGTGCGGCCAGGTCCAGGACTCGTCGACACCGCCGAGCGGTGCCGCCGCGACCACCTCGGTCGACACCCTGTTCGGTGCGGTCGAGGTCCCCGCGAACCCGCAGCGCGTGGTCGCGCTCGGCTGGTCGGACGCCGAGTCCGCGCTGGCCCTGGGCGTGCAGCCGATCGCCGTCAGCGACTGGCTGGCCTTCGGCGGCAAGGGAGTCGGACCGTGGGCGGAGTCGCTGTCCACCACGTCGCCGACGATCCTGCCGACGCTCGAGCTGAACTACGAGCAGATCTCGGCGCTGAACCCCGACCTGATCCTGAACACCCGCTCGGACAACTCGAAGGAGAAGTTCGACGAGCTGAGCAAGATCGCCCCGACGGTCTCGGCGCCCGCGGGCACGACCATCCAGTACGGGACGACCTGGCAGCAGCAGATGCAGCAGGTCTCCGCCGCGCTGGGCAGGAAGGAGCAGGGTGACGCCCTCATCGCCGAGACGGACGCGGCGTTCGCGGCGGCGCGGACCGCGCACCCGAACTTCGCGGGCAAGACGGTGGGCGTCGGCTCGTTCTTCAGCGACTCCTACGGCGCCTACGTCGACGGCGACTCCCGGGTCGACTTCATGAAGTCGCTCGGGTTCGTGAACAAGCCGGAGATCCAGGCGCTGTCGGACGGATCGAGCTTCTACGTGCAGGTCGCGCGGGAGAACATCGAGCAGCTCTCCGCGGACACCACGGTGATCTTCCCGATCGGCGGTGACGCGAGCGCCCTGAAGGCCGACCCGGTGCTCAACCAGCTCCCGGTCGCCCAGGCCGGTCACCTGCTGATCATCGACGACCCGGTGCTGGCCAACGCCTTCTCCTCGGGCTCCACCCTGGGCACGAAGTACGCGATCGACCACGCGGTCCCGCTGATCGCGCAGCACACCGCCACCTGACCCCACACCGCCGCCTGCTCCCCGGTGAACGGCGCGTTCGCTCTCCTCGTGAGCGGAGGCGCCGTTCGCCGTCGACGGACCCGGGGTGATCACCCGTTAGTGAACATCGTTACCGTTATCCTCTCCAACTGAGAGAAGGGGCGGTGCGGTGCGGATCGCGTTCGTCGGCAAGGGCGGCAGTGGCAAGACCACGACGGCGGCCCTGTTCAGCAGGTACACAGCGGGCCTCGGGCGGCCGGTGCTCGCCGTCGACGCGGACATCAACCAGCATCTCGGCGTCGCGCTCGGCGCGGACCCCGCCGCGCCGCCGCCGCGGGCGCTGGGCGGCGACCTGACCTGGCTCAAGGACCACGTGCGCGGGGAGAACCCGCTGCTGCCGTCCGCGGACACCATGATCAAGACGACGCCGCCGGGGCCGGGATCGCGGATGCTGTCCCTCGACCCGTCCGGCGAGCTGCTGCGGCGCTACTCGGCCGTCGCGGGCGGGGTGCGCTACCTCGTCACCGGCGCGTTCGACGAGTCCGACATCGGGGTCTCCTGCTACCACTCCAAGACCGCTTCTCCACGGTCTCGCCCGGCGCGGTGGAGCTGTACCTCAACCACCTGCTCGACGGCCCGGGGGAGTACGTCGCGGTCGACATGACCGCGGGGGCGGACGCCTTCGCGTCCGGCCTGTTCACGCGGTTCGACCTCACCGTGCTGGTCTGCGAGCCGACCCGGCGCGGGGTGGGGGTGTTCCGCCAGTACGCCGACTACGCCGCGGAGCACGGCGTGGCGCTGCGGGTGCTGGGCAACAAGGTCACCGACGACTCCGACGTCGCCTACCTGCGGGACGAGGTGGGGGACGCGCTCATCGGCTGCCTGGGGCAGTCCGCGTGGGTGCGGGCCGCCGAGCGCGGCACCGTCCAGCCCGTCGAGGACCTGGAGCCCGCCAACCGGACCGTGCTCGCCCGGATCCTGGCCGACCTCGACGGCCGCACCCGCGACTGGGTCGCCTACCACCGCGGCACCGTCGAGTTCCACCTGCGCAACGCGAAGTCCTGGGGCGACAAGGCGACCGGAGTCGACCTCGCCGCCCAGGTCCACCCCACGTTCGTCCCCGCCTGAAAGGTCTGAAGAATGTCTCTCGACGTCCCCACCGCCGTCCTCGAGGCCGCCGAGCGCCGCGAGGTGACCGACGAGCAGTTCCTGGCCGTGGTCCGCGACTCGCTGCCCTACGCGTGGGAGGTCGTCTCGGCGGCCGCCGCGGACAACACGGGCGACAAGCCGTTCGGCGAGCACGAGGTCCCGCCGCCGAGCGAGCGGGAGCGCGGGCAGCTGCTCCGGGCGCTGGCCAGCACCAGCATCCGCGGCGCCCTCGAGCGGCACTTCGGCGTGACGCTGGCCTTCCAGAACTGCCACCGCGTCGCCGCCTTCTCCTCGGCGCAGGTGGACTCGGAGATCTACCGGGAGTTCATCGGCATCCGCGGGCAGCTCCTCAACCAGTCCCCGGAGCTCCGCGACTGCTGACCGCGGTGAACGGCGCGTTCGCTCACATCTACTGAGCGAACGCGCCGTTCGTCGTCTACTCGGCGAGCAGGCGGTAGATGGTCTTGCGGGCTTCGGTCAGCGCCTCGGTCGCCGTGCTGATCTGCTCAGGGGTGCCCGTGGCCGTCACCTGCGCGGCGGCGGCGTGCAGCTGCGCGAGCTGCTGCCAGAGGGCGGCGTCCGGGCCGTCCTCCTCCTCGCCGTCGAACGCGGTCCAGACCTTGTCGATCTCCTCGCGGTTCTCCCCGACGTACGCGGTGCCCGCCTCGGTGAGGTGGACGACGCGCCTGCCGTCGGTCTGCTCGACGCGGACCAGGCCCTCGTCCTCGAGCTGCGACAGCGTGGGGTAGACCGAGCCGGGGCTCGGCTTCCAGCGCCCGCCGGAGCGCTCGGCGATCTCCTGGATGATCTCGTAGCCGTGTCGCGGCTGCTCGGAGACCAGGGCCAGGACGGCCAGTCGGACGTCGCCGCGGCCGCGCCGCCCGCGCCCGCCGGGGCCGCGTCGACCCGGGCCGAAGCCGCGGGGGCCGAAGCCGCCGGGTCCGAAGCCGGGCCCGAACGGGCCGCCGGGTCCGAAGCCGGGGCCGAACCGCGGGCCGCCGCGCCGACGACGCAGGCGGTCGGCCGCGTCCTCGGCGTCGATGTTCACGTTCACCTCGACGTCCGGTGCACCCTCGGCGAAGGGGCCGAAGGGGGGACGTCGGTGCGGGCCGCCGCGGCGACCGCGCCCGCGCTGACCGCGCGGACCGAAGCCGGGTCCGAAGCCGGGCCCGAAGGCGCCGGGGCCGAAGCCGCCGAAGCGGCCGAAGGGGGTGTCCCAGGTGGGGTTGTCGGCAGACATGGTGGGTCTCGCTTTCGTCGTGAGCCTCCTCGGTCGGTAGCTCGTGCCATCACGATATATCGCTACCTATCGGCGATGCAACCCCCAAGTCACCCACACGTGTCCTTGTGGTCTGTTTCGCCCGATTCATGAGAAGATGACCGCGTCCGACGGATCGGGACCCGGGGAGGTCGTGTGCTGCGGCTGGTGGCGGCGGTGCTGCTCGTGATCCTGGCGTTCTCCCTGGCAGGCGCGGTGTTCGAGTTCGTGGCCTGGGCGCTGGTCGTGGGTGCCGTGGTGTTCGGCGGCGTCGTCGTGTGGTCGAAGCTCTCGGGTGACGGGCCTCGCACGGGGGAACGGGATTCCGGCATCTCGCGTTGAACCGGACGTGACCACCACTGGGACGTCTCAGAGCCCGCGCGGACTCCGGCAGCGGGCGGCCTTCCTCGCACTGGCGCGCGTGCTCTGGCAGGGGGCCAAGCCCGGCACCCCGAGCCTGGCGGACCGCGCCCGCGCCCTGCCGCGCATGCTCGGTGGGGCGCTGACCGGCCGCTACTCGATCCTCACGAAGGGCCGCATCGGCCTGCTCGTGCTCGCGGTCGCCTACCTCCTCTCGCCCGTGGACCTCGTCCCCGAGGCCCTGTTCTCCGTCTTCGGACTGCTGGACGACGGTGTCGTCGCCCTCTGGCTCGGCGGCGCCCTGCTGGTCGAGACCGAGCGGTTCCTGAACTGGGAGTCCCAGGGACGGCCCACCGTGGTCGACGGCGAGCTCGCCGGGGCCTGACCCCGTTCCGGTCGCACCCGGCGTCTCCGGGGACGGCGCGGGCGGCTGTGCTCCACGGCCCACCGGTCTGGCGGAGCCCCCTGAGCGACCGCGCCCGGCGCTGACCCGGGTGTCCGGCCCACCACCCCACGTAGGGTGCGGGGATGCGCGCGATCGTCTGCACCGAGGCCGGCGGCCCCGAGGTCCTCCAGCTGCGGGAGGTGCCCCTCCCCGAGCCGGGGCCGGGCGAGGTCCGGGTCCGGGTGGAGGCGGCGGGGGTCAATCCGATCGACTGGAAGACGCGGTCGGGGCTGGGTCCTTACGCATCGTTCGAGGGCAGGCCCTTCACCGTGGGCTGGGACGTGGCGGGCGTGGTGGACACCGCGGGCGGTGTCCTCGCCGTCGGGGACCCCGTGCTCGGCATGGCCGAGTTCCCGTCGCCGGAGGGCGCGTACGCCGAGTACGTCTGCGTGCCCGAGGCGCAGCTGCGCCCCCGACCCGAGGGCCTGTCCGTGGTCGAGGCGGCCGCGCTGCCGCTCGCGGGCATGACGGCCTGGCAGTCGCTGATCGACGTCGGCGAGCTGCGGGAGGGGCAGCGGGTGCTCGTGCACGCCGCGGCCGGGGGAGTGGGCCACCTGGCGGTGCAGATCGCGAAGGCGCGGGGCGCACACGTGATCGGCACGGCGTCGGGACCCAAGCTGCCGCTGCTGCGCGAGCTGGGCTGCGACGAGGTGGTGGACTACCGCAGCGAGGCCTTCGAGAAGGTCCTCGAGCCCGTCGACCTGGTGTACGACCTCGTCGGCGGCGAGACGACGGTGCGTTCGCTCGATCTCGTCGCCCCCGGCGGGCTGCTGATCTGTCTGCCCACGATCCACGCCGCGGCCGCCCTGGAGGCCGCCGAGGCGCGCGGTGTGCGGGCGTCCGGGGCCTACGTCCGCGCCGCGGGCGGCGGCGGGCTGTCCGAGCTGCTCGACCTGCACGCGCGGGGGCTGCTGCGGATCCTCGTCGACCGCACCTTCCCGCTCGCCCAGGCCGCCGACGCCCACCGCTACGGGGAGGCGGGCGGCACGACCGGGAAGATCGTCCTCACCGTCTGAGGGCGAAGGCCCAGGGCGTGTCTCCCGATCCGCCACCGTCGCTACCGGCGCCCACGCCGGCGGCGACGTGGATCACCGGGCCCGGCGGCGCCGGAGTGGGAGTCACGTCCTAGTGTCCTGCGTCTGAAGTTCGCTGAATATCGATAGGCTGTCGGTCGTGCCGAACAAGCAGGGGCGGCCGGTGGCCGAGCTGAACCTGTCCGACGAGGAGCGGGAGACGTTGAACCGTTGGGCTCGGCGGGCGAAGTCATCGCAGGCCCTGGCGCTGCGCAGCCGGATCGTGCTGGCCGCGGCCGAGGGCGAGTCGAACAAGGCGATCGCGGCCAGGCTGGGCTGTCACGCGGTGACGGTCGGGAAATGGCGGGCCCGGTTCGCGAAGGTCGGCCTGGACGGCCTGCTCGACGAGCCGCGCCCGGGCGCGCCGCGGAAGATCACTGACGATCAGGTCGAAGCCGTC
>NZ_FNBE01000017.1 GCF_900102195.1 Pseudonocardia oroxyli
GAGATCCCGAGTTCACCACCGTCTACCGCCGGCACCGGCCGATGGTCGAACGCTCCATCGCCTGGCTGACCCGCGGCAACCGGCGGCTGCGCTTCCGCGGCGTCCGCGCCAACGATCTCTGGCTGTCCCACCGCGCCGCCGGACTGAACCTGCGCCGACTCCTCGCCCTGGGCCTGCACCGGCCGCCCACCGGGAGCTGGGTCCTGGCCTGAGCGGCCTCCGGCCGCCCAGGCCACACCACGCACACCTCACAACCCCGTCCGAAACAGGCTGCCCTCGCAGCTACCCCGCCCGGAGACCGCCCTAATTCAGCAGTCTCCTAGGTCGGTTCTAGCGACAGCCCAGCCCGAACCGGCGGCCCCGGGTGCGGGGCCGCCTGCGGGCGCAGCGCCAGGCGGCGAGCAGCCGGACCAGGGGGTCCGGGTCGTCGATCCCGCGGGCGCCGGTGCGCACCGCGTCGAGCAGGGCGTCGTCGGCGAGCACGGCCGCGGAGTCGACCGGGCCCGCAGGCATCGGGAGGTCCTTCATCGCGTCCATGCCTGGTCATCGCGCCGCGCGCGCAGAACGTGTCGGCGCGGACGGGTGATCTACGAGACGTGTGCCACTCGTCAGTAGTAGGTGACGCCCGGCTGGCCGCCGCCCACGGCCACGGCGTCCCCGTTGATCGCCACGCTGCGCGGCGAGCACAGGAACGCGATCACGTCCGCCACCTCCTCGGCGGTGACCAGCCTGCCCAGCCGGGTGGACCGGCCCAGGGCGCGTTCGGCCTCCTCCTGCGAGGTGCCGTCCGCCGCGGCCTTGGCCGCGATCATGCCGGGCGTGCGTTCGGTGACCGTGAGGCCCGGGTGGACCACGGTGACCGTGACCCCGCGCGGGCCCAGGTCCTCGGCCAGCGCGGCGGTCAGCGCGGCGACCGACACGTTCCGCACCGACCCGACCAGCGACGTCGAGGCGCGGGCGTTCAGCCCACTGACGTTGACGATCCGGCCGAAGCCCTGCGCCGTCATGTGCGGGGCGACCGCCCGGGCGCAGCGCAGGTAGCCGAGCACCTTGGTCTCGAACTGCTCGCGCAGGAGCGCGTCCGTGGTCTCCGCGGCCGCGGGCTGCGGGCCCGCGCCCGCGGGCTGGGCGGCGGCGTTGACCAGCACGTCCACCCCGCCCAGCTCGGCCACGACCTGCGCGACCATGGCCTGCACGGCCGCGTCGTCCGTGGTGTCGGCGGCGATCGGCAGCATCCGGGTGCCGTGCCGGGCGACCCGGCGCACCGCCTCGTCCGACGGGGTGCGGGAGACCAGGGCGACGTCGCACCCCTCGGCGGCCAGCGTGTCGGCCGCGGCGAGGCCGATGCCTCGGCTGCCCCCGGTCACGACGGCGCGTCTGCCCGTCAGCTGCAGGTCCACGGCCTCAGCCCGGGAGGAGACCGCGGACGAACTCGGCCTGGCCGAGATGCTTCGCGTCGTCGTCGAACACCGAGACCAGGCGGACGCCGCGGGTCACCGGGGGGTCCCAGCGATCGTCGATCACCTCGTCCAGCTGCTCGGGCGTGACGTCGGCGAGCAGCTCCCCGGTCCGCGCGAACACGGCGGCGTGGTAGCCGGCCAGCCGGGTCTCGTCCGCCCGCACGGCCGCGACCTGGTCGGGGCCGTGGCCGTAGCCGGTGTCGGTGGGGTCGAGGGGGAGCCCGAAGCGCTCCTGCCAGCCGTCGGCCAGCCAGACCTGCTCGGTGCCGAACGCGTCCGCCACGTGGTCGTCCTGCACCCGGGTGAGGTGCCAGACGAGCCAGGCGATGGAGTTCGCCTCCCCGTCGACCCGCAGGGCCAGCCGGTCCTCGGTGAGGCCGTCCACCACGGCCGGCACCCCCTCCGCGATCCGGCCGAAACAGTCGATCAGCAGCTCGGCGGGCGTCATGGCGATCACGCTACCGCTACCCTCCGACGATGGCTCGGTACGTCGACGTCCACCCCGAGAACCCGCAGCGCCGCGCGATCGGACAGGTGATCGCCCTCGTCCGGGAGGGCGGGCTGATCGCCTACCCCACCGACTCCTGCTACGCGCTGGGCTGCGCCCTCGGCAACGCCGAGGGGCTGGCCCGCATCCGGCAGATCCGCAAGCTGGACGACAAGCACCACTTCACCCTGGTCTGCCGGGACTTCGCGCAGCTGGGGCAGTTCGTGCAGGTCTCCAACGCGGTGTTCCGCGCGGTCAAGGCCGCCACCCCGGGGCAGTACACGTTCATCCTCCCGGCCACCAAGGAGGTGCCGCGCAGGCTGCTGCACCCCAAGAAGAAGACCGTCGGCGTGCGGATCCCGGACCACCGCGTGGTCCAGGCGCTGCTCGACGAGCTGGGCGAGCCGCTGCTGTCCTCCACCCTGCTGCTCCCCGACGCCGCGGAGCCGCCCACCCAGGGCTGGGAGATCAAGGAGACCCTGGACGCCGCTCTGGACGCCGTCGTCGACTCGGGGGAGTGCGGCACCGAGCCCACGACCGTCGTCGACCTGTCCGGCCCGGAACCGGAGATCGTGCGCCGCGGCGCGGGCGACCCGAGCCGGTTCGAGTAGCCGAGCCTCTGGACGCCCGTCCGGCTGTCACCTAAGTTCTGTGACCGGGCGCACCGCCGCAGCGTCGCGGTCGGAGCGCCTGTCGTCCAGCCCCCTGCGCCGTTCCGTGTCGGATCGTGCGCCCTGCGGAATCATCCCGAGATCATCCCGAGCTCCCCGGCGTGTCGACTTGCCGTTCACCGCCGGTCCACCCGTAGGCGACCGGTCATCGCACGCCCGTCCGACGAGCCGCTCGGCGCGGATCTCCCCGGTAGTGTCCCGAGCACCAAGAGATGCCGGGGCGCGCAGCTCCCCCGGCGGCCCCCGCGCTCGTCGCCCGCTCCGGGTGCGAGTGACCGAGCGGGGTCCGTGCGGCGTTCCGGCGGGTTCGGGGCCGGCGAACGCGGAGGACAGTGTGGAGCGAGACCTCTCGTCCACCTCCTGGCTCGACGAGCCGGGTGGCGGCGCGACCGGTGCGGTCGACTCGGTCGACTCGGTGGCCGGCGGGGCGGACGCCCTGCTCGCCGGTCTGGCCCGCAGGATCTGTGGTCACGCCGAGCGGCAGCTCGCCGTCGCCGAGCGGCTCGCCGGCGGTGCGGAGGGCGGCGCGGGCGCGGAGATCGCCGCGGGCGCGCGCCGGCTGCTGCGAGACGGCGAGAGCGTGCTGACCCTGGTCGGCGGTGTCCCGGAGCGCCGCGGGCCCGTGCCGACCGGGTTCGGCCGGATCCTCGCGGACGTCGCCGCGGGCGCGGAGGACCCGCGCCGGGTCTCGGTGCCCCCCGCACCGTCCGCGGCCCTGCCCGCCGGGGTGGCGGTCGGCGCCGGACAGGTCCTCGCCGAGCTGCTGGCCCACGCCGAGCGCAGCACGCCGCGCAGCGCGCGGATCGAGCTGGTCGGCCGGTGGGCGGGGGACGGCGGCGTCACGATCGAGCTGCAGGCCGAGGGCGTCGAGCTGCCGTGGCAGCGGGCCGCGGCGCTGGAGAACGAGATCGCGGGCGGCGTGTCCGGCGCGATCCCGCCGGAGCGGCTCGGCCTGCACCTCGCCGCGCGGCTCTCCCGGCGGCTCGGGGCGCGGGTGGAGCTGCAGGCCCCGCTCGGCGGTCCCACCACGCCCGGCTTCGGCACGGTGGCGCTGGTGCGGTTCCCGCGGGCCCTCGTCGAGCCCGCCCCCGGCGTGCACCCGCCGCAGGTCCCGGCCGAGCCGGTCCCGGCGCCCCGCAGCACCCCGCCCGAGATCACGTGGGAGCCCGTCCGCGAGGGCGCGGCGCCCGCCCCGGCCACGGTGGACGAGCTGTTCGGCGCCTTCGACGCCTCACTGGCCCGCGCCGGGGACGACCTTGCGGGCACGCCGATCTTCGCCGCCGTCGCGTCGGCGTGGTTCCGCACCGACGACGACCCGGCCCCGCTCAACGGCACGAACGGCACGAACGGCACCCACAACGGCGCGTCCAACGGGCACCGCAACGGCGGCTCGTTCGGGCTGGCGGACAGCTGGCTGACCGGCGGGTCCGCGTCGGCCCCGCGCAACGGCTCGCCGTCGAGCTGGTCCGGCACCCGGGACGACGAGTGGCGGGCCGCCGCCGAACGCGCGGCCGCCGCCGAGGCCGAGTCGGCCCCGCCGGTGACCGGGAGCGGGCTGCCCCAGCGGCGCCCCGGCAAGCAGATGGTCACCCCGCCGCTGCGCGGCAGGCGCGCCGAGACGGCCGCCGCGGCCGAGCGCGAGCCGGAGAAGGTGCGCCGCAGGCTGTCGACCTACCAGCGCGGCCTCGAGGCGGGCAGGCACCGCGCCGCGGACCCGGACGAGGCCGAGGAGCGCTCGTTCCAGGACGGCACCGCCGAGCCCGCGCAGGGCCCGGTCCCCGGCCCCGTCCTGGAGCGCTACGAGGAGGACCGCGACCCGTGGACGGGCGAGGGCCTCTGGGAGGACGACCGCCGCTCCTGACCCCGCGAGTGGCGGCCGGGGGTCGGCAGCCGCCGGAGGCGGCGGGGCGGGTGAGCGGAGTCGCTCTGGCGACTATCGCCACTCACGGGGTCTGAGCTGGGGATTCGGTGCGCCAGACGGGTGCGCCGCTGCCGCGCGGCACCAGGACCGGGTCGTAGGAGCCCGGCGTCACCGACATCCGCACCTGGTCGGTCACGCCCTGGTAGCGGCCCAGCGGGGTGTCGGCGGTGAAGGTCTCCGGGTCGAGGTAGGCGTGCTCGTCGTCCGATCCCGCGACCCGGGCGGCGTGCGCGAGGTCGAGCACGCCGAGGTCCAGGATCCACATCGCGACCCTGGTCAGCGACACGTGCACCCGCCAGCTGCCGCCCTCCGCGGCCCGGCGGCGCAGCGCCGCGACGATCCCCGCGGCGGTCAGCCAGGAGACGATGTAGTCGTTGACCACGAGGATGGGGGAGAGCCTCGGCTCGGCGCCCCCGCCCTCGAGGTGCGCCATCCCGGTGACCGCGCCCGCGGTCTGGTCGAACCCGACCCGGTCCCGCCACGGGCCGTGCTCACCGTGGAGCGAGTTCGTGGCGTGCACGATCCCGGGGCGCACCGCGGCGGCCTCCTCGGCGGACAGCCCGATCGACGCCAGGTAGCCGGGCCTGCGGTTGGCGTAGAAGACGTCCGCGCCCGCCAGGAGCTCCCGCACCACCGGGTCGGTGGGCCGGACCGTGGCCGACCGCACGCCGACGTTCGCCGACAGGTAGGTCGTGTCGTGCTCGAACTCGGTGGGCCGCCACAGGTTCAGCACGTCCGCGCCGTGCAGCGCCAGGCTCCGCCCGGTCCCGGCGCCCGCGATCACGTGCCCCATCCCGAGCGCCCGCACCCCGCCCAGCGGGGCCTGCGCGGCGGGCAGCGGCTCGGGTGCGCTGTCACCGATCCGCTCGAGCGTGACGAGCGGGGTGGCCTCGAGGACGGCGGCCTGCTCGGTCGCGCGGAACTCCTCGGGCGTGCGGACCAGCGGCATCACCACCCCCGCCGCGGCCCCGGCCGCCTCCAGGTCGGCGCCCGACCACCGGCCGACCGCCCGCGCCACCGCCTCCGGGGTGTCCGCGCAGTCGAGCAGGCGCTGGGCGGCGACCTTGAGCGCGGGATAGCCGTTGAGCGGCATGACCCAGCGGTCGTCGGCGGTGCGGTAGAAGCGGAAGCCGAAGGCGGGCGAGGCGTTGACCGGCGAGGCGATCGGCAGCCCGTGCAGGAGCTCCCACCTGCGGTCGTAGAAGGGACACAGCCGGTGCGGGGCGGTCCGCAGGTCCACGGCGACGTCCTGGCCCACGCCGGTGCGGTCCCGGTGCAGCGCGGCGACCGCGACCGACTTCGCCGCGAGGGCGAGCGCCGCGGCCCCGGCCAGCCGCAGCGCGCTCGGGACGACCGGGTCGGCCCCGGTGAAGGCGACCGTGCCGCCCGCGTCGGCCGCGGCCAGCCCCAGCCCGCCCAGCAGCCGGTCGAGCTCGGCGGGCAGATCGGGGGTGAGATCGGGGCCGGTCACGGCAGCATCACGTGCTTCGCGCGGAGGTACTCGCCCACGGACTTGCCGATCTGGTCCACCCGCAGGTTCGACGAGCCGCCCGTCCCGAGCAGCCCGCGCAGCACCACGTGCACCGCGCGCAGGTGCGGGAACTCGTGCCGCACGATGTCGCAGTCCTCGGCCTCCGGCAGCAGCGCCCGCAGGTTCTCGGTGCTCAGCGTGCTGCACAACCAGTCCCAGTGCGCGGGGTCGGGCACCCAGACCCCGACGTTGGAGTTGCCGCCCTTGTCGCCCGCGCGGGCGTGGGCCACCGTGCCGAGCCGACCGCGCCGACCGCGCCGCCCGCGCCGACCGCGCCGCCCGCGCCGACCGGGCCGACCGGGCTCCCCGTCGCCCCGGACCGGCGGCGGTTCGGGGGAGCGGCCCTGCGCGAGCTGCTCCGGGCTCGCGAACGTGCGGGACAGCGGCGCCTCGATCCGCCGCCCGTCGGCCAGCACGGCGGTGTGCGGGACGTGCTCGACCGGCAACAGGGCGGGCCAGTAGCCGATCCGCGGCCAGGGCGCCCGGACCGGCTGCGCGCCGCCGTCGTGGTGGAAGCCGGGGTAGCCCTGCAGGTAGAGGCTCCCGACGGCGGCGGGGAAGGCCGCCAGCGCCTCGGCGGCCGACGCGGTGGCCATGACCCGGATCGGCACGGTCGCCTCCCACTGGGACCGCGGGTCCTCCGCGGCCGTGCCGAGCGGGGTGACGTCGAGCTGGTCCACGTGCCCGTCGAGCTGCAGGCGGAGCTGGCGGCGCAGCAGCGCGACCTTCTCCTCGACGTCCGGCGAGGTGCAGAACAGCATGGTCGAGATCTGCCAGCCGAGCTGCGCGAACACCGCGACCTTGTGCGTGGGCGGCGGCGGCGACCCGACGACCGGGCCGATCGCCACCCGGTCCGGCCCGACCCGGCTGAGCCGGACGGTGTCCAGGTGCACCGTCGCGTCCGGGTTGAGGTAGCGGGGGCCCTGGATCTCGTAGACGAGCTGGGCGGTCACCGTGTCGACGGTGACCGTGCCGCCGTCGCGCGCGTGCTTGGTGATCACCGACGAGCCGTCCGCGGCGACCTCCGCGATCGGGAAGCCGCAGCGGTCCATGCCCGGCACGGTCCGGAAGCCGGAGAAGTTCCCGCCGGTCGCGTGGGCACCGCACTCGATGATGTGCCCGGCCGTGATCGCGCCCGCGAGCGGGCCGTGGTCGTCGGGGGTCCAGCCGTGCCACCAGGCCGCGGGCCCCGCGGTCAGCGACGCGTCGGTCACCCGCCCCGTGACGACGATGTCCGCGCCCGCCCGCAGCGCCTCGGCGATGCCGAACCCGCCGAGGTAGGCGTTGGCGGCGATCGGCTCGAACCCCCAGTCCTTGAGCGGGGCGCCGGAGTCGAGGTTCTCCAGGGCGTACCCGTCCCGGTGGAACTCGGGCAGGCGGTCGAGCACGGCGTCCCCTTCCACGTGGGCGACCGTGAGCGACACGCCCGCCTCGGCGAGGTCCGCGCGCAGGGCGGCGGCGAGCCCGGCGGGATCGAACCCGCCCGCGTTCGTGACGACCTTGATCCCGCGCTCGGCGAGCGTCGCGAGGTGGGGGCGGAGCTGCTTGCGGAAGTAGGCGACATAGCCGCGCCGATCCGCGGCCAGCGCGGCGAGCGTGACCTCGGCCAGGTAGTCGCCCATCAGCACGTCGACCGGATCGCCCGCGAGCACCTCGTCGACGGCGGTGAACCGGTCCCCGAGGTAGCCGCTGAAGTTCCCGATCCGCACCGATCGTTCGTTCATGAGTGGAGCGTAGCGTTCAGCGAACGCTCAGCAAGCCGTTGCGCGGCGGTACTACCGTCGGTCGGCGTGACGACCACCACGGATCCGCGCCCCCTCGACGACGCGTTCTTCGCCGACCCCGACGCCCTCTACCGGGTCCTGCGGACGGAGGCACCGGTGTCCCGGGTGGTCACGACGATGGGGCTGACGGTCTGGCTGGTCACCCGCTACGCCGACGCCCGGCCCGCGCTGAACGACGCCCGGCTCGCCAAGTCCGGCTCCGGGTTCGCCACCGTGCTGGAGAAGCAGGGGATCGAGAACCGGGCCCGGTTCGCCGACTCGCTCGTCGGGCACATGCTCAACACCGACCCGCCCGACCACACCCGGCTGCGCAAGCTGGTGAGCCGCGCGTTCACCGTGCGGGCCATCGCCGCGATGCGCCCGCGGATCACCGCGCTCGCCGAGGAGCTGGCGGACGCGATGACCGGCGACGAGGCGGACCTGCTCGACGCCTTCGCCTTCCCGCTCCCGATGACCGTGATCAGCGAGCTGCTGGGTGTGCCCCCGGAGCATCGGGAGGACTTCCGCGGGTGGTCGAACACCCTGCTCTCGGCCGGTGAGCCCGAGACCCGCACGGCGGCCGCGGGGGCGATGGCGCAGTTCCTGTCGCAGCTCGTGGCGGACAAGGCCGCACACCCCGGGGACGACATGCTCTCCGCGATCGTCCGGGCCGCGGAGGACGGGGACTCGCTGTCTCACACCGAGGTCATCTCGATGGCGTTCCTGCTGCTGGTCGCCGGGCACGAGACCACGGTCAACCTCATCGCGAACGGCATGCGGGCGCTGCTGCAGCACCCGGACCAGGCGGCCCTGCTGCGGGCGGACCCCGCGCTCGTCCCGAACGCCGTCGAGGAGTTCCTGCGCTACGACGGACCGGTCAACCTCGCGACCCTGCGCTTCAGCACCCAGGACGTCGAGATCGGCGGGACGACGGTCCCGGCGGGGGAGGTCGTGCTCGTCTCGCTGATCGGGGCGAACCGGGACCCCGAGCGCTACGAGCGACCCACCGAACTCGACGTCACCCGCGACGCCCGGGGGCACCTGGCCTTCGGCTACGGGATCCACCACTGCCTGGGTGCGCCGCTGGCCCGCCTCGAGGGCGAGATCGCCTTCCGCACGCTGCTGTCCCGGTTCCCGGCGATGACCCTCGCCGCCGATCCGCGCTCCCTGACCTGGCGCGAGAGCACCCTGATCCACGGCGTCACGAGCATGCCGGTCCGGCTGCGCTGATCCGGCTCCGGCCCCCTCGTGAGCGGCGATGGTCGCTCTGGCGACCATCGCCGCTCACGGGGCTGAGCCGGGGATACCTCAGGTGCCGGTGCCGTGGTGGGCGGCCGCGCCGAAGCCCGCCGGCTGGGAGTCGGGGGCGGTCGCCGGGCTGGCGGCGGGGCCTGCGGCGGCGGGGGTCCCGTTGGCGCCCATCGCGGCCCACGTGCCGCCGACGCCCTCGCCCTTCGCCTCGCCGGGCCGCGTGTCGCCCGCGTAGCGGTAGAGCGGCCAACCGTTCAGGGTGAGCTGCTGGGTGCCGTCGGGCCTGCCGACCGTGCCGACCAGCCCGGTCGGGATGCCCTGCAGGGCGGGCTGGCCGTCCCCCTTCACCGGCGGCCACTTCGCCGCGCACTCGCCCAGGCAGGTCGAGGCGGACGGGGTGGTGCGGTCGTTCGCGAAGCGGTAGACGGTGAACCCGTCGGTGGTCACCACGGTCCCGACGGCGGTGACGCCGGTACCGAGCCCGCCGGTGGGGACGGTCGTGGTGCCGGCCGCGGCGCCCGCCGCGGTGCCGACGGGGGCGGCGTCGCGGGCGTCGGTGAAGCCGCCCGCCGAGCAGGCGGACAGGGCGAGGGTCAGGGCGGCCGCGGCGGTGAGTGCGGCGACCCGCGGAAGGCGACGGGGGAGCGTCATCGTGGGGTGTCCTCGGACTCGGTCACATCGGGGGAGCGTTCGTGCGGATCCCGACGGCGGGGGGCGTGACGTCGGGATCCGCTGCGATGGACCCTACGAATCCGGACACCGCGCCCGTTGTGTCACTGAGAGGTGGTCACGCCGCGCGACGTGCCGGACGCGCCGAGCGGCGCGGTGCTGCTGCCGGCGCCCCGTGATGTTCGGCCGAATGCCGCAGGGCCTCCTCAGAATCGACGAGACGGCGCCGTTCGACCCCTCACGGAACGCGTTGACCCGGCCACGCGGCGAGAGATCGCGCACTCTCGAACCGCCTGGCCCGTCCGGTGAGCGGGTCGTCGAATTCCAGGGTCGTCGCGAGGAGCTGCAGCGGGTTCGTGAAGTCGTCGAGCGGGGTCTCGCGGAGCACGGGGTAGAAGTCGTCCCCCAGGATCGGGATGCCGAGCCCGGCCAGGTGCAGCCGCAGCTGGTGCGTGCGCCCGGTGTGCGGGTGCAACCGGTAGAGCCCGCGCTCCCCGCGCGTCTCGACGAGCTCGACGAGGGTCTCGGCGTTCGGCTCGCCGGGCTCCTCGTAGGCGCAGATCACCCCGCGCTCCTTCACGATCCGGCTGCGGACCGTCCGCGGCAGCTCCAGCTCCGGCCGGACGGGCGCGACGGCCCGGTAGGTCTTGCGGACCCGCCGGTCGCGGAACAGCGTCTGGTAGCGCCCGCGCAGCTCGGGCCGCACGACGAACAGGACCAGCCCGGCCGTCACGCGGTCGAGCCGGTGCGCGGGGGAGAGCTGCGGCAGGTCCAGGTCGCGGCGCAGCCGGACCAGCGCGGTCTCCAGGACGTGGCGCCCGCGCGGGATCGTGGCGAGGAAGTGCGGCTTGTCGACGACGAGGATGTCCTCGTCCCGGTGCACGATCCCGATCTCGAAGGGGACCGGCACCTCCTCGGGCAGGTCGCGGTGGAACCACACGAAGGACGCAGGCCGGAACGGGGCGTCCACGCCCAGCGGTCCGTCCTCGTCGACGATCCGGCCCTCGGCGAGCATCTCGGCGACCCGCTCGGGCGCCACCCGCGGCAGCCGCTCGACCAGGTGCTCCCGCAGCGTGGCCCACGGGCCGGCGTCCGGGGTGCGCAGCCGGACGGGATCGAGCCCGTGCCGCTGCGGCAACGGCGCGGGCCGCCGCCGTCTGCTCACCCCACCACGGTACTCAGAACGGGATCAGCGGGACCAGGAAGGTGCGCAGCAGCAGCACTCCGAAGAACACGACCATGAACGCGAGGTCCAGGCCGAAGTTGCCCAGCCGCAGCGTCGGGACGACCCGGCGGACCGGGGCGATCACCGGCTCGGTGATGCCGTGGGTGATGCGCCGCGCCTGGTGGAGCGCGCTGCCACCGCCGCCCGCCACCGAGATCCAGTCCACGATCACCCGGGCGAACAACACGATCTGGAACAGCACGAGGACCGTGCCGACGAGCCATCCGACCACGGCTCCTCCTCTCTCTCCCGGTCTCTCCCGGGACCTCTCACGGGGGCAACGAGTCGGCGGTGGTCGGAAGTTCCTAAGGTGGTCGCCGATGACGAGCGCACCGGTGGTGTCGCCCGCCGCGGACGCCACCGCGCGGGCCCGCTGGCGTGCGCTCACCCTGACCGACCCGATCTCCCGCCTCGTCCGCAACGCGGCCCACGCGGGCATCGACGACGAGGCGTTCGACCTGCGCCAGCTCGCCCTCGCGGCGGTGGACCTCGTCGTCGGGTCGATGGGGTTCGCCCGCGAGGCGACCCTGGACGAGGTCGCGGACGACCTCACCCGGCTCGCGCTGCGGATGCGCCCCGAGCTCGCCCACCAGGCCCGGGACGTGGCGCAGGTCGTGCTCAAGGGCCTG
The DNA here is from genome assembly GCF_900102195.1 of Pseudonocardia oroxyli. Classification (GTDB taxonomy): domain Bacteria; phylum Actinomycetota; class Actinomycetes; order Mycobacteriales; family Pseudonocardiaceae; genus Pseudonocardia; species Pseudonocardia oroxyli. The sequence goes on from NZ_FNBE01000017.1 coordinate 11,608, forward strand.
CTGAACGAGGCGCACGAGCACCGCCGCTTCACCTACTGGTTCGCCGACCTGTCCGGCGACCAGGTGGTGCGCGAGCCCTACAGCTTCCGGCTGCTGTCCCTGCGCGAGGCCGAGTACGGGCCGGTGCTGACCGCGTCGGACCAGGCGATCACGCTGTTCCTGCACGGCCTGGACGTGGACATCGAGGACGCCGACCGCGCGCTGGCCCACGTGCTGCAGCGGCAGCTGGACGACCGGCGGTTCGACGCCGCCGCCCGCACCGCGGCGCAGGCCGAGCGGACGTCGGTCGGCATCGCCGCCACCCTCGCCGAGCTGCTGGACGCGACCCGGCGAGACGTCGGGTCGCACGACTGGCTCGTCGACGTGCCGGACCGGCTGAGCGCGGCGCGCCGGCACGTCGAGGAGCGGATCGCCGAGGACGACCGGTTCCTGGAGCACGTCCAGGGCGGCCTCGACACCGAGACCGGCGCGGACGTGCGGGCCACGTCCGGTCGGATCGTCGACCTGCTGCGGCGGGTCCGGCAGGTCCATCTCGACCTGGAGAAGCGCCTGGTCGGCGCCCGCGAGGTGTTCCTCGCCGCCCAGGTCCGGCAGCGCCTGGCCCGGCGGCGCAGGCTGCGCATGCTCGCCGTCGGCGAGGACGTCCTGCTCCCCACCCTGGGCCTGCCGCGCGAGCAGGCCCTCGAGGTCGGCACGGCGTTCGCCGACCGGGCGCTCGGGGTGACCGTGCCCCGGCTCGTCCGGTTCGACGACCTGCTGGACCAGCTGTGGGCGCCGCCGCGGCAGCGGGAGACGGTGGAGCCGCTCGCCGAGGACGAGGGCCTCGACGAGATCGAGGAGCCGGACGTGCAGCGCTACCCGCCCGAGGTCGTCGCCGCGGCGGGCGAGGTGCTGGCCGTGGCGCGCGCGGACGCGGCGGGCGCCCCGCTGTCCGCCCTGCTGGACCGGTGCCCGGACGACGAGGTCGCCGAGCTGGTGATCCTGACGACGCTGTGGGCGTTCGCGCCGGACCCGGCCGCGGACTCCGAGGAGCCGGACGACTCGGTGGAGCTGGCCGCGGGGCTGGAGGCGGTCGACCGGGACGGAGCGGCCGGGGTGCTGGACCACCGGCTGGCCCGCGGCCGGGACCTGGTGCTGCGCCCCCTGCCCGCCGAACGTGCGGTGACGGACGAGGACGAACGGGTGATGGTCGGTGGGTAGCAGCTCCGTCGCGGCGGACCTGACCGAGGTGCGGGCGGCCGCCGAGCTGCTCGGCTTCGGTCTGCAGCGGCGTTCGCGTCCGGTGGAGGGCGGCGACTACCGCGCCCTGCTGGACCGCTACCGCAGCGAGCTGCGCTTCCGGGACGTGGTGGACACGATGGCCGAGGGGCTCGGGCTGGAGGTGCTGGGCACGCCGCGGTCCGGGCTGGTGCTCGCCCCCGAGCCGGGCGGGCCGTTCGCCACCCGGCTGACCGACTTCCGGGCGATGGACCAGGCGGAGCGGCTGGTCTTCGGCCTGGTCCTGATCGGGATCGCCGCCTACGCCTACCCCCAGGACGTGGACTTCGACGACCCGGAGACCAAGCTCGTCGACCTCGTGAAGGTGGACGAGTTCCTGCGCTCGGCGATCGACACGCTGCGCGCCCAGGAGGGCGGGGAGGGCACCCCGGAGGAGCGGGCCCGGGCCGCCGCGGAGGTGTACGCGGACATGCCGCAGCTGATCACCACGCAGACCGGGCGGCGCGGGCGCGGCTGCACACTCAAGGCGATCGAGGACGCGCTGGGCTGGCTCGTCGACCAGGGCGCCGCCCGGGAGGCCACCTCCCTGGGCCCGGACGTCTACCAGCTCACCGACCGCTTCCGGCTGCTCGTCGCCGACTCCGCGGGCGGGGCGGCGCTCGACGCCCTGCGTGCGCTGCGCAGCGGTGGCCCGGGAGCCGCCGCGTGAGCGCGCCGGTGATGTGGAAGATCAGCCGGGTCCGGATCGACCGGATGGGGCCCTCGGCGGCCCGCTTCCTCGACGTCACGCTGGACTTCACCGACGCCGAACGCAAGCCGGTCGACTCGATCCTCTGGCTGCGCAACGGCGGCGGGAAGTCCACCGTGCTCTCGCTGATCTGCGCGCTGATCCGGCCCGCCCGCCGGGACTTCCTCGCCACCGCGGCCACCGGCAAGCACCTCGAGGACTACGTCCTCGGGGCGGACACCGGACACGTCGTCGTCGAGTGGTCGGGGCCGGGTGGACGCCTGGTGACGGGCGCGGTCTACGAGTGGGCCGACCGGGCCCAGCCCGCGGACCCCAACCGCGAGCACGACCGGCTCGGCGCCCGCTGGTACCTGTTCCGCGAGGTGGACGACCGGGTGGCGCTCGACCGGCTGCCGCTGGCCGAGCGGCTCACGCAGAAGGACTTCGTCGCGGCGCTGCGGGCGTGGGACACGGTGCCCGGGGCGGGCGTCGTGGTGACCGACCGGCAGGACCGCTGGGCGCAGGCGCTCGACGAGCACGGCCTGGACCCGGCGATCTTCAACGCGTTGCTGCAGATGAACGCCACCGAGGGTGGCATCGAGGGGCAGTTCCAGTTCCGCAACGCCGACCAGTTCGTGCGGTACCTGCTGGAGCTCATCGTCGATCCCGAGGTGCCCGGGCAGGTCTCGCAGATCCTGGAGAAGGTGCGGGCCGGGCTGGCCGAGCGCCCGGAGCTGCTGGCGGACCAGGCGTTCGCCACCGAGGCCGTCCCGCTGGTGCGCGCGCTGGCCGAGAGCCGCGACGCGCTGACCGGCGCGGAGGAGGCCGAGCGGGCGCTGGCCGAGCGCGCGGCCGCCCTCGCCGGCGCGATCGCGGCCGGCGTCTCGCGGGCCCGGCGGGAGGAGGCCGAGCACGCGGACCGGGCCGAGGAGATCGGCGGCGAGGCCGCCGAGCACCGCGACCGGGCCGCGCTGGCCGAGGGCCGGTCGGCCGCGCTGCACGGGCTCGCGGCGCGCTACCGGCTGGCCGCGGCGCAGGAGGAGCTGGCACGGGCCCGGGAGGCGCAGACGCGCACCGCCCGGACCGAGGCCGCGTGGCGCGGGGTCGGGGAGCTCCTGCGGCTGCGGGCGGCCCGGGACCGGGTGACCTCGCTGGAGGAGCAGCTGGCGGCGGCGACCGCGGAGGCCGAGCCGCTGCGCGTGCGGCTCGCGCAGGCGGCGGCGGACCTCGCCCGCGCCCTGGACGCCGCCCTCGCCGAGCACACCGCCCGGGCGGACGAACTGGACGCGCGGCTGGCGGCGGCCCGCGAGGCCGAGACCGCGGCCCGGGCGGCGGTCCGGCGGTCCACGGCGGAGGAGGGCAGGCTCTCCGGTGAGCTCGCCGCGGCACAGCGCACGCTGGCGGACGTCGACGAGAGCATCGCCGCCGCCGTGCGGGCCGGGCACCTGGAGGCAGACGAGGACGTGGCCGTCGCCGCGGACCGGCACCGGACGGCGGACGCGGAGGCGGCCGTCGAGCTCGGGCGGCTGGTCGAGGAGCGGGCGGCGCTGCGGGAGCGGCGCGAGGAGCTGCGGGCCGCCACCGAGGCGCTGGTCGCCGAACGGCGCACGCTGACCGAGACGCACACCGCGGACACCGCCCGCGCGGCCGAGCTGCGCGAACGCGCCGCGGCGCTGGCCGCCGAGGAGCGGCTGGCCGCGTTGGCGGGGGGTGGGACGGTCGATCCCGTCGCGGAGGCCGGAGACCTCGACGAGCTGCTCACCGCGGCGATCGCGCGCACCGAGCGGCGGCGCGTGGAGCTGGCGGTCGAGGGCGCGGAGGACGAGCGGGCCCTCGACGCGTTGGCCGCCACCGAGCTGCTGCCCCCGGCCCTGGACCTCGACCGGGCGCGGCAGGCCGTCGAGGCCGCCGGCATCGCCGTGACCACGGGCTGGCGCCATCTGGCGGACTCGGTCGCCCCCGCCCGGCACGAGGCCGTCCGCGAGGCGGCGCCCGCGCTGGTCGCGGGCCTGCTGGTGCACGACCCGGCGGACCGCGGCGCGGCGCTCGAGGCGGTGCACGGCGCCGGTCTGCGCCCCACCTCGATGATCGTCGTGAGCACCACCGCGGCCCTGCAGGCCGTGGTGGACGGGGAGGCCGCCGCCGCGCACGCGGTCGTGCGCCCGGCGCCCGCGCTGACCGACCGCGCCGCGAGCGGCCCGGAGATCACCGCCCGCGAGCGGGCCCGGGCCGGGCGGGCGGGTGCGGACGCCGAGCTCGCCGCCGAGCGGGAACGGGACGCGGACCTGCGCCGCCGCGTGCGGGACCTCCGGGCCGACTGCCCGCCGGGGACCCTGGCCGCGCTGGACCGGTCGATCGCCGAGGCGGCCGCCGGGTTGTCGCGCGTCGCCGCCGACGACCAGCGGGTCGCACAGGACCTCGCCGCGGCGGACGCCGCCGAGGAGGCCCTCGACGCGCGCCGGTCCGCCGCCGAGGAGGTCCGCCGGGCGGCCGCCGTCGCCGGTGCGGTGCTGGCCGGGCTCGCCGAGCGGCTGCGCACCGCGGAACCGGTGCGACAGCGGGCCCGCGCGCTGCCCGCCGAGATCGCCGCGGCCCGCGCCGCGGGCGAGGAGGCGGCCCGCACCGAGGAGACCGCGCAGCGCGAGGCCCGCGAGGCGGAGGAGTCCGGCGGCGCGACCCGCCGCGCCCTGGCGGACCTGCGCGCGGAGCGCGACCGGCTCGGGGAGGTCGGGGAGGTCGGGGCCGGCCCGGTCCCGGATCTCGGTGAGGCCCGCCGGGCCCACGAGTCCGCCGAGCAGGCCTACCGACGCGAGGTGTCGGACTCGGCGCTGGCCGCGTCCCTGGCGGAGGCGCGGCGCGTGCTCGCCGATCCCGGCGGGCCGTCCGCGCAGGTCGCGGCCCTGGATTCGGCGGTGCGCGCCGCGGCCGAGGAGCTGCTGGGCGCCCCCGAGGCGGTGGACGCACCCTCCCGCGAGGCCGCGCTCGCCCGGGCCGTCGAGGCGGGGCGGGCGGCCACCGAGGCGGTCGGCGAGCGGCGCAGCGCGGTGGCGGCCGCGGAGGCGGAGGTCGTGCGCCACCCGGAGGGCGGGGACCTCCCGGACCCCGTGCCGGACACCGTCGAGGCGGCGCTGGCCGGCGCGGCCGAGGCGGAGGACGAGCGGGCGGGCCACCGTGCCGCCGCCGAACGGTCCCGCAGCGAGCTGGAGCTCGTCGGCGGGCTGCGGGCCGAGGCTCGGGAGCGGGTCACCGGGCTGGCGCACCAGGGCGAGCTGCTGGGCGTGGCGCCCGCGGCGGACGTGCCCGCGGCGCCGGAGCCGGCGGAGCCGCTCACGGTCGCGGACGCGCGGGAGGCGGTCGTCGCCCTCCGCGAGCAGCTCGACGCCACCGCCGCCGCCGTCCGACGTGCCCGCGCGGCCCTGGAGAAGGGCGCCCGGGAGATCGTCGTGTGGGCGTCGGTGGAGCGGTTCGCCCAGGTCAAGCCCGCGATCCGGGACCGCTTCCGGGTCCCGGACGTCGCCGGGGAGATCGGGCCCGTCGCGGCCGACCTCGCCGCCGAGCTGGAGCTGTTCGCGGAGAACGTGCGCATGCGCCTCGAGGAGCTGGAGGAGCACAAGTCCGTCGTGGTCACCGCGATGACCGGGATGGTCCGGCAGGCGCTGCGGTCGCTGGCGCGGGCCCAGTCGCTGTCCGAGCTGCCCGAGAACCTCGGTCCGTGGGCCGGACACCGGTTCCTCGACGTCGGGCCGCGATCGGCGGTGGAGACGGCGGACGCGGTCGTCCGGGACCGCTGCGCCCGGCTGGTGGACGTGCTGACCGCCCGCGGCGCCGAGGTGCCCCGCGGCCAGGAGCTGCTCTGGCAGGCCACGAACGCCGTCGTCGGCGACGGGAACTGGCGGGCCCGGGTGCTCAAGCCGTCCACGGCGCTGGCGCTGGAACGGGTGTCGGTCGAGCGGATGCGCAAGTGGTCGGGCGGGGAGAAGGTCACCATCTCGCTGCTGCTGTTCTGCATGGTCGCGAAGCTGCGGGCCACCAGCCGCGGCCGGGACGTGCCGGGGCTGGGCGCGCTGCCGCTGGACAACCCGCTGGGCAAGGCGAACTACGTGGTGTTCCTGGACCTGCAGCGCAAGGTCGCCAACGCCAACGGCGTGCAGCTGATCTTCCTCACCGGCGTGGGTGACATGAAGGCGGTCGGCCGCTTCCCGAACGTCGTCCGGATGCGGAACGCGGCCCGCCGCGGCCGGGAGTACGTGCAGGTCGCGGAGCGGATCCAGGCCGAGGAGGATCCGGTGGGGGCGATCGACACCACCCGCATCCACCGGGACGACCCGGTCCTCACCCTGCTCTGACCCCACAAGATCGCGATCTGCGGTCCACAGGTGCCGGATCCGGCACCTGTGGACCGCAGCCCGCGATCAGAGCCGATCAGAGCCGGTCAGAGTCGGGGCAGGGGGTGTGCGGCGGCCTCGCGGTAGCGCTCCTCCAGGCCCTTCGTCAGGGTGCCCTCGTGCACCCGCGACCCGCCGCTCTCCCAGGTGGGGAGCGTGCCGGTGGCCACCCAGGCCGCCTGTCGCGCCGCGCCGTCCGCGACGTACTCGCCCGGCTCCGGGACCACGACCGGGACGCCGAACACGGTGGGCGCGATGCGCCGGACGGCCTCGGAGCGGGCGGCGCCGCCGATCAGCCGGACCGCCGCGGGCCGCACGCCGACGGCGGCGAGGGCGTCGATGCCCACCTTCTGTCCGCTCAGCATGCCCTCGACGGCAGCGCGCGCGAGGTGCGCGGGGGTGCCGTTGGCCAGGGTCACGCCGTGGACGGAGCCGGTGGCGTCGGGCAGGTTCGGGGTGCGCTCGCCCTCCAGGTACGGGACCAGGACGAGGCCGTCGGCGCCGGGCGGGGCGGACAGGGCGAGGTCGGACAGGGTGGCGTGGTCGACGCCGAGGAGCCTGCCCGCGGCGTCGAGCACGCGGGCGGCGTTCAACGTCACGACGAGGGGGAGGAACGCCCCGGTCGCGTCCGCGAAGCCGGCGATCGTGCCGGACGGGTCGGCGCCCTGGCGGTCCCCGCGCGCGGACACCACCCCGGACGTCCCGAGCGAGACGATCACGTCGTCTCCCGCGCCGAGGCCCAGCGCGGCCCCGGCGTTGTCCCCGGCGCCCGCGCCGAGCCGGAAGCCCGGACCCGCCACGGACTCGGCGGGCCCGAGCACCCGGGGCAGGACGACGTCGTCCCGGCCGAGGCCGCGCCGCAGCAGGTCGCGGCGGTACTCGCCGGTCGAGGCGTCGAAGTACCCGGTGCCCGAGGCGTCCGACCGGTCGGTGACCAGGTCCTCCAGGTCCGTCGACCCGGAGAGCCGCCAGGTCAGCCAGTCGTGGGGCAGGCACACGGCGGCGACCCGGGCGGCGTGGTCCGGTTCGTGCTCGGCGAGCCAGCGCAGCTTGGTCACCGTGATCGACGCGACGGGCACGGTGCCGGTGGCGTCCGCCCACGCCTGGGCCCCCAGCTCCTCGACCAGCGCCGCCGCGGCCCCCGCCGACCGCGTGTCGTTCCACAGCAGCGCGGGCCGCACGACCTCGCCCGCCGCGTCCAGGCACACCATGCCGTGCTGCTGCCCGGCGACGCTCACGGCGGCGACGTCCTCCAGCCCGCCCGCCTGGGCGAGCGCCTCCTGCAGCGCCGTCCACCAGTGCCGCGGGTCGATCTCGGTGCCGTCGGGGTGGGCCGCCTTGCCGGAGCGGACCAGCTCCCCGGACTCGGCGTCCCGGACGACGACCTTGCAGGACTGGGTGGAGGAGTCGACACCGGCGACGAGCATGCCGACACCCTGCCAGGATCAGGCGCGTGGAACGAGTACTGATCACGGGTGCGGCCGGACGGATCGGCGGAATGCTGCGCGAGCGGCTGACGGGTGTCGAGCTGCGGCTGCTCGATGTGGAACCGGCCGGGAGCGGGTCCATCGTCGCCGGCGTCACCGATCCCGACGCGATGCTGGAGGCGTGCACCGGCGTGGACGCGGTGGTGCACCTGGGCGGGATCTCCGGTGAGGACACGTGGGAGCGGATCCGGGACGTCAACATCGAGGGCACCTACGGCGTCTTCGAGGCGGCCCGGCGGGCGGGGGTGCGGCGGGTCGTGTACGCCTCCAGCAACCACGCGGTCGGCTTCTGGCCGAACCCCACCGAGAACGCCCCCGAGCTGCCCGACGACCTGGCCCCGCGCCCCGACACCTTCTACGGCGTGAGCAAGGTCCTCGGCGAGGCGCTCGGCGCGCTCTACCACGACCGGCACGGGATGGACGTGGTCTGCCTGCGGATCGGCAGCTGCTTCCCCGCGCCCCGCGACCTGCGCGGGCTCGCGACCTGGCTCTCGCCCGGCGACTGCGCCCGGCTCGTGCACGCGGCCCTGACCTGCGAGAACCCCGGCTTCCGCACGGTCTGGGGGATCTCGGCGAACACCCGCCGCACCTGGTCCCTCGCGGGCGGAGCAGCGATCGGCTACCACCCGCAGGACGACGCCGAGGTCTTCGCCGCGCAGCTCACCGCGGGCTCCCCGGAACGCGAGGAGGCCGGCCGCCGCTACGTCGGCGGCGCCTTCACGTTGTGAGCGCTACAGCGCCATGGCGTCGGTCCACAGCCGCGCGCTGCGTCCGGTGAGGACGTCGAGGAGGGCACCGGCCTGCGCGTCGGTGAGCGAGGCGACGTAGTCGACCACGGCGCGGCCGCGGGCCAGGTGGGGGACCTCGGCCGCCGGGACGTCGAGCCGCGCGTACTGCTCGCGGGCCAGCTCGACGAGATCGTGCAGCCGGGGCGGCAGGGCGGGGGAGTGGGTGTCGCCGAGCCAGTCGTGCAGGGCGCCCACCAGCCCGGTGACGACCGTCGCCTGGCCGCGCTGGTGCGAGGCCAGGTCCGCGCGGAGAAGCACGAACTGCTGGTGCACGAACTTCAGCACGGCGACCTCGTGCCACTGCGCCTCGCCCAGCACCACGTGGGCGGCGCGGACCGGGGGATCGGCGAGCACCCGGATCCCCCCGACCAGCCGGGCGGTCCAGCGCGCGGAAAACTCGGCGACGGCGCGCTCGGCGGCCATCGACCCGTCGAAGGGCAGCGCGAGCAGCCCGTCGACCAGCTCGTCCCGCACCCGGGCGACGGCGGCGGCGAACGCGTCGTCGGAGTAGATCCACGCCTCCCGCTCGGCCATCCGCCGCCGCAGCCGTTCGAGCGCGGCGCCGGGCCCCGACGAGGGGTGCGTCTCCCACCCGCGCAGCTCGGCCGCCACCCCGGCCTGCTGCAGGACGCCGACCCGGTGGAAGTCCTCGACGTCGTGGATGGCGTAGGCGATGTCGTCCGCGGTGTCCATCACCGACGCCTCGACGGTCTGCTCCCACGGCCCCACCGGGAAGGGGCGGCGCGCGGCGACCAGCTCGTCGAGCTCGGTGTCGTAGGCGGAGAACTTGCCGACCGCGCCGCGCGGCGGCAGCGCGGCCGTGCCCGGGTGCGGGTCCGGGTAGGTCAGCCGCGTCCACGGGTACTTCAGCACGGCGGCGCGCACGGCCGCGGTGAGGCCGAGGCCGGTGCGGCCCGGCCCGTGCAGGTCGATCGTGGTGAGGATGCGGAAGGACTGGGCGTTGCCCTCGAAGCCGTCGGAGAGCCCGAGGCGGTCGCGGGCGATCCGGTCGAGGACCTGTTCGCCGAGGTGGCCGAACGGCGGGTGCCCGAGGTCGTGGGCGAGCGCGGCGGCCTCCACGACGTCCGGGTCGCACCCGCCGAGCTTCTCGACGAGCGCGGAGGACTCCGCACCCACGTGCTCGGCGATCGCCCGGGCCACCTGCGCGACCTGCAGCGAGTGCGTGAGCCGGTTGTGCAGCAGGAGCCCGGACCCGTTGGGGCTGACCACCTGCGTGACGCCGGCGAGGCGGGCGAAGAAGGGTGAGGCCGCGATCCGGTCGCGGTCCACCCGGAAGGGCGAGCTCGCGATCCCGGCCCCGGTCTCCGCGGCCCCCGCCGACCGCTCCTCCCGCCCCACACCCATGCGCGCGAGAGTAGGCCGTGCGCCTCGGCTAGCCGACCCCGACCGGGGCCCGCTGCGGCCGGACCGTCGGGCGGACCAGGGCGAGGACCAGCAGCCCGCCCAGCAGGCCCGCGGCCCCGGCGACGAGGTAGCCGTGCCGCAGCCCCTCCGCGACGGCCCCCGCCACCGCGCCGTGTCCCGCGGCGAGGGACTCGACGTCTCCCGCCGAGCGCTGGAACACCAGCCCGAGCACCGCCACCCCCAGGGCGAACCCGAGCTGGCGGGCGGTGTTGAGGGTGCCGGCCACCATGCCGCCGAGCTGCGGGGGCGCGGCGGACATCGCCGCGGCGGTGAGGGTCGGGATCGCCAGCCCGACCCCGATCCCGACGACCGCGAGCCCGGGCAGCAGCACCCACTGCGACGAGTCCTCCCGGACGAGGGCCTGCAGCCCCGACCCCACGCCGACCAGCAGCAGCCCGGTCCCGACCGTCCAGCGCGGCGAGACGCCCTGCAGCGCCCGCCCCGCGACCGCCGAGACGGCGAAGGAGCACACCGCCATCGGCAGCAGCGCGACGCCCGCGGCGATCGGCGTCAGGCCCAGGACGCCCTGCATCCACACCGAGGTGTAAGCGAGCATGGCGAAGGCCGCGGCCATCAGCAGCAGCCCTGCGGTGATCGTCGCGGTGAAGGAGGCCGAGCGGAACAGCGCCAGGTCCAGCAGCGGGTGGGCGGCGCGGCGCTCGATCCACAGGAACACCGCGAGCGCCGCGGCCGCGAGCACGAGGAACGGTGCCGCCGCGGCCCAGCCGTGGGAGCCGGCCCGGATCAACGCGTAGGTCAGGCCGCCCGCGAAGACGGTGAACGCCAGGGTCCCGGGCACGTCCACCGTGACGCCCGGGCGGCGGGTCTCGGCGCACACCGCGAGCGTCAGGACGATGGTCACCACCGAGACGGGCAGGTTGACGAGGAAGATCCACCGCCAGCCCGCGTGCTCGGTGAGCAGCCCGCCGACCAGCGGGCCGAGCGCGGAGCCCGCCCCGTTGACCGCGCCCCACACGCCGAACGCGACGCCCCGGTCGCGGCCGTGGTAGGTGGCGTTGAGCATGGCCGTGGTCGTGGCGAACATCAGCGCGCCGCCGACGCCCTGCAGGCCCCGCGCGGTGATCAGGACGCTCGCGCTCGGGGCGAGCCCGCAGGCCAGCGACCCGAGGGAGAACAGGGCGAGGCCTGCGACGTAGGCCCGCCGCCGTCCGACGATGTCCGCGAGCGACCCGGCGCCGAGCAGCAGGGCGGCGAGGACGAGGGCGTAGACGTCCAGCACCCACTGCAGCGCGCTGAAGGAGGCCTGCAGGTCCGCGGCCATGTCCGGCAGCGCGACCGTCACGATCGTGACGTCGAGCAGGAGCATGAAGGATCCGAGACAGATGGCCACGAGCGGCCACCACCGTGAAGTCATGCGACGAGCATCGGGCTGTGGCCGCCGAAAGCGGCCTAGGATGGGTGACCGTGCAGAAATCCGACACGTTCGACGGCCTGGATCGAAGAATCCTGCATGCGCTGAGCATCGACGGCCGGGTCTCGTTCGCCCGGGTCGGCGAGGTGCTGGGGGTGTCGGACCGGACCGTCGCGCGGCGCTGGGCCCGGATGCGGGAGTCGGACTCGGTGCGGCTGGTCGGGGCGCGCGGACCCGACCGTCCGGTGAGCGCACAGTGGATCATCCGGGTGCGGTGTCGGCCGGGCAGCGCCACCGAGGTCGCGCACGCCCTGGCGCGCCGCGAGGACACCCGGTGGGTCCAGCTGCTCTCCGGCGGCACCGAGATCAGCGCGAGCGTCCAGTCCTGGTCGGCCGAGGAGCGCGACGAGCTGATCCTGCAGCGCCTGCAGCGCACCGCCCAGGTCCAGACCGTGACCGCGCACAGCATCCTGCACGTCTTCACCGGCGGGCCGGACGTGTTCGCCGCCGTCGAGGTGCTGGAGGCGGCCGAGGTCGCCGCCCTCACCCCGGTCTTCCGGGAGCGCGCCACCGGGCTGACCGAGGCGGACCGCCCGCTGCTGCGCGTCCTGAGCCGGGACGGCCGCGCCCCCTACGCCGAGCTGGCCGCCGCCACCGGGTGGTCGGAGTCCACCGCGGCCCGCCGCCTCGAGGCCCTGCGCGGCGCGGGCCTGCTGTTCTTCGACCTGGATGTCGACGACCGGCGGCTCGGCTTCCACGCCCACACCCGCATGTGGCTGAGCGTCCCGCCCGCCCACCTGCTCGAGACGGGCCGGGCGATCGCCGCGCACCCGGAGGTCGCCTTCTGTGCGGCGACGACCGGCCGGTCGAACCTCACGGCGTCGGTCGTGTGCCGCGACGAGGCCGACCTCTTCCGGTACCTCACCGAACGCGTCGGCGCCCTGTCCGCCGTGTCGGACGTCGAGACCGGTCCGATCATGCGCACGGTGAAACGGGCGGGCGCCTACCCCTGACCTGCGCCTTCGGCGCTCGTGCGTGGTAAGTGGTGCTCCAGCACCACTTACCACTCACAGGCGCCGCAGGCGCACGGGAACACCACCGACCGGCACGGGCAGGGAGGTGTTGTCCCAGCGCAGGCCGGGCTCGCTGGTCCAGCGGTGGGTGCGGAGCAGCTCGTGCAGGATCGTCAGCACCTCGTAGCGCCCGAACCACAGCCCGATGCACTTGTGCACGCCGCCGCCGAAGGGCACGAACGCGTCCCGGTCCTTCGGCGGCGCGGCGAACCGGTCCGGGTCGAAGGTCTCCGGCGAGTCCCAGCACTGCGGGTCGTAGTGGTTGACCGCCTGCGCCACGGTGACGCGCGTCCCGGCCGGGATGTGGTGGCCGAGGACCGTCGTGTCCTTCACCGCCGTCCGCAGCACCACCGGCACGGGCGCGTCGAGCCGCAGGGCCTCGGACACGACGTGGTCGAGCGTGGTCAGCGACCTCAGGTCGGCGACCCCGAGGTGCCCGTCGCCGAGCGCGAGGGACTCCGCCCGGGCCTTCTCCTGCCACTCCGGGTGCAGTCCGAGGTGGTAGGCGGCGGAGGTCGCGGTGGTCGTCGAGGTGTCGTGCGCGGCCATCATCAGGAAGATCATGTGGTTGACGACGTCGTCGTCGGAGAAGGCCTCGCCCTCCGGCGTGCGGGCGTGGCACAGGGCGCTGAACAGGTCGTCCCCGGTGCCCGCCCGCTTGGCGGGCAGGGCGTCGCGGAACCAGCGCTCCAGCACCGCGCGCCCGTCGAGCCCCTTCTTCCACCGGGTGCCCGGCAGCGGCCTGCGCACGAACGCGTTCGCCCCGCGCACGCAGGCCACGAAGGCCCGGTTGATCTCGTCCGACTGGGACCCGGAGTCCATGAACACCCGCGCCGCGACGTCCAGGGTGAGCTGTGTGAGCGCCGGGTGGATCCGCATGTCCCCGGACCAGGTGTCCAGCGTGGAGCGGACGACGGGCGCGGCCTGGCGGACGTAGCCCGCGACCCGGTCCGCGGTGAACGCCTCCTGCATGATCCGCCGGTGCATCCGGTGCTCGTCGAAGTCCAGCAGCATGAGCCCGCGGTGGAAGAAGCGGTCGACGAGGGTCCGCCAGCCCTCCTGGGAGAAGGCCTTGTCCCGGTTCACCAGCACCTCGCGCGTGGCCGCAGGCCCCGCGACCACGACCGAGCGCCCGAGCGGCCCGCCCATCCACCACACCGGGCCGTAGCGCTCGGTGCGCCTGCGGGTGAGCTCGTGGCCGAGGCGGACGTAGCCGAGGGTGTGGCCCAGCAGGGGGAGCCCGAAGTCCCCGGGGATCTCGGCGGTGCCCGGGGGCACCGGGCCGAACGGGCGGGCGGCGCCGGGCTCGCGCAGCCTGCGGTCGACGCCGCGGGGCAGCGGGACGGTCAGTACGGACGAGTACCGGGCACGCACCTGGTCGACGATGGCCATGGGCCGACCGTAGACAGATTGCTGAAGAGTGTCCAGAGAATTGACGCGACCTCTAGAGTTGTCTCATGCGACCGATGGCCGAACGCGCCCGCGCCCAGCTGCGCGCCGAGGCGCTCGACGTCGCGGAGGAGCTCGTCGTCGCCGGCCGGTTCGGCATGCCCGAGCTGGCGAGCAGGCTCGGGGTCAGCAGGCAGACGCTCTACAACGAGTTCGGCGACCGCCACGGCGTCACCTCCGCGCTGGTCCTGCGCTCGACCGAGCGGTTCCTCGACGGCATCGAGGCCGCGCTGGCGGGGGAGCGGGACCTGCACGCCGCCTGGGTGGCCGCGGTGGCCGCGGCGCTGCACCGGGCGGCGGACGAGCCCCTGCTGAAGGCGCTGCTGACCGGGGACTCCGACGTCCTCGGGGCGGAGCCGATCGTCGTCGCCGCCCGGGACCGCGCCGCCGCCTACCTGCGCCGCACCTGGCCGGAGCTGGAGAACGTCGACCTCGCCGCCGAGACCGCCGCCCGGCTGACCGTCAGCCACATCGGCCTGCCCCTCGCCCCGCCGGAGGTGATCGCCGAGCAGGTCGCGACCGTCGTGGTCCGCACCTGTGCGCGGCGATAGTCGCCCTGGCGACGATCGCCGCGCACGAGGGTCAGCGGGTCAGGCGGGGCAGCACGGCGCTCGCCAGGCTGATCATCAGCGCCGCCGCACCGAGCAGCACGGCGAAGCAGAGGCCCAGCCGGGCGGGTTCGCCGATCATCAGGCCGCGCAACGCCTCCACCTCGTACGACAGCGGGTTGACGTGGTTGACCCACTGCAGCCAGGTGGGCATCAGGGCGACGGGGTAGAGCGCGTTGGAGGCGAAGAACAGCGGCATCGTGATCGCCTGGCCGATCCCCATCAGCCGGTCCCGCGACAGCACCAGCCCCGCGATGGCGATGGACAGGCAGCAGAAGATCGCCGACCCGAGCATCAGTGCGGCGACCACGCCCAGCCACTTCAGCGGGTTCGCCGTCAGCGAGACCCCGAGGACCAGCGCCAACGCCAGCACGACCACCGCCTGGGCCACGGCGCGGATGCCGGCGGCGAAGGCCTTCGCGGCGACCATCGCGACCCGCGGGGTGGGGGTGACCAGGAGCTTCGACAGCACCCCGGCGTCCCGCTCCCAGATGATCTGGATGCCGTAGAAGATCGCGATGAACAGCGCGGACTGGGCGAGGATGCCCGGCGCGAGGAAGTCCAGGTAGGGCACGTTCCCGGTGGGGATCGCGTGGATCGCGGTGAACACGTTGCCGAACACCAGCAGCCAGAGCGCGGGCTGCACGGCGCGGGTGACGAGCTCGGTGCGGTCGTGGCGCAGCTTCTGCAGCTCCACCAGGCACATCGTGGCGATCCGGGAGAGGAAGACCCGCACCGGTGCCCACCAGGACTCAGCCCAGCCTGCCTGCGGTGCGGCGAGCGCTGCGGACATCGGAGATCCCTCCCTGCTCCAGGTCGTCCCCGGTGTGGTGGCGGAAGACGTCGTCGAGCGTGCCGATCCCGTCCTTGAGCGCGGCGGGTGTGCCGAGCGCCCGCACCCGGCCGCGGTGCATCAGCGCGATCCGGTCGCAGTGCTCGTCCGCCTCCTGCATGGCGTGCGTGGTGACCAGGACGGTCATCCCGGTCTCGGCGCGCGTGGCGGCGATCCGGTCCCACACGCCGTCTCGCGCGACGGGGTCGAGCCCGACCGTCGGCTCGTCGAGCACGAGCAGCTGCGGTGTGCTGACCAGCGCCTGCGCGAGCTCCAGGCGGCGGACCATGCCGCCGGAGTAGGTCTTGGCGGGTCGGTCGGCGGCCTCGGTGAGGTCCATCGCCGCGAGCACCTCCGCCACCTTCTCCCGCCGGACGCGGCGCGGGACGTCGAACAGGCGGGCGAACAGCGCCACGTTCTCCCGGCCGGTCAGCGTGGCGTCCGCGGACAGCTGTTGGGGGACGTAGCCCAGCAGGCGCCGGACCCCGATCCGGTCCCGGGCGACGTCGTGCCCCAGGACGGTGATCGAGCCCGGCTCGGTGGGGAGCAGGGTGGTGATCATCCGGATGGTGGTGGTCTTGCCCGCGCCGTTCGGGCCGAGCAGCCCGAACACCTCCCCGCGCTCGACGCGCAGGTCCAGCCCGTCGACGGCCGTCGTGCCGCCGAACGCCTTGCGCACCCCGCGGCACAGGACCGCAGGCTCGGGTGGGTTCTCGCTGGTGGACACGGGTCGACGGTACTGCGGCCGAGTAGTGATGAGCAATGCCAACGACTGTGCCGCCGGCTCGACGGGGAGGGGGCGAGCTGCCAGGCTCGCACCCATGAGCGACGAGCAATGGTTCTTCTGCCTCAAGCACCACACCGTCGAGGGGCCGGACGGCTGCCGGGCCGCGGACCGGCTCGGCCCGTACCCGGACAGGGAGACGGCCGCGCGGGCCCTGGAGATCGCCAAGGAGCGCACCGAGGCCGCCGACAAGGCGGACGAGGAGTGGCGCGAGCGGGGCTCGACCCGCTGACGAACCGGCACTAGGCTCTCCGAGATTTGATGCAGTCGCATCGCTGTCGAGAGGGGCACACCGTGGTGGAGGACAAGGTCGCGGTCGTGACCGGCGGCAGCCGGGGCATGGGCCGGGAGATCTGCCGGGACCTGGCGCGGCGGGGCTTCCGGGTGGTCGTCGCCAGCCGCAAGGCCCCGGCCTGCGAGGAGCTGGCCGAGGAGCTCGTCGCGGAGTTCGGGGTCGAGGCGATCGGCGTGGGTGCCCACGTGGGCCACTGGGCGGACTGCGACGCGCTGATCGACCGGACCCTGGACACCTGGGGCCGCATCGACGTGCTGGTCAACAACGCGGGCATGTCGCCCCTCTACGGCGGCCTCGGCGCGGTCGGCGAGGACCTGTTCGACAAGGTCATCGGGGTGAACCTCAAGGGGCCCTTCCGGTTGGCGGTGCGTGCGGGCGAGGCGATGCAGCGCGGCGACGGCGGCCAGATCGTCAACATCTCCAGCATCGCGGCCGTGGCCCCCGCTCCCACCGAGCTCCCGTACGCGACCGCCAAGGCGGGCCTCAACGCCCTGACCCTGGGTCTGGCCCGGGCGTTCGGGCCCACGGTGCGGGTCAACTGCGTAATGCCCGGCATGTTCCGCACCGACATCAGCAAGGCGTGGGGCGAGGAGATGTTCGCGCAGGCGAGCCGGGTGCCCGCGGGCCGGATCGGGGAGGCGTCCGAGATCGTCGGGGCCGTCCGGTATCTCACCAGCGAGGACTCCACCTACACCACCGGCGCGGTGCTCAAGGTGGACGGCGGCGCGACCTGGGCGCCCGCATGAGCACGGCGTCCTCGGCCGCGGGGCGGCCGGACACCCGGTCGCGGCTCCTCGACGCCGCGGAGGCGCTGTTCGCCGAGCGCGGCAGCGAGGCGGTGTCGCTGCGGGAGATCGGCCGGGCCGCCGGGGCGCGCAACGTCATCGCCGCCCAGTACTGGTTCACCGACCGGGACGGCCTGGTCCGCGCCCTGATCGAGCGGCACGCGCCGGAGATCGAGGCCGCCCGCCACGCCCAGCTCGACGAGTACGAGGACCTGCTGGCCCGCGGCGCCGCGGGCTCCGAGCAGGATCGGCTGCACCTGCTCGCGGGTGCGTTGGCCCGCCCGCCCGCGCGCAAGCTCGAACAGGGCGTGAGCGGGGCCGGGTACCTGCGCACCGTCGCCGACCTGCTCACCCGCCCCGAGCCCAGCACCGAACACGTGGGCTACGACCGCGAGGGCGGGAGCATCATCCGCTGGAGACACCTGCTCGAGCCGCTCCTGGACCCGGACGCCGTCGTCCTGCACCGGAGGTTCTACGTGATCCGCTTCGTCGACGTCGAGCTCGCCCAGCGCTCCCGCGCCCCGGGCAGGCGCGACCACCGGCTGTTCGTCAGCCAGCTCGTCGACTCCGCCGCGGGCCTGCTCGGCGCCGCCACCTCGGACGAGACCCGCAGGCTGCGCGCGGAGCGGGGGTGAGCACCGGGACGGGCGCGGGTGTGGTCGATCTCGACGACCTGGGCCGCTGGGTGCGGGCGGAGGGGATCGCCGAGGAGATCGGCGAGGTGACCCCGCTCGCGGGCGGCACCCAGAACGTCGTCCTCAAGATCGAGCTGGACGGTCGGCCGGTCGTGCTCCGCCGCCCGCCCGAACACCCCCGGCCCACCTCCGATCGCACCCTGACCAGGGAGATCACGGTGCTGCGCGGGCTGGCGGGCACCGACGTGCCGCACCCGCGGCTGATCGCCGGGTGCACCGACACGTCCGTGCTGGGAGTCGTGTTCTACCTGATGGAGCTGGTCGACGGCGTCAACCCCGGCGAGGAGGTGACCGAGGCGCAGCGCGCGGACCCCGCCCTGCGCCGCGGGCAGGCCCTCGCCGTGGCCCGGGCGCTGGCCCGGCTCAGCGCGGTGGACCCCGTCGCCCAGGGGCTCGACGTGCTGCGCAAGCCCGGCGGGTTCCTCGCCAAGCAGGTGCCGCAGTGGCTCGGCCAGCTGGAGTCCTACCGGGAGTTCGCGGGCTGGGACCCGGCGGGGCTGCCGGACGTCGAGCCGATCGCGCGGTGGCTCACCGCGCACCTCCCGCCCGAGCCGGAACCCGGCGTGATGCACGGCGACTTCCACCTCAACAACATCCTGCTCGCCCGGGAGGAGCCCGCGGTCGCGGCGGTGGTGGACTGGGAGATGTGCACGGTCGGCGACCCGCTGCTCGACCTGGGATGGCTCATGGTCACCTGGCCCCAGCCGCCCCGCACCCTCGAGGTGGGCGGCCCGTTCGCGCAGCTCGGCGGCCTGCCGACGCGTGCGGAGCTGGTCGCCGAGTACGCCGCCGCGGGCGGGCGGCCCACCCGGGACGTCGACTGGTACACCGCGCTGGCGGGCTTCAAGCTGGGCATCGTGCTGGAGGGGACCCACGCGCGGGCGGGCGCGGGCAAGGCGCCGAAGGAGATCGGCGACCGCCTGCACCGCCACGCGGGCGCCCTGCTCACCCTCGCCCGCTCCATCGCCGACGGCGAGTGGTCCGTCCACCCCTGACCGCATTGTGGCTCCACAATGCGGTCGGGGGTCAGAGCTGGGAGCCGCCGTCGACGTCGAGGATCGTCCCGGTGATGTACGCGGCGCTGTCGGTCGAGAGGAACACGGCCGCCTCGGCGACCTCCCCGATCTCGCCCCAGCGCTTCAGCGGGATCCGCGCGTAGTGTGCTCCTCCCGGGTGCTCTCGTCCGGCGCCAGGCGGGCCATGCCCTCGGTGCCGGAGATGGGCCCGGGGGAGATGCCGTTGACCCGCACGTCGGGGCCCCATTCCATGGCGAGCACCCGGACCAGCTGGTTGATGCCGGCCTTCGCGGCGCACGCGTGTGCCTGCAGCGGCATGGCGTTCACGGCCTGGCCCGCGGTGATCGCGATCAGCGAGGCGCCGGGTGTGCGGAGCAGGTCGTAGCTCGCCCGGAAGACGTGGAACGTGCCGATGAGGTCGATGTCGACGACGGCCTTGAACGCGTTCGCGGACATCGTCGCCGCCGGGGCGAGGAAGTTGCCCGCCGCGCCGGACACGACGACGTCCAGCGGGCCGAGCTCGGTCGTCGCCTGCTCCAGCGCGGCGCGCGTCGCGGCGTAGTCCCGCACGTCCGCGGTGAGCGCCAGCCCACCGAAGGTCTCGGCGGCCGCGGCCGCCTTCTCCGGGTTGCGGCCGAGCACCGCGACCGCCGCGCCGAGCTCGGCGTACCGCCGCGCGATGCCGAGATCGATGCCGCTGGTTCCGCCCGCCACGAACACCGTGCGGTTCGCCATCAGGCCGTCCGAGAACGCGCTCACGTCCGGGTCCTCTCCGTCGAGTCCCCGTCATCCCATGCGACTGTGACGTTCACGTCAAGTCTTGTGGAGTCCGGTGAGGTGCAGGTAGGTCGCCGCGTTGAGGGTGATGCCGTTGCGCGCGGCGTCGTCGGTCTGGGAGCGGACCTTCGCCGGGACGCCCGCGACCAGCGAGTTCGGGGGGACCTCGGTCCCCTGGGTGACCACGGCGCCCGCCGCGACGATCGACCCGCTCCCGATCCGGGCCCCGTTCATCACGACGGCGCCCATGCCGACCAGCACGTCGTCCTCGACCGTGCAGCCGTGCAGCACCACCCGGTGCCCCACGCTCACCCCGTCGCCGACGGTGCACGGGAAGCCGGGGTCGGTGTGCACCACGGTGCCGTCCTGCAGGTTGCTGCGGGCGCCGATCGTGATCGGCTCGAACTCGGCGCGGAGCACGCAGGTGTACCAGACCGACGACTGCGCGCCGACCGTGACGCGGCCCGCCACCACCGCACCCGGCGCGACCCAGGCGGTCGGGTCCACCGACGGCGTGTGGCCGTCCACAGTGATCATCTACACCCCTTCGAACGCACGCAGGATCTCGGCGCTGAACAGCACGAACCGTGCGGTCTGGACCTGCGACGGCGTGTCCCGCACGGTGGTCACGGCGATCCGGGCGGCGTCGTCGAGCGGCCAGCCGTAGATGCCGGCGCTCACCGCCGGGAAGGCGACGGTGCGGGCCCCGAGCTCGTCGGCGACCCGCAGCGACTCGCGGTAGGCGGAGGCGAGCAGCGCGGAGCGGTCCTCGCGCTTCGCGTAGACCGGCCCGACGGTGTGGATCACCCAGCGGGCGGGCAGCCGACCCGCCGTGGTCGCCACCGCCCGCCCGGTCGGCAGCCCGTCGGGGAACCGCGTGCGGCGCAGCTCCTCGCACTCGCGCAGGATGTCCGGCCCGCCCGCGCGGTGGATCGCCCCGTCGACGCCGCCCCCGCCGAGCAGGCCGGAGTTGGCGGCGTTGACCACGGCGTCCACCTCCTGCGTCGTGATGTCGCCCTGGACGAACTCGATGGTCAACGGAGCCTCCCCAGCAACGGGATCGCGGCGATCTTGGCCTCGGTCAGGGACTCCCAGAGGATGCCCGCGGCGGGCCGGTCCTCCCGGGCGGACCGGCAGTCGATCACCCGCTCCGGGGTGACGACGAGATCGACCGGCACGTCGTGCGCGGCGGTCGGGATCACGCCCGCGGGCCTGACCTGCAGCTCGTGCACGGTCGTCACGACGAGGGTCTCCTCCGCGACGAGCCCGGCCGCCCGGGCCAGCGCGAACTCCAGGTCCGCGAACCCGCCGCCCTTGCCCAGCCGCGCGCCGTCCGCACCCACGGCGACGCAGCCGGTCACCACGAGGTCGACGGGGTCGAGCTCGTCGACGGCGACCCGGCGGGCGTTCGCGGTGGCGTTCTTGATGGACACGGCGCGGCGCGGCGGATCGGTGAGGTGCGCGGGATCGAGCAGGAAGAAGGGGTCGTCCTCGGCGAGCTTGGGCACGGCCATGTAGAGCGTCTTGCCGTCCTCGAGGGCCCGCTGCCGCACCGGGAGCTGCGCGGAGTCCGGGTTGGACTTCACCGTCGCGGCCGCCGTCCACTCCGGACGGGAACGCAGCAGCTCGGCGGCCCGCTCGGCGCCGGTGAAGTTCGAGATCCGGTGCCGTGCGCCGGGGAAGCGCGCCACCTTCGCCTCGGTCAGCGCCGTCCACACCTCGTCCCGCAGCGCCGCCTTGGCCTCGAGCAGGGCGCGGTCGCCGCCCGCGTCGTGGTCGTGCCGCCGGGGCGTCCGTGCCATGCGTGCACCCTACGGCGCCTCGTCCAGCAGCGCGTGCACCCGCCGGACGACGTCGATCTGGGCGTCGTTGTACAGGTCGCGCAGCGCCTTGCCCATGGTCTCGCCCGCGAACCGGGCGCCGCCGGGGGCGTCCGTGCCCAGGTCCGCGGCATCCGGATGGCGCTGCCACATCCCCCGGACCTCCTCGGCCATCCGGCGGGCGAGGTCCTCGCGGGTCGCCTCGTCGGCCTCGGTGGGCAGCCCGTCGAACTCGGCGTCCGCGGACGTGCGCTCGAGCGAGCCGAGCAGCTCCGAGTAGGCCTGCATCCCGCGCGGGCCCAGCACCCGCGACAGCACGACGGTGAACGACCGGTCGGCGTCGGAGATGTCCGCCCGCGCCGCCGACGCGAGCTCGGGCGGCAGGTCGGTATGCAGCGGCTGCGTCATGATCGCGGCGAGTTCCCGGCGGATCCGCTGCAGCCGCTCGATGGTGGCGGCCAGTTCTGCGTCGAGGGTGCGCAGGGCTTCCTCGGGGTGGTCGTCGGCGTCCCCCATCTCCGCGATCTGGGACAGGGAGAAGCCGAGGTCGGTGAGGCGCTTGATGCGCAGCACGCGGACGAGGTGCGCCACGCCGTACTGCTTGTAGCCGTTGGCGCGGCGCTCGGGCTCCGCGAGCAGCCCGACGTCGTGGTAGTGCCGGACCGCGCGCAGCGTCGTCCCGGTCAGCTCGGCGATCTCGCGAGTGCTCCAGGCCATGCACTGATCTCACACCATGCCCGTGCGCGGTAAGTGGTGCTCTGGCACTACTTACCACGCACGACCGCACGTAGGCTGAGCGGCGATGACCGTCTCGCACAGCGCGCACTGGGGAGTCTTCCGGGCCGAGTGGGAGGGGGAGCGGCTGCGGGTCACCCCCCACCCGGACGACCCCGACCCCTCGCCGGTGCTGCAGAACGTCCCGGACGCGGTGCGCCACCCGGCCCGCGTCGCCCGGCCCGCCGTGCGTCGGGGCTGGTGGGAGCACGGGCCCGGGCCGTCGGACCGGCGTGGGCACGAGGAGTTCATCGAGGTCGGCTGGGACGAGGTGCTGGACCGGCTCGCCGGGGAGCTGCGCCGAGTGCACACCGACCACGGCCCGACCGCGGTCTACGGCGGCTCGTACGGCTGGGCCAGCGCGGGGCGGTTCCACCACGCGCAGAGCCAGATCCACCGGTTCCTGTCCATGGCGGGCGGCTACACGCAGTCGGTGAACACCTACTCCGGCGGCGCGGCGGAGGTGCTGATCCCGCACGTCCTCGGGCCGTTCGACGCGGTGACCCGCTCCGTCGTGACCTGGGACCAGATCGCCGCGCACACCGACACCGTGCTGGCCTTCGGTGGCATGGCGCTGAAGAACTCGCAGATCGCACCGGGCGGGATGTCGCGGCACGTCGAGCGCTCCGCGATGGCGGCGGCCTCCGCGCGCGGGACGCGGTTCGTGCTGGTCAGCCCGTTGCGTCCGGATCTGCCGGCCGCGGTGTCCCCGCAGTGGCTCGCCCCGGAGCCGGGGACCGACGCGGCGCTGATGATCGGCCTGGCCCACACGCTGCTCGTCGAGGACCTCCACGACCGGGACTTCCTCCGCGACCACTGCGACGGGTGGGAGGCCTTCCGCGAGTACCTCGTGAGCGGCGATGGTCGCTCTGGCGACCATCGCCGCTCACGGGGGCGGGACGCCGACTGGGCCGCCGAGATCTGCGGGATCCCGGCCGACGAGATCCGGTCGCTCGCGCGGCGGCTCGCGGCGGGCCGCACGGTGATCACGGTGGCGCAGTCGCTGCAGCGCGCCGAGCACGGCGAGCAGCCGGTGTGGGCTGCGCTCGCGCTGGCCGCCATGCTCGGCCAGATCGGCCTGCCCGGCGGCGGGTTCTGCTACGGCCTGGGTTCGCTCGCCCACTACGGGCGGGTGCGCACCGCCGTCCCCGTCCCGACCCTGGCGCGCCGGCCCAACCCGGTCCGCTCGTTCATCCCGGTCGCGCGGGTGGCGGACATGCTGCTGGACCCGGGTGGGAGCTACGCCTACAACGGGTCCGACCTCACCTACCCGGACATCCGGCTCGTCTACTGGTGCGGCGGCAACCCGTTCCACCACCACCAGGACCTGTCGCGGCTGCGACGGGCGCTGGCGCGCGTGGACACCTTCGTGGTGCACGAGTCGGTGTGGACGGCCACGGCTCGGCACGCGGACGTCGTGCTGCCCGCCACGACGACCCTCGAACGCGAGGACATCGGCGCGGGCGGCACGGACGCGCTGGTCGTGGCGATGAAGCCGGTCGCCCCGCCGTACGAGTCCGCGCGAGACGACCACGCGATCTTCGCCGAGCTCGCCGCCCGCCTGGGCTTCGCGGAGCGGTTCACCGAGGGCCGCACCCCGCGCGAGTGGCTGGTGCACCTGTGGGAACGGACCGAGAAGGCGTTGGCGAACAAGGGGTTCCCGGCGCCCACGTTCGAGGAGTTCTGGGCCGCGGGCGAGGTCACCCTACCCACCGGCCCGGACGACGGCGGCATGCTCGCCACCCTGCGCGACGGCGGGCGGCTGACCACCGAGAGCGGGCGGGTCCAGATCGGGTCCGCGGTGATCGCGTCCTTCGGCTACGACGACTGCCCCGGCCACCCCGCCTGGATCCCGCCCAGCGACCCGCCGTCGGCCCGGCACCCGCTGTGGCTGGTGTCGAACCAGCCCGCGACGCGGCTGCACAGCCAGCTCGACTTCGGGGCCACGAGCGCCGCAGGCAAGGTCGACGGGCGCGAGGTGATGCGGATCCACCCCGCGGACGCGGCCGCGCGCGGGATCGAGGACGGCGCCGTGGTCCGGCTGGTCAACGACCGCGGAGCCTGCCTCGCCGCGGCGCGGGTGACCGACGAGATCCGCGGCGGGGTGGTGCAGCTGCCGACCGGGGCCTGGTACACGCCGGCCGCGGACGACGATCCGACCTGCGTACACGGCAACCCCAACGTGCTCACCAGGGACGTCGGCAGCTCCCGCCTCGCGCAGGGCTGCACCGGCCAGCTGACCACGGTGCAGGTCGAGGCCTACGTCGGGGTGCCGCCCGCGGTGCAGGCCCACCGTCCCCCGCGGATCCGCCAGGCGGAGTAGCCCCGCCCGCCGCCGCGGGTCGCGCGGCGGTGGGCGGGCTTCCGACGGGGCCGGGGAGGCATGCCGCGACCAGGCCGGGACTTCCTGCACGGCCCGGAGTCGTGTCCCGCGTCGCACCGACTACTGAGTGACCGGTGCGGCGGGGGCGCAAACCTCGCGTCCCGTCTCGGAGCACTAGTGGGTGCGGAGCGCCTCGATGAGCTCGTCCTTCGACATGCTCGACCGGCCGTCGATGCCGACCCGCTGGGCGCGCTCGTAGAGCTCGTCCTTGGTCATGTCCTCGTACGAGCCTGCCCGGCCGCCGCGGGCGGCGACCGTCTTCTCGCCCTCCGCCGCGGAGCTGTTGGCGATGCGTGCCGCCTTCTCCTTCGACGCCCCCTCGTCCCGGAGCGCCTGGTACACCTTCTCGTCCTTGATGCTGGGATTCGGCATGGCGGAGAGGTACCCGCCGGGCACTGCGCCCATTCCCGGCCGAGGGTGGCACGGGAGGGTGCACGTTTCGTGCGCTCAGTGCGGCATGATCACGGCTTCCGTGCGCTCACGGTGGTGCGGACCGCACTGAGCGCACGAAACGTGCGCGTCTCACCCGGCGAGCACCGGTTCCGGGGCCGGTGCGACCACCGTCCGACGCGACGACCGCGGCGCCGGTCGGGGGTCGACGGCGGCCCGCTCGACGAGCGTGGCACCGCGGAGCATCGACGGCCGCACCGGAACGGCGACCCGCGCACCCGTGGTCGGGATGATCCGCAGGGGCTGCACGCGGGCGTCGACCATCAGCGGCCGCCCGGTGCGCACCACGGGGCGCAGCGGACGCAGGACCACCCGGCGCGTGGCGTCCCCCCGCGGCCCCGGCCGCAGATCCGCGGACGCCGGGACCGTGACCAGCCTGCGCAGGACGGGCCCCGGCCCGCGGGCGGCCAGTACCTGGGCCTGCCTGCGCAGCGCCGGCCGCACGGCGGGTACGACCCGGGGGAGCGGCAGCCGCGCGGGAAGCGTGACCCGCGGACGCGCAGGCCCGACGGCCAGCGCCAACGCCGCGGCGGTCAGCGCCAGCACCGGGACCAGCGCGAGCGCGGTGGGTAGGCCCGCCTGCTCGGCCACGAATCCGATCACCGGCGGACCCCCGAGCAGCCCGGTGTACCCGACCGTCGAGGCGAGTCCGACACCGCGGGCGCCCGAGTGCGCGCCCGCGCGGGCGATCGCGATCGGGAACAGGTTGGCCAATCCCAGCCCGACCAGCACGAACCCGGCCAGCGCGAGCTCGGGGGAGCCGGTGAGCAGGGCCAGGCTCATCCCGGCGGCGGCGAGCCCGCCGCCCCCCGCGAGCAGCCGCGTCTGGCCGATCCGGCGCAGCAGGACCCCGCCCGCCAGCCGCCCGCACGCCATCGCGAGGGAGAAGCACGAGTATCCGGCCGCGGCCAGCGCGGGGCCGGCGCCGAGGGTCTCCTGCAGGTGCAGCGCGCCCCAGTCGGTGATCGCGCCCTCGCCGAACGCGGTGCAGCCCGCGATCAGCCCGAGCAGCACGACCAGGCCGCGCCCTCGCCGAGCGTCACGGGAGCGCACCGGGGTGGACGGTGTGGTGACGTTCGTCGGGGGTGTGGTCGTCGAGTGTGACGGGGGTGTGGTCGAGGGTGCGTTCGCGTGACTCTCGGAACGATCTTGGGGGGTGTTGCGGTGAGCGTCACGGGAGCGCACAGGCGCGAACGGTGCGGTGACGTTCGTCGGGGGTGTGGTCGTCGAGTGTGACGGGGGTGTGGTCGAGGGTGCGTTCGCGTGACCCTCGGAACGATCATGGTGACGGGTCGCGGGGAGGCCCAGGTCGCGCAGCGCCGGACGGGTCCAGGCGGTCACGCCGAGCCCGACCAGGCCGACGCCGACCAGGTGTGGGAGCACCGGGCCGAGGGCCGTCGCGACCCCGCCGACCGCCGCGCCGACCAGCCCGCCGAGGCTGAACGCGGCGTGCAGGAACGGGAGTAGCGGCCGGTCGGGGCGTCGGGCCTCGACCGCGACGCCCGCGCTGTTGATCGCCACGTTCACCAGGCCGGTGCAGGCACCGAACACCAGCAACGCCGCGCAGAGGGTGGGAATGGAGCCGGCGAGGCCCGGCAGCGGGACCACCAGGCAGACGGCGAACGAGCCGGCCACGGCCACCCGACCCGCGCCGAAGCGGGTGGCCAGCAGGCCGGTGAGCTGCATCGACGCCAGGGCGCCGAGGGACACGCAGAGCAGGGCCACGCCGAGGGTCGCGTGGGTGGCCCCGACCTGCTCGGTGACGTCGGGGATGCGGGCGGCCCAGCTGCCGAACACGGCACCCGCCAGGGCGAACAGCGCCATGACGGGGTTGCGGGCACCGGTGGTGGGACGGGGGGACGGACGGAACCGGCCGGACGCGCGCAGGCGCGTCCCGACGGGAAGGACGGGCATCGGGCATGTTCCTCGGGCGGGGCGCTCCGGCGGCGTTCGGGTTGCCGGACCGGGGCGCCCGCCGTGACGGCCACGCGCGGCGCGCGCGGCGGGGCGGTCGGAGTGGGGAGACGCACGACCGCGTGCGCCGAGGTGCCCACGGTGCCAGAACGCCGACCCTGATCGCCAGCTCACCGCAGGTGAGACGGCTCACGATCGATTCAGAAGCGGCTACTGCAGGAGTGCGACGAGCCGGTCCAGGAAGGCGCGCTGGCCCTTGACCAGCTTCTCCCGGGCCGTGTCCAGGTCGAACCAGCCCGCCCGGTCGATCTCGGGGAAGCGCAGCAGCCGCCCACTGTGTCGGGGCCACTCGATCTCGACCCAGTCGCCCTCGTCCGGGCGGTCGGCGACGGCCGCGACGAGCTCGTCCGGCACGTCCCCCGCGAGCGCGAATCCGAGCACGGTCTTGCGCCGCCCGGACTGGACCACGTGCCCGAGCTCCCGCAGCTCACCCGCCGGGGCCGGGAAACCCAGCTCCTCCGCGAACTCGCGGCGGGCCGCCGCGACCGGCTCCTCGCCGTCGTCCAGCTCGCCCTTCGGGATCGACCAGGCCGCGGCGTCCTTGCGGGACCAGAACGGCCCGCCCATGTGCCCGAGCAGCACCTCGACGCGGCCCGCGCGCTCGCGGTGGAGCAGGATCCCGGCACTGGTCAGCACACCGGGATTCTGCCCTCCGTCAGTGGACCCGCGTACGCCAGTCCGCCGGGACCCGTCCGGCCGGGCCCGGGGTGGGCTGGTCCGCGGGGTGCGACGTGGGCGGGGCGAGCTCGGGCCCGGACAGGCCGACCTCCCGCTCGTAGTCCCAGAACCAGTCCTCGCCCGGCTCGAAGCTCTGCACGACCGGGTGCCCGGACGACCGGAAGTGGGCGGTGGCGTGCTGGGCGGGGGAGGAGTCGCAGCAGCCGACGTGCCCGCAGGTGGCGCAGCGGCGCAGGTGCACCCACCAGCCACCGGCGGCGTCGCACTCCGCGCAGCCGGTGCCCGACGGCGGGACCACGGGGTCGATCACGGGCTCGGTCACGAGGCCTCCTCGGCATCGTCGAACGGCAGGAGCACCTGGAAGCGGGTGTCGCCCGGCGCGGAGACGACCCGGAGGTCGCCGTGGTGGCGGTTCACCACGATCCGCCACGAGATGTCCAGGCCGAGCCCGGTGCCCTCGCCGACGGCCTTGGTGGTGAAGAAGGGCTCGAAGATCCGCGACCGGATCTCCTCCGGGACCCCCGGCCCGGTGTCGCCGATCTCGACGAGCATGCGGTCGCCCTCGCGGGCGGTGCGCACGGTGAGCGTGCCGTGTCCGCCCATGGCCTGCAGGGCGTTGTCGATCAGGTTCGTCCACACCTGGTTGAGCTCCGCGGCGTAGACGGAGATCTTCGGCAGCGTGCGGTCGAAGTCCTTCACGAGCTGCACGCCGTCGCCGAACTTGTTGTGCAGCATCACGATGGTGGACTTGAGCAGCTCGTGGATGTCCACCGTCTGGTACGGCGCCCGGTCCATCTGCGAGTACTGCTTGGCCGCCCCGACCAGCGTGGACACCCGGGTGGTCGAGTCCGCGATCTCGTTCATCAGCAGCTCGGTCTCGACCGTGTAGTTCAGCCAGCGCACCGCGCCCTCGAGCACGGACGCCGGGACGCTCTCCTTGACCCGCGTCAGCCACTCGACGTCGATCCCCGCGGCGACGAAGTTCGGCGCGATGTCCCAGCCGCCGTCGATCCCGGACTCCTCCAGCCACTCGCCGACGGCGTCCTCGGCGTCTCCGGTCTCCAGCGGGGACAGGTCGGGCGCCTTCCCGACGCGGTCGGCCGCGTCCTCCTGGATGCGCACCAGGGTCTCCAGATCGACCCGGTCCCAGTTGCCCGCCCCGATCATGCCCAGCTTGTGGCGCATCCCCGCGACGCGTTCGCGCAGCGTGGCCGTGGCGCGCACGGCGGCGGCCGCCGGGTTGTTGAGCTCGTGGGTCAGACCGGCGGACAGCGACCCGAGGGCGAGCAGCCGCTCCCGCTGGGCCACGGCGTTCTGCGTGTTCTGGAACCCGAAGAACAGGCCCTCCAACAGGTGCAGGGCCATCGGGAACCACTCGCGCATCAGCGTCGACAGCTTCTCCGCGTCGAGCACGTAGAAGCGCGACGGGACCGTGACCCGCAGCGAGTTGTTGTAGACCTGCGGCACCCGGTCGCCGAGATAGGCCTGCCAGGCGCCGGCGTACACCCCGGGCTGCGAGGTCCGCTCGACCTCGACCTCCTCGCCGCCCGAGCGCCGGGTGAGCACGACGGTGCCCTCGATCAGCACGTAGAAGCAGGTCGCCGGCGCACCCTCGGTGTAGACCGGCCCGGGCCCGAACTCCTCGACGCGGCCCTGCTCGCACAGCGCCTCGAGCTGGGCGGGCTCGAGCTTCTCGAAGAGGAAGAGGGTCTTGAGCTCCTCCGGATCGCACACCGACCGTGCCGACGACTCGCTCTCGCTCATGACGGGTTCCCTCTACGGATTCTCTAGGTACCGGTGGACGAGCGACACGGCCATCGCCCCGTCGCCCACGGCGGACGCGACCCGCTTGACGGACTCGGCGCGGGCGTCCCCCGCGACGAACACGCCGGGCAGGCTCGTCTCCAGGTGCAACGGATCGCGCTCGGCATCCCATCCCGCGGGGCGCTTCCCGCCGACCAGCAGGTCCGGCCCGGCGAGGACGAACCCGCCCGCGTCCCGCGCGATCCGCTCGCCCAGCCACTCGGTGCGGGGGCTGGCCCCGATGAACACGAACAGGTACCCGGCGTCCACCGTCTCGGTCTCGCCGGTGGTGCGGTCCCGCAGGGTCAGCTTCTCCAGGTGCTCCCCGCCGGTGGCCTCGACGACCTCGCTGCAGGTGCGCACGGTGATCTCGGGGATGCCCTCGATCTGCTCGATGAGGTACTGCGACATCGACGCCTGCAGGCTGGGCCCGCGCACCACCATCGTCACGCTGCGGGCGTGCCGCGAGAAGTACACGGCCGCCTGACCCGCCGAGTTGGCGCCGCCGACGACGTAGACGTCGCTGCCCGCGCAGCCCGCCGCCTCGGTCAGCGCCGAGCCGTAGAACACCCCGCGGCCCGCGAGCTCGGTCAGCCCCGGCGCCTCCAGCTCGCGGTAGGTCACCCCGGTCGCCAGGACGACGGCGTGGGCGTGGATCGCCGTGCCGTCCGCGAACCGGACGGTGCGGGCGCTGCCGTTCGCCTCCAGGGCGACGACCTCGCGGGCGGTGAGCAGCTCGGCGCCGAGCCGGATCGCCTGCCGCCGGGCCCGGTCGGTGAGCTGGGCACCGGACACACCGTCCGGGAAGCCGAGGTAGTTCTCGATCCGCGAGCTCTGGCCCGCCTGGCCGCCGGTCGCCATGCGCTCGACGAGCACCGTGCGCAGGCCCTCCGACGCCCCGTACACGCTCGCGCCGAGGCCCGCCGGGCCGCCGCCGATCACGATGAGGTCGTAGAAGTCCGCGGCCGGGATCGTCGAGAGCCCGACGCGGTCGGCGAGCTGCCTCTCGTCCGGGCAGACCAGGCACTCCCCGGACGGGGAGATCACCACCGGCAGCTGCGAGTCGTCCACCCCGGCGGCCTCCAGCAGCCGGCACGCCTCCGGCTGGTCGACCGGGTACCAGCGGTAGGGGACCTGGTTGCGGGCCAGGAAGTCCCGCACCTCGTGCGAGCGGGCCGACCAGCGGTGCCCGATCACCCGCGTCTCGCTCACCTCGTGCCGGTCCGCCTGCGCCCAGGCCTCGATCATCGCGTCGACGACCGGGTAGAGCTTCTCCTCCGGCGGGTCCCAGGGCTTGAGCAGGTAGTGGTCCAGGTCGACGACGTTGATCGCGGTGATGGCGGCGTCGGTGTCGGCGTAGGCGGTGAGCAGCACCCGGCGGGCCACCGGGTAGAGGTCCAGGGCGCGTTCGAGGAACTCCAGCCCGTTCATGCCGGGCATGCGGTAGTCGGCGAGCAGGACGGCGACGTCGTTGCCGCGCAGCGCCATCTCCCTGAGCGTGTCGAGCGCCTGCTGGCCGGACTCGGCGCGCACGATGCGGAACCGGTCGCCGTAGCGGCGGCGCAGGTCGCGGGCCACGGCGCGGGACACGCTCGGGTCGTCGTCGACGGTGACGAGGGCGGGTTTGGCGGGGACGAGCGAGCTCGGAGCTGTGGGGGCCCCAGTCGACGTGGGGGCGTCGGTCATGGTGTCCATCCTGCCGTGTGACGGGTGCGCGGTGCACGGGTTTCGCTCAGGGGTGCTCACCCCAGCCGTTCGCGCAGGCCACTGGCCCTGCTCACCGGTCTGCCGACGGCCGCGCGGACGGCCTCCTCGCTGCCCACCAGCCGCACGACGCGCTCGGCCCGGGTGACCGCCGTGTAGAGCAGCTCGCGGGTGAGCAGCGGCGACTCCGGCGGGGGCAACACGACGGTGACGTGCTGGAACTGGCTGCCCTGGCTGCGGTGGACGGTCATCGCGTGCACGGTCTGCACCCCGCCGACGCGGGCCGGGGCGAAGGACTGCGGATCCCCCGGGCGGCCGAACACCGCGCGCAGCACGCCGTGCTCGCGGACCACGACGCCGGTGTCGCCGTTGTAGAGGCCCAGGTCGTAGTCGTTCCCGGTGACCAGCAGCGGTCGACCGGCCCACCAGGGGCCCGCCCGCTCGCCGGGGGCGGGGTCGGCGAAACCCGGGTGGGCCTGGCCGAGCCAGCGCTCCACCTCCTGGCTCCAGCGGGTGACCCCGAACGGCCCGCGCCGGTGCGCGCACAACAGCCGGTGCCGGTCCAGCCCGCGCAGCGCGTCCGCCGTGCGGCCCTCGCGTGCCGCGGCGAGCAGCGCACCGGACGCCTCCACCACGTCCGCGCGCAGCCCGTCGAGACCTGTGGGCTCGCGGACCTGCAGATCGGACTCGACGAAGAGCAGGTCCGGGTGTCCCGCGCGGAGCAGGGCGATCGCCTCGTCCGCGGACCCGCGCTGCACGGCGTCCGCGAACGCGGCGATGCCGCCCTCGAAGCGCCAGGTGTGGGTCAGCGTGACGACGCCGTGGACCACCGCCGGATCGTCCGGGGCGAGGGCGCCGATGCTCCGCAGCCGCTCGTCCAGCGCGGGCTCCGGCGTGCCCGACGCGCGGGCGAGGTCGCCGAGGACCGCACCCGCCTCGACCGACGCGAGCTGGTCCGGGTCGCCGACCAGGACGATCCGGGCGTCCGGGCGGACCGCCTCCAGCAGCCGGGCCATCAGCGTGAGGGAGACCATCGAGGTCTCGTCGACGACCACGACGTCGTGCGGGAGGCGGTTGGCGCGGTCGTGTCGGAAGCGGCTCGACGAGCCCGGCCGCCTGCCCAGCAGCCGGTGGATCGTCGAGGCCGTGGGCGCACCCACCCGGGCACGGTCCTCGGCGGGGAGCCTGCCGGTGTGGTGGCCGACGGACTCGCCGAGCCGCGCCGCGGCCTTGCCGGTGGGCGCGACCAGCGCGACCCGCAGGGGGGTCGGTCCGGTGTGCAGGTCGTGCAGCAGCGCGACCAGGCGCGCCACCGTCGTCGTCTTGCCCGTGCCGGGGCCGCCCGCGAGCACGGTGACCCGGCGCAGCGCCGCGACCGCCGCGGCGAGGCGTTGCAGGTCCGTGCCGGGCGGCGGGGCGGGCACGGCGCCCGTGTCCGGCGGGGGGTCGAAGAGCCGGGCGAGGCCCGCGCGCAGCCGGTCGAGGTCCACGACGGGCTGCGCCGCGGCCGCCCGGTCCCGCAGCTCGCGCCGGACCAGCTCCTCCTCGGCCCAGTAGCGGTCGAGGTAGAGCAGGGACCGGCCGTCCTGCACGGGGACCAGCCGCAGCGGGTGCCCGGACGCGGCCTCCGCCCCGACCGCGGTGAGCGGGCTGCGCTCCACGGCCGCGAGCCAGGCCGCGGGCGCCGGCCACGGCAGCGCCGCGACGTCCACCGACTCCTCACCCTCGCCGAGCACGGTGTGACCGACCTCGGCGAGGTCCACGCACACCGAGCCGTTCCGGATGGCGCGCACCGTGAGCGCGACCGCGAGCAGCACCTCCTCGAGCTCGCCCGCCGGATCCCCGCCGAGCCGCCCGAGCCGGGTCGCGACGTGCACGTCCGCCGCCGTGAGCACACCCGCGGTGTTGAACTTCGCCAGCAGACCCGAGGCGGAGCGTGCGGTCCGCAGGTCGTAGGGGTCGCGGTCGAGCTCCACGCTGGTCATTGCAGGTCCCCCAGGTCGAACAGCGCCGGCTCGTCGGGCTCGGGTTCGCTCGGCCGGGGCTTCTTCGGCGGGGTGGGCGCGGTCGGCGGGGTGGATGCGGTCGGCTGCTCGACGGCCACGGGCAGGTCGAGGGCCAGCTCGTCCGGGCCGTCCAAGCCGTCCAGGCCGTCCGCGCCGACTGGGGCGTCCGGGCCGACAGCGTCGTCGGGGTCGACTGGGCCGCCGTCGGGGTCGACTGGGCCGCCCGGGTCGACCGCTTCGGCCTCCGCCGGCACGGGACCGACCGCGGACTGCTCGCCCGGCTCGGCGACGTCCGGAGCCGCCACCCGTGCTCGTGAGTGGCGATGGTCGCTCTGGCGACCATCGCCACTCACGGAGTCCAGGGTGTCCGAGAGCGCCTCGACCAGGCCGGCCGGCGGGCGCCAGCCGAAGACGCCGCAGGGCGTGCCCGCGACCTGCGGGGTGTCGGCGCCGCACATCCCGCGCAGGAACAGGTAGAGGACCCCACCCAGGTGCGCGGCCGGGTCGTAGGACGGCAGCCGCCACCGCAGGTAGCGGTGCAGCGCGACCGCGTAGAGCAGGGCTTGCAGGGGGTAGTGCGCGGCCTGCATGGCCGGGACCAGCACGGCGGGGGCGTAGTGCGCCGCCGTGAGCGGCTCCCGGCCCGCCGGTCCCGCGGGCCCGAGCCAGTTGGTCTTGTAGTCCACCACGAGATAGCGCCCGTCGACCCGCAGCACCGCGTCGATCGAGCCGGTGAGGTACCCGCGCAGCGGCTGGTCGGCGAGACCGGGGGCACCCAGCAGGTCCGGGTAGCCCGCGAGCGGGTCGTCCGCGGGCAGGTACCGACGCAGGACGGGGGCGAGGTCGCCCAGCGTGACCCGCCCGGCAGGGGTGTCGCCGCCCGCGAGGGGCATCTCGAAGTCCAGCTCGGCGAGGCGGTCCCGCGGTGGGATCGCCCGCAGCGCCCGGCCGCCCGCGAGCGGCCCCAGCGGGGTCTCGACGACCGGGACCAGGGCCGCCGCCAGGGCGTCCGGGTCGATGTCCGTGGGCTGCACGGCGAGCGCCGCGCCGACCTGGGCCCGCAGCTCGGTGGTCAGGTCCGGTGCGGTGGGGTCGAGGTGCTCGAACACCGCGTGCACCAGCGTGCCGAATCCGGCGCCCAGCGGGAGGTCCGCCATGGGGGAGGGCACGTCCGCCCCCAGGTCCGCCGCGGTCTCCGGCAGCTCGATCTCGGCCTCGTCGTCCGTCCCCGCGTGCTCCGGCTCGGACCCCACTCCGGATCCGGTCGGAGCCGACCCGTGCGCATCCGCCGTCAGCGCCGAGTAGGACGTGCGCCGCCACGCGGTGTCCAGGACCCGGGCGAACCGGGCGGTCCCGAGGGCGGGCAGCGGCTCCGGGCGGGCGGGCGGTGGCGCGGGCGCACGCTCGGACAGGGTCTCGACGCTGAGCCCGGGAATCCCGCGCAGGAGGTCCAGGGCCACCGCGTCCGAGGGCACCTTGTACCCCGGCAGCGGCACGGTCCCCGCCGCCGGACGCCCGATCAGCAACCGGTTCAGCGCCGAGCACTCGGTGGTCGTCGAGGGTGCCCACCACGCCACGACCTGACACTTCGCCCGGGTCAGCGCCACGTACATCAGCCGCAGGTCCTCGCCCGCCTCCTCGTCCAGGTGGCGCTGCAGCCGCTCGGCGCGGGCCGGGCCGAGCGGGCCGCCGACGTCGAGCACGCGGGCCCCCTCGTCGTCGTGCACCAGCAGGACGTCCGCCTTGTCGTTCACCCAGCGGTCCCAGCCGAACGGCACGTAGACGACCGGGAACTCCAGGCCCTTGCTGCGGTGCACGGTGACGATCTGCACCGCCTCGGCGTCCGACTCCAGCCTCCGCGACCGCTCCGTGGTGGTGTCCCGCGCCGCGTCCGCCATGCGGTGGCGCAGCCACTCGACCAGCGCGGACGGGCCCAGGTGCCGGTCGAGCGCGGCACCGTGGAGCACCTGCCCGATGTGCCGGACGTCCGTCAGCCGCCGGTCGCCCTCGCGCAGCCCGAGCAGGCGTTCGGGCAGCCGGGTCCGGGTCGTGACGGCCTCCAGCAGCGCCGCGACCCCGCGCTCGGCGAGCACCGCGTGCCAGGCGCGCAGATCGGCGCCGAGCCCGTCGATCAGCTCCTCGGCGCGCGCGCCGCACAGCTCCTCGACGGTGTGCCCCACGAAGCAGGTGAGCGCCACCGCCCGCAGCCGGGTGGTGCGCTGCGGCTGCTCGACGGCCTCGAGGAGGGTGAGCCACTCGGCCGCCGCCTCCGTGGTGAACACGCTGGTGGTGCCGGTCAGCACCGCCGGGACGCCCGCCTCGGTGCAGGCCGCCCGCACGGCCAGGCCCTGGTTGTTGGTCCGGACGAGCACCGCCACGTCCCCGGCGTGCAGCGGCCGGTCCTCGACGGTGGCACCCGAGGCGAGCAGGGCCGCGACGTCTCGCGCGACGTCCTCGGCGACGACCTCGCGGGCCTTCGCCGCCCGGCCCAGCCTGCGGCCGGTCAGCGGGCCGATCCGGTCCCGGTCCACGACGCGCAGCCGGAACGGCTCGTCCGAGTGCGCACCGCTCGGGACGGCGAACCGCCGCGCCGTGTGGTGGGCCTCGACCCGCCGCACGACGATCTGGTCGCTGCCCAGCGCCACCCCCTCGCCGGAGGCCGAGCCGAACACCCCGTCGAGCGCGTCCAGCAGGGCCTCGTCGGTGCGGAAGTTCCGGCCGAGCGTGCGGACCGAGCCCTCCCGGACCGCCTGCAGGTAGGACACCACGTCCGCCCCCCGGAACGCGTAGATCGCCTGCTTGGGGTCCCCGATGAGCACGAGCGTGACCTGGCCGTGGAAGGACCGTTCGAGGATCTCCCACTGGATCGGGTCGGTGTCCTGGAACTCGTCGACGAGCACCACGTCGTAGCGGGCCGCCAACCGCGCCCGCGCGGCCTCGCCGCGCACCGGGTCCCGCAGCGCGTCCGCGAGGCGGGTGAGCATGTCGTCGTAGCTGAAGAGCCTGCGGGCGCGCTTGCGGCGGTCCACCTCGGCGCGGACGGCCTTCGCGAACCCCTGCCGCACCTGCGCGACCGACTCCGGGGCGGCGTCCGCGGGCTCGAGCCGGGCCTGCGGGTCCCCGACGGCGCGCCGGGCCAGGGCGAGGGCCTCGTCCCGGCCGAACAGCGGCGACCCGGCCCCGCGGGCGGCGTACTTGCGCACGTAGAAGTCGTCCACGACCTCGGTGACCAGGTCGTCCGTGTGCTCGACGAACTCCGCGTCCGGATCGCTGTCCCCGGCCACCCCGAGCCCGGCCAGCATCTGCTGGCAGAACTGGTGGGTGGTCGCGATGGTGGCCGCGTCGAACTCGGCGAGGGCGGCGCGCAGGTTCGCCCGGGCCGCCTCCACGTCGCCCTTCTGCAGCAGCGTGATCACCGGATCGTCCGTGAGCACCCCGCTGGCCAGCCCGCGCTCGGTCGCCGCGAGCCGCTCCCGGACCCGTTCGCGCAGCTCCTGGGTGGCCTCCCGGCCGAAGGTGACCAGCATCAGGCGCGACAGGGGGACCCCGTCGGCCACGTACCGGGTGGCCAGCGCGGCGATCGTGTACGTCTTGCCGGTGCCCGCGCTCGCCTCCAGCACGGTGGTGCCCACGGGCAGGTCACCGTCGACCGCGAACTGCGGGTGGGTGGGGAGCACCTGGGTCACAGGACCTCCAGGTGCTCGGTGTCGAGCAGGGGCCGCCAGATCCGCTCGGCCAGCGTGCCGAACCGCGACTGCGCCCCCTCGCGCTGCGCGAGCAGCGCCCGGAACTCCGGGTCGGGCCCCAGGACCGCGATGATCGACTCGTCCTCCTTCTCGAACCGCCACTCGCCCTCCGCGGCGGCCTCCGCGTCCGCGACGGCGGTGCCCAGCCTGCGTGCCTTCGCGTACGCCAGCGCGCAGGGCATGGACAGCGGCAGCGGCTCGCGCAGCCCCTCGCGGTGCACCGCGGCGAGATCGGTCAACGCCGCCCGGGCCTCCTCGACCCCCACCGGACCCACGACGGCCCGCGCCGTGCCGCCGCGCCCGCGCCCCAGGGTGACCGCCCGCCACGGGACGCCGGGCCGGGTCACGGTGAGCGCCAGCAGCCGCGCCCAGGCCTGCAGGCGGTGCTTCGCCGCCAGCCGCGAGTACACGACGGTGACCAGCGTGTGGTCGTGGATCCCGGCGACCGTGCCCACCACCCGGACACCCGAGGGCAGCGGCGCCGCGACGTCCAGCGACGCGGGCTCCCCGACGCGCAGCTCGCGACTGGCCTCCACCAGCGGTTCCACCGCCCGGTCGACCTTCTCCAGCACGGCGCCGCCGAGCGCGCCCGGCGGCAGGTCGCCGCGCCGCCACTCGGCCGCCGCGGTGTGCTGCGGCCCCGCACCCGCGAGCCGGTCGCGCAGCATCCGGTCGCCGACGGCCCACTCCTCCAGACCGTTGAGCGCCACGGGCAGCGCGTCCCCGGGTTCGGTGTCCTCCGACCGCGGGACCATGCCCACCCGCTGGCGCAGGAAGGCCTTCATCGGGTGGTCGAGGAACCGGACGAGGTCGTCCAGCTCCACGGTGTCGGTCTCCGCGGGCGGGGTGAGCGGCCCCGACAGGAACGGCGGGACCGGACGCCGCTCGCCCTGGGAGGCGCGGGCGCCCGCGAGGGCGGTGCGGTCGAAGCTGAACGGCTCGGGCAGGGCGAAGTTGCGGGGGTCGAAGGGCTGCAACGGATGGCGGTGGGTGATCGCCTCGCTCGCCTTGCCGCCGACCACCCGCACGGTCTCGTCCACGGCGTCGAGCAGCTCGCCGATCGGCACCGCGGGCGGGCGGGGCGCACCGGTCCGCTCGTTCATCCCCGAGTGCACCACCACGAGGTGCTCGGTCGCCGCGGTGATCGCGTCGAGCAGCAGCTGGCGGTCCTCGGCGCGCGGGTCCCGCTCCCCGATCCGCGGCGCCCTGGCCAGCACGTCGTCCCCGTCCGGGGCGCCGGTGCGCGGGAACACCCCGTCGTCCACCCCCAGCAGGCAGACGACCCGGTGGGGGACCGAGCGCATCGGCACCAGGGTGGCGACGGTCAGCGTGCCGGTGCGGAAGTTCGCCCGGCTCGGCCTGCCGCGCAGGCGGTCGGCGAGCAGGCCCCGGACGTCGGACAGCGACAGCGGGACGGTCTCGGCCTGCGGGCCCGCCGACCGCACCACGTCCGCCAGCTCGGCGCGGGCCTGGGTGTCCTGCCAGGCGTCCGACGCCGTGGTGGCGGTGAGCGCCGACAGCCCCTCCTGCAGCGCGGCCACCCACGCGGTGAGCGGCTGCGGCCCGGCCAGCGCGCCGAGGACGGCGGCGAGCCGGTCGAGGATCTCGGCGAGCGACCCGACCAGGTCGACGTCCGAGGAGTCCACGTCGTCCAGCGGGAGCGCGGTGCCCAGCCAGCCCTGCTCGCCCGGGCGCTCGGCCATCGCGACGCCGAGCAGCATCCGGTCCAGCCCGGCCGCCCAGGTGTTCTGCGGGAACCCGTCGAGCCGGAAGGGGCGGCGGTGCTCGCCGTCGAGCCCCCAGCGGACGCCGGACAGCGCGACGAGCTCGCCGATCCGGTCCACCGCGTCGTCGTCCAGGCGGAAGCGGCGGCGGACCGGGCCGGAGCCGACCAGGTCCAGCACCTGGGAGGCCGCGACCCGCGAGTCGGCCAGCTCCAGCAGCGCCGACGCCGTGCCCAGCAGCGGGTTCGCCTGCCGCAGGGCGCGGTCGGCGAGCCGGACGCGCAGCCGGTGGCCGGGGTGGGCCTCCTCCTCGTCCTCGGCGGCCAGGCCGAACGAGGCCGAGATCAGCGGGGCGAACGCCTCGATGTCCGGGCACATGACGATGACGTCTCGCGGCTCGAGGGTCGGGTCCGCGGCCAGCAGGCCCAGCACGATCTCGCGCAGCACCTCGACCTGGCGGTCCGGGCCGTGGCAGGCGTGGACCGCGACGCTGCGGTCCGCGGGGTCCAGGAGGGGGAGCTCCCCGCCGGGGGCCCGGTCCGTGCGCAGCGCCTCCTGCAGCCTGCCGAGCAGCGTCCGCGGGGTGGGCGCGCCGGGGTGGTAGTGATCCTGCGCCGCCGGGAGCCGCAGCTGCAGCTCGCGAACGTCTCGCCCCAGCGAGCGCAGGAGGGGATTGCCGACGGCGGCCGCGGACCCGTCCTGCTCGCGGAGCAGGGCGGGCTCCCGGCCCGTCAGCGTCTCCCACAGCGCGGGCGAGGGATGGGGCAACCAGAGGTGCACCGCGCGGTGGGCGGCCAGGGCCTCCAGGACCGCGAGGTGCTCGGCGGCGAGCCGGGTGGGCCCGAACACGCTCACCGACTCGGGGAGCTCGACGCGCGACGGATCGGCCCGCAGGACCGCCTCGGCCGCGGCGAGCCGTTCGGCGGGGCCCGGTTCGCCGATCCGGGCGCGCAGCCTGCGCCAGAGCTCGACCTGCCAGCGCAGGTCGGGCGGGGTGTCCTGCGGGTTCCCGCCGTGCCAGGCGCGGAGCATGTCCGGGCGGTGGACCGCGTAGCTCGCGAACAGGTCCGAGAGCCTGCGGGCCACGGCGTAGGTGCGGGTCTCCCCGCTGTGGCGCAGGTGCGCGGCCAGCGCCGCGAAGGTCGACCCGGGGTCCGCGACGGCCGCCCGGACCTCCTCCAGGAGCGGCCAGACCGCGCGGCGGGGGTCCCAGGGATCGGTGTCCGGGTCCGTCCCGGTGGCCGCGTCCACCGCCTCGGCGAGGAGCTGGCCGGGGGAGGGGAAGACGACGTTCGCACACACGCCGTCCGCACCCGCCCCGGTGCCGAGGCGCAGGGACAGGCGCTGTTGGAGCCACCGCTCCACGCCGCGCTCGGGCACCGCGACGACCACGGGCGCGAACGGGTCGCCCCCGGGCTCGCCGAGGACCTCGGCGAGGGCGGTGGCGAGCGTGTCCGCTCGTTCGGCGCGGTGGATGTGGAGCACGTGCTGGAACCTAACGGGGGCCTCCGACAGTCGCGGACACCCCTCCGCCGTTGTCCACAGCCCTACCAGTTCGCGATCGCGTAGTCCTTCAGGAAGACGCCGTAGAGGTCCTCGCCCGCCTCGCCGCGCACGACCGGGTCGTAGACGCGGGCGGCGCCGTCGACCAGGTCCAGCGGGGCGTGGAAGCCCTCCTCCGCCAACCGCAGCTTCTGGTGGTGGGGGCGTTCGTCGGTGATCCAGCCGGTGTCCACCGCGGTCATCAGGATGCGGTCGGTGTCGAACATCTCCTGCGCCGAGGTGCGGGTGAGCATGTTCAGGGCGGCCTTGGCCATGTTCGTGTGCGGGTGCCCGGGTGCCTTGTACCCGCGACCGAACACCCCCTCCATCGCGCTGACGTTGACCACGTACGACCGGCCGTGCGCGGCGGCGCCCGCGGCCAACGCGGACCGCAGCCGGGAGACCAGGATGAACGGCGCCGTCTGGTTGCACAGCTGCACCTCGAGCAGCTCCAGTGGGTCGACGCCCTCGACGTTCGCGACCCAGCTGTTGACCCGGGCCGTGTCCGGCAGCAGCCCGCCCGCGTCGACCGCGATGCCCGCCTCGATCCGCTCGGGGGAGGCGCTGCGGGCGGTCATCGCCAGCTCGGCGAGCCGGTCGGCGGCCTTCGACCCGCCCTCGGCGGTCTCCACCACCGCGCCCAGCGTCGGGACCGCGCCCGCGAGGGCGGCCGGGTGCGCGTCGCTCGCGTGGGAGAAGACCAGCACGTCCGGCACCGTGTCGGCCGGGAGCGGCGTGTCCTCGGCCTCGGCGAGCGCGGCGTAGGAGCCGGGCGCGCGGCGCACGGTCTGGGCCGCGTTGTTGATCAGGACGTCGAGCGGGCCCTGCCCCGCGACGTCGTCGGCCAGCGCCGCGACCTGCGCGGGGTCGCGCAGGTCGATGCCGACGACCCGGAGCCGGTGCAGCCAGTCCGCCGAGTCCTCGACCGCGGTGAAGCGGCGCACCGCGTCGTGTGGGAACCGGGTGGTGATCGTGAGGTGCGCGCCGTCCCGCAGCAGCCGCAGCGCGATGTACATCCCGATCTTGGCCCGGCCGCCGGTCAGCAGGGCGCGACGCCCCCGCAGGTCCGTCCGCACGTCCCGCCGGGCCCGGTTGAACGCGGCGCACGACGGACAGAGGTTGTGGTGGAAGGCGTCCACCACGGTGTAGCGCTGCTTGCACATGTAGCAGGAACGGGCGCGCCGCAGCGTCCCCGCGACCGCGCCGGGGGTGGTGGACGCCAGCGGGATGCCCGCCGTCTCGTCGTCCATCCGGCCGGGGGCGGCCGTGGCGGTGGCGGCGAACACGGCGTTGTCGGCGTCGGTGACCGCCTTGCGGCGGGCGCTCTTGCGGCGCTGCTTCACCGACTTCCACACCCGGGCCGTGGCGCGCCGGACCGCGACGGCGTCGGGGTGCTCGGGGTCCAGCTCGTCGACCTGCGCGAGCACCTTCAGCGCGGTCGCCAGGTCGTTCGGGTCGATGGCGCTCATTCCAGCTCGGCGAGCGCCTTCCGGGCCTGCTCGAGCTGGGCTTCCAGCTCGGCGACCTTGGCCTCGCGCGTGGCCCGCGCCTCGGCGATCACCTCGTCGATCGGGCCGGAGATCTCCGGGTGCAGCTCGGCGGCGGCCTTGAGCACCGCGCCCGCGGACACCGGCAGGCCGCGGGCCAGCCAGGTCGCGCCGCGCTTGAGCTCGGCCTGCCACTCGCCGTCGACCGCGCCGCTGACGGTCAGGGTCAGCTCGACCACGCGGGTGGTCTTGGCGGTGGAGCCCTTGGGTCGGCCGCGCTTGCGCGGGGCGGGCTCCCCGGGCGCGTCGCTGGGGGCCTGGTCGGTGGGGGTCTGGTCGGTGGGGGCTTCGACGACGGGGGCCTCGGGGGTGGAGTCGGCGGGCTCCGGAGTCGGTGCGGTCACCGCCCCAGGATGACGCTCGAACTCATGTTCGAACAGGCTGCCCGACATCACATCGCTCAGTTATATAGTTGTGTGATGTAATGGTCCTCGTGAACCGGACGGCCGTGAACGACGTCGCCGAGCTCGCCGACGTGCTCGAACGCACCGTGAGCTGGCTGCGGCGCTCGGCGCGGGAGGCGGAGTGGAACACCGTCGCCCTCTCGGTCCTCGACGAGCTGGACCGGGGCGGCCCGCGGCGGATCAGCGTGCTGACCGCACTGGAGCGCACCTCGCAGCCGGGCATGACCGGGATCGTCGGGCGTCTGGAGTCCGCGGGCCTGGTGGCCCGGTCCCCGGACCCCACCGACGGCCGCGCCGTGCTCGTCTCCGCCACCCGCGCGGGCCGCGCCTACGTCGCCGAGCGGCACGCCGCCCGCGCGGCGTTCGTGGCCGACCGGATCACCACCCTGTCCGACGACGACCGACGCGCGCTGCTCGCCGC
The DNA here is from genome assembly GCF_900102195.1 of Pseudonocardia oroxyli. Lineage (GTDB taxonomy): Bacteria > Actinomycetota > Actinomycetes > Mycobacteriales > Pseudonocardiaceae > Pseudonocardia > Pseudonocardia oroxyli. The sequence continues at coordinate 54,300 of NZ_FNBE01000017.1, forward strand.
GACGCGCGCCCTGGCCGCCCTCATCGAGTCCGAGGGGAAGCCCCTGTGAGCACTGTGAGCAGTACCGAGAGCCCGTTCCGCCAGCCCCGGGCCGTGTGGGCGGTCGCCTTCGCGTGCGTCATCTCGTTCATGGGCATCGGGCTGGTCGACCCGATCCTGCCCGCGCTCGCCGACCAGCTGCAGGCGAGCCACGCCCAGGTCGAGCTGCTGTTCACCAGCTACCTGGTGGTCACCGCGCTCGCCATGCTGGTGACCGGCTGGGTGTCCAGCCGGATCGGCCCCAAACGCACCCTGATCGCCGGGCTCGTGCTCATCGTGATCTTCGCCGCGGCGGCGGGGGCCGCGGGCGGCATCGGCGGCATCGTCGGCTTCCGGGCCGGGTGGGGCCTCGGGAACGCCCTGTTCATCGCGACCTCGCTCGCCGTGATCGTCGGCTCCGCGAGCGGCGGGTTCGCCGGCGCGATCGTGCTGTACGAGACGGCGTTGGGCGTGGGGATCGCCTCCGGTCCGCTGCTCGGTGGGCTGCTCGGCAACCTCTCCTGGCGGGGCCCCTTCTTCGGGGTCGCGGTGCTGATGCTGATCGCCCTGGTGGCCACCGTGGTGTTCGTCGAGAAGACCCCGCCGACACAGCCGAGCAGGCTCTCGGAACCGCTCACCGCGTTGCGGCACCGCAGCCTGCGCACCACGAGCCTGGTCGGGCTCCTCTACAACTGGGGCTTCTTCACCCTGCTCGGCTACGCCCCCTTCCTGATGAACCTCTCGGCGCTGCGCCTGGGTGCGGTGTTCTTCGCCTGGGGCATCCTCGTCGCGCTGTTCGCGGTGTTCGGCGCCACCTGGTTGAAGAACCGCTTCGGCACCGCACGCACGCTCTACGGCTCGCTGGTGGGGGTCGCGCTGATCCTCGCCGTGATCGGCACGTTCTCCGGGTCGGTGCCCACGGTGATCGTCGCGACGGTCCTCTCCGGCGCCTTCGTCGGGCTCAACAACACCCTCGTCACGACGGCGGTCATGAGCATCTCGCCGGTCCCGCGCCCGGTCGCCAGCGCCACCTACGGCTTCGTCCGGTTCATCGGCGGCGGGCTCGCCCCGTTCGCCGCGGGACTGCTGGCCGCGGCGGTGAACGTGCACCTGCCGTTCTGGATCGCCGCTGTGGTGGTGCTGGGCGGGCTCGCCCTGCTGACCACCGTGCACCGCGACCTCGAGCGGGCCGACCGCGGGGAGACCGAGGTGGACATGGCCGAGGAGGTCGCGGTCGGCGAGGGTGCCGTGGAGCCCTCGGAGATCCGGTCGTGAGCGCGCGGTCGGTGCTGGTGATGGCGTCGGTGACGGTGCAGTGCCGGGCCGAGGCGCCGGGCTCGCGTGGTGAGGGGGAGCGATGAGCTTCGAGTACGGGGCGGACGGGCCGCGGTCGGTGGTCGTCGGCGTGGACGGGTCGGAGACCGCGTACCGGGCCCTGCACTACGCCGTCGGGCAGGCGCGGCGGCAGGGCGGACGGGTGCTCGCGGTCTACGCCGACCAGATCCCGTCGCTCGCCTTCGCGACCGCCGTCCCGCTCGCCGCGTCCGCGGTGGTCGACGAGTCCACGGACACGCTGGTCGCCGAGCTGCGCACCACGGTCGACGGCCTGTCCCGCGAGTACGGCGTGGCGGCCGTGTTCGAGGTCGTGTCGGGCGACCCCGTGAACGCCCTGGTGCACATCGCCGAGCGGGAGCGGGCGGACGCGATCCTGGTGGGCGCGAGCGTCCAGGCAGGCCACAAGCTCTTCGGCTCGGTCGCGATGCGCGTGGTCAAGATCGGCCGCTGGCCGGTGACGGTGGTGCCGTAGGGGGCGTGCCGCGCGGTGGCACTGCGGCGGCGCTGCGGTGCCGGCGGGACGGTCGGGCGGATCGGGTCGGGGGTGACGGGAGCGCGCGGGTGAGTGCGCTCGCGTGACGCTGGGAAGGATCTTGCTCGGTGAAGGTGACGGGAGCGTTGAGGTGGTCGCGCTCCCGTGACGCTCGGGCAGGGGGCCGGGTCGGGCGAGCGGCCGGTTACCGCGCGAGGTAGGTGCCCGGCGCGGGGTGGATCGGGTGCAGGCCGCGGCCGCCGCCAAGCTCCGGTGGTGCGTCGACGGTGTCGCCGCCGCGGTCGGCCAGCCAGTCGACGAGGTCGTCCCACCACGACCGCGGCTCTCGGTGGGCGTGTGCGCGCCACCGTTCGGGATCGGCGGGGTTGCCCGGCGAGACCGGGCCGTCGGCCGCCCGCAGCTCGGCGGACCCGTAGCCGACCGCGGCGGCCGTGCTCCCGGGCACCAGCACGAACCTGCTCTTCGCGCCGAGCAGCTGCGTGGTGCGGTAGGCCGACCGCCAGCCGCCCACCAGGTCGGTGGCACCGGTGACGACGTAGGCGTCCGGCGCCACGGCGGCGAGGTCGACCGGCTCGCCGAGCACCGTCAGACCGCCGGGGCGGGTGAGCGCCCCGGACAGCGCCGCCTCCACCAGGTCGCGGTACAGCGCGGCGGGCACGTCCCGTGCGGCCAGGTTCCACGCCCGCAGCGGGTCCGGCGCGGCCCCCGCGGTGCCCGCGGACACGGCGCGCGCGGTGCTCGCGGATGCGGCGCGCGCGGTGCTCGCGGATGCGGCGCCCGCGGTGCCCGCGGATGCGGCGCCCGCGGTGCCCGCGGATGCGGCCTCCGTGTGCTCGGGGCCCGCCCGCTCGGTCGCCCGATCCCGGCGCTCCCAGGCGGGGCGGATCAGGGCGGCGGGGTCGAGCAGGGCGTGTACCTCGGCGAGCGTGCGCCCGTCGAGCGCGCCCGCCCGCGCGACGGCGGCGACCGCGGACCGCACCGAGGCCTCGTCGACCGGCAGCCCCGCACCCGGCCCGGGGCGGTCCCGCCCACCCTCCAGTGCGGTCCCGGCGAGGACCAGCCCCGCCACCCGCTCCGGACGCGCGAGCACCGCCGTGGTCACGGCCGCCAGCAGGCCCCCGCCGGCCACACCGAGCAGGACGGTGCGCTCGCTGCGGCAGATCCGCTCGACCGCGCCGAGGGCCTCGACCAGTGCCGCCGCGGCGGCGTCCAGCCCGTGGGACGGGTCCTGGACCGGGTGCCACGACAGGGTGAGGACCTGGTGGCCGGCCGCGACGAGTGTGCGGACCAGGCTCCGGTCCGGCGCCAGGTCGACCAGCGCGTACGAGTTCGCGAAGGGCGGCACCACGAGCACCGGGACCTCGGCGACCTGCTCGGTCGTGGGCAGGTGGTGGATCAGCTCGAACACCGGCGTCCGCAGCACGACGGCGCCGGGCGCGGTCGCCGTCTCGATCCCCGGCTCGAGGCGCGCACCGCCGCCGGGCAGCCGCGGTGCTGCGCGGCGGGTGAGGCCCAGGCCGCTCAGGGCCGCGCCCGGCCCCGTGCCCAGGGCGGTGCCCGGGCCGGCCGCCGGTGCGGCTACCGGGCCGGCGCGGCGGGTGGTGCCCGGGGCGGCCCCCAGGACGGCGCCGAGCGCACCGCCCCACTCCTCGAGGAGGAGCCGGGCCGCGTCCGCGGTGCTCCGCACGGCGGCCCGCGGTTCGGACCGCAGCGTGTCCGGGTCCAGCAGCGGGTGCGCGCCGGGGACGGTCAGCTCCGCCAGCCTGTCGACGGCGAAGCGCAGCCGGTCGGCGTCGGCGCGGTCGCGGGCCAGGTCGTCGACGAGGTCCAGGGCGGCCGACCGGCTCGCCCGGTGCGCGCGCCGCAGGCGGCCGAGCAACCCGTCCACCCGACCGCGATCCTCGGCGCCTGCAAGATCGGCGCCGATCCCGATCCGGCCGAGCTCGGCGAGCAGGCCGACGGTCCGGCCCGCGGCCGTCCCGGCGGCGGCCGGGTTGCGCAGCACCCCGAGCGCGAGCCGCGCGGCGGGCCCGACGGGCAGCAGCCGGGCGCGCGGGCCGCGGGCGGCCTCGAGGAGGAGGGCGTCGAGCGCCAGCGCGGCATCCGCGGCGGAGACGCCGGCGGAAGGCTCAGCGGCAGCGCCAGCGGCGTCGGGGGCGGGGTCGGCGGGGTCGGCGGCGTTCCCGGGGCTCGTCCCGGCTCCGTCTGTCGGGGAGTGCGCAGGCGGCATCCGACAGGTGTACCGGCTCCCCGGCCGGGTCGCGACGACCGCCCCCGTGGCGGCCGTCACGCGGGGCGCCGGCGGGGAGTCCCGGGCACGGGCCGGTCGGCTGCGGCGGATACCCTGATCGGCGGCCCTGAGGACGCTCGGCAGAACAGGGAGACGTGTGTCGCAGACGGAATCCGTACCGGTTCAGGGGCTCTCCCCGGCCTCTCGTCCCCTGCGTGCCTGGCAGCGCTCGGCGCTGGCCCGCTACCTGGCGGCGAAGCCCCAGGACTTCCTGACGGTCGCGACCCCGGGCGCGGGCAAGACCACGTTCGCCCTGCGGGTGGCCGCCGAGCTGCTGGCGGACCGGACGATCGAGGCGATCACGGTCGTCACGCCGACGGAGCACCTGAAGTACCAGTGGGCGGCGGCCGCGGCGGCCGTGGGGATCGCGCTCGACCCGGACTTCCGCACCTCCTTCGGCGGCACCTCCCGGGACTACCACGGGATCGCGATCACCTACGCCGGTGTGGCCACCCACCCGGCCCGGCACCGGGCGCGCACCGAGAACCGCCGGACCCTGGTGATCCTCGACGAGATCCACCACGCGGGAGACGCGAAGTCGTGGGGCGAGGGCGTCCAGCTGGCGTTCGAGCCGGCGGAGCGCAGGCTCGCCCTGACCGGTACGCCGTTCCGGTCCGACGACAACCCGATCCCGTTCGTCGAGTACGAGCGGGACGCCGAGGGCGCCCTGCGCTCGCGGTCCGACCACTCCTACGGCTACGCGGACGCGCTCGGCGACAACGTCGTGCGGCCGGTGGTCTTCCTGGCCTACTCCGGGACCTCCAGCTGGCGGACCAGCGCGGGCGAGGAGATCACCGCGCGGCTCGGCGAGCCGATGACGAAGGAACAGACGGGCATGGCCTGGCGCACCGCGCTGGACCCGGCGGGGGAGTGGATGCCCTCGGTGCTCGCCGCCGCGGACAAGCGGCTGACCGCGCACCGCAACGGCGGCATGTCGGACGCGGGCGGGCTCGTCATCGCGACCGACCAGACGACCGCCCGGGCCTACGCGGCGTTGCTGGAGAAGATCACCGGCACCCGTCCGGCGCTGATCCTGTCCGACGAGACGGGGTCGTCGGAGCGGATCGACGCCTTCTCCCGCTCGCAGGAGCGCTGGATGGTGGCGGTCCGGATGGTGTCCGAGGGCGTCGACGTGCCGCGGCTCGCCGTCGGCGTCTACGCGACGTCCGCGTCGACCCCGCTGTTCTTCGCCCAGGCCATCGGCCGGTTCGTGCGGTCGCGGGGCCAGGGTGAGACGGCGTCGGTGTTCGTGCCGTCGGTGCCCGTGCTGCTGGGTCTGGCGTCGGAGCTGGAGGCGCAGCGCGACCACGTCCTCGGGGCCCCGCACCGGCCCAAGGAGGAGTGGAACGACCAGGAGCTGATGCTCGCCAACCGGCAGCAGGACGAGCCGGGGGAGGACGAGAAGTCGTTCACCGCCCTGCACGCCGACGCCGAGCTGGACCAGCTCATCTTCGACGGCGCCTCGTTCTCCGCGGACGAGGAGGACTACATCGGCCTGCCCGGCCTCCTCGACGCCGACCAGGTCCGTTCGCTGCTGCAGCAGCGCCAGCAGGACTGGGTGGACCGCGGCTCTCCGCGCTCGGGGGCCGCCGCGCGCGCCACCCCGCCCCCGCCCGCCCCCGAGCCGCAGCGCGGCCTCTCGGTGCGCGAGCAGATCCAGAAGCTCCGCAAGGAGCTGAACTCGCTGGTCGCCCTGCAGAACCACCGCACGAACAAGCCCCACGGCATGATCCACAACGAGCTGCGCAGGCAGTGCGGCGGCCCGCCGACGGCCATGGCGACCATCGAGCAGCTCGAGGAGCGCATCGCGACCATCCGCAGCTGGCGCTGAACGACTCCCGACACACGGAAGGGCGGGCACCCGTAGGTGCCCGCCCTTCCGACGACGCTACTCAGACCGGCCAGGGGAGTGGCCGGCGCCCATCATTCGCCCTGCTGGACGTCCACCTCGAGCTCACGCAGCTTGTCCGCGTGGGCTCGGGCGTGGTGCCCGCAGAACAGAAGCTCGCCGCCGGACGGCAGTACGGCACGAACCTTTGCGGCCGCTCCGCAGCGGTCACAGCGGTCGGCGAGGGTCAACTCGGGCCGGGTCAGGGTTCCGGGCTGCATAGCGGTCTCCCTCCGTCTCCGCACCGGTCCCCCGGTGCGGCTTGCTGTGACGACCGCTCACGCGGTGCGTCCACTCTTGCAGACGTTCGACACCCCTGCATGTGTTCCCGGCCCGTGTCGCGACGACAATCACGTTTCGACGGGAATCCGTCGGCGGAAGGTCGACCCGGTGGCGGTCCGGTGACGAACACTTGATTCAGTTGACTACGAGTGAATGATGCGGTGCCTGTGGTGACACCGCAAGGTGTCGTGTGTAAACAGTCGGGTCCTGCCGACTACGGAGTGCAAGCATGGTAGTGGCGTCGTCGAAGGGGTTCGGGAGCCGGGTCCCGGCTCCGGTCCTCTTCGTCGTCGGGGGCGTCTCGATGTACGTCGGGGCGGCCCTCGCGGTCGGACTGTTCGACCGGTTGTCGCCGTCCGCGGTGGCGGTGTTACGGATCTTGGCCGCGGGGCTGTTGCTCCTTCTGGTCGTACGGCCCGGAAGGGTCGCGTGGAGTAGCGGCCGGCTCCGCCGGAGCGTCCCGTTCGGGGTGGCGACGGCACTGATGAACGCGGCGTTCTACGAGGCCATCGCGCGCCTGCCGCTCGGGACGACGGTCGCGCTGGAGTTCTGCGGCCCGGTCGCCGTGGCGGCCGCGCTGAGCCGCCGCCCGCGAGACGTCGGGGCGGTCGTGCTGGCCGCGGGCGGGGTGGCCCTCATCGCGGACGTCCGCTGGTCGGGCAGCCCGTCGGGGGTGGTCTGGGCACTCGCGGCGGCGGCGCTGTGGGCGGCCTACATCGTGCTCGGGAAACGGGTCGCGCGCGGCGGCAGCGGCATCGACGATATGGCCGTCGGGTTCGCCGTGGCCGGGCTGCTGTGCTCCCCGCTGCTGGTCCCGCCGGTGGTCCGGGACGGCTGGTCGGCACTCGCGCCGCTGGCCGAGCCGCGCGTGCTGGTGCTGGTCCTGGGCGTCGGGCTGCTGTCGAGCATCGTCCCCTACGGCCTGGACCAGGTCGTGCTGCGCCGGGTCGGGCAGGCGCGGTTCGCGGTGCTCCTCGCGCTGCTCCCGGCCACCGCCACGGTGATCGGGGTGGTGGTGCTCGGGCAGCTCCCGGGGGTGGCCGAGGCCGTCGGGATCGCCCTGGTGGTCGGCGCGGTGCTGCTCCGCTCGCGGGACGGGGACACGCCGCCGGAGACCCCGCCGGCGCCATCGGGGTCACGCAGCGTCACCACTCGGAGGGGTGACGCAGAGTGAGGACTGTCGACGCGGTCGAGTGAAGATCACCCGGGCGGGTGGAGAGTCGTCGCGGGCCGTCCCCGGGAGCGGCCGTGTGCGCCGGGTGACGCCTCGTGTCCGGCCCGTCGCCGCCCCGTCCGGCCCACTCCCTGCGGTCAGGTCACGCCGAGCGACGATGCCGATCGACGCCGATCGTCGTCGGTCGGCGTGGGCGAGGTCTCACCCGCCCGGCGCGCGGACGTTCGGCGGTGTCCGGACTGCTCCGGTCCGGGCGGGACGGGGGTGCCGCCGGGCGGCCGTGGTGATGTCCGAACAACAAATCACGCGACCCGTGACCGAATCGTGATGATCGTCCGGGAACTTTCACGATCCAGAATGCTTCACCTCACACCGAATCGCCGCATACGTTGTCGCCCACAACATTCATCCGGCGCGACACCGCGCCGGATCCACAGCGACGTGGGAGTGCGGGATGCGTTTACGGAAGACAGCGGTCGCGCTGGGTCTGGGCCTCGCCCTGAGCCTCACCGCGTGTGGGGCGAACAGCTCGGGCGGCTCGGGCTCGGGCGGCGAGAGCGCCGCGCCGAGCAGCGGCGGGGTCAAGGTGGGGGTCATCCTCCCCGAGACCGACAGCTCGGCGCGCTGGGAGGGCTTCGACAAGCCCATGCTCGACAAGGCCATGCGCGCGGCCGGGCTCGACCCGGACATCCAGAACGCGCAGGGCGACGAGCAGAAGTTCTCCACCCTGGCCGACGGGATGATCTCGTCCGGGGTCAAGGTGCTGGTCATCGCCTCGATCAGCTCCGACGGCGGCTCGGCCGTCGCGGCGAAGGCGAAGGCCCAGGGCATCCCGGTCATCGACTACGACCGGCTCAACCTCGGCGGCACCAGCGACTACTACGTCAGCTTCGACAACGAGAAGGTCGGCGCGCTGCAGGGCCAGGGCCTGGCCCAGGCGCTGCAGGGCCAGCAGGGCGCGCAGGTCATCGAGATCGAGGGCGCCCCGACCGACAACAACGCCACGCTGTTCTACAACGGCCAGCAGACCGTGCTGAAGCCGATGTACGACTCGGGTGCGCTCAAGCTCGTGCGGAGCCAGCCGATCGACAAGTGGGACAACCAGGTGGGCGGCACCACCTTCGAGCAGATCCTGACCTCCAACGGCGGCCAGGTGAACGGCGTCGTCGCGGCGAACGACGGGCTGGCGGGCGCCGTCGTCACGGTGCTGACGAAGTACGGCCTCAACGGCAAGGTCGCGGTCACCGGCCAGGACGCCACGGCGGACGGCCTGCAGGCCATCCTGCGCGGCGACCAGTACATGACGGTGTTCAAGCCGATCCAGGAGGAGGCGGACGCCACGGCGAAGCTCGCCGCGGCGCTGGCCAAGGGCGACACCGCCACGGCGGACGCCACCGCGACCCAGACGGTGGCCGACCCGAAGGGCAACCGGCAGGTCAAGTCCGTGCTGCTCACCCCGCAGCTGATCACCAAGGACAACGTGAAGGTGGTCACAGACGCGGGCTACGTCAAGGCGAGCGACATCTGCGTGGCCGAGACGCAGGCCGCCTGCACCGCCGCCGGCATCAAGTAACCCAGCCAGGACGCACGGCCGCGGAGACGGAGCTCGCGGAGTCGACCGTCGACTCCTCTCCTCCGGCCGTGCGTCCGCCCGTGGAGGGCCCATGTCCGAACCCATCCTCCAGCTCCGCGGCGTGTCGAAGAGCTTCGGCGCGGTGCAGGTGCTGCACGACGTCGACCTCACCGTGCGCGCGGGTGAGGTCACCGCGCTCGTCGGCGACAACGGCGCGGGCAAGTCGACGCTGGTCAAGTGCGTCGCCGGGATCCACCCGATCGACGGCGGCGAGATCGTCTTCGACGGCACCCCCGCCACGCTCGGCTCGCCCGCGGACGCGTCGAAGCTCGGGATCGAGGTCGTCTACCAGGACCTCGCGCTGGCCGACAACCTCGACATCGTCCAGAACATGTTCCTCGGCCGGGAGCGCGGCAAGCCGTGGCTGCTCGACGAGGCGGACATGGAGCAGGCGGCCCGCCGCACGCTGGCCTCGCTCAGCGTCCGGACCGTCACGAGCGTCCGCACCCCGGTCGCCTCGTTGTCCGGCGGTCAGCGGCAGACCGTCGCGATCGCCAAGGCGGTGCTCTGGGACTCTCGGGTCGTCCTGCTCGACGAGCCCACCGCGGCCCTGGGCGTGGCGCAGACCCGGCAGGTGCTCGACCTCGTGCGCAGGCTCGCCGAGCAGGGCATCGGCGTGGTCCTGATCAGCCACAACATGGCGGACGTGTTCGAGGTCGCCGACCGCATCGCCACGCTCTACCTCGGCCGGATGGTGGCCGAGGTGCCGACCCGCGACGTCACGCACGGCCAGGTCGTCGAGCTCATCACCGCGGGCCGGTCCGGCGACCTCGGGCTCGCGCGTCCGGAGAAGGTGGTCCAGTGACCGCCGAGGCACTCCCCACCGCGGAGGCGGCATCATGACAGCACCGGAGAAGTCCGCCGCCGAGAGGGCGAACCCGGGCAACCGGTCCGCCGACTTCGGCATCGACACCACGGCCCGGACCACGTCCGAGGCGCTGCGCGGCTACGTGCAGGGGCTGCGCAGCGGCGAGCTCGGCGTGCTGCCCGCGCTGCTCGGCCTGGCGGCGCTGTTCGTCCTGTTCACCGCCCTGGACCAGGGCGGCACCTTCCCGAGCCTGCTCAACCTGGCGAACCTGCTCCAGCAGGGTGCCGGGCGGACCATCATCGCGATGGGCCTGGTGTTCGTGCTGCTCACCGGCGAGATCGACCTCGCCGCGGGCACGGCGTCCGGCCTCGCGGCGGCGCTGATGGCGCTGCAGATGGTCAGCCAGGGCAACCTGCTCGGCGCCATGGGCGGGTTCGTCTTCGTGATCTTCATCGTGGGCCTGCTGATCTGTGCGGCGCTGGCCGCCTGGGTCAGGGTCTGGCCGGGGGCGGCGGGCGCCGCGCTGGGCGCGGTGCTGCTGTTGGTCGGCGCACCACCCAACCCCTGGGTGGCCATGCTGCTGGCGGTCACCACCGGCGTCGCCGTCGGCTGCCTCACCGGGTTCCTCGTGGCCCGCACCGGGATGCCGAGCTTCGTGGTCACCCTCGCCCTGTTCATCGCCTGGCAGGGCGTGATCCTGCAGCTCATCGGGGACGGCGGCACGCTCGGCCTGCGCGACCCGGTGATCAACGCCGTGGCGAACGGGAACCTCACCACGCTCGGCTCGTGGGTGCTCTTCGTGGTCGCCGCGGGCGGGTACGCGCTCGTCGCGCTGGCCCAGCAGCGCAACCGGCTCAGCAAGGGCCTCGTCGCCCAGCCGACCGGGCTCGTGCTGATCAAGGTGGGGGCCGTCGTCGTGCTCGGCGCGCTCGCGACCTTCCTGCTCACCCGGGACCGCTCGCCGGGCGTGATCGCCATCTCCGGTATCCCTTATGTCGTGCCGATCGTGCTCGTCCTCATGGTGCTGGGGACCTACGTCCTCGACCGGACGCGCTTCGGCAGGCACGTCTACGCGGTCGGCGGCAACCGGGAGGCGGCCCGCCGAGCGGGCATCGACGTCGTCAAGATCCGGTCCGCGGTGTTCGTGATCAGCTCGGCCTTCGCGGCGATCGGCGCGATCGTCTACTCGTCCAAGGTGGGGTCCGTCTCGCCCGCGGCCGGTGGCGGCAACACGCTGCTGTTCGCCGTCGGCGCGGCGGTGATCGGCGGGACGTCCCTGTTCGGTGGCCGCGGCCGGGTCTCCAACGCCGTGATCGGCGGCGCCGTGCTGGCGACCGTCGAGAACGGGCTGGGTCTGCTCAAGCAGCCCGCCGCGGTGGTCTTCGTGATCACCGGCCTGGTGCTGCTGCTCGCCGCGGGTGTCGACGTGCTCTCGAGGCGGAAGTCGGCGGCCGCGGGCAGGTGACGATCGCAGGACCGAACTCGGGGACCCGGCCCGACGACGCGCGGCGCCACAACCGCACGGCGCTGCTGCGTCGTCTGCACGTCGACGGGCCCTGCACGCGGGCGACCCTGGCGAGCGAGCTGGGGCTCAACCGCAGCACGATCAAGGCGGTCGTCGACGGGCTGGCCGAGGCGGGGGTGGTGACCGAGGCCGTCCCCGCCCAGCGGTCCGGGGCGGGACGGCCGTCGCTGCTGGTCCTGCCCGAGGCGTCCGCGGCCGTGGTCCTCGCCGTCGACGTCCGGGTGGACCAGGTCTCCATGGCGATGGTCGGCATCGGCGGGCAGATCCTGGGCAGGCACAGCTGGAACCTGCACCGCACCACCCGGCTGCCGGGCGAGGTGATCACCCACGTCGCCGAGTCCGCGCAGCTGCTGCGGGACGAGCTGGGCGTGCGGGAGCAGTCCGTGGGCGTGTCCGTGCCCGGGGTCGTCCGACGCGCGGACGGGCTCGTGTTCGAAGCCCCCAACCTGGGCTGGCGGGAGGTCGGGCTGGGCACCCGCCTGGAGGCGGTGCTCGGGTCGCCGACCGCCGTGGGCAACGACGGCGACCTCGGCGCGCTGGCCGAGCACCTGCGCGGCGCGGCCCGCGAGGTGGCGGACCTGCTCTACCTGTCCGCGGACGTCGGGGTGGGCGGCGGCGTGATCGTCGGCGGGGTGCCGTTCCGGGGGAGCACCGGCTACCTCGGCGAGATCGGGCACATGATCGTCAAGCCCGGTGGGCGGGCCTGCTTCTGCGGCGAGCAGGGCTGCTGGGAGACCGAGGTCGGCGAGCCCGCCCTCTGCCGCGCCCTCGGGCTGCCGGAGGACACCCCGCGCGGGGTGCTGGTCGCGGAGCTGCGCGGGCTGACCCGCGTCGACCTGCTCGACGAGGTGCGGGACTGGCTGGTCACCGGCCTGGTCACCGCCGTGAACCTGCTCGCGCCGGAGATGGTGGTGCTCGGCGACCTGTTCGCCGCCCTGCCCGCGGCGCTCGTCGAGCGGGTCCGCGAGGAGGTCCACGTCCGCAGCCTGGTCAGCCGCGCGGGCGGCGGCACGCGCATCGAGGTGAGCCCCCTGGGGCGGGACGGCAAGCTCGTCGGGGCGGCGGAGCTGGCGTTCGAGCCGGTGCTCGGCACGGTGTGACCGCGCGCCCGTGACCGTGGGTAGGGTCCGCGGAATGCTCCGGGTGCCCGCCGACGATCACCTCGCCGTCACCGTCCGCGTGCTCACCGCGCTCGGCGCACCGGAGGCCCCCGCGCGGGAACAGGGCGAGCTGCTGCTCGAGGGGGACCTGCGCGGACACGCCTCCCACGGCATCCGACGCCTGCCGGTGCTGGCCGGGCGGATCCGCGCCGGGCTCTGCGCCCCCGCGGCCGTTCCGGAGCTGGACTGGTCGACCCCCGCGGTCCTGCGGGTCGACGGTCACACCGGGCTCGGTCCGCCCGTCGCCCACCGGGCGGTCGAGGCGCTCGTCGAGCGCGGCACGGGGGTCGCCGTGGCGGCCATCCGGCGGGCCGGGCACCTCGGCATGCTCGCGCCCTACGTCGAGCGGCTGGCCGGGGCCGGTCTGATCGGCCTGGCCGTGACCACCAGCGAGGCGCTCGTCCACCCGTGGGGTGCCGCGCCGGCGATGCTGGGCACCAACCCGCTCGCCGTGGCGGTGCCGACCGAGGGCGAGCCCGTCGTCCTGGACATGGCGACCGGGCAGATCTCGCGCGGCAAGGTCCTCGACCACGCCCACCGCGGCGAGCCGCTGCCCGCGGGCGCCGCCGTCGACGCGTCCGGCGCCCCCACGACCGATCCCACCGCCGCCCTCGACGGCGCGATCTCGCCGTTCGGCGGGCCGAAGGGCTACGCGTTGTCCCTGGTCCTGGAGCTGATGGTCGCCTCGCTGACCGGCACCGCCCTCGGCCGCGAGGTCCGCGGCACCCTCGACACCACCGACCCGGTGACCAAGGGCGACGTGCTCATCGCACTCGACCCCGCGGCGTTCGGCGGGGGCGTGGCCCTCGGTCCGTTCCTCGACGAGCTCCGCGCCCTCGACCCCGCCCCCGGCCACGCCGGCGTCCAGATCCCCGGCGACCGCGCCCGCGCCACCCGCGCGGCGAACCTGGCGGCGGGCGTCCCGGTCGACCCCGGCACCTGGGCCGAGGTCACGGCACTCTGATCGGGCCGCTGCGCCGTTCGGCCCACCCGATGATCGTCCGTGCGTGCGGGCGGGGCCGCGGTGGTTGACTACCCGCCGCACGAGCGCACGGCGGGGAGGGGTTCACGGTGCATCCTGACGATCCCGGGATCATGGGTCTGACGCTGGAGATCGGCCGCACGGCCGTGGCCGCCGCCGACCTCGGGCCGCTCCTGCAGCGGGTCTGCGCCACCCTGCCCGGCACCCTGGGCGTGCCCGCCGCGGCGATCGTGCTGGTCGAGCCGCCGGACACCCGGCTGGCGGGCGTCACGGCCTCGGGGCCGGACCCCGCGCGGCTCGGTGAGATGGAGCTGCGCGCGGGGACCGGCCCGGTCCAGGGCGCGGTCCGGTCCGGCCGTCCGATGGTCACGCCCGACCTCACCCGCATCGGGCCGCCCGAGCTCGCGGCCGCGGCGGCGGACACGGGGCTGACCTGCTCCGTCGTCGTCCCGCTGCGGGTGGACGGGGAGCCCGCGGGCGGGCTGCAGCTGTTCGGCCACCCCGGCCGCCCGGTCGGCGACGGGCACGTCGACGCCCTCGCCGGGCTGGCGGACGTCCTGTCGGCCCGCCTGTCGGACGTCTGCGCGGTGCGCAGGCTGACCGGCACCGTGGCGCGGCTGACCGCCGAGCACGAGGCGGCGCTGCCCGTCGCCCACGCGGCCGGGATGCTCGCCGAGCGCTACCGCACCGACCCGGAGGAGGCGGGCCGCTTCCTCGACAGCCTGGCACGCAAGACCGGCACGGACCTCGCGGACGCGGCGCGCGCGGTGCTGAACCGGACGGACGGCCTGGACGCCCCGACGACGGCGATCGCCCGGGTCCCGGCCCCGCGGGCGGGCCACGAGCAGGCACCGGCCCCCGGCGCGCGCCACGCGGTCGAGCCCCGTCCGGTCGAGCCCCGCCCGTGGAACGGCCGGTCGGGCGACGGCCGTCCCGCGGGTGCGACGCCGCCTCGACACCCGGCCCCCGAGCCGCGGGGCACGCACCCCTCGGGCGCCACGGCCCGGCCGGCGGGCGACCCGCTCGCCCCCGGCCGCCCGGGTCCGGTGCGACCCGTCGCCGACCACCCGGTCCTGCCGCCCACAGGCGGGCGCCGCCACCTGCGCGAACCCGCTCCGGAGAACCCGGCCCCGCCGCCCGGTGGGCGGGCCCGGCACCGCCGCGCCGACATCGGGTGAGGAATCCGGCGTTGGTGGGACACCCGCGCGACACGTAGGGTCTGCTCCCGTACCCGCGGGAGCCCCCACGTTCCGAGGCTGAGAGGGCGGCAGGACCGGCCGTCGACCGTTCGCACCTGACCCGGTTAGCACCGGCGTAGGGAGGTCGCCTTGCGCGCGCTCACGTCTGTCCTGCACAGCGCTGCCGTACTCCTCGGCGTGGTCCTGCTCCTGACCGGCTGTTCCGCCGGCAGCGGCGGCAGCGGCCCCGAGACCGGCCAGAAGATCCGGGTCGCCCTGGACTGGACCCCGAACACCAACCACTCCGGGCTGTTCGTCGCCCAGCGGGAGGGGTGGTTCGCCCAGGCGGGGCTCGACGTCGAGTTCCTGCCGTACAACAGCACCAGCCCGGACACGCTCGTCGGCTCCGGGGCCGCCGAGTTCGGGATCTCCTTCCAGGACTCCTTCACCTACTCGAAGGGGGCGGGCGCCGACATCACCAGCGTGATGGCGATCCTGCAGCACTGGGCCACCGAGATCGCGGTGAAGGCGGACCGCGCCGACATCCAGAGCCCGAAGGACCTCGACGGCAAGACCTACGGCGGCTTCGGCGCGCCGTACGAGGTGCCGAAGATGCAGCAGGTGATCAAGGACGCGGGCGGCACCGGCGACTTCACCAGCGTCACGCTCGGGACCAGCGCCTACGAGGCGCTGTACGCCGGCCAGGTCGACTTCACCGAGCCGTTCGTGGCGTGGGAGGGCATCGAGGCGCAGCTGCGCGGTGAGCCGCTGAAGTCCTTCCGCTACACCGACTTCGGCTTCCCCGACGCCTACAACGTGCTGCTCATCGGCCACTCGCCCTGGCTCGCCGCGCACCCCGAGGCGGCCCGGGCCTTCGTCCAGGCCGCGCAGCGCGGCTACCAGCTCGCCGCGGACGATCCGGCGCGTGCCGCGCAGGACCTGCAGGACGCCAACCCGGGCGCCTTCACCGAGCCCGAGCTCGTCACCCGCAGCCAGGACATGCTGGCGAAGGACTACCTGAAGGACGCGCAGGGCCGTGTCGGCCCGCAGACCCTCGACCGGTGGCAGGGCTTCTCCGGCTTCCTCGTCGACTCGGGCACCGTGGTGGACGCGAACGGGCAGCCGCTGCGGGCCCGCCCGGACTTCGCCACCTGGTTCACCAACGACTACCTCGGACAGCCCACGTGACCGCGACCCTGGAGCGCCCGCCCGCGGCGGCCCGGCCGGTGCCGCGCAGGCCCGCGCGCTGGGCCCCGCCGGTCGTCGTGATCGCGCTGCTGCTGGTGGGCTGGCAGCTCGGCGTGACGCTGTCCGGGGTCGCCCCGCAGGTGCTGCCCTCGCCGCTGCGGGTCGTCGAGCAGGGCTGGGCCAACCGCGCCGCGCTCTGGACCAACACCCTGCCCACCCTGCAGGTCACGGCCGTCGGGTTCGCCCTGTCGCTCGCCGTCGGCTGGGTGCTGGCGACCGCCGTGGACTTCTCGCCGTGGCTGCGCCGCGCCCTGTTGCCGCTGATGATCGCCTCGCAGACCCTGCCGATCATCGCGATCGCCCCGCTGATGATCCTCTGGTTCGGCTTCGGGCTGCTGCCGAAGGTGCTGGTCATCGCGCTGGTCACGTTCTTCCCGATCGTCGTCGGGCTGGTCGAGGGGTTCGCCCGGACCGACCGTGAGGCCTCGAACCTGTTGCGCAGCATGGGCGCGAGCCGCTGGACGGAGTTCCGCTACGTCCGGCTGCCGGGTGCACTGCCGTCGTTCTTCACGGCCCTGCGCATCGGGATCACCTACGCCGTGACGGGCGCGATCTTCGCCGAGTACGTCGGCGCGCAGGCCGGGCTGGGCATCTTCATGAACCAGCAGAAGAACTCGTTCCGCACCGACCTCGTGCTCGCGGCGGTGGGGGTGTCGGCGGTGATCACGTTGGCGCTCTTCGCCCTCACCTTCCTCGTGCAGCGCCTCGTCGCCCCGTGGATCCGCAGGTGAAGATCAGCGTCCGGGACCTGCAGGTCTCCTTCGGCGACCTGCGGGTGCTCGACGGCGTGTCGTTCGACGTCGCGCCCGGGGAGTTCGTCTCGATCCTCGGGCCCAGCGGCTCCGGCAAGTCCACCCTCTTCCAGGTGCTCGCCGGTCTGCTGGAACCCGACGCCGGCCGGGTCGAGGCGGCCAGCTCGGCCTACATGCCGCAGAAGGACCTCCTCTTCCCCTGGCGCACGGTGCTGGACAACACGACCCTGGGGCTCGAGGTGGCGGGCATGCCCCGGCGGGCGGCGCGCGCGAAGGCCGGGGCGCTGTTCGAGCCGTTCGGGCTCAGCGGGTTCGAGCACTCCCGCCCCGACGAGCTGTCCGGGGGGATGCGGCAGCGGGCGGCGCTGCTGCGGACCGTCGTGCAGGACCGGGACGTGCTGCTGCTCGACGAGCCGTTCGGCGCCCTGGACTCGTTGACCCGCACCGCCATGCAGGAGTGGCTCGACGAGATGCGGGCCCGGTTCGGCTGGACGGTGCTGCTCATCACCCACGACGTCCGCGAGGCGGTCTACCTCTCCGACCGGGTCCTCGTGCTCTCCCCGCGCCCCGCCCGCGTCGTCCACGAACGCACGATCGACCTGCCGCACCCGCGCGAGGTGACGGCCGCCGCGGCCGTGGAGGTCGAACTCCGGGGGGCGCTGCGGTGAACATCAGCAGCGGGGCGCTCAAGCACGGGGTCACCGAGGAGGAGATCCACACCGTGCTGGCGGCCCCGCTGCGCACCGTGGCGCAGGGGGAGCGGACGCTGCTGATCGGCGTCGGGACCGGCCGCGACCTGCTGGAGGTCGTCCACGACGGCGAGCGGGTGCTGCACGCCATGCGGCTGCGGCCGAAGAACTACCCCCACCTGACGGACGGCCTCCCCGGGCCTGGCTAGCATCGTCGCGTCCGGTATGACCCGTTCGGTCGGCCGACTCACCCCCGCGGCTGACGGACGACCACGTAGGGTCGTGCTCGACGAAGACGGAGCCTGCGGAGTCGACCATCGGGGTCGGCGGAGCCTGCGGAGTCGACCAGCCGGTCGTCGAGAGGTGGAGACGTGAGCGGTGGGATGACGCCGGAGACCGAGGGCGCGGAGCCGGCCGTGTCGTTCGCCGAGACCGGCCCGGCCGTCGTCGTGGTCGGGATCGGGGCGGACGGCTGGTCGGGCCTCGCGGGCACCGCGCAGGAGACCCTGGCCGCGGCCGAGGTGATCCTCGGCGGGCCGCGCCAGCTCGACCTGGTCGCGGGCAAGGTGACCGCCGACCTGGTGGCCTGGCCGTCCCCGCTGGTCCCGGCGCTGCCGGGACTGCTCGCGCGGTACGCGGGCAGGCGGCTGTGCGCGCTCGCCTCGGGCGATCCCATGTTCTTCGGCCTGGGCGCCACCCTCGCGCGGACCGTCGGCGCCCGGCGCATGCACGTGATCGCCCACCCGTCGTCGACCACCCTCGCGTGCGCCCGGCTGGGCTGGCCGACCGAGGACGTCGAGGTGGTCAGCATCGTCGGGCGGCCGGTGGAGCGGCTGCGGCGCACCGTCTCCCCGGGCCGTCGCGTGCTCGTGCTGTCCGCGGGCGCCGAGTCGCCCGCCCAGATCGCCGCCCAGCTCACCGACGACGGCTACGGGCCCAGCAGGCTCACCGTGCTCGAGCAGCTCGGCGGGCCGGGGGAGCGGATGTACTCCGGGGTGGCGCGGGACTGGCTGCACCCGGAGGGGGACGCGCTGAACGTCGTCGCCGTCGAGTGCGCCGCCGAGCCCGGCGCCCGGGTCCTCGGCGAGGTCCCCGGCCTGCCGGACGACGCCTACGCCAACGACGGCCAGCTGACCAAGCGGGAGATCCGGGCCGTCACGCTGGCCCACCTGGCGCCGCGCCCGGGGGAGACCCTGTGGGACGTCGGCGCGGGCTCGGGCAGCATCGGCATCGAGTGGATGCGGGCGCACCGTTCCTGCTGGGCGATCGGGGTCGAGGCGGACGCCGTGCGCGCGGAGCGGGTGCGGGACAACGCGGACGCACTCGGCGTGCCCACCCTGCGGGTGGTCACCGGCATCGCGCCGGAGGTGCTCAGCGACCTCCCCGTGCCGGACGCGATCTTCATCGGCGGCGGCCTGACCCGCGAGGGCGTGCTCGACACCTGCTGGGCGGCCCTGCCTCCCGGCGGTCGGCTGGTCGCGAACGGGGTCACGGTGGAGTCCGAGTCGGCGCTGGCCGTGGCGCAGCGGCGGTTCGGCGGGTCGCTGGTGCGCATGTCCATCGCCCGTGCCGAGCCGGTCGGCGGCTTCCTGGGCTGGCGCCCGGGCATGTCCGTGACGATCTGGAGCACGGTCAAGCAGTGACCGTCCACTTCATCGGGGCGGGTCCCGGCGCCGTCGACCTGCTCACGATCCGGGCGCGGGACCTGCTCGCGGCGTCGCCGGTCTGCCTCTACGCGGGCTCGCTGGTGCCGCCGGAGATGCTGGAGCTCTGCCCGCCGGGCGCGCGGACCGTCGACACGGCGCTGATGACGCTCGCCGAGATCGTCGAGGAGATGGTCCGGGCCCACGAGCACGGGCTGGACGTGGCCCGGCTGGCCAGCGGCGACCCGTCGGTGTTCTCGGCGATGGCCGAGCAGATGCGCAGGCTGGACGCGGCGGGCGTGCCCTACGACGTCACGCCCGGGGTGCCCGCCTACGCGGCGGCCGCGGCGGCGCTGCGGCGCGAGCTGACCGTGCCCACGGTCGCCCAGACCGTCACGCTGACCCGGATCGCGGCGCGGGCCACGCCGATGCCGGAGTCCGAGTCGTTGGCGACGGCGCAGGGCACGATCGTGCTGCACCTGGCCGTGCACCGGATCGACGAGGTCGTGAAGGAGCTGGTGCCGATCCACGGGTCGGACTGCCCGGCCGCCGTGGTCGCCCACGCCTCGCGCGAGCACGAGATCGTGCTGCGCGGGCGGCTGGACGACATCGCCCACGCCGTGCGCGAGGCGGGCATCCAGCGCACGGCGGTGGTGATCGTCGGGCGGGCGCTGGCGGCCGAGCAGTTCCCGGACAGCCACCTGTACTCGGACGCCCGGTGCCGTTCGTGACGCCGTGTCGTTCGTGATGACGTGCCGTTCGTGACGCCGTGTCGTTCGTGATGCCGTGCCGGTCCTGATCCTGGGCGGCACCTCGGACGCGCGCGCGCTGGCCGAGCTCCTGCCCGGATCGATCTCGTCGCTGGCCGGGCGGGTGCGGCAGCCGGTGCTGCCGCCCGGTGAGGTGCGGATCGGCGGCTTCGGCGGCGTCGACGGCCTGGTGTCCTACCTGCGCTCGGCCGGGATCACCGCCGTGGTGGACGCGACCCACCCCTTCGCGGCGCAGATGACCGCGCACGCGGCGCAGGCGTGTGCGCTCGCCGGCGTCCCCCTGGTGGTCCTGCGTCGTCCGGGGTGGAGCGGCGCGTTCACCCGGGTGCCGTCCCTCGCCGTGGCCGCGGATGTGCTGCCCTCGCTCGGGTCGCGCGTGTTCCTGACGACGGGCCGCCAGGACCTCGCCCTGTTCGCCGGGTCGGACCTGTGGTTCCTGGTCCGTTCCGTCGATCCGCCCGCACCGCCGACGCCGCGCCGCATGGTCTCGGTGCTGGACCGCGGACCCTTCACCGTCGAGGGCGAGACGGCGCTGATGCGCGAGCACGCGATCGACGTCCTCGTCACCAAGGACTCCGGCGGCCCGACGGGCGCGAAACTGCAGGCGGCGCAGTCCCTCGGCATCCCGGTCCTGATGATCGACCGCCCGCCCCTACCACCGGGCGTCGAGGCGGTGGACACCCCAGCGGCTGCGGCAGACTGGACCGCCCATCGCACTATGGAACCTTGAGGCGATTGTGAAGCGCTTACCTCCGCATCAAGGTTCCATAGTGCGTCAGTAGTGGCGGGGGGTGAAGACGGTGGTTCGTCCGCCCCTTGTCACCGTGCGGGTCCGACTGGAGCCGACGATCACCAGGGTGCGCATGTCCACCAGCTCCGGGTCGAGCTCGCCGAGCGTCGTGACCGTGATCCGCTCGCCGGCCCCGCCGACGTCGCGGCCCAGCACCACCGGCGTCTCGGGGGCGCGGTGGGCCAGCAGCGCGTCCCGGGCCGCCCCGACCTGCCACGGGCGGGCCTTGGAGCGCGGGTTGTAGATCGCGATCGCCAGGTCGGCCTGGGCCGCGTGGACGAGCCGGTCCACGACGGTCTCCCACGGCTTGAGCCGGTCCGACAGCGAGATCATCGCGTAGTCGTGCCCCAGCGGCGCCCCCACGGCCGCGGCCACCGCCTGCGCCGCGGTCAGCCCGGGCAGCACCCGCACCGGGACGTCGAGGTACTCGGGTTCCGACGCCACCTCCAGCACGGCCGTCGCCATCGCGAACACCCCGGGGTCCCCGGCGCTGACCACGACCACCGACCGGCCGCCGGCCGCCAGGTCGAGGGCGTGCGCGGCCCGCTCCGCCTCGACCCGGTTGTCGCTGGCGTGCCGGGTCTGGCGCGGGTTGGGCGGCACCCGGTCCAGGTAGGGCCCGTACCCGACGAGATCGTCCGCCTCGGCGAGCGCGGCCGCGGTCTGCGGGGTGAGCCAGTCCCGCCCCGCGGGGCCCGTCCCGACCACCGTCACCCCACCCCGTGAGTGGCGATAGTCGCTCTGGCGACTATCGCCACTCACGGGGTCGGTGGGCTCCTCGGGGACGCTCGCCGCGACCTCGCCGGGCAGGATCGCGATCGAGAAGTAGGGGACCGAGGCGGGGTCGACGTCCGCGAGCGCGCCGGTGCGCTCGCCCGCCATCGTGGCCCGCTCCACGAACCGGGCGCGGTCGAGCTTGCCCGCGTCCTCGAACGCCCCGCGCACGGTCCCGAAGGTCCGCCCCAGCTTCATGACGGCGGCGGAGTCGGTGGCCCGCAACCGCTCCGCGAGCTCCTCGCGCGGCAGCGTCCCGGGCAGGACGGTAAGCACCTCGTCCCGCTCGACCAGGGGCTGCCCGAGCGCGGCGGCGGCGCCGGCCACCGACGTCACGCCCGGGACGACCTCGGCGCGGAACCGGCCCGCGAGCCGCTTGTGCATGTGCATGTAGGACCCGTAGAACAGCGGGTCGCCCTCGGCCAGCAGCACCACGTCCCGGCCCGCCTCCAGGTGGGCGGCCAACCGGGCGGCGGCCTCGGCGTAGAAGGCGTCGATCGCGCCCTGGTAGTCCGTGACGGTCTCCGTCGTGACCGGGTAGACCAGCTGCTCCTCGACCTGGTCGCCGCGCAGGTACGGCTCGGCGATGCCGCGCGCGATGGAGCGGCCGTGGCGCGCCGAGTGGTAGGCGACGACGTCCGCGGCCCCGATCAGCCGGGCCGCCTTGATCGTGACGAGCTCGGGGTCGCCGGGGCCGAGCCCCACGCCGTAGAGGGTGCCGTAGAGGGTGCCTGGCATGTCCTAGATCTCCTGCTCGCTGGCCAGCGCGTTGAGGGCCGCCGCCGTGATCGCCGACCCGCCCCGGCGGCCGTGCACCACGAGGAAGTCCAGGTCGGGGCGGGCTGCCAGGGCCTCCTTGGACTCGGCGGCGCCGATGAAGCCCACCGGGATGCCGAGGATCGCGGCCGGGCGCGCGGCCCCGGCGTCGATCATGTCGAGGAGGTGGAACAGGGCGGTCGGGGCGTTGCCGATCGCGACGACCGCGCCGTCGAGCCGGTCTCGCCACAGCTCCAGGGCGGCGGCGGACCGGGTGGTGCCCAGGCGTTCCGCGAGCGCCGGGACCTCGGGCTCGCGAAGCGTGCAGACGACCTCGTTGTCCTTCGGCAGCCGCGCCCGGGTCACGCCCGAGGCGACCATCATGGCGTCGCACAGGATCGGGGCGCCGTCCCGCAGGGCCGCGCGCGCCGCCGCCACGACGCCGGGGGAGTACGCGATGTCGCCGGTGAGGTCGACCTGCCCACAGGCGTGGATCATCCGGACCGCCACGTACCCGACGTCCGGCGGGAACCCGGACAGGTCCGCCTCCGCCCGGATCGTGGCGAAGCTCCGCCGGTAGATCTCCGCGCCGTCGCGGATGTAGTCGCTGGTCATGTCCTGTCCAATGCGGAGAGATCGGGAACGCGGAGATCGTCGATGCGGTAGGTGCCGTCCGGCTGCGCGACGACGTCGAGGTGCGGCCCGTGCGGTGCCCCGCACCGCCGCTCGCACCCGACGACGTGGGCGCGCGGCAGGTCGGTCGCGGCGGCCAGCAGGTCGCGGACGTCCCCCCGCACGTCCGCGTGGGACTTCGCGCACCCCGGCCGCCCGGCGCAGGCGCTGATCCGGAGCGCGGGATCGTCGAGCGGGCGCAGCCCGGCAGCCCAGAGGCGTTGCGCGGCACGCGGATCGGGGATCACGATCGTGCGCCAGGGCGTGACGATCACCTCGGTCGCGCTTGCCGCCAGCGCCCGCAGCTGCGCCGCCGACAGCTCGCCGAGCACCGGCGCCACCACGAGCGCGGGTCCATGATCCACGATCGGGAGGGGAGGCGGTCGAGTTCCGACCCTCCCGCTTCCGAGGTGTGGATCATCCCCGTCGTCCCCTCGGGGATTCGCGGCCACGGGACCGTCCCCGGGCGCGGCAGGCGCCCGGGTCCGCCCCAGCGCCACGGCGATGCGGGCGGGCGCGTCGGGGATCTCGCTCGCCCGCCAGGCACCGCACCCCGGCTCCTGCGTGCGGAGGGTGAGAAAGACCTCAGCAGCGGCGACCAGCAGGGCAGGCGCCCCGGCGACCGCGCAGCCGACCTCGGTGGCGACCCCCGCGACGTCGAGAACCCCCTGGTCGGGGCCCGTCGCGCGCCAGCACAGATCGGGACGCTCGGCCGCGACGTCACCTCTCCCGTCGTCGAGGGCGAACAGGAACCGGCCGGGGAGGCCCGCCAACGCCGGGACGGCGCACAGCCGCGCGTCCAGCTCGCGGGCGAGACCCCGGACGTCGGCCAGGCCACCGTCCACACCGGACAGCGGCGAGGCGAGCACGTTGCGCACCCGCTCGTGGGTCGACGAGGGCAGCAGACCCACGGACCGCAGCCGCTGCTCGAACCGCGGATCCTCCCGAGAGAGCCCCCTGAGCTGCAGGTTCCCCCGCGAGGTCAGGTGGACCGCCCCGTCCCCGAGCTCCTCGGCGCTCCCGGCGAGCACCCGCAGCTGCGCCGCCGTGACGACCCCGCCCGGCAGCCGCACGCGGGCGAGCGCGCCGTCCGCGGCGTCGTGCGGGGCGAGGACGCCGGGGCACGCGTCGGCGCGGGTGCGGGGGGAGGACACGGCGACACTGTAAGCACGGCGGCTTGACTCGGGGTGAGCGTGTTGCGGAGAGTGGGGTCACCACAACCGAAGAGGCGTGCGGAGCCAGGAAGCCGGTGCGAGTCCGGCGCGGTCCCGCCACTGTCACCGGGGAGCAGACCCCGCACCGACGGCCACGGGGAGACCCGGAAGGCCCGGGGCGAGCGACGATCCGGGAGCCAGGACACTGCCCGCCACGCCACCCACGCACACTGACCCGGGACGAGGATCCCGAGGAAGGGACTCGCCGCGATGCCCCGTGTCCTGCTGTTGTCGACGTCGGACACGGACCTGTTGTCCGCCCGCGCCTCCGGTGCGGACTTCCGCCTGGCCAACCCCAACCGCGTGCTGCTCGACGAGCTGCCCGGGATGGTCGCCGAAGCGGACGTCGTGGTGGTCCGGGTGCTGGGCGGCTACCGGTACTGGGAGGCCGGGCTCGACCTCCTGCGCGCGGGCGACACCCCGCTCGTCGCACTCGGCGGGGAGATGGCGCCGGACGCGGAGATGATGGAGCTCTCCAGTGTGCCCGCGGGCATCGCCGCGGAGGCGCACACGTACTTCGCGCAGGGCGGCGCGGAGAACCTCGGCCAGCTCCACGCGTTCCTCAGCGACACCGTGCTGCTCACCGGCGAGGGCTTCGCGCCGCCGGTGGAGCTGGCCGAGTGGGGGGTGCTGGAGCGCGCCGCCGCCCGCCCCGCCGCCGGCCCTGACGCTTGGGACGCCCAAGCACCGCTCAGTGACGCTCGGGACGCCCAAGCGTCAGGCCCGGACGTCCGCCGTGACGCTGGGGACGCCCAAGCACCGCTCAGTGACGCTTGGGCGTCCCAAGCGTCGGCCCCCGCGTCGGCCCCCGCATCGGCCCGCCCCACGGTCGCCGTGCTCTACTACCGCGCCCAGCAGATCGCCGGGAACACCGCCTACGTCGAGGCGCTGTGCCAGGCGATCGAGGCGCGCGGCGCCACGCCCCTGCCGATCTTCTGTGCCTCCCTGCGGCAGGCCCCCGCCGCGCTGCTGGAGACGCTGAGGCAGGCCGACGCCCTGATCGTCACCGTGCTGGCGGCGGGCGGCACCAAGCCCGCCTCCGCGCAGGCGGGCGGCGAGGACGAGGAGTGGGACGTCGCCGAGCTCGCCGCGCTCGACGTGCCGATCCTGCAGGGTCTCTGCCTCACCTCCAGCCGCGCCACCTGGGAGGAGAACGACGACGGGCTCTCGCCCCTGGACGTCGCCACCCAGGTCGCCGTCCCCGAGTTCGACGGCAGGCTGATCACCGTCCCGTTCTCCTTCAAGGAGGTCGACGCGGACGGGCTGTCGGTCTACGTCCCGGACCACGAGCGGGCGGCGCGGGTGGCCGGCATCGCCGTGCGGCACGCGGAGCTGCGCCGGATCCCCAACGCGGACAAGAAGATCGTGCTCATGCTGAGCGCGTACCCCACCAAGCACGCGCGGATCGGCAACGCGGTCGGGCTGGACACCCCGGCGTCGACGGTCGCGCTGCTGCACGCGATGCGGGAGGCGGGCTACGACATCGGGGACTTCCCGGGTGTCGACGCGCAGGACGGCGACGCGCTGATCCACGCCCTCATCGAGGCGGGCGGCCAGGACCCGGACTGGCTCACCGAGGAGAAGCTGGCGGGCAACCCGATCCGCATCTCCGCGCAGACCTACCAGCGGTGGTTCGACACCCTCCCCGAGGACCTGCGCGCGGGCGTGACCGAGCACTGGGGCCCGCCGCCCGGCGAGCACTACGTGCAGGACGGAGACATCGTCGTCGCGGCGCTGCGCAGCGGGAACGTCACGCTGATCGTGCAGCCCCCCAGGGGGTTCGGCGAGAACCCGGTCGCGATCTACCACGACCCGGACCTGCCGCCCTCGCACCACTACCTGGCCGCCTACCGCTGGTTGGCCGAGGAGTTCGGGGCGCACGCGGTCGTCCACATCGGCAAGCACGGGAACCTGGAGTGGCTGCCGGGCAAGACCCTGGGCATGTCCGCGAGCTGCGGCACGGACGCCGCGCTGGGCGACCTGCCGCTGATCTACCCGTTCCTGGTCAACGACCCGGGGGAGGGCACGCAGGCCAAGCGCCGCGCGCACGCCACGCTCGTCGACCACCTGATCCCGCCGATGGCCCGCGCCGAGACCTACGGCGACATCTCCCGCCTCGAGCAGCTGCTCGACGAGCACGCAGGAGTCTCCGCCCTCGACCCCGCCAAGCTCCCCGCGATCCGCCAGCAGATCTGGACGCTGATGACCGCGGCGAAGATGGACCACGATCTCGGGCTGGACTCCCGGCCGCACGAGGCCGAGTTCGACGACATGCTCCTGCACGTCGACGGCTGGCTGTGCGAGATCAAGGACGTCCAGATCCGGGACGGGCTGCATGTCCTGGCCGCGGCCCCCGAGGGGTCCGTCCGGGTCGACCTGGTCCTCGCCATGCTGCGCGCCCGCCAGATGTGGGGCGGCGAGCAGAACGTGCCCGGCCTGCGCGAGGCCCTCGGCCTGGCCGAGGACGGCACGGAGGCCCGCGGCGAGGTCGACCGCGTCGAGGCGCTGGCCCACGGCCTGGTCGCCGACATGGAGGCCGCCGGCTGGAACCCCGACGCCGCCGCGGAGATCGTCCGCTCCCGCCTGTCGGACTCGCGTGTCGGGACCGGGGGACCCGCGGACGGTCCCGCGCGTCCCGCCCTCCCGACACGCGAGTCCCCCACCTCCGACACGCGAGTCGGCCACGCCGGGCCGCAGGCCGAGGTCGTCGAGCGGATCCTGCGGTTCGCCGCGACCGAGGTGGTGCCGCGGCTGGCGGAGACCGCGCACGAGATCGACCGGATCCTGCACGCGCTGGACGGCGGGTTCATTCCCGCGGGCCCGTCCGGCTCCCCGCTGCGCGGGCTGATCAACGTGCTGCCCACCGGCCGGAACTTCTACTCCGTGGACCCCAAGGCCGTCCCGTCCCGGCTCGCCTGGGAGACCGGGCAGGCGATGGCGGAGTCGCTCGTCGAGCGCTACCGGCGCGACCACGGCGGCGAGTACCCGCGGTCCGTCGGGCTCTCCGTCTGGGGCACGAGTGCCATGCGGACCAGCGGGGACGACGTCGCGGAGGTCTTCGCGCTGCTGGGCGTGCGCCCCGTCTGGGACGAGATGTCCCGGCGCGTCACCCGGCTCGAGGTGATCGACCTCGAGGAGCTCGGCAGGCCGCGCATCGACGTCACGGTGCGCATCTCCGGCTTCTTCCGGGACGCGTTCCCGCACGTCCTGGCCCTGCTCGACGACGCGGTCCAGCTCGTCTCCGACCTCGACGAGCCCGCCGAGCAGAACTTCGTGAAGGCCCACGTGACGGCGGACGAGCAGCGCACCGGGGACCGGCGCCGCGCCACCACGCGGATCTTCGGGTCCAAGCCCGGCACCTACGGCGCCGGTCTGCTCCAGCTCGTCGACTCCCGCAACTGGCGAGACGACGCCGACCTGGCCGAGGTCTACACGACCTGGGGCGGCTACGCCTACGGCCGGGGCCTCGACGGCGCCCCCGCCCGCGACGACATGGAGACGGCCTACCGGCGGATCGCGGTGGCGGCCAAGAACACCGACACCCGCGAGCACGACATCGCCGACTCCGACGACTACTACCAGTACCACGGCGGCATGGTCGCGACCGTCCGCGCGCTGACCGGCACCGCGCCCGAGGCGTACATCGGCGACTCGACCCGGCCCGAGTCCGTCCGCACCCGGACCCTGCACGAGGAGACCGCCCGGGTCTTCCGCGCCCGCGTGGTCAACCCGCGCTGGATCGAGGCCATGCGCAGGCACGGCTACAAGGGCGCCTTCGAGATGGCGGCCACGGTCGACTACCTGTTCGGCTGGGACGCGACGACCGGCGTCGTCGCGGACTGGCAGTACGAGAAGCTCACCGAGACCTACGTGCTGGACCCGGACAACCGGAAGTTCCTGTCCGAGTCGAACCCGTGGGCGTTGCACGGCATGGCCGAGCGGCTGCTCGAAGCCGTGGAGCGCAAGCTCTGGGAGGCCCCCGAGCAGGCCACGCTCGACGCCCTGCGCCAGGCCTACCTGGAGACCGAGGGCGACCTGGAGGCCGAGTAGCACCACGATCGGGCGATCCGTGCTGCGCGGCGGCCCGCGCCGGGCCACCCTGTCGGACATGATCGTTCGTTCGGTGCGTGCCGTCACGTTGATCGCCGGGACGCTGCTCCTGGCCGCCTGCGGGTCGAGCGCCGCCCCACCGCCGGGCGTCGCGTCGGTGAGCGCGACGCCGGCGCCCACCAGCGCCGCGACCACGTCGGCGGCGAACGCCGGCGGCGGCGCCACGGTCAAGTGCAGCCTCGACCAGCTCGAGGCGTCGGTCGGCCGGACCACCGGCGAGGCGGGCCAGCGGCACACCACGATCGTCTGGACCAACACGTCGTCGAAGCCGTGCGGGATCACCGGGTTCGGCGGGGTCGACCTCAAGGGCCCCGACGACCCGACGTTCGGGCCGACCTACTCGCTGCCGCGCGACAGCTCCACGCCGCGGCCGTTGGTCCTGGAGGCGGGACAGGCCGCGCACACCGTGATCACCTGGCAGCCGCCGCAGGACGGCGGTGGCTGGACCCCGACCGGCATGCTGGTCACCCCGCCCGACGAGACCCGCTCGGCCCAGCTGCCCTGGCCCGGCGGTGCGGTCCAGCGCCAGGACGGCGCCACCCACCCCGGCACCTACATCGGCCCGGTCCTCCCGGGCGCCGAGGCCTGAGCGGCGGGGCCTGAGCGGCGGGGTCCGCGGTCACCGGCCCGGCGACGGGGGAGTCGTCGGCACGCTGAGGGGCACGGCCGGGGCGGGCGTCGGCCGGTGCTCGGGGCGGGCCGCCAGCAGCACGACGCCGACGGACGTCACCACCGCGCCGGCCACGCCGAGCAGCAGGGCGACCGGGTCGGCCCCGAACGGCTCGCCCATCACCAGGACGCCCAACGCACCCGCGGCGAGCGGGTCGACGAGGGTGACGACGGCCAGCGGCGCCCCCAGCCCGCCGTCCCGGTAGGCGTGCTGGGCGAGCACGACGCCCATCAGCATCGCGGCCCCGACCAGGGCGAACCGGGCGGGCTCCGCGCCCTCGAGCATGATCACCTTGACGGTGCCGGAGGCCAGCCCGAAGCTGAGTGCGGCGCCGATCGCGTGGCACACCGCGGCCGCCCGCGGCCTGCTGTGGCCGAAGACCGCGGCCGCCGCCACGGCCGCCGCGACGAGCAGGGCCAGGATGCCCGCGGCGGGCCAGAGACCGATCGCCGCCTCCGGGTGGGCGCCGTGCGGGCCGTGCGGCACGGCGGCGAGCACCAGCGGCAGCCCGACGACCACGCACGCGACCCCCGCCCACGAGCGCCCGCTGATCGGCTCGCCGTTCACCCGCCTGCCGATGAGCAGCGCGAACGCGACCGCGGACACCCCGACCGGCTGGACCACGACCAGGGGGCCCGCATGGAGGGCCAGCAGGTGCAGCCCCGCGGCGGTCAGGCTCGCCAGGATCGCCGCCCACCAGCCGCGGCGGCGCGCCAACCGGCCGACGAGGGCGAGGCCGCTCGCCCCGTCCACCCCCGCGAAGCGGCACGCCTCCCGCTGCTGGAGCACCGCGGAGAGCCCATAGAACACCGCGGAGGCCACGGCGAGGAGCGCCGCCACACCGATCTGCACACCACCAGACTAGGGGGACTCCTAGGCGGCCGTGCGGGGCGCGATCGCCACCCCGACCACGGCGAGTCCCACCAGCACCACGAGCAGCACCGACAGCGCCACCGCGGGCCCCGCGAGCAGGGCGAGCAGGGTGCCGCCGAGTCCGACGAACGTGGCCTGCGCGAGCTGGTCGGTGAGCTGGGCGGCGGCGGAGTCGTAGCCGACCTCGGTCGAGGCGGCCAGCAGCAGGAACGACAGCGACGAGAAGCCCAGACCCATGCCCAGGCCCGCGACCAGCCAGAACGGCAGCGCGAGCCACGCGAGACCCCAGCTCGGCGCGACCAGCAGCAGCCCGGCGGCGCCGACCGCGATGCCGCACATCCCGATCCGCAGCAGCATCGGGCGGGGGAGGTCGGGGTGGCGGCCCTGCCAGGCCGAGGCCGCCGACCAGCCCAGCGAGCCGGCGATCAGCGGCAGCCCGGCGGCGGTCAGGGACCAGCCGTGGACGGCGGTGAGCAGCAGGGGGAGGAACGCCGTCGTCGTGAAGAAGGCGCCCGCGATCAGGCCGCGCCCGGCGACGACGGCGGCGATCCCGCGGCGGGCCCGGAACGTGCCCGGGGGGACGAGCCTGCGCAGCGCCGGGACCAGGACGGCGACGGCGGCGAGGGCGACCAGCCCGCCCCGGACGTCGGGATGGCTGCCGGCCCAGCTCAGCGCCGCGACCCCGACGGCGGCGGCGAACGCGGCGGGGACCACGCCGCGGCGCGGGACGGTGGGCTCGGGCGGGCTCAGGTTCCGGACGGCGGGCAGCACCAACAGGGCCGCCACCGCCACCAGCGGCAGCAGCCCGAGGAAGACCCAGTGCCAGGACAGGTGTTCGGTGACGACCCCCGCGACGGGCGGCCCGACCAGCGAGGGCAGCACCCAGGCCGAGGAGATCAGCGCGAACACGGCGGGCCGGGAGCGCGGGGCGTACACCTGCGCGACGAGCACGTACACGGCGACCGCCTGCGCACCCGCGCCGAGGCCCTGCAGCATCCGACCGGCCAGGAGCTGGGCGAACGTGCCCGCGGTGCCCGCCACCAGCAGCCCCAGACCGAACACCGCCGGAGCGGCCAGCAGAGCGGGTCGGGGACCGCGGGCATCGCTCACCCGGCCGCCGAGGACGGTGCCCACCACCATCGTCACGATGAACGCGACGAACGGCCAGGCGTAGTCCTCCACCCGCGCGAGCTCCGCGACGACGGCGGGCATCGCCGTGCCCACGCCCATCTGCTCGAACGCGATGAGACTGATGAGCAACACGATCCCGACGGTCACCGACCGCCGCGACCGCCCGAACAGATCCTCCCGCACCACACTCACGGTGTCACCGTGCACCCTGAAGTCCGGTTCAGGTCAAGGCTCCACACTGCGCCGGGGTCAGAGCCGCGCGAGGAACTGCGCGGTGAACTCGGTGGTCCCGACGTCCCCGCCGAGGTCCTTCGTGCGGCTGCCCTCGGCCAGCTGGGCGCGCATGGCGGCGGTGACCTCCTCCGCGGCCTCGGCGTGACCGAGGTGCTCGAGCAGCATCGCGGCGGACCAGATGGCGCCCAACGGGTTCGCCAGGTCCTTGCCCGCGATGTCCGGGGCCGAGCCGTGGACGGGCTCGAACATCGACGGGAACTCGCGCTCGGGGTTGAGGTTGCCGCTGGGCGCGATGCCGATCGAGCCCGCGACGGCCGCGGCGAGGTCGGACAGGATGTCCCCGAACAGGTTCGACGCCACGATCACGTCGATGCTCCGCGGGTCCAGCACGAGCTTCGCGGCGAGCGCGTCGATGTGCTCGCTGCGCCACGCGACGTCCGGGTGCCGCGCCGCCCGCTCGGCGACGATCTCGTCCCAGAACGGCATCGAGTGGATGATCCCGTTGGACTTGGTCGCCGACACGACGTGCTTGCGGCGCTGCTCGGCGAGCGCGAACGCGTAGTCCGCGATGCGGGAGACGCCGGTGCGCGTGAACACCGCCTCCTGCAGCGCCAGGTCCGTCCCGACCCGCCCGCCGACCTCGGAGTACTCGCCCTCCGAGTTCTCCCGGACCACCACGAAGTCCACCCCGGAGGCGTCGGCGAGCGGTGAGCGGACGCCGTCGAACACGGCGATGGGGCGCAGGTTGACGTACTGGGCGAAGCGGCGCCGGATCGGGATGAGCAGGCCCCACAGCGAGACGTGGTCCGGCACGCCCGGCCACCCGACGGCGCCGAGCAGGATCGCGTCGTGGCCGGCGATCCGGTCGAGGCCGTCCGCGGGCATCATCGCGCCCTCGTGGGCGTAGCGCTCGCAGGACCAGTCGAGGGTGTCGTAGGTGAAGGTGATCCCGTGCCGCCTGCCGACGGCGTCGAGCACCGCGGTGGCGGGCGGGATCACCTCCTGCCCGATGCCGTCTCCGGGGATCAGGGCCAGGCGGTGGGTCGTGCTCATGATCCGGCAGCCTACGGCCGCTCGTGAGTGGTGAGTGGTGCTCTGGCACCACTTACCACGCACGGGCGCCGCAGGCGCGGATCAGACGGAGATGTCGACGCTCGGGCGGAGCTCGGCGGCCGCGGCCAGGGCCTCGTGGACGGGGTTGGACAGGAAGCCCGCGACGAGCTTGTCGTCCGCCTGCGCGCCGACCGTCGGGAGGGCGATCTGCTCGTAGGCGGCCTGGAACCGCGGACCCCAGCGGCGGGTGCCGAGGCGGGCGGTGCGGGAGCAGTTGTCGACCATGTAGGCCACGTCGCGGGCGTGCATGTACGGCAGCAGCGAGTCGACGGCCTCGATGATCGACTCGTTGACGATCTCCGACCAGGCGTGCCCGCGGTCGGCGAACTCGTCGACCTGGGCGACCATCGTCGCGACGAACATGCCCGCGGTGAGCGGGTCGATCGGGGTCTCGTGCGTGGCGCGGCGGGCGCGGACCTCGTCCCCGTGGGCCCACATCGGCGAGCCGCCGATCCGCGACATCGGGCGGACGGCGAGGCGGGCGTCGGCGAGGACGACGCTGCGGAGCTCGGTGCCGTCGGCGACCTCGTCGTAGATCTCGGCGACGATCTCGCGGGCGGCCGCGTAGGTCGCGCTGTAGGCGCGGTCGAACAGCTCCGCGTCGGTGCCCTCCCGCACGGCCCGCAGACCGGCCCGCGAGATGGTGCGCGCGATCGGGCCGGTGACGGTCTCGCAGGCCCGCTCGTAGGCGGTGACCGGGTCCGACCCGTCGAGCAGGAACCAGCGGTAGAGCGCCTCGACGAGGCCGTGGACGGCGCCGAGCAGGATCCCGCGCTCGCCGACGACGTCGCTGCGGTACTCCGACTCGAGGGTCGTCTCGAAGGTGTACGGCGAGCCCAGGCCGACCGACCAGGCCAGTGCGCGGTCGGTCGCGTGGCCGTCCGGGTCGGCGTGGACGGCGATGGAGGCGTTGATGCCGGCGCCGTTCACCGTCGCGCCCTGCTCGTACAGGCGGCGGACCGAGTCGCCCATCCCCTTGGGGCACACGGCGATCACGGCGTGCCCGGCGGGGAGGTCGCCGCCGGTCGCGCGCAGGTGGCCCAGCAGGAAGCCGTGCGAGAGGCCGATGGTGGCGCCGGGCTTGAGCGCGGCGAAGATCTCCTGGTGTTGCGCGGCCAGGGCGGCGTCGGCGATCAGCAGGACGACGAGGTCGGACTCGGCGACGACGGCGAGGACGTCGCCCAGGGTGCCGGACTCCTCGGTGAAGCCGTGGGCGCGGGCGTCGGCGCGCGACGGCGAGTCGGGCCGCAGCCCGACCGAGACCGTGATCTCGGTGCCGGACAGCGAGTCCCGCAGGTTCTTCGCCTGCGCGCGGCCCTGCGGCCCCCAGCCGATCACGCCGATCCGCCGCACGCCGTGGAAGGCCTGCGGGAGCAGCGGGAAGAGGTGGCGGCCGCCGCGCAGCACCGTCTCGGTGCCGCCGGGGACGGTGAGGGTCTCGGTCTCGAAGACGTCCGAACGCATGGAACCTGTGTACGGTGACCGGCGGTCTTCCGACAAGCGCAGGTACTGGAGCGGAGCGTTGCAGGAATCGCAAGAGCTGGAGCTGTTCCTCCACGTGAGCCGCACCCTGAACTTCGGGCGGACCAGCCTCGAGTGCCACGTCAGCCCGGCCACCCTGACCCGCACGATCCAACGCCTGGAGACGCGGGCGGGGTCGCGGCTGCTCGACCGCGGACCGCGGGGGGTCGCCCTGACCGCGGACGGGCAGCGGTTCGTCCGGTACGCCGAGCGGGCGCTGGCGCTGTGGTCGGACTGGCGCACCGACAGCGCCGACCTGGCCGGTGACCTGCGGATCTTCGCCACGGTCACGGCGTGTCAGGCGCTGCTGCCGACCGTGCTCGCCCCGTTCCGCGCCGCCCATCCGCAGGTCCGGCTCGACCTGCGGACCGGGGACGCGGGGGCCGCGCTGGCCCGCCTCGACGAGGGCGACGTGGACGCCGCCGTCGCCGGCCTGCCGGAACGGCTGCCGCAGAGCCTGGTCGGCCGGACCCTGGCGGTGACCGACCTGGTGCTGGTGGGCGGGTCGAGGGCGGGCCCGTTCGTCGTCCCGAACCGCGGGCTGGTGCGCGAGGCCGCCGAGCGGTGGTTCCGCGCGCGGGGGATCACTCCCACGCTCGCGGCCGAGCCGGACTCGCACGAGGGTCTGCTGGCGCTCGTCGCGCTGGGGGTGGGGACGGGGATCGTGCCGCGGCTGGTCCTGGAGACGAGCGCGGTGCAGGTCGAGATCGTCGAGGAGGGCCTGGCGGCGTTCCCGATCGGGCTGTGCGTGCGGCGCGCCGACCTGCGACGGCCGATCGTCGCCACGCTGTGGGGGTCCGTCCCGGAGGACTCGCATGGCTGATCCGGGGGACACGCGGGGCTGACTCGCGGGTCAGCGGGGGCGGGTGGGGAGCGCGCCGGCGCCGACCAGCACCACCAGTCCGGCGAGCGGGACGATCAGCAGGCCCACCCGCAGGCTCGTGGCGTCCGCGACCAGCCCGACGACCGGCGGCGAGCACAGGAACCCGATGCGCAGCAGCCAGCTCACGACCGTCAGGCCTGCGCCGGGCGGGAGGCCCGGCAGCTCGTCCGCGGCGTGCATGGCCGCCGGGATCAGGGTCGCGACGCCGAAGCCCGCCAGGCCGAACCCCACGATCGTCAGCGGCACGGACGGGACGGCGAGCGCCGATCCCATCCCCAGCACGACGACCACGGCGCCGGCCCGGGCCGTCGCCCGTTGGCCGAACCGGTCGACCACCCGGTCCCCGATGAGCCTGCCCAGGAATTCGAGGGCCTGCAGCGCCACGAACCCGAGCCCCGCGACGCCCGCCGCGGCACCGAGACCGGTCAGGTAGACCGCGCCCCAGGACGCCCCGGAGTCCTCGATCAGCGCCCCCGCGGAGGCGATCACCCCGAGGACCACCAGGACCAGCGCGGCCTTCCCGCCCGCGCGGGAGCGGATGCGGGTCGGGGTCTCGACGGGCTCGCGCTCGGCGTCCTCCGGGCCGGGCAGCAGGAAGCGGAACGCCGCGAGCGCGACCGCGATGAACAGCGCCGCGGACACGCCGAGGTGGATCGGCAGCGGCAACGCCAGCGCGGCCGCCGCCGATCCCATGAGCCCGCCCAGCACCGCGCCCGCACTCCAGGTCGCGTGGAACGAGTTGAGGATCGAGCGCCCGTACCGGCGCTGCACGCGCAGGGCGTGGGCGTTCTGCGCGACGTCGACCACGGCGTCACACGCCCCGGCCAGGAACAGGGCGCCGGCGAGCAGCACCGCGTTCGGGGCGAGCCCGGCCAGGGCGATCCCGACGGCCACGGCGACCATCCCGAAGCTCGCCACCCGGGACGAGCGGAAGCGCCGGACCAGCGCCGACGCCGCCAGCCCCGCGAGCAGGGCACCGAGCGGGAACGCCGCCACCGCCGTGCCCAGCTCGGCGTTGCTCAACCCGAGGGTGTCCTTGAGCTCCGGGTAGCGGGGGAGGAGGTTCGCGAAGACGGCGCCGTTGGTGAGGAAGACCGCCGCCACCGCGGCCCGCGCCCGCCGGTCCGTCTCCCCCGCCGTGCTCACCACCCGCCCACCACCGGCCCCAGGCTACGGAGCCGCGGTCAGCCCGCGAGATGCGCCCAGCGATCACCGATCACCGACCACGGGCCCGTGTCCGCGACCCGGCCCGCCTCCAGCACGACCACCCGGTCGGCCCGCTCGAGCGCCACGCGGGTGGTGCTCGCCCCGAGCACGGTGGTGCCGCGGGCCCGCAGGGCGGTCCACAGCTCGAGCTCGGTGCGGGCGTCGAGGGCGGAGGACACGTCGTCGGCCAGGACCAGCGACGACCCGGTCGCCAGCGCCCTGGCCATCGCCAGCCGCTGGACCTGCCCGCCGGACAGGCGGATGCCGCGGTGGCCCACCGCCGTGTCCGGCCCGCCCGCGACGGCGAGGTCGTGGGTCAGCCGGGCGGCGTCCACCACCTCGGCGAGGTCGGGCAGCGGGCGACCGAGCGCGATGTTGTCCGCGAACGTGCCCGACAGCATCCGCGGCACCTGCGCCACGTACGCCACCCGGCCCGGCCGCAGGTCGGTCTCGGTGAGCTCGGTGCCGTCCCACCGGATCACGCCCTCGGTGGACACGATCCCGGCCAGCGCGCCCAGCAGGCTGGACTTGCCGGACCCCACCTCGCCGGTGAGCAGCACGAGCTCGCCCGCCCGGATCTCCAGGTCGACGCCCTCGACGCCGACGGTGCCGTCGTCGTGCACCGCGGTGAGCCGCTCGCAGGTCAGGACCCCGAGCGGGACCGCGGGTGTCGGCTCCGGGGCGGGCGCGGTGCCCGCCACGAGGTCGACGCCCGGGGGCAGCCGGGTCGGGTCGGCGGGCGCCGCGAGCGCCCCCACGTCGGCGAGCCACCGCCGGGTCGCGGGTGCCTCGGTGACGATCTGCGCACCCACCTGCCCGAAGTAGCCCGAGCCTGCCAGCACCGTGCTGACCAGCAGCGCCGTCGCGAGGTCCCAGACCCCGGCCAGGTGCAGCGACCAGGTCAGCACGATCCCGAGCTGTACCAGGATCCCGGGCAGGCCCTCGAACAGGGTCTGCAGCCGCTGCTCGCGGATGATCGCTCGGACGCGGGTGCGGTCGACCGCCGCCAGGTGGGCCCGGACGGCGTCGGTCGCGGCGGCCAGCTTCACCGTGCGCACGGCCTCCAGCGCGGACCCGAGCTCGGCGCCGAACCGGGCCCGGGCGTCCGCGGCGGCCCGCCCGGCCCGCCCGACGAACGGCGCCCCGACCGTCGCGGCGCCGGTGCTGAGGGCGAGCATCCCGGCGATGACGAGCGCGGCCACCGGGTCGCCCGCGGCGAGCCCGGCCAGCGTGACCATCAGCGCCGCCATCGTCACGTCCACCCAGTTGTCCAGGTAGATGATCATCCGCTCGGAGTCCAGCGCCCGGGCCACGACCTCGCCCGCGGGGGTCCGGGCGGGGCGGCGGGTGGTCGTCTGGCCCCGCAGCACGCCGAGCCGGAGCCGCAGGGCGATCGCGTTCCACCACATCGTGTAGGTGCGGTAGGCCAGGGCGATCCACACCGGGAACGACAGCAGCACCACGGTCAGCGCCACCGCCGCGGCCCACGGCGAGGTGCCCGCCTGCAACGCCGCCGCGACCTCGCCCCACAGCCAGCCGGTCGCCACGCCGGTCGCGCCGCAGGCCACGGCGAGGGCGAACAGCAACGCGCCGCTCAGCCCCCACCGCGGGTGCGCGGTGATGAGCCGCGGGACGGCCCGGCGCAGGGGCGGGGTGTGGTTCTCCGCGGTCCGCCGCGGCGGGGTCGCACGCCGGTGCGCGCGGCGCAGCGTGGGGACGGACTCCTCCGTCCGCGGCACCTCGGCGAGCGCGACGGCCGCGGCCGTGCCCACCGCGGACGACTCGCGAGCCGGGAGCGGCCGTCTCGCGGGCCCGGGGAGGGCGGCGGGGGACTGGCGGGTGGTCGTCGCCAGCAGGTCGGCGAAGTGCCCGGGCGCGCGCTCGACGTCCGCCCGCAGGCCGGACTGGATCACCGCACCGTCCTGCAGGACGGCGACGGAGTCCGCGTGCCGGATCGTCGACAACCGGTGCGCGATCACCACGCCCGTGCGCCCGGCCAGCAACGACCGGGTGGCGCGGGTGACCCGCTCCTCGGTGCGCGGGTCCATCCGCGCGGTCGCCTCGTCCAGTACGACCAGCCCGACGTCCCGCACCAGCAGCCGGGCGAACGCCACCAGCTGCTGCTCGCCCGCGGACAGCGTGGTGCCGCCGGTGCCGAGCCGGGTGTCGAGACCGTCCGGCAGCGCGGCGACCCAGTCGTCCAGCCCGAGGGCGGTGAACGCCGCCGCGATCCGGTCGCGGGGGACCGGCTGGTGCAGCGCGACGTTCTCGGCGAGGGTCGCCGAGAGCAGCTCCGTCCGCTGCGTGACGACGCCGACCGCCCGCCGCAGCCCGCTGAGCTGCAGGTTCGTGGCGTCCCGGCCCCCGAGCCACACCTGTCCGGGCGGGGGTTCCACGGCGCGGGACAAGACCTTCGCCACGGTGGACTTGCCCGAACCGGTGCGACCGACGAGCGCGCACGTCGTCCCCGCGGGGACGACGAGATCGACGCCGGACAGCCGGAACGCGCCCCGGTCCCGCTCGTCCGGGTACCCGGCGGTGAGGCCGCGCAGCTCGACGGCGAGGGGGCCCGACGGCACCGGGTCGCCGCCGGTCGGCTCCCGCTCCGCGCCCAGCAGCGCGCGGACGCGGGTCAGCGCGCCCAGCCCGACCTGGATCTCCGGGAGCTGGTTGGCGACCTCGTCGACCTGGGCCACGAACGCGGACGCCAACAGCCACAGCGACACCAGCCCGGCGACGCCGCCGGGATCCCCGGCGACCACCCACACCCCGCCGAGCACGACCGCGCCCAGCAGCGCGTGCGTGACCAGCCCGGTCGCGAGCCCCACCTTGGTGGTCGCCCGGCGCGTGGCCCTGGTCCGGGCCATCACGACGGCGGCGCGGGTCGCGTAGCCGCGCAGCACGTGCGGCCGACCCGCCGAGGTGCGGATGTCGTCCTGCCCGGCGACGGCCTCCTCCAGCTGCGCCGCGTGCTCCGACCAGGCCTCCTCCTCGGCCACCGTGCAACGGGCGATCCGGGCGGTGAACGGCCGCGCCACGGCGACCGTCAGCGCCGCGACCAGCGGAAATGCGATCCACGCCGGCCAGAACAGCAGCCCGGCCACGACCCAGGCCGCGACCGAGCGCAGCAGCGCCGCGCCGGTCTCCCAGCCGATCCGGCGGAAGAGGGTGCCGATCTCGCGGGCGTCGTCGTCCACGCGGTCGAGCAGCTCGCCGACGGCCTGGTCCTCCAGCGCCGCGACGGGCTGGGCGAGCGCGGCGTCCACCAGATCGGCGCGCAGCTCACCCTCCGCGCGACCCACCACGCCCGAGAACACGACCCGGCCCACGGTGTCCAGCACGGCGGCCCCCAGCAGCAGCGCCGCGAGGACCGCGACCAGCGCCAGGGTCGGGCCGCCCGCGACCCGCCCCACGACGGTCGCCGCCACGGCCTCCGCCCCGGCGGCCACCACCGCCGCCCCGACGGCCAGGCCCGTCACCGGCCCACGCAGCCGTCGCACACTCAACGGCCGCACGCCGTCCACCTCCGGATGTCGGCGACGACGCTAGCCGGGCGCGCCCGCGTACCGCCTCCGGTTTTCCGCCATGATCCACACCTGGGAAGCGGACCGGTCGAATTCCGACCGCCCCGCTTCCGACGAGTGGATCATGCCGCGGGCCCCGGACCGGGGCCACGCACGACGACGGCCCCGGACCGCGAGGTCCGGGGCCGCCGTGGGTGAACCGTCAGTCCAGGTAGTCCCGCACTACGAACGCACATGCGGCTTGCTTGACCTGCGGAAACGCTGGTCCTCGGCGAACGGCTTGCTTGTCAATACCCTGGACTGAGCCACCGAGTGCGGAGCGCTCCCGAGTGCGACGAACGGGAGGCCCCACGATGGCACAGGACAAGATCATTTCTGAGACCGAGCGCGAGGCCGCGCCTGGTGGCTGGTGCTACGTCCACGCGCTGCCCGGCGGTCGGTGGCGGCTCGTCGCGACGACCGGTGCGGGTACCTCGCTCAACCGTGAGGACGCGACGCCTGAGCAGGTTCTCGCCACGCTGCGGCTCCTCGACGCGATCCCGGCCGACACCGCCGCGGGGGTCGACCAGCACGCGCTACAGGCAGCACTCGTCGAGGCGACGGACGGCGAAGTGGATCTCGACGTTCAGCTTCTCGCCGACGCGATCGGGAAGGCGTCGCAGTGATCGCCAGCGCCGTTCAGTCGGGAATGCTCGTGCAGCGCAAGGGATTCACGGATCGGACGCGGGTCGGCGAGGTTGTCGGGACCACGCAGCGCTGGACGATGACGCTCGGCAATCACACTGTGGTTCTTGTCCGGTGGGGTGCGGGCGCTGCCGTGGCGGAAGTGAATCCGTCGCTGCTCGAACCGGCCACCGGCGGTGAAGGATGACTGTCGACTCGATCGTGTTCATCCTCGCGGTACTCGCCGCGTTCCTCGGCGGAGTCGTGATCGGCATTCTGATCGAGAGGTTGGTCCCGGTCACCCCCACGGCCAGCCGGGGGCGTCGTCGCAAGCCTCGCAACGGGAACGGTGGTCCGTTCGTCTCGGGCTGACCCCGGGCATACGAAAAGCGCCCCGTCACCAGGTCTGATTCCCTGGTGGCGGGGCGCTCTCGTGTGTGTGAGCTGATTTCCGGGCCGGATGCGCAGGCGATGTCCGCACCGGCGACGATTTCGCCTGCGCCACCGTCGATCACCTTGGCGACGGAGTAAGACGAATCCGGCTTTGACGCATCCGGGAACGGCTCCGGATCAGGTCACTCTCCCCGCCCGTCGCGGGAAGTTTCTACCGAATCGCTCAGCGCGAGCCACGAGAATAGGCAGACGAGGACTCCTGTCGCGATGAGTCCTGGACCCATGCCACCGACCACGTAGACACCCGCCGCCGCGACAACGAAGCCGATCAGCCAGAACCCACCTAGACGGAGGGCTTGGTTCTTCGCTTTCGTCTGCGACTCGCCATCCGGATCAGTAAATGCCAGAAATGCCCACAGTCCCACCAGGATGCCGCCGACGACGTAACCGGCAGCCTCGTACATCAGACGAACGCCAACCGTCACAAGCCCGAATGATAGAGCAAAGAACACTGCGAGCACGACCTCATGCAACGTCCATCGCCTGATGTCCCTCTCCTTAACGCCCATCCCTTATAGCCCCGTGACCTGGCAGAACGCAGCCGGTCGATAGACGGTCAGCGCGGCGCGGATGTCGGCCCGGATCGCAAGCTTTCCGGTGGTGAAGTAGTCCGCGTGAGTATTGGTCACGAGGACCGTCACGTCACGACGCACCGTCAGTTCCGCGAAGCTGAGGAAGTCGCCGACAAGTGCGGTACCGGCCGCGATTCCGTCATTCACGACGTGCGGGACATCGTACGGCGCACGGATGTAGTTGCCGTTCGCGTCCTTCGTGATGTCGAGTGCGAGCGCATCCGTGGGATTGAGAACGACAGCCGTCGCGTTTGCCCGACCCGTGGTGCCGACGACTGAGATCGCCTTCGCAATCGCATCGTAAGCGGTGTCACCGCCCTTGGCCTGCGTGAGGATTCCGGCGGTGTTGAGGAAGCCGCGAATGTTCGGTGCGCTCCCGTTCCCGTTGAGGATCTGCGAGTCGAACCGCTGCCGTACTGCGAACGGAAGGCGAACGTTCAGGTAGTTCTCGGCCTGCGGGGAATCGTCGAGAACCTCGTCGGTGGCTGGCAGCCACGTTCCGACCTTCGCGATCGGTAGGGTTGCGGGGACGACTCGGAATGCCGACTCGGCGTAGGGTCCCCCCTCCGCGATCTCAGCCGCAGCATTCGTGAACAGATCCTCCCGCATGAAGATCACGTCCTTAGGACGCGTGGTCTCCACAACCGGGATGATCTCCGAAATCCCGACCGGTCGCTGAGCCGATTCGATGACCCGACCGGAACGCAGCGGTTGCGGCGCCGACGACGTCGAACTGAGAAGTGCCTTGACGTCGATATCCAGCGTCACCGGGGTCGAGTCGTGACCCTTGATCCGCCCCTTGAACTCGACGGTCCCGGCGAAATCCTTGAGCCCCACCATCATCCCACCGCGATTCCGCGATCACGGAGGATCGCATCGGATACCTTGCGATTCTCTTCGGCTCGCACGACCACGCGCGCTCGATATGCTGCCGCCTTCGCGGTGTTCATCGCCACCTGCGCGACGCCGAGGGTTTCGCCGGACTCGTCGAGTCTCTTCCGAGCGGCGCGCACCGCTGCCGCTGCCGCCTTCACTTCGTTCAGATCGTCCACGGTGGGTGGCGCGTACACATCGGAGTTCATCCGCCACTCGAATGCCTGGCGGAGACGACTCTCCTCGCGGATGGCTGCGACCACTCCGGCCTCCGCTCGACGGTAGTCGTCGTACGCATGATGATAGTCGTCGGTGAGCTTGTTGACCTTCGCGGCGTGGCGGTCGATCACCTCGCGCTCCGCCGTCGAAATATCCTGATTCGGGGAGACGAGTCCGTCGTGGATCTGAGCGAATTGTTCGCTGTTGAACGGCCCGGTCATTCCGAGTGCGTGAGCGCGGGCACTCGGAGACATGATCTCCCATTCGCGTTCAGTGTATCCGACACGATCGGGAGTCACCGCCTTGTTCTCTACAGCAACCTTACGCATTGTTTCCATACCTCTTGTTGAATGCCGCGATCTTCAAATCAAGTTCGACCTGATCCGCCATAGCGCGCATCTCGCCGCGCTCTCGGGGACTGAGGCCGTCATACGAGGCGTTTACACGCTTCACCTCAAGGGTGCCTGTGCCGACTCCCGCACCCAGTAGAACGGGCGAGATCTCGTGAACGGTGAGACTCTTGAGGAATCGAACTCGCTGCCCTTGATAATCTCCGTACTCGGAATCGTTGATCGTGAACCCGTAGGAGTATTCGGAGCCCGGATCAGTGCCGAGATTCTTGATCGTATTGAATGTGTCACGACCGCTCGTGGTGTCAAGGAAGAATCGCAGCTCTGCCTCGGCTGAGTCGCCTTTCATCTCGATCCGGCCGACACCCACTGGGAGCGCACCGTTCCAGGTCTCGTGACCGTAGGCGCTTACCGCGACCTTTGCGCCGTCGGCGAACGCACCTGACAGTGTGACGTCTTTGTCCGCGTCGATCACACCCAGGGTCGCGAACCTGACCCTCACGATCCCCTTATCGGTCGACTTGATCGTCGCACCGGAGAATGTCTTGGTTTCCACTACCTCTTTCGCCTCACCCTCAGATAGGCGTCGACCCCTTCACGAGGGAATGTCCAGTCGCGGCCGTGTCGCTCGCCGCCTAATTCCTTCGCGAGCTGCCGCACTCGTCGCTCACTTCGACCGATCAATGCCGCCACTTCTGCGACACTGAGCACGGTATGTTGCGCGGCCGGTCGCGGTCCAACGCCGCTTCCGCTTGCGGCAAATCCCGCCCGCCACGCGGAGATGTCGCCGAGAAGGGACAGAATTTCTGCGCGTTTCCTCGGCGTGACCCTGCCCAGATCCGACGAATCGGTCACGAACTGACTGAGCAGAGTCCATCGGGGATCATCGCGGTTCGGTAGATTGTCCACGATTCACCTTCAGTGTTCGGCATTTTGGCACTGATTGCGCGCCTCAATTTGGAATGCGATTCGCATGGGCGAGTGGAGGGAGAAACGCAGGAGCCGGTTCGTGGTGCCTCGTTTGCTGCGATCCCGTTGCGACCCCGCCCCCCTCCCCACCCCTCCGGAGTCCCGGGGCTTGCCACCCGCGACTCCGCACTCACCGCCGCCACTGGCTGGTGGGGCACCCGCCACGTGCCTCAGGCGACCCGCTCAGCGGCTCTGTGCGGCTCGCAGCCGGGTCGCCCGCCAACGGGGGACGTCGGGCGCCTTCACGGGCGTCTGCGGGGCGCTCAGCCTGCGACGGGCTGCACGCTCCTCGGTGGCCGGTGACCTCCCGTTGCTCGGCCTCGATCGTCGACCCGCGAGACCGCGAGCCCAGCGACGAGAGCGAGCAGGGCAAGGGACACAGCTCCTCGTCGCTGCGAGACACCGAGGCAGCGACGCACAGGGCGAACGTCGCGCTCGGTGTCGTCATCACGCGAGCTGTGCCACGAGACGGGCGCATGGTCGTCGTGCCTCGCGAGGCGGGGCAGCAGGGCAGCAGGGCAGCGCAGGGCAGCAGGTAGCGCGGGCAGCAGGTAGCGCGGGCAGTGCACGGGGCACCGGCCGACACCCTCACGGGTGGGGGTGGATCTTGCTACCTGTACCGGGGACAGGGTCACAGGATGGGGGA
This sequence comes from Pseudonocardia oroxyli, assembly GCF_900102195.1. Lineage (GTDB taxonomy): Bacteria > Actinomycetota > Actinomycetes > Mycobacteriales > Pseudonocardiaceae > Pseudonocardia > Pseudonocardia oroxyli. Next base: position 98,384 of record NZ_FNBE01000017.1, read on the forward strand.
CACGTGTCGGGGACACCTGCACCCCTTATAGGGGTGCAGCAGTGGTGTCCCTCCGGGACACCGGGCAACTGTCCCCGAGGGACACGTAAAGAGGATCAAGTCTCTGACCAGCGTGGATGTCGGCCGGTGACTGTCCCCCGCGCTGTCCCCCGGGGACACGTTGGGCCGTTCAGCCTAGAGTTTGGGGGACACTTGATCTTGTCCCCGAGTGTCCCCCTCCGTTTATCCAAGATCGTTAAGAGCCTCACTTCTCGATCTTGGACGTGGCCTCGCCGAGTCCCGTGGCGCGCCAGTTTCCGCGACCGTCGCAGCGCTCCGCGAGACCGGCCCCAGCGAGCCGGGTCAGCGCCCGCTTGACCGTCCGGAGGTTCAGCCCCGTGTCCGCCGCGACCTGTGTCGGAGTGGAGCCCAGCCCCGGCGCGAACCCCACGATCGCCGCCAGGACGGCGCGGTCACTCTTCGCGGGGTTGTCCCACTCGACCAGCGTCCCCCGGTCCGGCTGCACCACAACCCCGCTGCCGGTCTCGGATACCGAGTGCCAGGTGAGCACCATCGCGTCATCGGGTGGCCCGTCTTTGCGCTTGGTGCGCCGCAACGTCACCGGTCCGTCGTCGCCCTCCCGCGACGTCGTGTAGACGGTGTCGAATCCCGCCTCAAGCGCCGATGACCCTCGAACCGTCTTCCCGTCCTTCCCTGTGTGGTGGATGAGGGCGATGGCGCCCATATCTCTCGGAGTGGCGCGTTTGAGGTCGTACAGCGCCTCCACGACCATCCCCATGTCCTTCGCTGAGTTCTCGTCCAATCCGACGGAGCACCGGTTAAGCGTGTCGATCACGATGAACTCGAAGCCACCTGTCCGGATGATGGATTCAAGCTGCACGATCTCGTCTCGCTTGCCGAGGTTCACGGGCCGCCGTAGTACGACGAAATGATCATCACTGAGCGGTTGCGCCCGCGACTTCGTCCACGCATTGCGCCGACCCCGCAGACCGAGGACCCCCTCACCCGCTACATACAGCACGCGTGAGCGTCGAGTCTCGCGATCCTGCCAACGCTGCCCCGTGGCAAGCGACAATGCCCAGTCGATCGCGATCATTGACTTAAACGTGCCCTTGTATCCGGCGAGCATGGCGACCGTGCCCCGGTCCAATGTATCCGCGATCAATGGTTCCGGCTCCGGTAGGCCGTCGAGCGCGCTATTCGGTACCAGGAAGTCTGAAAGTGACCACTTCCGAATGGGGGAAGGCGCCGATCCCACCGATGCCATGGCGCTGTGAGCCGCGGGAAGGCTGACGATCTCCTCCCGCCGTGAATCCGCGATAGGGACTCCCGCGGCCCTGAGTTCGGCGGCGACCTGAGTGACCGCGGCAGCCTGATCCCCACCGTGATTCAGAATCGCGTAAGTTCCGAACTTGTCATGACCCTTCTGCTCCTCGATATTCGTCGATGTCGAGAAAATATAGAATCGGTCACCACGTGGACCGCCAGTCAGCGCGGAGTTTCCTACCGTCTTGCCCGGCCGCGTCCACCTCTGCGCCCCATCCTCGGTGACGGCACCCTTTGTCCACCCCTTGGATTCGAGAATTCCCTCCCACGTTTCGTGCTCATTGAAGTAGTCAATCGGTGAGACGCCTACAGCGCTCGGATCGACCGGGAGCCCCCGCGGGTGTCGGCCGGGAGAACTCGACGGCGACTGAGTGGGGGTTTCCTTCGCCGGTAGCTGATCGAGTTCGCGTGCCGTCGCATGTAGACGGTCGCGATCTTCGCCGCTGATAGTCGGAATCGAATCCGGACCACCGACGAGGAACCGCCACGGCTTCCCGGTCGAATGGACGCGACCATGAGACGGCGCGGCGACGAAATAGCCACCCTTGCCGCGAGTCTCGATCAGCGTTCGCTTGGGCTGAAGCGTTCGACCAGCCGCGTGTGCCTCCGCGATGCGCTCCGCTTCATCCGGCGTGATCTCCGAATCGAATGCCGGACGCTCGGCCAGCTTCGTGTTGCCACCAACCGGGTCTCCGGAGACGCGGTACAGGATGTGTACCCCACCCGAGGGCGATTCGACCACGGTCCCGCTGTTTAAACGGTCCCACAGGTCGCCGTGACCGTCCCCGCGTAGCAGGGTTTCGAGCTGCCGGCCGACACCCTCCGCAACTGCGCGCCCCTCGAACTCGAACATTTCGAGATTCCCGCTGACCGCACCGGTGATGATCCCGATACCAGGAGGGTTGTTCGCGAACCACGCCTCAACGGTCACCCGCTGAGGACGCTCAGCCTGGTAGTGTTTCCACTTCCCGTCAGGCTCCTTTGAGCCGTCGTCTTTGACGACAACCACCGAACATCCGGCGTCATGCCACGCGAGAGCCGCAGCTTGCATATTCGAGGCATCAATCATGCCATCACCGGCTCGCTGTCGATATAGCCCGGAATACGGCACAGTTGCTCATGAATGATCCCCAACCGCTGCCCGATCCCCCACAGCGTGCCCACGTCGAGAGGTACCTCTTCGCTGATCCGTGACAACGCCGCACCGCACAACCACATGTGGTCACGCTGCTCGTCCTCGGAGGCGCCAGGCAGTAACAAAGGGACGGCGAGCAGGTAGGCAACCGCTTCCTCCCCGGTTGAGATAGTGCTACTATCCGCTTGCGTGCCCGCCGCGTCCCGGTCGCGCCTCGCCCCCGGCCTGAGCCCATGATCAGGTCGGGGGTCCCCCATGTTGTAGTTCATTTTCAATTGTCCTAGAGATTGTCAAGGTCAACGTAATTCACCCCGTCAGATCGTTCACGTTGATTCGTTCTGTTCTGTTCGTCGTACAGTGCCCGTTGCCGGGCGCTTCGGTGCCGGTCACAGACCGGAATCAGATTCGCATACGATGCTCTCCCTCTGGCGTTCTTCACCACGTACCGGGCGGTATCGCCACACGTGGCACATTTATTGTCTGTGCGCTCCAACACCCATGCGCGCAACTTCACGCGAGACGTTCCCATTGGACAATGGCCCCCGGCTCAGGCTCAGACTTTTCGATCTCGCGTGCTAGCTGACGGCCAGACTTCCCCTCAGCAAGGCTTGACGCGGGCGCGATCGCTGTACGCCTGATTGAATGGCGGCCGATCCTGCGAACTTGAGTTCGCATAGCGCTCCCACGCGCCACGCATATGACGAACATGTGCCTCAGAAGCTCCGCGTGAATGGCCTCCGCTGTCGCCCACCGATTCGCAGCGCCATCGATTCGCTCCGCGAACTCCGGGCGAACCGTCGCGCACTCTGGCGGGCGAAGTTGAATCACGGTTCCGCCGGTGCGGGTCGGCGGGGTCGGCGGGGTCGCCTTACTCCATTTGGCGGATGGACTTGTCCATCCCCCATTCGGCCTAGTACGTTGCACCTGCGCCTCATGCACGCCCGTCGCAGAGCTGATTGCCTTCGTTCCCATCCCCGCCTCGCGCATCGTCGCGATGGCTTCGGGGATGTCGGATCGCGGAATCTGATGATCGCGCACAAAAGCGCAGGTGACGAACTATGCCGCCCGCGCGTATGGGACCTCTACTGTCGCGCAGAGTTCGACGAGATGCGGATTCATGGTTCTGCATTCTCTTTATAGTTGTCAATACACAGGTGTGGTGCGAGTCGGTCAGGCGGACTTGCGTCTGCCCCGTGCGCGGCTGCTCGCCAGCGCGAGTCTGCTCATGTGTGCCTTTCGCGCAGACTCGGCCCGTCGCTGCCGTTCGGCGGGGGAGAGGGTTCCGTCGGGATCGACCTCGCGCTCGAACCGGGCGAGTAGGCCGCGCTGTCCCGCGTCGGCGGTTCGGGTTCTGTCGGTCTCTTTCGACCATCGGGCGTGCGCCGCGATCTGAGCGCGAAGGCGGCGCTGCTCCGGGGTCACGCGGCGGTTCCGCCGGACAGGAGGAACCGCGCCACCCCCTCACGCTGAACGGCGGTCATCTCCGGTGCGAGTCGTTCGACGTGCTCGCACAGCTCGGCGACCGCGAGTTCCTTTCGCAGCACTGGAATGCGTGAGTCGTCCGGGTGGTGTCTGTTCAGGCTGGCAATCTGACCGGCGATGCTGAGTCGCTTTCGGTGAGACATTCGACGTTCCTCATACCGGGACCTCCGACCTCTTCCGGACTGATTTCCGGACCGGGCAACCCGATGGCGGGGACGCTATGCCGCTGAGATTCGGTACCGCAACCTCGGTAAACGGAGGGGGCGCCGCTTATGTCCGGCTGTGACCCGCTACGGCTCGTTGTGACCCGCTGTGGTTCGCGATGGTCGCCTGAGTTGTGAGGCAGCCCACCTAGCCGAAGTCACCGAGCCCCAGCCGTGCGGCCTCTTCGGCAGCCCGCTCGGCGGCGGTGGCGCGGGTGTAGCGGTCGAGCATGTCGCGGCGGGTCCACCCGGCCACCGCCATCAACGCCCCTTCCGAGCCGCCCGCCGAGAGCCACCGCTGAGCGGCCGTGTGGCGCAGGGTGTGCGGGTGGAACCCCTCGATTCCGGCGCGCTCGGCCCGCCCGCGCAGCGCGCGGTACAGCCCGTCGTAGGACAGCCCCTTGCCCCGGTCACCGAGCCAGAGCGGGGGAGTGTCGGCCAGGCGGTGGGCACGTCGAGTTCGCAGGTAGCGGTCCAGAGCTCGACCGGTCTGCGCGCCGAAGGGCACCGGGCGGCCCTTGCCGCCCTTCCCGCGCCGCACCACCGCCCGCCCGGTGCTCAGGTCCACGTCGGCGACCGCGAGCGCCATCACCTCGCCCGCCCGTACGCCGGTCTCGATCATCAGCCGGATGATCGCCTCGTCGCGGCGGTCCCGGAACTCCCGCCCGGCGCAGGCCTTGACCAGCGCGGTGATCTGCTCGTCGGTCAGCCGCTCGGTGACCTTCTGGTCGAGCTTGGGCGGACGCAGGCCGATCAGCTCGTCGCGCTCGATCTCGTCCTCCTCGGCGCACCAGGTGGAGAACCGGCGCACGGCGAGCTGCCGGGATCGAGCGGTGGCCGCCTCCGCGCCGCGGTCGAGCAGGGCGGCGACGAAGCCGTTGACGGTGGGCCGGTCGAGCACTGCGGGGCAGCCCTGCGCCTGACACCAGGCGAGGAACTGGCGCACGCCGGTGGTGTAGTTGTCCACCGTCTCGGCGGACTTGCGCTCGGCGCGCAGGTGCAGCACCCAGGAGTCCAGCAGGGCGCCCAGGTCGGGTAACGGGCGGGAACGCGGCATGACCGATACCTTGACTAGCAGCGGCTTGCTTGACAAGGTGTAGTCGCTGACCGGCGACTTTCCGCAGGTCAGTGGGCGTTCCCGCCCGGGAAGCTCAGTCCAGGTAGTCCCGCAGGACCTGCGAGCGCGACGGGTGGCGCAGCTTGCTCATCGTCTTCGACTCGATCTGCCGGATCCGCTCACGGGTGACCCCGTAGACCTGGCCGATCTCGTCCAGCGTGCGGGGCTGGCCGTCGGTGAGGCCGAACCGCAGCCGCACGACGCCCGCCTCGCGCTCCGACAGGGTGGCCAGCACCGACTGGAGCTGGTCCTGCAGCAGCGTGAAGCTCACCGCGTCGACCGCGACGACCGCCTCGGAGTCCTCGATGAAGTCACCGAGCTGGCTGTCGCCCTCGTCGCCGATGGTCTGGTCCAGCGAGATGGGCTCCCGGGCGTACTGCTGGATCTCCAGCACCTTCTCCGGGGTGATGTCCATCTCCTTGGCCAGCTCCTCCGGGGTGGGCTCACGGCCCAGGTCCTGGAGCAGCTCGCGCTGGATGCGACCCAGCTTGTTGATGACCTCGACCATGTGCACCGGGATGCGGATGGTGCGGGCCTGGTCGGCCATCGCGCGGGTGATGGCCTGCCGGATCCACCACGTGGCGTACGTGGAGAACTTGTAGCCCTTGGTGTAGTCGAACTTCTCGACGGCGCGGATCAGACCGAGGTTGCCCTCCTGGATCAGGTCCAGGAACGCCATGCCGCGGCCGGTGTAGCGCTTGGCCAGGCTCACCACGAGGCGCAGGTTCGCCTCGAGCAGGTGGTTCTTGGCGCGCTCACCGTCCCGGACGATCCAGCGCAGGTCGCGACGCAGCTGCGGAGACAGCTTCTCGTTCGACTCGACGGCCCGGCGCAGGCGCTCGGCGGCGTAGAGACCCGCCTCGATGCGCTTGGCGAGCTCGACCTCCTCCTCCGCGTTGAGCAGCGCGACCTTGCCGATCTGCTTGAGGTACGCGCGGACCGAGTCGGCGGAGGCGGTGAGCTCGGCGTCCTTGCGCGCCTGGCGCAGGGCCTCCGACTCCTCCTCGTCCCAGACGAACTCGTTCGACTTCTGCTGCGACGACCGGGTGGTCGGGGCCCGCCGGTTCGCACCGGTGTTGGTGGGCTCCTCCTCCTCGTCGTCGTCCTCGTCGTCGGAGTCGTCCGCGGAGGCGTCCTCGACGGCGTCCTCCTCGACGTCTTCGATCTCGACCTCTTCGAGGTCGCCGTCGCCCGGGGCGAGGTCACCCTCGTCGAGATCGACGGCGTCGTCGTCGCCCTCGCCCTTCTTCTTCGGTGCGGCTTTCGCCGTCTTGGCACCCGGCTTGGCGGGCGCCTTGGCGCGTCGGGCCGGCCTCGCCTTCGTGGCGGTGCCCGCGCCGCGCCCACGCGCGGGTGCGGTCACCGTGTCGTCCACGGTCGAGTCGGTACGGGTTGCGGAGTCTGCGGCTGCCACCTAGGCCCTCTCGCTGCGTGCGCTTGCGGTAGGTCGGCGTCACGCACCAGGATGCGGCTGCGCAGGACGTCCGACGGCTTCGAGTGGACCTCGCCTCGCCGGTCGCCGTCGTTTCTCGTGGGGTCGGCGCGCGTCCCGGGGGCGGGGTTCCCGAACCATTGTAACGACCTGGGCGGGGGATGCTCGCCGGTCCGGCCTGTTCGCGGCACCCGCATCGGTTCAGAAGGGCTCGGCGGGCGCCTCACTGCGCCGGACGGCGCAGCGCGTGACCCCGCCCACCCCCGGCCCCGACCTGTGCGGTCTGTGGTCGGATGGCCGCCATGGCACCCCGCACGACCGGCGTCCCCGGCGTCGACCCGGCCCGACTGCCCGCCCCGGACGAGATCGCCGAGCTCCGGCGTGTCGCGGAGCGCGTGTCCGGCGAGGCGGCCGCCCACCTGCGCACCCTGCCCGCCCCGCGCGAGACCGGTGCGGTGAGCACGAAGAGCACGCCCACCGACGTCGTGACGGAGTCGGACCGGGCGATCGAGACGCTCGTCCGCGCCCGGCTCGCGGAGCTGCGCCCGGGCGAGGCGGTGTTCGGCGAGGAGGCCGCGGGGGACGCCGCCGCGGCGCGCTGGGTCGTCGACCCCGTCGACGGCACCGTGAACTACCTGTACGGCCTGCCCTGGTACGCCGTGTCGGTCGCCGCCGTGGTCGACGGGGTGTCGGTGGCGGGGGCGGTCGTCGAGCCGGTGAGCGGGCGGGTGTGGAGCGCGGGCGCCGGACTGGGGGCGACGTGCGACGGCGCCCCGCTGGCCGTGACGGGCGAGACGGAACTCTCGCTCGCGCTGGTCGGGACCGGGTTCGCCTACTCGGCGCAGCGGCGGGCCCGGCAGGCCGCGATGGTCGCCACGCTGCTGCCTCGGATCCGGGACCTGCGGCGCAACGGGTCCGCCGCCCTGGAGCTGTGCGGGGTCGCGGCCGGGCGGGCGGACGCCTTCGTCGAGCACGGGCTGGGCTGGTGGGACTGGGCCGCCGCCGCGCTGATCGCCGCGGAGGCCGGGGCGCGGGTGGTCGCGGTGTCGGGGCGGGCGGGCGCGGCGGCGGACCGGCTGGGCTCGGAGATCACCGTGATCGCCACCCCGGGCGTGGCCGACGCGCTGGTCGAGGTGCTGCACGAGGCGGGCGCGGTCGACGTGTGAGCGAGCGCGCCGTCGGCCGGGATGGGGCGTGGCCGAGCGAACGGCGCGTCGGCTCCCACCTGGTGAGCGAGCGCGCCGTTCGTGGGGTCAGCAGCGGGCGGACTCGCGGGCGTCGGCGAGGACCTGCGGGTCCAGCCGCGGCCCGGTGGCCTGCGCACCCTCGCCGTTCTCGCCCGATCCCGGCGCGCCGAGCTGTTCGAGGGCGTCCTGGACGTTGCGGCCCGGGTCGACCTGGGTGAAGGCCGTGCCGATCGCGACGTCGACGGTGTCGTCCCCGCGCTCGTCGCGCACCAGCTCCAGGCACGGCAGCACCAGCTGCAGCGTGCCCGCCGCGGCCTCGCCGGGCTGTCCGAACCGCAGCTGGCCGTGGCACTCGAGGTTCCCGTCGGGGTACAGCGAGTCGTTGTCCGGGCTGGCGGCCTCGCCGAAGCCGAGGTCGGCGAGCTGGGCGGCGACGAGGTTGGCCTGCCCGCGCTGGCCGCCCGCGTTGAGCACCGTCGTCCGCACCGACGCGGGCGGGACGGGGGCGACGGAGTCCAGCGCACCGGCGTCGAGCACCGTGCCTGCCGAGCCGGACGCCGGCGCGGGGCACGCGGCCAGCCCGGAGTCCGCCGCCGAACGGACCAGCACGGTGGTCCAGGTGCCCGCGGCGACGAGTGCGAGGACCGCCACGGTGACCACCATCGGGAGCATCCGTCGCCGCTGGTACGGACGCAGACCCGCCATCACACCGCCCCCTGAGCCGACACGGCGACGACCCTAACCCGCCGGCGCCGTCGGTCGGTGCAGGACACCGGGACGGGCGTCACCCCGGGGTAGGGGCGCAGGCGAACAGGCGTTCATCTATCCTCTGCGCGCCGACGGGGGGCGGTCGGTGAACGTGGGCCGGATGAGTGAGACCGGCGTCACTCGGCTTGCGGGCACAAACCCTGACGGCCCGGACGTTGTGCAGCGGCACGACCTCTGGCGACGAGATGCAGTGAACGAGGGTGGGATAGATGGCGACCGACTACGACGCGCCGCGGCGCAACGAAACCGACGACATGGCGGAAGACTCGCTCGACGAGCTCAAGGCCCGTCGGAACGAGGCTCAGTCCTCCGCGGTCGACGTCGACGAGTCGGACACGGCGGAGAGCTTCGAGCTCCCGGGAGCGGACCTCTCGGGCGAGGAGCTCACGGTGAAGGTCCTGCCGAAGCAGGCGGACGAGTTCACCTGCGGCAGCTGCTTCCTGGTGCACCACCGGAGCAGGCTGGCCGAGACCAGGGGGAACCTGTTCATCTGCCGGGACTGCGCCGCTTAGTGCCGCTGGTCTCCGACTCGTCCGAGGCGAGAAGGGCGCCCCGCCGGGGCGCCCTTTCTGCTGTCCGGAGCCGGCTCCGCGGCGCTATCGGCCGAGCGCGCGGGTGAGCTCCTCGGGGCGCCGGGTGGACACGACCCAGTAGGGGAACGGTCCGTCCGTGGTCTCGATGCGCAGGATCGTGGGCACCCAGCTGCGGTGCAGCACGTACGCGGCCGGGTCGAGCTGCGGGCCGAGTGCCTCCTGCTTCTGCTTGCGGCCGACGGTCTGGACGCGCCCGACGTGCTCCAGCGCGATCCGCTCGTCCCCGGCCACGAGCTGCCCGTCCTCGACCTTCACCCGCACGCTGCCCAGGCGCCAGACGGCGAGCAGGGCGAGCGGGATCAGCACCGCGTAGCCGATCCAGGAGCGCACGCCCGGGTATCCCATGTGGATCTCGGCCCCGAGCAGGGCGGCGACGCCGGCGGCGAAGACGAACCACCAGAGGGGGGTCGTCAACCGCTCGTCGAACCCAGGAGGGCCGGACGTCGCAGGACCGGCGGTCGACGGATGCTCGCTCACGAGTCCCCACTGTAACGTCGCCCGTTGTGCCCGGCCCGATCGATGCTCCCCCGCACGAGCCGATGGTCACGCCGCCCTCCCGACCCAGGCTGGACGTGCTGTTGACCCGCCTCGACCCCGACGTACCGCTGCCCGCCTACGCCCGCCCGGGCGATGCGGGAGCGGACCTCGTCACGACCTCCGACGTCCTGCTCGGCCCCGGCGAGCGCGCGCTCGTCGGCACCGGCGTGGCGATCGCGCTGCCGGACGGCTACGTCGGGCTGGTGCACCCCCGTTCGGGGCTCGCCCACCGGACGGGCCTCTCGATCGTCAACACCCCGGGCACCATCGACGCGGGCTACCGCGGGGAGATCAAGGTCAGCGTGATCAATCACGATCCGCGTGAGCAGGTTCTTCTCCGGAAGGGTGACCGAATAGCCCAGTTGGTCGTTCAACAGGTGGAGTACGCACGCTTCGTCGAAGTGGCCGAGCTCCCTGCGTCCGAACGGGGTAGCGGGGGGCACGGCTCGACCGGCGGGCACGACCAGCTGGCGGGAGGTGACGAACGATGAGCGTCCGTTACGGCGAGGAGCTCGAGCTCGACGTCGACTCCGAGTACGACGACGAGGAGTACGACGCCGAGTACGACGGGCCCGACCACGGCCCGTTCGACGTCGCCATGCTCGACCCGGAGATGACCGACGCCCTGGCCCGGATGGACTTCGGCGCCGTGCAGGTGCCGATCCCGCCCCGGGGTGAGATCGCGGTCGAACCGACGAACGAGGGGCGGCTGCAGGCCGTCCACGTCACGATGCCCGGCGGGCGGCTGTCGCTGTCCGCGCTGGCGGCACCGCGCACGACGGGCCTGTGGAAGGACCTCTGCGCGGAGATCGAGGCCTCCCTCAAGGAGGCGGGTGCGGACGTCCGCACCACCACGGGCGTCTGGGGCCGCGAGCTCTACGCCACGACCAAGCAGGCCAGCTCCGTCTTCGTCGGCATCGACGGCGAGCGGTGGATGGTCTACGGCGTGGCGTCGGGGCCGTCGGCGGAACAGCCGCGGCTCGACGCCGAGCTGCGCCGGATGCTGCGCGGGACGATCGTCGTGCGGGGCAAGTCCCCGTACCCGCCGCGCACCGTGCTTCCGCTGACCCTGCCCTCCGCGCTGGTGGACGCGGATGCGGCGGCCGCCGAGGCCGCCGCGCCGCCGAAGGCCACGCTGACCCTGCGCACCCGGGTGCCGGCGAAGGCCGACGAGGGCGCTGAGACTGCTGGGACCGCTGGGACCGCTGGGGCCGCTGGGGCCGCTGGGGCCGAGGAGACCCGGGCCGTTCCGGCTGCGGGCAGCGCCGCCGCACAGACGCGTGTGGTGGCGGCCGCGTCCGCCGGTGGCGGCGCCGCCGCGCACGGTGCGCGGCCCGGCGCCGAGGGCCGTTCCGGTCGGTTTGCCACCGGTCAGGGTGCTGTCGGTCAGGGCGCGCCGGGTCAGATCACGCCGGGTCAGATCACGCCGGGTCAGATCACGCCGGGTCAGGCTGCCACCGGTCAGGGTGCGGCCGTGCCGGGTGGGCCCGGTCGGTTCGCGCCCGGTGTGGGAGCGCCTGTCCAGGGTGGACCTGCTCAGCACGGGCCTGTTCAGAGTGGGCCCGGTCAGAGTGGGCCCGGTCAGGTGGGGCCTGCTCAGGGCGGCCCCGGTCACGGTGGGCCGGGTCAGCTCGGTCCGGGTCAGGGCGTGGGCGACCACGGTGCCCCCGGTCGGTTCGGACCTGCGGCCGGAGCGTCGTTCGGTCCGGGGCAGACGGCGCAGGGTGGCGCGGCGCAGGCCGCTGCCGGGCCCGTCGGCGGCCAGGCGCCCGGTGGTCCGGGCGGCCCCGGTGTCGGCGGCCACGCGACCGCGGGCGGCTGGGGCGCGGGCGCTCCGGGGCCCGACGACGGCCGCGGACACCCCGACCCGGCGGAGACCCGCGCGATGCCGGTTCTCGGCGACCCCCGCCGGGCGGCCGCGGATCGACCGCAGCCGGGCGAGCAGGCCGAGACGGCGCTGTTCCCGCAGGTCGAGGACCGCAGCGGCTGGTCCGCGACGGGTGCCCGCCCGCAGGCAGGCGACCCGTCCGCGCCGAACCCGACCTCCGGCAGCCACCCGGCGCCGCAGGGGCCGTACAGCCCCCGCGGCCCGGTCTCGGGTGCGCATCCGGTGCCGTCGCCGCACCAGGGGGCGGCGGGATCCGCCTACGACCCGAACCAGGGGCTCGGCCAGGCGGTCGACGGCCGGCCCGCGAACGGTCACGCGGCCGAGGGTTACGCGGCCGACCGGTATGCGGCAGGCGGTCACGGGGCCGACGGCTCCGCGGCCACCGGTCACGCGGCCGGCGCCTACTCGGCCAACGGGTACGCGGCCGGTCACGCGGCAGACGGTTACGCCGCCAACGGCTACTCGGCCAACGGGTACGCGGCAGGCGGTCACTCGGCCGGTCGCGCGGCTGACGGCTACTCGGCCAACGGTCACGCGGCAGGCGGCTACACGGACAACGGGTACGCAGCCGACGGGCAGGCGGCCAACGGGTACGCGGTCGACGGGTATGCGGCCGACGGGTACGCGGTCGACGGGTATGCGGCCAACGGGTACGCGGTCGGTGGCCACTCGGTCGACCGCCCTCTCGACGGTCGCTCGCCCGCCGACCCGACGGGCACCGGCTCACACGGGCACCGCGGGCACGACGCCCCGGTCAACGGCTACGGCTCCCACGGCTCCCACGGCTCCCACGGCTACGCGGCCAGCCCGACCCAGGGGGCGCTGCCGTCTGGCGAGCAGCCCACGGACCCGGGCCGGGCTCCCGAGCCCGCAGGCGGGCCCGGTGCGGCCGCGTACGGCGGCCGCGGCGACTCCGGCGGCCACCCGATCCCCGGCAGGCCCCCGTACGGCGACCCGGCCACCCGGGCTGCGAACGGCTCGCCCGTGCCCGGACCGGACGGGATCGGCTCCGCCCCCGGCCAGGCGCCGAACGGGTCGGCCCGCGGTCGGGAGCAGAACGGCGCCCCGCACGGCGGGACCGCGAACGGCTTCGGCGCCTACGGGGCGACTCCGTACGGCGCGGCGTCGTACGGCGCGGCGTCGAGCAGCGGCCTGCACGGGGCCCAGAACGGGGCCCAGAACGGTGCGGTCGCGAACGGCGTCGGCGCCCACGGGCCGGCCCCGGACGGCATGGCGCCGAACGGTGTGGCGCCGAACGGCAGCCTGAACGGGGCCCCGCACGGCGGGACCGCGAACGGCGTCGGCGCCGTCTACGGGCCGGCCTCGAACGGCGTGGCGTCGAACGGCGACCAGAACGGCGACCAGAACGGCGCCGCGCACGGCGGGGTCGCGAACGGCTTCGCCGGCTACGGCTCGACGCCGAACGGTGTGGCGCCGAACGGTGTGGCGCCGAACGGTGTGGCGCCGAACGGGACCGGCCACTCCGTCGACGACGGGTGGGAGGCGTGGGGTGCGGCGCAGCCTGCGCACTCCGCGGAGCAGAACGGGACGACCGCGAGCGGGCGGTCCTGGACCTACGACCCGGCGTCGGGGTGGACGCCGGCCGAGGCTCCCGCCTCGGCCGACCCGTGGGCGGGTGCCGACCCGTGGGCCTCCGGGCCGGGGCTCGACGCCCCACAGCCCGGGTACGAGGCGGTGGACCGCGAGGCCGGGCGACGCCCGGACACCAGCGGCTACTCCGCCTACGCGGGCTACACCGGCGAGCCCTGGGCCGCCGCCCCGCAGACCCCGCAGGCCCCGCAGACCGCACCGGGCGCCCGCGCCGCGCACACCCGAACCCCGAGCGACCAGGCCCCGAACGGCCGGGTCGCGCACGACCGGATCCCGCAGCCGCCCGCCGAGCCCAGCCGGTTCGACGCCCTCCTCGCCGCCAGCGAGGAACGCGCCCGCCGCGAGGAGCAGGCCCGGGCGGAGCAGGCCCGCCTCGATCGGCAGCGCGAGTACGAGGCGTGGCTCGCCGAAGCGCGCGCCGAGGAGGCCGCCCGCGCCGAGCAGGAGCGCGGGCAGGCCCGGGAGGCGGCACGCCGTCAGGCCCGGCAGGAGCGGGTCGAGCGCTCCGGACCGGGCGCCGCCCCGTCCGGCCGCACCGGGAACGACGACCCGGCGGCCGCCCCGCTGACCCGTCGCGAGCGCCGCGAGCAGGAACGCGCGGCGGCGGAGCGGGCGGAGCAGGCCGCACGGCAGGGCGCGGAGCCGGAGTCGGACCAGGACTCCCGCCACGCCGGCGGCCCCGGCACCCGGCCCGCGCTGGCGTTCCTCGGCGTCGACCCGATGACCCTCTTCGCCCCGGCCGAGCAGGGCAGGCATCGCAGGCCCGGGGAATGAACCCGTTGCGAGTAGCGTCACGTCCGCCCGGCGCAACGCCGGGCGGTCGGACGTCGCTCCGGAACCGGACGAACCGGCTCGTCGGGCCGCTCGTCATGCGGATGGAGCAGTCGGCGGCGACCCACTCACCGAACCGTGCGACCGACGTCACTCGATGCGGGCTCCCCGGCACGGTGAAGGGCACACTTCCGGTTTCCAGCGCGTTACCCTTGTGCGGGCGACGTCCGGATCAACGGAGACGGACCGTGCCCGAGCAGCCGAGGAGAGAGATGGGCAGCACGGACAGCGGGGCGTTTCGCCGCATGCTTCGCAAGCTCACCAGTGACGTGGACGTGCTGGATGCGGACGATCTGTCGGAGGACTCCGAGAAGGCCGGGGCGCAGCGCGCGAGCGACTGTGCCTGCGGCCAGGAGGTCACGATGCAGGGCCGCCTCCGCAGCGTCGAGTTCTGCCCCGAGGACGCGCACGCCGCGCAGCTCCAGGCGGAGCTCTACGACGGCACCGAGGGAGTGACGCTGGTCTGGATGGGTCGACGTCGGATCCCGGGGATCGAGCCCGGCCGCACCATGCGGGTCCGCGGCCGGATCTCGGTCAAGGACGGGCAGAAGGTCCTGTACAACCCGTACTACGAGATCTGTCAGGCCCAGTGACGGCAGGCCCCGACGGGGATCCCCGGCCGGACACGGACGCCACGACCCGCATCCCGCGGGTCGGCGCCGTCGACGAGGACGCCCCGACGGGGCCGATCCCGGTCGTCCCGGCGGCGTCGCCGCCGTCGGACGCCGGCAGCACGGGCCCGACCCGGCGCATCGACCCCGTCGAGGACGAGCAGCCCGAGCGTGGCGAGCGGTCCTCGCCCACCCTCATGGAGCAGATGGGCGGCGTCCAGGGGATCGTCGCGTCGACGGTGCCGGTCGCGGTCTTCGTGATCGTCAACCTGCTGTTCTCGCTCCAGCCCGCCCTCATCGCGGCGATCGCGGCGGGGGTGGTGGTGGCGATCGTCCGGGTGGCGCGCAGGCAGGCACTGCAGCCGGCGGTCTCCGGGCTGGTCGGGGTGGGGGTGTGTGCCTTCATCGCCTACCGCACCGGCGAGGCCCGCGGCTTCTACCTGCCCGGCCTGCTCTACAGCGCGGGCCTCGGCTTGGCGTTCCTCGTGTCGATCATCGTGCGGTGGCCGCTCGCCGGCGTCATCTGGCACGGCATCAACGGCCACGGCCAGGGCTGGCGGCGCAACCCCCGCATGCTCGCGGCCTACAGCTGGGCCAGCGCCCTGTGGGTCTTCGTC
This sequence comes from Pseudonocardia oroxyli, assembly GCF_900102195.1. Taxonomy (GTDB): domain Bacteria; phylum Actinomycetota; class Actinomycetes; order Mycobacteriales; family Pseudonocardiaceae; genus Pseudonocardia; species Pseudonocardia oroxyli. The sequence continues at coordinate 113,722 of NZ_FNBE01000017.1, forward strand.
TTCGCCGCCCGCCTGGTCGTGCAGGGCTGGCTGTACAACGCCGACGAGGAGACCTGGCTCGGCATCGCCCGCCTCGCCATGGGCTACCCCCTCGTCGGGGTCGCGATCGTCGGCACGGTGCTCCTGGTCCGCCGGGCGGAGAGCTCCGCGAAGGTCTGACCGGAACCCGACGATCGTGTCGGGTTTTCGGACAGCTTCCGCATTCGCACCTGCAACCACTTCGGTCGGCTCGACGCTTCTCGTTCCCTGCCGGGCAGCACAGTGGCGGAGTGGAACTGGGAGACGTGCTGCGGCGGCAGGGCGGGGTGGTGTCGCTCGCCCAGGCCCGCGCCTGCGGTCTCTCGGAGCGCACCGTCCAGCGGCGAGTCTCCGGGCGGCGGCGGCTGCACCCCGGCGTCTACCTGGCCGACGGGCACGACCTGGACGACCGGGGCCGGGTCCGGGCCGCGGCGCTGTGGCTTGCCGAAGGCACCCTCTCCGGTCGCGCCGCCGCGTTCTGGCACGGTCTGCCGACAGGGCACCCGCCACGGTGGAGATCACGCTGCCACCCCGCCTGCACCGCGCACCACGAGCCGGTGTGCAGATCAGGCGGCGCGCGCTCGGGCCTGGAGACCGGGTCAGTCGGGACGGGCTCACCGTCACCTCCCGCCCGCTGACGGTCTTGGAGGCGGCGGTCCGCGGCCCCGACGGCGCCGCCCTCCTCGACCGCGCCCTCCAGCAGCGCCACGTGACCTACCCGCAGCTTCAGACCGCTCATCAGCGGATGCAGGGGGCGCGCGGTGCCACCCGGGCGGGCGTGCTCCTGCGGGCTGCCGCGATCGGCGCCGAGTCGGTCGGCGAGCGCAGGGTTCTCGCGCTGCTCGAGGATGCGGGAATCACCGGCTGGGTGCTCGGCCACCGGATCGGCGACTGGAGGCTCGACGTCGCCTTCGTCCGGGCCAGGGTCGCCCTCGAGTTCGACGGCTGGGCGTGGCACGTGGACCCGGCACGCTTCGTCGACGACCGCCGCAAAGGCAACGACCTCGTCGGCGCGGGGTGGACCTTGCTCCGGTTCACCTGGCAGGACCTGGAGAACCGCCCGGCGGTCGTGGTGGCTCAGATCAGGCGAGCGCTGCAGGATCGACCGGAAACCGGACAGATCCGTCGGGATTCGGTCAGCTTCCCACCACCGCGGCCCTGATCTCCTCCTCCACCGCCACGGTGGCCACGAACAGCAGCTCGTCGCCCGGCTCCAGGGCGTCGTCCGCCTGGGGGACGATCACCCGACCGCCGCGCAGGATCGTGACGAGGGCGGAGTCGGCGGGCAGCGTGAGGTCGCGGACCGGGCGCCCGGCCAGGGGAGTGGTCTCCGGGAGGGTGACCTCGACCAGGTTGGCCTGGCCCTGCCGCAGGGTCATCAGGCGGACGAGGTCGCCGACCGCGACCGCCTCCTCGACCAGCGCCGCCAGCAGCCGCGGCGTGGACACCGAGACGTCCACGCCCCAGTTCTCCCCGAACAGCCACTCGTTGCGGGGGTCGTTGACCCGCGCCACCACCCGTCGGACGCCGAACTCCGTCTTCGCCAGGAGCGACACGACCAGGTTGACCTTGTCGTCCCCGGTCGCGGCGATCATGACGTCGCAGCTCTCGATGCCCGCGTCCTCCAGCGACTGGAGCTCGCAGGCGTCCGCGTGCACCCACTCCGCCTCGTCCACGGCGGTGGGGTCGATGTGGGTGAGGTCCCGCTCGATGAGCATGACCTGGTGGCGGTTCTCCACCAGCTCGCGGGCGATGGAGCGGCCGACGGCCCCGGCCCCGGCGATCGCGACCCTCATCTCATGCCTCCTGCGGCGGCGCGGCGGCCGCGGCCGTGACGTCCGAGACCGTGCCGGACACCGCCGCGACGTAGATGGTGTCCTCGTCCTGGACGGCCGTCTCGCGGGTCGGCAGCACACCGGTGCCGAACCGCACGATGAACGCCACCCGGCAGCCCGCCGTCTCCTCGAGCTCCTTGATCGGGTGCCCGACCCAGCCCTCGTGCAGCGGCAGCGGGAGGATCGCGACGGTCCCGGCGGGCTCGCGCCAGGCCGTGGCGACGCCGTCGGGCAGCACCATCCGCATGAACCGGTCCGTGGTCCACGGGACGGTCGCGACGGTCGGGATGCCGAGCCGCTCGTAGACGGCGGCCCGCTTGGCGTCGTAGATCCGGGCGACGACCCGCTCCACGCCGAAGGTCTCGCGCGCGACCCGCGCCGAGAGGATGTTGGAGTTGTCCCCGGAGGAGACCGCGGCGAACGCGTCCGCCTTCTCGATGCCCGCCTCGATCAGCACCTCGCGGTGGAACCCGAAGCCGACGACCTGGCGCCCCCGGAAGTCGGTGCCCAGTCTGCGGAACGCCTGGACGTCCTGGTCGATCACGGCCACCTCGTGGCCGAGGCGCTCGAGCCCCGCGGAGAGGGACGCGCCGACCCGGCCGCATCCCATGATCACGACGTACATCGGGTGGGCCCTCCGGGGTCCTGGTCGCTGGTGCGGGCACGCTATCGCGTCCGTTGCACGGAGGGAGCATAGGCTGCGCGCGTGCCCAAGCTCGGGACCGCGCTCAAGCGGATCGTGGTCGGCCGACCCCAACGCAGCGACAAGCTGTCGAACACCCTCCTCCGCAAGCGGATCGCCCTGCCGGTGTTCGCCTCCGACGCCATGTCGTCGGTCGCCTACGCCCCGGAGGAGATCTTCCTGACGCTGTCCGTGGCGGGCCTGGCGTCCTACGCCCTGTCCCCGTGGATCGGCCTGGCGGTCGTGGTCGTGCTGCTCACCGTGGTGACCAGCTACCGCCAGAACGTGCACGCCTACCCGTCCGGGGGCGGGGACTACGAGGTCGCCACCGTCAACCTCGGCAAGCGCGCCGGGCTGACCGTGGCGAGCGCCCTGCTGGTCGACTACACGCTGACGGTCGCGGTGTCGGTCAGCGCGGCGGCGGCGAACATCGGCGCCCTGATCCCGTTCGTGGGCGAGCACAAGGTGTGGTTCGCCGTGGTGGCGATCGCGGTGCTCAGCGCGATCAACCTGCGGGGGATCAGGGAGGCGGGCGTCGCCTTCGCGATCCCGGTCTACCTGTTCATGATCGGCGTCGCGACCATGATCATCTGGGGGCTCACCCGGATCCTGATCCTCGGTCAGGACGTCGAGACGGCCAGCACGAACCTGCACCTCGTCGCCGAGGGGGACACCTTCACGGGCCTGGCCCTGGTGCTGCTGGTCCTGCGCTCGTTCACCCAGGGCGCCGCGGCGCTGACCGGCGTCGAGGCCATCTCGAACGGCGTCCCGGCCTTCCGCAAGCCCAAGTCCCGCAACGCCGCCACCACGCTGCTCCTGCTGGGCCTGATCTCGGTGAGCATGTTCATGGGCCTGATCGCGCTGGGCAGGCTCACCGGCGTCCAGATCGCCGAGGACCCGGCCCGCCAGTTCCCCGACGCGCCGCCGGGCTACCAGCAGCAGACCATGGTCGCCCAGCTCGCGGACGCCGTGTTCTCCGGATTCCGGCCCGGCTTCTTCTTCGTCGTGATCATGACGGCGCTGATCCTGGTGCTGGCCGCGAACACGGCGTTCAACGGGTTCCCGGTCCTGGGCTCGATCCTCTCGCAGGACCGGTACCTGCCCCGCCAGCTGCACACCCGCGGCGATCGGCTGGCCTTCTCCAACGGCATCCTGATCCTCGCGGCGTTCGCGATCGTGCTGGTCATCGGCTTCCAGGCCGAGGTCACCCGGCTGATCCCGCTCTACACGGTGGGCGTGTTCGTGTCGTTCACGCTCAGCCAGGCGGGCATGGTCCGGCACTGGAACCGCGAGCTCCTCGACGTCTCCGACCAGCGCGAACGACGCCGGATGCGCCGCTCGCAAGCCATCAACGGGTTCGGCGCGATCATGACCGGGCTCGTCCTGATCACCGTCCTGATCACGAAGTTCACCCTCGGCGCGTGGATCACGATCGTCGCGATGGCCGGCTTCTTCGTGCTCATGCTCGCCATCCAGCGGCACTACGACCGGGTCTCCGCCGAGCTGGTGGCGGACGACGGGGACACCGTGCTGCCCAGCCGCAACCACGCCGTCGTGCTGGTGTCGACGCTGCACAAACCGACCCTGCGCGCGTTGTCCTACGCCCGCGCCACCCGGCCGGACGTCCTGGAGGCGCTGACCGTCAACGTCGACGACGCGGACACCAAGCGCCTCATGACGGACTGGCAGAAGCGCAAGATCCCGGTGCGGCTGAAGGTGGTCGAGTCCCCGTACCGCGAGATCACCCGGCCCGTGCTGGAGTACGTCCGGCGGATCCGGTCGGACAACCCGCGAGACGTCGTGACCGTCTACATCCCCGAGTACGTCGTGGGACACTGGTGGGAGCAGATCCTGCACAACCAGTCCGCGCTGCGCCTGAAGTCCCGGCTGCTGTTCCAGCCGGGCGTCATGGTGACGAGCGTGCCCTGGCAGCTGGACTCCTCGGCGTCGGCCAAGGCGCTGTCGCCGCACCAGGCTCCGGGGGCCTCCCGCCGCGGCTACCCGTCGCTGGAGCAGCTGCCCGGCGACCGCGCGAACCCGAAGACCCCGGAGAGACAGCAGTGACCCCCGCGACACCCGCGACCCCCGTGACGCTCGACTGGACCGACCGTGTGCTCGACGTCGAGGTGGGGCCCGTCGCGCACGGCGGGCACTGCGTCGCCCGGCACGAGGGGCGGGTGCTGTTCGTGCGCCACAGCCTGCCCGGGGAGCGGGTGCGGGCGGTGGTCACCGACGACCAGGGCGGCTCGTTCGCCCTCGCCGACGCGATCTCGGTCCTTGAGCCCTCGCCGGACCGGGTGGCCGCCCCGTGCACCTGGGCCCGTGCGGGCGGGTGCGGCGGGTGCGACTTCCAGCACGTGGAGCCCGCCGCGCAGCGGGACCTCAAGACGACCGTGCTGCGCGAGCAGCTCTCCCGGCTCGGCGGCGTCGAGTCGGACGTCGTCGTCGAAGAGCTCCCCGGCGGCCCGCTCGGCTGGCGGCAGCGCCTGCGGCTGGCGGTGGACGACGCGGGCCGCGCGGGCCTGCGGGCCCACCACAGCCACGAGGTGGTCCCGGTCGCGGACTGCCTGCTCGCGCCGTCGGGCATGCTGCCGGACCTGCTGGAACAGCGCTGGCCCCCGAACGGGCACCTCGAGGTCGCGGTGGACGCGACGGGGGAGCGCCGGTTGGGCTCGGCGTCCGTCCAGCACGCGGCGGGCCGGGACTGGGAGCTGTCGCCGGGCGCGTTCTGGCAGGTCCACCCCGAGCTGGCGGACACCCTCGCGGACGTCGTGCGGGACTGGGCGGCGGCCCCGCGCGGCGGCGTGGCCTGGGACCTCTACGGCGGGGTCGGGCTGTTCGCGGCGGTGCTGGCCGCGCAGGTGGGGCCCCAGGGTTCGGTCACGGTCGTCGAGGCCTCCACGCAGGCGGTGGCCGACGGCCGTCGGGCCCTCGCCGACCTGCGGCAGGTGGACTTCCGGGCGGGCCGCGTCGAACGCGTGATCGCGGGCCTGCCCGACCCGGCGGTCGTCGTGGCGGACCCGCCGCGCAAGGGCCTGCAGAAGCGGATGGTCACCGAGATCACCGAGCGGGCTCCGGAGCGGGTGGTCTACGTGGCCTGCGACCCGGCCGCCCTGGGCCGCGACGTGCGGTTGTTCCGCGAGCGCGGCTACGGCCTGACCCGGATCCGCAGCTTCGACGCCTTCCCCATGACACACCACATGGAGTCGGTGGCGCTCTTCGAGACCCTGTGAGCGGCGATCGTCGCCATGGCGACGATCGCCGCTCACGAGGGATCTAGGGTGGGGCCGTGGCCATCGCCGATCATGTGCAGGAGTGGGAGCCGAGGCCGGTCGAGGTCACCGAGACGATCTCCGCGACCCCCTCGACCGCCTTCGCGGGACTGCTCGACCAGACCCCGCCGGTCACCGAGCTGCCCCCGTTGTGGACGGTGTTCCACTTCCTGGAGCTCACGCCGACCGCCGAGCTGGGGGAGGACGGGCACCCCCGCGAGGGGCACTTCCTGCCGCCGATCCCGCACCGGCGCCGGATGTTCGCGGGCGGGCGGCTGACCCTCCACGCGCCGATCCGGTTCGGCGACACGATCACCCGGCGCAGCGCGCTGACCTCGATCACCCCGAAGTCGGGGCGCTCCGGCGACATGCTGTTCGTGACCCTGCGGCACGAGTACGTGCGCGACGGCGCCGTGGTGCAGACCGAGGAGCAGGACGTCGTCTACCGGCAGCAGGAGCCGGGAGCCCCGCGCGCCGCGGCCCCGACGGTCCCGGAACCCGGCCCCGCGCCGGCGGAACCGCACGTGGCGCTGACCCCGGACGAGGTGCTGCTCTTCCGCTTCAGCGCGCTGACCTACAACGCCCACCGCATCCACCACGACCTGCCCTACGCCACCGCGGTCGAGCGGTACCCCGGCCTGGTGGTGCACGGCCCGCTCCTGGCCCTGCTGGTGCTCGAGGTCCCGCGCCGCGCCGGGCGGTGCGTCGCCGCCGTGGACTACCGGCTGCGCCGCCCCGCCTTCGCCCACAGCCCGCTCGTCGGGACCGCGACGGCCGCGGGTGTGCGGGGTGCGGAGCCGAGCGTGACGGCGTCGCTCACACTGGCGCCGTGACGCTGACGCTTGGGACGCCCAAGTGTCGCTGAGCGGTGCTTGGGACGCCCAAGCATCAGGCACGGGCAGGCGCGCGGCGACGCTTGGGACGCCCAAGCGTCGCTGAGTGACGCTTGGGGCGCCCAAGTGGCGGTGTGCCTGGGGCGGCTGGTGACGCTTGGGGCGCCCAAGCACCGCTCAGTGACGCTTGGGCGTCCCAAGCGTCAGCGGTGCCCGAGCGTCCCGAGCGTCCCGAGCGTCAGCGGCATCCCAAGCGTCAGCGGTGCCCACGCGTCAGCTGGCGCCCACGCCGCCGCGCACACCCCACCGCCCGCACTCGTCAGTGGCAGGCCTCCGGCGCGCTCGGTGGGTAGTCCAGTGCCGGGTTGCCGTCGAAGAACCCGCTGGGCTTGAGCATGAACCCCACCGTGCTCACCGGCATCACCGGCCAGTCCTCCGGGCGCACGATGTGGTGCGCGCCCATCGAGTACCAGAGCACCAGGTCGGTGTCCTCCAGCGGCCGGTCGGCCGCGACGTAGGCGGGCAGCCCGTCCCCGCCGGGGTTCTGCAGCGGGTAGTCGCCCGCCGCGAACCGCTGCGAGCGGTCCTGCGCGGTCACCCACACCTGGTGCCGGGTGAACCCGGCTCGCGGGGCGAACAGCGCCGTCGTCGGGTAGATCGGCGGCGCGGACGTCCCCGGCATCAGCACGTACCCGGTGGGGGTGCCGAGCGCGGAGTGCACCGACGGGTTCTCGATCCGCCAGTGCCGTGCCACCGACGCGTCGGTGTCCCGGGCCCCCACCGCCTCCGAGACGACCGGGGTCCGCCGCACCTCCCACGCGTTGCCGTGGGGGTTGTCCGGGCCCGGGGGAGAGGGCACCGAGTCCAGCTCGACGACCGTGTTCCCCGGCCCGTCGACCGCCATCTCCATGCGCACGCAGAAGAAGTGCTGGTGGTGGGGGCCGTACAGGCCGGGCGCGACGAGCGTGCCGTGGGCGGGCGTGACCCCGGGGGCGACGGCGCCCGTCGAGATCACGCCGGTCATCTTGACCTCGTACTCGATCGTCCCGTCGGTGTAGAGGTACCAGAAGTAGCCGTACTCGTAGTTCCCCACGGTGACGATCGTCGACAGGACGAGCCGACGCCGGCGCCGCACCTCCACGCGGCCGGTGCGGAAGTCGGTGTGCTTCCACCCGATCCCCACGTCCTCCTCGTGCATGCAGACCGCGTTCGGGATGACGACGGCGGCCCCGTCCTGGTCGTTGACCACGCCGTCGAAGTACTGGATGTGCCCCACGCAGTCGCAGCCGAGCTGCAGCGGGTTGGCCAGCCAGCCGACGCCGTACTCGCCCTGGTCGAAGACGTTCTTGATCCGGTGTGTGGGGGCCGGGTCGCCGTAGGGGACGTACATCTCGGCGAGCCCGGCGCGGTGCACGATCGGCCGCCCGGCGTAGGCGATCTGGTGCAGCACCAGGCCCTCACGCGGGGTGAACCCGATCCGCAGCGTCCACTTCTGCCAGCCGACGGCGTGCCCGTCGACGGTGAACGACGGCCCGTCCGGCTGCACGACGTCCCAGGCCTTGACCTCGCGCACCGACTCGACCCGGGGCACGTTGTCCGGCGCGTGGATCCACTCGGCCTCGTAGTTCCCCGGCTGCGGGGGGAACGGCACGATCCCGTGGTCGGCCACGTCGACGACCTCGCCCGCGTCGAGGTCCACGGTCACGATCAGGCCCTCGACGGGCCGGGCGTACCCGTGCTCGCCGGGCGCGGCGCGCACCCAGGTGAGCGGCCGCACGATCCGGCGCAGGGCCGGGTCGTCCTCCGGGCCCGTCCAGCTCGACGCCCACGGGTCGATCATGGCGAGCGAGAAGTCGGTGACCCCGCGCGCCCGCATGGCCTCCTGCCAGCGCGGATCGGCCCGCACGATGTCCTCCGTGGAGGTGAACTCCTCGGCGGTGATCGGCGGCTGCACCCCGGGCCGGTCCCGCCAGGAGACCAGCTCGCGGCGGGTCAGCGAGACGACCGCCTCCGAGGTCGTCCGGGTGCCGCGGTCGTAGAGGACGATCTCGGCGCAGCGGTCCACCGGGTCGCCCGGGGCCCAGGCGAGCAGCGCGGCCTTCGAGGGCTCGTGCAGCGAGACGAACACGAACCGGGCGGTCGGGGTGAGGCCGCGCAGCTCGGTCAGCAGCGCCGAGGCCGCGGCGACCTCGTCGGCGGTGAGCGGTTCGAGGGGGTGGGTCTGCAGGACGGCGGTCATGACTCCTCCAGCTCCAGGGTGAAATGTCCGAGTCCTGCGTACACCGCGGGTCGTTTCGCGCGGAAGTACCAGGCGGTCACCATCCCGAGAACGAAGACGACGAGGACCACCCACGGGATCGCCGTGACGAACGGGGCGTCCTCGGCCGCGGCGAGGGTGTCCCGGTTGGCGATCAGCAGGTAGCAGGCGCCCACCATGGCCAGCCCGCCGATCACCGGCGCGACGAGCGTCCCGAACCAGTGGAAGCCGTCTCGGGCCTTGACCAGGAAGAACCGGATGATCGCCACGCACACCAGGCCCTGCACCGCGAGGATCCCGAGGACCCCGAGCAGCGGTGACCACGTGCCGAGCTTGAGCAGCGCGCCCTCGGTGGAGGGGTCGGCGAGGACGAAGGCGAGCCCGTAGAGGAACACGAAGGCGGTCACCGTCATGGCCGCGATCCCGGGCGAGTGGTGGCGCGAGGTGTCGGCCAGCCTGCGCGGCAGCACGCCCTCGCGGCCGAGCGCGAACAGGTAGCGGGCACCGGTGTTGAAGAAGGCCATCGCGCAGGCGAACGAGCTGGTCACGGCCAACAGCTCCAGCACGGCGGTGAGCCAGCCGCCCACGAACCGGTCGGCGAGGGGGTAGAAGGCCGAGGCGTAGGTGCCCGCGAACTGGTCCGACACGGCCTGGACCGAGCCGGTCAGGCCCCAGCCGGACACGAAGGCGTAGGACACGACCATGTAGAACACGCCGAGCCCGATCACCGACGTGTAGGTGGCGACCGTGGCGATCCGGCGCGGGTCGCGGGACTCCTCGGCGTAGTTCGGGGCCATCTCGAACCCCACCCAGGACCAGAACGCGGCGAACAGCGCGACGCCGGCCGCGGCGCCGCCGAACACCTGGATCGCACCCGGGTTGTCGAAGATCGCGACGGGGTTGAAGGGCTGCGCCGACAGCCCCTCCGCCCCGCCCTGCCCGAGCACCGCGACGCTCAGCACCACCAGCGCGAGCACCTCGGCGATCAGCATCACCCCGAGCACCTTGGCGGTGAGCTCGATGTGGAACCACGCGAGCAACGCCATCACCGCCAGCGCCACGACCATGTAGACCCAGGCGGGCAGCACCGCCCCCGTCCACGTCTCGACGGTGGTCGCGGCGAAGTAGCCGAGCACGCCGATCACGGCCGCGGTGAAGATCATGTAGCAGAGCGCGATGAGCACCCCGGCGCCCGTGCCGACGATCCGGCCGAGCCCGCGGCTGACGAAGGTGTAGAAGCCGCCCGCGCTCGTCACCCGGCGGCTCATCGCGATGTAGCCGACCGAGAAGATCGTGAGCGCGAGCGTGGCCAGCAGGAACGCCGCGGGCGCCGCCCAGCCGCCGCCGTCGACCGCCACCGGGACGTTGAACAGCATGGCGGTCAGCGGTGCGGCACCGGTGACGATGCAGAACAGCACGGACGGCAGCCCGAGGGCGCCGCCCGCGAGCCTGCCGCTCCGGGCGGGGGTTTCCAGGGTCAGGTCGGCCATGACGACTCCACGGGGTCGGGCTTCCCAGCGTGCGAGGCCCGTGTGACGGCCGTGAGCGTTGCATGTTGCATCTATTGCACAGCGCACCGGATTTCGGGGCCCCCGGGCGTTCCGCCGCGGGGAGGCTCCGGGGAGGATGGGGTGGTGACAGGTTCGGTCCTCACCCCCCAGCCCTCGGTGGAGCAGCGGATCGCCGACGAGCTCGGCGTGCGACAGCACCAGGTGGCCGCCGCGGTCGGCCTCCTCGACGACGGGTCCACGGTCCCCTTCGTCGCCCGGTACCGGAAGGAGGCCACCGGCGGCCTCGACGACGCGCAGCTGCGCACCCTGGAGGAGCGCCTGCGCTACCTCCGCGAGCTGGAGGAGCGGCGCACCGCGGTCCTCGACGAGATCCGCAAGCAGGGCAAGCTCACCCCCGAGCTGGAGGCCCGCATCCACGCGGCGGAGTCCAAGGCCCGCCTCGAGGACGTCTACCTGCCCTACAAGCCCAAGCGCCGCACCAAGGCGATGATCGCCCGCGAGCAGGGCCTCGAGCCGCTCGCCGACGCGCTGCTGGCCGATCCGACCCTGGACCCGACCGAGACCGCACAGGGCTACGTGACCGACGAGGTCGCGGACGCCGCGGCCGCGCTCGAGGGCGCCCGCTCCATCCTCGTCGAGCGCTTCTCCGAGGAGCCGGACCTGATCGGCGGCCTGCGCGAGCGCATGTGGTCGCGCGGCGTGCTCGTGTCGAAGGTGCGGGCGGGCAAGGAGACCGGTGACGTCGCGGCCGCGAAGTTCGCGGACTACTTCGACTTCTCCGAGCCCTTCACCACGCTCCCCTCGCACCGGATCCTCGCGGTGTTCCGCGGGGAGAAGGAGGAGGTCCTCGACGTCACGCTGGAGCCGGACGCGGACCCCGAGAACGCGGGCGACTGGGAGACCCTGATCGCGGCGCACGTCGGGGTGTCGCAGCAGGGTCGGGCCGCGGACGAGTGGCTGGCGGGCGTGGTCCGCTGGACCTGGCGCACGCGGATCCTGCTGCACCTGGGCATCGACATCCGGGTCCGGCTGCGCACCGCCGCGGAGGAGGGGGCGATCGCCGTGTTCGCCTCCAACCTGCGGGACCTGCTGCTCGCGGCACCCGCAGGCACCCGCGCGACGATGGGGCTGGACCCGGGCCTGCGCACGGGCGTCAAGGTCGCCGTGGTCGACGCGACCGGCAAGGTCGTCGCGAAGGACACGATCTACCCGCACGAGCCGCGCAAGGACTGGAACGGCGCGCTGGTCACGCTGACGAAGCTCGCCACGGCGCACGACGTCGAGCTGATCGCGATCGGCAACGGCACCGCGTCCCGGGAGACGGACGCGCTGGCGGGCGAGCTGGTCGCGATGAACCCCGGGCTGAAGATGACCAAGGTCATGGTCAGCGAGGCGGGGGCGTCGGTGTACTCGGCGTCGGCGTACGCGTCGGCGGAGCTGCCCGACCTGGACGTCTCGATCCGGGGCGCGGTGTCCATCGCGCGCCGGCTGCAGGACCCGCTCGCCGAGCTGGTGAAGATCGACCCGAAGTCCATCGGCGTCGGGCAGTACCAGCACGACCTGCCGGAGTCCTCGCTGTCCCGCTCGCTCGACGCGGTGGTCGAGGACTGTGTGAACGCCGTCGGGGTCGACCTGAACTCGGCGTCGGCGCCGCTGCTGCGCCGGGTGTCCGGGATCAGCGAGTCCCTGGCTGCGGCGATCGTCTCGCACCGGGACGCGAACGGGCCGTTCCGGACCCGGACCGCGCTGTCCGACGTCCCGCGGCTGGGCCCGAAGGCCTTCGAGCAATGCGCGGGCTTCCTGCGCATCCGGGGCGGCGACGAGCCGCTCGACATCTCCGGCGTGCACCCCGAGGCCTACCCCGTGGCGCGGCGGATCGTGGAGGCCTCGAAGCTCTCGATCGACGAGCTGATCGGCAACACCACCAAGATCAAGTCGTTGCAGCCGCAGCGGTTCGTCGACACCCGGTTCGGGCTGCCGACCGTCACCGACATCCTCGCCGAGCTGGAGAAGCCGGGCCGCGACCCGCGGCCCGCGTTCCGCACGGCGACCTTCGCCGAGGGCGTCCACAAGATCGCGGACCTGCGGCCGGGCATGGTGCTCGAGGGCGTGGTGACGAACGTCGCGGCCTTCGGCGCCTTCGTCGACGTGGGCGTGCACCAGGACGGCCTCGTGCACGTCTCGGCGATGTCCAGCCAGTTCGTGTCCGACCCGCGCGAGGTCGTGAAGTCCGGGGACGTCGTCAAGGTCAAGGTGCTCGACGTCGACGAGGCCCGCAAGCGGATCTCGCTGACCCTGCGCCTCGACGACGAGCCGGGCAAGGCGGCCCAGCGCGGCGGCGGACAGGGCGGCCGACAGGGCGGCGGACAGGGCGGCGACCGCAACCGCGGCGGCAAACCGGGCGGTCAGGGTCGCGACGGACAGGGTCGCGACGGGCAGAACCGCGGCAAGGGCGGAGGTCAGAACCGGCAGAACCGCGGCGGCCAGCGCCGCCAGGACCAGAAGCCCGCCCCGCTGAACAACGCCATGGCCGACGCTCTGAAGCGGGCCGGTTTCAAGTAGCGCCTTCGGCGCCCGTGCGTGGTAAGTGGTGCCAGAGCACCACTTACCACGCACGAGCGGGCTCGGCCGCCTATCCGAGCAGGCGGGCGGTGATCGCGTCGAGGTGGGTGGGATCGGCGCCGTTCGCCACGAGGTAGCCGCGCAGGCCGCCGGGGTGGGACTCCAGGTCGTCGAGCACCGCCTCCAGGGCCGCCGGGTCGACGCCGAGGAGGTCCTCCGCGTCGTCGTCCACCCCGGGCAGGTGCGCGCCGGAGGCCCGCAGCCGCGCGAACAGCGGCTCCAGGTTCTCGTTGGTGGCGGCGTAGTCCGCGAGCACCTGTGCGCGCGGCACCCCGACCAGCCGCAGCACCGTGGCCACGATGATCCCGGTGCGGTCCTTGCCCGCCGCGCAGTGCACGAGCACGGGCGCCGGGGCGGTCGCGACGATCTCCACGATCCGCGCGATCTCGGCGGCGGCGTCCGCCACCAGCAGCCGGTAGGCCCAGCCCAGGTCGCGCTCGGCGGCCGGGGTGGCGGCGATCACGTCGGGCGCCAGGGACGCGCCCAGCGGCACCACGTGGATCTCGGCCCGACCGGTGAGCGGGTGGGCCCTGCCCTCGGTCTCGCGCGGCGAGCGCAGGTCGATGACCGACCCGGGGGTGACGGGGGAGACGTCGCCGGGCTGCGGGGCGTCGCTGCGGAGCAGGACGCCGCGGCGCAGCGTGCGGCCGTCGGCGGTGGTGAGGCCGCCGACGTCGCGCAGGTTGGCGGGCACGGTGAGATCCAGCGAGGCGGTCACCCCTCCGAGGGTGCGGGTGGAGCGTGAACGGCGGGTGGAATCGTGAGCGGAGGCACGTCCGGAACAACCCGCGGGGGGAGGTCGTTGTGGACGATGATCCCCCCGTGGAGATCCCCCGCGACCCGTCGTGCGACACTGGGAGCGTCGGCTGTCAGCGATGACGTCAGCCGAGTAGCCCCATGGTCCTTCTCCGGCGCAGCACGAGTGCGCCGCTCCGGGCCCGCGGGCTTCCCCGCGGGTGTGCCGAACCTTCTCGGCCACCCGGCTATGCGACAAGGACATGAGTGAGCACTCTGCTTGACCTGCCCGAGCACGACAACGACAACGACAACGACGAGATCACCGAAGCCGCGTTCCTCGCCCTGGGGCTGGACCCCGCCCTGGTCGAGGTGCTCGACGAGCTGGGCTACGAGACGCCCAGCCCCATCCAGGCCGAGTCCATCCCCTCGCTGATCGCGGGGCGGGACGTGCTGGGCCAGGCCGCCACCGGCACCGGCAAGACGGCCGCGTTCGGCCTGCCCATGCTGCAGCGGCTCGCCGAGAGCGGCCGCCGGGACGAGCGCCGCCCGTTCGGCCTCGTGCTGGCGCCCACCCGCGAGCTGGCCATGCAGGTGAACGACGCGATCACCAAGTACGGCTCGAAGATCGGCGCCCGGGTGCTCGCCGTCTACGGCGGCGCCCCGATCGGCCCGCAGCTCGGTCAGCTCAAGCGCGGTGTGGACGTCGTGGTGGCCACGCCCGGCCGCGCGATCGACCTGATGAACCGCGGCGCCCTGGCGCTCGACGCCCTCGAGGTCGTCGTGCTCGACGAGGCGGACGAGATGCTCGACATGGGCTTCGCCGAGGACATCGAGACCATCCTGCAGGCCACCCCGGCCGACCGGCAGGCGGTGCTCTTCTCGGCCACCATGCCGCGCCGGATCGAGCTGCTGGCCCGCGAGTACATGCGCGAGCCGGTCATGGTGCGGATCGCCCGCGAGGAGGTCCCGGAGGGCGAGGCGCCGCGCGTGCGGCAGACCGCCTACATGGTGCCGCGCACCCACACCACCACCGCGCTCGGCCGGATCCTCGAGCTGGAGCGGCCCACCGCGGCCATCGTGTTCTGCCGCACCCGCGCGGACGTCGACGCGGTCACCGAGACCCTCACCGGTCGCGGCCTGCGCGCCGAGGCGCTGCACGGCGGCATGGACCAGGAGCACCGCACCCGGGTCGTCGAGCGGCTGCGCAACGGCCGCACGGACCTGCTGGTCGCGACGGACGTCGCCGCCCGCGGGCTGGACATCGAGCAGCTCTCGCACGTGGTCAACCACGACGTGCCGAAGTCGCCCGAGGCGTACGTGCACCGCATCGGTCGCGTCGGCCGCGCGGGGCGCGAGGGCGTCGCGATCACGCTGGTCCCGTCCGGCGCGATCCGCCACCTGCGTAACATCGAGCGGCTGATCGGCAAGTCCGTGCCGGTCGCCCCGGTCCCCACGGTCGACGACCTCAAGGCGGCCCGGCTGGAGCGCACCCGCGTGCAGCTGCGGGAGCAGATCGTCACCGACCTGCGCCAGGACGCGGACGCGGACGTCGACGGCGTCGGCGCCATGGTCGAGTCCCTGATGGGCGAGTTCGACCCGGCGGACGTGGCGGCCGCGGCCGTGCGCCTCGCGCGGACCGGCTCGACCTCCCCGGACGACGACGTGGAGATCCCCACGTTCAACGCCCCCCGTGGCGGCGCCGACCGCGGTGCCTCGCGCGGCGGTCGTCCGGACCGTCTCGGTGGCCGCGGCCAGGGCCCCCGCCCGCCCCGCGAGGGTGCCACCCGCCTGTTCGTCTCGGCGGGTCGCGCCGCCGGTGTCCGCCCGCAGGACATCGTGGGCGCGCTGGCGAACGAGTCCCGCCTGTCCGGCCGGGACATCGGCGCCATCCAGATCCACGAGCGCCACTCGCTCGTCGAGATCCCGGAGCACGCCGCGGACGACGTCCTGCGCTCCATGCGGGGTGTGACGACCCTCAAGGGTCGCCGCGCCAACATCCGCCGGGACCGCGCCGCGAACTGAGCTCACGCCACGGCCCCGCCGCCCGTCCAGGGTGGCGGGGCCGTCGCCGTCTCCACCCCGTGCCACCCGCCGAACGGCGCGTTCGCTCACACCTGGTGAGCGAACGCGCCGTTCGCCTGGATCAGGACCCGGGCCGGTGGTGGTAGGCAGACACCACCCACCACCACGAGGGAGTCAGAGATGACGCACGACCTCAAGCCCCGCTCCCGCCAGGTCACCGACGGGATCGAGCGGACCGCGGCGCGCGGGATGCTGCGCGCCGTCGGGTTCCGGGACGACGACTTCGCCAAGCCCCAGATCGGCGTCGCGTCGAGCTGGAACGAGATCACCCCCTGCAACCTCTCGCTGCAGCGCCTCGCGCAGGCGGCGAAGGAGGGGGTGCACCGCGCGGGCGGCTACCCGATGGAGTTCGGCACGATCTCGGTGTCCGACGGGATCTCGATGGGCCACGTCGGGATGCACTTCTCGCTGGTCAGCCGCGAGATCATCGCGGACTCGGTCGAGACCGTCGTCGAGGCCGAGCGGCTGGACGGCACCGTGCTGCTGGCCGGCTGCGACAAGTCGCTGCCCGGCATGCTGATGGCCGCCGCGCGCCTGGACCTGGCGAGCGTGTTCGTCTACGCGGGCTCGATCCTGCCCGGCCACATCGACGGCCGGGAGGTCAACATCTCCGACGCGTTCGAGGCCGTCGGGGCCTGCGCGCGCGGGTTGATCACGCGGGACGAGCTGACCGCCATCGAGAAGGCGATCTGCCCCGGCGAGGGGGCCTGCGGCGGCATGTACACCGCGAACACGATGGCGAGCGCGGCCGAGGCGCTGGGCATGGCGCTGCCCGGGTCGGCCGCCCCGCCCGCCGTCGACCGGCGCCGGGACGGCATCGCGCGAGACTCCGGCGAGGCCGTGATCGGCATGCTGGCCAAGGGGATCACCGCGCGGCAGATCCTGACCCGCGAGGCCTTCGAGAACGCGATCGCCGTGGTCATGGCGTTCGGCGGCTCGACCAACGCCGTCCTGCACCTGCTCGCCATCGCCGCGGAGGCCGAGGTCCCCCTCGAGCTGGACGACTTCAACCGGATCGGCGACCGCGTGCCGCACCTCGCGGACGTCAAGCCCTTCGGCAAGCACGTGATGAGCACCGTCGACCAGGTCGGGGGAGTGCCCGTCGTCATGAAGGCGCTGCTGGACGCGGGCCTGCTCCACGGGGACGCCCTGACCTGCACCGGGCGGACCGTCGCGGAGAACCTGGCGGACGTCGACGCCCCGCTCGACGGCACCGTGATCCACCTCATGACCGACCCGATCCACCCCACCGGCGGCATCACGATCCTGCGCGGCTCCCTCGCCCCGGACGGCGCCGTGGTCAAGTCCGCGGGCTTCGACTCCACCGAGTTCCGCGGCACCGCCCGGGTGTTCGACGGCGAGCAGGGCGCTCTCGACGCCGTGTCCGACGGCACCGTCGTGCCCGGGGACGTCGTGGTGATCCGCTACGAGGGCCCGCGCGGCGGCCCGGGGATGCGGGAGATGCTCGCCGTCACGGGGATGATCAAGGGCGCGGGGCTGGGCAAGGACGTGCTCCTCGTCACGGACGGGCGGTTCTCCGGCGCGACGACCGGGCTCTGCATCGGGCACGTCGCCCCCGAGGCGACGGACGGCGGCCCGATCGCCTTCGTGCGCGACGGTGACCCGATCGTGCTGGACATGACCACGCGCACGCTGACCCTGGACATCCCCGACGAGGAGCTGGCGGCGCGGAAGGCGGCCTGGGTGCGCCCGCAGACGGGGCGCCGCACGGGCGTGCTGGCGAAGTACGCGAGACTGGTCGGGTCGGCGGCGCAGGGCGCGGTCTGCTCCTGACGCGGGGCCGGATCGCGGCAGGCGCCACGGTGACGCTTGGGCGGCCCAAGCACCGCTGAGCGACGCCTGGGACGCCCGAGCGTCGGGCATGGGCGGGCGCAGGCTGACGCTTGGGACGCCCAAGCACCACGGAGTGACGCTTGGGACGCCCGAGCAGCAGAGGACGAGGAGTGGCGTGGCTAGGAAGCAGCAGGGTCGGGGGCAGAAGCGCGCGGCGAAGGTCGCAGCGCGGAAGCGGAAGGTCCGGCAGAGCGAGCCCCTGCGCCCCGTCGTCAACCTGCCCGGGCTGGACGGCTGGGAGGGCCCCGTCGAGGAGCTCACGCCCGTCGACGAGATGCGCTACGCCGTCGCGGAGATCCGCACGGTCCGCGCCCTCGGCCCGCACGACGGCAACCCGGAGTGGCTCGAGGTCCTCCAGGCCAACGTCGACGTCCTCGCCGACGCGAGGGAGAACGAGCTGGTCGTCGAGATCCTCGACGACCGGGTCCGCCGCGCCGTGCGGGACACCCTCGACGCCCGGTCGCCCGAGCCCGCCCGCGAGGAGGTCCGCTGCCTCGTCGAGTCCGACGGGGAGATGGGCGATCCCGACGTCGTTCCCGGCGACATCGGCGGCGCCCCCGCCCAGGGCATGGCGCTGGCGATCCTGTTGCGCTGGCTCGCCAACCGCGGACCGCGCCCCGTCCCCACCGCGGCGCGGACCCGTGTCCCGGCGTGGGTCGCGGACACCCTCGGCGCGCGCCCGGGCGAGGTCGCCGCGACGTTGATCGGGATCACGGGTTCGGAGGAGGAGCGCCGCGCGGCCCTCGGCCCCGCGGCGGACGAGCTGGGCGAGGACTTCCTCGCCGGCCTGATGTGGATCGCCGCGGGCCTCGTCGCCCTCTACGGCGACGGGGACCCGGACACCTACCTGGCGTTCCCGGAGGATGTGCCGGCCTGAGCGGAGCCCTCTCCGGACGCCTGATCCGACTCCTGATCCGACTCCGACCACGCCTGCTCCAGCGCCTGCACCAGCACCTCCACCGACTGGGCGCCGGACACGCCGTACCGGCGGTCGAGGACGTAGAACGGCACCCCGCTGATGCCGAGGCTCCGCGCGGTCTCCTCGTCCGCGCGCACCGCGTCGGTGTACTCCGCAGAGCCGAGCACCCGGTCCACGTCGGCCTCCGGCAGACCCGCCGCCACCGCGACCCGGCGCAGCGCCTCCACGGAGCCGATCGGCTCGCCGTCCCGGAACAGGGCCGTGACCAGCGCCGACTTGACCTGCGACTGCAGCTCGGCACCGCCGAGATCCCAGGCGAGGTGCAGCAGGCGGTGGGCGTCGAAGGTGTTGCCGTCCTGCGTGCGGTCGAACCGGATCTCCAGCCCGTCCGCCGCGGCGAGGTCGGCGAGCCGCTGCTCCATCGCCCGCACCTGCGGCACGTCCGCACCGATCTTCGCCGACAGCCGCTGCGTGCGGTCGCCCTCGTAGGCGCGGGGCGCGTGCGGGTCCAGCTCGAAGCTGCGGTAGCGCACCTCCACCTCGTGCGGGAACGCCGCCAGCGCGGCGGCGATCCGCCGGGTGCCCAGGGCACACCACGGGCAGGCGACGTCCGACCAGATCTCGAGCTTCACGCTCGGTGACAACCGCCCGCCCGGCACGGCGATTCCCACTCACAGCGCTCTCTCAGCGCGCGCCCACCCGACACCGATCGTGCCGGGCCATGGTGGAGGGATGGGCGAGGGGCCGGAGCCGGAGCTGGTCGCGCGGGCGAAGGCGGGGGACCGGACGTCGATCGACCGGGTGCTGACGGCGGTGCACCCGTTCGCGCTGCGGTACTGCCGCGCGCGGCTGGGGCACGCGCTGCCGGGGGTCACGGCCGAGGACCTGGCCCAGCAGGTGTGCCTCGCGGTGCTGCGGGCGCTGCCGCGCTACGAGGACCGCGGACGGCCGTTCCTGGCGTTCGTCCACCGGATCGCGGTGCGCGAGGTGGCCGACGCCTACCGCGCGGCGGCGCGGGACCCGCTGCTCGCCGAGCTCGTCCCCGACCGGCCGGACCCGGACGTCGGACCCGAGGAACGGGCGCTGACCGGGGACGACATGCGCCGGGTGCGCCCGCTGCTGAACCGGCTCACGCCCGCCGCCCGGGAGGTGCTGCTGCTGCGCGTGGCACTCGGCATGTCCGCGGAGGAGACCGCGGCGGTCGTCGGGCGTTCCCCGGGTTCGGTCCGCACCATGCAGCACCGTGCGCTCGCCACGCTGCGGTCCGGCGCCGCCGCGATGGTGCGGTCGGCGGTGCCGCAGTACTGAGCCCACACCGAGCCGCAGTACCGAGCCGCAGTACCGAGCAGGCGCCCCGGCACCCGAGGAATCGGCGCCCACCCCGGCGGGGCCCGGAACGCGCTCGTTACACCGCGGATCACGGCGCGCAACCCGGCGGGCTCACCGTGGCCTCATGCACGAGCGGGAACCGTCCGTCGATCTGCTGCGGGCCCCCGGACCCGCGCCGACCGCAGGAATCGGCGTGATCGTCCCCTTCGACTTCGCGCTGGACCGCGAGCTGTGGCGGTGGGTGCCCGAGGACGCGGCGCTGCACGTCACGCGCACGCCGTTCGTGCCGTCGCCGGTCACCGCGGAGATGGCGCGGGTGATCTCGGACCCCGAGCCGGTCCAGCGCGCCACGCGGGACGTGCTGGTGCCCGAGCCCGGCGTGGTCGCCTACGCGTGCACCTCGGGCAGCTTCGTCGACGGCGCGGCGGGCGAGATCGCGCTCACCGGCGTGATCGCGGACGCGGGCGCCCCGCTGGCGCTGACCACGTCCGGCGCGCTGGTCGAGGCGCTGAAGGTTCTGGGCGCGAGCCGGGTCGCGGTCGTCACGCCCTACGTGGACGACCTGACCGACAAGCTCGCCGCGTTCCTGGCCGCCCACGGGGTGGAGACCGTCGGGAGCGTGGGGCTGGGGCTGCTCGGCCAGATCTGGCGGGTGACCTACGACGAGGTGGTACGGGCGGTGCGCGCCGCCGACCGGCCCGAGGCCGAGGCCGTGTTCATCAGCTGCACCAACCTCGCGACCTACGACGTCATCGCTCCGCTGGAACGCCTGCTGGGCAAGCCGGTGATCACGGCGAACCAGGTCACGGTCTGGGCGGCGCTCCGCGCGGTCGGGCGCCGCGCG
Source organism: Pseudonocardia oroxyli (assembly GCF_900102195.1). GTDB lineage: Bacteria > Actinomycetota > Actinomycetes > Mycobacteriales > Pseudonocardiaceae > Pseudonocardia > Pseudonocardia oroxyli. The sequence continues at coordinate 134,518 of NZ_FNBE01000017.1, forward strand.
GTCGGGCCGGGCCAGTCGCTGGTCACCGGCAGGCAGGGCGCGCCCGCGCACCTGCGGGTGGTGCCGGACCAGCCGCGGCGCAAGGGTGGCGGGCCCGACGGGCCGCCCGTCCTGCACAAGGTCCGGGTCCGGCTGCCGGACGAGGCGGGGGCCCTGGCCCGTCTCACCGAGGCCGTCGCACGGGCCGAGGGCAACATCCTTGGCCTCGCGGTCCACGGCCAGGACTCGCGCTCGGTGGTCGACGAGATGTTCGTCGGCTCCACGGGCAGCGCCGAGGACCTCGCCGAGGCCATCCGCCGCGGCGTGGGCACCGCGGAGCCCGTGCTCGTCACCCCCGCCGACCCGCACGATCTCGTCGACGCGCCCACCCGCGCGCTGGACCTGGCGGTGCAGGCGATGTCCGGTGGGGATCTCGCCCGCGGCATCGAGGCCCTCGTCCACGCCGACGAGGTCCGCTACCAGCCCACCGCGCCGTCGTCGGACCCGCACGTCCTCGCGGTCGCGGCGCCGACCGGCGGGTGGCTGGTCGCGCAGCGGGAGTGGGCGCCGTTCACCGTGACCGAGCAGGCGCGGGCCGAGGCCTTCGTGCGGGCGGCGGGCGTGGAGCCGGTGCGGCCGCGCTGGGACATCCTGACCCTGTCCGGGGACGAGCTGGTGGCCGAGCCCGCGACCGGCGAGGAGCTGGGCGCGGTCGAGGAGCTGCTGTGCGAGTGCCTCGCGACGCTGGGGCCGGACGGCGAGCGCACCACCTGGACCGACCGCGAGCTGCGGGACCTGCTCATCACCCCGCGGGGGCCGGCGCTCCTGGTCCGGGACGGCGAGCGGGTCGTCGCCCTGGGCGCCGTGGTCGACGGGGAGGTCGCGGACGAGCACGGGGCCCCGGTCCTGCTCGTCCACCCGCACTACCGCGGCATGCGCCTCGGGCGCTGGCTGCGCAAGCGCCTCGCGGAACGGTCCGGACGGCCGGCGCCTACGCTCCCCGTGTGACCCTCCCGCACCGCTGGTACCACCCGGACACCACGGCCTACGACGACCGCTGGTCCGGCATGGAGAACCCCCACGGCGAGGCCGATCTCGTCGCCTCCTACGGGCCCGCGTCCGTGCTCGACGGCGGCTGCGGCACCGGCCGGGTCGCGATCGAGCTGGCGCGGCGCGGGATCGCGGTGGTCGGGGTGGACCCGGACGCCGACATGATCGCCGCCGCCCTGGCGAAGGCGCCGGAGCTGCGGTGGCGGGAGGAGGGACTGGAGTCCCTCGACCTCCCCGACCGGTTCGACGTGATCGTGCTGGCGGGCAACGTGATCCCGTACGCGGGCGACCGCCCGGGGGTCGTGGCGGGCTGCGTGCGACACCTCGCCCCGGGCGGGCGCCTGATCGCCGGGTTCACCCTGCAGCCCGGCTGGCCGACCCTCGACGACTACGACGGCTGGTGCGCCGGTCTGTCCCTGGAGGACCGCTGGTCCACCTGGGACCGCGCGCCCTACACCGGCGGCGCCTACGCCGTCTCCGTCCACACCCGGTCGGCTACCCCGTGAGGTGAGCGGCGCGGAGGGAGGTCCTGGATCATCCGCCGGAGATCGTCTCGGGGCGGGTCATGCCCGGCAGAGTATTTCGCCGTGCGGCACCATCAACCACCCGTCGGGGCTGTCGCGCCAGGCCCGCCAGCCCGCGGAGATCTCCTCCAGGTCCGCCCGGGTCGCGAGCCCGCGCTCCACGGCCTGGGTCGCGATGGCCGAGTCGAGGATCCGGTCGGCCCACATCCCGCCCCAGGCGGCGCGGGCGTCGGGGGTGGCGTGACACCACACCGAGGCGGTGGGGGTGATCTCGGTGAAGCCGGCCGCGCGGGCCCAGGCGAGCAGCCGACGGCCCGCGTCCGGTTCGGCGTCGTTGCCGTGCGCGACCGCCCGGTACAGCGCGAGCCAGCGGTCCAGCCGCGGGTCCGCCGGGTACCAGGTGAAGGCCGCGTAGTCCGCGTCCCGCGCCGCGACGACCCCGCCCGGACGGCACACCCGGCGCATCTCGCGCAGCGCCGCGACGGGATCGGAGAGGTGCTGCAGGACCTGGTGGGCGTGCACCACGTCCCACGTGTCGTCCGGGTCCGAGAGCGCGTAGACGTCGTCCACCGCGAACTCGGGCCCGGGCCGCCTGCGTGCCTCCGCCAGCGGCGCCTCGACCACGTCGACGCCCTTGACCCGGCCCGGCGCCACCCGCGCGGCGAGATCGTGGGTGATGCTGCCCGGCCCGCAGCCGACGTCGAGCAGGTCCAGGCCCGGGCGCAGCAGCGGCAGCAGGTACCCGGCCGAGTTCTCGGCGGTCCGCGCGCGGTGCGAGCGCAGCACGGACTCGTGGTGGCCGTGGGTGTAGACGTCCATCAGCCCGTCACGTCCAGTCCCGGACGGCGGCGTCGAGGGCCGCGCGCATCGCGCCCACCGGGCCCTCGTGGCCGGTCATCAGCTCGACCTGCGCCACGGCCTGGTGCAGCAGCATGTCCAGCCCGCTCGCCACGCGGCAGCCCGCCACCGCCGCGCCCGCGGCCAGGGCCGTGGGCCAGGGCGCGTACACGACGTCGAGCACCACGGTGCGGTCCCGCCACCGGGCCCCGGCCAGCTCGTCCGCGGCGCCCGCGGGCAGCGTGGAGAGCACGACGTCCGCCCCGTCCAGCAGGCGTGCGGCCAGCTCGGCGTCGGTCAGCACGCCGCGCACGTCCGGCCGCACGTCGAGGCGTTCGGCGGCGTCGAGCAGCTCGCCCGCGCGGCGAGGCTCGCGGACGAGCACCGTCGGCTCCGCGGCACCGAGCTCGCGCAGCGCCGCCAGCGCGGCCTGGGCGGTGCCGCCCGCGCCGAGCACGACCGCCTGCTCGACCTTCTCCACCCCCGCCGCCCGCAGCGCCCCGACGATCCCGACGACGTCCGTGTTGTCGGCGTGCCGCCCGTCCGGGCCCAGGACCAGGGTGTTCGCCGCCCCGACGGCCTCGGCCAGCGGGGAGACCGTGTCCGCGACGTCGAGCGCGACCCGCTTGAGCGGCATGGTCAGCGACAGCCCCGCCCAGCTCGCGTCCAGCCCGGCGACGAACCCCGCCAGGTCCGCCTCGCCCGTCTCGACCACCTCGTACGACCAGCCCTCCAGACCCAGGGCGGCGTAGGCCGCGCGGTGCAGGACGGGCGAGAGCGAATGTCGGACGGGAGAGCCGAGCACGGCGGCGCGTCGTGTCACACCGGGAAGTATCTACCTGCGGAAGGACTCCAGGGTGACCTGGTCGGTGGCGGCGAACCGGGCGGCCGCCTGTTCGATGCCCGCCATCGTCGCCACGGACTGGGCGCAGCCGAACCCGTACTTCTGCCGGACGCGCTGGTCGGCGATCCGCATGCAGGTGCGGCTCGTGTCCACGAACTCGGCGACGGGGTACACCGACCCGGCGTGGAAATGCTCCTCCACGATCAACGACGGCGAGTAGAAGGTCTGGCGGGAACCGTCCGGCCAGCGGACGTCGAAGAGCACCTCGGGCACCCGGCGACGGTAGATCGCGGATGTGACGACCGTGTTGCCCACCCCGTGAGCGGCGATGGTCGCCAGAGCGACCATCGCCGCTCACGAGGTCGGAGGGCCCTGACAGACTCCGCCCCATGGGCACGGTGCTGTTGCTGGGCGGACGGAGCGAGATCGGGCTGGCGGTGGTGCGGCGGCTCGCGGGGCGGGAGGCGACCCGGATCGTGCTCGCGGCCCGCGGGGGCGTCGAGCCCGTGCCCGAGATCCCCGGGGCCGCGGTGGAGTCCGTGGACTTCGACGCCGACGACCTGGCCGCGCACCGCCCGCTGGTCGAGGGGACGGGGGAGATCGACGTCGCCGTCGTCGCGTTCGGGATCCTCGGCGACCAGGCCCGCGCCGAGGCCGACCCGGCGCACGCCGTGCAGGTCGTGCACACCGACTACGTGGCGCACGTGCAGGTCCTGACCGAGCTCGCGAACCACATGCGGGCCCGGAGCCGCGGCACGATCGTCGTCTACTCGTCCGTCGCGGGCGCCCGGGTCCGCCGCGCGAACTACGTCTACGGCTCGGCGAAGGCGGGCCTCGACGGTTTCGCCTCCGGCCTGGCGGACGCGCTGCACGGCACCGGGGTGCGGCTGCTCCTCGTCCGGCCCGGGTTCGTGATCGGCCGGATGACCGAGGGGATGAGCCCGGCGCCCTTCTCCAGCACGCCCGACCAGGTCGCCGACGCGACCGTCGCCGCCCTGCGCGGCGGGCGGGACGAGGTCTGGGTCCCGCGGGTGCTGCAGCCGCTGTTCGCGGTGGCCAGGCACCTGCCCCGGGCGCTCTGGCGACGTCTGCCGCGCTGAAATCGTTCGACACTTTCGTGACGGGCCGACAGTGGCGCGTCCGTGATCGTCGTCATAAGGTCGGGTGCGCATCTCCCCCTGTGACGACGACGTCAAGGAGAACGACCAGTGCACACTCGCGGAGCAGTCGTCCGGCAGGCGCCGGGCAAGTACGAGGTCGTCGATCTCGAGGTGGACGACCCGAAGACCGGTGAGATCCAGGTCCAGCTGGTGGCCTCGGGCCTGTGCCACTCGGACGACCACATCGCCACCGGTGACATCCCCGTCGGCATGTACCCGTTCGCGGGCGGTCACGAGGGCGCGGGCATCATCACGAAGGTGGGCCCCGGCACCAAGGGGTACAAGGAGGGCGACCACGTCGTCTTCTCGTTCCTGCCCGGCTGTGGCCGGTGTCGCTGGTGCGCCAGCGGCATGCAGAACCTGTGTGACCTCGGCTCGACCCTGTTGCAGGGCTCCCGCTGGGAGGACCCGACCGACTTCCGGCTGTCCCTCGACGGGCAGCCGGTCGGCCAGATGTGCGGCATCTCGACCTTCTGCGAGACCACCACGGTCGCGATCGACTCCGCGGTCGTGGTGCCGGACGACATCCCCCTGGACAAGGCCTGCCTGGTGGGCTGCGGCGTCGGCACCGGCTGGGGCTCGGCGGTCAACTCCGCGGAGGTCCGGCCCGGCGACACCGTGATCGTGATGGGCATCGGCGGCATCGGCATCAACGCCGTGCAGGGTGCGCGGCACGCGGGCGCCTCGAACATCATCGCGGTGGACCCGGTGGCCTTCAAGCGCGAGAAGGCGCAGGAGCTGGGCGCCACCCACGCCGTCGAGACGATGGAGGAGGCCGCCGAGCTCGGCCGCCAGTTCACCAACGGCCAGGGCGCGGACTCGGCGATCGTCACCGTCGGCGTCACCACGGGCGACCACGTCGCCCAGGCCTTCAGCGCGATCCGCAAGGCCGGCACGGCGGTCGTCACCGGCCTCGGGGACATCACCGAGGTCGGCGTCCCGATCGCGATCTCCGAGCTCACCCTGTTCCAGAAGCGCCTGCAGGGCGCCCTGTTCGGCGCCTCGGCGCCCAGCTTCGGCATCCTGCGCCAGCTGGAGATGTACCAGCAGGGCGTGCTCAAGCTCGACGAGCTGATCACCAAGACCTACTCGCTCGACGAGATCAACCAGGGCTACCAGGACATGCACGACGGCAAGAACATCCGCGGCGTGATCGTCTACTGACTCGACCCGCGGCTGCGCCGCCCGTGAGTGGTGAGTGGTGCCAGAGCACCACTCACCACGCACGAGCGGCGGAGCCGCAGATCAGTGGTCGCGGGCCTCGAGGCGGTCGCGGACGTCCGCCGGGAGGAGCTCGCGCAGCTGCTCGGGGAGCAGCGGGAGGTCCAGCAGGCTGAGCTTGACCCGGCTGCGCCGCGCGTGCAGGTCCGGGTCGAGCCGGACCACGCGTCCGGCGTGCGGCTCCGCGGTGACGTGCACGCGGTCACCCGCGGTCACGTCCTTGTGCCCGATCCCGTCCACCTCCACGGCGAGGGTGCCGCAGCGGGGGGTGAGATCGAAGGTCAGCGCGTCCGTCCCGGCGACGACGAGGGGCCGCGAGATCCCGCTCATCGGCGCCGACGGCGTCACGACCACCCCGTCGACGGACGGCGACACCAGCGGCCCACCCGCGGCGTAGCTGTAGGCGGAGGAACCCGCGGGCGTGGCGACCACGAGGGCGTCGCTGCGGTAGAAGCCGTAGCTCAGGCCGTTGACCGACAGCGTGGCGTCCACCTGGCCGCGCCCGGGCCGGCGGGCCAGCGCGAGGTCGTTGAACGCGATCGCCCGGTCGGTCCCCGAGACGGAGCCCGCGGAGTCGACCCTCGGCACCGCCGTGATCCGCAGCGCGCTGTGCGGCTCCTCGGTGAAGTCACCCCGGATGAGCCGCGGCAGCGCCGAGTCCAGCTCGGCGGGCGTGACCTCCACCAGGAACCCCAGGTTCCCCAGGTGCACGCCGAGCACCGGCACCGGGCGGTCGGCGACCAGACGCAGGGCGCCGAGCATGGTGCCGTCCCCGCCCAGGCTCAGCACGCCGTCGCACTCCGCGGCGAGCTCGTCGGTGGAGACCGGCACCGCGCCGGGCACCCGGCGGGCGTCCGCGGCGCGCACCAGGACCTCGGCGCCGAGCTCGGCGGCGACGGCGACGGCGCGTTCGGCGACCTCGGTGACGTCGTTGCGGGGATGGAGGACCAGCGCGATCTGCACGACCTCCATACTGTCCGATCATGCTGCTCATCGACGGACACAACGACCTGCCGTGGGCGCTCCGCACGTTCGACGGGCCGGAGCCCGATCTCGCCGCGGGCGCTCCGACCCTGCACACGGACCTGCCGCGGCTGCGCGCGGGCGGGGTGGGTGCCCAGTTCTGGTCGGTCTACGTGCCCTGTTCGTTCGTCGGGGACGCGGCGGTCGCGGCCGTCGTCGAGCAGGTGGAGCGGGTGTACGCGCTGGCCGACCGGTACCCGGCGGACCTGCGCGTGGTCACCACGGCCGACGAGGTCGAGGCGGCCCACGCGGACGGCTGGATCGGGTCGCTGCTCGGCGCCGAGGGCGGGCACTCGATCGGCGGGTCGCTGCAGGTCCTGCGCGCGCTGCGCCGCTCCGGCGTGCGCTACATGACGTTGACGCACAACCTGAACACCGACTGGGCGGACTCGGCGACCGACGAGCCGGCCCACGGCGGACTCAGCGACTTCGGCCGCGACGTGGTCGCGGAGATGAACCGCATCGGCATGATCGTGGACCTCTCGCACGTGGCCGCGACCACGATGCGGGCGGCGTTGGACGCGACCCGGGCGCCGGTGCTGTTCACGCACTCGTCGGCGCGCGCGGTGACCGACCACCCGCGCAACGTGCCGGACGACGTGCTGGCCGCGCTCCCCGCGAACGGCGGCGTGTGCATGATCACCTTCGTGCCGCGGTTCGTCTCGCGGGCCGTCGCGGACTGGGACGCCCGCCTGGCCGACGCGATGGCGGCCGCCGGGGCCGACCACCGCGACCTGCGGGCGCGGGACGCCTTCGCCGCGACCTGGTACGGCCCGCCACCGCCCGGCGCCACCCTGGACGACGTCGTGGCGCACCTCGACCACGCCCGCGAGGTCGCGGGGATCGACCACCTGGGCATCGGCGGCGACTACGACGGCGTCGCCGAGCTCCCCGCGGGCCTGGAGGACGTCAGCGGCTACCCGAGGCTGTTCGCGGCGCTGTCCGCACGCGGCTGGAGCCGGGCGGACCTGGAGAAGCTCGCGGGCCGCAACGTCCTGCGGGTCCTGCGCGCCGTGGACGACGTCTCCCAGCCGTAGCCCCCACCGCCTGGTGATCATGCGCGGGGGTGATCATCAGGCGCCCACGGTCGAGCCGCCGCCCCAGCTCAGCCCTCAGCGCCTGGTGATCACCCACCCGCATGATCATCAGGCGCGGAGGGTCGGGCGGAGGTCGGACTCCGGCACCGACTCGACGCCCTCGCGCGCGATCCGCTCCGCGAGGGTGAAGGCGTGCTGCTGCAGCCCCCGGACGTCCAGGCCCGCCGGGGGGTCGCCGATCCACCGCGCGATCCCGTCGCCCGCCCGCTCCAGCAGCGAGGCGGCGCCGCGGGAGTTGCCGCGCTGGGCGTGCGTGAGGCCCGCGCCGTACTGGGCCAGGGCACGCCAGAGCTCGCGGCTCTCCGGGCCCGCGGTCTTCCAGGCCGCCTCCAGCACCTCGTGGGCGTGGAAGGGCATGCCCTCGTCGAACAGGCGCTGCGCCTCGGTGACGGTCTCGTCCGGGGTGAGGTCGAGGTCGTCCGGGATCGCCGGAACCCCTTGTGCCCCATGGGGGAGTGGGCGGCCCAACACGTCCCGAGGGCGGGCGTTGCGGGCGCGCCCGGCGGGGTCGCGGTCCCTCATCCGGACTCCAGGGGGCGCAGCTCCTGGTCGAACCGGTCCAGGAACCCCCGCCAGTCCGGCACCGGTGTGGCCGGGCGGACCACGAACTTGGTCAGCCCCGCGTCGACGTACTCGGCGATGCGCTCCCGCGCCTGCGCCCAGCCGTGCGCGACGATCTGGTCGGGCGACACGTCGGGTCGGCGGTCGACCGAGTTCGCCAGCGCGGCCGCGATCTGCGCGTCCGTGGCCTCCGGCGGGACGACGGCGAGGTTGGTGCCGTAGTGGTCCGGCTCCACGGCGCGGCCCTCGGCGGCGGCGGCGCGTTCGATGATCGCCCGGCACTCGGCGGCCTCCGCCGGGGTGACGAAGCTGCCGAGCCAGCCGTCGGCCAGCCTGCCGATCCGCTCGAGGCCGACCCGGGCGCGCCCGCCGAGCCAGAGGTCCACGTGACCGGGCGGTCGGGGTCCGACGCTCGCGTCCGTCAGCTGGAAGAACTCGCCGTGGTGGGTGACCCGGTCCTCCGTGAGCAGCCGGCGGACCACGACCAGCGCCTCCTCGAACACCGCGGCACGGTCGCCGGGCACCGGGTACAGCTGCCGCTCCCGCGCCCGGGCGGGCCGCACCCCGAAGGCGGGCAGCACCCGCTTGGGCGCCAGCGTGGCCAGCGACGCGAGCTCCGCGGCGACCAGCGCCGGGTTGCGGCCCGGGAGGACGAGCACGCCGGTGCCCACCTTCAGCGTCCGGGTGCGCCCGAGGGCGAACGCCATGCCGGTGTGCGCGTCGACCGCGTCGGTCCCGACGAGGTCGGGGAGCCAGAGCGAGTCGATCCCGCGTGCCTCGAGCTCGTCCACCAGCTCGACGAACCCGTCCGCCCCGGTGGACCCGCCCGCCGGGAGAGAGCCGATACCGATCCGTACCTTCACCCGCCCGACGCTACGGGGTGGTGGGCTCCTTGCCGACAGAACCGACGGAACCGATCGGGCCGACGGTCGAGTCGGCCGACGGCGCGGGCGAGGGCGTCGGCGAGGGGGACGCGGCCGGGGCCGGGCCGGGGGCCGCGTCGGCGCTCAGCTCGGCCTTGAGGATGCGGGTGGAACGCCCCAGGCTGCGTGCCGCGTCCGGCAGCTTCTGCGCGCCGAAGAGGAGCACGAACGCTCCGATCACGATCAGCCAGTGCCACGCGCTGAGCCCACCCATGCCGCCTCCTGCTGGTGTGTCGTCGTCCGAGTATGGACCATAGGCCGGCGCGCGCGTCACATTCACAGCGGAGCCCCAGGAATTGCGTCCGAATTGCGGCCCGCTGTCGGAAACACGGCGTTCGGCCGGTCCGCGGCGCGCCATTCGGGCTGGTAGACAGTGCGGCTGTGGGTCGACTGGTCGGTGTGCGCAAGCTCCTGGTGCTCGGGGTGGCCGCGGGGGTACTGCTCGCCGGAATGCTTTTCCCGGTGGCGGGCGGAATCGGGCTTCTCGCGGCGTCGGTGAGCGATTCCGCCGTCGGCTCCCACACCGACCTCGAGACGGGCGTGCTCCCCGCCGTGACCACCGTGAAGGACCGCAACGGCGCCACCATCGCCTCGCTGTACCAGCAGTACCGCGTGCCCGTGGACAGCGACCGGATCGCGCCGGCCATGAAGGCCGCCATCGTCGCGATCGAGGACCGGCGGTTCTACGAGCACGGCGGCTTCGACCCCATCGGCGCGCTGCGCGCGCTGGTCAACAACTCCAACGGCGGCGCCACCCAGGGCGCGTCCACGCTGACCGAGCAGTACGTCAAGAACTACGACCTCTACGTCGCCGCGCAGACCGACGCCGAGCGCCGCGCCGCCGTGGCGCCCAGCTACGCGCGCAAGCTCAAGGAGGCCGAGCTCGCCGTCAGCCTGGACCACGACCTCAGCAAGGACGAGATCCTCACCCGCTACCTCAACCTGGTCTACTTCGGACACGGGGCGTACGGGGTGCAGGCGGCGGCCCAGGCGTACTTCGGGGTCGACGCGGCCGCGCTCACGGTGCCGCAGGCCGCGCTGTTGGCGGGCATGGTGCAGAGCCCGGCCGAGTACGACCCGGTGAACCACCCCGAGGCGGCGACGGGCAGGCGCAACGTGGTGATCGAGGCGTTGGCGGCGCAGGGGTCGATCCCGGACACCTCCGCCGAGGCGCAGCCGCTGGGCGTCGTGGCGAACCCGTCGGTCCCGGCGGAGGGGTGCATCGGGGCGGGCGACGCCGGCTACTTCTGCGACTACGTCCTGGACTACCTGCGCAAGGCCGGGTTCCCCACCGACCGGCTCTCCGGCGGCGGGTACACCGTCACCACGACGCTCGATCCCGATGCGCTGGCCAAGACGAAGGCGGCGGTGGACGAGCAGGTCCCGCCGACGCAGCCGCACGTCGCGAACGTGATGTCCGTGGTGGCGCCGGGTGCGGACGCCCACCAGGTCGTCGCGATGGCGGCGAACCGGACCTTCGGCAACAAGGAGGGGGAGTCGAGCTACGGGCTGCCCTACGAGCCGGAGAACATGGGCGCGGGCTCGGTCTACAAGATCTTCACGGCGGCGACGGCGATGGAGCAGCACCTCGTCGGCATCGACACCGTGATCTCCGTGCCGCCCAGCGGGTACACCTCGCCGATCTACCGCAACGGCGCGGGCAGGCCGATCCCCGTGGGCAACGCGGGCAACTACCGGACCGCGCTGACCCTGCAGGACGCGCTGGCCGAGTCGCCGAACACGGCGTTCGTGAAGCTCGAGGAGAGCACCGGGGTCCCCCCGGTCGTCGACATGGCGGTGCGGCTCGGGCTGACCTCGCTCGCCGAGACGCCCTACAGCGGCAAGGCGGGCACCCCCTCGATCGCCGACGTGATGAAGCAGCAGAAGCAGGCCTCGTTCACCCTCGGGGTCACCCCGACCTCGGCGCTGGAGCTGGCGAACGTGCAGGCCACGCTCGCGTCGCACGGCACGTGGTGCCCGCCCACGCCGCTCCTCTCGGTCACCGACCGGGCCGGCGCCGCGGTGCCGGTCACCCAGCAGGCCTGCACCCAGGCCCTCGACCCGGCGATCGCGGACACCCTGATGACGGGCCTGTCCAAGGACGACGCCGCGGGCGGCACCTCGGCCGCCGCCGCCGGACAGATGGGGTGGAACCGGCCGATCGCGGCGAAGACGGGCACCACACAGGAGTACAAGTCGGCCGCCTTCGTGGGCGCGACCCCGCAGCTCGCGGGCGCCGCGATCGTGTTCGACGACTCCGCCTCGCCCAAGCCGATCTGCGACGGCAGCCCGCCGCGCTCCTGCGGCGGCGGGAACATCTACGGCGGCAAGGCCCCGGCCCGCACGTTCTACCGGGCCTTCGGCGACATCCTGGCCGCGCAGCCGGTGGCGCCGCTGCCCCCGACCGACCCGGCGTACCTGCACGGCACGCTGCCGGACGTCGTCGTCGCCCCGCCGCCGGACCAGCCCCAGCCCGACGGCGCCCAGCCCCCGGCCGACCAGCCGCAGCCGGGCGGCGAGAACGGCGGCTGACGCCGCTCGTGAGTGGTGAGTGGTGCTGGAGCACCACTGACCACTCACAGGGCGCGGAGCGCCTGGTCCAGGTCGGTGATCAGGTCGCGGGGGTCCTCGAGGCCGACCGAGAAGCGCAGGTGGCCCCACTCCCGGAACTCCGCGGGCCAGGAGCGGGCCCGCTCGTCATCCCCGGCGACGTGCACGATCAGCGACTCGTCGTGGCCCAGCGACACGGCGGAGGTGATCACCTTCAGGTTCGCGACGAACGCGTTCTGGTCGCCGCGCACCGCGAAGGCCATCATGCCGCCGAAGCCGTCCATGGTGCGGGCGGCGAGCTCGTGCTGCGGGTGCGTGGGCAGGCCGGGGTAGGTCGTGTACGCCACGCGCGGGTCCGCCGCGAGCCACTCGGCCACCGTCTGGGCGCTCGCGCAGTGCCGGCGCATCCGCAGCGGGAGGGTGACCGCGCCGCGCATGATCAGCCATGCGGCGAACGGGCTGAGCACGCCACCCACGTTGACCTGCGCGTCCGTCCGGATGCGATCGGTGAGGGCGCGGTCGCCGATCACCGCGCCGCCCATCGCGTCGCCGTGGCCGTTGAGGTACTTGGTCAGCGAGTGGACGACGAGGTCGGCGCCGAGCGCGAGCGGTCGCTGCAGGATCGGGGTGGCGAACGTGGCGTCGACGGAGAGCAGCGCGCCCGCCTCGTGGGCGACCGCCGCGACGGCCTCGACGTCCGTGATGCGCGTGCTCGGGTTCGCGGGCGTCTCGACGTGCACGAGCCGGGTCTCCGGCCGGATCGCGGCGCGGACGGCCTCCGGGTCGCTCGAGTCCACGAGGGTGGCGGTGATCCCGTACTTGTCCGGCAGCAGCTCGGTGAGCAGGCGGTGGGTGGCCACGTAGGTCACGTCGGAGCTGACGACGTGGTCGCCGGAGCGCAGGAACGTGAAGAACACCGCGTGCAGGGCGGCGACCCCGCTCGCGAGGGCGACGGCGTCGACGTTCCCGCGGTCCCCGGCCGTCTCCAGCAGGGCGAGCTTCTCCTCGAGCCAGCCCTGGTTGGCGCCGCCGTTGCGGGTGTAGATCGGGGTGTCGACGTCCGACCAGCTCAACGTCGACGGGTCGGCGGGCAGCGCGTAGGAGTTGGCCGCGACGATCGGACGGCGGACGGCCCCGGTGCCGGGGTCGACGGCGTTGCCCGCGTGGACGCTCAGCGTGTCGAAGTGCACGCCCGCATTCTCACCAGCGCGGGTCCCGACCCTCCAGGCCGAGGACCCGATGGAACACCGGTGCGTCCGCCCCCACCTCGACGCGCTCGCCGAACAGCCCGGGCACGACCACCTCGAACTGCTGCGCGAACCCCAGGCAGGCGCGGGCGCTCGCCGCGTCCACGGAGAACCGCTGACGAGTGGCCCGGGCCAGGTCCCAGCCGTGCACGACCAGCTCGTTCACCGCGATGGCGCCCACCTCGGACGCGGGGAGGCGCAGCCCGCCCGCCTCGGTCTCGCCCGCCCACGCCGCGGGCTCGGCCCAGGCCGCGACGAGCTCGGCCAGCATGTCCGGCAGGGCCGTGCGCCAGTCGGGGTCCAGGTGCGCCGCCGACGGGGTCTCCGGGGCGCCGAGCGGGGTCTTGCGGGCGGAGTGGGTGAACGCGTCGGTGAGCGTGACCAGGTGGTCGAGCAGGGTCGCCACGTCGAAGTCCGGGCAGGGGGTCGGGTCGCCGAGCTGCTCCGGGCCGATCGCGGGCAGCAGCTCGGCGACCCGGCGGGCCGCGGGGGCCAGATCGAGTGCGGGGCCGAGTGCGGGGCCGAGAGCGGGCTCGTGTGCGGGCTCGGGCGGGCGGGGCGCGTCGGTCGTCGAAGCAGTCATGCTGGGGGAGACCGCGGGCGTCCGCGGAACTCATCGTTCGACACGTGGTAGAACTTCAGGGACGCCGACGAAAGGGACCCCATGACCGCGAGCACGGCCACCGTCACCGGCATCGGCAGGCTGTTCCGGGCGGTCGCGATCGCCGAGGCCTGCTCCTGGGCGGGCCTGCTGGTCGGGATGTTCTTCAAGTACGTCGTGGTGCGCAACGACATCGGCGTCACGATCTTCGGCCCGATCCACGGGGCCCTCTTCGTCCTCTACTGCGTGGTCGCCCTGGTGGCCTGGCGCATGCTGCGGTGGGACCTCAAGACCCTGGCGCTGGCCCTGGTCTCCAGCATCCCGCCGCTGATGACCATCTGGTTCGAGCGCCGCGCCGCCGCCCGCGGGCAGCTCGCGGGCTGAGGTCCGCAGCGCGGTACCTGAGCCGCTACAGCGCGGCTCCCGCACCGCGCCGTGCCTTCCGGGCCCGACGCACGGCCGCCTCGATCTGGGTGAGGCAGCGGTCGGGGTGGTGGTGTAGGCGACGTCGAGCGTCCACGGCGGGAACGGATGCGCCGCCACCCAGCCGGTGATCTGTGCCGCGCGCAGGAGACGCAGCAGGATCCGCTCGGGCGTCGACTCGCCGTCGCCCGCCGCCTCCAGCAGTGCCGCGGCCGTCGTCCAGCCCACCGAGTCGCGATAGCGCGCGTAGACGGCGTGCAGCTCGGCGAGCGGCACGTGCCCGTCGGCCAGGTAGATCCCGGGGTGGAGCCTGCTCCACTCGCCGGAGGTGGCGCGCCGTTGCGCGAACTCGGGGCTGCGGCCGCACGCCCGGAGCTGAGCGAGCGACACGACACCCGCCTGTCGTGCCGTCACCTCGCCCAGTCGCATGGCGACAGGGTGCGGCAGCGCGACCCCACCTCGTGGTGGAATGCGGAAACCCGCCGCAGCGCGGTACCTGGGCCGCTGCTCAGCGGCTCCTGCACCGCGCTGCGGCCGCGGGACCCCCGGGCTGTCGCTCGCGGGGGAGCCGTGTACCCTTCGGAATGCGACCACCCCGTCGTGCGTTCACCACGTACGTCAGGGCGATCAAGTGGAGCCCCGCTCCCACCCGCTCACTGCTCACAGGTGTCCGGGTCCCGGTCAGCAGTTCTTCGCGGAGCTGTGTCGATCGACGGGTCTTTGCTTGTCGTCGCGTGACATGACGGCATAACGAGGAGACCCCATCACCACAGAGACCCGCATCAACGACCGCATCCGCGTTCCCGAGGTCCGGCTCGTCGGCCCGAACGGCGAGCAGGTCGGCATCGTGCGTATCGAGGACGCCCTTCGGCTGGCGCAGGAGGCCGAGCTGGACCTCGTCGAGGTCGCGGCTGCGGCCCGCCCGCCCGTCTGCAAGCTCATGGACTACGGCAAGTTCAAGTACGAGAGCGCGCAGAAGGCCCGGGAGTCCCGGCGGAACCAGCAGCTCACGGTGATCAAGGAGCAGAAGCTCCGGCCGAAGATCGACAAGCACGACTACGAGACGAAGCGCGGCCACGTCCGCCGCTTCCTCGAAGGCGGCAACAAGGTCAAGGTCACGATCATGTTCCGTGGTCGCGAGCAGTCGCGCCCGGAGCTGGGCTACCGGCTGTTGCAGCGGCTCGCCGAGGACATCAGCGACCTCGGTGTGGTCGAGGCGGCGCCGAAGCAGGACGGCCGCAACATGACGATGGTGATCGCTCCGACCAAGAAGCCGACCAAGAAGCCGACGGCCCAGTCTCAGGAGTCCGAGACCGAGGCCGAGGCGACGGTCGAGCCGACGGCCTGAGACCGACCAGCCCGGTAGTACCCGTGCCGCGGCCCGCCGCGACCAGCGGCGGACCGCGACAGACAGAAGTGAGACAGCCATGCCCAAGAACAAGACGCACAAGGGAACGGCCAAGCGGGTCAAGGTGACCGGCTCCGGCAAGCTCCTGCGCCAGCAGACCGGTCTGCGCCACCGGCTCGAGGTGAAGTCGAGCAAGGAGACCCGCGACCTGGGTCACGTGGTCGAGGTCAACAAGGCCGACCGCAAGCGCGTCAAGAAGCTGCTCGGTCGCTGACCGCTCCCGCCCGCTAGCCCCCTGAAGTAGTGAGGAACACCCCATGGCACGCGTGAAGCGCGCGGTGAACGCCCAGAAGAAGCGCCGCTCGATCCTCGAGGCGTCGGCCGGTTACCGCGGGCAGCGTTCGCGGCTGTACCGCAAGGCGAAGGAGCAGCAGCTCCACTCGCTGACCTACGCCTACCGGGACCGGCGCGCCAAGAAGGGCGACTTCCGGCAGCTGTGGATCACCCGCATCAACGCGGGCGCCCGCGCCAACGGCATGACCTACAACCGCTTCATCCAGGGCCTCAAGGCCGCGGGTGTCGAGGTGGACCGCAAGAACCTCTCGGAGCTCGCGATCAGCGACCCGACCGCGTTCGCCGCGCTCGTCGAGCTCGCGAAGGCCAACGTGCCTGCCCAGTCGCCTGCCGCCTGAGCTTGCTCACCGAACGCACGCCACGCGTCGTAGCAGCCCGCAAGCTGCTGCGGCGCGTGTCGCGTGAACGGGCCGGGCGCTTCCTCGTCGAGGGCGCCCAGGCCGTGTCGGAGGCGATCCGGTACGGGCGGGTCCACGAGATCTTCGCGACGCAGGCGGCCCTGGACCGCAACGCCGCCCTGCTCGACGGCGTGCCGGTCACCCTCGTCGACGACCGGGCCGCGGACGGGCTGTCGGACACCGTCACCCCGCAGGGCCTGATCGCCGTCTGCGACCTGGTGGACGTGCCGCTGACCGAGGCGGTGCGCGGGGCGCGGCTGGTCGCCGTGCTCGCCGGCATCGCCGAGCCGGGCAACGCCGGGACCGTGCTGCGGGCCGCGGACGCCGCGGGCGCGGACGCCGTGGTCTTCGCGGGAGACACCGTGGACCCGCACAACCCCAAGGCCGTGCGCGCCTCCACCGGCAGCCTCTTCCACCTGCCCGTCGCCCGGGAACGGGACCCGGCCACCGTGCTCGACGCGCTGGCGGGCCTCACCCTGCTGGCCGCCGACGGGCACGGCGAGGTCGACCTGCACGCGTCGCCCGAGGTGCTGGCCGGGCCCACCGCCTGGATCTTCGGCGGCGAGGCCCACGGCGTCCCCGAGGTCCTGCTGGCGCGGGCGGACCACCGGGTGCGCGTGCCGCTCTACGGGCGGGCCGAGAGCCTGAACCTCGCCACCGCGGCGGCCGTGTGTCTGTACGCGAGCGCCCACGCTCTACGATCACCGACCGTGCATGAGGGAACCCGATGACCAGCCTGGAGAGCACCGACCTGGACGCCGCCGTCAAGGCGGCCCACGAGGCGTTCGAGGCCGCGGGCGATCTGGACGCGCTCGCCGCCGTCAAGCCCGCGCACCTCGGCGACAAGGCCCCCGTGCTCCTGGCCCGCCGCAGCCTCGGCAGCCTGCCCGGCAAGGAGCGCGCCGAGGCCGGCAAGCGGGTCAACGCGGCCCGGGTCGAGATCCAGGCGGCCTTCGACGCCCGCCGCGCGGTGCTCGTCGCGGAGCGTGACGCACGGGTGCTGCGCGAGGAGACCGTCGACGTCACCCTCCCCTGGGACCGCCGCCCGCGTGGCGCCCGGCACCCGATCACCCAGATCGCCGAGACGATCGCGGACGTGTTCGTCGGCATGGGCTGGGAGGTCGCGGAGGGGCCCGAGGTCGAGTCGGCCTGGCTGAACTTCGACGCGCTGAACTTCGGCAAGGACCACCCCGCGCGGACCATGCAGGACACGTTCTACCTGAACGACGGCACCGTCCTGCGCACCCATACGTCCCCGGTGCAGGTCCGCGCGCTGCTGAACCGCGAGCTGCCGGTCTACGTCGTGTGCCCCGGGCGCACCTTCCGCACCGACGAGCTGGACGCCACCCACACCCCCGTGTTCCACCAGGTCGAGGGCCTCGCCGTCGACGAGGGGATCACCATGGCGCACCTCAAGGGCACCCTGGACGCCTTCGCCCGCGCCATGTTCGGGCAGGAGTCGACCACCCGCCTGCGGCCCTCGTTCTTCCCCTTCACCGAGCCGTCCGCCGAGGTGGACGTGTGGTTCCCGGAGAAGAAGGGCGGCGCGGGCTGGGTCGAGTGGGGCGGCTGCGGGATGGTCAACCCGAACGTGCTGCGCGCCTGCGGCGTGGACCCGGAGGTCTACTCCGGCTTCGCGTTCGGCATGGGCCTGGAGCGCACCCTGCAGTTCCGCAACGGGCTGCCGGACATGCGGGACATGGTCGAGGGCGACGTCCGGTTCTCCCGGGCCTTCGGAATCTGAGGGAGTAGGCAGTGCGAGTCCCCCTGTCCTGGCTGCGCGACCACGTGGCCGAGGTCCCCTCGGACGCGGCCGTCGTGGGCGAGGCGTTCGTCCGCGTGGGCCTGGAGCTCGAGGAGATCCACCCGCTCCCCGAGATCGCCGGCCCGCTCGTCGTCGGCCGGGTGCGCGAGATCGAGGAGCTCACCGGCTTCAAGAAGCCCATCCGGTACTGCCGGGTGGACGTCGGCGCCGCCGAGCCCCAGGGGATCGTCTGCGGCGCCCGGAACTTCGCCGTCGGCGACCTGGTGGTCGTCGCGCTGCCGGGTGCCGTGCTGCCCGGACCCTTCCCGATCGCCGCGCGCGAGACCTACGGGCGGATCTCGGACGGCATGATCTGCTCCGCCCGGGAGCTCGGGCTCGGCGCGGACCACTCCGGCATCCTCGTGCTGCCCCCGGGCACCGCCGAGCCCGGCGCGGACGCGCTGGCGGTGCTGGGCGTGGACGACCCGGTCGTCGAGCTGGCCATCACCCCGGACCGGGGCTACTGCTTCGCCGTGCGCGGCATCGCCCGCGAGCTCGCCGCGTCCCTGGGCACCGGCTACACCGATCCGGCCGCGCAGGTCGCGGTGCCCGCGGCGAAGGGCGAGGCCCACCCGGTCCGGCTGGCCGACTCCGGCTGCGCCCGGTTCGTCGCACGCACGGTGGTCGGGGTGGACGCGAGCGCGCCCACCCCCTGGTGGATGCAGCGCAGGCTGCTCGCGGCCGGGATGCGGCCGATCTCGCTGACCGTGGACGTCACCAACTTCGTGATGCTCGACCTGGGGCAGCCGATCCACGCGTACGACGCGTCGGCGCTGCAGGGCGAGATCGTCGTGCGGCGGGCCGTCGCGGGCGAGACGCTCCGCACGCTCGACGGCGTGGAGCGCACCCTCGACCCGGACGACCTGCTGATCACGGACGACTCGGGCCCCATCGGCCTCGCCGGCGTGATGGGCGGGGCCTCCACCGAGATCCCGCTCGACGCGGCGGGCACGATCGACGTCGTCATCGAGGCCGCGCACTTCGTCCCGACCGTCATCGCGCGGGCCGCGCGCCGGCACAAGCTGCCCAGCGAGGCGTCCAAGCGCTTCGAGCGCTCCGTCGACCCCGAGCTGCCCCCGATCGCGGCCGAGCTGGTCGCGAACCTGCTGGTGGAGCACGGTGGTGGGCGGATCGAGCCCGGCCGCACGGACGTGGGTGCGGCGCCCGCTCTGCCGTCGATCACCATGGCGCTGGACCTGCCGGACCGGTACGCGGGCACGACCTACCCGCCCGGCGCGACCGTCGCGCGGCTCGAGGAGGTCGGCTGCACGGTCACCGGCACCGACCCGCTCACGGTCACCCCGCCGTCGTGGCGCCCCGACCTGGACCTGCCCGCCGCGCTGGTCGAGGAGGTGCTGCGGCTGGAGGGGTACGACACCATCCCGTCGGTGCTCCCGGCCGCGCCCGCCGGGCGCGGTCTGACCCCGGCCCAGCAGCGCAGGCGCGCGGTGTCGCGGGCGGTGGCCGAGGCGGGGTTCGTCGAGGTCGAGCCGTTCCCGTTCGTCTCCGACGCCGTGTGGGACGACCTCGGGCTCGCTCCGGACGACATCCGCCGGACCACGGTCACGGTCGCGAACCCGCTCGACGCCGAGCGCAACCGGCTCGCCACCACGCTCCTGCCCGGGCTGCTGGACACCCTCGTCCGCAACGCCGCCCGCGGGTTCGACGACCTCGCGCTCTACACCGTCGGGCAGGTCGTGCTGCCGCACCGCAACCCGGTGCCGATGCCCGACCCGGCCGTCGACCGCCGTCCCACGGACGCGGAGATCGCCATGATCGACGCGGCGCTGCCCGCGCAGCCCGTGCACGTCGGCGCGGTGCTGGCGGGGAACCGCGAGCCCGCCGGGCACTGGGGCCGGGGCCGCCCGGCGAGCTGGGCGGACGCCGTCGAGGTGGGCCGGCTCGTGGGTCGGGTCGCGGGCGTGGAGCTGCGGGTGACCCGCGCCGAGCTCGCGCCGTGGCACCCCGGCCGGTGTGCCGCGCTGCGGGTGGGGGAGTGGGTCGTCGGGCACGCGGGCGAGCTGCACCCCAAGGTGGTCGAGGCGCTGGGCCTGCCGCCGCGGACCTGCGCGATGGAGATCGACCTGGACGCCATCCCGCTGCGGGAGGACCGGCCGGTGCCGCGGGTGTCGCCGTACCCGCCGGTCTCGGTGGACGTCGCGCTGGTCACGGCGCTGGACGTGCCCGCGGCGAGCGTCGAGCAGGCGCTGGTCGAGGGCGGCGGCGAGCTGCTCGAGGCGGTCCGCCTGTTCGACGTCTACGCGGGCGACCAGGTCGGCGAGGGCAGGCGGTCGCTGGCGTACAGCCTGCGGTTCCGGGCCCCCGACCGCACCCTCACCAGCGAGGAGGCGAACGCCGCCCGGGACGCCGCGATCGCCGTGGCGGCCGAGCGGTTCGAGGCCGTCCAGCGCTGACGCGCCCGTGCGCGGTGAGTGGTGCCAGAGCACCACTCACCGCTCACGACCGCAGCAGCCGCTTCTCGAGCATCCCGCCCAGCCACGGGATCACGCCCCACAGCACGAACGCCCAGCTCCCCAGCAGCGGGAACGTCGGGATCGACACCACGAACGCCACCGCGCTGACCATCGCGCCGAACCACCCCTCGAGCCCGCGCCAGTGGGCCGGGGTGTCGGGCCGGAACGCGTCGGTCCGGTCCAGCCTCAGCACGAGGGCGGTGAAGATCAGGATCTGGAGCGTCTGGGCCAGCGCGTAGATCGTGAAGTGCGCGAAGTCGACCTGCTCGTCGGCGATGAACTGCGTCAGGAACGGGGTGAGCACGATCATCAGCAGCCACGCCAGGTTGATCCAGATCGTGATCGTGTCCGCCCGCCGCACGTAGCGGAACAGCCGGTGGTGGCTGATCCAGTGCCGCCCGATCACCGCGAAGCTGATCAGGAAGGCCAGGTAGGCGTTCCAGTTCGCGCCGAACGCGGCCCCGATCTCGGCGAACGTGGAACCCTTCGGCACCTGCAGGTCGATCGCCAGCAGCGTGATGGCGATCGCCACGACGGCGTCGGAGAAGAACGCCATCCGCTCGGCGGCGCCCAGCTCCGTCCCGTCGACCTCCGCCGCAGGCTCCCGCTCGCTCATGGCGGCAGCGTAGGGCGTCCGCGGCGGCTCATCCCAGCGCCGCGACGGCCCGGCGGCCCGCCTCGACCCACCGCGCGTCGTCCGGCTCGCGGTCGGCCACGGCGATCGTGACGAGCCGGTCACCCGTCGCGACCTGCAGCGTCGGCCCGCCCGCGGTGTCGACGACCACGGCGGCGTCCCCCACCTCGAGGGGACGTCCGGACCGCAGCAGGTCGGCGGGCGTGCCGCCGCGCACGCCGTAGACGTTGATCGCGGCGAGGCCGCGCGGGGTGCCGCGGGTGGTGGCGGTCGCGCAGGACGGCGGGTCGCCGCCGTTCGCGGGCGGGGCCACCGGCGCCTCCAGCAGGAGCGCGAACCCCTCGGCGTCGAGCAGGCACTCGTCCGGCAGGACGTCCGACACCAGCACCGCGGTGGTCGGGGCGGCGGGCGCGGGTTCCGGCACCGCCCGCCCGGGCACGGACACGGCACACCCGGCGACCAGGAGCAGCACCACCGGGGCCAGGACCGCGCGCACCGCCCGACGCTACGACGCCCGCCCCGGGCCCCGAGGCGTTTTCGCCGAACTCAGACCCGCGCCAGCCTGACCAGCTCCCGCGCCGAGGCGTCGGGCAGGTAGGCGCGGGTCAGCGCCAGCCCGATCCGCGGCAGGTCCGCCTCGTCGCGGAAGACCAGGTGCAGCGGCGAGTACCGCGGCTGGAACTTCGCCTTGAACGCGTGCAGCGAGCGGAACCCGTACAGCGGCTCCAGGCGGGCGCCGAGGGTGTCCAGCAGGCGGTCGAGGACGGCGGTGTCCCCGTCGGTGTCGGTGCGGGCCAGCGGTGCCCCGGACAGCGACACCACGCGTGCGCCCTCCGCCCGGAACGCGAGGCAGGACGAGGCGATCAGGAACTCGACGACCGGCCGGAACCCGTCCTCCCGCCGCCGCATCACGTCGAGGGTCCAGCCGGTGACCCGTCCGCCTCCGTACACCGGCAGCCAGGACGTGACCCCCTGCACGATCCCGTCGGCGTCGAGCGCCAGCCCGACGCGGACGTGCGGGTCGAGCGCCTCGTCGACCCCGCCGAGGGTGAACCCCAGCTCGGGCAGGCCCTTGTCGCCGACCCACTGCTCCGAGATCTCCCGCACCTGCGCGACGAGCGAGTACCGCTCCTCGGCGAGGGTGACCATCCGGAACCCGACGCCCTGGGCGCCCGCCCGGTTCAGCGCCGACCGGACGTCCTGCCAGGACTTCCCGCGGAACTCCAGGTCGGGCAGGTCGATCAAGGTGTCCTCGGCGACCTGCGTGGTGCGCCAGCCCGCCGCGCGGGCGGCCTGCGCCAGCTCGTCCGAGGCCGAGAACAGGCACGCCACCAGCCCGGCCGTCTCGCTGCGGGCGCGGAACTCGGCCACCGCGCCCACCGGGTCGGCGCCCACGGGGTCGCCGAGCCCGATCGCGACGCCGGCGTGCCGCTGCCAGGCGACGACGGTGTCCCCGGCGGCGGTGCGGAACCAGTCGTTGTCCGGCCAGGTCGCCATCCACGACAGCGTGCCGCCGCCGTACCGCTCGACGAGCGCGACGGCGGTCTCCCGGTCGGTCAGCCCGCCCGCGGCCCGCCGACCGCGCCGCGACGGCACCCGCCACGCCCGCCGCCCGATCACCAGCACCGCGAACAGCACGGCGTAGGCCAGGCGGTCCGCCACGAAGATCCCCGGCGCCTGGCCGAGCTCGATCTCCCCGCCCGCCTCCCCGCCCGCCACCGCCACCGCCCCCGCCGCGACGCCGACGAGGAGCCCGACGGCGACGTTGAGCGCCGCCCAGCCGACGACCCAGCGCCAGGCGACCCGGTGCCCCTTGCGCAGGCCGTTCACCGCGAGCCCGGTGATCACCACGTTGAGCACGATGTCGACCCACGTGCTCTCGGGGTCGGCGGTCGAGCCCAGCGGCCCGTCGTTCGGCAGCGCCACACTCAGCACGGACCCGGCGGTGAGCAGGACCAGCACGAACACCGCCAGCAGCCGCCACTCGCGCCGGGTCGGCCTGCCGGGCGCGGCGAGCCCGAGCCGCGCCCGCACCAGCCGCGGTCCGACGGCGAGCGCCAGTCCCACCGCCACCAGGTGCTCGAGATCGGCCAGCGACCCCAGGTACACGGCGCTGGCCAGCACGTACAGGCCGAGGGCGAGGCGCAGCCGCAGCCGCCAGGGCGGGCGCAGGACCGCGCTCGTCACCGCCGCGGCCGCCAGCGACCCGGCGGAGAACCCGACGTCGAGCAGGGTGGCGGTGCGGTCCGCCCATCCCCACCCGTGCCCGCGGACGGCGACCAGGAACCCGAGCGCGGCCAGGATGCCGGTCAGCTGCCCGACGACGGCCGCGACCGCGGCGACCCGCGTCCCCAGCCGCCACTCGGCGTACCCCACCAGCAACGCGAAGCTGCCGGTCATGGCCAGGTAGAACAGCGGCACCACGGCGAAGAACGGGCCCGTCAGCAACGTCCACCAGCGGCCCGCCTCCAGCGACGGCACGCCGTAGGCGACCATCGGGTACCAGGACGCGTCCTCGGCGGCCCGCCAGAGGGTGCCGGTCGCGAGCCCGAGCACGATCATCGCGACCACGACGGCGCTGGTGAACGGCAGCCGCCTGATCAGGTGCGTCATCCGGAGAGGGTCGCACGGGCGCAGACGGCGTTACCGTCGGATCATGTGCTTCGCAGACGAGCCCGGCGGCGCGCCCCGACCCGCGCCCGGCGTCGCCGTGGACCCGATCGCGCTCGAGCCGGTCGACGAGGTGCGGATCACGACCCTGGTGGAGAACACCTTCGACGCGTTGCTCGTCGGCTCCGCGCGGGTCGCACGAGCCGGGCTGGGGGCGGGTCGGGTCGAGGCGCCGCAGTTCCTCGGCGGCGCGGCGGACGTGGGCCTGGTGGCCGAGCACGGGTTCTCCGCGCTGGTCAAAGTGCGCCGGGGAGCCACGGAGACCGCACTGCTGTTCGACGCCGGACTCTCGCCGGACGCCTTGTCGCTCAACGCCGCGCGCTGGAGGCGGAGGGCTTCGCGCTCGTCGAGCGGCGGGTCCCGTCGCTGCTCGTCGACGGCGCGGTGCTGATCACCGGCGAGGTCGACCGGACCACCGACTTCGAGCTCGGCATGCCCGCCGCGCACCAGGCCTGGACCGGGGACGACTGGGAGCCGGACCCGTGGGTGCTCGACGACCAGGCCCTCGTCGTGCACGTCCGGGACCGCGGTCTCGTGGTGCTGACCGGATGCGGGCACGCGGGCGCGGTGAACATCGTGCGGCACGCGCAGCGGCTCACCGGCGTGTCGGAGCTGCACGCCCTGGTCGGCGGCCTGCACCTCGGCGGCGCGCACTTCGAGCCGGTGATCGCCCCGACCGTGGCGGCGCTGCGGGCGCTCGCACCCGCCGTGGTCGTCGGAGGCCACTGCACCGGCTGGAAGGCGCAACACGCCCTCGCCGCAGCCCTGCCGGACGCCTACCTCCCGCCCAGCGCGGGCAGTACGTACCGGCTGTGACCGCGGCTCACAGGTGTTTGAGGGCCTCGCGGCGCGAGAGCGGGGAGAGGTCCGGGTGGGCGTCGACGAACTCGCGGACCCACAGCGGGTCGGTGCGGGCGTGTTGGCGCAGCGCCCAGCCGATCCCCTTGCGCAGGAAGAAGTCCTCGTCCTTGAGGCTGGCCTCGATCGCCTCGCCCAGCAGGGCGGTGTCGGTGGCCTCCTTCGCCATCAGCTGGCAGATGATCGAGGCGCGCCGCAGCCACGGATCGGGGTCGGTGGCCCAGCGCCGCATGACCGGGACGACCCGGCCGGGGTCCGCGCGCACCAGCGGGCCGACCAGGCGGTTCGCGATCTCGTCGACGTGGTCCCACCAGGCGCCGGACACGATCCAGTGCCGGTAGCGGGGGAGCCAGTCCGCGTCCGGCATGCGGGCGAGCGACCGGTGGGCGCACAGGGCCGTGGCGAGGTAGCGCTCCTCGCGGAACTCCGCGCCGTCCCACAGAGCGTCGACGACGCGGGCCAGGACGTCCGCGGTCGGCGGCGGCGCGACGGCCAGGCACTCGCGCAGGATCCGGGCGCGGACCGGTTGCGGCACCCCGCGGAAGGGCAGGGCGGACTTCATGTAGGCCTGCATGGTCGGCGCCTGCTCGGGATCGGCCGCGCGCGCGAGCGCGGCGCGCAGGTCGGCCACCAACGGGTGCATGGGGCGAGCCTAGAGCCGTAGGCTCGGGGAAACCCCCTTTGCATGAGCTTGCAGGGGTGTGCATAATCATCCGCGTGGTACGGATCGCAGTGGCAGGAGCCAGTGGCTACGCCGGGGGAGAGCTGTTGCGGCTCCTCCTGGCCCACCCGAGCGTCGAGATCGGCGCGCTCACGGCGGGCGGCAACGCGGGCCGACGAGTCGGTGAGTTCCAGCCCCACCTGACCCCGCTCGCGGACCGGGTGCTCGGCGAGAGCACCGCCGAGGTGCTCGCCGGACACGACGTGGTCTTCCTCGCGCTGCCGCACGGCAAGTCGGCGGAGATCGCGGCGCAGCTGGGCGAGGGCGTCCTCGTCGTCGACTGCGGGGCGGACCACCGGCTGGCGGACTCCGTGGCCTGGGACCGGTGGTACGGCGGGGAGCACGCCGGGCACTGGCCCTACGGCCTGCCGGAGCTGCCCGGCGCGCGGGACGCGCTGCGGGGCACCCGGCGGGTCGCCGTCCCCGGCTGCTTCCCCACGGTCTCGTCGCTCGCCCTGGCCCCGGCCCTGGCGGCCGGGATCGTGGCCCCGGACGTGGTGGTCACCGCGGTCACCGGGACCTCCGGTGCCGGGAAGTCGCTCAAGCCGCACCTGCTGGGCGCCGAGGTCATGGGCTCGCTCTCCGCCTACGGGGTGGGGGGCGTGCACCGGCACACCCCGGAGATCGCGCAGAACCTGTCGGGGGTGTCCGGTACCCCGGTACGGGTGAGCTTCACCCCCGTCCTCGCGCCCCTGCCCCGGGGCATCCTCGCGACCTGCACCGCGCCGCTGACCGGAGACGGTGCGGACGCGCGGGAGGTCTACGAGAAGGCCTACGCCGCCGAGCCGTTCGTCCGGCTGCTGCCCGAGGGGCAGTGGCCCACCACCAAGGCCACGCTCGGCGCCAACACGGTGCAGCTGCAGGTCGCGGTGGACGCGGACGCGCAGCGGCTCGTGGTGGTCGGCGCGATCGACAACCTGGCCAAGGGCACCGCGGGCGGCGCCGTCCAGTGCATGAACATCGCGCTCGGCCTCCCCGAGACCACGGGTCTCCCGACCACGGGGATCGCGCCGTGAGTGTCGTCGCGCCGCGGGGCTTCCGGGCCGCGGGCATCGCCGCGGGGCTCAAGGTGAGCGGCAAGCCGGACCTCGCGCTCGTGGTGAACGACGGGCCGGAGCAGACCGCCGCGGCCGTCTTCACCCGCAACAAGGTCAAGGCCGCCCCCGTCCTGTGGTCCCAGCAGGTCCTGACCACCGGCACGCTCCGCGCGGTCGTCCTCAACTCCGGCGGGGCGAACGCCTGCACCGGCCCCGAGGGCTTCCAGACCGCGCACGCCACCGCCGAGAAGGCCGCCGAGGTGCTCGGGGTGGGCGCGATCGACGTCGCGATCTGCTCCACCGGGCTGATCGGCGCACAGCTCCCGCGGGACGTGCTGCTGGCCGGGGTCGAGAAGGCCGCCGCGTCGCTGGACGCCTCACCGGAATCCGGGCTGGCCGCGGCCACCGCGATCATGACGACGGACACCGTGGCCAAGCAGGCCGTGGCCGTCCGGGAGGGCTGGTCGGTCGGCGGGATCACCAAGGGCGCCGGGATGATCGCGCCGTCGATGGCCACCATGCTGTCGGTCCTCACCACGGACGCCGCGGTGTCGGCGGAGACCCTGGACAGCGCCCTGCGCGCCGCCGTGCGGGTCAGCTTCGACCGGCTGGACGTCGACGGGTCGATGTCCACCAACGACACCGTGATCGCGATGGCCTCCGGCGCCTCCGGTGCCGCGCCCTCGGTCGCGGAGCTCACCGTGGCGTTCACCGAGGTCGCGAAGAGCCTCGCGGCGCAGATGCAGGCGGACGCCGAGGGCGTCACCAAGCGGGCGACGATCCGGGTCACCGGCGCCGCGAGCGAGGACGACGCGGTCACGGTCGCCCGCACGGTCGCCCGGGACTCGCTGGTCAAGACCGCGCTGTTCGGGTCGGACCCGAACTGGGGCCGGATCGCCGCCGCGGCGGGCTACGCGGAGGCGGAGCTGGACCCCGACTCGCTGGACATCACGATCAACGGCGTGCTGCTCTGCCGGGGCGGCGTGGCGGCGGGGGACCGCTCGCTCGCGGACCTCAGCGGCGAGGACGTCCTGGTCGAGGTCGCGCTCGGGATCGGCGGCGGCGAGGCGGAGATCCTCACCACCGACCTGTCGCACGCGTACGTGGAGGAGAACAGTGCCTACTCCTCGTGAGGGCGGTAGCCCGGTGATCAGCCCTGGTCGGCTCACCCACGCGGGTGAGAAGGCCGCGGTCCTGGCCGAGGCACTGCCCTGGCTGCAGCGCTTCCACGGCAAGGTCGTCGTGGTCAAGTACGGCGGCAACGCCATGATCGACGAGGAGCTCAAGCAGGCCTTCGCGCAGGACATGGTGTTCCTGCGGCTGGCCGGCATCCACCCCGTCGTCGTGCACGGCGGTGGGCCGCAGATCAGCGCGATGCTGAAGCGACTGGGCCTGCCGGGTGAGTTCCGCGGCGGGCTGCGGGTCACCACGCCCGAGACGATCGACGTGGTCCGGATGGTGCTGGTCGGGCAGGTCGGCCGCGAGCTCGTCGGCCTGATCAACCAGCACGGCCCCTACGCCGTGGGCCTCTCCGGGGAGGACGCCGGGCTGTTCACCGCCGAGCGGCGCACGGCGCTGGTCGGCGGCGAGGAGGTCGACATCGGCCTGGTCGGAGACGTGGTGGAGGTCAGCCCCGCGGCGGTGCTGGACATCGTGGCGGCGGGGCGCATCCCCGTGGTCGCCGGTGTCGCGCCGGACGTGGCGGGCCAGGTCCACAACATCAACGCCGACAGCGCGGCCGCCGCGCTGGCGGCCGCGCTCGGCGCCGAGAAGCTCGTGGTGCTCACGGACGTCGAGGGCCTCTACGCGAACTACCCGGACCCCGAGTCGATCATCTCGGAGCTGACCGCCGCCGAGCTGGAGCCGATGCTCCCGCAGCTCGAGAGCGGGATGGCCCCGAAGATGGAGGCCTGCCTGCGCGCGGTGCGGGGCGGGGTCCCCCAGGCGCACGTGATCGACGGCCGCGTGCCGCACTCCGTGCTGCTCGAAGTCTTCACCTCAGCCGGTGTCGGAACCATGGTGGTGCCCTCATGACCAGCAACTACGCCGAGCGGTGGCAGCACTCGCTCATGAACAACTACGGCACCCCGCCGCTCACCCTGGTGCGCGGCGAGGGCGCCCGCGTCTGGGACGCGGACGGGCGCGAGTACCTCGACCTGCTGGGCGGCATCGCGGTCAACTCCCTCGGCCACGCCCACCCGGCGATCGTCGAGGCGGTCACCCGCCAGATCTCCACGCTGGGCCACGTCTCCAACCTCTACATCGCCGAGCCGCCGCTGCTGCTCGCGGAGAAGCTGCGGGACCTGCTCGGCCAGGACTCGGCGCGGGTGCTGTTCAGCAACTCCGGCGCCGAGGCGAACGAGACGGCGTTCAAGATCGCGCGGCGGACCGGCCGCCCGAAGATCATCGCCTGTGAGCAGGCGTTCCACGGCCGCACCATGGGTTCGCTGGCCCTGACCGGCCAGCCCGCCAAGCGGGCCCCGTTCGAGCCGATGCCCCCGGGCGTCGTGCACATCCCGTTCGGGGACGTCGCGGCGCTCGAGGCGGCGGTGGACGAGACCACGGCGGCGGTGTTCCTCGAGCCCATCCTCGGCGAGGCGGGCGTGATCGTGCCGCCGGAGGGCTACCTGGCGGCGGCACGGGAGATCACCGCGCGGCACGGCGCGCTCCTGGTGCTGGACGAGGTGCAGACCGGCATCGGGCGCACCGGCGCCTGGTTCGCGCACCAGACGGTCGGGATCGTGCCGGACGTCGTCACCCTGGCCAAGGGCCTGGGCGGCGGCCTGCCGATCGGCGCCTGCATCGGGATCGGGGCGGCGGCGGGCCTGCTCGAGCCCGGCCAGCACGGCACCACCTTCGGCGGCAACCCGGTCAGCTGCGCCGCGGCCCTCGCGGTCCTGGCCGTGATCGCGAACGACAACCTGCTCGAGCACGTGACCACGCTCGGCAAGGAGATCACCGCGGCCGTCGAGCAGATGCCCCTGGTCACCGACGTGTCCGGCGCGGGCCTGCACATCGGGATCGGCCTGGCCAAGCCGGAGTCCGCGGCGATCACCGCGGCCGCCCGGGAGCGGGGCTACCTGATCAACAACCCGGCGCCGGACCGGCTGCGGCTGGCGCCGCCCCTCGTGCTCACCCGGGAGGAGGCCCAGGGCTTCCTGGCCGATCTCCCCGACATCCTGCGGAGCGTCTAGATGGTCCGGCACTTCCTGCGGGACGACGACCTCAGCGCCGCCGAACAGGCCGAGGTCCTCGCGCTGGCGGCGGAGCTGAAGGCGGAGCGGTTCGCGGCGGGGGAGAGGAGCCTGCGGAACGACCGATCGGCGCTGCCGCTGCACGGCCCGCGCCCGGTCGCGGTGATCTTCGACAAGGCGTCCACCCGCACCCGGGTCTCCTTCGAGGTCGGCATCACCCAGCTCGGCGGGCAGCCGGTGATCCTGGACGGCACCACCAGCCAGCTCGGCCGCGGCGAGACGATCTCCGACACCGCGCGGGTGCTCTCGCGCTTCGTCGACGCCATCGTCTGGCGCACCTCGGGGCAGGAGCGGATCGCCGAGATGGCCGCCGCGGCCACCGTCCCGGTGGTCAACGCGCTGACCGACGAGTTCCACCCGTGCCAGGTCCTCGCGGACCTGCAGACGATCCGGGAGCGGTTCGGTCGCACCGCCGGGCTCACCCTGACCTACCTGGGGGACGGCGCGAACAACATGGCCCACTCGCTGCTCCTCGGCGGGGTGCTGGCGGGCCTGCACGTGCGGATCTGCGCGCCCGAGGGCTTCCAGCCGGACCCGGAGGTCCTGCAGGCGGCGAAGGCCCACGGCAGCGAGACCGGCGGGTCGGCGGAACTCATCGGGGACCCGGGCGCCGCGGCCGAGGGCGCGGACGTGCTGGTCACCGACACCTGGGTGTCGATGGGCCAGGAGGCGGACGGGCTGGACCGCGCGGCGCCGTTTCGGCCGTACCAGATCAACGCCGAGCTGCTGGGCAAGGCGAACAGCGGCGCGATCGTGCTGCACTGCCTGCCCGCCCACCGCGGGGACGAGATCACCGACGAGGTGCTCGACGGTCCCGCCAGCGCGGTGTGGGACGAGGCGGAGAACCGGCTCCACGCCCAGAAGGCGCTCCTGGCGTGGCTGATGGACCCCGCCCGCACATGACCGGCGCCACCCGGGCGGCCCGGCAGGGTCTGATCATCGAGCTGGTCTCGCGGCACACGGTGCGCAGCCAGGGCGAGCTGCTCGTGCTGCTGGAGGAGCACGGCGTCGACACCACCCAGGCCACGTTGTCCCGGGACCTGGACGAGCTCGGGGCCGTCAAGCTGCGCGGGGCGGACGGCGGGCAGCCCGCCTACGTGATCCCGGAGGACGGGAGCCCCGTCCGCGGCGTCGAGGGGGGCACGTCGCGCCTCGAACGCCTGCTGTCCGAGCTGCTCGTCTCCACCGACTCGAGCGGCAACATGGCGGTCCTGCGCACCCCGCCCGGAGCGGCGCACTACCTTGCGAGTGCACTGGACCGCGCGTCGCTGAGCATCGTCGTCGGCACCATCGCGGGAGACGACACGATCTTCGTGGTCGCCCGTGAACCGCTGACCGGCGCCCAGCTGGCCGACCGGCTACAGAACCTGCATGAAGGAGCATCGTGAGCAAGGTCCTGACCTCCCTCCCGAAGGGCGAGCGCATCGGCATCGCCTTCTCGGGCGGCCTCGACACCTCGGTGGCGGTCGCCTGGATGCGCGACAAGGGCGGGATCCCGTGCACCTACACGGCAGACCTCGGCCAGTACGACGAGGCGGACATCGCGGGCATCCCGGAGCGGGCCACGCAGTACGGCGCCGAGATCGCCCGCGCGGTGGACATCAAGCCCCAGCTGGTCGACGAGGGGCTGGCCGCGCTGGCGTGCGGCGCGTTCCACATCCGGTCCGGCGGGCGCACGTACTTCAACACCACGCCGCTGGGCCGCGCCGTCACCGGCACCCTGCTCGTCCGGGCCATGCAGGCGGACGAGGTCAACATCTGGGGTGACGGGTCGACCTACAAGGGCAACGACATCGAGCGGTTCTACCGCTACGGCCTGCTGGCCAACCCCGAGCTGCGGATCTACAAGCCCTGGCTGGACGCGGACTTCGTCGGCGAGCTCGGCGGGCGGGACGAGATGAGCCGCTGGCTCACCGCCCACGGCCTGCCCTACCGGGACTCGGCGGAGAAGGCCTACTCGACCGACGCGAACATCTGGGGCGCCACGCACGAGGCGAAGACCCTCGAGCACCTGGACGTCTCGCTGGAGACCGTCGAGCCGATCATGGGCGTGCGGTTCTGGGACCCGGCGGTCGCCATCGAGACCGAGGACGTCGCCGTCACGTTCGAGGCGGGCAGGCCGGTGGCGCTGAACGGCAGGCGCTTCGCCACGGCCGTCGACCTGGTGCTGGAGGCGAACGCCATCGGCGGCAGGCACGGCCTGGGCATGTCCGACCAGATCGAGAACCGGATCATCGAGGCCAAGTCGCGGGGGATCTACGAGGCCCCCGGCATGGCGCTGCTGTTCGCCGCCTACGAGCGGCTGATCAACGCGATCCACAACGAGGACACCGTCGCCAACTATCACAACGAGGGCCGCAAGCTCGGCAGGCTGCTCTACGAGGGCCGCTGGCTGGACCCGCAGGCGCTCATGGTGCGCGAGTCGGTGCAGCGGTGGATCGCCTCGCTGGTCACCGGCACCGTCACGCTGCGGCTGCGGCGGGGAGACGACTACACGGTCCTGAACACCGAGGGCACCGGCTTCTCCTACCACCCGGAGCGGCTGTCGATGGAGCGCGTCGAGAACGCCGCCTTCGGTCCCACGGACCGGATCGGCCAGCTGACCATGCGCAACCTGGACATCGCCGACTCCCGCGCCAAGCTCGAGGCCTACGCGGACCAGCCCGCCGAGCAGGGCACCGTGCTGGTGGAGCACGGCACGCTGTTCGGGGAGCTGCCCTCGGGCGGGTTCGACCGGATCGCCGCGGGTGAGGACGGCGGCGAGGGCGCCTCGCTCGACGCCGCGGCACTCGAGTCGGGTACGGACTGATGCCCGAGTCGAGCGGAGCGTTGTGGGGCGGCCGGTTCACCGGCGGCCCCGCGGACGCGCTGGCGGCCCTCAGCAAGTCCACCCAGTTCGACTGGCGGCTCGCGCCCTACGACATCCGCGGCTCCAAGGCGCACGCCCGCGTGCTGCACCGCGCCGGCCTGCTGACCGATGCCGAGCTCGACGGGATGCTGGAGGCGCTGGACAAGCTGGCGGCGGACGTCGAGTCGGGCTCCTTCGGCCCCGCCGTCGACGACGAGGACGTGCACAGCGCCCTCGAGCGCGGCCTGATCGAGCGGGCCGGGCCGGAGCTGGGCGGCAAGCTCCGCGCGGGCCGCTCCCGCAACGACCAGGTCGCCACCCTGTTCCGGATGTGGCTGCGGGAGGCGGCGCGCCGGATCGGGTCCGGCGTGCTGGACGTCGTGGACGCGCTGGTCACCCAGGCCACCGCCCACCCGAACGCCCCGATGCCGGGCCGCACGCACCTGCAGCACGCGCAGCCGGTGCTCCTCGCCCACCAGCTCGGGGCGCACGCCCAGGCGCTCGTCCGAGACGTCGAGCGGCTGCGGGACTGGGACCGGCGGGCCGCGGTCTCGCCGTACGGGTCCGGGGCGCTCGCCGGGTCGTCGCTGGGGCTCGACCCGGAGGCGGTCGCGGCGGAGCTGGGCTTCGACTCCTCGGCGGAGAACTCGATCGACGGCACCGCCGCGCGGGACTTCGCCGCCGAGGCCGCCTTCGTCCTCGCGATGGTGGCGGTCGACCTCAGCAGGCTGTCGGAGGAGGTCATCCTCTGGGCCACCGCGGAGTTCTCCTACATCACCCTGGACGACGCGTTCTCCACCGGCAGCTCGATCATGCCGCAGAAGAAGAACCCGGACGTCGCCGAGCTCGCGCGCGGCAAGGCGGGCAGGCTGATCGGCAACCTGACCGGGCTCCTGGCCACGCTCAAGGGCCTCCCGCTGGCCTACAACCGGGACCTCCAGGAGGACAAGGAGCCGCTGTTCGACTCCGCCGAGCAGCTCGAGGTCCTGCTGC
The DNA here is from genome assembly GCF_900102195.1 of Pseudonocardia oroxyli. Taxonomy (GTDB): domain Bacteria; phylum Actinomycetota; class Actinomycetes; order Mycobacteriales; family Pseudonocardiaceae; genus Pseudonocardia; species Pseudonocardia oroxyli. The sequence continues at coordinate 167,951 of NZ_FNBE01000017.1, forward strand.
CCGCGGTGTCCGGCATGGTCGAGACCCTGGTGTTCCACACCGAGCGGCTCGCCGAGCTGGCCCCGGCCGGGTTCACCCTCGCCACCGACATCGCCGAGTGGCTGGTGCGGCAGGGGGTCCCGTTCCGGGTGGCGCACGAGGCGGCGGGCGGCTGTGTGCGCGCCGCCGAGGCCCGCGGCGTGGGCCTGGCGGACCTGACGGACGCCGAGCTGGCCCAGGTCCACCCCGCGCTGACCCCCGCGGTCCGCGAGGTCCTCACGGTGGCGGGCTCGATCGCCAGCCGGGACGCGCGGGGCGGCACGGCGGGGGTCCGGGTGGAGGAGCAGCTGGACCGGCTGCGGCTCGTCACGGCGGACCACCGGGCCTGGTGCTCCGCCTGAGCGCCGCGGGATGCGCGCCCCCGCCCCGACGCCCGCACAGTGGAGCCACAACGGCCGGATCCGCGGCTCGGGACGCACAGTGTGGAGCCACGATGCTGCTTGATCGCGGTGAGCTCGCGGGCGACGTGCTGCCCGCGGCGCGGCGGCTGCTGGGCTGCACGGTGGAGGCGGACACGCCGGACGGCACCGTGGCCGTCGAGCTGGTGGAGGTCGAGGCGTACCGCGGGGCGGACGACCCGGCGTCGCACAGCTACCGGGGGCGGACCCCGCGCAACACGGTGATGTTCGGGCCCGCCGGGCACCTGTACGTGTACTTCGTCTACGGGATGCACTTCTGCGCCAACGTGTCCTGCCTCGGCGACGGGGCGGCGGGCGCGGTGCTGCTGCGAGCGGGACGGGTGGTGTCGGACCCGGGGATCGCCCGGGTCCGTCGGCCCACCGCCCGCACGGACCGCGAGCTGGCGCGCGGGCCCGCCCGTCTGGCCGCACTGCTCGGGCTCGGCCGGGACCACAACGGCCTGGACCTGACCTCGCCGGACTCGCCGGTGCGGATCGTGGCGGGCGCACCCGTCGCCCCGGAGCGGATCCGGAGCGGACCGCGGGTCGGGGTGGCGGCCGCCCACGAGCTGCCCTGGCGGTTCTGGATCGACGGCGCGCCGGAGGTCAGCCCCTATCGCCGGCACACCCCGCGCGTCCGGACCCCGACCCGACCCGACCGACGTACGGCGCGGGGATCGGGGAGGATTGGCCCGTGAGCATCCTCGACGAGCTGGAGTGGCGCGGCCTGATCGCGCAGAGCACGGACCTCGACGCCCTGCGCAAGGACCTCGACGCAGCCGAGCCGCTCACGCTCTATTGCGGATTCGACCCCACGGCGGCCAGCCTGCACGCCGGCCACCTGATCCCGCTGCTCACCCTGCGCCGCTTCCAGGAGGCGGGGGCCCGGCCGATCGTGCTGGCGGGCGGGGCCACCGGCCAGATCGGTGACCCGCGGGACGTGGGGGAGCGGTCGCTGCAGAGCGTCGACACCGTCGCGGAGTGGGCCGGGCTCATCCGCGGCCAGCTCGAGCGGTTCGTGGTCTTCGACGACTCGCCCACCGGGGCGCTGGTCGCGAACAACCTGGACTGGACCGGCGGGCAGAGCGTCCTGGAGTTCCTGCGGGACGTCGGGAAGCACTTCTCGGTGAACGTGATGCTGGCGCGGGAGACCGTGAAGCGCAGGCTGGCGACGGACGGGTTGTCCTACACCGAGTTCAGCTACCTGCTCCTGCAGTCCCAGGACTACCTGGAGCTGTACCGCCGGTACGGCTGTCGGCTGCAGATCGGCGGCTCGGACCAGTGGGGCAACATCGTCGGCGGAGCGGACCTCATCCGCCGGGTCGACGGGGGCTCCGCCCACGCCATGACCCTCCCGCTCGTCACGGACTCGGAGGGCCGCAAGTTCGGGAAGTCGACGGGCGGCGGCAACATCTGGCTCGATCCGCGGCTGACGTCGCCGTACGCCTGGTACCAGTACTTCGTGAACGTGGCCGACGCCGACGTGGGCCGCTACCTGCGGATGTTCACCTTCCTGTCGCGGGAGGAGATCCTCGCGCTCGAGGAGGACACCCGGGAGCGTCCGCACCTGCGGGCGGGGCAGAAGCGGCTCGCGGCGGAGCTGACCACGCTGGTCCACGGAGCACACCAGACGGAGCAGGTCGTCGCGGCGTCCGCGGCGCTCTTCGGGCGCGGCGAGCTCACCGGGCTGGACGCGTCCACACTGGACGCCGCGATGAGCGAGGTGCCGACCGCAGACGCGGTGCTGGGGGAGACCACGCTCGTCGACCTGCTGATCGGTACCGGTCTCGTCGAGTCCCGGGGCGCCGCCCGGCGGGCCGTCGGCGAGGGCGGGGCGTACGTGAACAACGTGAAGATCACCGATGAGGGCTGGACGCCGTCGTCGGCCGACGTGCTCGCGGGTGGCTGGCTCGTGGTGCGCCGCGGGAAGCGCAACCTGGCCGGCGTCCGCGCGCGGTAAGCGACGTCACACGGCCGTTCTCTCGGGCTCGGCGCCCCCGTCAGGGGGGTGCCGGGCCCGACCCGTCTCGGTGGCGACGCCGTCGGGCCGCGTCGGGGCGACTGCAGGCCCGTGCAGCGCACGCGGACTTTCGTACCGGTCGTGACCTGCGAAGACATCGATAACCCACCCCCCGGTTTTCGGGCCCTGAGGGCGTGTGTGTAACTTTCTCGTCGTCGCCAAGGCGGTCAGCACGACAGACCGGGACGGAATCTCCGGCCCAGAGTCAGACGGCAGGTGGCGACGACAATCGGTTCACACCGACCCGCGAGGGGCGATGGGGATCGGCGCGGTACCCCGGTGCTTGACCAGGCCGGTGGAACCGGGTAAGTTAAGAAAGTTGCCTCCGGCCGGTCCGGCCTGGTAGAGTGACTGCAGACGACGCCCCCGAGCGTGTATCCCGAGTGGATCCATGCGGAGGTGTGCGGATGTCTTTTGAGAACTCAACAGTGTGTCGAGCTATTTTTCTTGTTCTGGCAGTGTTTGTGCCAGTTCATTGTGGGGCTCGTTTCTCCGACCCCGTCGGAGGCGAGCCCGTCAGCTAGAGCCAGATTTTGTTGGAGAGTTTGATCCTGGCTCAGGACGAACGCTGGCGGCGTGCTTAACACATGCAAGTCGAGCGGTAAGGCCTTTCGGGGTACACGAGCGGCGAACGGGTGAGTAACACGTGGGCGACCTGCCCTCCACTCTGGGATAAGCCCGGGAAACTGGGTCTAATACCGGATATGACCTTCCCTCGCATGGGGGTTGGTGGAAAGTTTTTCGGTGGGGGATGGGCCCGCGGCCTATCAGCTTGTTGGTGGGGTGATGGCCCACCAAGGCGACGACGGGTAGCCGGCCTGAGAGGGCGACCGGCCACACTGGGACTGAGACACGGCCCAGACTCCT
>NZ_FNBE01000019.1 GCF_900102195.1 Pseudonocardia oroxyli
GTCGTGCGGGCCGGCTGGCGCCCCGCGGGGGGACGGGGCGCCGGGCCGGGATCAGGCGGAGACGGCCATCTCCGAGGAGACGGTGCGCATCGGCCCGACATGGTCGATGTAGTAGGACTCCGGCACCTCCTTCTCGCTGTTCGCGATCAGCTCGGTGAAGTCCCACTTGCGCAACAGCTTGCCGTCCCGGAACACCGGCTGCAGCACGTTCTCCGACTCCGGGATCGACCCCTTCGGCACCGTGGTGTACACGCCGTCCTCGCGCTTGAGCGCCAACCTGCCCCGCTTCGACGCCTTGAACGCCGCACCCGTCGGCGACTTCGCGATCTCACGCCACTGCCCGTCCACACACACCGCAGACGCCTTCTGACCGAAGTTCATGGTGTCGCGGTTCCAGTGCTGCAACAGACCACCACCCATACCGAACACCGCGTTCTCCGCGGAGAACCCACGCCGCTCCAACTCCATGTACACCTGCGGCAGCGAGTGGAAGTTCACCCCGTCGCCCTGCACCACCCGGATGAACGGAGGCAACACCTTGAACCCCTTCGAGTTCACCGTGTACCCGAAGATGTCCATCAACCAGCCGGTGGTGTCCGCGGTGACCTGCACGATGTCCCCCGAGTCGGGACGCACACCGACCAGGCCCGGGAAGTTCTGCACCATCTCCTTGAGCTCGCCGCCGATGATGTTCTTGACACAGTTCTCGTGGTCGTAGGTGTCGGTGAGCACGAGCGCACAGCCCTCGGGGGCGTAGGTCTCGAGCATGTTCCGGATCGCACCCACCTCGTCGTCCCGCCCCCACGCGCAGAAACCCGCGTGCTCGGCGTTCGGGCCGGAGTTCGAGACCTTCCCCGCGTTGTAGTAGCGCTTCGCCGCGAGGATGCCCGGCACCGTGTCCGACTGGTCGAAGTTCACCAGGTGCGCCAACCCACCCAACGCCGCGGACTGCTGCGAGCTCACCCCACGGGCGCCGTAGTCGTGCAACATGAACCGCAACCCCGCCGACGAGTCCGCCGTACGGTCCAACGCCTCCTTGATCACCATCTTCGACAACCAGCTGACCGTGCCGATCGTGCTCGGATACCACACCGCCCGCAGCAGCGCGGTCTCGAAGAAACTGGTCGCCCAGAAGTACCTCGGGTCGGTGTTGACCACCTGCACCAACACGTTGCGGGCAGGCAACACCGTCCCCTCCGGCACCGCCTCGATCTCCACCGGCAGATACCCGCCGTGATCGTTCAAGATCCCCAACCAGTTCTCCCGGTTGAAGTGCATACCCTGCTCGCGGACCACGAACTCCGCCTCGTCGATGTCCTCCAGCGTGATCGGCTTCATCAGCTTCTCCCGCAGATACACCTGCAACCCCACGAACATGGTGACCGGGAACAGACCACCACGAGACTCGATGTAGCTCGACACGTACTCCGTACCCTTCGGGTACAGCGGATAGTGACAGTGCTTGTAGTTGTCCGTGTCGATGATCAGGTTGTCGAGATACCCCATCGGTCCACCTTCACTTGAGTCGTTTCTAGTTCGGGGAGGCGGAGGAATCTCCGGCCGGGCTGACGCCGTTCGGCCGCGGACACTCCTCTGATCGCCACCCCCACTTCGCGTCGAAGCGTGGCGCATCTCAGCCTCGAAGACTAGAGATCCACGCGGGAGTGAACACGATCGTAACGTTTCTAGTCACTTCATGACAGTGCCGATCAGGGGCGATGTCATCGACGGCCCAGCTTCACCGCACAACGAGGACCTACACCCGATCGATGCAGTTCGAGCCCCTGCAGCGCACCGACTCCCGAGGATACAGCGCCGTGCGGACGAGGCCGCCGGACCGCGCGGACGGGGCAGACAGGCAGAAAATTTAGAAACGCTTCTAGTTACCCCGGGCGACGTCCGTTCCCACGGACGTCCCGGCCACCGAGCGCGAGGCGACGGCCCACCTCGGCAGCGAGCGGCCTCGGCCGACATCGGGCGTCCATGTCACCGCAGGCGGGCCGGATGCCGTCGACGACCACGCTGCCCGGAGCCGCCGAAGGGCCCGATCGAGCTGCGAGTCGGCGGCGGCGGGCGAGGCTCTCGTGAAGCGGTGGCGGCAGTATCAGGCGAGGGCGGCGTCGGACCCCCGGGCGCCTAGGGAGCGGGGTGCAGGGTCAGCGCGGTGCAGCGCACTCCCCCGCCCCCCTTCGCCAGCTGTGCGGTCGGGAGCTCGACGACCGTCAGCCCGCGGGCGCGCAGCAGCGCGGCGACCCGTGGCGCCCGGTCCGTCATGGTGACGGTCCTCTCGTCGCTGACGAGATTCAGTGCGAACCGGCGCGCGTCGCTCTCGGCGACCTCGACCAGCTCCAGGCCCAGGGCGCGGATCAGGGACCGGCTGTCGGGCTCGAAGGCCTCCGGGAACCAGAGCAGCAGCTCGGGTGACACCACACCCAGCGCGAGGTCCAGGTCGTACCAGAGCGGGGCCTGCCGTCCGGAGGCTCACGACCTCGTACCCGAGCCGGTCGGCGAGGACGGATGCATCCGCGCATCGGTGCGGTGTCCCGAGCCCGCCGGCAGCAGCGGTCCGCACGGCAGCGCGTCGCCCTGGGCCGCTGCCGCGCGTCGCCTCGCCCGATCCGCGCCCGACGCTCGTTCCGGTCGGAGGACACTGTCGCCGACTCCTCCGCCCGCCCGATCGCCGAGTTCTTCGGGGAGTGGCTCGCCGCGGGCGTGACGCTCGAGCCGACTCCTGTCGGGAGGCGGGTCAGCCGACGAGACTCACGCCCAGGAGGAGGAGGACGGCCAGGCCCTGCAGGACGGCCCTCGGGACGATGACGTGATCCCAGCGCTGCTGCACACTGCGCACATCGGCGGGAGTCTCGTGGGCGTCGGCGGCGGCGGTGAGTATGCGGTTGAGGGGTGCGCTGATGCGCAGGTAGAGCAGCACCCAGACCACCATCAGCAGGAACGCGGCTCCCGCGGTCGCCGAGGCGACGGGGTGACCGGCCACCGCCGCGAGCGCGGAAGCGGCGGCGGCCGCGACGATGCCGAGGATCCCGGGAACCGGCATCCGCCGGTCGGCGACGCGGTGCACGTTGCCCATGACCGCGGTGAGGGTGGCGTCGTCGACGCGCGCGAGCGCGGATCGCTGGACGAGCGCGCAGAAGACATCCGTGCCGTAGACGATCCCGGTGCTCATGATCGCCACCAGCGCGGTGATCCGGGAGAGAAGTGCCGGTGTCATGCCTGGACCCGGACGCCGTTCAGCGGCGGCAGGGCGCCCACCTGCTGGAACACCTGCATGAGGTTCAGCTCGTCCCAGTGCTCGACGAACATGCCGTCCCGGACGCGCCAGATGTCGATGCTGCGCATCTCGACGGGGTTGCCGCTCGCGGGGACGCCCACGAGGTTCCCGGTGTGGGTGCCGAGGTAGACGAAGCGGCCCACGACGCGGTCGCCGGAGATGATCAGGTCCTCCATCGTGACACGCACGTCGGGTAGGCCCGCGAAGAACGCGGTCCACCACCGGCGGTTGGCCTCGCGCCCGTCGGCGACGAACGCGTTGTGGTTGACGTAGTCCTCGGCGACGAAGCGATCCACGTGGTCCGGGTCATGGGTGTTGATCATCTCGACGTAGAGATCGGCCAGATGGTGAGTCGGCGTGGCCATGTCGGTCTCCTCCTGGTGGTTAGCAGCGCTAGCACTAGCAACGCTAACCGTGCCTCCTGCTCGCGTCAACAGCACTGCTAGCAGTACTAGCGGTGCTACCGTGAGGCATGGCCATCGAGGACCGCCGACAGCGCGAGCGAGACGCCCGCCGCAGGCTCATCACGGCGACAGCCCGCACCCTGGCCGAGAGCGAAGGCTGGGATGCGGTCACCACGCGCAGGCTGTCCACCGAGATCGAGTACAGCCAGCCGGTCCTCTACAAGCACTTCGGATCGATGGAGGAGATCGTCGAAGCCGTTGCACTGGAAGGCTTCGCCGAGCTCGCCGAGGCGCTGCGTGCGGCCCGCCGCGGCAGCCCCTCGCCCGACGACCAGGTCAGCCGGGTCGCCGCCGCATACGGCGACTTCGCCACGAGGAACCCCGCGACCTACGACGCGATGTTCACCAGATCCACGCGACTGCACTTCGCTGCGGACGACACGCCGACGCCGCTGACCGAAGCATTCGACGAACTCCGCGAGGCGGTGGGCACCGTCGCCGCCGTGGCCGACGTCGACACCCGCACCGAAGTCCTCTGGGCGGCGCTGCACGGACTGACCATGCTCGGACGCAACGGCCGACTCCGAAGTGACCATGAGGCCGACCGCATCGAGGCTCTGGTCGCGCAGTTCCGCGCCGCCTTGCCCTGAAGCTCGTCGAAGGGGCCGGGCCACCTCACAGCGGCCGCCCTGATGTCTTCCAGCTCCGAACACGACGAACACGCCGGCATCTGACCGCCCGCCGACGCCTCAAGGCCGCGTGCCTCAGGGCAGGAGGGTGAAAGCCTCCACGTGCCGCGGCTGCACGACACGAGAGTGACGATGATCGAGGGTCGCAACCTCTGCCACTCCCAGGCGCTCCGCCAGCGCGACGACCGAGGCGTCGCTCGTCCCGAGCGGAAGGTCGGCGGAGGTGTCGACGAGGTCCGCCATCCGCGCGTAGTCCTCGGAGGTCAACTCGACCGTCCGGAAGTCGCCCGCCGCGAGCGAGAGCAGGAACGCCGACTCGGCCCGCGGGCTGCCCTTGTGGTGGAGCAGGTACCCGACCTCGGCCACGATCGGCGCGGGCACCACCATCACTCGCCCACTCATGTGCAGCGACGCGAACAGGTCCACCGACGCCCGATGATCCGGATCCCTGGACAGGCCCGCCGCCACCAGCGGCCCCGTGTCGCAGACGATCACCTAGCGGCCGAACCCCTCAGCAAGGATCTCGTCATGATCGGCCCCGACCCGAGTCCCGTCGCCGGGCTCGATCCCGAAGAACGCCGGCGGCCACGACCGCACACTCTCGAGCCGACGGCGCAGGTCCGAGAGCACCGCCGGGACATCCTCGTCCGGCAACTGCTGCACCAGACGGGACAGCTCCTCGCGCTCGCCCTCCGCACCCATGCCGACGATGCTAGCGGTCGCTCTCGGGCCCGCTGTGCGCTCTCGCTCAGCTCGTCGGCGGTCCTGCCCTGAGATCGTCCAGCAACGAAGGAGCCACACGCTCCTCGACGAGAGCGACTCCCCGCTCCTTCATGGCAGGTGCCAAGTCGGCATCCCACGGCGCATCCGTGACGCGGCCGACCGAAGGCCCCATGACGGGGACGTCCGTGAGGTAGTCGGCCACGGACATCCGCCACGGTGTCGCGCCGACCCTCGCACCGAGGTAAGCCGCGATCCTGATGCCCTCCCCGTCGAGGTCACCGTGATAGCGAACGTGATGGTGACGGGCGAGTAGACGGAGGAGGTGCATGGCCGCCCCGGACGGCCACCCTGCGGTGCAGACCAGCGGAGGACACTCCCTGCCCAGCCCCTCCATGGCGAGCGCGACGACCGTGGGGTTCTCGACCACGGACACCACGGCGTCCGTGTCGAGCCGTAACTCGTCGGTCCGTCGGAGCTGGGCGAGCGTGAGGACGGTCGCTTCTCCCTCCTCCGCTCCGGCCCGGAGCACCCGGGCGACGAGACCGTTCCCGACCGGACGCAGCCCGGCACCGAGCACGGTGGCGGACAGCTGGTCGGCGGTGACGCCGAAGCGCTCCCACAGCGATCGACGCTCCTCCGCGTTCGTCGGCGGGTCGACGCCGGTCAGGGCGGCGAGGGCACGCAGGACGTGGGCGGCGAGCCGTGTGTCTCCATCGAGTCCGTGCGGGTCGCCGACCGCGTCGTCGGCGAACGACGGCAAGGGGCGGCCGGGCACGGGCAGCCGCTCCAGCACCGTCACCGCGGTCTCGATCAGAGCCCGGCCAACCTGGTCCGAGCCGGCTCCGGTTCGTCGCAGCGCCGCGGCCCATTCCTCGAGGGCGGGCTGGGCGCGGACCAGTGGGTGGGCGGCCAGCCAGGCCCAGAAGGACGCGCGTTCGGCGGTCGCCTCGGCCCGTCCCGCGGCGCGATCGCCGACGGGCCCCAACAGAACCTGCACGAAGGCTCGCACATCCGATCCCGCGATCTCGCCGACGGCCTCGTCGAGCCGGCTGAGGGGCACCGAGCCCCGGGGGTAGCGGGCGGTGCCGAGCAGGTCGGCGAGCGCGGCGAGACCGGCGTCGTCGAGCGCGCCCAGGCCGACGCGCGTGACCGGGCGGCCGGAGTCCAGGCGGCGGTGGACCTCCTGCCACAGCGGCCGGAGGCTGGGCTGTCCCAGCGTCGGGTGGACGGGCTCAGTCATCACCCTCCTCGCTCTCCAGCCAGTCCTCCCCGTCCCACACGAACCGGGCCGTGGTGACCGCGTCGTCGTCCTCGCTGGTGACGAGCTGGTGGACGGCGATCCCGTCGAGCTCCGAGTAGGCGCACCACTCATGGTCCGAGGTCAGCACGAGATCCAGGTCGAGCGAGGCGAGCAACGCGAACACCTGGCCGCGGTTGACCTCGTCGACGCCCACGAAGACCTCGTCGAGCAGGATGACCCGAGGACCACGCGGCACGGACTCGTAGTGGGCGGCCACCGCCGCGAAGAGCGGGAGGTGCAACGCGATGGCCTTCTCCCCGCCGGACAACGCGCCGTGCAGCTTACGGGTGAGGACCTGCCAGCCCTCGCCCTTCCCGCGGTCCACGGTCACCTCGAAGCGGTGCCACGAGGTGTAGTCGAAGACCTCGCCGAGCTGTTGCTCCCACCCGACGGCGTCGTCTCGCGCCCTCGCCTCGTCGACCCGGTCCCGGAAGAAGCGGTGCAGCGCCTCCCGCTCCGCCTCCCCCAGGCGGGACGGATCCTTCAGCAGCAGGTCCCGCGCCGCGCGGGCCGACGCCGGGAGATCGGGATCGACCTTCCAGTCCAGCCGGACGGCGACCCGGGACGCGGTCCGCACCTCGTCCAAGCGCGCGTTCATCCCGTCCACCAACGCCGTGGCCTGCCGGATCCGATCGGCGAGGTGGCGGCGGGTGTCGCCGGTCAGGGTGGTCTCGAAGAGCTGCCGCTCCGCCGCGGTGATGTCCTCCGCGGCGCGCGTCGCCTCCGCCTTGACCCGGTCCGCGAGGCCCGCCGCGCCGGTGCGCACGCCACCCGACGAGGCGGTCAGCACGTGGTGGTCGGCGACGGCGGACAGCTCGAGATCGGCACGCACGCCGAGGATCTCGCGGCTGCGGTACAGCTCGTCGCTCAGCGTCCCGAAGGCGCGAGCGATCTGGGCGGGCTCGTGCGGAGTGGCCGCCCAGCGGGCGGCGAGGCCGCGCGCGAGGTCGAGTGTGGCCCGCACACTGTCCGCCTGCTCCCCGGCGGCGGGCTCGTCGACGCCCGCGTCCGCGGCGAAGGTCCCCGAGCCGACCAGTCTCATCCGCTCGCCCGCACGATCCCGCAGCTCGACGGCGGTGTCCCGCTCGGCCTCGGCCCGCTCCGCCCGGGTCCGGAGCTGCATGATCCGCAGCTCGCACTCGCGCACCTGGGCGAAGGCCGTGTCGGCAGCGGCCACTGCACCCGTGCGGCGCTGCTGCAGCTCGCCGAGCTGCGCGACGAGATCGCGGTAGGTCTGGCCGATCGCTCCCTCTGCGGTGGCCGCGGCCTGCTCCAGGTCCTCCAGCTCTGCGGCGGCGTCGGCCGCCGCATCCCGTCGGACGTCCGCGGCTTCGCGCGAACGGGCGGCGGTCGTCTCGGTGTCGTGTGCCCTCCTGGTCGCGGCGACCAGGTCACCGCAGCGGTCCAGCCAGCCGCGCGCCGCGCTGCGGAAGCCGTCGACGGCACCGGCGAGCCTGCTCAGATCCTCCGCACCGGACGGGAGCCCGGTGCGCGCCGCGGCCTCGTGCAGATCCCGCAGGAGCCGGGCGACCTCGGCCGACACCACACCCAGCAGCTGCACGAACCGCGCGATCTCGGCGTCCCGCGCGCTCACGTCGCTCTCGGCGCGTCGCAGCTCGCGGGTCGCCGCATCGAGCGCCGTGCGGTCCGGCCGCCTGCTCCGCTCGGCCTGCACCGCACCCCGCCGGTCGGCCACCACCTGCAGGTCTCGATCCAGGCGGGCCAGCTCGTCGCGTGCGGAGTCCCTGTCACGTTCCAGCTCGGTGATGCGCCGCTCGCGGGTGCGCGCTCGGGCGGTGGCCCCGATGTGCTCGGGTTCCGGCTTGCCCCAGCTTCCCGTCACGGCGCCGAGCCGCCAGGTCCCGTCCGCGCCGAAGGCGGCCGGATGGTGCTGGGGCAAAGCGTCGTCGAACGCGACGACGCGCAGCAGGGCGAGTATGCGCTCGCGCGGCACCGCCGTGTCCGGCTCGGGCACGAGGACGTCGGCAAGCGACCGAGCCGGAGCGAGGGCCAGGTCGGCGGGGTCGGCCAGGACGTCGTGGCCCGCCCAGTCCGCGCGCCCGTCCGGCGTGAGCCACGCGTCGAGCAGCCCGCTGGACTGCAGCCCGGCCTCCAACGCCGACCGCCACTCGGCCGGGACGTCCGGCGCGAAGTCGACCAACTGCCACAGCGGGGCCCCGCCCCGGCCTGCGCGGTCCGCGGTGCGGGTCGGCGGCGCGCTCGGCGGCACGTGACGGGCGGAGCGGACCGTGGCCAGCTCCTCCTCGACCGCCGCGAGCCTCGTCGCCGTCCCCTCCCGGCCGACGCGGAGCTCGGCGGCCGCCGCGAGCAACATCTCGCTCGCCGCCCGGACCGCGTCCTCCACGAGCTCGGACAGGGTCGGTTCGTCATCCGCCGCTGCGACGACGTCCGCCTCGTCCACCCGCAGCTCGCGGCACGCCACGACCCACTCCCGCAGCCGTTCCTCGCGCGCGCCGAGGGCCTCGGCACGGAGGTCCGCCCGCGCCCGCACGACGTCCTGGGCCTCCTGCAGCGCGGTCCGCGCCCCGTCCAGCAGATCCTCCAGGTCGCTGCGCCTGCCGACGGCGGCGGTGTGCGCCTCGACGACGTCACGAACCTCCGCGATCTGCTGCGCCCGCCCGGTCGCGGCCGCCTCCACCAGGGCCGCCGCCCGATGCCGGTCCGACCGGCCGATCGGCCGTGCCTCGGCCACGACGGACTCCATGCCCGCCCGCACCGCCGCGGCACGGGCGACCTCGACCGTCTCCGCCTCCGCCGTCTGCGCCTCGACGAGCTCGCCCGCGGCCTCCTCCGCCACGGTCGTGTCGGTCTCGGCCTGCGACACCGCCCCGGCCGCGGCGGCCTGCTCGGTGGCGACCCGGTCACGGACTCCTCGGGCCCGACCCCGCAGATCCTCGACGCGGCGCAGCGCCTCTGCACCCTCGCGGTAGTCGGTGTGGCCCCGGAGCTCGTCGATGTCGACCCCCAGCGACCTGTCGAGTGCCCGTTCGCGGTCGAGGGCCCCCGACGCCTCGGCGAACTCGGCTCGCGCCGCCCCGAGCTCCTCGTCGTTCTCGCGTGCGGCACGAGTCAGGTCGTCCATCGTGGTGGTGGCGGTGATCAGCTCGGCGGCGGCCGCGCGCAGCACCCGTCGGGCGTAGGTCTGCTGGGCGACCGCGAGCGTGCGGGCGGCCTCGGCCTCCGCCTCGAGCTGCTCCAGCTCCTCCCGCTGGCGGTCGAGTCGTTGGAAGCCCTCGGCGAGCTCACCGAGCTCGGTCTCCCCCAGCGGCGGCAACGCCTTCGACAGCAGGGTCGAGAGCAGCGCGGGATCCAGGCGCTGCGACAGCTTCGGGGTGCGCAGCTGCAGCAGGGCCAGGATCAGCGACTCGTAACGCTGCTCACCAATCCCTCCGAAGAGGACGGAGCGGACGGCGGCCCGGTGCTCGGCGGGGCCGTGGACCGAGCCGTCGTCCCCGATCCTCTCCACGAGTGCGGCACGCGTCAGCGGGAGGGAGTCCGCCGTCGTGAACTCGCCGGGCGCCACCTCGCGTTCGAGGGTGAAGTAGTCCGCCTGGGCGGTGCGCGTGTGCGTCGTGGCCGCCAGGCGGGCGCCGCAGACGAACCAGTGGCGGGTGCCGTCCGCCGCGTCCCGGGAGAACTCGAGCCACACGTAGCCCACGCGCGTCTTCCCGGCCGCGCCCTCGCCCATCAGGTTCCAGTGCATCGTCCGTTCGGACGTGCCGAAGGTCGACAGGCGCTGGGCGCGCAGACTCGCGTCGAACAGGAAGGGCAGGAGCAACTCGAGCGCCTTCGACTTCCCGCTGCCGTTCGATCCACGGAGCAACAGCCGGCCGCGGTGGAACTCGAAGACCTCGTCGTAATAGCGCCACACGTTCTGGATGCCCGCCCGCCGCGGGACCCAGCGCGCACTGCCGGTGTCCTGCCGGGTGGGACGCAGCGCGGTGACGGTCATCGCGTCTCCCTCGCCTCGGTGATCCCGACGACGGTGTACCGGGCGGCCGCTGGCGTCGCGACGACCACGCCCTCCCGCCACGTGACCAGGCCGAAGTCGAGCAGGACTCCGACGGCGGCATCCCGCAGCCGGGCGTGGCCGTCGTCGTTCTGATAGGCCTTCGCCCATGCCGGGAACCGGCGCATCAGCTCGCCGATCTCGCCGGTCAACTGCTCCGGCACCGCCCCGCCGACCGCCGCGATGCGGTCGAGCAGCGCCAAGGCGGCGATGCGGGCGTGGCTGCCGTCGTCCGGGAAGCGCACGTCCGTGGCGATGCCGTCGGGATCGACGAGCAGCCACCCCTCGGCCCGCTCCTCCAGGACCATGCCCGCCTCCTCGGCCGCCCGGCGCAGCAGCTGCCGCCCGGTCGGGGACGACGCGTAGGCGAGCTCGGCCTCGCTCAGGTCGTCCCGGTGGACCACCGGGTCGTCCAGCAACCGGCGGAAGAGCCGATGACGGGCGTGCAGCGTGCGCTGGAAGCCGCCTTCCTCGCCGGTGCCGTACCGAGGCTCGACGAGGAGCTCGGTCAGCCGGGCCTGCGGGTCGGTGACCGGCGCGGTGAGCCGGGACGGCCCCGTCGGCGCCGCGATCAGCCTCATCAGCAGTGTCGCGTCCACGCGGTAGAGGACCTTGGCGGCGGTGGAGTCCACATAGGAGTCGGTGGCACCGTCGACGGCGGCCAGCGCCTCAAGCCCCTCCAGGAGCCGGAGGGCGTCGACGAACGCTTGACGCTGGGCCCGGCTCGCCGTGTCGAAGGGCGGCAGCGCGGGGTCGGCGGCGCAGGCCTGCACGACCCGGTCCGCCAGCAGCCCGATCGTCGTGACCGGGGTGCCGAGGAGCTCGGCGGCGACGACGCAGAGCAGCACGTACCGACGCCGGTCGAACGGCGCGGCGCCAGTGCGGGAGCGGCGGGCCGGTCGGGACGCGTCGATCGTCGTCCGGATCTTGGACAGCCGCGCGTAGCCCGCCCGCGCCTCGACCACCAGGCGCCATCCGCAGTAGTAGTCGAACCAGCGGGTGAGCACCGCACCGCGCCGCCGCACGACCTCGAAGTCCGCCGGACGCGCCCGCGCGGTCAGCAGCGGAGACGCCAGCAGGACCCGGACCCCGCGCGCCACCTCCTCGCGCTCGGCGATGACGAGCTGGTTGCCCAGAGCACTCATCGCGCGGCCACCGCACGGTGCCGCCCCCGCGCCCGACCGGCGTGTCGGATGTCGACCAGATAGTCCGGTCCCTCGAAGCGGCCGCGCGGCGTGAGGAGCACGGCGGACGCGGTGCCTGCGGCGGGTGGGCTCAGGACGATCTCCATCCGGCCGTCCGCGGTGACGGCCCGTCGGCGCCCGTCGGACCCGGCGGCCGAGCTCAAGGCCCGACCGAGCAGCTCCAGCAGCCGGAGGAACACACCGTGGTCCAGCCGACCGAACGACGACAACGACACCGGGCCCGAGCCGGCGAGGACCGCCCACGCCGCGTCCGCCTGGGCCCGCTCCTGACGGGCTCGTTCGGCACGTTCGGCGCGGAGCACCGCCACGTCCCGCACCCGCCCCGGACGAGTGTGCCGTTCCGTGCGCCCCGAGCTCCGGAGCAGCGCGGAGACCGGTACGGGCGGCGCTTCCCGCCACGACGTCGACGGCGACACCAGCTCCGGGTCGGGGTGGGCCAGGTGCGCATGGCGTGCCGACCCCAGCCCGAACGCCACCGACCAGAGCCGATGGCAGTCCTCCTCCCCCGGCGCTGCCGCGAACCCCCGGGCGAGCTCGCGGAAGTCCTCGCTCGCGCTGCTCACCCGCTTGCGGGACTCGGTGATCCGGTCCAGCGCCTGCAGCAGCGCGACCACTGCACGGCGCGACACGGTGTGCAGCTGGTCGATCCTGGCCGCCGAACCGTCCTCGGGCAGGAACCACGCCCGCAGCCCGGACCAGCGGACCCGCCTCCGCTCGACCCACGCCACCGCCCGGTCCTCGGTCGGCGACGGCGGGAGGTCCGCGCCCGCGAGCGCCCGCCGCCACAGGTCCTCGATCCCGAACGACTCGACCCTCCGCGTCCCCGCCGCCACCGCCAGGGCACGACGGTCCAGATCGCCGAGGAACTCCTGCAGGTAGGCCACCGTCGCGGCCTTCACCTCGTGGAACACGCTCAGATCCACGCCCTCGACCCGCACCAGCCGCTGGAGCTCGCCGTTGAACTGGCGGGTGTTGGCGCGCAGTGCCTCCAGATGGTGCTCGAGCTCCATGAGCGCCGCGAAGACGGCACGGTTCGGGGCGGCGCCGTCCTCCAGGAGCGCGCCCAGTGCCCCCAGCCGGTCCGCGACGGCGTGCAGCACCGCCGTCTGCAGAGCACCGGCCGAGGAGAGCACCTCCAGCGCGTGCTCCACGCCGGCGAGCGCCGCCTCGCCCCGCCTGGTCAGCGTGTACGAGACGTTCCGCTGCTCATACTCCTCCGCCGTGCGGTAGTCGCCCGCGTGGTCTTGGGTGGCCTCGACCAGCTGCCACCGCCGGAGGCTCGCGAGTGCGTCGACGAGATCGTCGTCCTCCAGCGCGGCGAACCAGCCCACCCCACGTAGCCGCTCCCGGACCTGTTCGGGCTTGAGGGAGGTCTCCAGGCGGTCGTTCGCCTCGCCGAACGCCTGCAGCACCGCCGAGTAGAGATCGGCGCGATCGCCGTGGGTGAAGCGGAACAGGTCAGTCGGTACGCGGTGCAGGCGATCCATCCGTCTCCTCCGGGTCACAGACACCGTAGGGCAGAACCCCGACAGTTCCTCGACGCGCGGACTTCCGACAGGAGCGCTTCGGACGGGCCGGCCCTGCTCTGTCAGATCTGCCTGCACGTCGCCAACGAATGCCGAGTTGCTCCCCCGGCTCCAGGCTTGCTGAGCGCAGGCTGCCGTCGGCGCAGGTCAGCGGGGAATGTCCACCTGGGCGCCGGGTGATGCCGCCAGGTCGGCGTGGCGCCCGCGTTGCGGTCAAGGTCACCAACGACCCCGCCATCACCTGCGGAGACGCCAATGCGCCCTGAGGAGCGACCGAAGAGGTCACCGTTGTTGTCAAAACCTGCGTCAAACGCTCCGAAACAGTCACGAAGGCCCTGGTCTCTGAGCTCCTCGCGGAGTCCTGACCAGGGCCTTCGTCAGTGTGGGCGATACTGGGATCGAACCAGTGACCTCTTCGGTGTGAAGTTGATCTTGTGCGTTTTCCGAGTCTCCGTCCATCTCGGACACAACGCCCTGAACTGCAGTAACGGTCTCAAGTGACCTGGGTAGTCTTGTGCGACTCAGACCGTCTCAGGGGTCGATGCTTACAGTTCCGCTTACAGATCATGGAATCTCAGCGTTGATCGTTATCACTCAGTGTGATCGTCACTCGCAGTGGCCGTCGTATGTCCATTGTGTCTGAACGGGCCGTCTGGCATTCCCGCTCGATCCCGACAAAAGGCGACAGGCCGCGCTTGCACGCGTCCGCAGAGAACGACCGGCACCGGTGGACAGTCATCGAAATGATGATCGGAGCGCCGCACCTGAAACACCGCTTGCGGTCATCCCGACAGCCCAGGTAATTAGGCTTTTCGGCGCAGTCATCCTTGTAGGACGAGATGGGAGCGGGGGCACTAGACGCGCCCTGTACCGGACTCGTAACAGTAGGTTGATTACCGGCGATACGCCGACGCGCTGTACGACGGAGAGGCCGCGAACCGCATGTTCGCCGAGACGCACGAGGCACGAGGCATGGACGACGAGACGACGACCGCTCCACAGAACGCGCAGGATCCCCTCGTCGACCGGGCGGTCCGCCTCTTCACCTTCCTCGGCGAGGCTCAGCGTCTGCGCAGCACGTCCGTCGTGGACCTCGAGACCTGCCGGCGCGAGGGCGCGGTGCTGTGGCTGGCCGACGCGCCGGCTCATCCCGCTGTCGGCGGTGGAGTCCGCCACGCCCACGTCGAGGGCGATCCCGCCGTGCTGACGATCGACCGCGTCCCCGCGGTCGCCGCTCCCGAGCCCGATACCGCACTCGCGGGTTGGCTGGACGAGTCGCCCGTCGACCCGCGCCGTGAGCCGGTGCTGCGGGAGTACCGGTCACTCGAGGTGGACGACGAACACGGCGGGACCACCCGCCGTCGAGTGGAGCGCAGCGAGCGCCCGGAGATCGACGAGGCCTTCGCCGCCTACCTGCCCCACTGGCAGGCGTGGGCGGAGCAGGAGCACCGCGACCAGCCCGCCCGCGACTACTACAACGAGCTGTTCTCCATCCATGTCTCCGCCGCGGGCCATCCCGAGGAACTCGAGCTCGTCCTCGGGAGCAGCCTCCTCACCTGGGTAGTGCCGGCCGGCGACAAGGTTC
This sequence comes from Pseudonocardia oroxyli, assembly GCF_900102195.1. Taxonomy (GTDB): domain Bacteria; phylum Actinomycetota; class Actinomycetes; order Mycobacteriales; family Pseudonocardiaceae; genus Pseudonocardia; species Pseudonocardia oroxyli. Next base: position 14,749 of record NZ_FNBE01000019.1, read on the forward strand.
GGCGCCACCTGCTCACCACAGCGGTCCGCATCGAGTTCGACGAGGACACCGGCCGGTTGGCCCTGCTGGCGGACGACACCGTCGAGGGCGCGACGCTGGAGTTGGACATGCTCGATCCCGGCCTCGTCGGACAGCCCCGTCTGGTGAACGAGTTGCGCGACCGTGCCCGGGAGACCGAGGCGCACCCGCTCGACCGCGAGAGGATGGGCGAGCTCGGCAGGCGGGTCACCCATCAGCTCGCCGCCGATGCCCAGTACCGCGACGCGGACGACCCGACGCTCCCCGCCGCGGCGCCGGTCACCTCCTTCGCCCCCGCCCTGCTGCTGCGCAAGCGCTCGCAGAAGGGCCTGCTGGAGATCTTCCGACGCATCGTCGAGCAGCTGCGCGAGTCCGGTGAGGTGCCTGACGGCATCCGGCCCCTGGTCGATGCCGATCACGAGCCGCTCGGCACCGAAGGCAGCCTCGACGGTGCGGGTGCGGTGATCCACGTCGAGGAGGATCCGTTCCTCCCACTGCCCCTCAACGACCGTCAGCTCCAGATCCTGCGTCGCGTCGACACGACGGCACAGACCCTCATCCAGGGACCGCCCGGCACCGGCAAGACCCACACCGCCGCCGTCCTCATCACCCACCTGCTCGCCCAGGGCAAGCGCATCCTGGTCACCGCGCAGACCGACCGCGCGCTCAAGGAGGTGCGCGAGAAGCTGCCCGAGGCCATCCAGCCGCTGGCGGTCGCTGTCGTCGGTTCCTCCCGGGAGGACATGTCGGACCTGAGGGTGGCGGTGGAGCGGATCGCGGCGACCGCCGCCGAGCACGACGCCGACGACGCCGCGCGCTCCATCCGCCGGCACCTCGACGGCATCGACGACCTCCGTCGGCTGCGTGCGGAGCTCGGCCACCGCCTGCAGTCGGCGCGCGAGCGCGAGGTGGTCGAGGTCGATCTCGACGGGTACCGGGGATCCCCGGCCGCCGTCGCCCGGGAGGTCCGCGCGGGCGACGAGCGCCACGGCTGGCTGACCGAGCTGGTTGACGCCCCGAGCGGCCGGGCCCCGCTGTCCGCGGTGGAGCTCGCGGCCTGGCGAGGTCATCTGCGCGACACGGACCTCGTCGCCGACGAGCCCGAGGCCGGTCATCGGCTCGTTCCGCTCGAAGCCCTGCCCGACGCCGCGGCGTTCGCCTCGCTGGTCCACGCCGAGCGCCAGGCCAATGGCATCGCCGAGTCGTACGCCGCCCTGCAGCCGGACGCTGCGTACGCCCCCGCGTCGGCGTTGAAGGCGGAGACTCGGCGACTGCTCGCCGACCGCATCGGGGTACTGCTTCGTGACACGCGCGAGCTCCTCGGTGGTCACGAGGCCTGGCTCCAGGAGGCCGCAACCGACCTCGCACGCGGGCGCGGTTCGGTGTGGAGTGGGCGGCACGGCGAGCTCTGCGGCCTGATCGACCAGGCCGGCCGGCTGGTCGCCGACCTCGGGGCGGCCACGACGGTGACGGTCCAGGGTGGCGACATCGGCCTCCTCGTCCCTGCCGCACAAGGCGTCGGCGCACATCTCGATGCCGAGAATGCGATCAAGCTGGGTGGGGACGGGCTGCCCAAGCAGGGCATGCTGACCCCCCGCGCGGTGAAGACCGCCGAGTCGTTCTTCGCGCGTGTCCGGGTGAACGGCCTCGCGCCGACCACCGCACCCCAGGTGCGTGCGTTCCTGCTCTGGGTCGAGGCGAACCACGTCCTGGACGCTCTGGACCGCGCCTGGCCCGCGTCCGTCGTGATCCCCCCGGAGGACACCCCGGCCGAGCGGCTCGAATGGCACCGGGCGGAGGCGGGGTCGCTCGGCAGGCTCCTCGGCCTGGACGCCCGGCTGCTCGCCGAGGACGGCCGTGTGGCGGCTCTCGGGCTGCCTCGACCGGCCTGGCTCAACCCGGCCTCCGTCGAACGGTACCTCGCCGTACTCACAGCGGTTCAGACGGCCGAGGAGGCCGCCGCGGCCACGGCGCGCATCGACCAGGCCGTCTCCGCACTGGTCGATGCCGAACGTGAGGCAGATGCCGCACCGGTGCTCTCGAACCTCCTTCGAGCGACCCGCTCACGCGACGATCGCGCCTACGCGTCCGCGCACCAGCGTCTCGCCAGGCTCTGGCACGTTCGTGAGCTGCTTCGTCGCCGGGACGAGCTCGGCTCTCGTCTCGCAGGCGCCCCCGGACTCGCGGCCGCCATCGCGAGCACGCCCGACTCGCCCGTGTGGGACGAGCGGATTCCGGAGATCGAGGACGGGTGGCTCCACGCCGTGGCGTCGAGCTGGCTGTCGTCGCAGGAGGCTGCGGACGTCAACGCGGTGCAGCGCGAGATCCTCGTCGTCGACGAGCGCATCCGGGGCCACGTCACCGAGCTGTCCGCGATCCGCGCCTGGGGCCACGCAGTCGCTCCGGGCAGGCTCACGCGCGGCTCTCGGGCATCCCTCGAGCAGTACGCCTCGCTCGTCAAGCGACTAGGCAAGGGCACCGGAACCTACGCGGCGCAGCGGCGGCGCGAGATCCGCTCGGCCATGGACCGCTGCCGTCCCGCCGTGCCGGTGTGGATCATGCCGCTGTACCGGATCGCGGACCAGTTCGACGTGCAGCCCGACATGTTCGACGTCGTCATCGTCGATGAGGCCTCCCAGGCGGGCATCGAGGCCTCGTTCCTACAGTATCTGGCCCCCAAGATCGTCGTGATCGGCGACGACCGTCAGGTCTCGCCATCGGCCGTCGGAGTCGACCAGCAGGAGCTGCGCGACCTCGGCTCGCAGTACCTCTTCGACGACCAGTTCCGGTCGACGTGGCAGGACCCGCAGCGGTCGCTGTTCGACGAGGCCAAGATGCGCTTCAGCGGGATGATCACGCTCGTGGAGCACAGGCGCTGCGTGCCGGAGATCATCGGCTTCTCGAACCGGATCGCCTACGAGCCAGACGGTGTCCGCCTCATCCCCGTCCGTCAGTTCGGCGCGGACCGCCTCGAGCCCGTCAAGCCTGTGTTCGTTCCCGGCGGCTATGAGAAGGGCTCCTCGAGTACCCGGACGAATCCCGCCGAGGTCGACGCCATCGTGGCGCAGGTTGAGAAGTGCATCGCCGACCCGGCCTACGACGGACGGACCATCGGCGTGATCTCGCTGCTCGGGACGGGCCAGGCCAAGGCGATCGAGAAGGCGCTGCTCGACCGGATCACACCGGAGGAGTGGGCGGCGCGGGACCTGCGCTGCGGCGACGCGGCGGACTTCCAGGGCTCCGAGCGGGACGTGGTCTTCCTGTCGATGGTGGCGGCGCCGGGACCCGAGCGTCGGCTGACGGCCCTGACGCAGACGATGTACGTGCAGCGCTACAACGTCGCCGCGTCCCGTGCCAAGGACCAGCTCTGGGTGTTCCATTCGGTGGACCGCGCGACCCTCACCAACCCCGAGGACATGCGCTACCAGCTGCTGGACTACTGCTACGGCATCGCCGCGCGCGGCGTCGGAGAGCACGAGGGCGCGACGACCGGGCTCGTCCCCGAGGACATGCCGGTGGCTCCGTTCGGCTCGTTGTTCGAGCAGCGGGTGCACAACCGGATCGCGAGCCGCGGCTACACCCTCGTTCCGCAGTTCGAGTCGCTCGGCTACTCGATCGACCTCGTCGCCGTCGGCCCCACGCGGCGGCTCGCGATCGAGTGTGACGGCGACTTCTGGCACGGCCCGGAGGCCTACCAGCGGGACATGAGCCGACAGCGGGAGCTGGAGCGCTGCGGCTGGCGCTTCCACCGGATCCTGGAGTCCGAGTTCTACCGGGACCCGGTGGCTGCGTTGGAGCCACTATGGGCGACGCTCGCCGAGCTGGACATCCACCCGGCGGGCCGGACGATTCCCGTCGCGGACAAGACGGACGACGAGGTCGACTCCGAGGCAGCCACTCCGGCGTGGGGAATCCCCTCCGTCGACGTGGTTCCACCGTCACCCGCGACCATCGAGCCCGTCCTCGTGGCCTCCACGCCGGCGGACGTCGAGGACTCAGCCCTCGACGTCATCGGCGTCGAGCCGGAGCCCGATCCCGTGGCGTTCACCGAGGCCCGGGTGCGCCGCGCCGTCTACCAGGAGTTCCACGGCTCCACGACGCCGGTGTCGGAGGCGTCGACGAGGGAGATCATCGACGGGCTCGTCGACATCGTCGCGGTGGAGGGCCCGGTGCTCGGCAGCCGGCTGCACCACGTGTACGTCCGCTCATCCGCGGGCAGGCGCGCCGGCGCCCTGATCACCAAGGCCTTGAACTCCGCGATCAGCTCGGCGATCAAGACGGGCCGTCTCGTACGGGACAACCCGCTCGGGGAGGCCGGCATCAAGCCGATGACGCTGAGGCTGGCCGACCAGCCGGAGGTCCGGGTCCGCGCACTCGGCGCCCGGTCGTTCGACCAGGTCCCGCCCGCCGAGCTCGCCGCCGTGATGGCGGAGGAGGCGGCCGTCCTCGGCTGGGGGGATCCGACGCCGGTCTACCGCGCCACGATGCTGCGCTACGACAACACGAAGCTCGGCCACGTCATCCGGGCCCGGCTCGAGCAGATCGCCCCCCTCGTCCGCTGCGACGGCCCGGAGGGCCACGACTCTCCTTGATCCCGTCGGCGCGCCCCGAGGCGCCGCGCCGGAGGAAGCGGTCAGGAGGAGGACCGCTGTCTCCGCCCCGTGAGGTCGAGGGGCTCCTGAACCACGCCGGTCAGCGTCACGACTCGGCGTAGCGCCATCCGGATGTCCTCCTCGCCACGAGCACGCTCGCTCGGACCCGGGTGCTGCGGTGCCTGGCGGCTCGGATGATAGGTCTCCACCACCCGGATGCGTCGCGCCACAACGGTCCCGTCGTGGACCTCAATGAAGAGTCGCCACGCCGCCTGCGCGTCTTTCCCTGCGAGCAGGACGACCCGCAGGTCCGTCATCAGGTCGACGACTCGCGGAGCGGCTCGATCCCCCGACGAAGCTGCTTCCTTTGTGCCGCGTTGATTTACCAGGGGTAGGCGTTCCAGGGCACCACGTCGGCCGGGTCGAGCCCGGCCTCGGCAAAGAACCGCATCTGCCGCTCCGCGGTCTGGTCGTCGTTCTCGACGGGAGAGGAAGCCGGAGCCACTGACACCGCCCGCCTTCGGCCCGCGATCGCGCAGAATGGCCAAGACTCGTGCGCGCACCCCGCGGTACATCGGCGCGATGTAGGGCGGACGCGCGTCCGGATCGGACTCCCCCAGCTCGTCGACGAGCCGGTTGAGCGGCTCGACGTGCTCGGCGTAGCGGTGCTCCCACTGCTCGGCCCGATTCCTCGGGTCCGGCATCCGTCGCGGCATCGGCCCGCCTTGTCGTCACTCCTCCGAGTGAGAAGCCTCGACACGCCGAGTCGCGAGCCGAATGGGCCGGGGCCGGGTTGCCCCATAGCGGCCTGGTTCCTGGGTCGAGCGACGTGGGAGAAATGGATCTGCGCTGGTCGACTGCCCGAGGCGATGACCATCAACCTTCACGCGGCAGGGCCGCAGCCCAATGAGCCGAATGCGCCCAGTCACCAGTCCCAGTCGGTCCACGCAGCATCCTTTGCCGGTGGACGCCCCTTCGGGCCGTACTTCGCGAGTACCGCGTCAAGATCGGCCTGTCCCGCAAGGGCTGCCACCGCCGGCGGGATCGGACGTGCAGCGAGGACCTGTCTGGTCGCGGGCACCCCTTCGCCTTGTCCGAAGATGGTGAGCGGGGTGCTCGGACGTCGCATCGCGTAGACGCGCCACTTCCCGATGGCAGAGTCGAGCATCGCCACCGCACCCTCGGTACGCACCATCGTCACCGAGCGGGCGCCGTTCGTCGCGACGCAGGTCAACGGCGCACCGTCGTAGAGCTCGGTCGCGAGCTGCGCCGCCGGCCGCATGGGGTTCTTGAACGTGCCATGTGCGACCCAGGCCCCGTGCTGCTCTTCGAGGTCCAACCCCGCCGCGGCGAGGCCCGCCTTGATCTCCGCCTTCGGATCGGCGGTCGCCTGCCGCGCGAGTTCCACAGTGGCCAGTACCTCGGCCTGACCGGCGAGCCGCGCACCGATCTCGCTGGACCGCAGCAGGACGGCCTCGAGCACGACGTCTTCGGTCAAGGTCGCAACGTCGTGCGCGGGCTCCCAGGCTCTCGTCAGTACGACGTCGGCGGGTCGACCACCGTGGACTCGGGCATCCTGCCCGAGCACCGCCAGGCACACCGCCACGAGCGCACCGAGGTAGGCGTGCGACTGCTCCGGGCTGTCGTCGATCTCGGCTCGGTCCTCGACGAGCGAGCGGACCACGTCCGCAAGGTCCTCTCGCCACGACTCGTCGGCTCCCCAGATCCCCGCGGCAAGCAGCTCCAGGAAGAGGGCGGCCACCGTCATCCGCAGCGGGAGGCTGGGCAGGGCCACCGACGGGCTCGGGGAGATCGACATGACCCACCGGTGGATCCACGTGCGGTAGCGCGCCCGGGCCTCAGGTGGAACCCGGCGAGCCTCCCGGCCGAGCTCGACGTCGAGCAGCTCGATGTCGCTCTCCGTCTCACCCTCGGCGAGCTCGGTCTCGTCGTCGACCGCGCCCACCGCCCACTCGCTCGCCTCGACGGTGTTCACCGGGGAAGGCAGTGCGCCCGGGAACGCCAGCTCGACCAGCCCGGCGCCCATCGAGTGTGTCGCATGGTCGAGGAACTCCGTCCACGCGTCCTTCCTCGCCTGCACCTCGACCGCGCCCCCTGCGGGCACTCGCAGAGTCGCCGTGGACGCACGCTGCTCAGCCGACAGCTTCAGCAGGGTGAGGAGGTCCTTGCTGAAGCGCGCCATCACCTCCGAGTCCCCGATAAGCTCATCGAGCTCGTACGCTCCGCGAAGCCGTGGCTCCTTGCCGAAGTCCGTTCGCGGTCGGCACCGATGGGGATCAGTCACGAAGGCCGGGACGGACTCGACGACGGTCTCCTCGAGGGTCGCCACGAGTCGAATGGCGGCGCCCGCCGGTTCGGGCGAGTCGACGGTCCAGGTCACTGCGGCCGAGGCCCGGGTGGCGGCAAACACGCCACGCGCCTGCCAGGAACCCGGAGCTCCGTCCGGCGAGAGCTCGACGGTGACCGTAGCGTCAATGCCGCTGACGGCGGTCACCTCGATCGTCCGGTCCAGGCGGCGGGCGCCGAGCAAACGCAGGGCCGGTGACGACTGCTCCCGCTCCGAGGGCGCCGTCGACGGCCACTGAGCGACCGTGTCGGCCGAAACGGGCCTGGCGTCGGGCAGGAGGCTGCGTTTCACCGACGCGGCGACGGCGAGCTCGCAGTTCCCGCCTTCGCGGACAGTCCTGAGCAGCGCCGGGGAGGTCACGTTTGCGCTGCCGACCACGACATGCACGCGGCCGTCCCGGTCGACGTGCTCGATCAGCTTGCCGTGCATCGTGCGCTCGTCGTCCACCTCGTGGAACTCCGCCGTGGTGCGGCCAGCTGCCGCAAGCAGAGTGCTGGGGACGAAGGACGTCAACTGGCTCTGGAGCGCGAAGCGGACTCGGTCGGGACGGGCCCGCTCGAGGACCGCGCGGACCGCTGCCGCGGAGGGATCGATGAAGGGAGCCGCCAGGTTCACCTCGGCCGCCTCCACCGGCAGGCCGTCGATGATCGGTACCCGCAGGTTGTGGAGCAACCGCACGTCCGGGCGGCTGTCGTCGATCTCCGCCGGCCGTAGCGCTGCCCCGACGTCCGCGAGCGTCTCGGCAATCCAGCCGGGCATGGCGACGTGGCGCGGGAGGTCCTGCAGCCAGGACGCAAGTTCACTCTGTACTCGTAGCCCACGGTCGCGGCGACCACGCAGAACGCACCACAGCTCGTGGTTGTGTCCCCACCCCGACATCGTCGGGTTGCCCGAGCCGATGGCCGTCCAGACGTCCTCCTCCCCGACGAGGACAGCGAGCTTCGGGTGGAACGCTCCGGGAATCGTCGCGGCGCCGTACTGGTAGACGTGGCCCGCGAAGCGGACGTCGATCGGGTCGTGGATCTGCTGGTCCGCGTCGGACAGCACGGTCACCCGCGCTCCCATCTGACGCGCCTTCGACACCGCAAAGCGCTCGAGGAACGCCAGGTCCGCCGTGTACCCGAGCACGAGGAACTCGCGGAGCGGATCTCCCTCCGGACGGTCCTGCCACTGGCTGAGCAGGGTCAATGGGGAGGCGAAGGCCGTGTGCTCGATCATCGTCATCGCGGCAACTCCAGGAGGTCACACCCGAGATCGGTGACGGCGTCGTCGGCGAGGCCTAGCTGCATGGCGAGTCCGGCCAGTTGGTCGACGCGGAGGCCCACGTTCCCGGAGCCCTCCCGGCTGGTCGCTGTGAAGGTGTCGTTGCGCTCGTGCAGGCGTGAGAACACCTGCATGCGGCCATGCTGGAACTGCACCTTGCGAAACGCGACCCGCCGGGACTGGGCGAGCATGTCGTCGACGAGGTCACATCCAAGATCGCGAAGGGATCTCGCTGCATTGTCGCCGATCCGCCGACCCACCCACTCGGGGCCAAGGATGCTGTTCCGCACCGTTTTGCCGCCCCGAAAGGCTTCGAGGGCCAGCCCATCCAGGCTCTGACGGCGGCGGGCGCCGATGGCCAGCAGAGCGAGGTTCTCGAGTACGCCCTCGCCCTTGTCCAGGACGTGTTGCTCGCCGGGAGCGGGATGCCCTGCCGCGTCCATAAGCTCGGGGAGCATCGCCTCCCACCCCCGGAGGCTCAGCGGCGGAAGCCGGTCAGTTATCCAGCTGTGGATCTGAGCGCGGGTGGTCACCCCGTTGTCACGGACGAAGTCGACGAGCCCGGCCCACAACCGCCGCCACGCGCCGACCGAGTAGTGACGCAGCAGAAGGCCGCGCCACGCGAGGGCTCGATCCTCTCCGGCGAGGACCGGGTCCTCCGTCGCACCGGGGCCGAACGCCAGCGCCTGCCGGAGAGCGACCGACCAGGGCTCACCTGGCGACAGTTGCTTGGCGCGCAACAGGATCCGCATCGTCGCGCGCCGTGTGAGGTCGGTGATCTCCCAGCTTTCAGGGTCGTGGACGCCTGTACGGGTGGCGGTGAACAGCTCCCGCAGCGCCCCCGCGTCAGCTCCCCCTAGCGACCCCACGGACAGCTGCGCGAGATGCGGCAGAAGGTCGCTCGACGGCCAGGTGTCGCGGCTCGCCGCGTCGAAGACCGGGGCGAACATCTGGCGGACCGGCTCGGGGCACGCGTGCCGTGCAGGACGGATCGCTCCGTCCTTTGTGGTCGCCGTCCCGAGCACATCGGACGGACCGCCGTACTGAGACCAGAACCCCCAGTTCCGCGGCGAGTACGACGTCTTGCCCAGCTCCGCCAGCTCCCACGCTGAGCCGCCCCTGTTCAGCCCTCGCTGCAATGCATCCGCGCCATGAGCGGTCACGCCGTCCGGGTCGTGGGTCTTCGTCGCCAACGCCAGCAGAACCTCGGATCGGCGGAGGATTCGCTGACATACCGCCCCGTCGAGATCCTGCCGCTCAGCGTAGTCGGCGAGTGCCCAGTAGAGGCCGTAGTAGCGGGCGAAGTCGGTCAGCGTGGACACCCCGGGCATGAGCATCGCAACCATGCCCAACACAGGAGCCTCGACGGCGAGCGGATAACGCCCATCGCGCTGGTCGAGCCCCTTCTGCGCCCAAGCGGGGCCCTCGACCGCTGTTGTCACGCCAGCGCCTCCATGAGCTACCGCCATGCCTTCTCCTTCAGCCCCGTGCCCGCACCGAGGGCGAGCCGATCATCTCGATCCTCGGTGAATGCCGCGCTCCTTCGCGCGACTATCCCTCAGCAAGCTTGTCAATTTGCTTGTCCAGGTTCCTGACGAGCGTCGACTCGGTCCCGTAGTGCTCCTGGAATACCGGCCGCAGCCGCACCAACTCGGCGCGCGCCTCCTCGGCTCGGCCGTCGGACGCGAGCAGCTGCGCGAGCACGAACCGGCTTTCGAGGATGGGCTCGGCGTTGTCGGGCTCCGTCGGGTCGACGTGCTGGAGGTAGAAGCGCAGCTGCGCGAGGGCCTTGAGCGGCTCACCGAGCTCGGCGTAGGCGTGGCCTGCGTAGTAGGCGCATTGCACCGCACGGGGATGCACGTCGCCCAGCCTCGCGCGGTACGTCTCCTCGGCCTCCGTCAGTAACGATGCCGCTGCGCGATACTCGCGACGCAAGAACTGAATCATGCCGAGCTGGAAGCTGAGTTCCAGCCTGAAGAAGGGCTCGGCGGCCGCCCTCGCGAGCCCGTCCTCCAAAATCTCGACCGCCAAGCCCAGCTGGTCGTCCCCCATGAGGGCCGTGGCGCCATTCTGGATTTGCACGAATTCAGCGTCGGTGAGCGGGGCTCGCGGGCTGGGCACGACCGGCCGCGACCTTGGCGCGAGGAGCGGAACACGGAACGGCCGCGTCGGGTCCTGCACCTCGTCACTGCTACCGGTCAGCCCACCTATCAGCGGAACCAGTGCCGCGTACACCTGCTCCGCGGTGGGCCGCTCTTCGGCGTCCTTGGCGAGCATCCGGTTGAGCAAGCCTTCAAGCTCCGCGGGCGCGTCGTGCCGGGCCAGCTGGACCGAGGGGACCTGAGTCTGGAGGTGGTGGGCCCGCAGCGGTGTGGTCGTCGAGTCGAGGTACGGCGGGTCCCCGGCGAGCAGTTCGTAGAGAAGACAGCCCAACGAATAGACGTCCGACGCAGCGGTGACGACCCTGCCCAGGTGCTGCTCCGGCGACATGTAGACAGGTGTGCCGACGGTGCGGTCGATCTGAGTGAGGCGGGGTAGCGCGCTGGCCCCTCGCAGGATGGCGATGCCGAAGTCCAGCACCTTGACCAGGCCGTTCTCGACGATCATCACGTTGGCGGGCTTGATGTCCCGGTGGACGACGTCGACGCGATGCAGGTCGGCGAGCACGGCAGCGATCTGCGCCGCGATCGCCGCTGCCCACGCGATGGTCGGGCGGGCGGTCTCGTCGTAAGTGCTGCGGTCGAGCACCGTCTCCAACGTAGAGCCGCGGAGGAGTTGCATGACCAGCCAGACGCGACCGTCGTCGGTCAGGCCGGTGTCGTAGACGGCGGGGGTGCCCGGGTGTTCGAGCTGTGCCGCCATCCGGACCTCGCGGAGGAACCGCTGGCGGTTACTCGCCTGCGCCTCCTCCAGCTCGAGTAGCTCGGTGCTGCTGACCTCAGGCCCGATCGTCGGCTGGCGCAACATTTTGATGGCGACCGGACGGCCGAGACGCTCGTCGTAGCCCTGGTACACCTCGCTCATCCCACCGCGGCCGAGCAGACCGTCCACGCGGTAGCGGTCTCCGAGGAGACGCTCCGGCTCAGCCGACATGATCCCCCTCGTCCGGGCGCTCGATGGCCGTCAGCTCGCGCAGATCGTCCCACTCCTCGATCGCCGCACGCTCCGCTTCCTCGGCACGCCGCCGGCTATCGAACACCTCGTAGCGCTCGTCGGTGACCTCGCGCATTCTCGCTGCGGAGACGGTGCCAGCCCCCTTCAGCAGTTCGCGCTCGTCGAAGGTCAGGAACCTGTCCGTCTGCGCCACCCAGTCGGCCATGACGAGCGTGAGACGGCGGCGAGCCCGGTCCTCGGCGAAGTCCAGGAAGCGGGTGGTGAGGAGGTTGAGCTCGGACATCTCCTCTTGCAGGAGGTAGTTCTTCGCCGTGTCGATGTCCTTCTTCTGCACTCGCCGACCGGCCCACGACGTCAGCCCGAGGTTCAGCGCCGCCGGATCGCAACGCATGACGATCAGCTCCGCTGCGGTGTGGCCCGTCACCGCGAAGAGCAGCTTGTTCTGGATCGTCTTGAAGAAGGTCCGAGCCGCCTCGGCGTCCTTGTCGTAGTCGCTGCTCGTGGCGGCGAAGATGTCGCGGACCTTGAGGTAGAACCGCCGCTCGGACGCCCGGATGTCCCGGATGCGTTCGAGCAGCTCGTCGAAGTAGTCCGTGCCGCCCGGGTCCTTGAGCCGGCGGTCGTCCATCGCGAAGCCCTTGACCAGGTACTCGCGTAAGACGGTCGTCGCCCACTGACGGAACTGCACCGCTCGCAGCGTGCTGACCCGATAGCCGACGGCAAGGATCATGTCGAGGTTGTAGACCTTGACCTCGCGTTTGACCTGCCGGTTGCCCTCCTGGCGAACTATCAACGCAGAGTTGATAGTTGCCTGGGTCACTTCGCCATCGGCGAGAACCCGGCTGATGATCTGCTGGATGTTCTGCACCGACGTCGCATACAGCTCCGCCAGCTGAGCCTGTGTCAGCCACACGGTCCCCCCGACCGCCCGCAACTGCACCCGGCTCTGCCCGTCGTCACTCCGGTAGACGACGAGTTCTCCCCCCGGCTCGGTCATCAGCCCCCTGTCTCGCGCCGCATCTGTTCCCGCAGTGCTGCCAGCGCCTCGTCCCGGATTGGGTTGTTGATGATCTGGTAGGCACGCTTGCGCGCCGCCTCCTTGATCATGCCGCGGAAGTCGGCGTTGTCGAAGTAGTGCTTCACGAAGTCGGTGTTGCGGCCCGCGTTGTCCAGCACGATGTCGTCGAGCTTGTCGTTCGCGACCTGCCCGAAGCGATCCTCGTCGTTCATCAGCGCGATCTGCTGCATCTTCTCGTCCTCGACGAGCCCGATGACCTGCTGAAATACCAGAATGGCGTCCGAGGTACCGAGGCCGAGGCCGAAGCGGTCGTTGAGCTCGTCGATGACCTGGGACATCGGGACCATCTCGGGCTCGCGTGCTCCGCCTCCGTCCGCGGCGTGGCCTCGGACCTCCCGGTCACCCACGTCGGACAGGGACACGTTGTGCTGCCCGGTGAATTCGAGCCGGAAGTGCGTGAGGTCGGCGTCCCCGATGTCCACCGCGACCTGCGCTCGACCTGGAAGCCGGACCAGCAGGAGCTTGCCGAACTGGTAGAGGCGCTCCAGGTCTCGGTCACCCCAGTCGATGACTTGCGCCAGCAGGCTGTAGGCACGGACGTACTGCTCCAGGGCTCGGCGGAAGCCGTCCTGCTCGTCCTCATCGAGCTCGCCGAAGCGATCCAGCGCGGGTTGCAGCACCCCGTGCAGCCGAGCGTGGAGCTTCTTGTCCGCGGCGGCGGACAGCTGACCCGGCCCCGCCTCGCCGAGGATCTCGACCAGCAGCTCCATCTCGGACGCCACCAGGACCTCGTAGTCCATGACCTCGCGCTGCTTGGCGTACAGGATGTTGGGGTCGGACGGCGTCGTCAGCGTCGTCTCGAACCAGTCCTTGAAGGACTCGGCGATCGACTCCGCGTCGTTCACGAAGTCGAGGATCCGGACGTCGTCCTGAGATTTGAGCGGATGGGTGCGATTCAGCCTGGACAGCGTCTGCACGGCGGTCACGCCGGTGAGCGGCTTGTCCACGTACATGCCGCAGAGCAGCGGCTGGTCGAAGCCCGTCTGGTACTTCTCGGCCGCGATGAGCAGTCGATACTCGTCCTGATCGCGGGCGACAGCCTGCGGGTCGTCCGCCTTCGTGTAGGCGAACCTGTCCGGGAGCTGCCGCTCCCCGAACCCGTTCATCTGAGCCTCGGTGCGCTCGACCTTCGTGTCCGGGTCGGTGAGGCTCCCCGAGTAGGCGACGAGAACACCCAGCTGCTTGCCCGTGTCATCGAGGTGTTTGAGGATCGCCTGATAGAGGTCCAGTGCGTCCTGCCGGCTGCGGGTCACCACCATCGCCTTCGCCCGTCCGCCGAGCCGGCCCGCGTGGTTCTGCTCGAAGTCCTCGATGATCAGTTTGGCTCGCTGCGCCACCGACGCGTCGTGCTGCATCGCGAACTTCACGAACGCGGCCTTGGCCTTCGCCTTGTCGACGTCCGGGTCGGTGATGCCACCGGCCTTCTGCTCGACCGCGGCATCGCGTAGGCGCCACTTCGTCTTGTAGGTCAGGTAGTTCGCCAGGACGTCGAGGATGTAACCCTCGTCGATTGCCTGCCGCATGGAGTAGACGTGGAAGGGCTCGTACATGCCCTGGCTACCGTCACGTTGGTTCACGAGCTCGGGGTTCCAGCGGCCGAACACCTTCAACGTCCCTGACTTGGGGGTCGCTGTGAAGGCGAAGTACGAGAGGTTCGGCTGCTTGCCGCGCACCCGCGTCTGGTAGGTCGCCTCGTCCTCGTCGTCCGACTCGCGGACCGCGTTGGCGCCCAACGCCTCCTTGAGCCGGTTCGCCGCATCCCCGCCCTGGGACGTGTGGGCCTCGTCGATGATCACTGCATAGCGGCGGCCCTTGAGGTCCATCTTCGCGATCTTGGCCAGGATGAACGGGTACTTCTGCAGAGTGCTGACGATGATCTTCGACGTCGAGTCGTCCAGCGCCGCCGCCAGCTGCGACGAGTCCTCGTCGATCTTCTTCACGACGCCGGGCTCGTGGTCGAACTGGTAGATCGTGCGCTGGAGCTGCTGGTCGAGCGCCGTGCGGTCGGTGATGACCACGATCTTGTGAAAGACGGGCTCGTTGGCCTTGTCGAACAGGTTCGACAGCCGATGAGCCAGCCAGGCGATGGTGTTGGACTTCCCCGAGCCCGCGGAATGCTGGATCAGGTAGCTCTGGCCGGCGCCGTTGTGCTGTGCGTCCTTGACCATCTGCTGCACGGCGTGCCACTGGTGGAAGCGCGGGAAGATCCGGTTCGCGGTGTGCGGATTGGTCTTCACCCCTCGCTTCTTCGGCGCCTCGACGTGGACGAATCGCTGCAGGATCTCCAGCCAGTTGTCCCGCTGCCAGATCTGCTCCCAGAGGTAGGAGACTGCGTACTCCCCCGGCTTCGCCGCCGGGTTCCCCGCCGCTCCGCTCTTCCCGGGTCCAGCGGTCCCGACGTTGAACGGCAGGAACCGCGTGTCCGCGCCTTCCAGCCGAGTCGCGACGTAGGCCCGGTCCGGATCTACGGCGAAGTGCACAACAGCCCGCTTCGCAAAGATCAGCTCGTTCGGGTCACGGCGCCGGTACTGCGCGATCGCCTCGTCCGTCCCCTGCCCCGTGTTCGGGTTCTTCAGCTCGATCGTCGCGACGGGCAGCCCGTTGACGAGCAACACCATGTCGATCGACTCGCCCGTGCGCGCACTGAACCGCACCTGGCGCGCGACGGTGAGGAAGTTCTGGTTGTAGTCGTGGAGTGCATCGGCCGCGAGGGTGTGGCCGGGGCGGAAGTAGGCGAGATCGAACGCGATCCCTCGCTCCTTCACCCCGTGTCGCAGCACATCCAGCACGCCGCGCTCATCGATCTCCGCCGCGAGTCGTTTGGTGAACTGCTGCTGAGCGGTGGTCTGATCCCCGCCGTACAGCTCGATCAGCTTGTCCCACTTGAGTTTCTGGGTGCGGCCGAGGAAGACGAGCAGGTCAGACGGATCGATCCCGAGTTCGGGCCGGTACTGTCCGGACGATGGAGCCCAGCCAAAGGCGAACAGGTAGCCCTCCGCAACACGCTCAAACGCTTCCTCCGTATGCAGCCTAGGACTCATTTCAATACTCCGTCCACGTTCGAGAAGTCGACTTGGCCGGTGACGGCAGAGGAAATGAGGGCTTGGCGACGCTCCCTCAGAAGATCCAGGCGTTTCGTGAGCTGGCACACCTGCCCCTCGAATGCATCGGCAAGGCCTGCGCAGTACTCTGTCACCTCCCTTTGAGCCCTTCTGGAGTCTGGTGCTGAAATTCGTAGTGAGCGAACGAGGTCTTGGCTGATATTTGGCTGACCTCCACCCGATGCCAGCGACACAATCCTGGACCGATGAGCGATAAACCAGTAAAATGCATACTCGACCGAGAGTTCGCCATGCTCACTCAGCACACAACATGCCTGATTCACCGCGGCTGGCAGCGAGTTCATTCCAACTCGCCCAACGGTCGCTCCGTACATCGCCACAATCAGAGCGCCCGGCGGATAGACCCGAAGAGAGGGGTAGTCGCGAATGGCTGCCCGACTCACCTTCCGCACAGGCGATGAAACGACCCCATCACGGAGATCAGCGGTGTTAATCCACGAGATTTCGCCATCGAAGTACTCGGGGTCAGTTGATCGGGGAGTCGTCCCACTGCCGGTCCGGAATACGCGGCCGATCTTGTATAGCTTGCTGCGGGATCCGACCGTCGGCATCCACGGAATCCCCGTGGCAACCAGCTCGGAATCCCAGCCGAGGGTCGTGGCAACCCTAAGTGATTCCAGGAACCTCTCACGCAGAAGTTCTAGTTGGCGGCTAGTTGCCGTTTGAATTACGTCGAGAGCCGACGACTCGCCAGCGACGAGGTCCGATATTTGGCGCTGCTCATGGAGGGGTGGCAGTGGGATACGAAGTGATTCAAGATCAGGCATGTAAATGGTGAGATGCGTAGATCCGTACGCAAGTCTCTCCCACTCGGGCTTCATCGCCCTCAACACCAACAGCAAGTATCTCGGGTCAAGCCGCGGTCCCGCCGTCCATGTCACGAATGCCTGAGTCGTAGCCATTGGACGGCCCACAATCACACTATATCCGACTGAGGCGGTTCGCGAAAGCATAACCGTTCCCGCGGGGTGTAGAGTTGCGGCACTGTTAGCCATTCCTAGCTCACTGATCCTCTGATCAGTGTCCATCAGAGGAGACAGGTCGTCAGGCCGTCGAGTGACGTCAGGGGTCGTCACCCACGGGATTGTGCAATCGCGCCAATACTCCGGCTTGGCGCGATCCGGGGTGTGCCCCGTCCCCATCTTCGCTACATAGGTGAGCGGCACAACCTCCCAGTGGTCAGGAATCTTAGGTGCCCAGCCCAGAGCAGTCACCTACTCACCCCGCCGAACAGCTTCTGAATTTGGACCTCTAGCGCACGCAGCTCGCTATCGATATCAGCCAACGGGCGGGTCGGCGTATAGACGTAGAAGTGGCGGGTGAAGGGGATCTCGTAGCCGACCTTCGTCTTGTCCTCGTCGATCCAGGCATCCGGGACGTGCGGAATGACCTCACGCTTGAAGTACTCCTCGATGTTCTCGTCGAGGGGCACGTTCTCGTAGTCCCGCAGGTCAGGGTCGGGGAGCACCTCCCCCTTCGCCTTCTGAACCTCACCCTCGGGGTCCGACACCGCGATCGCACCCCAAAGAGCCTTGACTATCCCCGCCGTCGTCGGCCACGGGATCTCGGCGTTTCTTGCAGTCGAGCGCAGCTCGTCGCCTGCCGCCGCCCTGGTCCACCACACTGTGCCGAGCAGCGGACGCAGCGCCTCAACGAACACGTCACGGTCGACCCACTTGGCCAAGGGCTTCGCATGCCGCAACGCGAGGAGAGTGTCCTCAGTGATCTCGAAGCGCTGCTTGAGCGGGCGCTCGACAGTGATGCGGTGGTAACCGAAGTCTCGGGTGCCGAAGACCTTCACGCGGGCGTGGTCCGGGTCGTCCGGGTTGTCGGCGATCTCCAGCGCACGAGCGTAGACCTGCGTGATGTGGCTGATCTGCGCCTCGCTGATCTCCTTGCGCTTGTCCCCGAGAGACTTGCGCATCTTCTGCCACTGGTCGCGCGCGTCGAGCAGGATGACCTTCTTCTTCAACCGCTCGACCTTGCGGTTCGACAAGATCCAGAAGTATGTGGAGATGCCGGTGTTGTAGAAGAGCTGGTCAGGCAGGGCGACGATGCCTTCAAGCAGGTCGTTCTCCAGGATCCACTGCCGGATCCGCGACTCCCCCGAGCCCGCCGCGCCGGTGAACAGCGGCGAGCCGTTGAAGACGATCGCTAGACGAGAACCCTTCCCCTCCTTCGGCTCCATCTTGGAGATCATGTGCTGCAGGAACAGGAACGATCCGTCGTTGATCCGGGGCAGGCCTGCACCGAAGCGACCCGCGTGGCCGAGCTCGGCCTCGGACTCGATGGCGTCCTTGACCTTCTTCCACTCCACGCCGAAGGGCGGGTTGGCGAGCATGTAGTCGAACTTCACGTCTCCGTGGGCGGGCTCGGAGAAGGTGTTGGCGAACTCGACCTTGCCGGGGTTTCCGCTCATCAGCATGTCGGCCTGGCAGATGGCCCAGGACTCGCCGTTGACCTCCTGGCCGTACAGGTAGATGTGCGCGTCGGGGTTGATGCTCTTGATGTACTCGTCCGCCGCGGTGAGCATGCCGCCCGTGCCGCAGGCAGGGTCGAGGATGTTGATGACCTGGCCGGGGCCCTTGACGTGCTCGTCGTCTGGCCCGATCAGTAGGCTGACCATCAGCCGGATGACTTCCCGCGGAGTGAAGTGCTCACCGGCCGTCTCGTTCGAGTCCTCGGCGAACTTCCGGATGAGGTGCTCGAAGACGTAGCCCATGTCGTGGTTCGACAAGTGTTCGAGGTCCTTCATCGCCGCGAACTTGCCGACGACCTGATACAGCAGCTTGGAGCTTGCGAGCCGGGAGATCTGCTCGTCGAGTGAGAAGCGCGCCAGGATCTCGCGGACCGCGGGGTGGAACCCGTTCACGTAGTCACGAAGGTTCTTCGCCACGTTGCTCGGGTCCGCGACGATCGTGCGGAAGTCCTGAGCCGAGGTGTTGTAGAAGTGCCGCCCCGCCACCTTCTCCAGGATGATCCTCTTGTTGTTCATCTCCGGCAGCTCAGCGTCCCGCTTGCGCACGGCGTCGCGGGTCGGCGCCATGACTGCGTCGAGCCGACGCATCAGCGTGAACGGCAGGATGACGCCGCCATACTCGTGCCGCTTGTAGTCGCCGCGGAGCAGATCCGCGACTGCCCAGATCTCGGCGGCCATGCGGGTGTGGGTGGGGCCGGAGCCGATGGGCTGCGTGGACGAGGTCACGTCGTTCTCTTCTCGTTCTCGGCGGTCTCGGTAGTGATGGTCTCGCGCGGGGTGAGGGCGCTGGGATCGAGGGCACCCGTGGTGAGTCCGTAGCTGGTCTGAGCGGCGACCGCCCCGGTGACGGTCGCGAGCTGCGTCGCGACGCGGCCCAGTTCCAGGAGCCGCCGATACGCCTCGCCGTAGCGGCGTTGCTCTGCAATCGGGAGCCGCGGCACTCGGCAGCGGCGGACGTCGTCCCGGGTCAACGCACTGTGCGTGTTGACGACCGGGGCGGCAAGCGCGTCCGCGCGAACGAACAGCGCGAAGAAGTAGGGATCGAGCCGGTCCGGCTCGACGCCGATCACCTGCGCGACGCCGCGGTCGTCCGCCGCCGTCCCCGTGGCGACGACCGGCTCCCTGTTCATCGTGCGGAACAAGATGTCGCCGGCGCGCGGTTCCGCGTCGCGCGGCAGGAGGGTGAGTGCCCGCGATCGTTCGAGCTCGGCGATCGTTACCACGTCGCCGAGCGCCGGGCCCGTCCGACCGACCGGCTGGGGCAGCGCCCGCCCGACGTCGCTGTACAGAGCGCGGAGCCGTTCGGTCGCGGCGGCGAGCTCGGCCGGATCCGGCTCGACGGGTCTGCGGACGTAGCGAGACGGCACGAGCGGAGTCTCGCCGTCGAGCAGCTCGATCGTCGGCACCAGGCGGGAGACACCGGGATCGCCGCCCTCGAGCAGCCGCCGCCAGACCTGGTACGCCAGCGGCACGTCCCGAATGTCGCCGAGACCGCTCAGCTCGATCATCGCGACGCCGCGGCCCGGTTCCCGCTGCTCCAGGACCCAGAGCTGAGTCGCCCCCTCGCCGTCTCGGGTCAAACCAGTAGGAAGCGCGATCACCGCGCTCAACACACCGGCCCGGACGAGCATGTCGCGGACGTGCCTGCCCGATGGACGGACCGCCGTCACTGGCGACACGGCGACCACCGCCACCCCACGCGGACTGAGAAGGGCGAGGCAGGCCTGCACCCAGGCGAGATCCGGATCGAGCGGATCGGGCAGGCCGAAGCGCCACCGCGGATCGGCCGCCAGCGTGGCGGAGGGCCACGTCTTCTGCTGGGGCGGAAGGCAGACCACCCCTCGCACCTTGCCAGCTACGTCTGCGAAGAGGTCCTCCTCGATCAGCCGCCCCACCCGCAGGTCCACCCCTCGCACGGACGCGTTGACCAGCGCTGCGCTGTGGGAGTCGGGCACCTGACCCGCCAGCCGAGCCTGCGCACCGAAACGCTCAGCGACAGCACCGAGCAGCAGCCCGTCGACACCTGCGGGGTCGAGCACCATGGGACCGTGCCCTGCTGGCTCGTCAGCGTCGTCGAGCGGGGGAAGAACGGAGGCCATCACCCGTGCGAGCAGCTCGGGGGCCGTGAGGTCGGACAGGTCTCGGTCGGTGTCTGGGCCAGCGTCTCGGAGAAGCTGAGTCCCGGTGCTCGTCCGGCCCGATGCCGCCAGTTGGTCAGCCTTCCCTGTGGTGACAAGCCACTTCTCCACCTGCTGCCAGGAGTAGAGGGCGCTGCTCCCCGCCTCGCTGACCGGCAGCGGAAAGTCCGGGTAGCGCTTGCGCCAGTTGGCGACCGCGGCTCTTCCGACCCCGGCGCGCCGGGCCACGGCTGCCGCCGTGACGAGGTCACGCTCCTCTAGGCTCACCACACGAACGTACTCGACGCTCACAGAGTCTTGCAACTCTGTGAACATTGCTTGCTCGCTCACAGCTGTGTACGCTGACTCTCGCCGGTGGCTCCGCCCCAGCATCGGGCTCGACGAGTTCACCGCAGGCGACTCACCCAAGCACCGAAGCCGTGCCGCCCGATCGCCGCGACTGTGTCCGAATCCCCGATGCCGATTACGTCCGTCGGTCGATTCGGCTTCTCCAAGGCTGTCCGCAAATAGGGAGAGGATCTGAGATGCTGAGTTCCGCCGAGCACGTCGCTCTTCGCACCGAGGTCGCCCGGAGTTCGACCATCCTCTCGCCGAGCACCATCGTCCCAGCTCAGAGGGCTGCCATCCTCGCTCTCGCGATCGTGAAACCGGAGATCCGGCTCGACGCGGAATCGGTGACCCTCACCCCCCACGCGGTGCAGCGCTATCGAGAGCGGGTGGAGGGGGTGCAGCGACGGATCGCGGTCCGGCGGCTCCGCTGGCTGGTCGCCACCGCCGACTGGCAGCACCGGCCGCGGTCGTGGACCGAGATCGTGCTGCATCCCGACGTGGTCTACGGCTACAGCCCGGACCGGCCCGACGTCTGCCTCCTCGTGCGGGACACCGCGCTGGTGACCGTGTTGTCGCAGCGGTTCCTCGCCCAGGCGATCCCGCTCCCCCGGTCTCGTCGAGCCGGCTGACGCCGCTCGACCGCCTGGTCGGCGCCTCGAACTCCGGAGGGGTGGGTTCGGGGCGTCGACCGCTCCTCAGAACTGACGATCTTCCGCGCTCCGGCTGACACCGGACGAAATGACATCGATGTGACTTTAGGAGGTTCTCATGACGACGCTGGAAGGACAGTCCGTGCCCGCCGACGTCCCCACCTGGGCCACGGGATCCGCGGTGCTCACCGCGGACTCCGACACCCTCGCCGTCTGGCAGGTGAGCCTGGACGGGCGGCCCACCGGGGCGTGGATCACACCGCTCGACGAGCTGCGTGCCGAACCGGACACGGCGGGGCGGCTGGTGAACTGCGTCGAGCGGCGGGCGATCGCGCTGTCGGACGTGTCCAGAGCGGACACGGTGCTGAGCGAACTCACCACCTGCGCCAAGCTCGAGGACGGTTGGTGGCGCGGGCAGACATTCGACGTCGCCGGCGCGTTCGGCGACGTGCTGGAGCGCCGCGCCGGGGTGGAACACGCCATCGCGGCTGTGCGGGAGTCCGGTCGGAAGACCACCGACATCGACTGGCGTCGGGATCTCGGCGGGCCCGCCGGCTCGATCGCGGAGCTCCTCCGCCTGGCCCGGCTGGGGGTACCCAGCGGATCGCCTGCTGTGTCCGACGCCCTCGCCGTCGTGGGAGTCCTCCGCTGGATCGCCGGGGTGTGGGAGGAGACCGAGCAGGTCAAGAACCGGCGCGACTACGTCCGCACCGCCTTGGGGCCGCCGGAGCCGTTGCCGCCGCGTTGGCGGGAGGCGGCCCTGGCGGCCGACCGCACCCGGCTGCCGCTGTGAACACCCCCGGCTACGCGGTCATCGACGTCGAGACGACCGGGATCCAGCCCGGCTTCCACCACCGCATCGCCGAGATCGCGATCGTGCACGTCGACCCGTCCGGCGCAGTCACGGACTCGTGGGACACGCTCGTCAACCCCGGACGGGACCTCGGGCCGCAGTGGATCCACGGCATCCGGGCCGCCGACGTCCGGCGGGCGCCGGTCTTCGGAGAGGTCGCGGGCGAGATCGCGGCACGCCTGGCGGGGCGGGTCGTCGTCGCGCACAACTGGGCGTTCGACGCCATGCACCTGCGCGCCGAGTACCAGCGGCTCGGTCACGAAGTCCCGCTTCACCGGGACGCTGGGCTGTGCACCATGCGCGCCACCGGAGTAGCGATCCCGTGGACCCGACGCTCGCTGGTCGAGTGCTGCGCGGCCGCAGGACTGCCCGAGCGCGACTGGCACACCGCGGCGGCGGACGCGGCCGCCGCTGCCGACCTGCTGAGGTTTCTGCTCGCCGCCGCACCGGACGTCGTCCGCCTCAGCGAGGAGCAGCTCCGCACCGCGGCATGGCGCTGGCCGGATCTGGGCGACCACCGAGGGCGTGCCGTTCAGCGGACACCGTCCGGGACGACTCGACCGCACTTCCTCGCCCGCCTCGTCGACCGGATCCCACGGGCCGAGCGCCCCGAGACCGACGCCTACCTGGCCATGCTGGACCGCGCCCTGCTCGACCGGCACCTCTCCGACACCGAGGCGGACGGGCTGCTCGACCTCGCCCACGACCTGGGCCTGCACAAGGCCGAGGTCGTCGAGGTGCATCACAGCTACCTGACCGCGCTCGCCCAAGCGGCGTGGGACGACGGTGTCGTGACACCCGACGAGCACGCGGACCTGGTCTCCGTCACGGGCTTGCTCGATCTCGACGAGGACGCGGTGGACGTTGCACTGCGGGCGGCGCTGGACGAGCCGATGACTCCGACGTCGGTCTCTGTGGGCGGGCTCCACCTGGCACCCGGCGACACCGTCGTCCTGACGGGGACGATGCGTCGGGGGCGACGGGAGATCACGGCGGACGCGGTCGCCGTCGGGCTCCGGATGACGACGAACGTCAGCCGTCGGACCACGGTGGTCGTGGCGGCCGATCCCGACTCCCTGTCCGGCAAGGCGGAGCGGGCTCGCGAGCTCGGTGTCCCGGTCGTCACCGAGGACGCGTTCCTCAGCCTCCTCGACTCGGTTCGCCATGGGTAAGCCGGACCAGCCGCGGAACCCCGACAACGGCAGGTGGCGCAAGCGAGGGGTCACCTTCACCGTCGCCGCCACGATCGGGCTGGGCATGGCCTACTTCGGAACGACGGGCGGAGCATCGACAGCAGCCCGGCCCGCGAGTTCATCGTCGGTGAAGGCGAAGGACCGGAGCTTCACCAAGGTCGTCGCCAGACTGGAGAAGCAGGGCCGGACTGTACGGCGGCTCGATGAGGCCTTCGATCAGGACTGCGCGCGGCAGTCCTACGGCCAGGTGCAGGACTACCTCCGTGCCAACCCCTGCGAGGGGCTCGGGCGCGCGCTGTTCGAGATCACGGAGTCCGGCGTCACCGTCGTCGTCGCCGTCTCGGTGGTCGACATGCCCGACGAACCGACGCCCGGGAGCTGCACCGGCTCGTCGACACCCACGGCACCGGCAACATCACAGAGCTCCGCGATACGCGCCGAGTCACGTGGACCGGCGAGCAGTACGCGTCCGGACGCCACGAGACGACGGTCGTGAACGCCCAGGCGGAGCCCACCACCAGCCGAACCGTCGCCGCGGTTCGCCTGGCTTCCAGCCTCGCCGACAGCGTGGTGTGACGAGCACTGCGGAACCGCCGATATCACCCGATTGTGACCCTACGTGAGCGTTGGGTGACCGATCACCGCTAGCGTTCTCGAAGCACGACCATCCGGGGGGATGTATGGACAAGGCAGAGCTGGGTCTCTACGAACTGCTCATCGAGCGCCTTCTCGCCGACGACGCCGTCGACGACGCGACGTCCGGACTGATCCTCGCCGCGTGGTCCGGCGACGACGCACTCGCCGACGCTCTCGCCGGTCGTGGCGCACCCACCGCTGAGCCTCCCAGCGAGACCGAGGCCGAGCACCCCGACGTCTACCTGGCCGCGGTCCATGCCGAGGGGTTCCGAGGTATCGGCAGGCCCGCAACTCTGCAACTGGCGCCAGGCCCTGGGCTGACCCTGGTCACCGGCCGCAACGGTTCTGGGAAGTCGAGCTTCGCGGAAGCCGCCGAGCTCGTGATGACCGGCAGGAACGAGCGCTGGTCCGGTAGGACGGCCGTGTGGCGCGACGGCTGGCGCAATCTCCATTCCGGGGACGACGCGTCGGTCGCCGTCGACCTCACCGTCGCCGGCACGAACGGCACCACGAAGGTGCAGCGCCGTTGGGCCCCGGAGGACAAGCTCGAGGGCGGCCGGTGGACCCGGCAGGAGCCCAAGGCCAAGGTTCAGGACTTCGACGGGTCCGTATGGGGTGCGTCGATGCAGACCTACCGCCCCTTCCTCTCCTACAGCGAGCTCGGCGCCCTGATCGACGGCAAGCCGACGGAACTCCACGATGCCGTGCACGATCTCCTCGGACTCGGAGCCCTGACCGCGACCCAGACGCGGCTCAAAGCGGCGCGCAAGCCGCTCGCCGACCGGGCCCGGGACGCGAACGCCGAACGCAAGGCCATCCGGACCGACCTGGCGAGCGCGGACGACCCGCGCATTGTCGAGGCGCTCGCTCTGCTCAAGTCGACTTCGCCGGACTTGGGACGGCTCGCCGGACTCCTCACTGCTGCCGAGGATCCCGGCGGGAGTGCCGCAAGCCTGCGCGCGGTCCTGGACCTGAGGCTGCCGGCTGCCGAGGACGTGCGAGCTACGGCCGAGCGGATCCGCGCCGCCGTCGACGAGCACACCGCGGTCGCCTCCGCCGAGAGCAGCCGCGCCGACGTCGTGGCCCGGCTCCTGCGCGAGGCCCTGCACGTTCACACCGACTACGGATCCACGACCTGTCCCCTCTGTGAACAGGGCACGCTCGACGACGCCTGGCGGGCCTCTGCCGCCACCCGTGCCGATCAGCTCGAACGCTCAGCCGCCGAGGTGCGCGGGGCAACCTCCGAGCTCGAGGCCGCGATCGCTGCCGGGCGCTCGCTGGTGCACGCCCTCCCCGCTGTCCTCACCGGACGGGCGCGCGAGACCTGGCAGGACTGGGTGCAGGCCGGTCGAGCCGAGGGACCTGCGGCACTCGTACAGGGGTTGGAGGCGGCCCACCCCGTCGTCGCGGCCGCCCTGGCGGAGGCGCGCGCCGAGTCCGAGGCCGAGCTGGCTCGGCGGGACGAGGTCTGGGCGCCGGTCGTTCGTAGGCTCGGCGCCTACCACGACGTGGCCGCGGAGGTCGCCGTCGAAGCCAGCGCGAATGCCACGCTGGCCCGGGCCGAGAAGTGGCTCGCCGACACCGCGACCGAGTTGCGGAGCCAGCGCCTCGCTCCTTTCGCGGAACAGTCCCAGCATGTGTGGCAGGCACTGCGCCAGCAGAGCAACGTCGGGCTGGGGGCGGTGCGACTGACCGGCACGCACAATCAGCGCCGAGTGGCGGTGGACGTCAGCATCGACGGGGTGGACGGAGGTGCCGCGCTCGGTGTGATGAGCCAGGGGGAGCTTCACTCGCTCGGGCTTGCGTTGTTCCTCCCCCGCGCGACGGTCGATCAGAGCCCCTTCCGCTTCATCGTGATCGACGACCCGGTGCAGGCCATGGACCCGGCGAAGGTCGACGGGCTGGCCCGTGTCCTCGCCGAGGTCGCGCTCACCCGGCAGGTCGTGGTCTTCACCCACGACGATCGCCTCGCCGACGCCGTGCGCCGCCTCGAGCTGCCCGCCACGATCTGGGAGGTCGTGCGCGGCGAGCAGTCGGCCGTCGAGATGCGCCGCAGCGACGATCCGATCGCCCGCTACCTCGACGACGCCAAGGCGATGGCCTCGACGGAGGACCTTCCGCCGGACATCCGCAGCGAGCTGGTCGCCTCCTGCTGCCGCAGCGCCGTCGAGGCCGCCTGCCATTCCAAGATCCGCTCGGTTCGTCTCGCCGCAGGCCACACGCATGCAGACGTCGAAGTCGTGCTAAAGAACGCCGATACGACGAACAAGAAGGCGACCCTCGCCGTCTTCGACGATCCGACGCGTGGCAGCGACCTGCTCGGCCGCATCAAGTCAGGGCTCGGCCCGGGCGCGGTCGATGCCTTCCAGAAGTGCAAGAAAGGTGCTCACAAGGGCCTGGTCGGTGACCTCCACCCCTTCATCAAGGACGTGAAGAAGCTCGCCGAGTGGCTCCAGAAATGAGCCATGCCGCGATCCACCGCCTCGACGTCGCCGACCGGATCCTGCACGCGCCGGATCTGGTCGAGGACGGTGCCTGGCCGCGGGCCTGCACGTGGCTCATCCGCCTCGCTCTCGAGCACGGCCTCGACGACTTCTGGGCCACCCACCGTCCGGAGGTCGCCGAGGTGTCCAGACGAGCGCAGCTTCTCACCCTGACCCGCACGATCGACTCCGATCTCGGCTCGCGCGCCACCGTGCTCTGGTACGCCCTCAGCCAAGCCGCCCACCACCACGCCTACGAGCTCGCCCCCACCGGCGCCGAACTCCGGACCTGGCACACCGATGTCCACCTGCTCACCGAGGATTTGAGGTCTCGCAGCGCGTGAAGACCGGAGGCGGTGTCCATCTCAGCCTGCGAGCTGGAGCGGCGCACCGTTGAAGGTGTTCAGGATCGTTTGGTGGGTCTGCCACCCGCGGGAGCGAGTGCCGGGCTCGCCGGGAGGCGTACCGGGTTGAGCTGCGGCGGCCAGGAGCTGCCCGAGGCCGCTGCGGGCGAGCATCAGGAGGCAGTAGGTGGCTCGGGCGCAGGTGACGGCGAGGCGGCCGAAGGCGGAGTTAAAATCGTCGACCGCGTCATCGGCGAGTACCTCAGGCCGCGGACCTGTCACGCCCCGGACCCGCGGACTCGGTCGCAGAGCACGTCGCCGCGCTCCAGCGGTTCGCCGATGCGCTGCTCGAAGCGATCCGACCGCGCGTGAGCGCACCCTCCGACACCAGGAGCGAGCCGCCTACCTCGCGCAGTGGAAGGAGGAGGTCCTCGGCTGGTTGAGCACCGACCCCACCTCCCGCTCGTAGGATTCGCCCGCCGACGCGACCCAGCGCCTCTACCTAGTCGCGTGGGGCAATTGGGTGAAACTCGCCCACGGCACCGACGCTCGGGTGCAGCAACATCTGGCGTTCCCGGACTGTCGGGTCATCCAGGTGGTCGAGGCGAGCCATGTCGACATCACGCAGGCCGAGAGGAACATCGCCGACTTCGCCCATCTATCGCTCATGCCGAGCGGCGGGACGTGACCGGCGAGAACTGACCGGACCGGTCTCGGCGACACGGAGCGTCGCAGCGCGGGCTCGCCGCGCCCGGAATTCACGAACGCCCGCGTTCACAAGATCGTCTGGTCGCGCCCTCGCGACCGCGCAAGGGAACCTTCTGCATATCTTGCTCCGCCCCGGAAGCACGAACGGCGAGTCGTTCGCACTGCACGATCGACGGGTCAGTCCCCGGCGCAGCCGACGCCGTCACCGACGGTGTCGAGACCGAGTCGATAGCCGGGATCGCCCCTCCGGATCGGGGCGGCGCCCGCCGCTCTCACAGCGTCACAGTTCTTGTAGTAGACCGACGCCGGCGGGGCGGGGTCGGCAGTGCGTGGGCTGTCGCGGTTCGGGTCTGGGTCGGGCTGAGGGTTCGGGCGGGGCTTAGGAGTGCCTGCCGGCCTGGTGGTCGTCGTCGGGGCCGGTGTGCGCGTGGTCGGGGTCGGCGCGATCGGGGTGGGGCTGGGGGTCCAGCGGACTGAGGTGGTCGAGGTCGTCGTCGGGGTGCCGAGGACGGACTGGGTGGCCGTCGGGGTCTCGTCCTCTCCCCCGCCGCTGCAGGCGCGGATCAGGCCGCCGAGCAGCAGGACCAGCAGAATCAGGCAGCCGCAGCCGGCAGCCGGGTTCTGCTTCTTCGCGGCCATCACCGAACGCTCGCGAACGAGGGGCGAACAAGGACGAGCGGGGACGAACGAACGACGAGCACATCGGTGTGCCGTCCAGACTGATCGAGCAGACCGTGCGGGGAGCCGGGGAGCTGAAAGGCAGGTCGCGACACGTGCTCGTTGCGTTACGCGCTGTCCACAGTCACGGGAAAGCGTCCGAGTAGTCCACATGTCGATCAATGGCCGTGGCGGAGGGGACGGACCGCAGGTCACGCTCGTGTCGTGACTCCTTCGGCCCTGTTCGGTCGAGCCCCCGGACGACAGCTCCCGAGTACGGAGCGGCGTCCGGTGAGGCTCCTGGGACCACAGCGCCCCAGGAGGATCCCGTGACCGACTTCGACGACCTGCCCGTCCTGCTCACCGTTCCGGCCGCCGCTCGCATCCTCGGGATCAGCCGGGCGGCCGCGTACCGCTACGTCGACAGCGGGGTGCTGCCCTCGAAGCGGCTCGGCGGGCGGATCTACATCCCGCGGGACCGGCTACGGGAGCTGGTCGAGGCCACGTGAGCGGGCGGACGAGCGCCCAGCGCGGGCTGCGCGGGACCGTCTACCGGCGCGGCGCGAAGTGGGCGTTCATGATCGAGCTGGCGCCCGACCCGCTCACCGGCAAGCGGCGGCAGCGGGCGAAGTCCGGGTTCGAGTCCGAAGGCGAGGCCTGGGAGGCACTGGCCGAGGCGAACGGGGAGCTGCGGACCAACACGTTCGTCGCCTCCTCCACCCGCACGGTCGCGGAGTTCTTCGAAGAGTGGCTGGTCAATGCGGCGATGACGCTCAAGCCGACGAGCCTCGCCAACTACACCGCCTTCACCCGCGCCTACGTCGTCCCCGTGATCGGGTCCCGGCGGCTGCAGTCCGTCGAGCCCGCCACCCTCACCGCGTTCTACCAGCACCTGCTCACCTCCGGGCGACGCAAGCGCGACACCGATTCCGAGATGTATGCGCTCTGGAGCCGCAGTCCCGAGGACGCACGGATGGGGGCGGCCGAGATCGCCCGGCGAACAGGCGTCTCCTACTCGGCCGCGAGCAACGCCGTCCGTCGCTACCGCAACGGGAAGGTGCCCCTCCCCGTGGACCCCGGCCTGTCCGCGCGGACCGTCACCTCGATCCACGTCATGCTGCGGCGGGCCTTCGCTGACGCCGTCGAGCTGCGCTACCTCTCGACCAACCCGGCCACCCGGGTCCGCCCGCCTCGCATCGACCGGCGCGGCCACGTGACCTGGACTCCGCAGGAGCTGGGCCGGTTTCTCGCCGCCGCCCGCAGCGACCGCTTCTCCGCCCTCTGGGTCCTGCTCGCGACGACGGGGATGCGGCGCTCGGAGGCCGTCGGGGCGGTCCGCTCGGCGTTCGATCCGGTGGCGGGCACGCTCACCGTCGTCAGTACCCGGGTGGTCGTCTCCGGGCGGGCGAGGCGCTCCGACGGGAAGTCGCGGCGGAGCCGCCGCCTGCTCGGGCTCGACCCCACCACCGTCCAGGTGCTGCGCGAGCACCTCGCCGAGCAGGACCGCGAGCGGGCGGCGTTCGGTGCGTCGTACCACGACGAGGACCTGATGTTCTGCTGGCCGGACGGGCGACCGCTCCATCCCGGCGCGGTGTCCGTGCGGTTCCAGCGGATCGTGCGGGAGGCCGGGGTGCCGCGGATCCGGCTGCACGACGTCCGGCACACCTACGCGACCATGGCGCTGCGGGCCGGGGTGAACCCGAAGATCGTGAGCACCCGGCTCGGGCACGCCACCGTGGCCTTCACCCTGGACACCTACACCGCGGACATCCCCGAGCTCGACCAGGCCGCGGCGGTCACGATCAGCAACCTGTTCCTGCCGCCCCAGGAGCCAAGACCCACAACGATGTTTACCGATCCGCTTACAGAACAGCCTCCGAGCTGACCCCGGATACACCGAGGGGCCCCTGAACCTGCTGGTCAGGGGCCCTTCGGCTGCGTGGGCGATACTGGGATCGAACCAGTGACCTCTTCGGTGTGAACGAAGCGCTCTCCCCCTGAGCTAATCGCCCGCTGCGTTGGAAGAACCTTACATCACCCGAAGAACGGGCTCTGCAACCAGGTCCACTCTTCGAGGCCGACCCAGCCCGCGACCAGGGAGAAGGCGTTGAGGAGCCACAGGGTGGCGAGGACGATCAGGCCGGTCGCGGCGAGGACGAGCAGCTGCACCGCCCAGTGCTGGCGCTTGAGCCAGTCGGTCCAGGCGTCGTACTTGCCCTTGGCGTAGCGCAGCAGGCGCTTCGCCCACTCGAACTCCGAGCCGAGGATCGCGAGGCCCACGAAGACGATCGCCCAGCCCGGTCCGGGGTACGGGATCGCGATGATCCCGGCGATGAGGACCAGGGTGCCGAGCGTCCCGATCGCGATCCGCCAGGTCTTGCGGGCGGTGGGCCGTTCCTCGATGCGCTCACGGAACGCGGCGATCCGGGCCTTCAGGCCCGGCCGCTGGTCCAGTTCCTCAGTGCTCAGATCTCCGCCCGCCCACTCGCCACGACATCGGACGGAGCGGCCGGGGCGGCCCGACCGGGTTCGAGCGAGATCGCGAACTGCGCGAACCCGGCACCGTCCGGCGACGACCCTACCGAGTGCACGGTGGAGTCGCCATCACGCACGTCGAACGTGCCGAGCGGCGCGGGGGTTCCCTCGGCGGGCAGGCCCCAGAGCACGTAGACGTGGTCGCTCGGGTTCGACGGCAGCGCGACCGGCAGGACCATCTGCTGCCCGGCGGGCGTCGCGAGGACGGCGGCCACCGCGGGCCGGCCCTGCCCGGGCGACAGGAAGGCATGGGCTGTGCCCGGCGTGGCCATCTGCTGCACCATCGAGACGAGCGCCTGGGCCCGGGCGGTCTCGGCGTCCCGCTGCGCGGCGAGCTGCGCGCTGTAGACGCTCAGCCCCGCGATCGCGCCGAGCGCCACCAGCGTCGCCGCGGCGACCGCGACGATCCGGCCGCGCAGCCCCCGACGCGGTCGGTGCCGCCCTCGCCCACTCCCCCGTCCGGGTCCGGAGCCCGCCGTGCGGCGCGGCGTCGGCCCGGGTCCGGACACCGGGACGGAGGTCACGGGCGGTTCGGCGAACAGGAGCGCCTCGGTGGGCTCGTTGCCGACCTGGGGCGTGCGCGCGGCCTCCTCGAGGATCCGGCTCCGCAGCCCCGCGGGCGGCTCCTCGGGCTCGACGCCCGCACCCAGCGCGGCGAGGGTCTCCTGCGTCTCCGCGACGACGGCGCGGCAGGTCGGGCAGGTGGGCAGGTGCGCGGCCACCCGGTGCTCCTCATCCGGCTCGAGAACGTGCAGGGCCCAGGCCACGGCGTCGTCGGACTTCGGGCAGTCGCTCATCCCGCAGCCCCCTCGTACCCCGTGGTCGACCCGAGCACCGCGCGCAGGCGGGCCAGACCGGTGAACATGCGCGACTTGACCGTGCCCAGCGGGACGCCGGTCAGGGCCGCCACCTCACGCTGGGTGTAGCCGCCGAAGTAGGCGAGCGCCAGCGCCTGGCGCTGCTCGGCGGGCAGCCGGTGCAGCGCCACCCGGACCTGTCCCGCGACGACCGCGCCCAGCGCCTGGGAGTCCGCACCGGCCTCGGCGGGCAGGGGGAGGTCGTCCCCGGCGTCGGAGGAGACCGTGCGACGACGGATGGTGCTCTCCTTGCGGACCGTGTCGACCGCCTTGTGGTGGACGACCGTGAGCAGCCAGGTCGCGAAGGCACCGCGAGCGGGGTCGAACCGGGTGGGGTCACGCCAGAAGGAGAGGAAGGCCTCCTGCACCACATCCTCGGCCAGCTGCTCGTCGATGCAGATCCGGCGGGCCAGCGACCAGGCGGCGCGGCCGTGCCGGTCGTAGAGGGCGCCGAGCGCGCCGTCGTCCCCGGCCCGCACCCGCGCGGCCAGGCCGGCATCGACCTCGCGGGCCGACGCCCGGGCGGCGGCCTCCTCGGCCCTGTCGACGGCGTCCGCCACCAGTAGGTCCCTCACACTCTGTCTTCGGTCATCGTGCAACGATCGGTTCGGCGTTTCCGGTGCCTGATATGTGGATCACAACCATCTGGGCGATCACCCGTCCTTGCAGGTGGGGCCACTCCCGGAGGAGTGGCCCGTCCACCCGTCCGGGTTAACGCCGCAAACCCGGCGGGCGGATAACGTCCCCCGACCCGTCACATCTTGGCGACACGCTCGTTTTTCCGCACGACGGACCACGCGGCGCGAGAAAGAGGAGCAAGGATGCGCGACCAGCCCATGATCATTCGTGAAGGGGCCTTGTTCGAGCTCGTCACCCCCGATGCACCCCCGGTGCCGGTGCGAGTGGAGCTCTCCTACTCGAGCCGGGACCCGTACGCGGTGCAGGCCTCGTTCCGGACGGGCCAGAGCAGCCCGGTCGACTGGGTGTTCGCCCGCGACCTGCTCGCGGACGGCCTGCTCGCGCCCGCCGGCACCGGCGACGTCCGGGTGAAGCCGATCCTCGGCCCCGAGGAGCGCATCGAGGTCGAGCTGGCCTCGCCCTCCGGACACGCGGTGTTCACCACCGCCGCCCGTCCGCTGGCCGAGTTCCTCGACCGGACCTTCGAGCTCGTGCCCGCCACGAGCGAGTACTCCTGGCTCGACTTCGACGCCGCGCTGGACCAGCTCCTGGCCCCCAACTCGAGCGACGGCGCGCGCGACTGAGACCTGCGTCCGTCGGGCCGCAGCGCTCCCTGCGGCCCGTCACTGCAGGTCAGCCCCATTGACGGGGGGTGGTTTCAGACCCCCCGCAGGGCTAGGATAATGTTCTTCACGTCGGAGCGAGCAGCCCCGACAGGCTCCGGGAAACCGGATGCATGCGGACGTAGCGCAGCTGGTAGCGCATCACCTTGCCAAGGTGAGGGTCGCGGGTTCGAATCCCGTCGTCCGCTCGGAGGAAACCTCGTATTCACTGCCTGGGCCTCCAGGCCGGACCCCCAGTTCGGCCGAGAGTCTGGCGGAGTGGCCGAGTGGTTTAGGCAAGGGCCTGCAAAGCCCTGTACGCGGGTTCGATTCCCGCCTCCGCCTCGGGCGATTAGCTCAGTGGGAGAGCGCTTCCTTGACACGGAAGAGGTCACTGGTTCAATCCCAGTATCGCCCACCACCCGAATGAAGGCCCCCTGGTTCCCCAGGGGGCCTTCGGCGTTCGTGGGGCGAGTTCGGCTCGCCCCTGGTGTGACCCACTCCGCACCTGATGGAATGGGCTCGTGGACGACGGGTTCGCGGTCGAAGTCGGTGCCGGGTCGTTGCGGGGCGAGGGGACGACGCTCCCCCACCGGTGGACGTCGGGCGGAGTGGCCGTGCGCGCCGACTTCACCGGCGCCCACCTGCTCCACCTGGCGGCGGCGGGCTGTGTGCTCAACGACCTCTACCGCGAGGCGGGGCCCCTCGGGATCACCCTCGACGGTGTCCGGGTCACCGCCCGCGGCGGGTTCGACGAGGGGTGGGCGTCCACCGGCATCGTCTACAGCGTCGAGCTGGACACCGCCGCCTCCGCGCAGGAGCAGCAGGCGCTGGTCGAGCGGGTGGACGAGGTCGCCGAGATCCCCCGGGCCCTGCGGGTCGGGACGCGGGTGGAGCGGCGCTGACCTCCGCTCGCCGCCGTGGACCCGGGCTGACGCTTGGGACGCCCAAGCGTCGCTGGGTGGCGCTTGGGCGTCCCAAGCGTCAGGGAGGCGGCCCCAGCGTCAAGCGGGCGTGATGCTTGGGCGGCCCAAGCGTCGCTGGGTGGCGCTTGGGCGTCCCAAGCGTCAGGGAGGCGGCCCCAGCGCCAGGCGGGCGTGATGCTTGGGCGGCCCAAGCGTCACTCAGTGGTGCTTGGGCGTCCCAAGCGTCAGAGGGCGCGCGCCAGGCGTCACAAAGTGTCAGTCGACGAGCCGGGCCACCGTGGCGGCGAGGCGGAGAGAGCCGATCGCGGTGGGGTGGAAGGCGTACCCGTCCGACAGCCCCTGCAGGTCCGGGCTCATCCCGTCCGTCCCGGTGCTGCACAGCGGGCGCAGGTCGGGTTGGGCGACGGCGAAGCCGTACTTCTCCGCACCCGTCCGGAGCACGGCGTTGAGCTGGTCGTTGCGGTCGGTCAGCAGGTCGATCTTGTCCTGGGTGAGCCCGACGGCGTAGGCGGGGCCGCGGGCGTCGGGGCAGGCCGGGTCGGTCTCGCTCGGGAAGGCCCCGTAGGAGGTCATGACCACGACCTGCGGACGGCTCGGGAGCTCGGCGAGGTCCTGCAGCAGCGCCGCGTACTCCCGGTCGAAGGCCCCCATCCGGTAGTCGAACTCGCCGCGGGTGAGGTTGTCGTCGCAGGTCTCGACGCCGTAGCAGTAGGTGATCAGGTCCGACCAGCCCACGTCGTTCGGCCCGATGGCGACGACGACGAAACGCAGGTCCGGCATCTGCTTGAGCAGGGCGACCTGCGGCGGGACCTGGGTCTCGCCGCGCTGCTGCGGGCCGCGCAGGCCTTGGGCGATCGTCGCGCTGGGGCAGGCGAGGTTCCGCACGCCGCCGGGCACCATCGTGGCCAGCTCCCCGGCGAGCGAGTCCGCCGAGCGCTGGCACACGACGTCGTCCCCCTCCGGGTCCGCCACCGGCGGCCCGCCGACGCGGGCGGCGCGGGAGTCCCCGATCACCGCGCCCGCGAACCCGGTCACGGTGGGGCCGACCGGCGCGGGCGTGACGCGGGATGCCCCGACGAGGTCCGACAGCGACCCGACCTGGGCGAGCCCGCGCATGGTCCCGGTGTAGGCGAGCGCCCCGCAGGCGCCCCAGGCCAGGACCGACACGGTGACCGACACCAGCGCCATCCGCCCGATCGTGCCCGAGCACCGGTGCCAGACGTCCGCGACGGTCAGCTCCCCGCCGCGCGCGCGGCGCAGGATCCCGAGCATCCGGGCACAGCCGACCAGCGCGGCGATCGCCAGCCCCGTCCCGACGGCCCCGACCGCGCCGAGCAGGTACCAGTTCACGAACCCGGTCCGCAGCTGTTCGACGGCCTGGGCCGTGGCCTGGGCGGAGGCCTCCGGGTCGAAGACCTTGGCCGCGTCGTCGTTGCGCTGGACGGGACCGAGGGACAGCTGGGGGCGCAGCGGCCCCCACACCTGGATGCGCGGGATGTCGAGCTGGGTGTTGCCGATCTGGACGAGCCCGGCGGGGCCCTCCAGGGACAGGTCGGGCGTGCGCGCCCCGACGGAGATGTGCTGACCGAGGATCCGCAGGTCCTGGGCCGGGGTGAGGGCGATGGTGAGCGGGATGCCGACGGTGAGGCAGAGCAGCACCATCAGCACGGTCGGCCAGGAGCGCAGCTCCCGCCCCAGCGCGCGCATCGGGCGCGGCCGCTCGACCGCGCGCTCGCGGGTGACCACCATCGACGGGCTCCCCTTCGCCGTACCGGTTCGCTCGTGTCGTGTACCGATCAAGATGATGCGGGCTCGCCGGGCGCCGGGGCATCCGGCGAACAGGGGATCCGAGGTGGCCTCACCCACCCGTCCGCCCCCTTGACGCCGGTCGCGCCGGTTGGTCGGCCGCCGGCCGGGTAGTCGCGCGGGCGGCCGGGGAACACCGCACTATCGAGAATGGTTATCATGAGCGACAGCAATCGACTGGAGGCCACCATGCGACCGGACATCCACCCCGCCTACGGACCCGTCGTGTACCAGGACCGGTCCACGGGCGACGCGTTCCTCACCCGCTCCACGGCGACGTCGTCGGAGACGATCGAGTGGTCGGACGGACAGACCTACCCGCTGCTGCGGGTCGACATGACCAGCTACTCGCACCCCTTCTGGACGGGTGCGGCCCGGGTCCTCGACTCCGCGGGCCAGGTCGAGAAGTTCCGCCGCCGCTACGGAACGCGCTGACCGCACACCACGCGCCCGCTCGGGACACCCGCGCGGGCGCGTCGTGCGTTCAGGACCGACTCGGTCAGGGCCGGATACCGAAGTCCTCGGCGGGCACGGGCAGGATCTGTCGGGGCAGCACCTCGGTCGGCACGCCGAAGCGGTCCTGGCGCGGCTTCCACTCCCGCGGATAGCCCAGCGAGGCCTCGACGAACCGGACCCCGTCCTCGTAGGTGACCCGCGGGATGTGCAGGTGCCCGTAGACGACCGCCTGCGCGCGGTAGCGGACGTGCCAGTCCGCGCTGGCCGTCGTCCCGCACCACAGCACGAACTCCGGATAGCGCAGCACGTCCGTCGGCAGCCGGGTCAGCGGCCAGTGGTTCACCAGGACCGTGGGGCCCTCGACGGCGTCGAGCCGGGCCCGGGAGTACGCGACCCGCGCCGCCCCCCAGGCCGCACGGCTCGGGTAGGGGTCCGGGTACAGCAGGTGCTCGTCGGTGCAGACGACCCCGGCCCGGTACGCCGCCGCCAGCCCCTCCTCGGGGGTCGAGGTGCCGCGGGGCAGGAACGAGTAGTCGTAGAGCAGGAACAGCGGGGCGATGGTGACCCCGTCGAACACCGGGAACTCGTCCTCCGGGGTGAGCACGCCGAGTGCCCGGCACTCCTCGACCAGCCGCCGGTACCGGTGCTCGCCGCGCAGGCTCACCGGGTCCTTGGTGCGCGTCCACAGCTCGTGGTTGCCGGGCACCCAGATCACGCGCGCGAACCGGGCGGCGAGGTCGCGGAGCACGGCGACGACGTCTTCGACCTGCTCGGCGACGTCCCCCGCCACGATCAGCCAGTCCCCCGGCTCCCCGGCGAGGGCCTCCGTGACGGCGCGGTTGTCGGGATGGCGCACGTGGAGATCGCTGACGGCGAGCAGGCGGGGCACGCCCCCGTCTACCAAATCGTGGTGGCGCGCGCGAACTTACCGGCGGTAACCTCGCGGGCATGGCGGGTTCCAGGGGTGTGCGCCGGGTGGTCCGATGGGGGCTGCGCCACGGCGTGATGCGACAGATGGTCCGGCGGCAGGCCCGCTCCGGTGAGCTCGGCGGCCGATTGCTGACCGACCCCGCGGTGATCGCCGAGCCGTACCCGTTCTACGAGGAGCTGCGCGAGCGCGGCCGGATCGTGGACACCGGGCTCGCGCTCGCGACCGTGGACCACGCGGTCGCGTCCGAGATGCTCCGCAGCCCGGACTTCGGCACCGGCGGCCGCATGCCCGAGAACCTGCCCGGCTTCGCGAGGACGGCCCTGCGGTTCGGCGGGGACTGGGCCCTCGGGCCCGCCCAGCCGCCGTCGATGCTGGCCAGCGACCCGCCGGACCACACCCGCTACCGCAAGCTCGTGACCAGGGCGTTCTCCGCCAAGAAGGTCGCGGCGCTGCGCACCCGCACCGAGGGCATCGCCGAGGAGCTGCTCGACGGGATGGCGCGCGCCGACGGGCCGAGCGACATCGCGGCGGACTTCGCCGCCCTGCTGCCGGCCACGGTGATCGCCGAGATGCTGGGCGCCCCGCTCGACATGCGCGACCAGTTCCTCGCCTGGGGCGAGGGGGCGGCCCTGAGCCTCGACGTGGGGCTGTCCTACCGGGAGTTCCGGCGCTCCGAGCGCGACATCGACGCCCTGCACGCCTGGATGCTGGGGCACTTCGAGCGCATCCGCCGCGAGCCCGGCGAGGACATCCTGTCGTCGCTGGTCGCCGCGCACGGCGAGGAGGCGCTGAGCGAGGACGAGCTGTCCTCGATCGCGATGCTGCTACTCGCCGCAGGCTTCGAGACCACCGTGAACCTGATCTCCAACGGCGCCGCACTGCTCCTCGAGCACCCGGACCAGGCCGAGCTGCTGCGGGCCGAGCCGCAGCACTGGGGCACGGCGATCGACGAGATGCTGCGCTACGAGTCGCCGGTGCAGCGCACCGGCCGGGTCGCCTACCGGGACGCGGAGCTGGACGGCGTCCCGGTGAAGCGCGGCCAGTTCGTGATCGCGCACCTGGGCGGGGCGAACCGGGACCCGAAGGTCTTCGCCGACCCGCTGCGCTTCGACGTCACGCGGGCGGACGCGCACAAGCACCTCGCCTTCTCCCAGGGCATCCACTTCTGCATCGGCGCCGCCCTCGCGCGGATGGAGGGCGAGGTGGCGCTGCGCGCCCTCGTCGAGCGGTTCCCGGACATGCGGGCCGCGGGCACCCCCGTCCGCCGCCGGACCAAGCTGCTCCGCGGGTACGCGACCGTGCCCGTGACCCTGGACCGGGCGAGCGTCCCCGCGTGAACCCGCGGTTCCTGCTGCTGACGACGTTCCGGAGGGACGGCACCCCCGTCCCGACGCCGGTGTGGTGCGCGCCGACGGCGGACGGCCGGATCGGCGTGTGGACCGCCACCGACACGGGCAAGGTCAAGCGGGTGCGGCGCTCCGGCGCGGTCGAGGTCGCCGAGTGCGACCGGCGGGGGAAGCCGCTCGGCCCCGCCGTGCCCGGCACGGCCGAGATCCTCGACGCCGAGGGCACCCGCGCCGTCCGAGCGGCGGTCATGCGCAAGTACGGCCTGCTCGGCCGCATCCTCGTGACGACCAGCCGGGTGTTCCGCGGGGACCGGGGCACCACCGGCTTGGCGGTCGCGCTCGCCCGCTGAGCGGCGTCCGCCGCCCCGAAGGATCGGGCAGGTCCACCCGACCGGACCTCGCGCAGCGCGCCGCCGCGGGCTCCGCTGAGCCGAACGGCCGCCCCTGCACCCACCACGACCAGGGGTCCTGCTCCGAACAGGCGCTCCTCGGCACACCCCGAAACATTGTGATGATCTTCTCCGAACCCCTCGCTGAACGCCACGAGGGTCGGGGGGACACATGGGCTGGTTCGGTGCTGCGCGCGACCGGTGGAGCAACCGGTTCGGGGACCGATGGGGACGGCTGGTCCGGTGGCTGGCGCCCCCGCCCGAGCCGGGGCCCGCGCCGGGTCGGGCCGATCTCGGTCGGCCCGGCGAGAAGGAGCGCAAGCAGTGGGTCCGCCGGTGGTTCCGCCCGAGTCCCCCGGCCGGGGTGTGGCTGTCCGCGGCGCGTCAGATGCGCTGGGGCGGCTTCCTCGCGCTGCTGGCCCTGTGCCTGCTGGTCGCGGCACCGTGGGGCTTCGCCGCGCTGGTGGGGATCGTCGCGGTGACGCTGTTCACGACGGGGTTCGTGACCTGGCGGACCTGGCACTTCGCGTTCGCCCACGCCGAGGAGAAACCGACCCACCACCACCTCGACCGCACCCTCGACGCCGACCTCGGTCGGATCGCCCAGCAGGCGATGCAACGGTTCCGCGTGACCCCGGACGACCTGCTGCCGGGTCCGACCGGACGCCGCGAGCCGGTCGTCGTCTGCGGGCCCGCGACCTCGGCGCGGCACCGTCCGGACGACACGACCGCCCGCGTCCTGCGGTTCACGAGGTACGTGGTGGCGGTGGTGTGCGCGACACCGGACCGGCTGCAGGTCCTGACCGGCACGCTGACGCTGGAGAGCGGCGGGCTGGGCGAGCTCGACACGCACGACGTGCCGTGGCGCCACGTCGCCGCGCTGCGCTGCGCGACGCGCGCCGCCAAGGAGCTCTCGGCGCACGAGGTCCCCGGCTTCCCGTCCCCGAAGAAGTCCGCGCTGGTCAGCCGCGAGCTCGAGATCAGCGCGACCGACGGCGCCCACCTGGTGCTCAGCGAGGAGACCACCCAGCCCCGTCCCGTCGAGCTGCGCAGGCCCGTGCCCCTGCTCGACGTCGAAGCCTGGCTGTCCGGTCTCGTCGCCACTGCGCCGGACCGCACCGGCCCCCGGACCGACCCGGAGCCGGCCGGACCGCGGCGCATGGCGTCCTGACCCGGTCGCCTTCGGCGTGTCGCGCGCCTTGAGTCCCCCGGTCGGGTACTACTTCGCTGAACGGAGGGGCGGGTGGGGCGCATGAGGCGCAGCGGTGTCTTGACGCGGTCGGCGCCCGCGGACCCCCGGACCGCCGAGGGCCTGTTCCGCGGGGCCGCGGCGGACCGGGTGCCCGCCCTGCTGGCGGCGTTGGCGCTCGGGCTGATCGCACCACTCGGCACGCACGTCGCCGAGCCCGCCCCGGAACCCGCCCCACCGCCGGTCGTCGCGCAGGCCCCGGTGCGGGTGGTGACCCCCGTCGTGCTCACCGACCTGCCCTCGACCGGACCCGACGACCGCCGCATCGCCCTGACCTTCGACGACGGCCCGGACCCCACCTGGACCCCACAGATCCTGGACCTGCTGATCGCCCACGGCGCCAGGGCCACGTTCTGCATGGTCGGCGAGCAGATGGCGAAGCATCCCGAGATCGTCGAGCGGGTGGTCAACGCGGGCATGGGGGTCTGCGCGCACAGCCGCACGCACGACGAGGAGCTGCCGGACAAGGACCCGCAGACCATCGCGGCGGAGATCGGGGACGTCGCCACGCGGGTCCCGGCGGGCACCGTCGTGACCACGTTCCGCGCGCCGGGCGGGAACTGGAAGCCGAACGTCCTGGACGCGGCGGTGGCCCAGCACCTGCAACCGCTCGGGTGGGCCGTCGACCCC
The DNA here is from genome assembly GCF_900102195.1 of Pseudonocardia oroxyli. GTDB lineage: Bacteria > Actinomycetota > Actinomycetes > Mycobacteriales > Pseudonocardiaceae > Pseudonocardia > Pseudonocardia oroxyli. The sequence goes on from NZ_FNBE01000019.1 coordinate 55,180, forward strand.
CGGGACTGGAAGAAGCCCGGCGCCGACGCCGTCGTCGCGGCCGTCGAGAAGCAGATCCACCCCGGCGCGGTGATCCTGCTGCACGACGGCGGCGGGTCCCGCGCGCAGACCGTCGAGGCGCTGCGGACCCTGCTCCCCCGGCTCGCCGCCCAGGGGTACACGACCGCGCTCCCCTGATCCGGGCGCGGGTGCCTGGACGCCGTCCGCACGCACTGCCACCCTCGGCGACATGCCCAGGAACGACGCGCCGATCGCCGCCAACCCGATCTTCGGGTCCGAGCCGATCACGGTGCCGCGCAACGAGCTCTCCGCCGACGGCCTCGACTCGGACGTCGCGTACCAGATCGTGCACGACGAGCTGATGCTCGACGGCAACGCGCGGCTCAACCTCGCCACCTTCGTCACCACGTGGGGCGAGCCGCACGTCAGGAGGCTGATGGCGGACTCGCTCGACAAGAACATGATCGACAAGGACGAGTACCCGCGGACCGCCGAGCTCGAACAGCGCTGCGTGAACATGCTGGGCGACCTCTGGCACGCGCCCGAGCCCGTCGGGTGCTCGACCACCGGGTCGTCCGAGGCCTGCATGCTCGCCGGCCTGGCGCTGAAGCGGCGCTGGCAGCACCGGCGCCGCGCGGACGGGCTCTCGACGGAGCGGCCGAACATCGTCATGGGCGTCAACGTCCAGATCTGCTGGGAGAAGTTCGCGAACTACTGGGACGTCGAGGCGCGGCTGGTCCCGATGTCCGGGGAGCGGCTGCACCTGGGCGCCGCCGAGGCCGTCGCGCTGTGCGACGAGAACACCATCGGCGTGGTCGCCGTGCTCGGGTCCACGTTCGACGGCAGCTACGAGCCCGTCGCGGAGATCTGCGCGGCCCTCGACCGACTGCAGGCGGAGCGGGGCCTCGACATCCCCGTCCACGTCGACGGCGCGTCCGGCGCGATGATCGCCCCGTTCTGCGACCCCGACCTCGTGTGGGACTTCCAGCTCCCCCGGGTCGCGTCGATCAACACCTCCGGGCACAAGTACGGGCTGGTCTTCCCGGGCGTCGGGTGGGCGCTGTGGCGGGACCGGGCCGCGCTCCCTGAGGACCTGGTGTTCCGGGTGAACTACCTCGGCGGTGACATGCCGACCTTCGCGCTCAACTTCTCCCGCCCCGGCGGGCAGGTGATCGCGCAGTACTACCAGTTCCTGCGGCTGGGGCGGGCCGGCTACACCCGCGTGCAGCAGGTCTGTCGGGAGGTCGCGACCTCACTGTCCGCGGGGATCGCCGCGCTCGGGTGCTTCGACCTGCTCACCGACGGGTCCCAGCTGCCGGTGTTCGCGTTCGTGGTCAAGCCGGGCGAGCCCTTCTCGGTCTTCGACGTCTCCGCCGCCCTGCGCGAGGCGGGCTGGCTGGTCCCCGCCTACACCTTCCCCAAGGACCGCGAGGACGTCGCCGCGCTGCGGATCGTGGTCCGCAACGGCTTCAGCCACGACCTCGCGGGCCTACTGCTCGACGACCTGACCCGGGCCCTGGAGCGGCTCCGGAAGCAGACCGCACCGGTCCGCGGGAGCGAGGCGGCGGGTTTCGCCCACGGCACTTGACAGCTCAAGATAGGCCAGGCTAACTTGAGCGAGTCGCTTCGTGGTGGGAGCGGCGCGTCAGTTCGGGAGAGAACGGCGGTCCCCCTGCATGGGGACCGCCGTTCTCGCGTTCGGCGACGAGCTCAGGCGAGCAGCGACACCGCCGCGCGGGCCTGGGCCTCCAGGCCGACCAGCCGGGTGCGGGCGACCTCGGGGCTCTCGGCGCCCTCGCCCATGTGTCCGGCGGCGTAGCGCGTGTAGACCCCCGCGCCGATGCAGGCCGAGCGCCAGCGCGCGAACGCCTCCCAGTAGGAGGACTCCGCGGCGATCCGGTCGCCCCGCCCGGACCGCTCGACGTACCGGGCCAGGACCTCGTCCCGCTCCGGCCAGCCGGGCAGCGTGGTCGGGCCCGAGGTGATCTCGGGGACCGCGTCCCCGGGGCGCCCCCACGAGGCCAGCAGGTAGCCGAGGTCGGCGAGCGGCTCGCCGAGCGTCGCGAGCTCCCAGTCGAAGATCGCCCCGATGGACCCGTCCGGGCCGAAGCTGAGGTTGCCGGGCCGGTAGTCGCCGTGCGCGATCGTGGTCTCCTCGACCGCCGGCATGCCCTCGACCAGCAGCCGGTGCCCCTCGTCGATCAGCGCGAGGTCCTCGACTGCGGAGTCGTGCGCCTGGCGGTGCCAGCGGCGCAACTGCCGCTCGAGGTAGCTGCCGGGGCGCCGCAGCTCCCCCAGCCCGACGGCGTCCGGCTCGACGGCGTGCAGGGCGGCCAGCACCTCGGCGCAGGCCAGACCGGCCGCCCGGCGGATCTCCTCGGGCATGGCCGCGCCCGCCTCGACGTCCCCGGGCACGACGCCCTCGACGAACCCCATGAGGAAGAAGTCCGCGCCGAGCACGTCGTGGTCGGCGCAGTACGCGACCGCGGGCGCGACGGGGACGGGGGTGTCGGCCAGGGCCGCGATGAACCGCCACTCGCGGCTCATGTCGTGCGCCGTGGCCAGCACGCCACCGGTCGGCGGCCTGCGCAGCGCCCAGTCGGTCCCCGCGGCGTCGGTGATCCGGTAGGTGAGGTTGGAGTGGCCGCCGGAGATCCGCCGCACCTGCACCGGGGTGGGGATCGACGGCACCTCCGCCCGCAGCCACTCGGCGAGGGCCGCGGCGGGCACCGGGTCGGTCGAGACGCTCATCCCCCATACCTACACGAACGATCGCTCAGTGGACGAGGGCCTTCAGCAGCCGGTCCGGTTCCAGTGCCGGGTCGAGCGTCAGGCCGCTGTGCACCGGGCCAGGCCGGACGACGGTGCTGCGCGGGGCCGTCAACCTGCGGAAACGGCGTCCCAGGTCCTCCCCCACGCCCGGGCCGGAGGCGGCGAGGGCGCCCTCGGTCCGCCGGTCCGCGCGCGCCGCGTCCGGGACCGCGCACACGGCGACGACGGTCTCCAGCAGGTCGGTGATCGCGTCCGCGTCCGCGTGCGGGTCGAGCGCCGCGAGCCGGGCGCGGTCCAGGTGCACGGCACCGCCGAGGAAGTCTCTCGCCCGGCAGTAGACGAGCACGCCGGCGTTGATCGTCTCGCCGCGCTCGGGCCGCGGCACGACCTGGAGCACCGCGTACTCGTAGAGGACGCGGCTCATCGCCGGACCTTCGGCAGGCGCGCGGCGAGCCAGGCGGGTGCGCGGCCCTCGCGGGTGATCGGGCGGGGGCGACCGGCGGCGGCCGCCTCCCGCACGCCGGGCAGCCACGCGTCCCGCGCGGCGACGCGGGCCGCCAGCGTCTCGACGTAGCGCTCGCGGGCGTCCGGCGGCTCGCCGTCGAGCCACGCGTCCGGCACCTGCGCCACCGCCGCCCGCACGGCGTCCGCGGTGACGAGCGGCGCGAGCGCGGCGTCCGCGGCGTCGAGGTCCGGGTGCGCGCCGAGGAGGACGTGGTCGGCGGCGTCGAACGGGCGGCGCGCCCAGGTCTCGGGGTCGGTCCAGGCGTGGTGGAAGGTGAGGGTGGCGCCGTGGTCGATCAGGTAGGGCGTGCGGTGCCAGAGCAGCATGTTGCTGTTGCGCCAGGAGCGGTCGACGTTGCCGACGAGCGCGTCGAACCACAGCACCCGGCCCGCGAACTCCGACCCCGGGTCGAAGGCCAGTGGGTCGAAGTCGAGCGCGCCCGGCAGGAAGTCCAGCCCGAGGTTGAGCCCCGGCGAACGGCGCAGCAGCTCCTGGACCTCCTGGTCCGGCTCGGCGAGGCCCAGGTCGGGGTCGAGCTCCACGGTGACGAGCTCGGGGACCGCGAACCCGAGCGTGCGGGCCAGCTCGCCGACGACGATCTCGGCGACCAGCACCTTCCGGCCCTGCCCCGCGCCGTGGAACTTGACCACGTAGGTGCCGAGGTCGTCCGCCTCCATCAGGCCGGGGAGGGACCCACCCTCGCGCAGCGGCGCGACGTAGCGGGTCGCGGTGACATGGCGCAGCACCCCGTCATGGTCCCCCGCGGGCGGGCCGCACGGCGGGCCGGGGTAGCGGTGCACGAAGGCCCCGGCCCCGCCGCGGTCGCGGACGGCGGGCCCGGGGCCTGCGCGAGAGGTGGTCGACCCGCAGAGATCAGCGGTTCTCGGTGTCGCGCACCGAGCCGAAGGACCCGGTGTGCGGGTCGGCGTAGCCCGCGTAGGTCGGGCGGGCCTGCTCCTGGCCGGGCTCGGTCCACACGGGAGCGTCCTCGCGGGCCGCCCGCGGGGTGGCGTTGGCGTAGGCGCTCGGCACGCGGGTCGGACGCTCGGCGGCGGGCTCGTCCCAGACCGACGAGGGCCGCTGCTGCTCCTGCGCGAAGCGCGGGGAGGGCGTGGGGCGGTCCTGCCAGGCGGCCTGCGGGGCCCACTGCGGCTCGTCGTCCCAGCGCGGGCGCGGCGCCTGCTGCCCACCGGTGCCGCCGACCGTCGAGACCGCGGGCCGGAACGCCTGCGGCGCGGGGGCGATCGGCACGCCGGCGGGGTCCGAGCTCACGTCGACCGCCTCCGGGGCGGCGGGCTTCTTGATCCGGTCGAAGACGAGGTGGTCGACGCTGAGCCGGCCCGCGCCGTTCGCCGCGATCGCCACGCAGACCGCGGCGATCAGCCCGACCAGCTCCCACCCGTTGTCCCGGACGAAGACGCCGTGCTCGCCGTGCACGAACAGCACGGCGCCGAGCATCACGAAGGTCATTCCGGCGGAGGCGTAGGGCACGAACAGCCCGATCGCCAGCAGGATCGAGCCGACCAGCTCGACGACCAGCGTGAACGCGGTCGCCGCGATGGCCAGCGGGATCCCGAAGTTCTCGAACTGGCCCGACGTGGAGGTGAAGCCCTTCACGCCGAAGGTGTCCCACACGTGGGCGAGCATCACGAAGGCGACGGTGAGGCGCGCCGCGAGGATCAGGACGTCGCGCACGGGCTCGGGGAGCGAACGATGGAACACAGTCGTTCTCCTGACTATGGGTCGTCGGCGTACCGCGTTGAGTGACGAAGCTAGACCGGAGAGCTGCCATAGCTAGGCCGATCAGAGGTTTCTGCGGTGGTCCGACACTCGCACGCGATGAGCTGCAGAACCGAACCACTCATCTGTGTAACGAAACCCCGGTCGTGTGGTTACGCACCGTTCGTCTCACGTGACTCCCCGCTGGTCGGCTGTGACCCGCCACCCAACCGAGTGGGTGACTACGCCGGCAGGATCTCCCTCCACTGCTTCGTGGCGGCCCGGCCCGGCGCGATCCAGGCGAGCCCGGCCAGGTCGCCGACGTGCGAGACGCCCTGGAAGGCCGCGGCGACGCCCAGCACCGACAGCCCCACCTCCAACGCGGACGGGTTCGGGGACGGCATGCCGTTCGGCTTCACGAAGGTGATCTTGAACTTCTCCCCCGCCACCCGGGCGACGAACCCGCCGCCGAACCAGTACCAGGGGTAGGACACGTCGGTGACCTGCGGCAGCGGGGCGTCGAAGTAGGTCGTCTCACCGTCGGTGAAGGCGATGCGGCCCTCCGCGGTCACGAGGTAGCCGGGGCGGTTGCGGAGCCCGCCGATGATCCAGGCGGGGCTGGCGAGGACGGGTGCGGTGGTGGTCATGCCTCCAGCACACCGCGCGGGCGGGCGCGGAAACACCAGACCGCCACCACTTCGGACCTTCGTAGTACCCACACCTGCGGCAGAATGCGCGCGTGGACATCACCGCGACCCCCGAGTGGACCGCCCTCACCGCACATCACGCCGCCGTCGGCGAGCGGCACCTGCGCAGCCTCTTCGCCGACGAGCCCGGCCGGGCCGAGGCGATGACCGCCGAGGGCGCGGACCTCGTTCTCGACTACTCGAAGCACCGGATCACCGCCGAGACGCTCCCGCTGCTCGTCGCGCTGGCCGAGGCGGCGGGCCTGGGCGAGAAGATCACGGACATGTTCTCGGGGCGCCACATCAACACCTCCGAGGACCGGGCGGTGCTGCACACCGCGCTGCGGCTGCCCGAGAACGACGCTGCCGCGGCGCTCGTCGTCGACGGGCAGGACGTCGTCGCCGACGTGCACGAGGTGCTGGCCCGGATGGGCGAGTTCACCGACCGCGTCCGGTCCGGCGCGTGGACCGGCGCCACGGGTGAGCGGATCCGCACCGTCGTCAACATCGGCATCGGCGGCTCCGACCTCGGCCCGGTGATGGCCTACGAGGCGCTCAAGGACTACTCCGACCGCGGCATCGAGTGCCGCTTCGTGTCCAACATCGACCCGACGGACCTCAGCGAGGCCGTCCGGGACCTCGACCCGGCCACGACGTTGTTCATCGTCTCCTCGAAGACCTTCACCACCCTCGAGACGCTGACCAACGCCCGCAACGCCCGCAGCTGGCTGGTCGAGGGCCTGGGCGACGAGGGAGCCGTCGCGAAGCACTTCGTCGCGGTGTCGACGAACGCGGAGAAGGTCACCGAGTTCGGCATCGACCGGGCCACCATGTTCGGCTTCTGGGACTGGGTCGGCGGCCGCTACTCGGTCGACTCCGCCATCGGCCTGTCGCTGATGATCGCCGTGGGCAAGGAGGGCTTCGGCGAGTTCCTCGCCGGCATGCACGCGATCGACGAGCACTTCCGGACCACGCCGTTCGCCCGGAACCTGCCGGTGATCTCCGGCCTGCTCAACGTCTGGTACGCCAACTTCTTCGGCGTCGAGACCCACGCGGTGCTGCCCTACTCCCAGTACCTGCACCGACTGCCCGCCTACCTGCAGCAGCTGACCATGGAGTCCAACGGCAAGTCGGTGCGCGGCGACGGCACCCCGGTCACCACGGTCACCGGCGAGATCTTCTGGGGCGAGCCGGGCACCAACGGCCAGCACGCCTTCTACCAGCTGCTGCACCAGGGCACCCGGCTCGTGCCCGCGGACTTCATCGGGTTCGCCGAGCCGAACCACGACCTGCCCGGCGAGGGCGGCGCGGACTGCCAGGACCTGTTCATGTCCAACCTGTTCGCCCAGACCGCCGCGCTGGCGTTCGGCAAGACGGCCGAGGAGATCGCGGCCGAGGGCACGCCCGCGGACGTCGTGCCGCACAAGGTCATGCCGGGCAACCGCCCCACCTCGACGATCCTGGCCCGCAAGCTCACCCCGTCGGTGCTCGGGCAGCTGATCGCCTTCTACGAGCACCAGACGTTCGTGGAGGGCGTGATCTGGGGCATCGACAGCTTCGACCAGTGGGGGGTGGAGCTGGGCAAGGTCATGGCGAAGCAGTTCGGGCCCGCCCTCTACGAGAAGGACGCCGACCTGTCCGCTCTCGACCCGTCCACCGCCGCCCTGATCCGCCGGTACCGGGCCTGGCGCGGCCGCTGAGCGGCGTTCGCCGCGCGGATCCGGATCCGTCCGGGCAGGCTGGACGGGTGCGTAGGCCTCTCCTGCTGGTCAACCTCGTCGCCGGCGTCCTCGTGGTGCTCGCCGCCCTCCTCACGTGGGCGGCGTTCACCGGGGTCGGGCCCGCGGCCCGGGACACGGCGGCGCTGAGCGTCGCCGTGGACGACCGGACCCCGCTGCTCACCAGTGCGGCCGTGGTGTTCACCAACATCGGCAGCACCGCGGCGATGGCGCTGCTGGCCCTGGTGGTCGGCGTCCTGCTGTGGGTCCGGGGCCACCGGCTCGACGGCCTGTGGCTCGTCGCCACGATGGTCACGGCCGGCGCGGTGTTCACCCTGGTCAAGCGGCTGCTCGACCGGCCGCGCCCGCCCGAGTCGGTGCGGCTGGTCGAGGTGGGGAACACCTCGCTGCCGAGCGGGCACGCCACGATGTCCGCCGCCGTCGTCGGGGCGCTCGTGGTGTTGGCCTGGCCGCACCTGCACGGCCTGTGGACCTGGCTGGTGCCCGGCGCGGCGGTGCTCTGGATCGGCGGGATCGGCGCGACCCGGATCTACCTGGGCGTGCACTGGTTCTCCGACGTCGTGGCCGGCTGGGCGACCGGGCTGGCCTGGCTGGCCGTGTGCACCGGCGTCCTGCTCCGGGCGCGGACGCGGGCCGCTACGCCTGTTCCTTAGCGCACCACCAGGTGCTGCGACCGCCGACCGTGCCGTGCACCATCTCGGCGCCGCAGCGGGGGCAGTGCCCGCCCGGGCGGCGATGCTCGATCACCTCGCCGGTGTGGACGCCGCCGTGGGCGATGGCGTCCTGCAGGGCCTTCTCGAGGTGGCGGTACAGCCGGTCGAGGTCCTTCGGCGCCAGCTCGTCCGCGGGCACCGCCGGGTTGATCTTCGCCCGCCACAGGGTCTCGTCGGCCGGCAGGTTCCCGACGCCCGCGAGGACCGACTGGTCGAGCAGCCGCGCCTTGACGGCGGTGCGGGACCGGGCGATCCGGATGCGGAAGTCCTGCCCGGTGATGTCCTCGGCGTCCGGGCCCAGGCCGTCGAGGTCGGGATCGAGGCGGATCCGCCCGAGCCTGCGCTTGTCGAACAGGCGGAACCGCCCGCCGTCGGCGAAGACGATCGTGAACCGGTCCCACTCCGCCTTGCGCGGCTGCCGGTCCGGCCGCTCCGGGCCGCCGCCGATGCGCTCCCCCGCGTCGTTCGTGACGATCACCCGCCCGCCCATCCCGAGGTGCACGCCCAGGGTGTGCTCGGTGTCGGTCTCGCACCACATCGTCTTGCCGCGGCGGTGCACGGCGGTGAGCTTCCCGCCGACCAGCGCCCGCGCGATCTGGCCGGGCGGGTGGGGTCGGCAGACGAACTCGTCGTGGTCGTCGACGCTGCGGATGACGCGGTCGACGGCGCCCTCCAGGACCTGCCGCGCGAGCTCCACCTCGGGTAGTTCCGGCACGCCCACCAGTCTGGAACAGGCGCGCGGGTTCCGCGCGTTGATCCGGGCGTGATGCGGGTACGGGCTCCTGAGCTGCGCGGACGTCGCTGGCTGAACACCGGCGGGATCGAGCCGGACCTGCGCGGCAGGATCGTCCTGCTGGACTTCTGGACGTTCTGCTGCGTGAACTGTCTGCACGTGCTCGACGAGCTGCGCCCCCTGGAGGAGGAGTTCGCGGACGTCCTCGTCGTGGTCGGCGTGCACTCCCCGAAGTTCGCGCACGAGGGCGATCCGGCGGCGGTCGAGGCGGCCGTCGAGCGCTACGGGGTGCGCCATCCCGTGCTCGACGACCCGGACCTGCGGATGTGGGACGCCTACGCCGCCCGCGCCTGGCCGACCCTCGCCGTGATCGACCCGGAGGGGTACGTGGTGGCGCAGATGGCGGGCGAGGGGCACGCGCACGGGCTGGCGGTGCTGGTGCGGGAGCTCGTCGAGAAGTTCGGGGACACGCTGCGGCGGGGCGAGTCGCCGTACGTCGCTCCCCCGGAGCCGACGTCGGCGCTGCGCTTCCCGGGGAAGGTGATCGCGCTCGGCGAAGGCTTCCTGGTGTCCGACACCGCGCACCACCAGATCGTCGCGCTGGACGGGTCGTTCGCCGAGGTGCGCCGGTTCGGCGCGGGACGGGGCGAGCCGTTCGCCGAGCCGCAGGGGCTGGCGGCGCTGCCGGCGGAGGTGGCGGCCGAGGTCGGGTACGACGTCGTCGTCGCCGACTCGGTGAACCACGCGCTGCAGGGCCTCCGGCTCGCGGACGGCCGGGTCACCCGGATCGCCGGGACCGGGGAGCAGCTGCGGGAGCGGCCGCAGCCCGGTGAGTCCTCCCCGGCCTCCTCGACGCCCCTGTCGACGCCGTGGGACGTCGTGTGGTGGACGGACCGGATCGCCGTCGCGATGGCGGGCACGCACCAGATCTGGACCTTCGCGCCGCGCACCGGCGAGGTCGAGGTGCTGGCCGGGACCACCAACGAGGGGCTGCGGGACGGACCGGTGTCCGAGGCGTTCTTCGCGCAGCCGTCCGGGCTGGCGGTCTCCCGCGACCCGGACGACCGCGGCGACGACACGCTCTGGATCGCGGACGCGGAGACCTCCGCGGTCCGGTCGGTGCAGCTGTCCGCGGTCCCGCAGGTCTCGACGGCGGTGGGGCTCGGGCTGTTCGACTTCGGCCTCCGGGACGGCCCTGCCGCGGAGGCGCTGCTGCAGCACCCGCTCGGGGTGGCGGTCCTGCCGGACGGCTCGGTCGCCGTGGCGGACACCTACAACGGGGCGATCCGCCGGGTCGCCGCCGGGCAGGTCACGACGCTGGCCCAGGGGCTCGCGGAGCCGAGCGACGTGCTCGTCGACGGGGACACCCTGGTCGTCGTGGAGTCGGCGGCACACCGGCTGGTGCGGCTGCCGATCCCGGCGGGCGCCCGGGTCGACGCGGGCGCCCACACCGTCCGCCGCCCGGTGACCGACCTCGGCACCCGGGTGGCGCTGCGGATCGACTTCACCCCGCCGACGGGCCAGCACCTCGACACCCGTTTCGGCGACCCGACCGTGCTCACGGTCGCGGCGTCTCCGGAGTCCTTGCTGGTCAGCGGCGGTGGGACGAGTGCGGGCCTGACCCGCACGCTGGAGCTGGCGCCGGGCGAGGGCGTGCTGTCGGTGAGCGTGGCCGCGGCCGCCTGCGATCTCGGCGACGCGGTCTTCGCGGCCTGCCACCGGTACCAGCAGGACTGGGGCGTCCCGGTCCGGGTCGGCTCGGGTTCCGACGAGCTCGTCCTGGACCTGCGCGCGGTGGAGTGACGGACGCTCGACGCGGATCCCCGACGATCTGATCGCGAGTGTGACGAGAGCGTGCGCGGCGGAGCGCTCCCGTCACGCTCGGAAGGATCAGTCACCGCCGGTGTCACGGGAGCGTGCGCGGCGGAGCGCTCCGGTCACGCTCGGAAGAATCACCCACCGCCGGCGTCACGGGAGCGCACATCGCAGAGCGCCCCCGTCACACTCGGAAGAATCACTCACCGCCAGAGTCACGAGAGCGCACGCCGCGGAGCGCTCCCGTCACACTCGGAAGAATCACTCACCGCCAGAGTCACGGGAACGCACACCGCAGAACGCCCCCGTCACACTCGGAAAGATCACTCACCGCCAGAGTCACGGGAACGCACACCGCAGAACGCCCCCGTCACACTCGGAAGAATCACTCACCGCCGGTGTCACGAGAGCGCACCTCACCGCGCGCTCCCGTCACACTCGCAGGTCCGCGGATCACTCGAGTTCGGCGACCGACCACGTGCCGTCGGCGGCGGGGGCCGCGATCTGGAACTCGCCCTCCGGCAGCGTGCGGACGTGCTCGGCGAGCTGCGCCGCGGTGAGCGTCTGCGCCTCGACGACGGTACGCACGCGCGGGTCGGCGCCGTCGACCGAGACGGTGACGCTGTCGTCGACCGGGACGGTGGTGGGGAGGACGAGTAGTTGGGCGCCGCCCTCGTCGAGCAGCGCGGCGGTGCCGGGGGCGGGGACCACCGGGGTGCCGAGCAGGTCGAGGCGGGCCGCGACCAGCGGGATCGTGCCGGACGGGAGGGTCAGCGTTCCGACGACCGCATCGACGACCGGGTCCGCGCCCGGGGCACCCGGGACCGGTGGGGTCCCGCCGGCCTGGCCCTGCGCCGCTCCCGGAGGCCCGGCGGCGACCGCGGGCTCCTGCGGGGAGAGCGCTGCGGGCGCCTCGGCGGCGACCGGAGGTGTAGCCGTGGCAGCGGTCTGCGGCACAGGCGAGCCGGCGACCGGCGATGCTGCAGGCGCGGCGATCTGAGGCACAGGCGAGTCGACGACCTGCGGCGCGGTGGCCGCGGCGGCGACCTCCAGTGCGGGCGACGAGGCGACAGCCCCCGGTGCGGGCAGCCCGGCGGCGACCCGCGGCGCAGACGGTGCGGGGGCAGCCTGCGCTACGGACTGGTGTCGCGCTGCGGGGATCGTCCAGGTCAGGGCGGGCTGCCCGGCCGCGGGTGTCGCCGGAGTGGACGGCGAGCGCTCGACCGCCCCGCCCTCGGCGCTGAGGGAGGCGGCGGCGATCGAGGCGGCGGCGGTGGCGCTCTCCGCGGGCAGTGCGTCGCTCGGCTGGATCCGTTGGGCGGGCACGGTGGCGCGGGGTGCGTCGAAGCTGCGCGGCCAACCCTCCACGGTCCGGGGCTCGGGCAGGTACTCCAGCAGACCCGTGCGGCGCTCACCGGTCGCGGCCGGCCGGGTCGCGCCCAGGTACTCGTCCCCGCGCCAGCGGTAGTGCGACACCTGGACCGGTTGGTCGTAGTTCGGGGCGTTGACCATCTTCCCGTCCCCCAGGTAGATCCCGACGTGGTAGACCGCCGACGGGCTGCCGTAGAAGACCAGGTCGCCGGGCTGCAGGGGGGCGTCCGCGGGGACGTGCGGGCCCGCCACGTACTGGGTGTGCGCCGTGCGGGGGAGCGCGATGCCCGCCGCGGCGTACGCGAAGGCGGTGAGGCCGGAGCAGTCGAAGCCGGTGTCGCCTGCGCCGGGGCCGTTGCCGCCCCACTGGTACGGGACGCCGAGCTGCCCCAGTGCGGCGTCGATCGCGGTCTGGGCCCGGCCGTCCGGTAGCTGGTCGGTGAACTCGGCGGGCGCCGGGGCGACGGGGCCGCCCCCTCCGCCCGCTCCCCCACCGAGGTTCTCGACGGCCGGGCCCCCCGTGTTCGCGGTGGCCCGGACCGCCGGGTCGCGCAGGGCCGACGGGATCGCGCCGACCGTGGCCACGAGCAGCACCGCGAGCAGGATCCACAGCCCCGTCATCCGCCGCCGGCGCCGCGGCAGCGGGCGGTACCGGACCGGAAGGGGTCGGCGGCCCCACGGATCGGCGGTCGGCTCCTGCACGCCGGGCTCAGAATCCCGGACGGTGGCACGCGCGGCGGCACGGTCGGCACGCCGCAGCCCCGGCTCGCGCACCGTCGCGCGGGCGAGCATCGCCGTCGCGAGCCGGGCGCCCGCGAGGCCGGCCGAGGCGACCCGGGCCGCCTCGATCCGCGCACCGCCGACGGCACCCCGGGCCCCGCCCTCGTCCCCCGCCCGACGCGGCCCGGGGATCACGACCGGGTCCGCGGCACGGCGCGGCGCCGGGATCCGCTCCACCCACCGCGCGCGGCGGGCTGCCCACTCCTCCGCCTCGACGCTCGTCCAGCGGTGCGAGGTCCGCTGGTCCGGCACGGCGACCCGGGCGGACGCAGGCGCCGCCCGATGGCGCCCCTTCACGGAACGTGAACCCGAACGCTCACGCAGTGCCATCGCTCGTTCCCCCGAACGGTCGTGTCGACTGATCGAGAGGAACTCTGCTGGACACGCCCCGCAGTCGTCATCACACGGACGGGCACCATCGGCCCCGGTCCGCCCGTCCGGGTGACGAATGCGGAACGGCCCACACACGACGGTGCGGGCCGCTCACGCGAAACGGGTCAGACCGCGACCGGCTCCGGTGCGTGCGCGGCGACCGAGTCAGCCGCGCTGCGCAGCGCCACCTGCCGGATCACGACGGCCGCGACGATCGCGACCAGCGCCACCACGCTCGCCCACAGGAACGCCGAGCCGACACCGCTCGCCACCGCGGCCTGGAAGGCTTCGCGGATCGGGGCGGGCAGCTGGGCCAACATCGCCGGCGTGAGCTGACCGCCCGCCACCTGCCCGCCCGCGGCCGCGCCGAGCTGGTCTGCCAGCGACGACTCGAGGCGCGTGGCGTAGAGCGTGCCCAGGAGGGAGACGCCCAGCGAGCCGCCGATCGTCCGGAACAGGGTGGCCGCGCCGCTGGCCGCGCCCATGTCCTTCATCTCCACCGAGTTCTGCACGACGAGCATGGTGGTCTGCATCAGGAAGCCCATCCCGACGCCGAGCACGACCATGAACAGCGAGCTGGTCAGCGTGCTGGTGCCCACCCCCATCGTGGAGAGCAGGAACAGCCCGCCCGCCATCACGAACGAGCCGATGATCAACAGCCATCGGTAGTGCCCGGTCCGGGTGACGAACTGGCCGCCCGCCAGCGACGTGACCAGCATGCCCGCCATCAGCGGCAGGAGCAGCAGGCCCGAGTCGGTCGCCGAGGCGCCCTGCACGATCTGCTGGTACTGCGGCAGGAAGGTGACCGCGCCGAACATCGCGAAGCCCGCCAGGAAGGTGAGCACGACCGCCGCGGTGAAGTTCCGCGACGAGAAGAGCCCGAGCGGCAGGATCGGCTCGGCGACCGTGCGCTCGGCGAGCACGAAGAGCACCGCCGCGACGACGGCCAGCACCCCCAGGCCCACGATCTGCCACGAGCCCCAGGCGTACTCGGTGCCGCCCCAGCTGGTGAGCAGGGTCAGCGACGAGATGGCCACGGCCAGCAGCCCCGCGCCGCGCCAGTCGATCCGCGCCTCCCGCCTGCGCACCGGGAGCTTCATCGTGAACCAGATGACGACGAGCGCGAGGACGCCCAGCGGGATGTTGATGTAGAAGGCCCAGCGCCAGCTGAAGTTGTCGGTGAGGAACCCGCCGAGCAGCGGGCCGCCGACGAACGCGATCGGCATGACCGCGGCCATCAGGCCCTGGTAGCGGCCCCGGTCGCGCGGGGGGACCAGGTCCCCGATGATCGCCATCGCGCCGACCATCAGGCCGCCCGCGCCGATGCCCTGCAGCGCGCGGAACCCGATCAGCTCGCCCATGTTCTGCGCGAGCCCCGAGGTGGCCGACCCGATCAGGAACACCACGATCGACGCCATGAACACGCCCTTGCGGCCCCACAGGTCGCCGAGCTTGGCCCAGATCGGGGTGGCGACGGCCGTGGCCAGCGCGTACGCGGTGACCACCCACGACAGGTGGGCCAGCCCGCCGAGCTCGCCCACGATCGTCGGCATGGCGGTGCCGACGATCATGTTGTCCAGCATGGCGAGCAGCATGGCCAGCATCAGCCCGGCCATCACGGTGTAGATCTCGCGCGGGGTGCGCGGTTGCGCGAAGGCGGGCTCCGGCATCCGGTGCCGCCCGACGGCCTGTGTCATGTGATCCGTCCTCGTCTTCCGTCCGTACTAGCCGGGCGGCTGGTAAGCTACTTGCCGACAGGCTAGCACGGTTCACTAGCCGGTCGGCAAGTAAGCCGGATCACCGTGAGAGGATGGCGATCATGTCGGTGGCGGACGAGCGGCGGACGGACACGCGATCCCAGATCCGGGGGGTCGCGCTGGAGTTGTTCGCGGAGCAGGGCTACGACAAGACGTCGCTGCGGGAGATCGCCGAGCGGCTGGGCATCACCAAGGCCGCCGTCTACTACCACTTCAAGACGAAGGAGGAGATCCTCACCAGCCTCTTCGACGAGGTGGGAGCGGGGATCGACGGCATCGTCGAGTGGGCGCGGGCCCAGCCCGCCGGGCGTGCGACGCACCGGGAGGCTCTGCGTCGCTACCAGCAGCTCTACGCGGGCGAGTCCGCCGCGCAGCTGATCCGGTTCGTCCAGGAGGGCCAGGCCACCTTCAAGGACCTCGCGGTGGGCGCGGACATGAAGAAGCGCTTCGGCGCCCTCATCGAGGTGCTCACCCCGAAGGACGGCTCGACCGAGGACCAGCTCCGCTTCCGGCTCTCGCTGATCGCGATCCACCTCGGCGCCTTCCACACCGACGGGATCGACGGGTCGGACGACGAGCGCGGCGCCGCCGCGCTCGCCATCGCCCGGGACCTGATCCGCTAGCGGCGCCCCGCAGCAGCCGACCGGGCAGCGCACCGGTCTCCACGCCGTCGGCGTAGGTCTCCTGACCTGCGACGACGGTGTGCAGGTAACCGTCGGCCCGCTGGAGCAGGCGGCGGCCGCCCGCGGGGAGATCGGCGTGCATCTCCGGCTTGCGCAGCGTCAGGTTCGCCAGGTCGATGACGGTGAGATCGGCGCGGTAGCCCGGGGCGAGCACGCCGCGGTCGGTGAGTCCCACGGCGCGCGCGGTGTCCCGGGCCTGCTGCGCCACGATGTACTCGAGCGGGATCCGCGCACCGTCGCGGTCCCGGGTCCAGTGCGTGAGCAGGGTCGTCGGGAAGCTGCCGTCACAGATCGTGCTGACGTGCGCGCCACCGTCCGACAGGCCCGGGACGGTCTGGTCGTGGACGAGCATCTCGTGCACGTCGTCGAGGTCGCCGTGCACGTAGTTCGCGCCGACGAGGTAGATCATGCCCTCGCCCGCGACGATGTCGTAGGCGAGCTCCACCGGGGTACGACCGGCGCGCGCGGCCCGCTTCACCAGCGAGTCCTCGGTCGAGGGCTCGTAGTTCGGCGGGTCCGTGAGCTCGTACATCAGGTGGAACGCCGCGATCGCGCCGCCACCGAGCCGGGAGCGGTTCTTCTGGCCGGTGTGCGCGGCGAGGATCGCCTCCCGCACGTGCGGCTCCCGCATCCGCGCCGCCTGCTCGGGCGGGGTGAGGCCGCCGAGCTTCTGCCACTCCGGGTTCTCCATGAACGGGTTGAGCGTGTTCTCCAACCCCATGATCAGCCCGACGGGACGGGCCGCCACCTGCGCCCGGATCTCCAGCCCGTCCGCCCGCGCCTGCTCCATCATCCGCAGGATGGCCTTGTGCCGCTGCGGGTCCTGGACGAACTGCAGCAGCGAGAAGGACAGCGGGCGCCCCGACACCGCCGCCATCCTCCGCAGCAGTTCGAACTCCTGCTCGGGCTCGGGGAAGTCGCTGACCAGCTGCAACACCCCGGTACCGGTCTCGCCGACCGCCCGCGCGATCGCGACGAGCTCGTCGGCGCCGAGCCCGTAGGACGGGATGAGCTCGCCGCCGGTGCTCTTGTGGTTCAGGGTCCGAGACGTCGAGAAGCCCAGCGCACCCGCCCGGACGGCCTCGACCGCCAGCTTCGCCATCATCGCGACCTCGTCGGCGGTGGCCTCCTCGTGCGCGGCGGCGCGCTCCCCCATCGCGTGCACCCGCAGCGCGGCGTGCGGGACCTGCACGGCGAGGGCGACGTCGTACGACCGGGCCGCGAGCACGTCGAGGTACTCGGGAAGGTCAGCCAGGACCACGGCAGACCCTCGTGCAGGGCGATCCCGGGAATGTCCTCGACCCCCTCCATCAGGTCGATCAGCCGGTGCCGGTGTTCCGGCAGGGCGGGTGCGAACCCGACCCCGCAGTTCCCCGCCACCACCGTGGTGACCCCGTGCCAGGGCGACGGCTGCAACCGGCTCTCCCAGGTCGCCTGCCCGTCGTAGTGGGTGTGGATGTCGACGAACCCGGGCGCCACCACGGCCCCTCGGCCGCGATCTCCCGCGCGCTGGTGCCCGCGACGCGCCCGACCACCACGATCCGGTCCCCGGACACAGCGACGTCCGCGGTCCGCGGGGCCCCTCCGTTCCCGTCGACCACCGTGCCACCCCGGACCACGAGGTCGTACTCGGCTGTACCCACGATGCTGCCCACCCCTGACGTCGCTGTCGGTCCCTCCTCTCTAGCCCACCGGGCACCCCCGGCGGAGGTCATGCAGCTGCTTCACCACCGGTCGGAGCAACGGGTGTGGACAACCGGGAGCGGGTTCGCCGGAACTGTCGGGGGTCGCCGGCACGGTGTCGACATGACCGAGACGACAGGTATCCACACCGCGGCGACGCGAGAGTTCACCGTCACCCCGCGCGGCCCGTTCTCCCTGCTGGAGGCGGGCACGTTCGGCCGCGCCGCCGAGCCCGCGGGCGACTGGCCCGGCGGCGGGGACTTCGACCCGGGCGAGGGCGTGCTGCGCCTCGCCTTCTGCCGAGACGACCTGCGCGGGCAGGTCGGCGTGGCGCTCCGCTGGGCGGACGACGGGCCGGGGGCAGGATCCTGGCCGGGGCGGGCGCTGCGCGGGACCGTCAGCGGGTTGGACCCGGGAGAGGCCGTCGAACCGGTGCGGGAGCAGGTCGCCCGGATGCTCTCGCTGGACGGCGACGGAGAGGCGTTCGCCGAGGTCGGCGAGCGGGACCCGCTGGTCGGGCGGCTGCAGGCGGCGGCGCCCGGGTTGCGGCCCGTCCTGTTCGCCTCGCCCTACGAAGCCGCGGCGTGGTGCGTGATCACCCAGCGCTGGGGGCGCGGGCAGGCGCTGCGGGCCCGGGACCGGATCGCCCGCGAGCTCGGCCGGCGGGTGAGGGTGGCGGGGGTCGAGATGGCCGCGCTGCCCACCCCGGCGCAGGTGCTGGCCGCCGAGTCGGTGCCGGGCCTGAACGAGACCAAGCAGGAGCGGCTGCGTGCGGTGGCCCGCGCCGCCCAGGACGCGGTGTTCGACCCGGTGGCGATCCGGGAGGGCGACCCGGCCGAGGTGCGGGCCCGGCTCCGTGAGGTGCGGGGACTGGGGCCGTTCGCCGCGGCTCTGGTCCACCTGCGCGCCGCAGGCGCCCAGGACGCCCTGGTCGACGACGAACCGAGACTGGCCGCGCTGGTCGGGGCGGGGTACGGCCTCGGCGGCCCGGCGTCGGCGCCGGACCTCGCCCGGATCGCCGAGGCCTGGCGTCCCTTCCGCACCTGGACCGCCGTGCTGTTCCGCGCCGCGGGCCGCCGCCTCCCGGAGCTCGCGGCCACGCCCGCACCACCGCCACGGGTCCCCCGGCCGCGTCGCGCACCCAAGCCCGCGCCCGAACCCCTGGCCCTGATCAGCTGACCGGCGAGGGTCACGTGCGCGCACCGCGGACCGCGCTCGCGTGACCCTCGCCGCCCGAGCGGCACGGGAACGCGCCCGGTGACGGCCGGCGCTCCTCACCGGCGCGAGGACGCGAGCGCGGCGCACGTCTGGCGAGGGTGGCAGGAGAGCGAGCGCGACGACGCTCAGGTGACGCCCGGCGGCCGCCCGCGACCCCATCGTCACCGGAGCGCGATCGCGAGAGCGCTCTCGTCACGCTCGGGTGGGAGACGCGGGATCGTGGCAGCGCGGGATCGTGGCAGCGCGGGATCGTGGCAGCGCGGGGGTGGGTGGGCCAGGGTGGGGGCATGGACGAGAGCACCTGGCGCACGGTCGACGAGTACCTGGAGCAGTCGCTGCTGCCTGCGGACGATACGCTCGGGCGCGCCCTGGCGCACAACCGGGAGGCGGGGCTGCCCGCGATCGACGTGTCCCCCACCCAGGGCCGGTTCCTGCAGCTCCTGGCCCGGATCACCGGGGCCCGCCGGATCCTCGAGATCGGCACGCTCGGCGGCTACTCCACGATCGAGCTGGCCCGGGCGCTGCCCGCGGACGGAGAGCTCGTCACGTGCGAGTTCGACCCCCGCCACGCCGAGGTCGCCCGGGCGAACCTGGCCGCGGCGGGCGTGGCGGACCTCGTCGAGGTGCGGGTCGGCCCCGCCCTGGAGACCCTGACCACCCTGGATGGGCCGTTCGACCTGGTGTTCGTCGACGCGGACAAGCAGAACAACGCGGCCTACGTCGAGCACGCGATCCGGCTGGGGCGGCCGGGCACGGTAATCGTGGTGGACAACGTGATCCGCGGCGGGCAGGTGGCGACCGCGGGCGGAGACGACCGGGTCGAGGGCACCCGCCGGATGTTCGAGGCGCTGCACGCGGACACCCGGGTGGACGCCACCGCGCTGCAGACCGTGGGCGCGAAGGGCTACGACGGGTTCGTGCTCGCCGTCGTGCGCTGATCCGGACCCGCTGAGCTTCCGGACCCGCTGAGCTACCGTCCGGTAGGGACGACACGAGAGGAGGGCGCGACGTGGACGTCGACGACCTGCAGGCGATCCTGGGCTCGGTACGGGAGTTCGTCCGAACCGAGGTGGTGCCGCTGGAGGGCCGTATCGAGGAGGAGGACGCGATCCCGGAGGGGATCGTCGCCCAGTGCAAGGAGATGGGCCTCTACGGCTTCACCATCCCCGAGCAGTACGGCGGCCTGGGACTGAACTCCGTCGAGGAGGTGCAGCTGGCCATGGAGCTCGGCTGGACCACCCCGGCGCTGCGGTCGCTGTTCGGCACGAACAACGGGATCGCCGGGCACGTCCTGATGGAGGGCGGCACCGAGGAGCAGAAGAAGGCCTGGCTGCCGCGGCTGGCGTCCGGCGAGGTCACGGCCAGCTTCGGGCTGACCGAGGCGGACGCGGGCTCCGATCCGTCGGCCCTGGCCACTCGGGCGACGCGCGACGGCGATCAGTGGGTCCTCGACGGGACCAAGCGCTACATCACCAACTCCCCCGTCGCCGACGTGATCATGGTCTTCGCACGTACCAACCCCGAGGCCCGGGGCAACCGCGGCATCTCTGCCTTCCTGGTGCCCAAGGACACACCCGGGCTGTCGGTCGGCCCCAAGGACGCGAAGATGGGTCAGGCGGGTGCCTGGACCGCGGACGTCCACCTGGACGGCGTGCGGGTGCCGCACGAGAACCTGGTCGGCGGCGACGAGGGTGTCGACACCGGCTTCCAGATCGCGGCGAAGTGTCTCGCCCACGGGCGGCTGCACATCGCGGCGGTCTGCACCGGCATGGCCGCGCGGCTCGTCCACGAGACCACCGAGTTCGCGAAGACCCGGGAGCAGGGCGGCGCCCCGATCGCCCGCTTCCAGCTCATCCAGGGTCTCGTCGCGGACTCGGTGACCGACCACCTGGCCGGGCGCGCGCTGGTCATGGAGACCGCGCGGGCGTTCGACGCGGGCACGGACCGGATCGCAGGTCCGTCGGCGGCGAAGTACTTCTGCTCCGAGATGGTGGGCCGGGTCGCGGACCGGGCCGTGCAGGTGCACGGCGGCGCCGGGTACATGCGCGGTGTCGCCGTGGAGCGGTTCTTCCGGGACGCGCGGCTCTTCCGGATCTACGAGGGCACCAGCCAGATCCAACAGGTGATCATCGCCCGGGACGCGCTGGGTCCCGCTGCACGTGGTTGACCTGCGGGTCCGGGTCGCGGGCCCGCAGGACTGGCCCGCGATCTGGCCCATCTGGCACCGCGTCGTCGCGAGCGGTGACACCTACACGTGGGCGCCGGACACCCCGGAGGCGCAGGCCCGTGCGCTCTGGATGCCGCCCGCGCCCGCGGTGACGCTCGTCGCGGAGGTCGACGAGGTAGCCGTCGGCACGGCGCTGCTCAAGCCCGTGCAACCCGGGCTCGGCGACCACGTGGCCAACGCCGGGTTCATGGTCGACCCGGACCGGGCGGGCGGCGGCGTCGGCCGGGGGCTCGCGGAGGCCACGCTCGTCGAGGCGCGGCGGCGCGGCTACCGCGCCATGCAGTTCAACGCCGTGGTCGAGGCCAACACCCGGGCGGTCGGCCTCTGGCGCTCGCTGGGCTTCGAGATCGTCGGCACCATCCCCGAGGCCTTCCGCCACCCGACGCAAGGCCTGGTGGGCCTCCACATCATGCACCGCGCCCTGTAACCACGCGCATCATGGAGCCACAACCGTCGTTTCGAGCGTCGAGAACGACAGTTGTGGCTCCATGATGCGTGAAACTGTGGGACGGCTCAGTGCGTGGCGGGCCGGATGTGGTACTCGAACACCAGGCCGCCGATGGCGAGCAGCAGCAGCACGCCGGCGATGATCATCAGCCAGACGAAGAAGAACGCCAGCGCCACACCCATCAGCGCCGCCGAGAACGCCACGCCGATCGGCCAGTAGGAGCCGGGCGAGAAGAACCCGACCTCGCCCGCGCCGTCGGACACCTCGGCGTCCGGGTTGTCCTCGGGGCGCTCCTCGAGCCGCCGCGAGACGAACCGGAAGTACGTACCGATGATCAGCGACAGCCCACCCGTGAGGAACAGCGCGGCGATGCCGACGGCCTCGTGGGTCAGGATCGTGTAGACGATCGCGGCGACGAAGAAGAACGCCGTGCAGATCTCGAAGATCCGGGACTCGACCTTCATTGCTCTCCCTCAGCTCCCGGACGCCTGCGGCAGCGGCGCGTACTGCTGGCCGCGGCCGGTGAACGGCGTGGTCGTGATCGCCTCCGGCGCGCACCACTGGCCACAGTTCAGCGAGGACAGCGCCTCCTGCGCGGTGTACAGCTCGCCCGTCGCCGGGTTGTTCTGCTTGCGGAGGTCGATGTAGCGCTCGTAGAGGCCCGGGTTCAGCGCCCTGACCTCGAAGTTCATCGAGGCGTGGTAGGTGCCGCAGAGCTCGGCACACCGCCCGACGAAGGCACCCTCCTGCTCGATGCGGTCGATGACGAACACGTTGTCGGTGTCGTTCTTCTCCGGCATCGGGAACACGTCCCGCTTGAAGAGGAACTCCGGCACGTAGAACGAGTGGATCACGTCGTTCGAGGCGATGGTGAACTGGATGGACGTGTCCGTGGGCAGGACCAGCAGCGGGATGGTCTGCGCCGTGCCGATGGTCTCGACGGGCTTGCCGTCCGCCGCGACCTCGTCCGGGTAGGTGAACGCCCAGTTCCACTGGAAGCCGGTGACGTCGACCGCCATGTCGGCCGGGACGTCCTTGTCGACGTAGTTCTGCACCGAGACGGTGAAGCCGAAGAGCACCGCGACGATGATCGTCGGGATCACGGTGAAGACGATCTCGACCGGCAGGTTGTACTGCGTCTGCCGCGGGATCGACCCGTCGTCACCCTTCTTCTTGCGGTGGAAGACCACCGCCCAGAACATGGCGCCCCACGTGACCACGCCCACGACGAGGGCGGCGATGGCCGACCACGTCCACAGGTGCCGCATCTGGGTGGCCTCGGGCGTGACGCCCACGGGCCAGCCGAAGCGGATGACCTCCTCCACCGAGCAGCCCGCCAGGAGCGGCATGGCCAGCACTCCGAGTCCGGCGAGCTTCGCCGCCCGAACCCATCCGGTACGGCGTGAACCTCGCCGCACGCTGGTGCGCTCCGATCGGCCCACTGGCCCGCCGCCTTCCCCTCGTCCTGCGTGGTGGTGTGCCACGCCGTTCGCGTCGCTACGTGCGCTGAGCTGCGAAGACCGCAACTCCGGTCGATGATCCGCACGTTCGGGACGGGGCGGACCTTCGACCACGTGTAGAGACTAGCCGAGCAGATCGGATCGGCGCGCCCCCGGGTGTCGCGTGACCCGACCGTGACCCGTCCGGGGGGCGGCGGGGCGGGCTGGGCATACTGACTCGCTGTGTGCGGACTGCTGGGACTGCTGACCTCTGACGGCGATGCGCCCTCCCGGGTCGAGGCGATCGCCGGGGCGCTGCGGTGCCAACGACACCGGGGCCCGGACGAGAGTGGGACCTGGCACGACGACGACGTCGTGCTCGGCTTCAACCGCCTGTCGATCATCGACGTGGCGGGCTCCCACCAGCCGCTGCACTGGCCGCCGTCGGGCCCGGACACGGGGCGGTACACCATCGCCTTCAACGGCGAGGTCTACAACTACCTCGAGCTGCGGGCCGAGCTGGCCGAGCTGGGCGCGGAGTTCGCGACCGAGGGCGACACCGAGGCGATCGTCGCGGCCTTCCACCACTGGGGCCCCGAGGCCGTCACGCGGCTGCGCGGCATGTTCGCGTTCGCGATCTGGGACTCCGCGCGGCGGGAGCTGTTCGTCGCGCGGGACCCGTTCGGCATCAAGCCGCTGTTCCTGTCGACGGGGCCGACCGGGGTCGCGTTCGCCAGCGAGAAGAAGAGCCTGCTGGAGCTGGCCCCGGAGCTGGGCATCGGCAGCTCGGACGAGCTGGACCCGGCCGCCCTGCAGCACTACCTGATCCTGCAGTACGTCCCGGAGCCGGAGACGCTGCATCGCGCGATCGGGCGCGTCGAGTCCGGGACGTACGCCACGGTGCGCCCGGGCGGGCAGCCCGTCGCCACCCGGTACTTCCACCCGAAGTTCGTCTCGATCCCCTCGCACACCCCGGCGAGCCCGCAGGCCGAGTCGATCGTGCACGGCGAGATCACCGAGGTGATCCGGGACTCCGTGGCCAAGCACATGCGCGCGGACGTGACGGTCGGCGCGTTCCTCTCCGGCGGCATCGACTCCACCGCGATCGCGGCGCTGGCCAAGGAGCACAACCCGGACCTGATCACCTTCACCACCGGGTTCGAGCGCGAGGGCTACTCGGAGGTCGACGTCGCCGCCGAGTCCGCCGCGGCGATCGGCGTCAAGCACGTGGTCCGCACCGTGAAGCCGGACGAGATGATGGAGGCCCTGCCGCTCATCGTCTGGTACCTCGACGACCCGGTGGCCGACCCCGCGCTCGTCCCGCTGTGGTTCATCGCCCGCGAGGCCCGCCAGCACGTCAAGGTCGTGCTGTCCGGCGAGGGGGCCGACGAGCTGTTCGGCGGCTACACGATCTACCGGGAGCCGACGTCGTTGGCCCCGTTCGAGAAGGTGCCCGGCGCCCTGCGCCCCCTCCTGGGGCGCGCGAGCAGGCGGCTGCCCGAGGGGATGCGCGGCAAGGACCTGCTGCGCCGCGGCTCGCTGGATCTCGAGGACCGCTACTACGGAAACGCCCGGATCTTCCGGGACGACCAGCTGCACTCGATCCTGCGCCAGTACGACCCGCGCGTGTCCCACACCGACGTCACCGCGCGGCACTACGCGGAGTCCGAGAAGTGGGACCCGGTCGCGCGGATGCAGCACGTGGACCTGTTCACCTGGCTGCGCGGCGACATCCTGGTCAAGGCCGACAAGATGACCATGGCCAACTCGCTCGAGCTGCGGGTGCCGTTCCTGGACCCGGAGGTCTTCCGGATCGCCTCGTCCCTGCCGATGTCGCAGAAGATCACCGGCGGCTCGAACGGGACCACGAAGTACGCGCTGCGCGGGGCGCTGGCCTCGATCGTCCCGGCCCACGTGCTGAACCGGCGCAAGCTGGGCTTCCCGGTGCCGATCCGGCACTGGCTGCGGGACGAGATGTACTCCTGGGCGCGAGACGTCATCCGGGACTCCGGCGCGGGCCACCTGGTGGACCTGCCCGCCGTCCAGCAGATGCTCGACGCGCACCGCGAGGGGCCGGTGGACCACTCGCGCCGGATCTGGACGCTCCTGGTGTTCCTGATCTGGTACGGCATCTTCGTGGAGCGCCGCATCGAGGTGGACGTCCCGGAGCCGCACTACCCGATCCAGATCTGATCGTGAGCGGCGATAGTCGCCATAGCGACTATCGCCGCTCACGGTCAGGTGAGGGCGGCGGTGATCTCCGCGGCCGCGTCGGGGCCGTAGGCGGCCTCCAGGCGGGTGAGGGCCTGCGCGCGGTCCCAGCGCCACTCCTGCGGGCCGTCGGTCTCCAGGACGTGCACCGCCACCAGGGAGCCGAGCTGGGCGGCCCGCTCCAGGGACAGGCCCTGGGCGGTCCCGGCGAGGAAGCCCGCGCGGAACGCGTCCCCGACGCCGGTGGGGTCGACCTTCGCCGTCTCGGGCACGACGCCGACCTCGAGGGCGGTCCCGTCCCGGCCGACGATCTGCACGCCCTTCTCGCCCAGCGTGGTGATCCGGATCTCGACCTCGGCGGCGACGTCCTCGGCGGTCCAGCCGGTCTTCTTGAGCAGGAGCTCCCACTCGTAGTCGTTGGTGAGCAGGTATCGCGCGCCCGAGACGAGCCGCTTGATCTCCGGGCCCTCCATGCGGGCGAGCTGCTGCGAGGGGTCCGCGGCGAACGGGATGCCGCGGGTGCGGCACTCGTCGGTGTGCCGCAGCATCGCCTCGGGGTCGTTGGCGCCGATCAGCACCAGGTCCAGCGGGCCGACGCGGTCGGCGACGGGCTGCAGCTCGATGTCCCGGGCCCGGGACATGGCACCCGCGTAGAACGACGCGATCTGGCGCATGTCGTCGTCCGTGGTGCAGACGAAGCGCGCGGTGTGGACGTCCGGGAACACGTGCACGCCGGAGGTGTCGACGCCGTGGCGGTCCAGCCACGAGCGGTAGTCGGCGAAGTCCGCGCCCACGGCGCCGACGAGCACGGGCGACTGCCCCAGCACGCCGAGGGCGTAGGCGATGTTGCCCGCGACCCCGCCGCGCTTGATCGTCAGCTCGTCGACCAGGAAGGACAGCGAGATGCGGTCGAGCTGGTCGACCACGAGCTGGTCGGCGAACCTCCCCGGGAAGTGCATGAGGTGGTCGGTCGCGATGGATCCGGTGACGGCGATGCGCACGTGAGGTGACCTTACGGCAGCGCCGAGGTTCCTTCCGCAGGCTGCTCCCGGACATGACGAAGCCCCCGTGCTGAGCACGGGGGCGACGTGGGCGAAGACTCAGTTGAAGCTGTCGCCGCAGGCGCAGGAACCGCCCGCGTTCGGGTTGTCGATCGTGAAGCCCTGCTTCTCGATGGTGTCGACGAAGTCGATCACCGCGCCCTGCAGGTACGGCGCGCTCATCCGGTCGACGCCCACCTTGAGACCGCTGAAGTCGCGGAACAGGTCCCCGTCCAGCGAGCGGTCGTCGAAGAAGAGCTGGTAGCGCAGGCCCGCGCAGCCTCCCGGCTGCACCGCGATCCGCAGGTGCATGTCGTCGCGGCCCTCCTGCTCGAGCAGGGACCGCGCCTTGAGCGCCGCGGTGTCGGTCAGCTCGACGCCGTGGGTCTCGGTGGTCGACCCGGCCTCGACGGTGTTCTCGACGGTCATGAACTCCTCCAACAACGCTCGCGGTCGAACTGTTCCCAGTGTAGGCCCTCGCGGGACATCACGTTCGCGGTGATCCGGATCACGCCCCCCACCGGCGGGCGACGTGCTCGGCCAGGGCGGCGAGGGTCCCGGCGGGGTCCGCCATCGACGCCTCCACCCCGCCCGCGTGCTCGGCGACCGCGTACGCGGCGTCCACCCCGGCCGCGGCGGCCTCCCGCCTCCCGACGGCGACCTGCCCGGCCAACACCACGCACGGTACGCCGCGTTCCGCCGCCGCCGACGCGACGGCCGTGATGAGCTTGCCGCGCAGCGACTGCCAGTCGAAGCTGCCCTCACCGGTGATCGCGACCCCGCCCTCGGCGGCGACGGCGTCGAGCGCCTGGTCCAGGCCCAGCAGGGCCCGCACGAGCCCCGCCCCCGACTCCACGCGCGCCCCGAGCGCCAGCAGCGCGGCACCGAGCCCGCCGGCGGCACCCGCGGCGGGCTCGTCCCGGACCTCTCGGAGCAGCAGGTCCGCCCAGTGCGCCAGCGCGGCGTCCAGGGCCTCGACGGTCGCGGCGTCCGCCCCCTTCTGCGGCCCGAACACCGCCGCGGCGCCGTGCGGGCCGAGCAGGGGGTTGTCGACGTCCGAGGCGGCGACCAGCCGCAGCCCGGCGAGCGGGGACCCGGGGGGCTCGGCCAGGCGCGCCGCGCGGCCCAGTGCCCGGCCGCCCGGCGGCAGCGGCGCCCCCTCGGCGTCCAGCGGGCCGAGGCCGAGGGCGGCGTACATCCCCGCGCCGCCGTCCGTCGTCGCGGAGCCGCCGAGCCCGATCACGGCCTCCGTGCACCCCGCCTCGACCGCCCGCAGGAGCAGCTCGCCGACGCCGTGGGTCGTCACCGAGCCTGCGACCTCGGGGGTCCGCTGCGCTCGCGGCACGTGGTGCAGGCCGCAGGCGGCGGCGGACTCGACGTACGCGGTCTGCCCGACCTGCAGCCACGGCGCGGTCACGGGCGCGCCGAACGGGCCGGTGACCTGCGGTTCGTGCAGGGTCCCGCCCAGGCCCGCGTGCAGCACGTCGACGAACCCGGTGCCGCCGTCGGCCAGCGGGACCAGGTCCACCACGGCGTCCGGCACCGCGCGCCGCCACCCCTCCGCGATCGCCGCGGCGGCGGCCGGGGCGCTGAGTGTTCCGCCGAAGGAGTCCGGAGCGACGACCACGCGCACACCGCGCACCGTATCGCCCGTACCCTGTCGAGCTGTGAGGTTCCTGCGCCGTGGCGATGACGAGGCCGCGAAGACCCAGTCCGAGACGGTCGACACTGCCGTTGCGCAGAAGCCCAAGGATCCCCGCTGGACGGAGGGCAAGGGCCGGCCCACGCCGAAGCGCCGGGACGCCCAGGGCGTCAAGCGCGGTCCGGTGGCCCCGCCGCCGACCACGCAGCGGGAGGCGTCGAAGCGGGCCCGGGCCAACCGGCCGTCGAAGGACGCCCGCCGTGCCGCCGCGCTGGAGCGTCGCAAGCGGATGGACGCGGGCGACGAGCGCGTGCTCCTCCCCCGCGACCGCGGGCCGGTCAAGGCCTACATCCGAGACGTCGTGGACTCGCGGCCGCACATCATGGGCCTGTTCATGCCGCTCGCGGTGATCGTGCTGATCTCGGTGCTGCTGCCGATCCCGTCGGTGCAGCAGTACCTGAGCCTGTTCTCGCTGGTCGCGCTGGCGGTCATGGTGACCGAGGGCGTGCTGTTGGGGATGCGGACCACGAAGCAGGCGCGGGCCAAGTTCCCGAACGAGAAGATCAGCGGACTCGGCACCGGGTGGTACGCGTTCACCCGGGCCTCGCAGCTGCGCAGGCTGCGGGTGCCCAAGCCCAGGGTGCAGCGCGGCGCCACGATCTCCTGACGACCCCGCCGGTGCGGACCCTCGTCCTCGGCGGGACCCGGTCCGGCAAGTCGGCGCACGCGGAGGCGCTGCTGCCTGCGGACGCCCCCGTCCGCTACCTCGCCACGGCCCGCCGCTACCCGGACGACGCGGACTGGGACGCCCGCATCGCCCGCCACGTCGCCCGCAGGCCGCCGTCCTGGACGACCGTCGAGTCCCCGGACCTGCCGGTCGAGCTCGCCCGTCCCGGTCCGGTGCTGGTCGACGACCTCGCCACCTGGGTCACCGGCCTGCTCGACGACGCCGGCGCCTGGTCCGATCCCGCGGCCACGATCGACGTGTCCCCTCTGGTGGAGGCGGTGCGCAGGTTCGCCGGGGACCGGCTCGTCCTGGTCTCCGCCGAGGTGGGGCTCGGGGTGGTGCCCCCCACCCGCGCCGGTCGGGTGTTCCGGGACGAGCTCGGCGCGCTCAACGCGGCGCTCGCCCAGGTGTGCGACGAGGTGGTGCTGCTCGTGGCGGGGCTGCCGCTGTGGTTGAAGCGGGCGTGACCCCGGTCGGTGGGCCACCGACCGGGTCCCGACGGGTGGACGGTAGGAAGGTGCCGTGAGCGAGAGCCCGGAGTCCCCCACCCCGACCGAGCCTGCGCCGTTCCCCCCGGTCCCCGCGCCCGATCTCGAGGCGCGCCACCAGGCCGTCGCGCGGTTGGACGGGCTGGCGATCCCGGCGGGCAGCCTCGGCGTGCTCGCCGACCTGGGACTCTGGCTGACCTCGCTGCAGGGCCGGTGCCCGCCGCGCCCGCCCGCCCGCGCCCGGGTGGTGGTCGTGGCCGCCGACCACGGGATCGCCGCGGCCGGCGTCTCGGCCTACGCCGCGGACGTCACGGCGCTGCAGGTCGCCGCCACCCTCGAGCAGTCCGCGCCGGTCGCCGTCACCGCGACGGTCGCCGGGGCGTCGGTGCGGGTGATCGACGCGGGCCTCGACCGGGATGCCGTGCTGCCGGGGCAGGACCGCTACCGGGTGCGGCGCGGCAGCGGCCGCATCGACCGCGAGGACGCGCTGAGCGACACCGAGGTCGCCGAGGGCATCCGGATCGGCCGCGCGCTCGCGGACGAGGAGGTCGACTCCGGGGCCGACCTGCTGGTCCCCGCCTCGCTCGGGGTCGGGGCCACCACGGCGGCGTCGACGCTGGTCGCAGCCGTCACCGGGGCCGAGCCGGTCGCGGTCGTGGGCCGCGGGTCCGGGATCGGGGACGACGCCTGGATGCGCAAGGCCGCCGCCATCCGGGACGCGCTGCGCCGCGCGAAACCGCACGTCCGCGACCCGCGTGCCCTGCTGCGCACGATCGGTGGGGCGGACCTCGCCGTGCTGACCGGGTTCCTCGTGCAGGCCGCGCTGCGCCGGACCCCCGTGCTGCTCGACGGCCTGGTGGTCGGCGCGGCGGGCCTGCTCGCCGACGACCTGGCCCCCGGCGCCCACCAGTGGTGGCTCGCGGCCCAGCAGTCCCCCGAGCCCGCGATGACGCTGGTGCTGCAGAACCTGCAGCTCGTCCCGGTGCTGGACCTGCAGATCCGCCAGGGCGACGGGACCGGCGCCGTCGCCGTTCTCCCGCTCGTCCAGGCCGCCGCGCGCCTGCTCGGCGAGACGGCGAGCGCCGAGTCCAGCGGCATCGTCCCGGTCCGCGCCGTGACCGGATGAGCCCGCGCCGCGAGTCCCCCGCTCCAGCCCCGCGAGTCCCCCGTGTCGGCGAGTCGTCCGCTTCGTGCGCGAGTCCTCCCGGGCGCGCGGTGAGTAGCGCCCCATGAGATCGCTCGCGCTGGCGCTGAGCTGGTTGACCGTGCTGCCGGTGCGGACCGGGGCGCCGTCGGGCGGGGAGGCCGCCGGGGCGCTGCGGTGGGCGCCGGTCGTGGGCGGCGTGCTCGGAGCGTGCGCGGGGCTGCTGGTGTGGGGGCTCGGCGCTGCGGAGGTTCCCTCGCCGGCCGCCGGTCTGCTCGCGGTCGGGTTCCTCGCGCTGGCCACCCGCGGGATGCACGTCGACGGGCTCGCCGACACCGCGGACGGGCTCGGCTCCTACGGGCCGCCGGAACGGGCGCTCGCCGCGATGAAGGACGGCGGAGCGGGGCCGTTCGCCGTGGTCACGCTGCTGGTCGTGCTCGGGGCGCAGGCGGCGGGGCTCGCCTCGGTGGGCGGGGGGCGGGTCGTCGCCGCCGGGGCGCTCGCGTGCGCCGTCGGCCGGGTCGGGTTCAGCTGGGTCGCGCGCCGCGGTGTGCCTGCCGCCCGGCCGGGCGGGCTGGGCGCGTCGGTCGCCGGGTCGCAGCCGCGCTGGGTCCCGTTGGTGTGGTGGACGGTGCTCGCCGCGGCCGGCTACGCGTTCGCGGGCTGGCGGGGACCTGTCGCGGTGCTGCTGTCGGCGCTGGTGACGATCGGGCTGTCCGCCCACACGGCCCGCCGGTTCGGCGGGATGAGCGGGGACGTGCTCGGTGCGGCCGCGGAGCTGGGCACCGCGGCCACACTGCTGGTGCTGGTCACGGCGCCCTGACCACGGAGTCGGCGCTCAGCGCAGGTCGCGCACGCGAGCGCGGGACTCGCGGGGCCGGAGCGGGGACTCGCGGGGTCAGAGGGTGGTCATCCAGCCGTGGGTGTCGTGGCCCTTGCCGCGCTGGATGTCGGTGAGGATGCCGCGCAGGCGGGTGGTGACCGCGCCGGACTCGCCGTTCCCCACCGCGACGGTGCGGACCTCGTCCCCCGCCTGGTACTTGACGTTGCCGATCGGGGTGATCACCGCGGCGGTGCCGCAGGCGAAGACCTCGGTGATCGTGCCGTCCGCGCAGCCGGAGATCCACTCGTCCGCCGAGATCCGGCGCTCGACGACGTCGCAGCCGATCTCCTTGCCCAGCACCAGCAGCGAGTGCCGGGTGACGCCCTCGAGGATCGACCCCGACAGCTCGGGGGTGACCAGCTCGCCGGAGGCGAAGACGAAGAACATGTTCATGCCCCCCATCTCCTCGATCCACTTCTTCTCGGCGGCGTCGAGGTAGGCGACCTGGGCGCAGCCGTGCGCGGCGGCCTGGGCCTGCGGGAGCAGCGAGGCGGCGTAGTTGCCGCCGCACTTCGCGGTGCCCGTGCCGCCGACCGCCGCGCGGGTGAAGTCCGTACACAGCCAGACGTCGACCGGCTTGACCCCGCCCGGGAAGTACGCCCCGGCGGGCGAGGCGATCAGCAGGAACAGGTACTCGTCGGCGGGCTTGACCCCCAGCCCCACCTCGGTGGCGATCATGAAGGGGCGCAGGTAGAGCGACTCCTCACCGCCCGCGGGCGGCACCCAGGCGCGGTCGGCCGTGATCAGCTCGTCGATGGCCTGGAGGAACACCTCGTCCGGCAGCTCGGGCATGCCGAGCCGCACGGCGGACTGCCGGAAGCGGGCGGCGTTCGCCTCGGGGCGGAACGACGCGATCGTGCCGTCCGGCTGGGTGTAGGCCTTGAGGCCCTCGAAGATCTCCTGCCCGTAGTGCAGCACCATCGTGGCCGGGTCCAGCGCGATCGGGCCGTACGGCTCGACCTTCGCGTCCTGCCAGCCCTCCCCGCGGGTCCACCGGATGGAGACCATGTGGTCGGTGAAGAACTTCCCGAAGCCGGGGGCGGCGAGGATTTCGGCGCGCCGCGACTCGGACACCGGGTTCGGGTGAGGGAGGTGGGTGAACTGCAGCACGCTCATACGTGAACGGTAACCCGTCGGCGGGGGCCCCGACTATCGGACGTGCGAGGGCACGAACGGGGGCTTCGCGACGACCACCTCGAGCCCCCGCCCGCGGACGTCCACCGAGAGCACGTCGTCCACCCTGACCTGCGCATCCGTGTCGATGAGGGCGAGCGCGACGCCCGTCTTCAGCGACGGGGAGAACGTGCCCGAGGTCGTGACGCCCACGGCCTCCCCGTCCCGCAGCACGGTCATCCCGGCGCGGGGGACGCCGCGCCCGGTCGCCCGCAGGCCCCGCAGCCGCCTGGTCGGGCCCGCCTCCTTCTCCGCGAGCAGCGCCGCGCGGCCCCAGAACGCGGGCTTGGACCAGCCCACCGCCCACGACGACCCCGCCTGCACCGGCGTGATGTCGGGCGAGAGGTCCTGCCCGTGCAGGGGGTAGCCCATCTCGGTGCGCAGCGTGTCCCGCGCCCCCAGCCCACAGGGCACCCCGCCCAGCGATGCGGCGCCCGCCAGCAGCCCGTCCCAGATCCCCGCCGCCTGCTCCCACGGCACGAGCAGCTCGTAGCCGTGCTCACCGGTGTAGCCGGTGCGGCACACGCGCACCGAACCGGCCTCGGTGAAGGCCATGTAGTCGAGGTCCGCGATCCCGCCGAAGCCGGCGAACATGGTCGCGAAGAGCTCGGCCGAGCGCGGGCCCTGCACGGCGAGCACCGCGAGGTCCCGGTGGCGGTCGGTGATCGTGATCCCGGCGGGGGCGGCGGCCCGCAGGAGCGCCAGCACCTCCGCCGAGTTGGCCGCGTTCGGCACGAGGAGCACGGAGTCGGGGCCGTCGAGGTAGGCGATCAGATCGTCCACCACGCCCCCGGACTCGGTGCAGCACAACGTGTACTGCGCCTGGCCGGGCCCGATCCTCGCCAGGTCGGCGGTGAGGCAGGAGTTCACGAACTCGGCCGCACCCGGCCCGCTGACCTGCAGCTTCCCGAGGTGGCTGACGTCGAACACCCCGACGGCTGCACGCACCGCGGTGTGCTCGGCGACCGTGCCGCCCGGGTACGAGATCGGCATCGACCAGCCGCCGAACGGGCCCATGGTCGCGCCCAGGGCGAGGTGCCGGTCGTCGAGGGGGCCGGAGATCAGATCCACGACCCGAGACCCTATGCCGCCTGCCGCCCCGGGGGCTCCTCGGTGTCCGCAGGCGGGCGGCGGCGGGCCCGCAGCGCCGAGAGCTCGGTCAGCCCCCAGCCGACGGCGAGCACGCCGAGCGTGATCAGGACCGAGGTGACCGGCAGCAGGGCGGCCAGCCCCAGGCACAGCACCAGCCCGACGACCGGGACCCACCCCGGGTACCGACGTCCGGGCGTCCGCAGCGTCGCGGCGTGCACCAGGGCGTAGTGGATCAGCATGGCGCAGGCGGACAGCGCGATGGAGGCGACCGGCCCCGCGAGCACGGCGACCAGGGCGGCCAGCGCCGCGCCGAGGACGTCCGAGCGCCAGGGCGCGCCCGAGCCGCACACCTTGGCGAAGGCGCGGGGCAGGTCGTCGCGGCGCGCCATCTGCGACGCCGTGCGGCTGACCCCGATCAGCACCGCGAGCAGGGTGGACCCGGCGGCGACGGCCGCCCCGATCCGGACCAGGACGCCCAGCGCGGGCGCCTGCCCGGTGTCGACGAGCGCGACCAGCGGCGCGTGCTCGGTCCCCAGGCGGTCCGCCCCGAGGCCGACGAGCAGGGCGCCCGCCACCGCGAGGTAGACCAGCGTGCACACGCCGAGCGCGATGGGGATGGCGCGGCGCAGCGTCCGCGCGGGGTTGCGGACCTCCTCGCGGTGGGTGGTCACGTTCGCGAACCCGACGAACGCGAAGAACACGAGCCCCGCCGCGGACAGCACGCCGAGCACGCCCTGCGAGGGCTGCACGACCGGCACCGCGACCCCGCGGGCGGCCTCCCCCGCGGTCGCCGACGCGGACGCCGACTCCGCTCCCCCCGGCCCCAGCAACCCGACGACGACCACCACCAGCAGCACCGCGACCGTCCCGCCCGCGAGCAGCCAGCAGGCCCGCGCGGTCGTCCGGACGCCCGCGATGTTCAGCCCCGCCGCGATGACGATCACGATGATCGCGGTGACGAACCGCCCGGTGCCCAGGACGTAGGCCCCGAACACCCCCGCCGCGGCGGCCGCGGACGCGATGCCGCCGGTGAGCAGCGCCACCCCCGCGAGCCTGCCCGCCGCGGGGTGCAGCCGCTCCCGGGCCGCGAGGTACCCGGCGGTGTAGCCGGCGGAGAAGGTCTCGCCCTGGTCGCGACGGGCGAGCACCAACTCCGCCGTGGACAGCACGCAGGTGGTCGCCACGACCGCCGCCAGCAGGACCGACATCGGCAGCCAGCCGCCCGCGGCCGCGCCCGCGGGGGCGAACACGATGAACACCCCGGAGCCGAGCATGGCGACCAGACCGAGGACGACGACGTCGGCGATGCCGAGCCGCCGCCCCCAGGTCGGTCTCACCTCGCGCGCCACGGACACCACCATGACATCCGACCCGCGGCGAATCGGCCCCGCGACGGTGTCATTAGCATTTCGAAGAGGTCTCGCCGCGCCTGCGGTGTGACCCGCGTCGCAACCCAGTCCGATCGCAGGGAGCCGAAGAGTTGACCACCACGGCCGAGACCCAGACCCGCCTCGCAGTACTGGACGGGGCCGTCACCGCGGCGGAGGCCGACGTGCTGGTCGTCGGGCTGCTCGCGACGGAGGAGGACCCGGTCCTCGCGGCGGGCGCCGAGGAGGTGGACGCCGCGTTCTCCGGTGAGCTCGCCGCGCTGCTCGCGCTGGGCGGGGCGACCGGGAAGCTCGAGGAGGTCGTGCGGCTCCCCGGCCGCGGCGCCGTCGCCGCGCCCGTCGTGGTGGGCGTGGGTCTGGGCAAGGAGCCGACGTCCGACGACGTCCGGCGCGCCGCGGGCGCCGTCGCCCGCGCGCTCGGCGGCACGGCCCGGATCGTCTCCACGCTCGGCGCGGTCGACCCGGCCGCCGCCGCGGAGGGCACCCTGCTGGGCGCCTACCGCTTCACCGCGTTCAAGGGCGACCCGACGGCCGGGAAGGGCCCGATCGGCGTCGTCGAGTTCGCGCCGGGGGACGCGGACGTGATCGCGCACGCGAGCACCGTCGCGGAGGCCGTGCTCGCCGCGCGCGACCTCATCAACACCCCGCCGAACGCGCTCTACCCCGAGACCTTCGCCGCGCGCGCCCGCGAGCTGGGCGAGGCCGCCGGGCTCGAGGTCGAGGTGCTCGACGACGACGCCCTGCTCGCCGGCGGCTACGGCGGGATCATGGGCGTGGGCCAGGGGTCCTCCCGCAAGCCCCGCCTGGTGCGGCTGCGCTGGTCCGGCGGGTCGGCTCCGGTCAAGAAGGTCGCGCTCGTCGGCAAGGGCATCACGTTCGACACCGGCGGCATCTCGATCAAGCCCGCCGCCGGCATGGACCACATGACCTCGGACATGTCCGGCGCCGCCGCGGTGATCGCGACGACGGTGGCGGCCGCGCGGCTGCAGCTGCCGGTCGCCGTCACCGCCACGGTCCCGATGGCCGAGAACATGCCCTCGGACACCGCCTACCGCCCCGGCGACGTGCTCACCATGTACGGCGGGAAGACCGTCGAGGTGCTCAACACCGACGCCGAGGGCAGGCTCATCCTGGCCGACGCCATGGTCCGGGCCGCCGAGGACGAGCCGGACTACCTCGTCGAGACCTCGACGCTGACGGGCGCGCAGATGGTCGCGCTCGGCACCCGCACCGCCGGGATCATGGGGTCCGAGGAGTTCCGGGACCGCGTCGCCGCGCTCGGCCGGGCCGTCGGGGAGGACGCCTGGGCCATGCCGCTCCCGCCGCACCTGCGCCCCGAGCTGGACTCCCGGATCGCCGACCTGGCCAACGTCACCGGCAACCGCTTCGGCGGCATGCTCGCGGCCGGGATCTTCCTGCGCGAGTTCGTGGCGAAGGACCTGCCGTGGGCACACGTCGACATCGCGGGCCCGTCGTTCAACACCGGCGGGGCCTGGGGCTACACCCCGAAGGGCGGCACCGGGGTCCCGGTGCGCACCCTGGTCGCGCTGCTCGAGGACGTCGCGGCGAACGGCTGACCCGTGAGCGGCGATGGTCGCCAGAGCGACCATCGCCGCTCACGAGGGGTCGGGCGGCAGGGTGGCGGTCTCCCTACCCGCCGGTAGGGTGCGGCGGGTGATCCGTCGTCGTGTCGCGCACCGCGTCCCCGCAGGCTCCCGTTCGGCCGTCGTCACCGGTGGGGGCGGTGGGATCGGGGCCGCGGTCGCGCGCGAGCTCGCGGAGCGCGGGTACCGCGTCCTGGTGACCGACGTCGACGGCGCGGCCGCCGAGAAGGTGGCCGCCGCGGTCGGCGGCGAGTCGATGCCCCACGACGTCACCGACCCCGAGGCCACGCGCGCCGTGGCCGAGCACGCGCGCACGCTCGCGCCGCTCGGCGCCTGGGTCGCGAACGCCGGGCTGGGCACCGGCGGACCGCTCGTCGACCTGACCGACGCCCAGGCCAGGGCGCTGGTCGAGGTCAACGTGCTCGGGGTGGTGTGGAGCTGCCGGGCGGCGGTCGAGGCGTTCCGCGCCCAGGGGCAGGGCGGCGAGCTCGCGGTCACCGCCTCGCTCTCCGGGCTCGGGCCGGTGCCGAACCTCTCGCTCTACGCCGCCACGAAGGCCGCGGTGCTCTCCCTCGCCCAGGCCCTGGCCGAGGAGCACCGGGCCGACCGGATCCGGGTGCACGCGATCAACCCCGACGGCGTCGCCACCCCGCTGCTCTCGGAGATGGACGCGCGCGCCCAGGCCACGGTGCGCTCGGGCGTGCTGCTGACCCCCGACCGCGTCGCGGCCGAGCTGCTCGACATGTTCGGCACGAGCCGGATCGTGAAGACCGTGCCGACCTGGCGGGCGGTGCTGGCGCGGGCCAACACCCTGGCGCCGAGTGTCACCCTGCGGGCCTTCCCGGTGTTGCAGAAGATGGGCGCCCGCAAGCTCACGACGCGGGTCTGACCAGCCCGGACTCGTAGGCCAGCACCACCGCCTGGGCCCGGTCGCGCAGGCCGAGCTTGGTGAACGTGCGGCTCACGTGGCTCTTCACGGTCTGCTCGGCGAGCACCAGCCTGCAGGCGATCTCCGCGTTGGAGAACCCGGCCGCGACCAGGCGCAACACCTCGGTCTCGCGGTCGGTCAGCGCGGCCAGGCGCGCGGGCCGGGCGTCGGTCAGCGCGGCCGGGCGGGCGGACACGAAGTGGCCGATCAGGCGTCGGGTCACCTCGGGCGCGAGCAGCGCCTCCCCCGCCGCGACGACCCGCACGGCGTGCAGCAGCTCCGCCGCGGGCGCGTGCTTGAGGAGGAACCCGCCCGCCCCGGCGCGCAGCGCGTCGTAGACGTGATCGTCGAGGTCGAACGTGGTGAGCATGAGGACCTTCGTGGGGTGACCGGCCAGCTCCCGGGTCGCCGCGATGCCGTCGAGCACCGGCATCCGCACGTCCATCAGCACCACGTCCGGCGCGTGCTCCCCGACGGCGGCGATCGCCTCGCGCCCGTTCTCCGCCGTCCCGACGACCTCGATGTCCTCCTGCGCGTTCAGCAGCGCGGCGAACCCCTCGCGGACCATCGCCTGGTCGTCGACCACCACCACCCTGATCACCGCGGCAGCTCCGCCCTGAGCCGGAACCCGTCCGCGGTGGGGCCCGCGTCGAGCGTGCCGCCGTGGACCTCGGCCCGCTCGCGCATCGACGGGATGCCCGTACCGCCGCCCGGCGTGCCCGGCCCGGTCCCGCGTCCGTTGACGATCTCGACGACCAGCCCGTCGGTGATCGCGACGTGCACGGGGGCGCCCGGCGCGTGCTGGCGCGCGTTGGCCAGCCCCTGCGCGACGATCCGAAAGGCCGTCAGCCCCACCGGC
Source organism: Pseudonocardia oroxyli (assembly GCF_900102195.1). Classification (GTDB taxonomy): domain Bacteria; phylum Actinomycetota; class Actinomycetes; order Mycobacteriales; family Pseudonocardiaceae; genus Pseudonocardia; species Pseudonocardia oroxyli. Next base: position 93,019 of record NZ_FNBE01000019.1, read on the forward strand.
GCAGGCACCTCGACCTCGACGATCTCCCAGGTCAGCTCCACCCCGGCCGCCCTCGCCTCGACCAACAGCGGCTCGATGTCCGCGAGGCCCGGCTGCGGGGTCCGCTCCGTCTCCCCGGTCCGCAGCACCCCCAGCAGGCCCTGCATCTCCCGGAGCGCCTCCCGCGCGGCCGTCGCGACCTCCGCGAGCTCCGCACGGGCGGGAGCCGGCAGCCGGCCGAGCCGATAAGGCGCCGTCTCGCAGCGGACGGCGATCATGGACATGTGGTGCGCGACGACGTCGTGCATCTCGCGCGCGATCCGCGCGCGCTCGGCCAGCGCGCCCCGCTCGGCCTGCGCCGCCGCGAGCTCCCGCCGCTCCACCTCCAGCGCCCGCCGGGTGTCCCACCGCGCCCCGAGGGCCGCGCCCGCCCCGAGCGGGAAGGCGAGGGCGGAGAGCGTGAGCCCGAGCTCGCTCAGCGGCACGTCCGCCGGGGTCGCCACCACCAGCACGACGACGGCGAGCCCGGACACCACCGCCACCCCGAGCGTGGTCCGGCCGGGCGCACCCCAGGCCCCGAGCAGCAGCAACGGTGTCCAGAGCAGCCATCCCCAGACCTCCAGCCCCGGAGCCGGGGCGGGCGGTGGCGGCAGCAGGAAGGCCAGCACGACCAGCCAGGCGGTCCCGATCCGCCAGGCGTCGAGCGGGCGGCGCGGGGCGAGCGCGAGGGCGCCCGCCATCGGCAGCAGGGCGAGGAATGCGAGGCCACCGGTCATGCGCTCGTTCAGCACGGCCCCGGACACCGCGATCGCGACGATCACGCCGTAGAGGCCGGTCAGGACGGGAACCGGACGCAGCAGACGGGAGTGGGGGCGGCTCCAGCGGGCGTCCTCGCCGCGGGTGGGCCACACGGCCGCCCGGATCGAGTCGCCGAGCAGGCGCACGGCCCGCTCCCCCACCGTCGTCACCCCGGCGAGCCTAGGCGTGTCCCGGGCGGGCGCGCCTCACCCGCGGGTGCCCTCTCCGACCCGGTACCCGGGTAGGGGGTCGGCCCGCCGTCGGGGACGCCCGTACCGGCGCGAAGACGGCTCCGCAGCGTGACGATCGACGGGCCCTGGATTCCTAGCGTCGTGACCATGGATCTCTCCGGGCTCGGAATCGCGTCGTTGCTGCTCAGCCTGCTGGTCATCGCCGTGCGGCCGCTGCCCGCCCCCGCCCTCGGGCCGGTCGGCCTCGATCCGGTCTGCGCCGCCTTCCTGACCACAAAGGTGACGGACGGTGACGAACGGGTCCGTGTGCTCGGCTGTGATCCGGCGGGCCGGGGACGCGCCGTCGTGGCGATCGGGGACGTCGCGACGGCGGCGAACGTCGTGGTCCTCGTGCCGGGGTCGGACATCGACCTGCACACCCTCGACGGGTCCCCGAGACGGCCGATGACCTGGGCGCGGAGCCTGGCCGCGAGCGTGGGCCGGGACACCGTCGTCGTGCTCTGGGTGGGGTACGAGACCCCGCAGGGGCTCGGCTACGACGCCGCCGCCGGTCGCCTCGCCCGCGCCGCCGCGCCCGCGCTGGTCGCCGAGGTCGCGGCGCTGCGGGCCGGTGGCGCCCGGCACGTGACGGTGGTCGGGCACAGCTACGGGAGCGTCGTCGTGGGGATCGCGGCGCCCGCGCTCGACGCCGACGACCTCGTCCTCCTCGCCTCCCCCGGGGTCCGCGCGGAGTCGGTCGAGGACCTGCACACCCGCGCGCGGGTGTGGGTCGCGCGCGCGGGACAGGACTGGATCCGGTTCGTGCCGCACGTGCGGCTCGGGGACCTGGGGCACGGCGCGGACCCCGCGGCGCCGGGCTTCGGTGCCCGTCCGTTGCCCGTCGACGGCCTGCGGGCGCACGACGGCTACCTCCTCCCCGGTTCCCCCACGCTCGCCGCGGTCGCGGGGATCGCGCGGGGCGAGGCCACCCGGCCGTGAGCGCCGTACTCCACCACCCTGCCCACCGGGCCGGCGCCCGCGATGCCGGACCCGCCGGTGCGCGCACCGTTCCGACGATCCTGACGGCCGGACCCGGTGTCGGAGCGGCGGTGCTGTGCCTGGTGACGCCCTGGCCCCTCACCCCGCCCGCCTGGCTCGCGGCCCTCGCGGCGCTGCTCTGTGGGCTCACGGTCACCGCGGCGGTGGGGACCGCGCGGCGGGTGGTCGCGATGCTGTGGGGCGGTCCCGGCGTGGGCCTGGCCGCGATCCTCGCCGCAGTCCTGGTCCTCGAACCGGCTCTGATCGCCGTTCCCGCGGCAGGAAGCGCATCCGCGGCCACTGCCCGCTCTGCCAGCGCATCCGCACCAGGCGCACGCACTGCCAGCGCATCCGCACCGGGCGCACGCACTGCCAGCACATCCGCGGCCACCGCACGCGATGCCAGCACATCCGCGGCCAGCCCAGGCACTGCCAGCACATCCGCAGCCGATGCAGGCTCTGCCGGCACATCCGCCCCCACCGCACCCGTCGTCCGCACTGCCACCGCATCCGCCCCGGCCACCACGCCGCTCGGGGTGGAGGGGCGGCGGTTCCTGGACCTGCCCGCCACCACCCCCACGGCACCGGTCCGCGTCTACGTCGACGTGGCGGCGGCCGCGGACGACACGGGGCGGGCGGCCGCGGCGGTCGACGCTCTCCAGCGCACGGGCGGGCCGGCGCGCGGCACGGTCCTGGTGATCGTGCCCACCGGCTCGGGCTGGGTGGACCCGGCCGCCGTGCGGGCGTACGAGGACCGGCTCGGCGGGGACGTCGCGACGGTCGTGGTGCAGTACGCGGACCGTCCGAGCTGGGTGGAGTACCTGCTCGGCGGTCACGCGGCGGAACGCTCCGCGGCGGCGACGCTCACCGCCGTCCGTGCGGCGCTCCCACCGGACGGCCCTCGACTGGTGCTGCTCGGCGAGAGCCTCGGCGCGGCCGCGGCGCTGCCGGTGGCCCGGCTCGCCGACGAGTGCGTGCTCGCGGGCAGACCCGGATCCGCCGACGACCCGCAGGACGCCTGCACCGAGCTCGCCAACCCCGACGATCCCGTCGTCGCGTGGTCACCGGGCCTGCTGCTCACCGATCCCGTCCGGTTCTGGCAGGTCAGCGCCGCGTTGTTGATCGCGCAGGACGTGCCGCCGGGGCACGGGCACCGCTACCGGTTCTGATCATCAGCGACCCTCCGCCGCACGCCTGCGCAGGACCTTCTGCCGTGCGTCGTGGTCGCGCATGCGTTGGGGGTAGCCGACGAGCTGGACGTCGTACACCGGCATCCGCATCGACTTCGCCAGCTTGCGGGCGGCGTCCGGGCTACCGATCCGCCGCCGCGTCCATTCGCCGTCCTTGGCGACGAGCAGCAGGGTGGTCTCCGTGACCGCCGTGCGCGGCTCGACGAACCCCTCCACCCCCTCGCGCACGCTCGCCCAGGACCGCAGGTGCTCGACGTCACCCGAGTCCGCGCGCCGTCGCACACCGGCCCGCTTTCGGCTGAACAGGCCCATCTCGCCCTCCCGGTCCCCGGTTCTCGCCACCTCCAACGCGTGAGGTGTCCGATTTTCTCCCGACCTGGGCCGCCGCGAACCGAGCCCGGGTGTAAAGATGGGCGCCGACTCGCATGACCGAGCGGGTGAGACGGAGGGGACCGACGTGCCGCAACAGGCTGCCGATCTGGTCATCCTGGGTGGTGGTTCCGGCGGCTACGCGTGTGCCCTGCGGGCCGCGGAGCTGGGGATGTCGGTCGTCCTGGTCGAGAAGGACAAGCTCGGCGGCACCTGTCTGCACCGGGGCTGCATTCCGACCAAGGCGCTGCTGCACGCCGCCGAGGTCGCCGACCACGCCCGGGACGGCGCGAACGTCGGGGTGCTCTCGCAGCTGATCGGCATCGACATGGCCGGGGTGCACTCCTACAAGGACGGCGTGGTCTCGCGCCTCTACAAGGGCCTGCAGGGGCTGGTGAAGTCCCGCAAGATCGAGCTGGTCGCGGGTGCGGGCACCTTCCACGCCCCGGACGCCGTCGAGGTGGACGGCACCGTCTACACCGGCCGCAACGTCGTGCTCGCCACCGGCTCCTACGCCAAGACGCTGCCCGATCTGGAGATCGGCGGCCGGATCGTCACCTCCGACCAGGCCCTGACCTGGGACAGCGTGCCGCAGAAGGTCGTCATCCTCGGCGGCGGCGTGATCGGCGTGGAGTTCGCCAGCGTGTACCGGTCCTTCGGGGCCGAGGTCACCGTCGTCGAGGCGCTGCCGCGCCTGGTCGCAGGCGAGGACGAGTTCGCGTCCAAGCTCCTCGAGCGCGCCTTCCGCCGCCGCAAGATCACCGCCAAGACCGGGGTGCGGTTCACCGGCGCCAAGCAGGCGAACGACACCGTCGCGGTGTCGTTGGAGTCCGGCGAGGAGCTCGAGGCGGACCTGCTGCTCGTCGCGGTCGGGCGCGGCCCCAACACCACCGGCCACGGCTACGAGCAGGCCGGGCTCGCCATGGACCGCGGGTTCGTCACGACCGACGAGCGGCTGCGCACCAACCTGCCCGGCGTGTACGCGGTCGGGGACATCGTCGCGGGGCTGCAGCTGGCCCACCGGGGCTTCCAGCAGGGGATCTTCGTCGCCGAGGACATCGCCGGGCTCGAGCCGGCGGTGATCGACGAGGCCGGGATCCCGCGGGTCACCTACTGCGATCCCGAGGTCGCCTCCGTCGGGCTCACCGAAGCCCAAGCCCGGGAGCGGCACGGCGAGATCGAGACCCTCACCTACGACCTGGGTGGCAACGGCAAGTCCCAGATCCTGCAGACCTCCGGCGCGATCAAGCTCGTCCGCGCGAAGGACGGCCCGGTCGTCGGGATCCACATGGTCGGCGCGCGCGTCGGCGAACTGATCGGCGAGGCCCAGCTCGTCTACAACTGGGAAGCCGAGCCCGGCGACGTCGCCCCGCTCGTCCACGCCCACCCCACCCAGAACGAGGCGCTCGGCGAAGCGCACCTCGCCCTGGCGGGCAAACCCCTCCACACCCACGGCTGAGACCCGGCCGAACGGCACGTCGAAAGAGGATCCGAGCAGACATGGCCTTCTCCGTCCAGATGCCCGCCCTCGGTGAGAGCGTCACCGAAGGCACCGTCACCCGCTGGCTCAAGGCCGAGGGTGACACCGTCGAGGTCGACGAGCCGTTGCTCGAGGTCTCCACCGACAAGGTCGACACCGAGATCCCCTCGCCCGTCGCGGGCACCCTGCAGAAGATCGTCGCGGGCGAGGACGAGACCGTCGAGGTCGGCGGCGAGCTCGCCGTGATCGGGGACGGCGGCGCGGACGAGGGCTCCGCCACCCCCGAGCCCGAGGCCGCCCCGGAACCCGAGGCGCAGGCCGAGCCGGAGCCCGAGCCGGAGCCCGCTCCGAAGGCCGAGGCCGCGCCGAAGAAGTCCGGCGGCGCCGGCACCCCGGTGACCATGCCCGAGCTGGGCGAGTCGGTCACCGAGGGCACCGTCACCCGCTGGCTCAAGCAGGTCGGCGACTCGGTCGCGGTCGACGAGCCGCTGCTCGAGGTCTCCACCGACAAGGTCGACACCGAGATCCCCTCGCCCGTCGCGGGCACCGTGCTCGAGCTGAGCGTGGCCGAGGACGACACCGTCGAGGTCGGCGGGCAGCTCGCCGTCATCGGGGACGCCGACGCCGCCCCGGCCGAGTCCGCGCCGGAGCCCGAGCCCGCTCCGAAGGCCGAGGAGAAGCCCGCCCCGAAGGCGGAGCCCAAGCCCGAGCCCACGCCCGAGCCCACGCCCGAGCCCAAGGCCGAGTCGAAGCCGGCGGAGAGCGCGCCCCCGGTCGACGCGACCCGCGAGGAGTCCCCCGCCGACGGTGGCGGCTCGACCCCGCCGTACGTCACGCCGCTGGTGCGCAAGCTCGCCCAGGAGCACGGCGTCGACCTCGACTCGCTCAAGGGCTCCGGCGTCGGCGGCCGGATCCGCAAGCAGGACGTCCTGGCCGCCGCCGAGGCCGCGAAGGCGCCTGCGCCCGCCGCGTCCGCCCCGGCCGCGCAGCCCGCCGCGGCGAGCAGCGCGCCGTCGGCGCCGTCTGCGCCCACCACGGTCCCGCAGCGCTCCGCCGATGGCCCGCAGCCGGGCACCACGGTGAAGATGCCGCGCCTGCGGCAGGTCATCGCCCAGCGGATGACGGACTCGCTGCGGATCTCGGCGCAGCTGACCACCGTGCAGGAGGTGGACGTCACCCGCATCGCCAAGCTGCGGGCACGGGCGAAGGACGACTTCCTGGCCCGCGAAGGCGTCAAGCTCACCTACCTGCCCTTCTTCGCGAAGGCCACCGTCGAGGCGCTGAAGGCCTTCCCGGCCGTCAACTCCTCGATCTCCGAGGACGGCAAGCAGGTCGAGTACCACGGCAACGTGCACCTCGCGATCGCCGTCGACACCCCGCGCGGACTGCTCGTCCCGGTCATCAAGAACGCCGAGGACCTGTCGCTGGCCGGGCTGGCCCGCAAGATCGCGGACGTCGCGGCGCGCACCCGCGCCAACAAGATCGGCCCGGACGAGCTGTCCGGCGGCACCTTCACGATCACGAACATCGGGTCCGCGGGCGCGCTGTTCGACACCCCGATCATCAACCAGCCGCAGGTCGCGATCCTGGGCACCGGGGCGATCGCCAAGGAGCCGAAGGTCGTGGCGGGGCCCGACGGTGAGGACGTCATCGCCGTCCGCTCGGTCTGCTACCTGCCGCTGACCTACGACCACCGCATCGTCGACGGCGCCGACGCGGGCCGCTTCGTCTCCGCGATCAAGGCGCGCCTCGAGGAGGGCGCCTTCGAGGCCGAGCTGGGTCTCTAGCCACGCCCACCCACGGCGCCGCCGATCCTCCGGGGTCGGCGGCGCCGTGCTGTCTTCCCGCTCCGGCAGGTGCCGCTCGGGCCGGGTGACGCTTGGGCCGGGTGCCGCTCGGGCCGGGTGACGCTCGGGACGCCCAAGCACCACCCAGCGACGCTTGGGACGCCCAAGCACCACCGGGCCCTGACGCTTGGGACGCCCAAGCACCACCGGGCCCTGACGCTTGGGACGCCCAAGCACCGCTCAGCGACGCTTGGGCGTCCCAAGCGTCACTCGGCCCGAGCGCCACCGCCCGAGCGCCACCGCCCGGCGCCACCGCCACGCGCCACCCGGCCCACCCGTCACCCGGCCGGGACCCGGAGTCGCGGGCCGGCGCGGGGTTCGGGAGGATCAACGCCGTGCGCGTCGTCGTCGCCGGTTCGTCCGGCCTGATCGGAACCGCTCTCGTCGCCGGCCTGCGGGAGTCGGGCCACGAGGTGCTGCGGCTCGTCCGCCGCACGCCCTCGGCCCCGGACGAACGCGGGTGGGACCCGCCGTCCGGCCGGATCGACGACGGGGCGCTCGACGGCGCGGACGTCGCCGTGAACCTCGGCGGGGTCGGGATCGCCGACCGGCCGTGGAGCGGCGCGCGCAGGCAGGCGATCCGCGACAGCCGGATCGTGCCCACCGAGGTGCTGGCCCAGGGGGTCGCCCAGGCGGGCGTGCCTGCGTTGGTCAGCGCGTCGGCCGTGGGCTTCTACGGCGATACCGGGCCGCAGGAGGTCGAGGAGGGCGCCCCGTCCGGCGAGGGCTTCCTCGCCGGGGTCTGTCGGGACTGGGAGGCGGCCACCGCGCCCGCCGCCGAGGCGGGCGCCCGGGTGGTGACGATCCGGACGGGTCTGGTCCTGTCGCCGTCCGGCGGGCTGCTCGCGCTGATGCGCCCGGTGTGGAAGTCCTTCCTGGGCGCGCGGATCGGCAGTGGCGAGCAGTACATGCCGTGGGTCTCGCTGGACGACGAGGTCGCGGGCCTGCGCTTCGCCGTCGAGACGCCGGCGTTGCGCGGCCCGGTGAACATGACCGGCCCCACCCCGGTGACGAATGCGGCGTTCACCCAGACGCTCGCCCAGGCCGTCGGGCGCCCCGCGCCGATGGTGATCCCCGGCGTGGTGGTGTCGACCCTGCTCGGCGACATGGGCCGCGAGCTGCTGCTGTTCAGCCAGCGAGCGGTGCCGCGCGCGCTGCTCGACGCCGGTTTCACCTTCCGCCACCCCACCCTTGCTGACGCACTGTCCGCAGCCGTGCACTGAGAGCGACACCTCGCTCACTCGATCGGGCTGATACGCCGAATGGTGGCGCGTGTCACCGCCGTCAGGAGCACGCTGAGCGACGGGAACGGACCGACGCCCCCGAGGCCGGACCCGCTTCCTGTCCGTTCGGCCCTCAGAGGTGTCTCGTGCCGTCCCTGCGCAGTGGCGCTGTCCTCGTCCTGACGGCGGTCCTGGCCGCCACCGTCCTGACCGCCGGTCCGGCCCTCGCCGCACCGGGAGCGGTCTCCGTCTCCGACGCCGACCTCAGACCGTGTGCCTCACCGACATCGGTCCCGCTCTGCTCGGTCACCTCGGGCGGCGGAACCGCCGCGGTGGTCGACGGCGCCACCGCCCAGTCCGGCGACGGCTACCTCCGGTTGTCGACTCCCGGCGCCGGCGACAAGGCCTACATCCGCGAGGTGCCGGGGCTGCCGCTCGGGCGGCTCGGCGACCTCGCCTACTCCACCTTCGTCGAGAAGGCGGTCGAGGGGAGGCCGAACCTCGCGCCGTCGTTCAACCTCGAGGTCACGTCCTCGAAGACCAGCCCGAAGGACGGCCTCCCGATGGGGTTCACCTCGCTGGCGTGGGAACCGATCTACCAACCCGCGACGGTCACGCCCGGGACGTGGCAGACCTGGACCCCGTCCACGCAGAAGGGCTGGTGGGCCTCCAAGGACGTGACGGCCACGGGCACCGAGAACCGGTTCGGCTTCACCACCTACACCGCGACGTTCGCCGACGTCGTCGCCGCGCTCGGGGCCGACGCGACCGTCTACTACGTCGAGATCAACCAGGGTTCCGGGGCCGGCGGGCTGCAGTCGGGGGTCGACCTCTTCCGGTACGGGGGCAAGACCTACGACTTCGAGAACCCGGCCACCGCCTCGGCCATCACCGCGAGCGCGGGGAACAACCAGTCGGCGGCGGCCGGGCAGCCCTTCCCCACCGCCCTGGCCGCGACGGTGACGGGGCGCAGCCGCCCCGTCCCCGGCACCCCGGTCGTCTTCCGGGTGACCGCGGGCAGCGCGAGCTTCCCGGGGGGCTCGCCGACCGCGTCGGCGACCACGGGCGCGACCGGCGTCGCGACCGCGCCGACGCTCACCGCGGGCCCCACCCCCGGCCCGGTCACGATCACCGCGACGGCCGGGTCGGGTGCGGCGACCGAGGCCGTCGTCAGCACCACGTTCTCGGCGACGGTCACCGCGCCGCCGCCCGCGGCGGTCACCGACCTGGCCGTGGCGGTGTCCGCGCCGCCGACGGGGCGCCCGGGGAACTCGTTCGTCGCGACGGTCAGGGTGACCAACAAGGGCGGCGCACCCGTGGCGAAGGCGTCGACGGTCGTCACGCTCACGGGCGGCCTGCTGGTGGTCTCGGCGCCCGACGCGGTCAAGCCCGCCGTCGGGACGAGCGTGACGATCCTCGACGGCCCGCTCGCTCCCGGAGCCACGGCCGTCCACCGGGTGACGGTGGTCGGCACCAGGGCGGGAACGGCCGGGCTGCAGACGGTCACCTCGGCCGCGGGCCCGGACGCGACCCCGGCGGACAACACCGCCACGGCCTCGGTGCGGCTCGGCTGAGACGTGCGCCGCGGCCGTGCCCGTACGGGTGCGGCCGCGGCGTAGGCTCGCCTGATGGGCCTCCGAGAACAACGCGGCCGGACCTGTCGCCGCTCCCCCAACCCGGTCCGGGTGGACCTGCTGGGCACGGTCGACTACCTCACCGCCTGGGACCTGCAGCGCGCCAACGCCGAGGCCCGCCGGGACGGTACCGGCCCGGACGTGCTGATGCTGCTGGAGCACCCGTCGGTCTACACCGCGGGCAAGCGCACCCGGCCCGAGGACCGGCCGACCGACGGCTCCCCGGTGATCGACGTCGACCGCGGCGGGCGGATCACCTGGCACGGGCCCGGCCAGCTCGTCGGGTACCCGATCGTGCAGCTGAGCGACCCGATCGACGTCGTCGACTACGTGCGGCGCCTCGAAGAGGCCATGATCGCGGTCTGCCACGGCCTGGGGGTCACGGCCGCGGGGCGGGTCGACGGACGCTCGGGCGTCTGGCTGCCCGCGGACGGCACCCGGCAGGAGCGCAAGATCTCCGCGATCGGCGTGCGCGTGCAGGGCGGGGTCACGCTGCACGGTTTCTCGCTGAACTGCGATCCCGACCTGGACGAGTTCGGCCGGATCGTCCCGTGCGGGATCTCCGACGCCGGCGTCACGTCGCTGTCGGCGGAGCTGGGCCGCCCGGTGTCGGTCGACTCCGTGCTCGCCGCCGCCACCGACGCGGTGCTGCGCGCTCTGGACGGGGCGCTGCCGGTCAGCGAGCACGTGGTGCCGCGGCGCACCGCAAGCGCCCCGGGGCTCGACCTGCAGCTACACCCCTCCCTGCACTAGGGGTGTCTGATGGATCTCCGCCGATCCCGCGGGCCGGCTGGAGATCCATCAGACCCCTAGCGCCGCAGCGATGTCGTCCAGGTGCTGGAGATCGGAGAGGTCCAGTACCTGCAGGTAGACGCGCGTGATCCCGGTGCGCTCCGCCCACGTGCCGAGCTTGTCGCGGACCTGCTCCGGGCTGCCCGCCAGTCCGTTCGCGACGAGCTCGGCGGGCTCGCGACCGATGGCGGCCGCCCGGCGGGCCAGGGTGGCGTCGTCGCCGACGCAGACGACCTGGGCGACCGACCGCACGATCTCCCGCGGGTCCCGGCCGCGCGCGGCGCAGGCCTCGTCGACCCGCTCGAACTGGGCGGACACGGCGTCGAGGTCCGAGAAGGCGACGTTGAACTCGGTGGCGAACCGGGCCGCGAGCCGCGGGGTCCGGGTGGGCCCGTGCCCGCCGACGATCACGGGGACCCGCGGCTGGACGGGCTTCGGGAGCGCGGGTGAGCCGGTGACCGTGTAGTGGTCGCCCGAGTACTCGTAGGTCCCCGGCGCGGCCCACAGCCCGGTGATGATCTCGAGCTGTTCCTCGAGCCGGTCGAACCGCTCCCCCAGCCGCGGGAACGGGATGCCGTAGGCGGCGTGCTCGGCCTCGAACCAGCCCGCGCCGAGCCCCAGCTCGACCCGACCGCCCGACATCTGGTCGACCTGCGCGACGGAGATCGCGAGCGGGCCGGGCAGGCGGAAGGTGGCGGAGGAGACGAGGGTGCCCAACCGGATCCGGGAGGTCTCGCGGGCGAGCCCGGCGAGGGTCAGCCAGGCGTCGGTGGGGCCGGGCAGGCCGTCGACGGATCCCATCGCCAGGTAGTGGTCGGAGCGGAAGAAAGCATCGAAACCGGCCGCCTCGGTCGCCCGGGCGACGCGGAGGAGGTCGGCGTACGAGGCGCCCTGCTGCGGTTCGGTGAAGATCCGGAGGTCCACGTCGGACGACGCTATCGTCCGCAGGCATGAGCCGCTGGACCGCCGCCGACGTCCCCGACCTGACCGGCCGGACCGTGCTGGTCACGGGCGCCACGAGCGGCCTGGGCCGCGCGACCGCGGAGATCCTCGCCGCGCGCGGCGCCCGGGTCCTGGCGACCGGGCGCGACGTGTCCCGCCTGCCCGCGGGCGTCGAGCCGGTCGAGCTGGACCTGGCCGACCAGGCCTCGGTGCGGGCAGCGGCCGCGGCGATCCGGGACCCGATCGACGTCCTGGTCAACAACGCCGGGGTGATGGGCACTCCGCCGACGTACACGGTCGACGGGTTCGAGCTGCAGATCGCCACGAACCACCTGGGCCCCGCGGCCCTGACCTGGCTGCTGTTGCCGCAGGTGACGCGGGTCGTGACCGTGTCGTCGCTGGCCCACCGGGGCGGCGGCCTCGACCCGGACGACCTGCACTTCCGCCGCAGGCCCTACCGGGCGTCGGTCGCCTACGCGCAGTCCAAGCTGGCGAACCTGCTGTTCACGGCGGAGCTCGCCCGGCACGGGGTGTTCGCGGTCGCGGCGCACCCCGGGCTGGCCGACACCGCCCTGCACGCGAACTCGCTGCGCCGCCGGGGGCTGGGCGGGCTCGCGCGCCCGGTCAACGCGGTGCTCTGCCAGCGCGTCGAGCGAGGGGTGCTGCCCCAGCTGTACGCGGCCGTCGGGCCGGTCGCGCCCGGCGACTACGTCGGCCCGCGCGGGCTCGGCGAGACCCGCGGGTACCCGGGCCCGGCCCGGCGCAGCGCGGCCGCGCAGGACCCCGCATTGGCCCGCAGGCTGTGGGACGCGACGGTGGCGGAGACGGGCGTCACGCCGGACCTCCGACCGGAGGTCGGCGAGGACACCGAAGCGTAGGCTGGCCGCCGTGACGATCGCTCCCGACGGCCGCAAGCTCCTTCGCCTCGAGGTCCGCAACGCCGAGACCCCGATCGAGCGCAAGCCCGAGTGGATCCGCACGAAGGCGCGCACGGGTCCGCAGTACACCGAGCTCAAGGGCCTGGTGCGCTCCGGGGGGCTGCACACCGTCTGCGAGGAGGCGGGCTGCCCCAACATCTACGAGTGCTGGGAGGACCGCGAGGCGACCTTCCTCATCGGCGGCGAGCAGTGCACCCGCCGGTGCGACTTCTGCCAGATCGACACCGGCAAGCCCGCCGACCTCGACCGGGACGAGCCGCGCCGGGTCGCCGAGTCGGTGGCCCAGATGGGGCTGCGGTACTCCACCGTCACCGGGGTGGCCCGGGACGACCTGGCCGACGGCGGGGCCTGGCTCTACGCCGAGACCGTCCGGCAGATCCACGCGATGAACCCCGGCACGGGCGTCGAGCTGCTGATCCCGGACTTCAACTCGATCGACGTCCAGCTCGACGAGGTGTTCGGCGCGCGCCCCGAGGTGCTCGCGCACAACCTGGAGACCGTGCCGCGGATCTTCAAGCGGATCCGCCCGGCGTTCCGCTACGAGCGCTCGCTCGAGGTGATCACCAAGGCCCGCGCGGCCGGGCTGGTGACCAAGTCCAACCTGATCCTGGGCATGGGCGAGACGCCCGACGAGGTCACCGAGGCGCTGGCCGACCTGCACGACGCGGGCTGCGAGATCATCACGATCACCCAGTACCTGCGGCCCTCCAAGCGCCACCACCCGGTGGAGCGCTGGGTCCGGCCCGAGGAGTTCGTGACGCACTCCGAGACCGCCGAGCAGATGGGCTTCGCCGGGGTGATGGCCGGTCCCCTGGTGCGCTCGTCGTACCGGGCCGGGCGGCTCTACGCCCAGACCGTGGCGCACCGCGGGGAGGAGCTGCCCGCGTCGCTGCAGCACCTCGCGGCGGAGGCGCCGGCCGCGCAGGAGGCGCGGTCGCTCCTCGCGCGCTCGTAGGCCGTATCCTGGCCCGCATGGCCGGCAAGCCCGACAAGGCAGAGAAGCAGCGCCTCAAGGCGGAGAAACGAGCGGCGTCCAAGCAGCGCCGCTCGCAGATCTGGCAGGCGTTCCAGATGCAGCGCAAGCAGGACAAGCTCCTGCTGCCGCTCATGATCGGGTCCGTCGTGGGCGCGGCGGTCGTCGCGTTCCTGATCGGCCTGATCTTCGGGATGTCCTGGATCTTCCTGCCGTTCGGCATCGCGATCGGCGCGCTCCTCGCGGTCTCGATCTTCGGGCGCCGCGTGCAGCGCAGCGTGTACTCGCAGGCGGACGGGCAGCCCGGTGCCGCGGGCTGGGCCCTGGACCAGCTGCGCGGGCAGTGGCGGGTCACCCAGGGCGTCGCCGGCAACACCCACCTCGACGCGGTGCACCGGGTCGTCGGGCGGCCCGGCGTGATCTTCGTGGCCGAGGGTGCGCCGCACCGGGTCAAGGCGCTGCTGGCGCAGGAGAAGAAGCGCACCGCGCGGGTCGTCGGCCAGACCCCGATCTACGACGTCATCGTGGGCCACGAGGAGGGCCAGGTCCCACTCAAGAGCCTGCAGCGGCACATGATGAAGCTGCCGCGCAACATCAGCGCCAACGAGATGGACAGCCTCGACGCCCGCCTGGCCGCCCTGGGCAACCGCGCCGCCGCCCTCCCCAAGGGCCCCATGCCGCAGGGCGCCAAGCTGCGGAGTGTGCAGCGCACCGTGCGCCGCCGCTGAGCTCTCCGCCGGGCGCTGCCGTGAGCTGACGCTTGCTGGGACGCGGAGCTGACGCTTGGGCGTCCCAAGCGTCGCTGAGCGGTGCTTGGGCGTCCCAAGCGTCAGGGGCGGCCGACGAAGTTATCCACAGGCCGGTCGATCCGCGTCCACGGTGGCCGGCGTCGGGTCATGATGCGCCGGTGCACCTGACCTCGTCGGACCGCGACCGCCTGCGCGGACTCTTCCCGGACGCTGTCGCCACGCGTTCGGAGTTGCTCGCCCTCGGGCTGTCCGCGTCGGCGATCACACGCAGCTGCCGCGTGGGCGGCCCGTGGCGCTCGCCCCTGCGCGGGATCGTGGTGCTGGCCGACACCGAGCCCACTCCCCGACAACGGGCCCGGGTGGCGCTGGCGCACGCCGGCGCGGCAGCGATGCTCACCGGTGGTGCAGCCCTCCGGATCCACGGACTGCGCCATCCGGTCGCCGACGGGCCGCAGACCGTGGTGCTCGTGCCCCACGAGCAGCACGTCACCGGGCGCGGTTTCGTCCAGGTGGTCCGGACCCGACGCATGCCGCCGCTCGTCCACCGCGACGGGCTCCGGCTCGCGCCTCCCGCGCGGGCGGTCGTCGACGCGACCTCCCTGCATCGAGAGTCGGACGCCGTCCGGGGCCTGTTCGCGGCGGCCGTCCACCAGCGCCTGTGCACCCCGGACCAGCTCGCGGAGGAGGTCGCGTCACGCCAACGGCCGTACACCGCACTCGCCCGCGAGGTCACTGCCGAGATCGCCGAGGGCATCCGGTCGGCCGCCGAGGCGTGGGCCAAGCGCGTCATCGAGCGCAGCGGGCTGCCCGCACCTCTGTGGAACGTGGCGCTCGAGAGCGCGGACGGGCGCCTGATCGGCGTGGTCGACGCCTGGTGGGAGGACGTCGGGCTGGCGTGGGAGATCGACTCGCGGGCCTGGCACATGAGCCCCGACGAGCACGACCGCGACACCCGGAAGCAGTCCGCGTTGGCCGCCGAGGGGATCCCGGTCGTGCGCACCCGGCCGTACCGCCTCCGCCGGGAGCCGGAGGCCGTCCTGGCCGAGCTCGCGTCCGCCCACCGCAACGCCGCCCGCCACACCCGCACCCCCGTCCGAGCGACACTCTGGCGCCCACCCGCACGCCGGGCCTGACGCTCCGGAGCCGCGCCGCCCCGACGCTCAGCTCGCCCGGGCTGCCGCGCCCTTCGTGACGCTCGGGACGCCCAAGCACCACTGACCGACGCTTGGGACGCCCAAGCACCACCGGCCCCGCACGACCGCCTGACGCTTGGGACGCCCAAGCGCCGCTCAGCGATGCTTGGGCGTCCCAAGCGTCAGCGGCCGGGGCGGGCGGGCCGGGGCGGGCGGCAGCGGGCCGGGCCCAGGCCACCCGCCTCAGGCGCGCGAGCGGATGACGATCGTGGCGCTCGCGCGGTCGTGCCAGCCTCGGCCGTCCTCGTCCCGAATCAGGGGCGGGATGACCAGGCCCAGCAGGATGGTGCGGGCCACGGCGCGGAAGCCCACGACCGCGGCCATGTCCACCCGCGCCACCCGGATGCCCACTGCGACCATCCCCGGCGTCATGCCGAACAGGGCCGTGGGCACGGCGGTGAGAACGGCCCACACCAGCCAGACCCACCAGCCGATGGCCGAGCCGCCCAGGGCGTCGAGCCCCAGGAAGCCGAGGGTCAGGGCGTAGGCGAGCAGCCAGTCCAGCGTGACGCCGGCGAGCCGCCTGCCGAACCCGGCGACCGCACCGACCCCGGACTCGGGCAGACCGAACCGCGCCCCGGGGTGTGACGTCCCCGATCCCGAGGGTGAACCCGGCGCTGAGGAGTCGAGGGATCCGGCCATGGCGTCTAGCCTAGTTGTCCCATGTGAGAGAGGTCGCGACATGGGCCAGTTAACGCCTGTGAAACCTACGAGATATGAGCGGGCAACACGGCCCCCCTAGCGTCGCGACCACTCCCCAGGAGCCGATCGAAGGAGCGACCCCAGCGTGTTCAGCAACTCCGAAGAGGTACTCAAGTACATCTCGGACGAGAAGGTCGAGTACGTCGACATCAGGTTCTGCGACCTGCCCGGCGTGATGCAGCACCTGACCGTCCCCGCCTCGACCGCAGGCGACCTGCTGGAGAACGGTGCCGCGTTCGACGGTTCGTCCGTCCGCGGCTTCCAGGCGATCAACGAGTCGGACATGGCCCTGCTGCCGGACTCCACCACCGCGCGCGTGGACCCGTTCCGCAAGCACAAGACGCTGAACATCAACTTCTTCGTGCACGACCCGATCACGGGTGAGCCGTACTCCCGTGACCCGCGGAACGTCGCCCGCAAGGCGGAGCAGTTCCTCGCGGCGTCGGGCATCGCGGACACCGCCTACATGGCGCCCGAGGCGGAGTTCTACATCTTCGACTCGATCCGCTTCGGCTCGAACCCGCACGAGACCTACCACCACATCGACTCCTCCGAGGGCTGGTGGAACACCGGCCGCGAGGAGGAGGGCGGCAACCTCGGCTACAAGGTCAACTACAAGGGCGGATACTTCCCCGTCCCGCCGGTGGACCACTACGCCGACCTGCGCGCCGACATCGTCACCGCGATGATCGAGTCCGGCTTCACCGTGGAGCGCGAGCACCACGAGGTCGGCACCGCGGGCCAGGCCGAGATCAACTACAAGTTCGACACCCTGCTCTCGGGTGCGGACGACCTGATGCTGTTCAAGTACATCGTCAAGAACGTGGCGTGGCAGCAGGGCAAGACCGCGACCTTCATGCCGAAGCCGCTCTTCGGCGACAACGGCTCGGGCATGCACGTGCACCAGTCGCTGTGGAAGGACGGTCAGCCGCTCTTCCACGACGAGTCCGGCTACGGCGGCCTCTCGGACACCGCGCGCTACTACATCGGCGGCCTGCTGCACCACGCGCCGTCGCTGCTGGCGTTCACCAACCCGACGGTGAACTCCTACCACCGCCTGGTCCCGGGCTTCGAGGCGCCGGTCAACCTGGTCTACTCGGCCCGCAACCGCTCGGCCTGCATCCGGATCCCGCTCTCGGGCGACTCCCCCAAGGCCAAGCGCATCGAGTTCCGCTGCCCCGACTCGTCCGGCAACCCGTACCTCGCCTTCTCGGCGATGCTGATGGCGGGCCTCGACGGCATCAAGAACAAGATCGAGCCGCCGGCCCCGGTCGACAAGGACCTCTACGAGCTGCCGCCCGAGGAGCTCAAGGACATCGCGCAGGTCCCGGCCTCGCTCGGCGCCGTCATCGACAAGCTCGAGGAGGACCACGACTACCTCCTCGAGGGCGGCGTGTTCACCCCGGACCTGATCGAGACCTGGATCAACTACAAGCGGGAGAACGAGATCGACCCGCTGCGGCTGCGCCCGCACCCCTACGAGTTCGCCCTGTACTACGACGTCTGATCCGCATCGACGCGGCCCGGCCTGCCTCGAACGCGGCCGAGTCGCGGCGGATCCGACGCCGACCTGGTGACGGCCCGTCCTCCCCTTCCGCGGGGTGGGCGGGCCGTCCCGCGTTCCGGGCCGCGGGTGACGCTTTGGCGGCCCAAGCGTCGCCGAGTGACGCTTGGGCGTCCCAAGCATCGCTTGGCGCCGGGTCACTGACGCTTGGGCGCCCCAAGCGTCGCTGAGTGGCACTTGGGCGTCCCAAGCGTCACTCGGTCGCCGCGTCGCTGACGCTTGGGACGCCCAAGCGTCGCTGAGCGGTGCTTGGGCGTCCCAAGCATCACTCCGCCCGCCTCACTGACGCTTGGGCGGCCCAAGCGTCGCTCCATGGCGCTTGGGCGTCCCAAGCGTCACTCAGAGGGTCTCGGGCAGGGTTTCGGGTCGGGGCCGGGTGAGCGCCACGCCCAGCAGGATCAGCGCCCCGCCCGCCAGCTGGATCACCGCGGGCACCTCGCCCAGCAGCAGCCAGCCCGCGAGCGCGGAGACCACGACCTCGAGCAGCGCGACGAGCGAGCCGCGCGCCGCCCCGATCCGGCGGATCGCGAAGATGCCGGTCAGGTAGGCCAACACGGTGGACACCAGTACCAGCAGCGCCGCGGTCACGACCCAGCCGAGGTTCGTCCCCGCGAGCACGACCTCCGCCGGTGTGGTCAGCACGATCGGCAGCAGCCCGACCGCCCCGAGCACGGCGACGACGACCGTCCCCACCGCCATGCCGACTCCCGCCAGCACGAGCGGCGGCGTCTGCGCCCCGGCACGGTCGGCGAGCAGGAAGTAGCTCGCCTGGCACACCGAGGCGGTGAGCCCCCACGCGAGGCCGGCGGGGGCGATCGCGGTGCCGGACCAGATCTGCACGACGAGCAGCAGACCGACGATGGCGATGCCCGCGCCGAGCAGGGTCCGCCGCGACGGCGGCTGCCGTCGCACCACCCACACCCACGCGATGACCAGCACCGGGCCGAGGTACTCCAGCAGCAGCGCGATGCTGACCGGCATGTACCGCACCGCGTTGAAGAACGCGACCTGCACACCCGCCATCGCGAGCAGGCCGTAGAGCAGCAGGGCGGGCGCGTCGTGCCGCACCGCCGCCACGACCCCCGGCCGCAGCACGGCGAGCAGGAGCAGCACGACGACCGCCGACCCGCCGATCCGCACGAGCGCGGTGCCCGCGGACGACCAGCCCGCGTCGATGAGCGCCTTGGCGAACGGCCCGGACAGCCCGAACGACAGCGCCGAGACCACGGCGAACGCGAGCCCGACAGAGGCCGCCCGCCCCGTCGTGTCGGTGCTCACCGCCCTGTCGCGGGCGACGCGGCGGTCGTCACTGCTCCGCGCCCGTGACGGCGACCAGGCCCGCGGCCTCGATCCCCGCGACGGCGGCGGCCTCGTCGTTCAGCGACAGATCCCCGGTGACGCCGACGGCGCCGAGCAGGGTGCCCTCGGCGTCCCGCACGAACACCCCGCCGGGCACGGACAGGATCTTCCCGCCCGCCAGGTTCGCGACGGAGGTGAAGAACTCGGGCGAGTCCGCGGCGCGCGCGGCGATGGCCCGGTTGGTCATGCCGAGGGCCAGCACGCCGCTGGCCTTGGCGGTGGCGAGGTCCGGGCGCAGGAAGCCGGAGCCGTCCTGGCGGGCGAGGGCGACGACCGCGCCGCCCGGGTCGAGGACGGCGACGGTCAGCGGGTTGAAGCCCTGCGCGGTGCCGTGCGCGAGCGCGGCGTCGACGATCGTGCGGGCCTGGTCGAGCGAGATGGTCACCCGCCCACCCTCTCAGACGGGTGCGGCCGCCGTGACCTCCGCGTCGTGCCGGGTCGAGGTCTCCCCACCCGCCGCCCAGGCCGCGACCGGTTCGCGCCCCGGGCCGTGGACGACGACGAGGTACTCCCCCGGCGCGGGCAACGCGACGGCGTAGCGGCCCTGCCCGTCGGTCCGGGTCCCGCCGAGCTGGGTGCCGGACGCGTCGAACACCACGACGGACGCGCCGCCCACCGGTGCGCCGTCCCCGCGGACCACGCCGTGCACGCCCGGCCCCGGCGCCACCTCGGGCGGCGGCTCGGGCAGCGGATCGGACGGCTCGGGAGGCGAGTCGGCCACGGCCTCCCGAGCGGGACTCGGGCGCTCGTCGTGGACGACTCTCGGGCCCGGAACGGCGGACTCGCGAGGCAGGGCGTCCGACTCGCGGGGGTGTCGGGTGAGGCGGGCGCGAAGGCGTTCGACCAGGACGTAGAGCACCGGGACCAGGACGAGGGTGAGCAGCGTCGAGCTGATCAGCCCGCCGATCACGACGACCGCCAGCGGTTGGGAGATGAACACGCCGCCGCCCGTGAGGCCCAACGACATCGGCAGCAGGGCCATGATCGTGGCCACGGCGGTCATGATGATCGGGCGCACGCGGTGGGCGGCGCCCTCGAGCACGGCGTCGATCAGCGGGCGGCCCGCCCGGCGGTGCTGGTTGACCAGGTCGATCAGCACGATCGCGTTCGTCACCACGATGCCGACGAGCATGAGCATGCCGATCAGCGCGGGCACCCCCAGCGGGGTCCCGGTGAGCAGCAGCAGCCCGATCGCGCCCGTCGCGGCGAAGGGCACCGAGACCAGCAGGATCAGCGGCTGCACGAGGCTGCGGAAGGTCACCACCATCACCAGGTAGACGACCGCGATGGCGGCGAGCAGGGCCAGCCCGAGCTGGGCGAACGCGTCGTCCTGCTGGGTGGAGACCCCGCCGATCTCCGCCGTCGCCCCCGCGGGCAGGGCGAGCCCGTCGAGTGTGGTGCGCAGGGACGCGGTGGCGGCGCCGACGTCGTCGCTCTCGGGGCGCGCGGTGATCGTGGCCGAGCGGGCTCCGTCGGTGTGCGAGACGGTGGGCGCGGTGGTGGTCTCGGTGACGGTGGCGACGTCCGCCAGCACGCCCCGGCCGACGGGCAGCGCGCGCAGGGCGGGCACGTCCGCGGGCGCCTCCCCGGTCCGGACGACGACGGTCTGCTCCACGCCGTCGATCGTCAGCCTGCCGATGGTCGTCCCCCGCAGCGCGGCGGCGACCGTCTGCCCGACCTGCGCCTCGGTCAGCCCGGCCCGGGCGGCGGCCTCCCGGTCGACCTGGACGTCGACGATGGGCTGGGCGGCGGCGAGGTCGTTGCGGACGTCCGAGACCCCGTCGATCCCGGCCACGGCCTGTTCGACCTGCGCCGCGGCCGCGGCGAGCACCTGCGGGTCCTGGGCGCGGACGGCGACCTGGAGGTCGTTCGAGCCGAGCCCGCCCTGGCCCGCCCCGACGGTCAGCTCGCCCACCCCGGTGAGCCCGGTGAAACGGTTGCGCAGGTCCTCCTGCACGGCGGTGGCGTCCGACCCGTCGGCGAGGGTGATCGAGAAGCGGGTGGCGGTGGAGCGCACCGGGCCGAACCCGCCGCCGCTGCCGCCGACGGTGACCTGGTAGCTCTGCACGCCGGGGGTGCTCCGCACGACGTCCTCGACGGTGCGCGCCGCCGCGTCCGCCTGCGGGAGCGCGGTGCCGGGCGGCATCTCCTGGCTGACCGAGACGGTGTCGCCGCCCGCGTCGCCGAGGAAGTTCGTGGTCAGACGCGGGACCAGGGCGAGAGTGCCGGCCAGGATCAGGACCGCGACCAGCAGCGACACCACCGGCCGCCGGACCGCGCCGCGGACGACCGGCACGTACGCCCGCTGCAGCGCGGTGGACTCCTTCTCGGGCCGCCGCGAGCCCCGCAGCACCACCGACGCCAGCACCGGCACCACGGTGAGCGACACCAGCAGCGAGGCCAGCAGCGCCGCCGTGACGGTCACGGCGAAGGGTCGGAACAGCTGCCCCACCTGCCCGCCGACCAACCCGATGGGGGCGAACACGGCGACCGTGGTGATCGTCGAGGCGGTGATCGCGCCCGCCACCTCGCGCACGGCGCCGACGACCACACCCGGCGTGGGCCGCCCCGTGCCGACGTGCCGCGTGATGTTCTCGATCACGACGATCGAGTCGTCCACCACCCGCCCGACGGCCACCGTCAGCGCGCCGAGCGTGAGGATGTTGAGGGTGTAGCCGCCCAGGTCCAGCACGATCATCGCGATCAGCACGGAGAGCGGGATCGACACCGCGGTGACGAGCGTGGCGCGCACGCTGAGCAGGAACAGCAGGATCACGATCACCGCGAAGGCCAGCCCGAGCAGGCCCTCGACGGTGAGGTCGTGTACGGACTGCTCGATGAACGGCGCCTGGTCGAACACCACCGTGACCTGCGCGTTCTGCGCGGAGCCGCCGAGGGCGTCCGCAATCTGGGCCAGCGTGTCGCGGACCTCGCCGGAGACGGCCACGGTGTTGGCGTCCAGCGTCTTGACGACCCCGATGCCGATGCTGGGCTCGCCGTTGCTGCGGGTGTAGCCGGTGGCGGGGGCGGGCTGGGAGGTGACCGTCGCGATGTCGCCGAGCCGGACGGGCGCGGTGGGCGCGGTCGGCACGGTGGGCGCGGCCACCGGGGCGCCCCCGGCGGCTCCCGCGGCCCCGGCACCGGTGGGTGCGGCGGCGGACCCGCCCACGTACAGGTCGGCGACCTGCTCGACCGAGGTGATCGGCGTCCCCACCTCGACGGTCAGCGGGTTCGTGTCGGGGGTCAGCTGCCCCGCGGGCACCCGCACGCCGTTGGCCTGCAGCACCGACGAGATCGACGCCACCGAGACGCCGCGGGCCGCGGCGGCGGCCGGGTCGACGTCGATCACGATCTGCTCGTCCGCCAGCCCGGACAGGGTCGCCGACGACACGCCGTCGAGCCCCTGCAGGAGGGGCTGGACATCTGAGCGGAGGATCTCGGCGATCCGGTCGGCGCCGAGGTTCGAGGACACCGCGAGCTGCACGACCGGGATCGAGTCGATGCCGCCGGTGACCACCTGCGGGGTGACGTCCGCGGGCAGCGAGACCCCCTGCACCGCGCGCTGGACCTGCGCGGTGAGCGCGTCGAGGTCGGTGCCGTACTCGAGCTGCAGGGTGACCACGCTCGACCCGGTGGTGCTGGTCGAGCTCGTGCCGGTGACCCCGGCGAGCGACCCGACCGCCTGCTCGACGGGCGTGGTCACCTGCTGCTCGACGACGTCCGGTGAGGCGCCCGGGTAGGGCGTCACCACCGTGGCGACCGGGGAGTCGAGGGACGGGAAGAGCTCCTGGCGCAGCGACGTGGTGCTCAGGACGCCGAAGGCGACGAGCAGGACGGTCACGAGCCCGACGAGGGCACGGTTGCGCAGGCTGAGGCGGGCGAGCCAGGTCACGCGGGGATGTAAACCGCTCGCCCGCCCCGGAGGGAAATCCCCGGCTGAGGGAAGGCTGTGGATCAGGCCGCGGGAGTGAGCGCGAACACCGGGATGGTGCGGATGCCCTCGGTCTTCTCGGCGTAGTCGCCGAAGCCGGGTGCCGCAGCGACGATCCGCTCGTAGGCGGCATCGCGGTCGGGGCCGGTGAGCTCCTCGGCGCGCACGGTGAGCGGCGTCACGCCACCCGAGGCCTTGCCCAGCTCGACTTCGATCTCGGGGTGCGCCTTGACGTTGTGGTACCAGGCCGGGTGGCTCGGCGCGCCCGCCGCGGACGCGACGATCAGGTAGGTGTCGCCGTCGGTGAAGTACACCAGCGGCGTGGTCCGCACGGTGCCGGACTTGGCGCCCTTGTGGTGCACCAGGATCATGTCGGCGCCCTCGAAGGGCGGGCCGACCTTGCCGTCGTTCTCCTTGAACTCGCGGATGACTCGACTGTTGAAGTCCTCGGGCACTGCGCTCTCTCCCTGCTAGACGAACACGATCCAGGCCGCGGCCACGAGAGCCGCGGTGCCGATCACACCGAACAGTCCGGTCCAGAGGCCACCCGGGACCCCGGTGATCGCGGCGAGCTGGTCGGCGTCCGAGGTCCGGGTGCGGCGCCTGCGCCGGGAGCGGGCCAGCTCGCGCACCGCCCGCAGCCCGCCGAACAGCAGGAACCAGCACAGCGCGGCGGCGAACCCGGCCTGCCACTCGGCGGGTGCCCACCACGCGACCCCGCCGAACACACCCCCGGTGACCAGCACGGCGAAGGCCCCGAACAGGTTGCGGACGGAGACGAGCGTGGCCACGAGCAGCGCGACGCCGAGCCACAGCAGCACGTCCGGGTGGCCCGCGGCGACCAGCGCCGCACCCCCGAGCCCGAGCAGCGGCGGGAAGACGTACCCGGCCAGGAACATCAGCACGACGCCCGGGCCGCGGCCCGCGCCCGTCGAATGGGTGACCCCGGAGGTGTCCGCGTGCAGCCGGATGCCGGTCAGCCCGCGCCCGACCAGCACCGCGACGACGGCGTGCCCGCCCTCGTGCGCGATCGTCACGACCGTGCGGGTCAGCCGCCAGGTGAGGCTCCACAGCACCACGACCAACGCGGCGCCCGCCGCGGCCAGCTCGGCGGGACGTTCGGTCAGCAGGGCCTCGACCACGCGCCCGAGTCTGTCAGCCCACGAACTCCGCGGTGAGCGCGAGGGCCTCGTCGATCCCCCCGTCGACGCCGCGGCACAGGTACATCAGCTCCACGAACGCGTCGGTGAACCCGGCCTCCGCCGCCGACCCGAGCGCGTCCCGGATCAGCTCCACGGACATGCCGGCGACCGCGTTGACCCGCAGGAACGCCGGCGGCCTTCCGAGGGAGTCCCAGAGCCCCACGAGCCCGTCGAGCGGCTGCCCGGGCACCATCGCGGGCAGCCAGCCCGCGCCCCGCGCCGCGATGCGGGCGAACGACCGCGGCGCCCAGCCGCCGAGATAGACGCCGATGCCGTGCGGCTTCAGGTCGACGTGGGCGGGGGCGATCTCGGTGTGCTTCCCGACGAAGGAGACCGGGTCGCCGGTGGTCCACACGTCGAGGACGTCGAGGAACTCGTCGAGCCGGGCGCCGCGCTCGGCCATCGGGCTGCCGACGGCCTCGGCCTCCTCCGGCGACCAGCCCAGACCCAGCCCGAGCACCAGCCGTCCACCGCTGAGCCGGTCGAGGGACAGCGCGGTGCGGGCGAGGATCGCGGGCGGGTACCAGGGGGCGTTGAGCGTGCTCGTGCCGAGCCGCGCCGTGGTCGTCGCCGCCGCGGCCGCCGCGAGCAGGACCACGGGGTCCAGGCTGCGCCGGAACTCCGCGGGCACGTGGTCGAGGCCGGGATAGTTGACCCGCGGCTCCACCGCGGCGAGCAGCCGGTCGCCCGTCCACAGGCTGGCGGCGCCGAGCGCCTCCGCCTCGCGCGCGAACCGCGCGATCTCCCCCACCTCCTCTGCCTGGTCACCGAACTGCGGAAGAGTGACACCGATTCGCACTTGACCCTCCAGTCGCTGGAACCCGGAAGGTACCTATCCGTGCTTGAGGAAAGCTTGGTGACGATCGGCAGGCTGGCCCGCCGCAGCGGAGTGCCCGTCCGGACCATCCGGTTCTGGTCGGACTCCGGGGTGCTGCCGGAGAGCGACCGGTCGCCGTCGGGCTACCGCATGTACGACGCGTCCGCCGTGGCCCGGCTCGATCTCGTGCGCACCCTGCGCGAGCTCGGGATGGGGCTCGACGACGTCCGCGCGGTCCTCGCCGAGAAGACGGACCTCGCGGAGGTGGCCGCCGCCCATGTGGCGGCCATCGACGACCGGATCCGCTCGCTGCGGGTGCAGCGTGCCGTGTGCACGCTGCTGGCCCGCGGCGGGCACACGACCGAGGAGCTGAGACTGATGAACGACCTGACCCGACTGTCCGCCGAGGACCGCCAGCGCATGATCGACGAGTTCGTCGCGGAGGCCTTCGCCGGCATCGACGACGACGCCCCCGGCGCCGGGATCGCGCGCGCCATGCGGGCGC
The DNA here is from genome assembly GCF_900102195.1 of Pseudonocardia oroxyli. Lineage (GTDB taxonomy): Bacteria > Actinomycetota > Actinomycetes > Mycobacteriales > Pseudonocardiaceae > Pseudonocardia > Pseudonocardia oroxyli. The sequence goes on from NZ_FNBE01000019.1 coordinate 118,414, forward strand.
TGCCACCGGAGCTGCCCGACGAACCCACGACCGCCCAGGTGGAGGCCTGGGTGGAGCTGGCCGACCTGGTCGCCGACCCCGCCTTCAAGGCGCGGGTGCGGGAGATGGCCGTCGCCGGGGCGAACCGCACCGAGCGCGAGGAGACACTCGACCCGCAGGCGGTGATCGCGCACGCGGGCCCGGCCCAGGCGGCGGGCCTCGACCCCGCGGGAGCCGAGGGGCAGCAGGTGGCGACCCGGATCGTCGGGGAGCTGCCGGTCGCGGAGGCGCACGAGATGGCCGACATGATCCGGACCTTCACCGACGTCCGGGTGGAGCGGTACTGGACGCTGCTGTGCATCCTCCAGGACCGCGAGCCCTACCCGCTGGGAGCGCCGGCGTTCGAATGGCTCGCCGACGCACTGGCCGCGCGGTCCTGATGCGTGGGCGGTGATGCGTGGGCGGTGACGCTTGGGCGGTGACGCGTGGGCGGTGACGCTTGGGCGTCCCAAGCGTCGCTCAGCGGTGCTTGGGCGTCCCAAGCGTCAGCGGGCGCGGCGGGGCGGTGACGCTTGGGCGTCCCAAGCGTCGCTCAGCGGTGCTTGGGCGTCCCAAGCGTCAGGGGGCAGCGGGCGGCTGTGCGAGCCGGGATCAGCAGAAGGTCACGTCGGCTCGGTGTTCAGCTGGAAGTGCAGGTGGGGCGCCGTCGAGTTGCCGGAGCTGCCGATGTGGCCCAGCACGTCGCCCTGCTTCACCTGCTGCCCCGTCTGCACGGCGACCGAGCCCTGCTTGAAGTGCGCGTACAACGCGTACCGACCGGGCGCGATCATGAGCGTGACGTGGTTGCCCACGGTCTCGACGATGGGCGGGACCGGCGGCGGCGCGGGCAGCGAGGTGGTGTCGGCGAAGCCGTCGGTGGCGTCGACGACCACCCCGTCGGCGACGGCGATCGCGGGCTGGTCGTAGGCGAGGAAGTTCGTGATCTGTGAGGGGTCGTCCACCCAGGCGCGGTGCTGGTCGTCGAGCAGGTACCAGTCGATGGCGTAGCGCTGCGGCACGAGGATCCGGCCGTCGATCGGCGCGAGGCCGCGGCGGTGGTGGGTGTTGTCGACGCAGCAGCCGTCGCTGGCATACCAGGGCCCGCCCCGCAGCGGCGGGCCGAGCACGGGCGCGGTGCTCACGGCCACCGTGCCGGTGTCGACCTCGACGGCCGGGCCGCCCCCGATCGAGGCCGTGACCCGGTGGGTCAGCGAGTCGGGGGCGGCCCTGTCGAACAGGACGTCGAGCCAGACCACGCCGACGCCGGACGCGGGGATCGGCGTCACGGGCGCGGCCGGGTCGCCGTTGGCCGGGTCCGCGGACTGCTCGGCGAGCAGGGTGCTCTGTGCGGCCAGCCGCGGGCCGGTCAGTGAGTCGACGACCCGGTCGCCTGCCAGGACGTCGACCTTCTCGACGGTCACCGGGGCGGGCGTCGCGTTGGTGAGCAGCAGCTCGTAGGTGACGTGGGTCTTGCCGTCGGTGCCCACGACGGGGGCGGGCGTGGTCACGATGGCGCCCGCGAGCGGGGTGAAGCGGGTGGTGGGCGCGATCCCACCCTTCGGCACCTCGGGCGGCTGCAGCGCGGGCTCGACGGGCGCGGCCGCGCACCCCGCGGTGGCGGTCAGCACGAGGGCGGCGATGAGCCCGAAACGACGAACGGACATCCGAACTCCCAGGTCAATCCCGACCCGCGAACAGACTACTGACGCCGGGCGAGCGGAGGAAGGGCTACGCGCGCTCCTGCGTCAGGGCGAGCCCCACCCCCATGCCGACCAGCACCACGCCCCCGGTCCCGCCGAGCAGCCGCAGCCGCCGCGGGCTCGTCGCGAACCACACCCGCGCCGCGCCCGCGGCGAGGCCCCAGGCCGAGTCCAGCACCGCCGCCGTCGCGCAGAAGACCAGGCCGAGGACCAGCAACGCCACCCCCGGGTGCGCGACCTCCGGCCCCACGAACTGCGGCAGCACGGCCGCGAAGAACACCAGCGCCTTCGGGTTGGTCAGTCCCACGACGACCCCCTGCCCGAAGGCCCGCCGGTCGGTCGCCCGCTCGGGCCGGTGCAGGGCCGCGACCAGGTCCCCGCGGTGCCGGAAGGTCTGCACGCCCAGGTACACCAGGTAGGCCGCGCCCGCGAACTTGACCGCGGTGAACACCACGGCCGAGGCCGCCGCGACCGCGCCGAGCCCCGTGGCGACCACGCCGACCAGGATCGTCACCCCGACCGTGTTCCCCGCGACGCTCGCCAGGGCGGCGCGCCTGCCGTGCGCCAGCGCCCGGCCCACGATGAACAGCACGCTCGGGCCGGGGATGAGCACGAGCGCGATCGACGCGGCGAGGAACGTGAGGACCACGTCGAGGGAGGGCACGGCCGGACGTTAACGCCGTGTCCGCATCCTCACCACGCCATTTCGGCGCGCACGGATCATCGCTACGCTCCCGTCCCGTGTTCGGCATGATCCGGCCCTGCCGGCACACCCTGACCCCGGCCCTGCGCACCGAGTGGATGGGGCACCTCTGCGGCCTCTGCTACGCCCTGCGGGACGACCACGGCCAGGCCGCCCGCCTCGCCACCAACTACGACGGCCTCGTGATCTCCGTCCTGCTCGACGCGCAGGCCCCCCGCTCCCGCCACGCCCGGCGCACCGCGGGCCCGTGCCCGCTGCGCGGCATGCGGCGGCAGTCCGTGGCGACGGGCGAGGGCGCGCGGCTGGCGGCGACCGTCTCGTTGATCCTCGCGTCCGCGCAGCTGAGCGACCACGCCGCGGACGGCGACTACGGCTCCCGCCTGGTCACCGCGGCAGCCCGCCGGGTGGCCGGGACCTGGGCGCGCCGGGCCTCGGGCACGGCCGCCGACCTGGGGCTCGACGCCGGCGTCCTGCTCGACGCGGTCGCCCGCCAGCCTGTCCTGGAGCGCCCGGGGTCCGCGCTCCTGGCGGTCACCGAACCGACCGAGACCGCCACCGCCGCCGCGTTCGCCCACACCGCGACCCTCGCCGGGCGACCGGAGAACGCCGCGGCGCTCGCCGAGGTCGGCGGGCTGTTCGGCCGCCTCGCCCACCTGCTCGACGCCGTGGAGGACCTCCGCGACGACGCCGCCACCGGCGCCTGGAACCCCCTGGCCGCGACCGGCACCGACCTCGCCGCCGCCCGCACGCTCGCCGACGACGCCGCGCTCGGGATCCGCCTCGCCCTCGACGAGGTCACCTGGACCCACCGGCGGCTGGCGCACCGGCTGCTGGTCCACGAGCTGGACCGCGCGATCGGCCACGCGTTCGCCCACGCCTCGGCCGACGAGGGGGACACGAAGAAGGACGAGGGTCCCCGGCGCGGCCCGACGCGCGGCCTCGTCCCCGGCTGTGCCGCCGCGGCGGGCCTGTTCTGCACCTGCCAGATGTGCTGCGCCGACACCTTCCCGCACCCGTGGACCGGCGAGCCCGTCGAGGGCTGGTGCCGCAACGAGACCTGCGACGGCTGCTGCGACTGCACCGACGTGAGCTGCGACTGCTGCGACTGTTGCAGCAGCTGCGACTGCTGCGACTGCTGACCGCCCCCCGCGGCTACGCGGTCCAGCCGTAGAAGACGCGTTCGACGACGGCGCGGGCGCGTCGGGTGGTGCGGCGGTAGTCGTCGAGGAACTGGCCGGGGTCGCCGTCGGCGGGGTAGCCGAGCGCCGTCGCGATCGAGGCGAGCTCGCGGCCGCTGCGCGGGAGCTGGTCGCCCGGCTTGCCCTTGACCAGCATGATCGCGTTGCGGGCGCGGGTCGCGGCCTCCCAGCCCGCGCGCAGCTCGGCGGCGTCGTCCGCCGAGATCAGGCCCGCCCCGGCGGCCTCGCGCAGGCCGTCGAGGGTGGAGGTGGTGCGCAGCTCGGGGACGTCGCCCGCGTGCTGCAGCTGCAGGAGCTGCACCGTCCACTCGACGTCCGCCAGGCCGCCGTGCCCGAGCTTGGTGTGGGTCGAGCGGTCGGCGCCGCGCGGGAGCCGCTCCTCGTCCACCCGGGCCTTGATCCGCCGGATCTCGGTGACCGCCTCGGTCTCCAGGCCCTCGGCCGGGTACCGGATCGGGTCGATGAGCTCGACGAACGCCCGCCCCAGCTCCACGTCGCCCGCGACCGGCTTGGCGCGCAGCAGCGCCTGGGCCTCCCACACCTCCGACCAACGCGCGTAGTAGGCGTGGTAGGACTCCAGCGTGCGCACCAACGGGCCGGAGCGGCCCTCGGGGCGCAGGTCGGCGTCGACGATCAGGGCGGGGTCCGGGCTCGGTGCGCCGAGCCGGGTCCGCACCCCCTCCACGACGGCCGTCGCGAACTTCACGGCCGCGGCGTCGGACACGTCCGGCGCGGCGGGGGCGCAGACGAACAGCACGTCCGCGTCGGAGGAGTAGCCGAGCTCCGCCCCGCCGAGGCGCCCCATCCCGATCACGGCGATCCGCGCCAGGACCGGCCCGTCCCCTGCGACGGCCTTGGTCGTGGCGGCGAGCGTGGCGCGCAGCACCGCGATCCACACCGTGGACAGCGCCTCGCACACCTCGGCGACGGTCAGCGTGCCGAGCAGGTCCGCACACGCCACCCGCAGCAGCTCGTGCCTGCGCATCGAGCGCGCGCTCGCCACCGCGGACGTCAGGTCCGGCTGGCGGGCCACGGCCGCCAGCAGCCACTGCCCGACGGCGGCGGGGTCGCGGGTCAGCTCGTCCGGTTGGCCCGGCGTCGGGGTGGCCAGCACCCGGAGGATCTCCGGCGCCCGCACCAGCAGGTCCGGGACCAGCGCGGACGTGCCGAGCAGGTACATCAGCCGCTCGGCGACCTGGCCCTCGTCGCGCAGCAGCCGCAGGTACCAGGGGGTGGTCGCGAGCGCCTCGGAGACCTGCCGGTAGGCGAGGAGCCCGCGGTCGGGATCGGGGGTGGTGGCGAGCGCGTCGAGCAGGACGGGCAGCAGGGTCTGCTGGATCGACGCCGCGCGCGACACCCCGCCGGTCAGGGCCCGCAGGTGCCCGAGGGCACCCTCCGGCGACGCCCAGCCCAGCGCCTTGAGCCGGGCCGCGGCGGCCTTCTCGGAGAGCCGGTTGTCGTCCGCGGACAGCCGCGAGACCGAGGTGAGCAGCGGCCGGTAGAAGAGCTTCTCGTGCAGCCGGCGCACCCGGCGGACGTTGCGCTGCCACTCGTTCGTCAGCACGCCGACGACGTCGTTGCGGCCGTCCGGGCGCATCCGCGCCGCCCGGGCGAGCCAGCGCAGCGCGTCCGTGTCGGTCCGGGCGGGCAGCAGGTGGGTGCGGCGCATCTTCTGCAGCTGCAGCCGGTGTTCGAGCAGCCGCAGGAAGCGGTAGGAGGCGGCGAGGTTGGCGCCGTCGTCGCGGCCGACGTACCCGCCCTCGCTGAGCGCCGCGAGCGCCTCCAGGGTCGACGGCGACCGCAGGGTCGGGTCGGTGCGGCCGTGGACGAGCTGCAGCAGCTGCACGGCGAACTCGACGTCCCGCAGGCCGCCGCGCCCGAGCTTGAGCTCGCGGTCGGCGTGGTCGGGCCGGACGTGCTCCTCGACGCGGCGGCGCATGGCCTGCACGTCGGTCACGAAGTCGTCCCGGCCCGCGGCGCTCCACACCATCGGCGCGACGGCCTCGGCGTAGGCCCGGCCGAGTGCGGCGTCCCCGGCGATCGGCCGCGCCTTGAGCAGCGCCTGGAACTCCCAGGTCTTGGCCCAGCGCTTGTAGTAGTTGACGTGCCCGTCGAGGGTGCGGACCAGCGCGCCCTGCCTGCCCTCGGGGCGGAGGTTCGCGTCGACCTCGAAGCAGGCCTCGCCCGCGATCCGCATCACCCGGCTCGCCAGCTTGGTGGCGACCTGCAGGTCGCCCTCGCCGACGAAGATCACGTCGACGTCCGAGACGTAGTTGAGCTCGCGGCCGCCGCACTTGCCCATCGCGATCACGGCGAGGCGGGTGTCCTCGGGCGGGTCGGTCTCCTCGACGGCCACCGCGAGCGCGGCCGTCAGCGCCGCGGCCGCGAGGTCGGCCAGCTGGGCCGCGACCTCGTCGACCTCCATCACGGGCAGCGCGGGCTCGCCGACGGCGGCGAGATCCGCCGCGGCGAGCCCGAGCAGCTCGTCCCGGTAGGCCGTCCGCAGCGCGGTGACGGCCGCGGTGCCGGTGGCCTGGGCGCGCGGCCGCTCGGCGGCCGGGGCGGCGCCCACGGCCCGCAGCAGGTTCGCGGTGCGCCGCGCGCAGTCCGGCGGCGGGTCGAACCGGTCCGCGGTGTCGGCGAGCAGCGGCCACCGGTCGGGGTGGGCGATCAGGTGGTCACCGAGCGCCGTCGACGCTCCGAGCAGGGCGAACAGCCGCCCGCGCAGCCCGACGTCGGTGTGCAGCTCGGCCTCGATCCGCTTCCAGTCGGCCGCTGCGTGCGCGAGCCGCTCGACCTGACGCAGTGCGAGGTCCGGGTCGGGGGCCCTGGCGAGCGCCCACATGATCTCCTCGGCGCCCTGGACCGGCCGGTCGCCGTCCCACCAGCCGAGGTCTCGCAGGGTGCCCTCGGCCCAGGGCTCGGTCAGGCCCAGCCTGGCCAGGGAGGTGCGAGTGCGGTCCGCCACGGCGAACGATCCTATTGCGACGGGGTTACGGATACGAGTCCGGGTGATCGAGTGGGAAGGCCAGCCACGACAGCATCCCGGCGAGCTCGCGGTACGCGGCCAGGCGCGCCTCGTCGGTGCCCGCCTCCTCGGCCCGCCGGACCGGCTCGCGCAGCCGCTCGACCATGGCGGGCCCCAGTTCGAGCAACCCGCCGGAGCCGGTCGTCGCGAAGCGGGCGAGGACGTACCGGGCGAGCCCGCCGACGGGGATGCCGGTGTGTGCGGAGAGGCCCCGCAGGGTGTGCAGGGGGTCGAGCCGGTTGTAGTCGGCGACCTCGGCCTTGAACGTGGCGTCCGGGTCGTCGTCGGGCCAGGGCCCGGTCCAGGGGCTCAGGGTCAGCTCGTCACTCATGTGTCTCCTGTCCGGAGTGTCCGTATCCTGACGGGGTGGACGAGCTTCTCGAGGCCCTGCTGATGAACCCGGGCGCCCTGGCGGTGCTGGGCGGCGTGCTGCTCGTCCTGGTGATCGTGGTGGGGTTCGTGCTGCGGAGCATGTGGAAGCGCGCACGGACGTTCGCGGGCACCCACCAGCACCGCCTCGACCGCGCGCGCACCGAGATCGCCGCGCTGCGGCTGCCGGAGGGGCCCCGGCGCCGGGCCGTGGAGCTGCGCAGGCGGCTCGCCGAGTCGGTCGCCGCGACCGACCGCCAGCTCGGCGCGGCCCCGTCCGCGCTGGTGGGGGCGACGGTCGCCGAGCAGCACCGGGAGCTGCGCCGGCTGGCCGCGGACCTCGACGCCCACCTGCGCACCCTGCAGGACGAACCGGCGGCGGACCGGGTGGAGGCGGCGCTGCCCGAGGCGCGGCTCTGGACCGAGCAGCTCTGCGAGATCGCCGCCGAGCTGCGGACCGCGGTCCGCGAGGCCACCCGGGCCACCACGGGCGAGGACGTCCGGGCCCTCGGCACGAACGCGGCCGACGGCGCCGCCGCCCTCCGCGCCGGCATCGACTTCCTGCAGTCCCAGGTCCGCCACCAGCGCTGAACCGGCGCCGACGCACCTCGTGCGTGGTAAGTGGTGCCAGAGCACCACTTACCACGCACGGCTAGAGGACGGGGAGGTACGTCGCCAGCTCGTACGGGGTGACGTTCTTGCGGTACGCGTCCCACTCCGCCCGCTTGTTGCGGAGGAAGAAGTCGAAGACGTGCTCGCCGAGGATCTCGGCGACGAGCTCGCTGTGCTCCATGGCGGCCAGGGCCTCGGTGAGGTTCTGGGGCAGCGCCTCGTAGCCCAGCGCGCGGCGCTCGGTGTCGGTCAGCGACCAGACGTCGTCCTCGGTGCTGGCGGGCAGCTCGTAGCCCTTCTGCACCCCCTGCAGGCCGGCCCCGAGGATCACCGCGAAGGCGAGGTAGGGGTTGCAGGCCGAGTCCAGCGTGCGGATCTCCACCCGCCGGGTCGACGACTTGCCGGGTGAGTACATCGGCACCCGGACCAGCGCGGAGCGGTTCGCGTGGCCCCACGACACCGCCGTCGGCGCCTCGCCGCCGGTGATCAGCCGCTTGTAGGAGTTGACCCACTGGTTCGTCACGGCGCTCATCTCGCGGGCGTGCCGCAGCACCCCGGCGACGAAGGCCTTGCCGGTCTCGGAGAGCTCGTAGGGGTCGTCCGGGTCGTGGAAGGCGTTGCGGTCGCCCTCGAAGAGCGAGAAGTGGGTGTGCATCGCCGACCCGGGGTGGTCGGTGAAGGGCTTGGGCATGAAGCTCGCCCGCACGCCCTGGGTCAGCGCCACCTCCTTCACCACGTACCGGAAGGTCATGATGTTGTCGGCCATGGTGAGCGCGTCGGCGTAGCGCAGGTCGATCTCCTGCTGGCCGGGGCCGCCCTCGTGGTGGCTGAACTCCACCGAGATGCCCATCGACTCGAGCGTCTCGATGGCGTTGCGCCGGAAGTGCGGGGCGACGTCGTGGCTCGCCTGGTCGAAGTAGCCGCCGGAGTCCGCGGGCACGGGCGCGGTGCCGTCGGCGGGCAGTCCGCGGAGCAGGTAGAACTCGATCTCGGGGTGGACGTAGCAGGTGAAGCCCGCCTCGCCCGCCTTGGAGAGCGCGCGGCGCAGCACGTGGCGCGGGTCCGCCCAGCTCGGCGAGCCGTCCGGCATCGCGATGTCGCAGAACATGCGTGCCGAGTAGTGCTCGCCGCCGGACTCCCAGGGCAGCACCTGGAACGTCGACGGATCCGGCCGCGCGACCATGTCCGACTCGTACACCCGGGCGAAGCCCTCGATGGCCGACCCGTCGAACCCGATCCCCTCCGCGAAGGCTCCTTCGAGCTCGGCGGGGGCCACCGCCACCGACTTGAGATAGCCGAGCACGTCGGTGAACCAGAGCCGCACGAAGCGGATGTCTCGTTCCTCGAGCGTGCGCAGCACGAATTCCTGCTGGCGGTCCATGGCGGCCAGGCTAGGAATCGCGTGTTACGTGAATGTTTCGTCCCTGATCAGACCGGGTCCTTTTCGGGTGAGTCTCACAGTCGGCACTCCGTTCCGTCCCCCGGAAGGGTGCCGTCGACGAGGTAGGCGGTCAGCGCGGAGTCGACGCAGGCGTTCCCCTGCAGCCCGGCGGTGTGCTGGTTGCCGTCCACCTTCAGCAGCCGTCCCCCCAGGTCGGCGGCCAGGTCGACGCCCGCCTGGTACGGGGTGGCCGGGTCCCCGGTCACCGACACGACGACGACGGGCGGCAGCCCCGGGACGTCCGGCCTGCCCGGCTCGGTGGTCGGCGGGACCGGCCAGAACGCGCAGACGTCCCGGGCGGCGACCGGCCCGCGCCCGGTCGTCGTGAACGGAGCGGCCTTCTCGACCCCGTCGGCCAGCGCCGCCGGGTCGGTCACCCGGGTGTTGTCCATGCAGGAGATCGCCTGGAACGCCTCGAGCGAGTTGTCGTAGTGCCCGCCGGAGCGCTTGTAGTAGAGGTCGGCCAGGGTGAGCAGCAGGGAGCCGTCGCCCGCGGCGAGCTGCGAGATGCCCAGCGACAGCACCGTCCAGAGCTGGCGCACGTACATCGCCTGCTGCACCCCGGTGACGGCGTCGGTGAACGAGAGCCTGCGGGTCGGGTCGCCGGTCTTCACGGGGTCGTCGAGGAGCGGGCGGGCGAGCGCGAGCCACGTCTCGGTGGTGCGGGCGGGATCGGTGCCCAGCGGGCAGTTCGGCTGCGTCGTGCACCAGGTGGCGTAGGCGTCGAAGGCCTGCTGGAAGCCCGCGCTCTGGTCGATGTTCGACTCGACGGTGTCCTGGGTGGGGTCGACGGCGCCGTCGAGCACCATGGCGCGCACCCGGTCCGGGAAGGCCTCCGCGTACTGGGTGCCGATCGAGGTGCCGTAGGAGTAGCCGTAGTAGGTCAGCTTCTCGTCGCCCAGCGCGGCCCGCAGGATGTCCAGGTCCCGGACGACGTCCCGGGTCCCCAGGTTGGCCAGCACGTCCGCGCCGACGCGCGCGGTGCAGCGATCCGCGTACTCCTTGTTGTGCGCCTCCAACGCCGCCACCCCGGCCGGGGACGGGTCGGCGAAGACCTGGGCGCGGTACTCGTCCTGCTCGGCGTCGGTGAGGCAGTCGATCGCCGGCGAGCTCACGCCGACCCCGCGCGGGTCGAAGCCCACGAAGTCGAAGCGCTGCAACAGGTCCGGCGCGGACTGGACGAGGCTGGGGACCAGCGAGGTGCCCGAGACGCCGGGGCCGCCCGGGTTGACCAGCATCGAGCCGATCCGCTGGCCGGTCGCCTTCGCGCGCAGGACGGCGAGCTCGGCGGTCCGGCCGTCCGGGTTCGCGTAGTCGAGCGGGACGGTGAGCTTGGCGCACTCCAGGGACGGGTCCCGGTAGGCGTTCGCCACGTCCGGGCTCGCCGCGAAGCCGTCGCAGCTCCCCCAGCTCAGCTGCTGGGAGGTGAAGCGCTGCAGGGGATCCGGGGCCGGTGACGGCGGATCCGGGGTCGCGGGGGTGGCGGAGCACCCGGCCGCGACGGCGACGACCGCCGCGAGGGCGGTCAGCGTCCGGAGGGTGGCCGTGAACGGGGAGCGACGGCGCGGGAGCACCGAGTCAGCATGACAGTGGTGCGGGGGTCGGCGTCGCGCGGGCGAGTGCGGATCCGCGGGCAGTGCCGCTTTGGCGGCGAGTGCGCATCCGCGGACAGTGCTGCACTGGCCGCGAGTGCGCATCCGCGGACAGAGCCGCACTGCCCGCGAGTGCGGATCCGCGGGCAGTGCCGCTCTGGCGGCGAGTGCGCATCCGCGGGCAGAGCTGCACTGGCCGCGAGTGCGCATCCGCGGACAGAGCTGCACTGCCCGCGGATCCGCTCCCCCGGCACCTCGCACATGTGAGGTGCGTCGCCGGTTCGTGCGCTGCGTGTAACCCGGATGTCACGCTGATCGCGCACACCCCAGACGACCCGGGGACCTGCTCGTCAGGCCTCGAGGGAGGACGGACAGCGATGTCTGAGCCGAGTTCCGCGCACGCCTCTTCCGCCGCGCAGGAGGTCGAGGCGCCCTACCGCGCCGCCGCCCCGCGCAAGCGCACCCGCATCCACCACCTCGCCGAGATGAAGCAGCGCGGCGAGCGCTGGGCGATGCTGACCGCCTACGACGTCTACTCGGCCGAGATCTTCGACGAGGCCGGCATCCCGGTCCTGCTCGTCGGCGACTCCGCGGGCAACAACGTCTTCGGCTTCGACAACACCATCCCGGTCACCGTCGACCACCTCGTCCCGCTGACCCGCGCGGTGGTGCAGGGCGCGCCGCACGCGCTCGTGGTCGCGGACCTGCCGTTCGGCTCCTACCACGTGTCCGTCGAGCAGGCCGTCGGCACGGGGATCCGGTTCCTGAAGGAGGCCGGGGCGCACGCGGTCAAGCTGGAGGGCGGCGCGCGGTTCGCCCCGCACGTCGAGGCGCTGAGCGGCTCGGGCATCCCGGTGATGGCGCACCTGGGCTTCACGCCGCAGGCCGAGCACGCGCTGGGCGGGTTCCGCATCCAGGGTCGCGGCTCGTCCGCCGAGCAGAAGCTGGTCGAGGACGCCCTGGCGCTGCAGGAGGCGGGCGCCTTCGCGGTCGTCCTGGAGATGGTGCCGGGCGAGGTCGCGAAGCGGGTCACCGCCGAGCTCACCATCCCGACGGTCGGCATCGGCGCGGGCCCGGACTGCGACGCCCAGGTCCTCGTGTGGTCGGACATGGCGGGCATGAACCGCGGCCGCATCCCGCGCTTCGTGAAGCAGTACGCCCGGGTCGGGGACGCGCTCTTGGAGGCGGCCAAGGCCTACGCGGCGGACGTCAAGGGCGGGACCTATCCCGACGAGGCCCACACCTACCACTGACCTCCGCCGGAGGACCCCGCGCAGGAGTCAGTGCAGGACGCGGGACCGTTCCAGCATCGCCCCGGCGGGGCACTCGCGGCGTTCCCACCGACCGCGCAGCCCGCTGAGCCGGGCCAGGTCGGCGGGCCGCCCCGCCAGCGCCCGCTCCGCGGCCGCCAGCAGCTCGCCGGCCCGGGCGTGGGTGTCCGGGTCGGCGAGCCCGGCGACGGCGACGTGGCGGTGGGCCGCGGCGTCCGGCACCAGGGCCCGCCCGGGCAGGGTGTCGTCCAGGACGAGGCCGGTGAGCAGGCTGAGCAGCTCGCCGTAGAGGGCCGGGTCGGGGCATGCGTCGCAGGCCTTGAACTCGATCCGGCCGACCTCTGCGGCCAGCCGCGCGGGCTGGGTGAGCGACGGGTCGGTGGCGCGCAGGTGGGGCGATCCGGGCGCCAGGAACACCATCGCCGCGGGCCGCGCGCCGGTCCGCACCGCCGTCCGGGCGGACAGACCGCCCCACGCCACGCCGTCCCGGAAGGGCGAGGAGAACGAGAAGGGCACGATCCAGGGCGAGTAGTGGGTCAGCTTCGCGCCCGCGTCGACCAGGTCGGGACCGTCCAGCCCGGCGACGGACAGGTTGAGGTCGGGCCCGTGCGTCACCATGTGCAGGTGGGCGGTCCGCTCCTCCGGGGAGCCGATCCGGTGGGCCCGCTCCCACGCGTTGTACGGCGGCGTGATCGGGTAGCTCGAGCGGACCGGGTTGAACCCCGTCACCCACGGCTGCAGCCCGCGGGCGCGGGCGAGCTCCTCCAGGGCCGCGACGTCCGCGGTGAGCGCCGCGACGGCCGCCTCCACGGTGTCGTGGATGCGGGTGCGCACCTCGATCCCCTTGGGGTCGCAGCGCAGCAGCGCGCCCGCCTCGTCGAAGCGCTCGAACCCTTCGACGTACCACCGCTTGCGCTTGATCCCCTGGTCCCCGATCCGCAGGTCGGGGTAGTCGGCGGGATCCTCGGGCAGCGCGTCCACGATGCCCTGCAGCAGGTCGAACGGGGTGTTGGTGAAGTCCGCGAACGAGCCGTCGGGGTGCCGGAACGCCAGCTCGTGCTCGATCCCGTACCGCAGTCGCGTCACCCGTGTCCTCCTGTCCCGTGCGCCGCCGGAGGACACTACTCGGGCCGGCGTGACACTAAGGAGAGGCGAACCTCACCGTTCCGGTCGTCGGGTCGGCCTCCTCCAGCCGCACGGTCGCGACCTCCGCCGGGCGCAGGGTGCCGCTGCACCGGGCGATGACCGGCGGGTCCGGCAGGAACACCTCACCCGGGTCCGCACGCAGCACGACGACCGAGAACTCTCGACCCACCCGGTCGGCCAGGACCGCGGCCTCGGTGCGGTCGATGCAGGCCCGCGACACGGCGTTCGCCACACGGTCCGAGGCGCTCATCAGCTCCGGGAGCACGGGCAGGGCCTCCGCGAGCCATGCGGGGACCTCCTCCCCCGCCGCCACCGCGAGACACACCTCGGCGCCGAACCGGTCCACCAACCGCCGCAACGGGGCCGTGACGTGCGCGTACGGTGCGCCGATGCCGCCGTGCCCCGGGTCCGCGGGCGGTGCGACGCCGGGGCCGAACGACTCGTAGGCGGCGCCGCGCAGCAGCGTGGTGGCCGCCCGGCGCAGCGCGAGCGTGCGCGGCTCCTGGTCGGCGTGGGTGAGGCCGGCGAGGACCCGCGCCGGGGTCGCGCCCGCGGGCCACTCGACGCCGAGCGCGAGCGCCGTGCGGCGCAGCTCCGCGACCGCCTCCGCCTCGGGGGCGGGCAGCGTGCGCAGGATCCCGACGCCGGCGTCGAGCATCATCCGCGCCGCGCTCATGCCCGTGAGCAGGGAGATCTCGGCGTTCCAGTCCTCGACCACGGTCCGGTGCCGGATCCGGACGGTCCAGCCGCCCGCCCCGTCCGGCACGACCTCCTGTTCCGGCAGCTCCAGCTCCACCGCCCCGCGCGCGACGGCGAGCTCCCGGCGCAGCGGGCCGAGCTCGGGCAGCGGGGCGATGGCCGGGTGGACCCGGCCCGCCTCGACGTCCGCCTGGACGCCCGCGTAGTCCAGCCGCGCGACCGACCGGACGAGCGCCCGTCGGACGTCGACGGAGACGGTCTCGCCCTGCGCGTCGAGCTCGAGGCGCCACAGCACCGCCGGGCGCGGGCCGTCCGGGAGCAGGCTGGCGGCCGCCTCGGAGAGCACCGGCGGGTGCAGGGGGACCGCGCCGTCCGGGAGGTAGACGGTCTGGCCCCGGCGGCGGACCTCGGCGTCGAGCGCGCCCCCGGGCGTGACCACGGCGCCGAGGTCGGCGATCGCGTAGTGCACGGTGAAGCCGCGCGCGGAGCGGGTGATGCCGACCGCCTGGTCGAGGTCCTTGGAGCCGGGCGGGTCGATGGTCACGAGCGGGACGTCGGTGGCGTCGAACCGCTCCCCCGCCGCCGCCTCCGCCGCCGCCCGCTCGGCCTCGGCCAGCACCTCCGGGGGGAAGCCGTCCGGCAGCGCGAACTCGGTGCGGATCGCCGTGAGATCGGGAAGCACTGCTGGACAGTAGCGGCCGGAGCTGACTTACTGCCCGGGTGAACAGTGGTGCCCTGCGGATCGGCGCTGCCGTCGCGATCGTGCTCGTGCTGGTGATCGGGGTGTTCGCGGCCGTGCGCGGGATGGCCGTGCGGTCCGCGGCCCCCGTGGTCACGCCCGCACCCGCGCCCCCGGTGGCCTGGGCGCCGGTCGACCGGCCCGGTCCCGCGCTCACCGTCCCCGCGGCGGAGCTCGAGGCGAGCGTGGCCTGCACCCGTGCCACCCGCGCGAGCAGGGACACCGCGCTGCTGCTGTCCGGGACGGGCGCCGACCCCGCCACCTCGTTCGACTGGGGGGTGCGGCCGCTGCTCACCGCGGAGGGCTTCCGCTCCTGCTACTCCACCGCCCCCGACCGCAACACCGGGGACGTCGCCGTCCGCGCCGAGTACGTCGCCCACGCGATCCGGACGATCGCGGCGGACACCGAGCGCAAGGTCGCGGTCGTCGCGTTCGGCGAGGGCGGGATCGCGGCGCGGTGGGCCTTGCGGTTCTGGCCGGACCTGCGCGACCAGGTGTCGGACGTCGTGCTGCTCGGGACCCCCAACGGCGGCCTGCCGCTCTGTTCGGCGGGCTGCTCGGCGGCGGACTGGCAGCTGGCCACGGGCTCGCCGTTCTTCCAGGCGTTGGACTCCGGCGCCGCGACCTTCCCGGGGATCGACTACTCCGTGATCACCTCGGACCTGGACACCAGGGTCCCGCCCGCCGCGGCCGCGCTGCCCGGCGTCGCGTCGACGACCGTGCAGCAGGTGTGCCCGGGCCGCGAGGTCGAGCACCTGTCCCTCGGGCTGTCCGACGCCGTCTCCCTCGCCCTGGCGGTCGACGCGCTGCGCAACCCGGGGCCCGTGGACCCGACCCGCATCCCGCCCGCCACCTGCAGGGACGCCCGGCCGGTGGAGATCCAGCCCGGCCCGCAGGAGCGGGGCACCGCGGCGGTGCTCGCCGCCCAGAACGTCACGGGCGCGCCGGTCAACGGCGAGCCGCCGCTGCCCTGCTACACCCGCGCGGACCCGTGCTGAAACAGGGTCGTCACACCCTCCTCTGGACATCCGCGGCCCACGGGATCACCCTGGTACACGAGCGTGTCACCGAGTATCGGGAGGCGTCATGAGGTTGGGCAGGAAGCTGGCGGAGGGCGTGGCCGTCGACCGCGAGGCCGAACGGCTGGCCGAGACGAGAGAGCCGTCCGAGCGGGCCGTGGACCGGACCCCGGTCGTCACGGCCGCCGCGGTCGCCGAGATCGAGGACGTCCCGGCCGTCCCGGCCGAGCAGCCGGTCCGGGCCTAGGCCGTGTCCCGCGGATCACCACCACCGCTCCCAGCGCCCACGCCGCCCTCGGCGGCGTCGCCGGACCACCCGGATACGCCCGGTATGAGGGTGGCCCGGCGCCTTGCCGAGAGCGACGTGGATCACCGGGCCCGACGGCGATGACCCGCGGGACACGGCCTAGCGGACCGGGGATGGGCGGTCCGTTCGCCCGGGGCCCGCGCGAACACTCCGACGAGCCCCTGCCGGGGTTCAAGCTCGCCTACCCGATGCTCGCGGCCGACGGCCGGGCGTGCGGGTTCAGCGGGGTGACCCTCGGCAGGGCGCACGTCTACCGCGCGGTGGACGACGCGCTGTGCGCCCACGGCTCACGGCACGCGTGTCCCTCACGCTGGTGCGACTGCGGGTTCTACTGTTTCCACGACATCGCCGCGGCGCGCGATCTGGCCTGCGAGCCGGACCATCGCAACGCCGTGCTCCTCGAGATCGCCGCGTCGGGCCGCTACCGCCGCTACGAGCGCGGCCTGCGCTACGCCCGGCAGCGGGTCACCGCGGTCCGGATCGGGCGGTGCGAGTGCGGTCGCGCGGCCGAACAGCTCGCCGACTCCGGCGCGGGCACCGTGGGCTGGCGCAAGCTGCTCCCGGTCTGTGCCCGCTGCGGGGCGGGCAGACCCGCGCTGGACCCGGCCCGGTTCGGCGAGCTGGCCCAGGTGAGCCGGGTGCTGCTCGACGGCCCCCCGGTCGAGGCGCCCACCGCGACACCGCCCGCCGAGGACCCGGGCACCGTGGCCCTGCTCTCCGCGGAGATCGCCGTCCTCCACGCGCGCCTGGACGAGGCCCTGACCCGGCTCGACGCGCTGGAGTCCCGACAGAACGGACGCTAGCGCCCCGTACGGGGCACTACAGCCAGGCGGGGAGGTCTGGCGGCGTGGTGCGCTCGCCCTCGACCGTGTGGGCCCGCAGGGCACGGGAGCGGCCGCGGCCGGAGACCCAGGCGGCCAGGTCGGCCACCGGCCCCTCGACCGTGACCCGGCCGTCGGCGAGCGTCCAGGCCTTCTCCGGGTCGTCCGACGCGACCAGCCGTGCCCCGGGCACGCCGTCGCGGTCCGCCAGCATGCCGACGACGTCCCCGACGAGCTCGCACAGCATCGGCCGCGGGAAGTCCTCGAAGGACGCGCCCACGTCGAGGTCCACCGAATGGATCCACATCTCGCGAGCGCGCATCCACGCGATCTCCGTGGCCGGGACCTCGAGCCCCTGCGAGTTGCGGACCGAGGCTGTCCAGGCCTCCTTGGGCATGGCCTTGACGACCTGCGCCAGCCGGTCCGACGTCGCCACCACGTCCTCGCGGATCGCCGCGGGTTCGCGCTGCGCGCCCGCCTCGATGTCCGCGGCCCGCGCCTCCCGGGAGGCGTAGGCGGGGGTCTCCACGCCGGTGCGGGCCCACTGCAGCAGGTTCATCAGCCCGTCGGCGTTGCGCGCGACGTGGGTCAGCACGTGCGCGCGGGTCCATCCCGGCAGGGCGGACGGCTTGCCGAACGCCTCGTCGCCCATCCGGTCCATGAGCCCGCGCAGGTGCGCCGCGCCGTCCCCGGCCCACTCCAGGGACAGCTTGAGGGTGCGCGTCACTTCGCCGACCGGCACACGTTGCGGCACTCCCCGATCCCCTCGACAGCGACGACGATCTCCGCCCCGTCGGTCAGATAGCGCGGGGGCTTGCGGGCGTGCCCGACTCCGCCGGGCGTGCCCGTCGCGATCACGTCGCCCGGGTTCAGGGTGATGATCACCGACAGGTACTTCACGAGCTCGACCGCCCCGAACACGAGCTGGTCGGTGGTGGAGGACTGCATGACCTCGCCGTCGAGCGTGCAGGAGATCGCCCAGCCGCCGTTGCTCGCCCCGTCCCCCGCGAGCTCGTCCGGGGTGACCAGCACCGGCCCCAGCGGAGTGGAGTGCTCGAACGTCTTGCCCTGCAGGAACTGCTTGGTGCGGTTCTGGTAGTCCCGCACGCTCACGTCGTTCAGCACGGTGTACCCGGCGATCGCCGCCTCCGCCGCGGCGTCGTCCGCGTGGCGCACCGGCTGCCCGATCACGATGGTCAGCTCGGCCTCGTAGTCCACCTGCTCGGAGACCGTCGGCAGCTCGATCTCGTCGTAGGCGCCGATGAGCGCCGGGGCGTACTTCGCGAACACCGTCGGGTAGGCGGGCAGCTCGTTGCCCATCTCCAGGACGTGGTCGCGGTAGTTCAGGCCGACACAGATGATCTTCTCCGGGCTGGGGACCAGCGGCGCGTAGTCCAGGCCCGCCACGGCGTGCGACGGGCCCGCCGCCGCCTCGGCGTGGGCCCGCCAGTCCGGGCGGGCGAGCAGCGCCCGCAGATCCGCCTCGCCGGTCTCGGTCGCGGTCGTCTCGTCCACCCGGACGGCCCGGGTACCCGCCGCCGTCCGAATCGTCGCCAACCTCATCGGGCGCACCCCGTGCTGGTTTCTCGCGTCACGCGACGAGTCTGCGGCACCGGCTGCGGGATTTCAGCCTCGGGGGTCAGAGTGAGGCGTAAAGCGCTCTCTCGAAGTCGGCGTAGAGCGCCATCGCCTCGGGTGTGGCGAACGGCAGGAAGTTGCTGTAGATCGACGCGCAGACCCCCGTCGTGGGATCGACCCAGAAGTGGGTGTTGCACAGGCCCGCCCAGGAACCCGACCAGGCCCGGCGCCGCCCCGGCTCGTCCTCGGGGTTCAGCAGCAGCCCGAGCCCCCACTTCATCCCGGGCGGGACCTCGAACGTGCACGCCGACGCCGGGTCGGCCGTCGGGATGACCGCCGGGAAGTCCAGGTCCCCGATCTGGTTGGTGAAGGCCTCGGCCACCGTGGACTCGCGCAGGATCCGCTGCCCGTCGAGCTCTCCGCCGCGCAGCAGCGCCCGCTCGAAGCGGATGTAGTCCCGCGGCGTGGAGTAGAGGCCGTGCCCGCCCGCGTAGTACTCCGGGTCCCGGCTGAGCTCGACGTCCGTGGCGACCCACCCGTCGTCCCCCTTCACGTGGATCGGGACCGCCGCGGCGAGCGCCTAAGAGGTGGGCGCGAACGTGGTCCGGTCCATGCCCAGCGGGCCGGTGATGCCCTCCTTCACCGCGACGTCCAGGGTGTCCCCGCTCGCCGCCTCGACGACCTTGCCCAGCCAGTCGGTGTTGATGCCGTAGACGTACTGCGACCCGGGCTCCGCCACCATCGGCGCGGTGAAGATCACCTCCGAGCCGGAGAGCACGTTCGGCGTGCCGGTGGCGGTCTCCCAGGCCAGGACGTCCGCGTTCCAGAACCAGTAGCCGAGCCCGGTCGTGTGCGTGACGAGCTGGCGGACCGTCGCCCGGGTCGCGGGCGGCTTGAGGAGGGGCTCGTCGCCGTCGAACCCGGTCAGGACCTGGACGTCCCGGAAGGACGGGCAGTAGTCGTCCACGGGGGCGTCGAGGTTCAGCCTGCCCTGCTCGACCTGCTGCAACGCCGCCGTGGTCGCGACCATCTTGGTCATCGACATGATCCGGAACGTGGTGTCGGTCGAGACGCCGCCCGCCGACCCCTCGTACACGGTCCCGTCCCGGTCGGCGGCGATGGCGGCCACGTGCGGCACCACCCCCGCCTCGACGGCCTCCTGCAGCACCCGGTCGATGGCGTCCATGCCCGACTCCCCTCGCGTGACCTGCGTCATACTGTGGTCCCGCGAGGGGATGAGCGCACCCTCCGAAAGGCGAGGACGCCGCGTCAGATCGCGCCGCTCTCGTCCTCGACGTCTCCGCCGCGGACGGGGAGCCGGGTCAGCAGCGCCGCGACCGGCGCGGGCGGCTCGCGCCACGGGTCGGTCGCCCCGGCCTGCACCGCCCGCCAGATCCGCTCCGGCGTGCAGGGCAGGTCGATGTGCCGGACGCCGAAGGGCGCCAGGGCGTCGATGATCGCGTTCTGCACGGCCGGGGTGGAGCCGATGGTCGCGGACTCCCCGATCCCCTTGGCGCCCAGCACGTTCATGTGGGTGGGTGTCTCGGTCGTCACGGCGTCGAAGGAGAACAGGTCCGCCGCGGTGGGGATGTGGTAGTCCGCGAGCGTGGCCGTGGTGGGGTTGCCGTCCGCATCGAACAGCACCTCCTCGAACAGCGCCTGCGCGATGCCCTGCGCCAGCCCGCCGTGCTGCTGCCCCTCGACGAGCAGCGGGTTCAGCACCCGCCCGCAGTCGTCGACGGCGAGGTGGGTGCGCGGGGTGACCCGCCCGGTCTCGGTGTCGACCTCGACCACCGACAGGTGCGCGCCGAACGGGAAGGTCGGGCCCGCCTGCTCCTGGTCGGCGCCCGCGACGATCTCGCCCTCGGCCAGCACCTGCTCCCAGCTCACGGTCGAGGTGGGCACGCCCGCCACGCCGAACACGCCCTCGGTCAGCTCGACGTCCGCGGGGTCGGCCTCCAGCAGCGCCGCGGCCCGCCGCAGGGCCTGCTCCCGGACGTCGTCCGCCGCGACCCGCACCGCGGACCCGCCCATCTGCAGGGACCGCGAGCCGCCGGTGCCGCCGCCGCGGGGCACGCTCGCGGTGTCCGACTGCTCGTAGCGGATGCGGTCCATCGGGATGCCGAGGCGGTCGGACACGAGCATCGCGAACGCCGTCGCGTGGCCCTGCCCGTGCGCGGACGTGCCCGCCTGGACCGTGGCCGTCCCGTCCGGATGCACCCGGACCGAGCCGTACTCGCTCCCCCCGCCGCCCGCGGTGATCTCCACGTAGACGGCGAGCCCGATCCCGAGCTGCACCGGGTCCTTCGCCTCGCGCCTGCTCGCCTGCTCCTCGCGGAGCTTCTCGTAGTCGCCGAGCCGCAGCGCCTCGCGCAACGGCAGGTCGTAGTCGCCGACGTCGTAGTGCGCACCGACCGGCGTGACCAGCGGGAACGCCGCGGGGTCGAGCAGGTTGCGGCGGCGCAGCTCGATCGGGTCCAGGCCCAGCTCGGCCGCCGCGATGTCCACCAGCCGCTCCAGGTGGGCCGCGGCCTCGGGCCGCCCGGCCCCGCGGAACGCCCCCATCGGGGTGGTCGTGGTCATCGCCGAGACGGCGTCGTAGCCGACCTTCGGGATGTCGTAGACGCCCGGCGCCATCGTGTAGGTCTGGTGGAGCGCCAGCGCCCCGCCGAAGCCGGAGTAGGCGCCCGCGTCCCCGATCACGCGGCAGCGCAGGCCGGTCATCCGACCGTCCCGGGTCAGGCCCAGCTCGTAGTAGGCGATCTGGCCGCGGCCGTGCGGCATGGACAGCAGGTTCTCGCTGCGCGTCTCGACCCACGCGACCGGCCGACCGAGCGCGCGGGCGGCCGCGACCGTGGCGGTGTGCTCGGCGAGCACCCCCGCCTTGCCGCCGAACCCGCCGCCGACGTGGGGCGCGATCACCCGCACCCGCTCCGGCTCGAGGCCGAACAGGCCGGCCAGCTGGTTCCGGAAGCCGTGCGGCATCTGGGTGGAGACGTGCACGGTGAGCGGGAGGTCCGCACCGGTCGTCGGGTCGGCCAGGATCGCGTTGCCCTCCATCGGCACCACGGCGAGGCGCTGGTTGACCATCCGCGCCCGGACGACGACCTCGGCGCCCTCCAGCGCCGCCGCGCTGTCCGACGCGCGGAGCCCCGCCGCGACGTTCGAGCCCAGCTCGGGGAACTGCAGCTCGGCGTCCGGCGCCAGCGCCGCCTCCGGGTCGACGACCGCGGGCAGCGGGTCGTAGTCGACCTCCACCAGCTCGGCGGCGTCGACGGCCTGCGCGCGGGTCCCGGCGACGACCAGGGCCACCGCCTCCCCCACGAAGCGCACCCGGTCGGTGGCCAGCGGCGGGCGCGGGGTGCCCGGATTGAGCACCACCAGGCCGTGGTGTGGCGGCAGGTCCAGGTCGGCGGCGGTGAAGACGCCGACGACGCCGTCCGCCCCGGCGGCCGCCGCCGTGTCGATCCCCTCGATCAGCGCGTGCGCCACCGGCGAGCGGACGAACACCGCGTGCAGCACGTCCGTGCGCGCCGCGGCCAGGTTGCCGACATAGGTGGTGGCGCCGGTCAGGAGCTCGGGGTCTTCGACCCTGCGCACCGAGGTTCCCAGGATGGATCCAGGCATGGAGACCACCCTACCCCGGAAACGGTGGGTCCTCCGCTTGTACCGGCGCCGGAGATCACGCCCGGTCGCCGCCCGCCCGGGGGTAGCGTCCTCCCATGCCCGAGTTCCACCACACCGACGTGCTTCCGCTCGGGGACGACACGACCGAGTACCGCGAGCTCGACCTTCCCGCCGGGAAGGTCGTCGAGGCTGCCGGTCGGACGTTCCTCGAGATCGACCCCACCACGATCACCGGTCTCGTCCGCGAGGCCGTGAAGGACATCCAGCACCACCTGCGGCCATCCCACCTGGCCCAGCTCCGCGCGATCATCGACGATCCCGAGGCCTCCGGGAACGACCGCTTCGTGGCCACCGACCTGCTGAAGAACGCGTGCGTGTCCGCGGGCGGCGTGCTGCCGATGTGCCAGGACACCGGCACCGCGATCGTCGTCGCCAAGAAGACCGAGACGGTCCTCACCGGCGGGGACGACGAGGAGGCCATCTCCCGCGGCGTCTACGAGGCCTACGACCAGCTCAACCTGCGGTACTCGCAGATGGCCCCGCTGTCGTTCTGGGACGAGCGCAACACCGGCACCAACCTGCCCGCGCAGGTCGAGCTGTACTCGAAGCCGGGCCGGAAGCCCTCCTACGAGTTCCTGGTGATGGCCAAGGGCGGGGGCTCGGCCAACAAGACCTTCCTCTACCAGGAGACGAAGGCGCTGCTGAACCCGAAGAAGCTGGCCGCGTTCCTCGACGAGAAGCTGCGCTCGCTGGGCACCGCCGCGTGCCCGCCGTACCACCTCGCCGTCGTCGTGGGCGGGATGTCGGCGGAGTACACCCTCAAGGTCGCCAAGCTCGCGTCCGCGCGGTACCTCGACACGCTGCCGACGGAGGGCTCGGACCTGGGGCACGCCATCCGGGACCCCGAGCTCGAGCAGCAGATCCTCGAGCTGACCCGCGACTTCGGCATCGGCGCGCAGTTCGGCGGCAAGTACTTCTGCCACGACGTCCGGGTGATCCGGCTGCCGCGCCACGGCGCCTCGCTGCCCGTCGGCATCGCCGTCTCGTGCTCCGCGGACCGCCAGGCCAAGGCCAAGATCACCGCCGACGGCGTGTACCTCGAACAGCTCGAGTTCGACCCGGCGAAGTACCTGCCCGAGGTCGAGCACGCCGACCTCGAGGAGGCCGGGGACGTCGTGCAGGTCGACCTCACCCGGCCGATGTCGGAGATCCGCGCCCTGCTGTCCTCGCTGTCGGTGAAGACCCGGGTGTCGCTGACCGGGCCGCTGGTCGTGGCCCGCGACATCGCGCACGCGAAGATCGCCGAACGGCTCGACGCGGGCGAGGAGATGCCGCAGTACCTCAAGGACCACCCGGTCTACTACGCCGGGCCCGCCAAGACGCCCGAGGGCTACGCGTCGGGCTCCTTCGGCCCCACCACCGCGGGCCGCATGGACTCCTACGTGAAGCAGTTCCAGGAGGCGGGCGGGTCGCTGGTGATGCTGGCCAAGGGCAACCGGTCCACGCAGGTCACGGACTCGTGCGCCGCGAACGGGGGCTTCTACCTGGGCTCCATCGGCGGCCCCGCGGCCCGGCTCGCGCAGGACTGCATCCGCAAGGTCGACGTGCTGGAGTACCCGGAGCTCGGCATGGAGGCGGTCTGGCGGATCGAGGTCGAGGACTTCCCCGCCTTCGTCGTGGTCGACGACAAGGGCAACGACTTCTTCGCCGAGACCAGCACCCCCACCCTGCAGGTCACCTTCCGCACCTGACCCCCGCAGCCGGTCCGCATTGCGGGGCCACAACTGCCGTTTCCGACCCCGGATCCGGCGGTTGTGGCTCCACACTGCGGTCAGCTCGGCGGAGGGTTCAGCGGAGGCGTCTCGGGCCCTGGTCGTCCCTGGTCGGGGATGGGCCCAGGACCACTCTCGCGCCGGTCACGAAGGCGCCCTCCGGGCCGGCCAGCACCGGGTCCAGGGCCAGCGAGCGCACCTCCGGCAGCTCCTCGGCCATGGCCCCGACCCGCAGGGCCAGGTCCTCCAGGGCGTCGAGCCGGGCGGGTTCGCCGCCGCGGTAGCCGGTGAGCAGCGGTGCCGCCCGCGGCGCGCGGACCAGCGCGGCCGCGTCCTCGCGGGTGAGCGGGACGACCCGGTAGGCGCGGTCGTCGAGCAGCTGGGTGGCCATGCCGGACAGGCCGAAGGACAGCAGCGAGCCGAACGACGGGTCCTCCGCCACCTCCATCACGCACGACGGCCCCTTCGGCGCCATCCGCTGCACGTAGACCTCGGACTTCCCGGTGACCTTCATCAGCTCCGCGTAGGCACGCAGCACCGCGGCCTCCGAACCCAGGTCCAGCCGCACCCCCACCAGGTCGGTGCGGTGCCGCCAGCGGTCCCCCACCGCCTTGAGCGCGATCGGGTAGCCGAGCTCCTTCGCCGCCTTCGCCACGGCGATCTCCCCCTCCACGAGCCGGAACTCGACGAGGCTGATCCCGAAGCAGGCCAGCAGCTCCACGGCCTCGGCGTCGGTCAGCGCCCGCTCCCCGGCCGCCGCCCAGTCCCCCACGCCGAGCCGGTCGACGACCTCCCGCGCCGCCTCGAGGTCGATGCCCTCTGGCCGCGCCAGCTCACCCATCGGCTGCTCGCGCCAGTCCGCGTACCGGGCCACCCGGGACAGCGCCTGCACCGCCCGCTCGGGGCTGGCGTACGACGGCACGGACCCGGGTCCCGGCGTGCCGTCCGGCAGCGGCTGGGCCAGCTCGGCGGGCACGCCCTCGACGGCGAGGAAGACCGCGACCACCGGCTTGTCCGCCTTGGCCGAGGTCTCGCGCAGCACCCGCGCGTACTCCAGGCCCGGGGTCGCGATCGGCGGCACGAACACCACGACCAGCGCGTCCGCCGCGTCCGCGCCGTCCGCGGCGAGCGCGCGCTCCACCGCCACCCCGAACTCCTCCGGCGTGGCCGCAGCGCCGACGTCCACCGGGTCGGCCGCCGCCGTCATGCCCTCGTCGATCAACGCGTCCGTGACCAGGACGTTCAGCGCCGTGGAGTTGCCGACGACCGCGACCCGCCGCCCGCGCGGCAGCGGCTGGTAGGCCAGCAGCAGCGCGGTGTCGAAGAGCTGGGCGATCGTCTCCACGCGGATGACTCCGGACTGCTCGAACAGCGCGCGCACGCTCGCGTCGTCGATCGGGACCGCGGCCTCCCGCAGCCGGGCGGGCGAGGTGTTGCGGCCGGACTTGACCGCGACCACCGGCTTGCTGCGGGCCAGCCGCCGGGCGAGCCTGCCGAACTTGCGCGGGTTGCCGAAGGTCTCCAGGTACAGCAGCACGACGTCCGTGGCCGTGTCCGTCTGCCAGTACTGCAGCAGGTCGTTCGCCGAGACGTCCGCCCGGTTGCCCGCGCTGACGAACGTGGACAGCCCCAGGCCCCGCGACTGCGCGCTGGCCAGGATCGCGGTGCCCAGCGCGCCGGACTGGCAGAAGAAGCCGACCCGGCCGCGGCTGGGCAGGTCCGGGGCGAGGGTGGCGTTGAGCCGCACCCCGTCGTCGAGGTTCGCCACGCCGAGGGCGTTCGGGCCGATGACCCGCATGCCGTGGGCGCGGGCCTCGGTGACCAGCTTGCGCTCGGCGCTGGTGCCGTCCGCGCCCGCGTCCGCGAACCCGGAGCTGACGACCACGAGCGCCTTGACGCCCTTCTCCAGACACGAGTCCATGACCTCGTCGACGCCGGCCGCCGGGATCGCGACGACGGCGAGGTCCACCGGGTCGGGGATGTCCGTCACCGAGGCGTAGGCGCGCACACCGCGCACCGAGCGGGCGTCCGGGTTCACCGGGTAGACCGGCCCGGAGAAGTTGGCGCGCAACAGGTTCGCCAGCACCGCGTGGCCGACCTTGGAGGGGTCGGTGCTCGCCCCGATCACCGCGACGGAGGTCGGGTGCAGCACGTTGGTCACGCTGCGCGCCTCGGCGGCCTGCTCGCGCGAGTCCCGCACCGCGAGCGAGCGCTCGGTGGGGTCGATGTCGAACTCCAGGTGCAGCACGCCCTCGGCGAACGCCCGCCGCACCTGGTAGCCCGCCTCGCGGAAGACGCGGACCATCGTGTGGTTCTCGACCAGCACCTCGGCCTCGAACCGGTCGAGGCCCTTCTCCCGCGCCGCCGCGGCGAGGTGCTCCAGCAGGATCGACCCGAGCCCGCGGCCCTGGTGGTCGTCCCGCACCACGAACGCCACCTCGGCGGAGGTGACCGGGGCCTGCGGGTCCTTCGGGTCGGACAGGCCCTCGTACCGGCCGACCGCGATGATCTCGTCGCCGAGCAGCGCCACGAACGCCACGCGCTTGTCGTGGTCCACGGTGACGAACCGCTCCAGGTCGCGCGGGGGGATCCGCGGGTAGGGCCCGAAGTAGCGCAGGTAGCGGGTGCGGTCGGAGAGCTGCTGGTGGAAGGCCAGCAGTGCGTCCGCGTCCGACGGGAGGATCGGGCGCAGGTGCACGATCCGGCCGTCGGAGGCGACGATGTCCGCCTCCCAGTGCCGCGGGTAGGCCGTACTCGCCTGCCCGGCCGGGTCGGTCGGGTCGGCGTCCGCGGTGGCGGTGGTCGCGGCGGGGGTCGTCGCGGCGGCAGTCGTCGCGGCGGCAGTCGTCGCGGCGGGGGTGCTCTCGGTGGTGTCCGGCATGGCTCAGTCCCGGGGGTCGTCAGGGTCGAGGCCGTGGAGGGGGAACAGCGCGCGGCGGGCGTCGACCAGGCCTGCGTCCACCCGGTCCGCCTCGCCGTCCCCCCAGGCGCTGAAGGTGGGGTCCCCGCCGTCGGTCATCGCGACCGGCAGCGGGGCGCGGGTCAGGCCCGTGGTGTGGGCGGTCCAGTCCGCGGGGATGGAGGTCGCCGGGTCGAGGTCGCGGTCCAGCACGGTGGCGAGCAGGTGGGTCCAGGAGCGCGGCACCACCCGGAACAGCGAGTACCCGCCGCCGCCGAGGACCAGCCACTTCCCGCCCGCGACGCGCTCGGCCAGCTCGCGCATCGCCTGGTAGGTGGCGCGGTGCCCGTCGACCGTCAGCTCCAGGTTGGCCAGCGGGTCCTCGGAGTGGGTGTCCGCCCCGCACTCGCTGACCAGGATCTGCGGCTGGAACTCCTCCAGCAGGCTCGGCACCACGGCGTGGAAGGCCCGCAGCCAGCCCTGGTCGCGGGTGCCCGGGGGCAGCGGCACGTTCACCGAGTACCCCTCCCCCGGGCCCTTGCCCAGCTCGGCGGGCCAGCCGGTGCCCGGCCACAGCGTCAGCGGGTGCTGGTGCAGCGACACCGTCATCACCCGTGGGTCGTCGTAGAAGGCGACCTGGACACCGTCCCCGTGGTGCACGTCGACGTCCACGTAGGCGATCCGCTCGTAGCCCTGCTCGAGCAGCCACGCGATCGCCACCGCACAGTCGTTGTAGATGCAGAAGCCCGCCGCGCGCCCCGGCATGGCGTGGTGCAGCCCGCCCGCGAGGTTCACCGCGCGGTCCGCTCGGCCCTCGGCGATCTCGCGCGCCGCGAGCAGCGAGCCCCCGCAGATGAGCGACGCGGCCTCGTGCATCCCGAAGAAGATCGGGTTGTCGTCCGTGCCGAGCCCGTGTCCGACGTCGAACGGCATCTCCGGCGCGGACCGCACCGCGGTGAGCAGTCCCGGCTCGTGCACCCGCAGCAGGTCCTCCTCGGTCGCGGGCTCGGGTTCGAGCAGCTCCACTCCGTCGAGCACGCCCAGCTCACGGGCCAGCCGCATGGTGAGGTCCAGGCGCACGGGGTTGAGCGGGTGGTCGTCCGAGAGCTGGTAACGGAGGAACTCCGGTGTCCAGACCACCGAGGTGCGCGCACTCATGCTGCGGACCGTAGGCGAAGTGCGCCCCGGGGGCCACGGACGAGGCCGCACGGGCGCACGTCCCGGGCCCGCCCGCCTCCGCGGGCCACCCTCCGACGCGTTGGTCGGCACCGCCACCCGAACCGCCGCGCACCGTCTATCCTGGGCGCCAGGCTGATGCCCGCGGGGGCCGACGGGCCCTCGGGCGCGCTCGGCCCGGCACGGGACGCACGCCGGCCCACCCGAGCGGCACCACCCACCACGCGGTGACCCCACGGCGACCGCCGTCGGGGCCGGCTCCACTCCTGTCCACCCGAGTCCACCGAGTCGATCACCGCGGGCCCCGCCCGCGCCGTGGTCGCCGACACCCACGACCACGCGATCCACGACCACGCGCGGCCCCGCCCGGCCGCCGCGGCGGCGACCCGCACGAGCCCGCCGCTAGACTGGTCTACCGAACGAAGGGGCCGGCCGTGAACGATCTCATCGACACCACCGAGATGTACCTCCGGACAGTCTACGAGCTGGAGGAGGAGGGTGTCGTCCCGCTTCGCGCGCGGATCGCCGAACGCCTCGGCCAGAGCGGTCCGACCGTGAGCCAGACCGTCGCGCGCATGGAGCGCGACGGGCTCGTCGTCGTCGCGGGCGACCGGCACCTGGAGCTGACCGACGACGGACGCGCCCGCGCGGTCGCGGTGATGCGCAAGCACCGGCTGGCCGAGCGCCTGCTGATCGACGTGATCGGGCTCGAGTGGGAGCTGGTGCACGCCGAGGCCTGCCGCTGGGAGCACGTGATGAGCGACGCCGTGGAGCGCAAGCTCGTCGCACTGCTCGACGACCCGCAGGTCTCCCCCTACGGCAACCCGATCCCGGGGCTGGACGAGCTGCGCGAGAGCGTGGACGGCACCCCGCGCCCGGTCACCGCCCCGCCGACGCTCGAGGTCGGGCTGCAGCGGCTCGACGAGTTCGCCCGCCGCGGCGGCGGCCGCGTCGAGGTGCGCCGGATCGCCGAGCACGTCCAGGTGGACGCGGACCTGATGGGCGAGCTCAAGCTCGCCGGCATCGTGCCCGGTCGAGACGTCGAGGTCGGCGGGATCCCGCGCTTCGGGGACGCCGTGCCGGTCACCGCGGACGGCGAGACCTCCGCCGTGGCCCCGCTGATCGCCCACGCGGTCCTCGTCCGCGCGGCCTGAGCCCGGCCGCCCGCGCCGCTCCGAGTTCTTCGCCGCGTCCCTCTCCGCGTCCCTCGCCGGGCCCCTCACCGAGTTCCTCTCGGCACCCGCCGCCCCGCGCGCACCGTGCGGGAGCCGTCGTGAGACGGTTCCCGCACCGAGAGCCACGGACAAGAGGAGACCCTCGTGAAGCTGCTCGTCACCGGCGGCGCAGGCTATGTCGGCAGCGTCAACGCGGCGCACCTGGTCGAGGCGGGGCACGAGGTCGTCGTGCTCGACGACCTCTCGACCGGCCACGCGGACGCGGTGCCGGAGGGGGCCCGGTTCGTCGAGGGCGAGCTGTCCGAGGCGGCGGGCCCGCTGCTGGCCGAGGGCTTCGACGGAGTCCTCCACTTCGCGGCGAAGTCCCTGGTCGGCGAGTCGGTGGCGAAGCCGGAGCTCTACTGGGACGGCAACGTGGTGGCCACCTTCCGGCTGCTCGAGGCCATCCGGGAGCACGGCACCCCGCGGCTGGTCTTCTCGTCGACCGCCGCCACCTACGGCGAGCCGGAGCGGACCCCGATCCGGGAGGACGCGCCGACGCGGCCGACCAACCCCTACGGCGCCAGCAAGCTCGCCATCGACACGATGATCACCTCCTACGCCCACGCCCACGGCCTCGCCGCGGTCAGCCTGCGCTACTTCAACGTCGCGGGTGCGCACGGCCGCTTCGGCGAGCGCCACGCCGTGGAGACCCACCTGATCCCGATCGTGCTGCAGGTCGCGAGCGGCTCCCGCGAGTCCGTCGCGATGTACGGCGACGACTGGCCCACCCCGGACGGCACCTGCGTGCGCGACTACATCCACGTGGACGACCTGGCCGAGGCGCACCAGCTGGCGCTGCAGAAGGCGCAGCCCGGCACCCACGCGATCTACAACCTCGGCAGCGGCACGGGCTACTCGGTGCTGCAGGTCGTGCAGGCCTGCCGGGCCGTGACGGGTCACCCCATCCCCGCGACCACCGCGCCGCGCCGCGCCGGCGACCCCGCCGTGCTGATCGCCTCCAGCGAGGCCGCGGCCAGCGACCTGGGCTGGAAGCCCGTGCGGACGCTCGAGGACATGGTCGGGGACGCCTGGCGCTTCACCCGGGACCGCGCGGGGGCCTGAGCGCAGCGGGCTCACAGCTCGCCCGCCAACCACGCCCGCACCCGGTCGGGACCCCACCCGGCGGCCATGGCGGCCCGCAGGTCGCGGGCCAGCCGATGGTTCGGCCGGACCCGCTCCGCCCGTTCCAGGGCGATGTCGGCGAGCGCCCCGGCGCCCCGCGCCAGCGCGCACACGGCGAGCAGCACGGCCGGGTCGGCGGCCGCGGGCCCGCGGCAGGTGCGCGCGAGCGCGGCCCAGAGCTGCTCGGCCGCCGGGGCGTCCGGGCCCGTGCAGACGCTCAGGCACCGGTCCCGGAACGCCGCACGCCGAAACGCCGAGGTCATGATCCGGACCAGCTGCGCGTCGACCACCAACCGGTTCGCCGACGCGGCGTCCAGCGCGGCCCGCAGCGCGTGCTCCGGTTCGGCGGGCCACCGCGGCGCGCCGCGGACCCCGGCCGACCGGTCCTCGGCACCCCCGACGGGCTCCCGGGCGGGCTCGGCGGCGGCGACGAGGTGTTCGAGCTCCTCCCGGGAGCGGTAGACCACGGTGCCCTGGGCCACCGCGGTGGCCGCCAGCTCGGTCCCCGCCGGGTCCGGCAGCCGCCCCGCGCAGCCGCAGCCCTGCAGGGGGTAGCAGCACCACGGCGCCCCCGGCTCCAGCTCGGCGACCCACGCGACGGTGGGCACGGCGACCCCGGCGTCCGCCAGGGCGAGCACCGCCTCCGCCGCCACGTCCACCCGCGGCGGCGCCCCCTCGGCCACCAGGGCCGGGGCCGGTCCGCCCCCGACCACGACCACCGCGGCCGCCGCGGGCCGTTCGCGGGCGACGGCCACTGCCGCGCTCGCGCACACCGACGCCCGCAGCGCGTCCTCACCGGGGGGCGGGAGATCGACGCGCAGGGTCAGCCCGACGCGCCTGCCCGTGGCCCCACCCAACGCGACGACGACCAACGAGTCCCGCGGGCGGAACCCGAGGAGCACGGGCAGACCGGCGAGCAGACCGGCGGTCCCGACGCTCACGACCGCGTCGGGTTCGGGGGCGGGCCCGGCATCGGGCACGGACGGTGGGGTGGGTGCCGAGGGGGTGGGTCCTGAGGGGGTGGGTACTGAGGAGGTCATGGCGCCACCGTGCGCGAGACCGCGGACCGTCTCCAGACCGGTGCGAGCGGGCTGTGGACAACCCGTCGAAACGGTGTCACGGAACCCGGGGTGTGGAGGAACCGCGCGCGGGCGCCGCCGAGGCGGTCGTCTGGTCGTCGCGGAGATGTAACGTCGTCTGCTTGCCCCCGTCCCCGGAGCCGGGGAGGCTTCCCGAGAGGCGCGGGACGGACGGAGGGACGGTCGGTGTACGACTACGACCTGCTGGTGATCGGCTCGGGCCCCGGCGGCCAGAAGGCCGCCATCGCGGCGGCCAAGCTCGGGAAACGGGTGGCGATCGCCGAGCGCCGCGACATGATGGGCGGCGTCTGCGTCAACACCGGGACGATCCCGTCGAAGACCCTGCGCGAGGCCGTCCTGTACCTGACGGGGTTCGCGCAGCGCGAGATGTACGGCGCGAGCTACCGGGTCAAGTCGGAGATCACCATCGCGGACCTGCTGGCGCGCACCCAGCACGTCGTCGGGCGCGAGGTGGAGATCATCCGCAACCAGCTGCTGCGCAACCACGTCGACATCCTGGGCGGCACCGCCCACTTCGACGACCCGCACACCGTCACCGTGCAGGGCACGGACCGGGGCGACCACGCCACCGTCACCGCCGACAAGATCGTCATCGCCACCGGGACCCGGCCCGCGCGCCCGCCGGAGGTCGAGTTCGACGACGTCGAGTACCACGTGGTGGACTCGGACGCGGTGCTGCAGCTGCACCGCATCCCCACCTCGATGGTCGTCGTCGGCGCCGGGGTGATCGGCATCGAGTACGCCAGCATGTTCGCCGCGCTCGGGACCAAGGTGACCGTCGTCGAGCGGCGCGGGAACCTGCTGGAGTTCTGCGATCCCGAGGTCGTGGAGTCGCTGAAGTTCCACCTGCGCGACCAGGGCCTGTCCTTCCGCTTCGGCGAGGAGGTGAGCCGCGTGGAGAACACCGCGCGGGGCACCATCACCACGCTGGCCAGCGGGAAGAAGATCCCCGCGGACATGGTGATGTACTCCGCCGGGCGCCAGGGCGTGACGGACGAGCTCGCCCTCGACAAGGCGAACCTGAGCGCGGACGCGCGCGGGCGGATCTCGGTGGACCAGCACTACCGCACCGAGGTCGAGCACATCTACGCGGTCGGCGACGTGATCGGCTTCCCGGCGCTGGCGGCGACGAGCATGGACCAGGGGCGGCTGGCCGCCTACCACGCGTTCGGCGAGCCGGCCCGGGAGCTGCACGGGCTGCAGCCGATCGGCATCTACACGGTCCCGGAGATCAGCTACGTCGGGAAGACCGAGGCGGAGCTGACCAAGGAGGCCGTTCCGTACGAGGTGGGCATGTCCCGGTACCGCGAGCTGGCCCGCGGCGCGATCGTCGGCGACTCCTACGGGATGCTGAAGCTGCTGGTCAGCACCGAGGACCGCACCCTGCTCGGGGTGCACGTGTTCGGCACCAACGCTACCGACCTCGTGCACATCGGGCAGGCGATCATGGGGTGCGGCGGGACCGTCGACTACCTGGTCGACGCGGTGCTGAACTACCCGACCCTCTCGGAGGCCTACAAGGTCGCCGCCCTGGACGTCACCAACAAGATCCGCGCGCTGGAGTCGTATCGCTAGCGCCGCACTACGTGTAGCCGATCCCGTGCTCGTCGAGCCAGGGCTTCGGGTTGATCTTCGTGCCGCCCGGCGTGGTGACCTCGATGTGCAGGTGCGGCCCGGTGGACTGGCCGCGGTTGCCGACCTCGGCGATCTGCTCGCCCTTGGCCACCTGCTGACCGACGCTCACGAACGACCGGTTGATGTGGCCGTAGGTGGTGATGGTGCCGTCCGCGTGCTGCACCCGGACCCAGAGGCCGAAGCCGCTGGCCGGGCCGGAGCTGATCACAGTGCCCGCGAGCGGCACGTGGATCGGGGTGCCGATCGGCGCCGCGATGTCCAACCCCATGTGCGAGGCCCCGCCGCGCAGGCCGAACCCGCTGCTCACGCGGCCGACGAGCATCTGGATGCCCCCGGCGGCGGAGGCCGAGGCGCCGACCCTCGCCAGCTCGTCGGCCTGGCGCTTCGCCTCGGCCTCGGCGGCCTGGCGGGCGGCCTCCGCCTCCGCTGCGGCCTTGCGGGCGGCGTCCGCGGCGGCCTGGTGCAGGTCGGCGGCCTTCACGACGTCCGCGACCACGTCCGCGCCGGTGACGGTGCCCGGGGCGCCGACGGCGGGCGGGGCGGCGACCGGGGCCAGCGGGATCCGCACGGCACGGCCACCGAGCTCGGCGACCTCGGCGATCCCCGGGCCGGTCACCGGGGGCTCGGCGAGCGCGGTCGGGTCCGGGGCGGTGGTGAAGGTGGCGGCCAGCTCGGTGACGCCGGCCTGCAGGGCGTTGGCGCCCGCCTCGAAGTCCGGCAGTGCGCCGGTGTAGGCGGCCTGCCCGGCGGCGGCGACCACGCCGCCCGCGGCGACGACGGCGGCCATGCGCCACTGGAGGGACCGGTCGGTGAGCGCACCGGTCGCGAGAGTGGTGAGGGGGAACGCCGTCCGCAGTCCGCCGCCCCCCGCCGGCGCCGCGAGTGCGGCGGCCGGCGGGGATCCGGCGATCGTGCGACGGCTCCGGGGGGAGCGATGCCGTGCCACGATCAACCTTTCCGTGGATCGGGCGAGGCCGGACGTTCCGGTCGGGGGTCCGGAGCCGGGCCGGTCGGGGGAGTCGACCCGGGTGTCCTCTTCGTGACCTCGTCGTGATCCGAGGAGGACGCTAGCCGGTCCACCGGGCGTCGGCCCCACGCGGTTGCGTCCGGCGAGACGGGAGGATCGAGCGGCGCGGCGAACGGCGGGGAAGCCCGAGGCCCGGCGTGTCGGCGCAGGCACGCCGCATTCGGGCCTGCCGTTCGGCGCAGCGATCGGCATCGCCGCCCGCTCGGCGCGCCTCTGAGCAGCGGAGACGTCGCTCTGCGTATCCACGACGTGGCGCGGGCCACGAGGGTGGCGCGGCGCGGACGCGACGAACGGTGTTCTGCGACGCGCGCCACAAGATCGGGAACGCGGGATCCGTGCGTCGTCAAGTGCCCCGGGCGCGCCCGCTACCGGGTCACCGCGGCGAGGATCTCGGGCAGCGCCGCGTCCGCGAGCGCCCGCAGCTCGGCGTCCGTGCGGTCCTGGATCGGGTGCGAGACGAACACGGCGGGCACCGCGCGGTAGCCCAGCGCCGACGCCTGCGCGGCCGCGGCCACGACGAACTCCGTGGACGCGAGGAAGGCCGCGATGACGCCCCGGCCCTCGAGGGCGGCGAAGTCGTGCACACTGCACGACGTGCACGAGCCTCAATCGGCGAGGGCCTCGATGACGACGTCGCACTCGGTGGTGATCTCCCGCCTCAGGTCCGGCGGCATCGGCTTGGTGAAGGTCGGTTTGGCGTAGCGCCGCACCGTGATCCCCCGCTCGGCCAGCAGCTCCGCCACCCGGTCGAGGAAGACGTCGCCGCGCGCCTTGGAGATGTCGAGCAGGCCCACCCGCAGCCCGTCCAGCGAGGCGGGCCGGTCCAGGGCGGTGCGGCTGTCCGCCGTCGACTCGTCCGTCGGGTCCAGGATCTCTAGCGCCACGGGTCGACCTCCCTCGTCACGGGCGCGCTGCCACCGGGGCCGCCCGCCCACCCCCCGATGACGGCCGAGAACATCCCGGCGCCGCCACCGGCGTACATGATCATGTAGCCGCCCGGCCGGAACTTGGGCAGCGGTCGGTCCGCTCCCCCGCCGGGCATCCCCTCGTCGATCCCGCCCGCCCCGCGGGCGATCTCCGCGCGGTCCAGCAGCAACCGCGCGTCGAGCTCGCGGTGCAGCCGGGCCCGGTCCCAGCCCGCCTCCCGGAAGGTCCGGCCGTGCTCGGGGCTGAGCACCAGCGAGGCGTCGAACCCGCCCGCCAGCCTCCAGTGGCAGACCGACCGCAGGGCCTGCGCGAGCGAGCCGGCGAGGGACTCCGGCGTGCGCGAGATCTAGTCCTCCAGCTCGTCCTCGAGCTCGGCGATCTGCAGCCGCCGGGACCGCAGCGACCCCTCCTTGGCCCGGACGAGCAGCGCGTCGGCCAGGTCCGGGTCCAGGGTCCGCGAACCGCAGCCCGGGCGGTGCTCGGGCAGCTCCGCGCCGAGCTCCGGGACCCCGGTGAAGTCCTGCCACTGCTCCCGCAGCCAGCCGACGATCCGCCCGGTCTCGCGCCCGTCCTCGAACCGGACGAGCGTCGGGACGGTCTCGACCTCGAGCGCGAGGCCGCCGTCCAACGCCGTGTCGTCCCGCCGGTCGGCAAGTCCGGGTCGTCCTGGGTGAACACCGCGACCTGCGGCAACGCGGCCAACACCGGTTCCACCAGCCGGCAGGTGGGGCAGTCCGCCTTCACCACGGCGACGAACCCGTCGGTGGGAAGTGCGCGGGTCGGCGTCGACACCTCGCACGGTGGCCGGGCGGACGGCCGCCGGGTAGCTCCCGCCGCTCACTCGGCGGTTGTGGCCGAGGACCGCCCGATGGCCTACTGGATCGGTGCGCGCTCTCCGCCGGACGGTCGTCCCGCTCGTGCTGGCCCTCGCGGCCGCGCTGGCGGTCGCCCCGGCGGCGACCGCAGCCGCGGCCGCACCGGTGGACTACGTGGCGCTCGGTGACTCCTACGCCGCGGGGGTGGGCGCGGGCACGGGCCCGTGCGGGCGCACCGACGCCTCCTACCCGGCCCGGTACGCCGCGCGGGAGGGCGTCCGGTCCTTCACGTTCGTCGCCTGCAGCGGCGCCACCACCGCGGGCGTCCTGGCGGACCAGGTCCGGGCGGTGTCCCGGGCGACCGACCTCGTCACGATCACGGTGGGCGGCAACGACAGCGGGTTCGGGCCGGTGCTCGCCCGCTGCGCGACGGCACCCTCGGACGCGGACTGCGACCAGGCCGTCCGGGCCGGCGAGCGGATCGCCCGGTACGTGGTGCCGTCGACGGTCGCGGGCGTGGTCTGGGCCGTGCGGGCGCAGGCCCCGAAGGCGCGGGTCGTGGTGCTCGGCTACCCGCACCTGTTCGGCGCGGGGACCTCGTGCCCGCTCACCCAGGCCCGCCGCGACCGGATCGACGCGGGCGCGGACGTCCTCAACGCCCAGCTCGCGGAGAGCGTGCAGCGGTGGGGCGCGGAGTTCGTGGACGTCCGCGCGGCCTTCGCGGGCCACGGCCTCTGCTCGGCGGACCCGTGGATCGTCGGCCCCGGCTCCCCCGGCGCCTTCCACCCGACGGCCACGGGGTACGCCCGCGGCTACCTGCCCGCGCTCGCGCGGTCCTGACCGTCCCCGGCGCCCAGCAGTCCCTGCGGGCCGCGGAGCCGGACGGGCCGCAACGCCACCCCCAGCGGCACGAGCACGGCGGCCGCCACCACCGCGCCCACCAGCACGGTCAGCGCGCCGATCACCCACAGCCCGGAGTCGTCCGTCGCCGCGGCCGTGAGCCCCCACGCGGCGGTGAAGGACACTGGCATCAGGGTCCCGACCAGCCAGGCGGGCAGCCACCGCGGCGCGAGGATCGCCAGCACCGCCGCGGTGACCGCGGTGCCCGCGACCTGCCACGGGGCGAACCGCTCGAGCCCGGGCGCGAGTGCCGCCCACCCCGACCACAGCAGCCAGGACGCGGCGGTGAGCAGCACGAGGGCCGCGGCCCCGACCAGCCGTCGGGGGCCGCGCAGCAGAGCTGCGGTCACGGGCGGTACTCCGGTCATGACGCCCAGCTTCCCCGCGATCCCACCCGCCCGCCTCCGTAGGATCACGGACGGGTGTCAGACGACGCGGGGTCGCCCCGCGGCCACGCCCGCGAGGAGCTGGCCCACCAGCGCCGCGACCAGGACGGTCAGCGAGAGGGTCCAGGAGCCCGTGGCGTCGTGCAGGAGACCGACGAGCATCGGCCCGGTGGAGGCGATCAGGTAGCCGAAGCCCTGAGCCATCGCGGACAGCCCGGCGGCGGTCTCGGGGCCCACGGCACGCAGCGCGATCGCCGTCATGGCCAGCCCGAACGCGGTGAACCCCGAGCCCAGCAGCAGCGCCCAGAGCCACGGCAGGGTGGCGGGCGCCAGCATGAGCCCGACCGCGCCGACGATCGGGGGCACCGCGATGAGGGCGTTCCACCCCGACTGGCTGCGCCTGCGCGCCGCGAGCGCGGGCACGAGCAGGCTGAACGGGACCGCGACGAGCGAGGCCAGGCTGAGCATCACCCCGGCGGCCCCCTTGGACAGGCCCGCGTCCTGGTAGATCTCCGGCAGCCAGCCCATCACGACGTAGGCGAGGAAGGACTGCAAGCCCATGAACGCGGTCACCGACCACGCCACGCGGCTGCGCAGCAACCGCCGCCAGGGCACGGGCGGAGCCTCCTGCGTACCCGCGGGGGCGGTCCGGTGACGGGCGCCGACCGCCCACACCACGAGTGCCACCAGGGCCAGGCCCGACCACAGCACGAGCGCCTGGCGCCAGCCGCCCGCGGGCCCCTCGAGCACCGGGGTCACGGCCGAGCCGAGGGCACCGCTGCCCTGCAGCGCCGCGGTGTAGAGCCCGGTCATCAACCCGACCCGCCCGGCGAACGACTCCTTGACCACGACCGGGACCAGCACGTTCGCCAGGGCGATCCCGGCGCACGCGACGAACGTGCCGCCGAGCATCACGGCCGGACCACCCCAGACCCGCACCGCCAGCCCGAGCGCCAGCGCCACCAACGCGAACCCGATGGCCCGCGCCAGGCCGATCCGCCGCGCCACGGCGGGCGCGGCGAGCCCCGCGAAGGCGAAGCAGAGCGTCGGTGCGGTGGTCAGCAGGCTGGTCCAGGCGGCCGAGGCCCCGAGTCCGCCGCGGACGTCGCCGAGCAGGGAGGACGCGCTGGTCACCGCCGCCCGCAGGTTCAGCGCGGCCAGCACCACACCGACCGCGAGGAGCACGGTCCCGCGCAACGGTCCGATCCGGGCGAGCCTGCCCTCGGCGGCCGCCTCCCCCGCGAGCTCCGGGAACACCTTGCCTTCGGACACGCCGGAGCTGCCCGCCTCACCCACTGCCATACCCAGTAGTCTGTCAGACATCCGATGTTCGGACGAAAGGATCCGCTATGCCTCTCGCCACCACCCGGCGCACCGGGCTCGTGGACCAGGCGATCGCGCAGCTGCGCGCGGTCGTGGGCACGGACTGGCCGGTCGGCACCCGGATCCCGCCGGAACCCGAGCTGGCGGCCACCCTCGGAGTCGGCCGGAACACCGTGCGCGAGGCCGTCCGGGCGCTCGCGCACGCGGGCATTCTCGAGGTCCGCCAGGGCGACGGCACCTACGTGCGCGCGACCAGCGAGATCTCCGGGGCGCTGCGCAGGCTCGCGGGCACCGAGCTGCGCGAGGTCCTCGAGGTGCGGCGCATGATCGAGTCCGAGGGCGCCCGGCTCGCCGCCCGCCATCGCACGGCCGCGGACCTGACCGCCCTCGAGGCCGCCATGGCCGAGTGCGTGCAGGCCGACGGGCAGGTGGCGTTCGTCGACGCGGACCTGCGGTTCCACCAGCTCGTGCTCACCGCCGCGCACAACGCCGTGCTCGCCGAGCTCTACCGCGGGCTGACCGAGGTGGTGCACGCCAGCGTCGCGGCGGTGGCCGCCGCCCACCCGTTCACGTGCCACACGGGCCTGCTCGCAGCGATCCGGGCGGGCGACGGCGAGGCCGCGGCGGCCGAGGCCCGGGACTTCCTGGACGCGGCACTGGACGGCGGGGGCGCCTAGGAGACTGCTGAAAATCCGCTGGCGTGGGATCGGGTGTTGATCTCGCCCGGCTGGGAGGCTGTCGGGGTGCAGGGACGGTCTGATCCGC
>NZ_FNBE01000038.1 GCF_900102195.1 Pseudonocardia oroxyli
CTAGGTCGGCCTCGGGTTCGACGAGGTCGGCGATGAGGTGTTCGCTGGTTCTCGCCGGCGTCGTCGGGCCGACCTCGCTGCTGGATGTGGGTCGGGTGTTGGCCGAGGTGGGCTGGTAGCCGGCGTCCTGTCCGACGTTGTGGTGGACCCTGCGCCGCGCCGCCCGGATCGACGATGCCGAGGATCGCATTGAGTGCGGGGTGGACGAAGTGGCGCCTGCTGGCGAGGGTGGTGCTGTCGGGGTCGGTTTCTACCGGGACTGGATCGCCGATCTGTGCTTCGCGTATGCTTTGAGCTGCGGTGATGTCAGTCTGGTGGTCTACGATGTGATCGCTCTCTACTTCGAGGTCGAGGAGGAGGGCGGGCTGCGCAAGGTCGGGTTCTCCACAGAGCGCCGGGTCGACCCGCAGGTCGTGGTCGGCCTGCTGGTCGACCGTCAGGGCTTCCCGTTGGAGATCGGCTGTTCCACACCTCGTCAACCAGCCGAAGGTCCGTTCCACCACCCACCGGCGGGGCAGCACCTGGAACCCTTTCACGTCCGCGTTGCGGGGCACCGCGACGATCTCGATGCCCTCCTCACGCTCGGCCCAGCCGACCAGGCCGGCATCGACGGAGTTGACGTAGCCGCCATCAACCCACACCAGCCCCAGCAGCGGAAACCGTCGTCGAGCCCCGGCCAGGACCAGCTGCGCCCCGGCCCGGTCCTGCACCGATGCCGAGTGCACCACCACGTGCAGCAACAGGCCGATGGTGTCGACGAGCAGGTGCCGCTTACGGCCCCGCACGCGCTTGCCGGCGTCGTAGCCGATGGCCTCGCCGCCCTCACTGGACTTCGCCGACTGGGAGTCC
Source organism: Pseudonocardia oroxyli (assembly GCF_900102195.1). Taxonomy (GTDB): domain Bacteria; phylum Actinomycetota; class Actinomycetes; order Mycobacteriales; family Pseudonocardiaceae; genus Pseudonocardia; species Pseudonocardia oroxyli. The sequence continues at coordinate 850 of NZ_FNBE01000038.1, forward strand.
AGCACCCCGGCCGAGGGCTGTGGGTCACGACCGTCGGCGGCGCGGACCCGGTCGCGGAGCACCTCGTGGACCCCGTCCCAGGTGCCGTCACCGGTCCAGGCCCGAAACCACTGATACGCGATGCTCCACGGAGCAAGATCATGCGGCACCAGACGCCACGCGCACCCGCTGACCAGCACATACGAGATCGTGTCGATGATCAACCGGCGGGAGTACACATGCGAGCGCCCACCCAGCACTGCGGCCGGGCGGGGCAACAACGGCTCGATCACCGCCCACTGCGCGTCGGTCACCGACGAGTCATAGGCGGGCTTGCAGCTACAGACACACACCCGACCGGATGATCACCGCGCCCCGGTGACTACCACCGCCGCCACGCCGAGTGATCACCAGGTTCCACAACACCCTCTCAGGCGGCAGCGGTTCGCTCGCGGTGTATCGACGTCGAGGCGGGGCGCACGCCAAAGCGTGACATCTGTGGCCCACGTCGCCTCGATGAGAAGGTTGAAGAGACGCGACCCTGGTCAAACGCCTTCGCCGAGCAGCGCGACACGCGCCTCCTCGCGGCGGGTGGGGATGTGTTCGGAAGGCCAAGGTCCTTCTGCGGGCTTGTACCCGCGAAGCAGCTGGCGGGCGACGGTGACCTGATGGACCTCCGTGGGTCCGTCGGCTAGAGCGAGGGAGAGCCCGCGGGAGAGGATCTTGGCGAGAGGCATCTCAGTTGTGACGCCGAGCGCGCCATGCACCTGGACAGCTCGCCGGGCGATGCTCTCCAGCACTCGCGGGGTCTGCACCTTGATCGCGGCAATGTCCTTACGGACCTTGTTGTAATTCTGGAACTTGTCGATCTGCCATGCGGTGTATAGCACGAGCAATCGGAACTGCTGCAGTTCGATGTACGAGTCGGCCAAGAATGACTGGACGAGCTGTTTGTCGGCCAGCAGCGTACCTTGGGTTGTCCTGGACAGAGCGCGTTCGGCCATCATGTCAAGGGCACGCTGCGCTTGGCCCACCGTCCGCATTGCGTGGTGCACACGCCCGCCACCGAGCCGGGTCTGCGCGACGGCGAAAGCCTTGCCCACCTCGCCTAGTGCACTCGAAGCAGGCACTCTCACGTCGGTGTAACGCACCAGCGCGTGCGAGCCCTCTTCATCCGGCTCGCCGAACAGAGCCAGGTTCCGCACGATCTGCACTCCCGGGGTGTTCGCCGGGACGAGGAACATGGTCATCCGGTCGAGCAGCGGGGCCTCGGGATCGGTGACGGCCATGACGATCAGGAAGTCGGCCCACCGAGCGTTGGAGGAAAAGAACTTCTCGCCATTGATGACCCAGTCGTCGCCCTCGCGTACAGCCCGGGTGACGAAGACGGCAGGATCGGCGCCGCCGCTCGGCTCGGTCATCGAGTAGCAGGACACGATCTCGCCCTCGAGTAGCGGCTTGAGGTAGGCAGCCTTCTGGTCGGGGGTGCCGTAGTGAGCGATGATCTCTGCATTGCCGGTGTCGGGAGCCTGGGTGCCGAAGATGCGGGGCGCCCAGGTAGCCATTCCGAGCACTTCGTTGAGAAGAGCAAGCTTGAGCTGACCGTATCCTTGGCCGCCGAGCTCGGGCCCGAGATGTGCTGCCCATAGTCCTTGGTCGCGGACCTGCTGCTTCAACGGGGCGACCACTGCCCGCTGTGCCTCGGTGAGGGGTTTGTAGACGTCGTGCGGCCAGAGCAGGTCCAGCCGAGACACCTCGGTGCGAACCATGGCTTCGGCCCACTCGATCTTGGCCTGGAAGTCTGGGTCGGTGCTGAAGTCCCATGCCATGGGGGCTCCTTGGTCGGGGTCAGAGAGCAGGACGGGTGGAGGACGGGAGCTGCGGACTGGTCACGGGATGCCCCCGTCGATGCGAAGGGTCGCCCCAGTGGTGTAGCTCGAGGCGTCTGAGGCGAAGTACAGCGCCGCCCCCACGACCTCGTGAGGTTCGCCGATGCGCCCGAGCGCGACGCGCTTGCCGGACGATGCCTTGGTCTCGGGACTCCAGGCCTTCGCGACGTCCGTCATCATTGCCCCGGACATCAGAGTGTTCACCCGTACGGTAGGGCCGAGGGCCTGCGCGAGCCCCTCGGTCATCGAGTTGAGGGCGGCTTTGGCAGCCGCATACGGGATGATCGACGGATTGGGCCGGACGGAACCCGTCGAACTCACGTTGACAATGGATCCGCCGCCGTCCGTGATCATCCGCTCGCCAACGAGCGCGGATAGTCTGAACGGGCCCTTGAAGTTCACGTTGATCACGCTGTCGAAGAGCTGCTCTGAGATGCTGGAGAGTTCCCCGTACAGTGGCGACATTCCCGCGTTGTTGACGAGGACGTCGACCTTGCCGAAGCGCCCGTATGCGGCAGACACGAGGCCATCGAGCTCGTCCCATCGCCCGATGTGGGCGGCATAAGGTAGTGCGTGTCGGCCGGTGGCCGTCTCCAGATCTTGGGCGGCCTGGACGCAGTTCTCGTACTTTCGGCTCGCGATGACGACGTCGGCGCCCATCTGCGCGCATCCGAGCGCAATCTCCTTGCCGAGGCCTCGACTGCCGCCGGTCACGAGGACCACCTTTCCGGTCAGGTCGAAGAGCCGATCCGCCATGCTCGGGATCATGGTCTCGCCGTCCTCAAGGAGGCCGCGAGCTCGGCAGATTTGTGCATGAGCTCCAGCACCATGGCGCCGAGGCCGCCGTGCGTGGGGTTGCCGCGGTTCTCGCTCGCGAAGCGCGCGTAACTCTTCTCAAGCACGATGGCCAGCTTCCAACGGGCCAGCACGACGTAGTAGTCGATGTCCTCGGTGGAACGCCCACTGACCCGTTCATAGTGCTCGAGTAGCGCCTCGCGAGGTGGCATGCCCTCCAGGGGCAGATAGCGGGTGGCTGACATGTCGTCGCCCTCTGGCGGCCAAGCGATCAGTGCCCAAGCCAGGTCCAGCAACGGGTCGCCGACCGTCGTCATCTCCCAGTCGATGATCGCTGCCAGACGGGTCGGGACGTCGCTCGTGAAAATGACATTGGCGAACTGGTAGTCGCCGTGCATGATCCCCGGCTCCCAGTGTGCCGGCCGGTGGGTCCGAAGCCATGTGGATGCTTGGTCCAGGCCCGGGATCTCCCGGAACTGATACGTCGACAGAAAGGCCAGCCAGCGGTCGACCTGACGGTCGTGGAAGTTGTCCGGACGGCCGAAGCCGTCGAGGCCCTGAGCCTTCCAGTCAACCCTGGCGAGCCGGGCTGCGCCGTCGACGAGCGCGAAGGCCAGCGGTGCGCGCGCGGGCAGGTCATGCTGGTACGGCTCAGGCCATCCCGCACTCGAGGGGGACCAGCCGACGATCTCATCCATGAGGTAGAACGGCGCACCGAGCACCTCGTCGTCTTCGCAGCCGGCCAGCAGCTCAGCGTGAGGGACGTCGGTGCCCTTCAGTCCGCGGAGGAGGGTCAGCTCGCGTACGTGGTTGCGCCGTCGCGAGACATCCGCCGTCGCCGGCGGAATGCGCAACACCGATCGATGCTCACCGCGCTCTACACGATACAGGTCGTTCTGTGAGCCACCGGAAAGTCGCGACAGCGTCGGAACGTCCCCCTCGCCAGGCAGGCCTTCCTGGTCCATCCATCGCGCCAACCGCCCCACGTCCAGCGGAGCCGTCGACCGCTCTCGTGTCGGTCCATCCTCGCTCATGGGCTTGAGAATGGCATTCTGAAGAGTGAGAATCAAGATCTCAACGTGGTGTAGTCCGCTTCCCGCCGCTGGCGCATACTGGACAGGTGGAGGCGAGCGAGGCACTGGGCGCTGTGGGGGCCGCCGTCGAGCGGGCTCTCGAGCGTCAACGGACCGAGGCGACCAAGGAGGTCGAAGCGATTCTCGAGGCGGCATTACGCGTGGCGGAGCGGGCCGATCCGGATCCGCCACGGGTTGCGGACATCGTTGCGGAGGCGGGCACCTCCAACCAGGCCTTCTACCGCTACTTTCGAGGCAAGGACGATCTGATGGATGCGCTCCTGCAGCGGGGCCTCGCTCGCCTGCGCACCTACCTCGCGCACCAGGTGGACAAGGAGGTCGAACCCCGCGCTCAGGTGACGGCGTGGATTCGCGGAGTCTTCACCCAGGTCACCGACGAGCAAGCGGCTCGCCAAAGTGTTGCAGTAATGCGCCAGCTGCGGCAGGTATCGGCCCGTCCTCACCCGGAGACGGCCGATACCATCGACAGGATGGCCGGCATCCTGGTGGAACCGATCCGCCGTCTGGGCAGCTCTCATCCGGAGAACGATGCTCGCCTGGTCCAGGAGGTCGCGTTCGGGGCGATGAACGTGCACGCGCGCCACGGAACCTCGCCGGACGAGTCCGAGATCGAGCATGCTATTGGCTTCTGTCTGCGGGGCTTGACCGTACCCATCGTCGAGCCCAAGCCCACGAGCTGAACCCAGGCAGCGGCCCGGTTGCTGAGAGAGCCAGGAGCATTCTCCGGACTCCGGCAGTGGCTCAGGCACCGCTGAGTGAGGCACGGCTTGTCCGGCCCGCCCAGGAAGTCGAAGGCCTGCTCTGTGATGAGCTCGCTGCCCGCAAGAGGTTCTGCTGCACGGCGGCCGACCTGCCGCACATAGGCGCGGGGAAGCCGCAAACGTCCCCTTCCGGTCAGCGGCCCCGGCCGTCGATCCGCATCTCCGGCAGGCCGTTCGCCCGGCGCCACTGCTGGTTCCGCGCGGCGACCTTCTCGGGCAGGGCGCGGTAGTCCTCGTCCCAGCTCAAGATCAGGCCTTGCTCCAGCATGGTCTCGACCGAGAGTCCGGGTGACGACGGCTTCTGCAGTCCGTCCTGGATGTCGGAGAAGGCGTCGGTCATCAGCAGATTCTTCACTCTGGCCGGGTCATAACCGAGGACGTCGCGCAGAACCCGTTCGTTGTCCTCGCCAAATGTCGACGCGCCCCGTCGCACGTCGCCAGGTGTCCTACTCATTGCATAGAAGGTGCCCGGCCAGATGCGTAGTCCGATCTCGGTTCCCCATGCCGCCCGGAAGTAGTCGAGCGCCTCCACCTGTGGATCATGGTAGAGGTCTTTGGCGTGCTGGACCGCGCCAGCTGGGACGCCGTGCTGCTGCAGGATCTTCATGGCGTCGTGTTTCGAACGCGTTCGAGTCCAGTCACTGATCGCTTCGTCGATGCGGTCGTGGTCGGCGTGCCGCCCGCCATGACTGCGCAACGACTCGTCGTCGCCGAGGTCGGAGCGGCCGAGCACCTCACACAGCCGGAACCACTCCTCGTCGGTCTCGATGGCGACCGCTACCCAGGCATCCTGGCCGTCGCATCCATACACCCCTTGAGGGGCCTGCCATACGTGACGGTTGCCCGTTCGCGGTCGGTCGGCCCCGGCGCGACCGGCCCGCACGACGTCGGTGAGTCCCGCGAACGTGGCACATTCATACTGTGAGAGGTCGATCCACTGGCCTAAGCCGGTCTCGCGGCGCTCTTCCAGCGCTGCCAATACGGCGGCGACTCCCATCGTGCCGGAGAAGGAGTCGGGAATCGTCGGAATGAGGAGGAGGGGCGAGGAGTCGTCCCGGTAGCCAGTACCGTGCGTGATACCCGACAGGCACTCCAGAGTCCAGCCCCACGCTCCGTAGTCGCGATAGGGCCCGTCGTGCCCGAAGCCCGTCGCCGAGAGCATGATCAACGAGGGGTTCACCTCGTGGAAGACGTCCCAACCCAGGCCCAGATTGGGCAATACCCGCGGCGTGAGATTCTCGATGACCACGTCGGCCCACCGCACGAGATCCAGGAGGACCTCCTTGCCGACCGGATCATTCAGCTCCATCCCGAGGTGGTACTTGCCCGGATTGGCGATGACGTAGCCCATCGACCGGTCCATCCAGCGGTCGTTGTCGCCGAAGCTCAGGTCGACCAGGTCGAAGCCGCGCGCGGTGTCCGGATGCCTGCGAGACTCGACTTTGACGACCTCTGCGCCGTGATCAGCGAGAATGCGGCCTGCGAACGGTCCGGCCCAGGCAAAGGTCAGCTCGAGGACTTTGAGCCCCTCCAGGGCGTCACGGCTCGGACGCGTGACCGACCCACGAGGAGTCGGGTCTCCGCTCCACGCCGGTGTCGTGCCGGTGTGCGTGACGCATGGGCGATGAGCATCGCTGTCACGTGCTGCCTCGGGTACCAAGGGCACGACTGGCGCCGGCACCTCGCTTCCGCCGTCGAGGCGGAGGGGCTGAAAGAACCGGCGGGCGGCGTGCTGCGGATCGGCCGAGGAATGAAGTGGTGACTGAACCATCGCATTCGGCATTCGCAGGCTCTGGCCGGTCTCGAACAAGTCACGCATAGTCCGGGTTGCGGCCGCTTCGCTGATGACGTCGATGAACTCCTGCTGATTTCGGGCGCGCCCAATCGGATCTGCGAACCGCTCCTCGAGCAGTCGCTCGTCCTCGAGCAGAACGAAGAGCATCTCCGGATCGGTGCGGAACGTACTCACCAGTGCGTGGCCGTCCTGGGCCGGAACGAGGGGACCGACGCTGACGGTCCGTGTGGACGAGCGGCGCCGGACCGTGCCCTGGAAACCGTAGCTCGTCGGGAAGCTCATCAAGGTGCACAGGAGGGTCCGCAGCGTCGACACCTCTACCTGTTGCCCTTGCCCGGTGGTGCGCGCGTGATGGAGTGCTGCCATCGCACCCCCGACGGCATTGACGCCCGTTACCACGTCTACCAGATCGACACCGATTCGCAGGGGCTCTCGATCATTGAGCCCACTGATGAAGAGATACCCGGACAGCGCCAACGACACGAGACTCGGAGCCGCGTAGGCGGCATAGGGGCCGCTCCGCCCGAACTTCGTGACGTCGACCAGTACAAGTCCCGGGTTGTCCTCGATGAGGGCTTCGGGCGTGGGGAGTGTCTCGGCCCATTGCTGCGGACTGAGATCGCTGATCAGAAGGTCAGCGCCCGGGAGAAGCGGAGCCACCGACCGGAGAGTTCCGTCGGGAGCGGGCCCGTCGAGCAAGGTCTTTCCCGCGCGCGCCCACGTCTGAACGGTCGCATCGCCGAAGTCCTGTGCAGGCTCGCTGAACGGCTCCAGGCGGATCACCTCGGCGCCCAGGTCGGCGAAGAATCGGCCTGCGACTCCCGCTGCCAAGCCGGCCGCGATCTCGAGGACCCGTGTTCCGGCGTACGCGCTATTGATCACCGTTCGAGATCCTCCTGGGAACGTGGGCGGAAGGGAGCTGTGTGAGGCGCCGCTCGCATGACACCAGTCAGCCGGCAGTCGCGTGTCATGATCGACGCCATCGTGCAATGACGCACTGTCCGTACTCCTCGAGCCCTTCGACCGCTTCGTTCAGACTGTGACCCGGTGTTCGGACCACGACGTCGGTGGCACCGGCGGCGGCGAGCTCCTCCATGAACTGGTGGTGCCGCTCCCACGAGTACTCGCGATGTAGGAGGATGTCGCTGTGCCGCGACTTTACCTGTACGGCGACCGATGAGGGATCGCGTCCGGCATCGACCAGGAGCGCCTGCAGGTCGGCTATCCCCATCTTGAGCGCAGCTGTGCCGGACATGGCCTCCGTCCGCGTGGTCGCTGCCATCTCATCGCTGATCAGGAGCGGCATCCAGCCCTCCCCGGCCCGAGCGACCCGACGACGTGTCGCACGGCTGTTGCCGCCGATCCATATCGGCGGGTGGGGGCGCTGTACGGGGCCCGGTGCGCTCACTTGCCCGCGGGCAGTGAAGTGTCGTCCCTCGGTGCTGAAGCTGTCGGCGACCCACAGGTTCCGCAGGACGCTCAGCCCTTCGTCGAACAGCGCCCCTCGTTCCTCGAAGTCCACGCCGAGCGCGGCGAACTCGGTCTTGAGATAGCCGACGCCGACTCCGACGGTGAGGCGCCCGTCGGAGAGCAGGTCGACCGTGGCAATTGTCTTCGCCACCAGTAGCGGATTGCGGTATGGAAGAACGAGAAGATAGCTCAACAGTCGGATCCGTTTAGTGACCGCGGCGGCGAACGCAAGGGCGGCCAGCGGATCGAGACTCTCGTGCCCACCCGCACTCAGCCATTTCAGGGATGGAGCCGGGTGCTCGGTAAAGGCAATAGCGTCAAAACCGGCGTTCTCCGCGGCGGAGGCGAAGGCGGCCATGCCCTCCCGTCGGTAGAGTTCGGGCGAGCAGCCCGGACGACCGAGTGGGTGTTCGATCGTGAAACGCAGGCCCATCGCGGGTCCTCTCGAGACGGCCGGTGCGGCTCCAGGGCCGATGGTCGGATCGGCCTGCATCGGGCGGGCCACGCCCTCCCGGGTGCATCGTGACCCGAGTGGCGCCGGCAGGATAACGCTCTGCGGGTACTGCTAGCTTCGAACGAAGATCACGCTGATCGACTGGACAAGCGTTCGGGCCATGTACGGACCGATATCCGCCGGAGTCATCCGGGGAGGAGTACGACCGCCTCACCAGGGGCCAGAGGGGTGCCCGTCTGATCCTCGGTCCACACCTTGACAGTTGCCCGCCGACCATCGGCCGCGTCGTCGATCGCGATCACCTCGCCGCGGGCGGTCACGGTCTGGCCCTTGACGTTCGCGCCCCGGAACTGGCACTTCATGGAGAGAAGACGGCTCCCTGCGGGCATCCACCCTCGGACAATGATGTGCAAGTAAGCCCATTGCAGGTTGCCCATTCCGAATGCAGCTGGGTAGCCCGCAGCGCGACCTGCCTCGTCGTCCATGTGGATCGGGACGAACTCGTCGTTCACGGCCGCGTACCGGTTCCAGTTGGCGAACCCGGTCTCCCGGACTACAGGTGGTAGTTGCTCGCCGAGCGTCACCTCGCGTCGGGGTTCACTGCTCATCACCAGCGACCTCCTCTCGATCAGTGGATCAGTAGCGGATCAGCGTCGTGCGGCCGCGCTTCACTATTTCCTCGTGCTGGTTGGTCCAGGTGTCCTCGGTGACCGACAAGAGCATCAGGCCTAGTCGTCCGGGGCGTTCCGAATAGGAGGCCAGGGTGGTGACGCTGGTGATGACGTCTCCGGCGCGCATCGAAGCGCCGTACTCGGTCTCCATGCCACCATTGAGCATGTATTTCAAACCTGGTCCCGTCACGCCGAGCTGCTTCTCGGTTCTGTCTGGGTCGTTCCGGTCGGCATCGACACCGGACGGATGGAGAATGGTCTCCGAAACGGCCCATGCGAAAGGGTTGAACTCCTCCGGGGCGACGAGGGCGGAGTCGTTGCCGGCAAGGTAGCGCGCCGGTGGCAGATCCGGCCAGTAGACCGCGAGCGCCCAGCGGCGGATGTCCGAGTCGGTGATGGGGTAGCTGACCCGTCGGCCGAGCTCGGTTCCGAGAGCGGCCTTCATCTCGGGGGTGATGTTCGTCGTGTGGGTGGCACTGTCGGTCATGCGGTTCTCCGAGTAGGGACGAGATGTGTCGCTGCTGAACGTTCCGGCCAGGACAGGCGTAGGCGGCCCCGGTCGGGCGCCTGACCAGCGACGAGCCGCCGTTGCCGTGCGGTGGGATGTCCGATGACCGTGTCGTTGCCGGTACTGCACGGTAGCGCATGGCCGGCTTGTGGGGGAGGTGGTGGTGTGGGGTGTGCTTGTTGTTATGGGATGGCATCCTGTATGGGTATCGTGGTGTTGGTGGGGTGCGGTCTGTGGCGTGGTGAGGTTGTGTTCGAGGATGACGGTGGATTTGACGACGCTGCTAGAGATGGTTGCTTCCGGGTTCGGTGAGCGTGTGCTGCTCGGGGGGCGGCGGTCGGGTGTCACTGGTGGTCGCTTGCGTGAGCTTGCTCACCGGGGTGCGGGAGCGGTGGTCGAGGCGGACGCTTCGGTCGTGGTGTTCCTGGGTGGTAATGGTCCGGCTTTCCCGGTTGCGTTGTTCGCGGCTGCGGCCGCGGGGGTGCCGTTCTTGCCGGTGAACTAC
>NZ_FNBE01000041.1 GCF_900102195.1 Pseudonocardia oroxyli
GCCCCCGGCTTAGCAATCCAGTTCATCGCCGTATTGACGATACTGTTCGGATAACTACTGATCGGCGTATTCAGAGTGAACGTCAGAACCTGTCCAGACGCACTCATGCTTGCAATCGCGTTGGCAACGGATCGATTACTGTTGAGCGTCTCCGGCGCCTGCATCCGCTGCCAATTGAACTGCACTGCGGCCGCATCGAACGGGGTACCATCGGAAAAAGTCAGCCCATCGCGGAGCTGCAGCATCCAGGTCTTGCCACCATCACTGGTCGACAGATCCTTCGCCAGACCGTAGTCGTACTGCCCGTTACCGGTATCGGCCAAAAGGTAGCCGTACAAGGCATTTCCCACCAGCGAGTTGGACGCTGCCACATTCACCAGTGTCGTCGGGTCCAGCGTGCGCGGCTCGGCAAGCTGCGTGAGAGTCAACGACCCACCTGATTGAGGCGTGCCGTCAGAGCCACCCGCACTGTTCCCACCATTGGCCGACCCGCAGGCAGCCAACAACAACGCAGCAAGGCCGAGCCACACTGCTCTCCAGCGCCATTGCGACATGCGCCTATATCCTCTCACCTACATCGCCTACCGTGACGGCACCGCCACGGCCACTATCACAACCCAACACCTGCCCGACCCTCCGGCGACAATCGCCTTCATCACAATGGCCAGCGGCGACCGGAGGGGGCGACTCCCAGGATGATTCGCCAACATCCACGGGAGCTATGGACGGGCAAAGCACTCGCGTATGATCCGACCACGCCGGTGACACAGCAGCGCTAATCCAGGCCGATTTCAGCAGCTGGCGTAGCGTTAGCTCGACTTGACGACCGATGAGGCACCATCGGGAAATGACAGGCTACGTACTGCCCCGTCTCTGTGCGTGCCATCTGCGGCTCTTCCTTCGTGCATCGCTCCTGCGCACGTGGACATCGCGTACGAAACCGACAGCCGCTTGGCGGATCGAGAGGCGACGGAATGTCACCCGACAACGCGGGTCCAGCAAACCCGTCCTCAACATCGGCACGAGGGACGGAATCGAGCAGAGCGCGAGTATACGGATGTCCGGGTGTTTCGTAAATGGCCTCCGGTTCACCGAACTCGCAGATCTTCCCAAGGTACATCACCATCACTCGATCACTGACCGTACGAACGACTCCGAGATCGTGAGCGATGAAGATGACGGTCAGACCGAACTCCTCCTTGATGTCTTCGATGAGGTTGATGATCTGAGCCTGGACAGAGACATCGAGAGCCGAGACCGCCTCATCGCAGACGAGCAGCCCCGGATTCACCGCTAATGCCCGTGCAATCGCAACACGCTGTGCTTGCCCTCCCGACAGCTGGCGAGGCAGCCGATCCGCAAACCGGTCGTAGTCGAGACCGACGCTGTCCAGCACTGTCCTGGCGCGCTGATCACGATCCGCCGATGACATGCCTGTGACTGCCAACCCCTCGGTGACGAGTTGACGGACCCGCCGACGGGGATTCAGCGATCCCACCGGATCCTGGAAGATCATCTGCATGCGCCGGCGCAGGCGGGTCAGCTGCTTGTGACCGACGGTCAGAACGTCAGTGCCCTCGAAGCTGACATGTCCACCACTCACGTCACCCAGCCGAAGGACCGCTCGACCCGCTGTCGACTTGCCACATCCCGACTCACCAACGATGCCGAGCGTCTCTCCACGTCGCACGTCGAAGGAGATGCCGGAGACAGCTTGCACGACACCCCCCGACGTCTTGAACTCCACCCGCAGGTCGCTCACGGACAGCAGTGCCTCGTCGTTCAGACGAAGATGCGCCGTACCACTACCGGCCAAGGGAACCCACTCCTCCAGCGGTGGCTGAGACGACGTCGCCCGACGCCGGGTGGCGGCAACCATGCATATGGTCGGACCCGGGCAACCCGATCCAGAACGGATCGGGGGACCTGCAGTCTCCGCTGACATGAACGCAGCGGTCGGCGAAGCGGCATCCTGCAGGAGGGTCATAGACGTTCGGTAGCCCCCCTTTGATGACTTGGAGACGAGTATGCCGAGGAAGCGTCAACGATGGCGTTGCTCCCAGCAGAGCCTCCGTGTAGCGGTGCTGCGGTGTCGCAAAGACCGCTTTCGTGCGCCCCGTCTCGACGAGGCGACCTGCGTACATGACGGCAACCCGGTCGGTGCGGCCTGCAACGACCCCCAGGTCGTGGCTGATCAATAACAGCGACATGCGGCGTGCTTGTCGCAGCCGCTCGAGCAGGTCGAGAATCTGCCGCTGGATGGTGACGTCGAGGGCCGTCGTGGGCTCGTCTGCGATAAGAAGGTCCGGCTCGCACGAAAGAGCCACTGCGATCATGACTCGCTGCCGCATGCCTCCGGACATCTGCCCGGGGAAGTTGGTCAGCCTCCGCTCAGGATCAGGTACACCGACTTCCTGGAGCAGCTGCAACGCCCGACCCCGCGCCTCTGCCTGACTGATGCCCAGATGTTTCCGCATACCTTCTGTCAGCTGCCGCTCGACTCGGACGACAGGATTCAGGGACCGACTCGGATCCTGGAACACGAGCGCGATGCGCCTGCCCCACAGCTCCTCGTGCAGTGCTCGATCATCACTGAGCAAGTCCCTGCCATCGAAGCTGATTGCACCCGAGCGGACGACGTTCCTCGGAAGAAGGCCCATGATCGAGCGGGCTAGTACAGACTTGCCGGATCCTGACTCACCTACGATCCCCATTGCCTCACCGGGATGCAGGCTCAGCGACACGTCGTCCACCGCCCGAACCACCCCAGCGGGAGTCGGGATGTGCGTGTGCAGATGATCGACTTCCAGCAGCGGACTGGCCGTATGAGAAATCGTCATCGTGGTACTCCCAAATGCTTACCGCCGCGGCCACCTGTCCTCATGGGTACTGCTCCCCTCAGTCCGGTGAACGAAGTCAAGGGAGTCGAAGGAGCCTCGTGCCGCGCACCCGCGGACGACAACGACTGTGTCCCTTCCATAGGTCTCACCACCGACTCTCCCATGACTAGCGGTCCACCGCTCGGTCAAAACGGTTACGCGCGTAGTCACCGCATTGATTCAGCGCAAAAATGGTGACAAAAATAACCATGGCAGGGACGAAAACTAGGAGCGGATCCGTGCGCAAGAAGTCTTTTCCATCCGCGATCATTCCGCCCCAGCTGGGAGTGGGCGACGGGACACCGAGGCCAAGGAAGCTCAGGGACCCCTCTGCCACGATCAGTGCGGCGATGACTGTCGGAAAATAGGCCAGCACGGACGGAATCACATTGGGGAGCACCTCTCGAAAGGCTATCCTGAGCGCTCCCCAACCCATGTTGCGAGCAGCCAGCACAAAGTCGCGTGAAGCCCAGTTCAACGTGTTGGCTCGAGCCAGTCGTGCGAATGTGGGAATGACCAGCAGGGTCAAACCGATCACCAGCGTAGTGAAGCTGGGCTGCAAGACTGAGGCAATCGTCAACAGTAGTACCAGAGGCGGGAACGCCAGCAGAGCGTCGGTCACATACATGATTACTGCATCGACAAGCCCGCGAAAATATCCAGCGACGAGTCCCAGGACAGTGCCGATCACCGTGGCAATCGTTCCAGCCATTGCCGCAACGAGCAGTGAGACCCGGCCCCCGTACGCTATGCGGGACAACACACTCCGTCCCTGGTTGTCGAGTCCGAACCATTGGCTCAGCACCCCGGACGGGTCTGCTCGGGGAAGCCCAATAGCTTCCCCATAGGAAGCGAAAGGGAGCAGAGGAGCGGTCAGCGCCACCAGGATCAGCACCGCGAGCCATACAGCGGAGATCCACACCAGCACATTCCTGCGCCGACGCACGGGCGGCACGACAGGCGCTGTGCCCACCGCTGCTCTCGTCACGCCTTCAGTCAAGTCACCTGCCTGGCCCTGGGCCAGCCCGTTGCTCATCGGGAAACCGCCAACCGGACGCGCGGATCCAACAAGCCGTACCCCACATCGACAATCGTATTAATGAGAACATAGGCCACTGCGACAAACGTGACAACACCCTGCACCATGACGATGTCTCTAGAGCTGATAGCACCCGCGACCAGTTGACCGAGACCAGGCAGCGAGAAGAACATCTCCACGATAATTGTACCGCCGATAAGCCGCCCCAAGCTGATTCCCGCGACGGTCAGCAGCGAGAAGGACGACGGCCGGAACGCATGGCGCCACAGCACGTATCTACTGGACATTCCCTTGGCTCTGGCGGCTTCGACATAGTCTTCACGCAGAGTGGTGACCAGATCAGCGCGCAAGATGCGTTGGAACGCGGCGACCTCGATGAGCGCGACGCACAGGGCAGGAAGGAATGCCGCTCGGAGATTGGGCCCCAGTCCCTCGGAGAGAGGTGCCCAGCCCGCGACCGGGAACAGGCGCGCCTCCACTGCCAGCAGATACACCAAGACGGGCGCAGCCACGAAAGCGGGAATGGACAGGAAAACCGAGGTCAACCCGGTTATGCCGCGGTCGACGCCGCCCTCCGGACGTCTGGCCGCAATCGTAGCCAGCGGCACCGCGATCACCAATGCGATGATCAACGCCAGCAGGGCGATTTCGAGAGTCACTGGCAGGCGTTCGAAGATGGCCGTTGTCACTTGTTGGTAGGTGACCGGAGACACGCCCAGATTTCCAGTGACGGCTGAGGCAAGCCAGGAGAGCCACTGGATGAAGATTGATCGATCCAGGCCCATCTTGTGCTCAAGGTCCGCCACTGCCTCCGGCGTCGCGTTGTCGCCCAGAATTACCGACGCGACAGAGCCGGGTGCGAGACTGAGCAGGACAATGACGAGGAATGTCACCAGGAGGATGACGAGGACTCCGCGAAGAAATCGCTTTACTGCAAACTGGAGCATTAGCTCCTCCGAGTGGCTTCGGGGACATTCTGACTCGACTACTGAGGCACCGATGCCGCAGCTCGTGGGTCCTCGTAGATGAGCAATCTAAGCCCTTCTATGACCGTGATCACTGTCAAGGTCCGTGCTGTTCGGACCAAGCACGACGTGCAGGGTCCCAGACAGTCAGTTCTTCGTGAAGCGGGGCACCGCAAACGTGTCGCTGACCTTATCGAAAAGGACACGCACCCGATCACCGATAAACACTGTTTCGGGGTCGACATCGATAAGGTTGGCAAGCATGCGAGCGCCCGCTCCTTGGGTGCCGTCGAGCTCGATGATTGCTGAGACGTAGGGGACTGCCTCGCGCAGGTGCGGCGCGAGCGGGTGCCGCACGACGGTGAACGAGTAAACCGTGCCGACGCCCGGCAGATCAACATACTCGAACACCGTGTTCTGACAGACGAAACACCTCGGTTGAGGCGGCAGGATGACGGTGGTGCAGTTGGTGCATCGAGGGCCGACAAGACGCCCCTCGAGCGCCGCGTCCCAAAACGGCTGGGTCGTGGCGTCCGCATGCGGATCGGTCATGGGGACGGGGTAGACCCCGGGCTTGATCTCCGACATGTCGTCCTACCTCCGCAGCAGGGTGCCGCTGACGGGGAGCCCCGCCGGGCCGCCTGTAACAAGAGCAATCTCTGCGCCTGCCACCTGATTGATGGCGTCACCGCGAAGTTGCTCGACCGCCTCGCGGACGTGTGTGAAGCCGATGATGTATGCCTCCGACAGATGGCCCCCATGGGTGTTCACGGGGATCTTGCCGCCGAGGCGAATGTTGCCGTCGGCCACGAACGGCCCGCTCTCCCCTACGCCACAGAACCCATAGTCCTCGAGCTGCATGAGCACCATCGGCGTGAAGTGATCGTAGAGAAGTGCCACGTCGACATCATCCGGCGTGACACCGGCCATCTCGTACAGCCGCTTCGCTACCGGCCGGTGTCCCGAGGACGCGAAATACTCGTCCGGCGCCTGGAAGTACTTCCCGATCGCTGGCCCCCAGCGGCCAGCGCCGCCGTGCGCCGAGCCCAAGATGTATACGGGCGGATGCCGCAGATCCTTCGCCCGGTCAGCCGAGGTCATCACAGCTGCGACCGCGCCGTCGTTCTCCATTGTGTAGTCGAACAGACACAATGGATCACTGATCATCCGTGAAGCGAAATAGTCCTTTGTCGTCAGCGGTCCCGTTTGGAGCGAGGTTGGCCGTGTGATGGCATGGCTGCGTTGAGTGATCGCGACTTCAGCGAGATGCTCACGTGTCGTGCCGTACAGGTGCATGTGCCGCTGTGTCAGGAGTGCGAAACTGCTCCCGGGTGACAGCAGCCCGCTGCCCACGGTGAAGGCAAGCGACGGTGGGACGCCGCCCGCACTGTATGGATTCGCGCTGGTGCTGCCCCCACCACCTGCGCTCACCTGCGTTCCGCCCAGACGTCGACCGGCCTGCTGGAGAGTCATCACCGAGACCACGACCTCGGCCATACCCGAGTGAATCGCTGCCGCTGCCAAACCGAGCGCGCCAGCTGATCCACCGCCGCCGGATGTGAGCGACGCCGCGAAGCGGACTTCGGGAACACCGAGAACAGAAGCAACTTCCGCGGGGTCCACCGAGTTCGAATAGATGGCGAAGCCGTCGAGATCCTGCACCGTCAGACCTGCGTCCTCCAGCGCACCCACAATTGCGTCACACGCCATGGACAGCTGGGTGTGTGGGAGCGACTCCCCCCTCTTGTAGTAGGGCGTCGCGCCGATCCCCACGATCGCTGTCCGATCTCGCATTGTCATAGATTCTTCTCCCTCGCTGACGTCCGGACCAGACGTTGCGGCATCACTTGGTCGCCCAAAGTCCGTCCACTCTCAGCGAGCCGGTTCCGTACAGCGTCGCCCCGTGGAGATGGTCACCGTAGACGACGGAATACTCGAGACGGAGGTAGTACAAGGTCGGGTAGAGCGCGGCGAACCGCTGCGCCACGATGGCGTAAGCCTGCTCGCGCTGCTCCGTCGAGGGCGCAGCGCGACCGGTATCCAGGGCCTTGTCGATGTCGGGGTCACTGATGCCGTTGATGTTGCTGGGGCTGCCGGTGTGCAATGCGTCGTACAACACCGGATCGGGATCGGTAAACGTTGTACCCCTGTTGACCGCCTGGAAGTCGAACCGGGATACCGCGGCGGCGGCGGTCGGCGTGTCGAAGACCTTCACCTGCACGTTGACGTTGCTGAATCGACTCAGCTGGGTCTGCATTGCCTGACTCGCCCGCATACTTTGCGTCGTCTGGAAGGTGGTGATGGCGAACGATACGGGCTTGCCCTCGGCCGCGAGCTCGTCGAAGAGCTGCTGCGCGCGTTGCTGATCGTAGGACGGAGCGACAGGCGCGTCGGAGTAGAACGGCGAATCCTTGACAAACAACGTGTCCGGAACCGTTCCCTGGCCGTCGAACGCGCTGGCCTGAACGAAATTTCGGTCAATTCCACGCATGACCGCCTCACGAGCCCGAATATCATCGAACGGAGCGACACGGGTGTTTAAGAACAATCCATTTCCGCCACTGAACTG
>NZ_FNBE01000013.1 GCF_900102195.1 Pseudonocardia oroxyli
TCGAACGTGAGTGCCTCGACCGCCTCACGGTCCGAAAGACCGTGCAGGGTCTGCAACACCAGCACCGAGGCCACCACCTCGACCGGCACCGACGGCCGACCCCGACCCGCGGCGAACAGGTCGGCGAACAACTCGTCCGCAAACAACTCCCGGCGGTGCGCGGCCAGGAACGCGAACATCCCACCCGAAGGGAGCAGATGCCCAGCCACGGACTCGACATCGAGCAACTCACGCTGCGGATCAGACCGTCCCTGCACCCCGACAGCCTCCCAGCCGGGCGAGATCAACACCCGATCCCACGCCAGCGGATTTTCAGCAGTCTCCTAGGGGGCTCAGGCCAGCCCGTGGCGGTAGGCGTAGCGCACGGCCTGGGCCCGGTCGCGCAGGCCCGCCTTGGCGAAGAGGTGGTTGACGTGGGTCTTGACCGTGGCCTCGCCGACCACGAGCCGGCGCGCGATCTGCCGGTTCGACAGGCCCTCCGCGATCAGGGCGAGCACCTCGACCTCGCGCGGGGTCAACCCGTCCGGCGGGGTCTCCGGCGCGCTCTCCGCTGGGGCGGGGGTCATCAGCCGCGACAGCGCGGCCGGGTCCAGGGTGGTCTGCCCGTCGGCCGCCGAGCGGAGGGCGCGGCCGATCGCCTCGGCGTCGGCGTCCTTGGACAGCCAGCCCGCGGCCCCCGCCCGCAACGCCGGGACGACGGCCTCGTCGTCGACGTAGGTCGTCAGCACGACGACGGCGGTGCCGGGGTGCTCCGCCCGCACCCGCCGGGTGGCCTCGACGCCGTCCGTGCCGGGCATCCGCAGATCGGTGAGCAGCACGTCCGGGGCGTGCTCGGCGACCAGCGCGAGCGCCGCCGCCCCGTCCGCGGCGGCGCCGACGACCGTGATCCCCGGCAGCAGCCCGAGCAGCGTGACCAGCCCGTCCCGCACGATCCGCTGGTCGTCCGCGAGCACTACCGTGAGGGGAGCGTCAGGCTGACCCGCCATCCGTCCTCCGTCGGTCCCGCGTCGAGGCGCGCGCCGATCAGCGCCGCGCGTTCGGCCATGCCGCGCAGACCGTATCCCCCGGATCCGCCCGGGCCCCCCGCGCCGGGCTCCGGGCGGCTCCCGGTCACGTCCGTCACCTCCAGCCCGGTGCGGCTCAGCCGCACGACGACCGGGGCGCCCGGGGCGTGTTTGCGCACGTTGGACAGTGCCTCCTGGGCGATCCGGGCCACCGTCTCCGCGGCCTCGGGCCCCGGCGTCCCGTCGACGACCAGGGTGGCGCCGGGGTGGTCGTCGACCAGGGCCTGCAGTGCCTCGCGCAGGTCCGTCGGCCCGCTGCGCAGCGCGTGCACCGCCCGTCGGGCCTCGGCCAGCCCCTCCACGGCGAGCCGGTGGGCTCGCTCCACCTGGGCGATCGTGTCGGGCGGCGCGCCGTCTCGCTGCAGCATCAGGCGGGCGCCCTGCAGCTGCACGGCCAGCGCGGACAACGAGTGGGCGAGGACGTCGTGGACGTCTCGGGCGAGGCGGGCCCGCTCGGCCAGCGCCGCCGCGCGGGCGTGCTCCTCGGTGGCCCGGGTGGCGGCGGCCAGCGCCAGCTCGCGCTCCTCGGCGCGGCGGTAGCGCTCGCGGCGGGAGAACCCGAGCAGCAGCACGGAGGCCATGCCCAGGACCAGCAGCAACGCGTCGGTGAGCCCACCCGTCGCGACCACCGGGGCGAGCGCGGCGACCGTCAGGACGAGCAGCCCCACCGCGTAGGGCCTGCGCAGCCGGGTGCCCGCCGCGGCGACCGCGACGAAACAGAACGCGACGGGGGTGGCCCAGCCGCCCGCCCCCGCCGTCATGAGGACACCGCCCGCCGCGAGCACCACCAGACCGGCCGGGAGCAGCCGCTCCGGGCGCCACGCCAGCGCCACCCAGCCCGCCGACGCGAGCACCGCGCCCCCGATCACCAGGGGGGTGATCGGGAGGCGCGGCTGGGAGAGGAAGGACCCGGCGAGGATGACCGGCAGCCAGGCCAGCGTCGCCGCCGCCCGGGTCGGGCTCGGCGGCCCGGGGTCGACGATCACCCGTCGATCCTGGCCCATCCGGCCACCCGCTGCTGCACCACCAGGGCCTGCACGGCCAGGCTGATCCCGAGGGAGAGCAGCAGCGTCGCCTCGGTGAGGGCGCCCGCACCGAGGGCCGCCGCCAGCACGCCCAGCCCGATCCGGACGCCGACGGTGAGCACCCAGAGCGCCACCGTCCGTGCGCTCCCGCGCTGGTAGGGCACGCCGTCCTTCACGAACAGCTGCACCGAGCGGCCGCGCAGCACGCCGAACCCGGCGACCACGGCGAGCTCGACCGCCGCCAGCCCGACGCCGAGCGCCGTGACCGGCGGGTGCGCCTGCACGAGCGTGAGGAACCCGAGCGCCGACAGCACGAGCGGCAGCGTGAAGCCGCGGCCTGCGACCGGGCGCTCCCGCAGCTGGCGGGTGAGGACGAGGGCGAGGACTGCGACCGCCACGAGGGCGGCGACCAGGGGGTTCTCCATGTCGAGAAGCCTGGTCCGGGCGGGGCCCCGGCGCGTCGGCTCGCGGGTCGATCCGGGGTGGAGACGGGATCTCCACCCCGGGGTGGAGGTGGGCCCTCAGCCCACCAGCTCCTCGACCTGCCCCGCCTCCCGCACGCTGCGCGCGATCGTCGGGTCGTCGAAGGAGGTGTCCTTGGCCTTGGCCACGAAGTCGTGGCGCAGCGCGGCGTAGCGGTACCGGTCGTCGAACATGTCCCGGCTCATCTCGGCCAGCTCCTGGACCCGGTAGGTCTCGAGCGGGCGGCGCAGCTCGTCCGCCTCCCGCGCGGCCTGCTTCGCCGCCAGCGCCGCGGCATAGGAGTCCGCGGTGGCCAGCTCCACCGCCCGTTCCAGGACGGCGGCGTCGAACGCGGCCCGGTCGCCCGCGACGACCGCGTCGACCAGCCCGATGCGCAGCGCCTCCGCGTGCCCGACCGGCAGGCAGTCGCCGGTCAGCCGCAGGGACTCGGCGAGGCCGACCCGGCGGGGCAGGGCGTAGGTCCAGTACTCCGACCCGGTCAGGCCCATGTTGCGGTAGTGCGGGTTCAGCACCGCGCCCTCGCGCAGCAGCACGGTGTCCGCACCGAGCGCCAGCATCACCCCGCCCGCGCCCGCGGGTCCGCCGACGGCGGTGACGACCAGCTGCGAGGTGCAGGTGAGCAGCTCGCGGCAGACGTCGTTGATCGCGTTGATGTTCCGCCAGCTCTCGACGGTCGGGTCCGGGCGGCCCTCGGCGACGTTGAGGTGGATGCCGTTGGAGAACACCTCCCCGGCCTCGAGCACGACGACCCGGGTGTCCTGCGCCGCGGCGTGGCGCAGGGCGGCGGCGACCCGGTGGCCCTGGCTCGCCGACATCGCGCCGTTGTAGAGGTCCATCCGCACGACGCCGACGCACCCGTCCGGCCCGACGCGGCGGTAGCTGATCTCCCGGTAGCCGTCCGACGGGCCGGTGGGCCGCTCCAGGGACTCCGGCACGTCGTCCAGGTGCCCGGCCAGCACGGTGGCGGCCGGCAGCTTGATCCCCTTCGGGACCCGCGCGTGGCCGATCCAGACCGCTCCGTCTCCGGTGCGGACCAGGACCGCCCCGTGCCTGCGCAGCGCGATCGAGCCCGGCGCGCCCGGCGTGGCCGAGCCGCGGTGGGCGTCGAACACCGACAGCTCCACCCCGGCGATCTGCGTGCGCACCCCCGGCGAGCCGTCCGCCGCGCGGATCCGGCGCAGGACGTGGTCGGTGGGGTCCTCCCAGGTGAAGACCCGGTCGGACTGCTTCATGGTGGGCCGCAGGCGCCCGATGACCGCGTCGCCGAAGCTCTCGACGGGCGCGGGCTCGAACGCCGGGTCCTGTGCCTTCGCGACCACCTCGCGCGCCAGCTCGATGGCGGCGTCCGCGACCGGTCCGTTGTAGACGGCGGACTTGCGCGGCGGCTCGCTCGGCATCGGGAAGGTGCGGTGCCCCCAGATCGGGCCGGCGTCCATCTCCTCGACGGCCTGCAGCGCCGTGACCCCCCAGACCGGCTCCGCGTCGGTGATCGCCCAGTCGATCGACGACGGTCCGCGGTCCCCCAGCGGACCCGGATGCAGCACGACGACCCGGTGCGCCTGCCAGACGTCCGCCGGCACGCGGTCCTTGAGGAACGGGCACAACACCAGTTCCGGACGGGTGTCGGCCACCGCGCGGCGGATGGCGTCCTCATCGTGGGAGAGGCGCACCTCGACGTGGTGACCGTCCTCGCGAAGCTCCGTCCAGGCGCGCTGGGTCAGTCCGTTGTACGACGAACAGAGCAACAGGATTCTCAACTACGTCTCCGGGTATCGATCAGTGGGGGAGCACTGCCGGGCGGGCACGCCATCGAGCCCAGACGTCCACGACCGCGCGCGGGTCGCCGCCCGGTGCCGCACGTGGAACGGCAGGGACGTTACCTCTCCCGTGCACGCTCTCCACTGAGCCGATCAGAGCAGTGATCCACTGCCGAGTGGAGGTGTCGGCCGGCGGTTCGTCGCTGTCGGTGCAGCTCAGGGCCGTGTCAGTGATCGGGCTCGAGGTTGCTTCCGATCCAGAACTGAGGACGCTGAGTCGCCGAACGGTGACGACATGTGGCCCAATGGCTGGTCCGGAGGGGGGAGTGCGGGGTTCGTCCGCCCCTGTCGATCACTGTGGGTCGCGCAGCCGAAGGGCGCAACGGACGCGTCCGAGGTCTCTCAGAGAGGGGTCCAACGACCCTGGCGAACGTTTCACTCGGCCGGCGAGTGTTTTAGGCGGTGAATGGTCGGAAGTCTGAGCCCGGCGGTCGCAACATCCGCCGGATGCGCATCGTCATCGGCCGGACGGGCGTGTCGCCTCCGGCGCTCGACTGGTCGAGTGGTCAGAGACTCGCGCCGATCGGCCTTCACGGAGGCCCTGTGGAGGCGTGGGTCACCCGATCGAGTCACCCCTGACGCACCCTCCGTGTACCTTCCGCCGTCGATGCATTCCGAACCCGAACGGTCACCTTCCGTTCGGATGATCACCTGTCGAGGGTGCGTCACGGAACGCATGACGAGGATTCGACCGAGGGGTGGGTGGCCGAGGAGATGACGAGGCTGCTGGAGTGGTTGCCGCGGGGCAACACGCTCGACGACGCGGCGTGGCACCGACGGCACCGGCTGCTGCAGGTGGTGCTGGCGATTCACATCCCGGTGCTGCTGGCGCTGGGGCTGTTCCTGGGCAACCCGCCGGGGCTGCTGCTGGGAGCCGGGATCGCGCCCGTGGTGGCGGCGCTGCTGGCGGGGCACTTCGTCACGCACAAGCGCACCGCCGCCTCGCTGATCACGGCGGGCCTGGTGTGGTGCTCGATCACCCTGGTGGCGATCACCGGGGGCACGATCGAGGCGCACTTCCACTTCTTCATCATCATCGGGTTCATCGCGCTCTACCAGGACTGGGTCCCGTTCCTGTGGAACGTCCTGTTCACCGGTGTCTCGCACGCCGTCGGCACGATCTTCTTCCCGACGCTGATCTTCAACCACCCCGCCGCGCAGCAGAACCCGGTGCTGTGGTCCTGCATCCACGCGTTCGGCGTGCTCCTCGCCTGCGTGGGCCTGGTGATCTTCTGGCGGATCACGGAGGACGAGCAGAGCGAGAAGCAGGAGCTGGGTCGCGAGCTCGTCCGGGCGGACGCGGAGATCGGCCGCAAGCAGTTCACCTCGGACATGCTGGTGAACCTCGCGCGCCGCAACCAGTCGATGCTCTACCGCCAGCTGGACATCATCAACCAGCTGGAGGAGAAGGAGCAGGACCCCGACCAGCTGGCCGAGCTGTTCAAGCTCGACCACCTCGCCACCCGCGTCCGGCGCAACGCGGAGAGCCTGCTGGTGCTCTCCGGTGAGCAGCCGCCGCGCGTCTGGTCGGCCCCGGTCTCGATGCGGGACGTCGTGCGGGCCGCCATCGCCGAGACCGAGGACCTCGACCGAGTCGAGTTCTCCGTGGACGACCGCGTCGCGGTCGCCGGGCACAGCGTCGCCGACCTCACCCACCTGCTGGCCGAGCTGACCGAGAACGCCGTGCGCTTCTCCCCGCCGGACACCTCGGTGACCATCCGGTCCCGCCCGCACCGCGCGGACGTCGGCGGACAGGTCCTGACGGTCGAGGACTGGGGCGTCGGCATGCCCGCGGACGAGCTCGCCGCCGCCAACGAGATGCTGCTCCGGCCCCGTGAGGTCGACCTGTCGGTGTCGCAGCGGCTCGGCTTCCACGTCGTCGCGCGGCTCGCGGCGCGGCACCGCATCGAGGTGTCGCTGTCCACCACCCCCGGCTCCGGGCTCACCGCCGTCGTGATCCTGCCCGCCGAGCTGTTCGTCTCCGACCCGCAGGCGGGTCCGCACGCGGGCATCGGCAGCGGTCCGGAGCAGACCCGGCGGGCCACCGCGGTGCACGAGATGGCCCCGGCCGAGCACGGTGTCGTGCCGGGGGCCGCCACGGCCACCGCCGTCGTCGACCGGCCGTCGCTGCCGGGGATCGCCGCGGCCCCGGCGTGGACCCCGCCCCCGTCGCCCGCGCGCCCGCAGGGGGCGCCCGGCGGGCAGGGCCCGGCCCCGCGCCCCGCCGCCGACTTCCCGTCGGTCCCGTCGCTGTCCGCCGCGCCGCCCGTGCCGTCCCTGCCGCCCCTGCACTCGGGGCCCTCCGGGCCGCTGCAGCAGGGCGGGAACTGGTCGGGATGGTGGGACCCGGCACCCGCCGACCGGGCGGGCGGCAACTTCGGCGTGTGGACCGGTCCCGGTCCCGACGGCGCCGAGCAGGCGAAGCGGGCGAGCGGGTCCGGCCCGAACGGCCACGGCGACAACGGCGCCAACGGCGCCAACGGCCACGAGAACGGCCACGCCGACAACGGCTTCGGCCACCGGAACGGTGCCGGGGTGAACGGTGCCGGGGTGAACGGCGCCGGCGCGAACGGCGCCGGACGCACCGGCGCGAACGGGCTCGCCCCGAACGGTCGGACAGGCGCCCCGCAGCCCGGGTCTCGCCCCGGCCGGAACGGACACGACGGGAACGGACACGTGACCCCGGGTCGGGATCCGCGCGCCGACGCCCCCTCCTCGAGCCGCACGGAGGACCGTGCCCTCGACGGGGCCGCGGAGCCCGCCACCGACCAGTCCGCCCCCACCAACGGTGTCGCCGCGGAGCAGCACGAGGCCCGGGAACGCCTGCCGATCCCCAGCCCGCGCAGCTCGCCCGCGGAGCCGAGCACGGGTGCGAGCGGTCTGCGCCGCCGCGTGCCGCAGGCCTCCCTGGCCCCCGAGCTCAAGGCCGCCGCCGCGTCCGCGCCGGCCCCGAGCCCGGCCCGCTCCGCGAGCCCGAACGCGGTCGCCGCCTCTGCCCTGTCGCGCTACCAGGCGAGCAGGCAGGCCGCCCAGGTGGTCGCCGACCAGCAGGACCACCACCACACCGACGAGAGGACCCACCCGTGAGCGCGACGACCGGCCGGCTTGACTGGCTGCTGGTGGAGTTCACCCGGGAGGTCCCGGGGGTCGTCAACGCCGTCGTCGTCTCCGGTGACGGGCTTCGGCTCGCCGCGTCCCCCGGCGTCGGGGAGGCCCTGGGCGACCAGCTGTCCGCCGCGGCGTCCGGGCTGGTCAGCCTGGCCAACGGCACCGCGCAGCTGCTCGGGTCGGGCGCCGTCAGCCAGACCATCCTGGAGATGGAGGGCGGCTACCTGTTCGTCACCGCGGTCAGCCGCGGCGCGACGCTGGCGGTGCACGCCGAGCGGGCCTGCGACATCGGCATGATCGGCTACGAGATGACGCTGCTGGCGTCGCGGGTCGGCCATGCGCTGACCCCGGCGCCGCGCACACCGGCCGGGCGGTAGTCGATGGCACCCACGACGTCGGACGGGGACATCCCCGCACCGAGACGGGCCGGCCGGGTCGTACCCGTCTACGCCGTGACCGGCGGACGGACCCGGTCGGCGGGCAAGGAGCTGCCGGTCGAGGCGCTCGTGACCGTCACCCACTCGGGGCGGCACGCCGCGGACCTGCAGCTGGAGTACCGCACCATCCTCGGGCTGGCCGCCGCGCCGGTGTCGCTGGTCGAGATCGGCGCGCACCTGTCGGTGCCGGTCGGTGTCGCACGGGTGCTGGTGGGAGACCTGGCGGACGCCGGCTACGTGGCGGTGCACCTGCCCCAGGTCGGGGGGGACGGCACTCCCGGCCCCGAGATCCTGGAACGACTGTTGGAGGGACTCCGTGCGCGATCGGCGTGAGCTCTACCCGCTCAAGATCCTCGTCGCGGGCGGCTTCGGGGTCGGCAAGACCACCTTCGTCCGCTCGCTGTCGGAGATCCCGCCCCTGCTCACCGAGCAGGCGATGACGTCGGCGTCGATCGGCGTCGACGAGACGTCGGCGGTGCCGGACAAGGTCACCACCACGGTGGCCATGGACTTCGGCCGGATCACCGTGGACGACTCGCTGATCCTGTACCTGTTCGGCACGCCCGGGCAGTCTCGGTTCTGGTTCATGTGGGACGAGCTGGCGCGCGGCTGCGTCGGCGCCGTCGTCCTGGTGGACCTGCGCCGGGTGGACGAGTGCTTCCCGGCGATCGACTACTTCGAGAACCGGCGGATCCCGTACGTCATCGGGCTCAACCGGTTCCCGGGCTCCGAGGGGCACACGGAGGACGACGTCCGGGACGCCCTCGCCGTCGCCGCGGAGACCCCGGTGCTGTGGATGGACGCCCGCGAGGCCGACTCGAGCCTGAAGTCGCTGGTGGCGCTGGTCGAGCACGCGCTGTCGCGCACGGCCGTCGCGGGCTGACGCGGCGGGATCACCGCCGCGGATCTGTGGTGTCGTCCGCTCCCGACTGAGCGACGCTTGGGCCGCCCAAGCGTCGCTCAGTGGCGCTTGGGCCGCCCAAGCGCCACGAGGGGTCGACTCAGCGGGGCAGGACCGAGGCGCGCCAGGCGCCCGGCCCGACCTCCAAGGGCCTGCGGACGCCCGCGCTCGGGTGGCCCCACAGGCTGCGCGGCTTCGGCGCGGGCTCGCCGCCGCCGCTCGCCGCCGCGGCCAGCACGACGGTGAGCGCGGCCAGCTCCTCGGGGGTCGGGTCGCCGGAGACGACCCGGAAGAGCGCCCGGCGCTCCTCCGGGGTCTGCTCCTCGCTCATGCCCCCACCTCCCCACCTCGTGCGTGGCGATAGTCGCCAGGGCGACGATCGCCGCTCACAGCGGGATGTTCCCGTGCTTGCGGGCCGGGCCCTGCTCCCGCTTGGTCGCGAGCATGCGCAGCGACCGGCCGACGTAGCCCCGGGTGTGCGAGGGCGGCACGACCGCGTCGATGTACCCGCGGTCCGCGGCGATGTAGGGGTTGCAGAGGGTGTCCTCGTAGTCCTGCTGGAGCTCGGCGCGCTTGGCGGCGAGCTCGTCGCCCTCCAGGCCCTTGAGCTCCTTGCGGTAGAGGATGTTCACCGCGCCCTGCGCGCCGGTGACGGCGATCTGGGCGGTCGGCCAGGCGATGTTGACGTCCGCGCCGAGGTGCTTGGAGCCCATGACGTCGTACGCGCCGCCGTAGGCCTTGCGGGTGATCACGGTGACCTTCGGGACGGTCGCCTCGGCGTAGGCGTAGATCAGCTTGGCGCCGCGGCGGATGATGCCGTTCCACTCCTGGTCGGTGCCCGGCAGGAAGCCCGGGACGTCGACGAAGGTGAGGATCGGGATGTTGAACGCGTCGCAGGTGCGCACGAAGCGTGCGGCCTTCTCGGAGGCGTCGATGTCCAGGCAGCCCGCGAGCTGCGTCGGCTGGTTCGCGACGATCCCGACCGAGCGGCCCTCCACGCGGGCGTAGCCGGTGACCATGTTGGCCGCCCACAGCTCCTGGACCTCGAGGAACTCACCCTCGTCGACCACGCGGGTGATGACCTCGCGGATGTCGTACGGGGTGTTCACCGAGTCCGGGATGAGCGTGTCGAGCTCGCGGTCGGTGTCGGTGATCCCGTCCTCGATGGACCCCGCGACGGGCTCCGGCGCCGGGTAGGTCGGCGGCTCGGACAGGTTGTTCGACGGGAGGAAGGAGAGCAGCTCCTTCACGTAGTCGATCGCGTCCTGCTCGTCGGAGCCGAGGTAGTGCGCCACCCCGGACTTGGAGTTGTGGGCGCGGCCGCCGCCGAGCTCCTCCATGCCGACGTCCTCACCGGTGACCGTCTTGATGACGTCCGGCCCGGTGATGAACATGTGCGAGGTCTCGTCGACCATGACGGTGAAGTCGGTGAGCGCGGGGGAGTACACCGCGCCGCCCGCCGAGGGGCCCATGATGAGCGAGATCTGCGGGACCACGCCGGAGGCCCGGACGTTCCGCACGAAGATCTCGCCGTAGAGCCCCAGCGCGACGACGCCCTCCTGGATGCGCGCGCCGCCGCCGTCGTTGATCCCGACCACGGGGCAGCCGATCTTGGCCGCGACGTCCATGACCTTGACGATCTTCTCGCCGTAGACCTCGCCGAGCGAGCCGCCGAAGACCGTCGCGTCCTGGGAGAACACGGCGACCGGGCGGCCGTCGATCGTGCCGGTGCCGGTGACCACGCCGTCGCCGAAGGGCCGCTTGGCCTCCATGCCGAAGTTCGTGGAGCGGTGTCGCACCAGCGCGTCCAGCTCGACGAACGAGCCCGGGTCCAGCAGCATGTCGATCCGCTCGCGGGCGGTCTTGCGGCCCTTGGCGTGCTGGCGCTCGGCGGCCGCCTCCGAGGGCAGCGCCTCGGCGAACCGCTGGTACAGGTCGGCGAGCTTGCCCGCCGTGGTGTGCACGTCCGGCTCGACGTCCGGGGCGTTCGACGGGTCCCCCATCGGCTCCGTTGCAGCGCTCATGACCACGGACCTTAACCTGAGACAGTCACCCGTGACCGGTTCGTCGGAGCGGTCTGCATCACGTACCGTCCGTCGCTCGTTCGGCGCAACGCAGGGTGCACCGGTCGCGTGCGCCGCACCGTCGGGCGCCTTCACCGTCGGAAACGTCCGAACAGCTGGACCGGCGGGGGATAGGTTGCCGGCCGTGAGCTCCACCGACCCGGTCGACGCGGTCCCGTTCGACGTCCATGACCTGCGGCACCGCCTGCTCGGCCCGGCGGGTCGCTGGACGCGCGTCGACGTCGTCGACGAGACCGGCTCCACGAACGCGGACCTGGTCGCCGCCGCGACCGCGGGTGCGCCGGACGGGTCCGTGCTGGTCACCGAGCACCAGGTCCGTGGCCGCGGCAGGCTGGACCGGACCTGGGAGGCGCCGCGCGGGTCCGGGATCGCGGTCAGCGTGCTGTGGCGGCCCGAGGGCATCCCCGCCGAGCGGCTGGGCTGGATCCCGATGCTGGCGGGCGTCGCCCTGCTGGACGCGGTCCGCGCGCTGGCCCCCGGCGTGCCCGCGGGCCTGAAGTGGCCGAACGACCTGCTCCTCGACGGGCGCAAGGGCGCGGGCATCCTCGCCGAGATGACCGCGGTGTCCGGCGGCGGGCCCGGCGTGGTGCTCGGCATGGGGGTCAACGTGGCCTCGGCCCCGGAGACGGGGACCTCGCTGGCGGACCAGGGCGCCGTCGTCGACCGCACCGAGCTGCTGGTCACCCTGCTGCGCAACCTGGGTGAGCGCGAGGCCGCCTGGCGCGCCGCGGGCGGGGACGCCGACGAGTCCGGCCTGCGCGGCGACTACCGCGCGGGCTGCCTGTCCCTCGGCTCCGAGGTGCGGGTGGAGATGCCCGGCGGCTCCGCGATCGTCGGGATAGCCGAGGACGTGGACACCAGCGGCCACCTGCTGGTCCTGGAACCGGACGGCACCAGACGCCCCATCGCGGCCGGCGACATCGTCCACCTGCGCCCGGCCCAGCCGTAAGGGCGCAGTGCCCCTGTCGTGTCGGGCGTCGAAACGACGGTGGTGGCTCCACACTGCTTAGGCTCGTGGCGTGGCCTATCCCGATGAGTTGCTGGTTGCCGGGGAGCGGGTCGTGCTCCACACCCACCCGCACTGGAAGATGCTGATCGGGCCGGTGCTGGTGTTCCTGGTGACCGTGGGGGCGGCGGCGTTCCTCGCCGCGCTGGTGAGCGCGCAGAGCTGGGCCCTCGTCGCGTGGATCGCGCTCGCCGTGGTGGCCGTGGGGCTCGTCGGCCGGTTCACGGTGCTGCCGTTCGTGCGGTGGCGCACCACCCACTTCGTGGTGACGACCCGACGGGTGCTGGTGCGCGAGGGCGTCTTCTCCCGCAGCGGCATGGACATCCCGATGTCGCGGATCAACACGGTGCAGTTCCGTCACACCGTGCTCGAACGGGTGCTCGGCTGCGGCACACTCGTCGTGGAGTCCGCGTCGGACGATCCGTTGGAGTTCACGGACATCCCGGCCGTCGAGCGGGTCCACGCGCTGCTCTACCAGGAGGTCGCCGACGATGCCTGACTTGCCCATGACGCTGCCGAGCGAGGGGCTCCCCGCCCACGTCACGATCTACGAGGTCGGTGCGCGGGACGGGCTGCAGAACGAGAAGGCGGTCGTGCCGGTCGAGGTGAAGGCCGAGTTCCTGAACCGCCTCGCGGACGCGGGACTGACCACCCTCGAAGCCACCAGCTTCGTGCACCCGAAATGGGTGCCCCAGCTCGCCGACGCCGCGGACCTGCTGGCGATGCTCGAGCGGCGGCCGGGCGTCGACTACCCCGTGCTGGTGCCGAACGAGCGCGGGCTCGACCGGGCCGTCGAGGCGGGCGTGGACCACATCGCGGTCTTCGCGAGCGCCACGGAGACCTTCGCGGAGAAGAACCTCAACCGCGCGCTGGACTCGCAGTTCGCGATGTTCGAGCCCACGGTGAAGCGCGCCCTCGCGGAGGGGCTGCGGGTCCGGGCGTACGTCTCCATGGCGTTCGGGGACCCGTGGGAGGGGGCCGTCGACCCGGCGCAGGTCGCCGCCGTCGGACGTCGGCTGGTCGAGATGGGCTGCCGGCAGCTGTCCCTGGGGGACACCATCGGCACCGGCACCCCCGGGCACGCCGAGGCCGTGATCGACGCCTGCGTGGCGGGCGGGGTCCCCATCGACCAGATCGCCGTGCACTTCCACGACACCTACGGGCAGGCCCTCGCCAACACCCTCGCCGCGCTGCGCCGCGGGGTCACCACGGTGGACGCGTCCACGGGCGGCCTCGGCGGCTGCCCCTACGCCAAGTCCGCGACGGGCAACCTCGCCACCGAGGACCTCGTCTGGATGCTCGACGGGCTGGGCGTCAGCCACGGCGCCCGGCTCGCCGACCTCGTCGAGACGAGTGTGTGGATGGCGGACAAGCTCGGCCGCCCGTCACCCTCCCGCGTGGTCAAGGCGCTGGCCGGGGCCGATTAGGGCCGGGGGTGCTCCCGGGAGCCGAACATGCCGGTGAAGCGGGCGCGGTAGACCACGTCGTCGGAGTCCGCGGCGCCGCGGCGCATCCAGGCCCGCAGCGTGACCAGCCCCATCCACGGCTTGGACGACGAGCGCCGCGCCGCGACGATCTCCATGGACGCGAAGAGGTGGTCGCCCGCGAAGACCGGGGCGGGCCAGGCGATCTCGTCCCCGCCCGGCGAGCCCAGCCCGTCGGCCTTCGAGACCAGCTCGTCGATGTAGAGCCGCATCCACAGCCCCGCCGTGAACCAGCCCGAGGCCGCCAGCCCCCCGAACACCGACGCCTGGCCCGCCTCCTCGTCCAGGTGGAAGGGCTGCGGGTCGAACCGGCGGGCGAACGCGATCATCTCGTCGCGGTCCACGGTGACGGACCCCAGCTCGAACACCCGTCCGGGCGTCAGGTCCTCGAAGGCGATCATTCCGCCGACTGTAGGACGCGCAACGCGGCCTCGTGCAGGTGGCCGTTGGACGCCAGGCCGTCGCCGCCCGCGAAGCCGGGGACGCCGCGCAGGTCGGTGAGCCGCCCGCCCGCCTCCTCGAGCAGGACCTGCACCGCGGCCAGGTCCCAGGGGTTCGCCGCGGGCTCCACGGCCAGGTCGATCGCCCCCTCCGCGACCAGGCAGTGCTGCCAGAAGTCGCCGAAGGCCCTGGTCTCCCAGCAGGCCTGGGACAGCGCC
The DNA here is from genome assembly GCF_900102195.1 of Pseudonocardia oroxyli. Lineage (GTDB taxonomy): Bacteria > Actinomycetota > Actinomycetes > Mycobacteriales > Pseudonocardiaceae > Pseudonocardia > Pseudonocardia oroxyli. The sequence continues at coordinate 14,069 of NZ_FNBE01000013.1, forward strand.
AGCCAGCGGTCCATGCCGTCGAACTCCCGGAAGGTCTCCTGGTTCGTCGTGGACAGGTAGGCGTCCTCGAGCGCCGTCACCCCGGTCACCGAGATCCGCCGCGCCTCCCCACCCCGCTCGGAGGTCCAGGCGCCGTGCCGGGCCGCGGCCCACCACCGCCTGCCCAGCGCGGGCGCGGAGACCACCCCGACCACGGGGACACCGCCCGAGCACAGCGCGATCAGCGACGCCCACACCGGCATGCCGCGGGAGAAGTTCTTGGTGCCGTCGATCGGGTCGAGCACCCAGCCGCGGCCCTCCCCGACGGACCCGCCGCCCTCCTCGCCGAGGATCGCGTCCCCCGGCCGCTGCCCGCCGATCGCCGCCCGCAGCGCCTCCTCGGCGGCGGTGTCCGCGTCGGTGACCGGGGTGCGGTCCGGCTTGCGCGTGACCCGCAGGTCGGCGGCGCGGAAGCGCGGCAGGGTGATCGCGTCCGCCAGGTCGGCGAGCTCCAGGGCGAGGGCGAGATCGGCACGGGTGTCCGGTTCGGTAACGGCGCTGCTCACGGCGGGTCAGCATGCCATCCCGGGCGGGCATACTCTCGACCCGTGACCACCGTCCTGTTGGCGGAGGACGACGCCGCGATCGCGGAGCCGCTCTCCCGGGCCCTGCAACGCGAGGGCTACGAGGTCGACGTCGCGTCCGACGGCACCACGGCGCTCGACGTCGTCCGCCAGGGCCACGTCGACCTCCTCGTGCTGGACCTCGGCCTGCCGGGGATGGACGGGCTGGAGGTCTGCAGGCGCCTGCGCCCCGACTTCCCCGACCTCCCCGTCCTGATGCTGACGGCCCGCACCGACGAGGTCGACTTCGTCGTGGGGCTGGACGCCGGCGCGGACGACTACGTCGGCAAGCCCTTCCGCCTCGCCGAGCTGCTGGCCCGGGTCCGGGCGCTGCTGCGCAGGCTCACCCCGGAGACCGTCGAGGTCGGCGGCGTGCGGATGGAGCTCTCCGGCCGCCGCGTCCTGGTCGACGGCGAGGAGGTCGGGCTCGCGAACAAGGAGTTCGAGCTGCTGCGCGTGCTCCTGCTGCGGGCCGGGCAGGTCGTGACCCGCGAGGAGATCCTCCGCGAGGTCTGGAACGACCCGGACATGAAGACCTCGAAGACGCTGGACATGCACATGTCCTGGCTGCGCCGCAAGATCGGCGGCGAGCGCCGGATCGCCACGGTCCGCGGGGTCGGGTTCCGCTTCAACCACACATGAGGCGCCGCATCCTGCTCTCGACGCTGTTCGTCGTCGCCGTGACGGCGCTCGTCCTGGGCGGGCCGCTGGCGTTCACCACCTGGCGCCTGGTCGACGACTTCACCCGCGCCGAGCTGATCCAGCGGCTCGAGCGGATCGCCGACCGGCTCGACGACGAGCCGCCGGGCACCCCGATCAACCGGGCCGAGATCGCGCTCGCCGTGCCCGCGGACGGTCAGCTCGTGGTGAGCGTGCCGGACACGCCGGTGCAGACCGTCGGCGACCCGCCGGAGGACGGCACGATCGCGGAGTCGCTGCCGTTCGGCCAGGGCGGCTCGATCACGCTGTCCGAGCCGATCTCGGTCATGCGGACCCAGCAGGTGCAGGTCACGGTCGTCGTCATCCTGCTGGTGGTGCTGTCGGTCGGCACCGGCGCGGTGGTCGCCACGGTCACCGCGCGCCGGCTCGCCGAACCCCTGCTGGACGTCGCCGACCGCGCCGCCCGGCTCGGCGCGGGGGACTTCCGCCGCGCCCCGCACCGCCACGGCATCCCCGAGCTGGACCGGGTGTCGGACGTCCTCGACACCTCGGCCACCGCGCTGGCGGACCTCGTCCAACGCGAACGCGCCCTGGTCGGAGACGTCTCCCACCAGCTGCGCAGCCGGATCACCGCGCTCGTCCTGCGGCTCGACGAGCTCTCCACCCACCCCGACCCCGGCGCCCGGCGCGAGGCCCTCGCCGCCCTGGAGCAGACCGAGCGGCTCTCCGAGGTGCTCGACGAGCTCCTGGAGGCTGCCCGCGCCGCCCGGGCGGCGGGCGCGGAACCCGTGGACCTGCGCACGGGCCTCACCGAGGTGGCCGACGAGTGGCGGCCCGCCCTGGAGTCCGTCGGGCGGCGGCTCAAGCTGCGGGTGCCCGACGGGCTGCTCGCCCGCGTCACCCCCGCCCGGATCCGCGAGGCCGTGGGCGCGCTGGTGGACAACGCCATCCAGCACGGTGACGGCACCGTCACGATCTCCGCTCGCGAGGGGACGAACGCACTGGTCGTCGAGGTGTCCGACACCGGACCCGGGGTCCCCGAGGAGCTGGTGCCGCACGTGTTCGACCGCGGGGTGTCCGTGCAGTCCTCGACCGGCCTGGGCCTCGCGCTGGCCCGGGCGCTGGTCGAGGCGGACGGGGGGCGGCTGGAGCTCTCCCGTGCCCGCCCACCCACCTTCGCCCTCTTCCTCCCGCCCGCCCGCGCCGATGACGTCGTCGCCACACCGAGGCCCGCCACCACCCCCCGCTGACCACGCCGCCGCCTGATCCCCGCTCCGGGCGGGAGACGGCCGGAACCCGACCGCTCCGCTCCCGAACGCTGGATCGAGCCCTTGGGCCGGGCGGGCCCGCCGACCCGGACCCCGCGGTGCGCTCCGGCCCGCTCCCCGGTGCATGATCCACACTTCGGGCGTGAGGCGGTCGGAATCCGACCGCCCCGCTCCCGGATCGTGGATCAAGCCCCTCCGACGGCCGGGTGGGTCGACAGGCCCGCCCCGCGCCCCGCAGTGCAATCCGCACCGCCCAACCCGCCCGCCCGCCCATGATCCACACACCGGGCGTGAGGCGGTTGGGATCCGACTGCTTCGCTCCCAGACTGTGGATCAGCCCACTCGACGGCCGGGCGCGGGGGGCCGGGCCGCCCCCGGCCCCCGCGGTGCGTCCCGGCCCGCCCACTCCGATCAAGCCCTTCCGACGGCCGGGTGGGTCGGCCGCCCCGCCCCGCGCCCCGCAGTGCGCTCCGCACCGCCCCAACCCGCCCGCCCCCGTACATGATCCACGTTTCGGGAGTGAGGTGGTCGGGATCCGACGCTCCGCTTTCGGGCAGTGGATCAAGCTCGTGGATCGGGCGGGCCCGCCCGCCGTCGCCCCGCGTTGCGCCCCGATCCGCCCGCCCCGTGCATGATCCATACACCGGGCGTGAGGCGGTCGGGATCCGACTGCCTCGCTCCCGGATCGTGGATCAAGCCCGCTCGACGGTCGGGCACGGGGCCGGGCCGCCCCCGGCCCCCGCGGTGCGTCCCGGCCCGCTCGCTCTGTGCATGATCCACGTTTCGGGCGCGGAGCGGTCGGGATTCGACCGCCTCGCTCCCCGGGTGGTGGATCAAGCCCTCTCCGACGGTCGGGTGGGCCGGCCGGCCCGCGCCCCGCCGCGTCCCGGCCCGCTCGCAGTCCACTCGCCCCACGCATGATCCGCACTTCGGGCGTGGGGCCGGGCCGACTCTCAGGCCGCCCGCTCGACCGCCCCGGGTGCCCCCGGTGCCCCCGCTGCCTCGGTGCCCTCGGCCGCCTCGGCGGTCGGGAGGGCCGGGTCGCGACCGGCGACGACGTCTCGGGCCAGACGGGCGAGGGGGCCGTCCGGGCGGTAGTCCGCCCGCTGCATCGTCAGCATCTTGATCACGTGCAGCGGTGTCCCGTTGAACTTCTCGAACATCGTGTGCCGCGTGCCCCACTCGGTGAGGAACCGCTCGTGGATCACCTTGAAGATCCGCAGCCGCTCGCGGGCCCCGATGTCTCGACCGCGCAGGGCCTCCTCCAGGCGCGGGCCGAGGTACGGGTCGGCCAGCTCGGCCTCGGTGGGGAACAGCACGACCCCGCGACCGCACAGCTCCAGGAGCAGGTCGATCATGGCGGAGGCCTTCTCCAGGTAGTGCGCGCGGCCGAAGTTCACGTAGAGCGGGTTGGGCTTGTACATCCCGTGCTCGGTGTGGAACCCGGTCTCCTCGGCGGCGAGCGTCAGGGCGTGGCAGGTCTCCCGGAACCGTACGAGATCGGCCAGCTGGGAGGCGACGACCGGCGCCGCCGCGGTGCCCAGGGCCTCGGTGACCAGCAGCGCGAGGCCCGCGAGGAGCTCGGCGTTCACGGTCTGCCGGATCTGGGTCTCCACGTGGATCCAGTCGAACTGCCGCTGCGGGAAGTGCTTGGCGTGGTCCGGGTTCCCCACGTGCAGCACCCGGTCCCAGGGGACGAGGACGTGGTCGAAGAAGGCCATCGAGTCCAGCTCGTCGCCGATCCCCGCGAACGGCCGGTCGAAGGTCGAGGCGCCCTCGGCGGCGGTGGACGGCCGCGCCACGTGCACCAGTCCGGGCGTGTTGGCGGGGATCACGCCGTACACGGTCTGCTCCTCGGTGGTGCCCGGTCGCCAGAACACGCCGAAGACCACCTCGTTGCCGAACACCGGCGGGGTCCCGACGGACTTCCACCCGTGGACGACGATCCCCTCCTCGGTGCGGTCGACGATCTCCAGGGCGGGCGACTCGGCCACCGAGTCCGGCCGGGAGCGGTCGTACTGGACGTCGACGAACATGGGCGTGAGGAACGAGTCCTCGGCCCGCACCCGCGCCCAGAGGTCCCGGATGTGCTGCGCGAGCGGGCGACCCCCGTGGCCGACCGAGTTGTCCTCCCACGGCTGCGGGTCGTCCACGACCCCGAACAGCACGCAGTTGGTGGAGGCGGGCGGCCTGCAGAACATCCCGCCCGCGAAGTGGCGCCACCAGAACTCGTGGTATCGGCGGCGACGCTGCACGTCCTGCTTGTCCCGCGGGATCATCCAGTGCAGCGCGCGCCGCTCGCCGTCCTCGTCGACGAACGTGAGCTCGTCGCGCAGGCGCGGGTCATGGTGGAGGTCGTAGTACTCGGCGATCACGCGGGCGTAGCCCGCCGTCGCCGGGTGGGTGGTGAGGTCGTCGATGCGCTCGCCGCCGCAGTAGACGACGCGGCCGTCGCGCAGGGACTCGAGGTACTCGGCTCCGGTCTTCATGGACACGCCTCTCTCTGGGGGGTCGGGGTCACGCGGCGGTGCGCGGCGGCAGCGACAGGTAGTCGCCGTCGGTGTAGAGCAGCGGGTGGGCTCCGGGGGTCGGGCCTGCGACGACGGCGGCGACCTCGCCGAACAGCGCGACGTGGTCGCCGAGCTCGGCGGAGCGGACCAGGACGCAGTCGAACCCCACCACCGCGCCGTCGACGACCGGGCTGTGCGTCGGTGCCGCACCGCAGACGTCGTCGAGGAACTTCGGCGCGCCGGGGGCGGCGCAGCGCCGGGAGATCTCGCCCTGGTCCTCGGCGAGCAGGCTCACGCCGAACCGGCCGGTGCGCAGGATCTCCGCGGCGGCCGCCGTCGTGCGGCGCAGGCAGGCGAGGACGGTCGGCGGTTCGAGGCAGACCGAGGTGAAGGCGCTCACCGTCATGCCCCACGCCCGCCCGTCCAGCCGGGTCGTGACCACGGTGACGCCGGTGACGTGGCGTCGCATCGCGGCGCGGAACGTGTCGGTCGGGTTCTCCATGGCCGACGACGCTAGGTCCGGATCCGTGCAGGTGGGAAACAGTTCTGCGCGCTGGCGGGCATCGCCGTGAGCGATGTGCCAGGGCGGTAACGGACGCGAAACCGAGACGAGACGGTGGAGCCCGCACACTCCGGACGCCATGAAGCTCAGCTCGCTGGACCTCAACCTCCTGGTCGCGCTCGACGCGCTGCTGCAGGAGGCCAACGTCACGCGCGCGGGGCGGCGGCTGGACCTGTCCCAGTCGGCGATGAGCGGCGCGCTCGCGCGGCTGCGCAAGCTCTTCGGCGACCCGTTGTTGGTGCGGACCGGAAACGACCTGCGGCTGACCCCGCTCGCGGTCCGCCTGCGCGGCGAGGTGGCGGAGCTCCTCGTCGGCGTGCGCGGGCTCTTCGAGGTCGGGCCCGGCGAGCCGGGCCGCCGCGTCTTCACGGTGGCGGGATCGGACTACACCATGCTGGTGCTGCTGCCCTCGTTGTTGGAGCGGCTGCGCCGGCGAGCCCCGGAGGTGCGCATCGACGCCCGCCCGCTCAGCCGGACCGCGGCGGCGCTGGTGGACGAAGGCATCGACGTGATCGTGCAACCGCGCGAGCTCGAGCACGTGACGATGCCCTCGCGCGATCTCTTCGTCGACCGCTGGCTGTGCGCGGTCTGGGCGGACCACCCGACGGTCGGTGACCGCCTCACCCTCGCCGAGTTCCGGGGGCTGCCCCAGGTCGTCTACAGCCTGGGGCGCGCCGGTCCCAGCATCGCGGACGCCCACCTGGCGCGGATGGCGCCGGACCGGACGGTCGCCGCGAGCGTCGAGAGCTTCCTCATGGTGCCGGTGCTGCTCGAGGGCACCTCGGCGGTGAGCCTGCTGCTGGAACGCGGTGCCTGGGCGACCCGGGTGGGCCCGGCCGTGCGCCTGCTCGCACCCCCGGTCCCGCTCCCGGACATCCACCAGGCGATGTACTGGGACGCGCGCTTCGACGCCGATCCGGGCCACACCTTCCTGCGCGAGCAGATCAGCGAGGTCGCCGCCGAGGTGGCCGCCCCGGTTCGGGCGGCGGGCTGACACTCCGAACGCCCGGTCAATAGGGTGCGGGCATGCAGCGGACGGTCACCCTCCCCGACGGGGTCGAGTTGCGGGTCACCGAGGAGGGCTCCGGCCCAGCGGTGGTCCTGGTCCACGGGTTCCCCGAGCTCGGCTACTCCTGGCGGCACCAGGTGACCGCACTGGCGGCCGCGGGCCACCGGGTGATCGTGCCGGACATGCGGGGCTACGGCGGCTCGTCGCGCCCGGCGGCCGTCGAGGACTACGACATCCACCACCTGACCGGGGACGTCGTCGGTCTGCTCGACGCGTTGGGCGAGGAGCAGTCCGTCGTCGTGGGGCACGACTGGGGCGCGATCGTGGCCTGGCAGACGGCGCTGCTGCACCCGGAGCGGGTGGCGGCGGTGTGCGGGATGAGCGTGCCGTTCACCCCGCGGGCGAAGCGCCCACCGACCGAGATCTGGCGCGCGGCGCTCGCCGGCCGCTTCTTCTACATCCTGCACTTCCAGGAGCCCGGGATCGCGGACGCGGACATGGCCGCGGACCCCGCGCGAACCATGCGCGGCATGCTGTGCGGTCTCCGGGCGGGCGACGGCACGGCGCTGGTCGGGCCGGACGACGGCCGCGGCATCGTCGAGCGGCTGCCGCAGCCCGAGACCCTCCCGGACTGGCTGACCCGGGACGAGCTGGACCACTACGTCGCCGAGTTCACCCGGACCGGCTTCACCGGCGCGATCAACTGGTACCGCAACTTCGACCGCAACTGGGAGACGACCCCGCAGCTCGCGGAGGCCCACGTCACGATGCCCAGCCTGTTCGTGGCGGGGTCGGCGGACCCGGTGCTGCGGATGACGCCGCCGGACCGCCAGGCCGCGTACCTGGACGACCTGCGCGGTGAGGTGGTCGTCGAGGGCGCGGGCCACTGGGTGCAGCAGGAACGGCCGGACGAGGTGAACGCGGCCCTGCTGACCTTCCTGGGGAGCCTCTAGACCTGCTCGGCCACCTGGCGGCGGACGTCCTTCTCCGGGAAGACGAACCGGCGGAAGGCCCACCAGCGGAAGGCCATGCCGACCAGGGTGCCCAGGATCTGCCCGCTGACGAAGTCCGCGACCTCCTGGGTGAGCAGCGAGACCTCGGGGACCTGCAGGTGGAACAGGTAGCGCGAGGCGGCGAGCGGCGCCGAGTACACGGCCACGCCGACCCCGCTGATCAGGAAGAACAGCAGCGCCTCGTGGTGGCGTTCGCGGCCGCCGCGGGTCCGGAAGGACCACTCGCGGTTGAGCACGTAGGACACGATGGTCGCCACCAGCACCGCGATGATCTTCGCCGTGAGCGGCTTCTCGGCCAGCACCGTGCCCTTGAGGATGAGGAACACGGCGGTGTCGATGACCCAGGTCGACCCGCCGACCATGGCGAACTTCAGCAGCTCACGGTGCCGGAAGGCCATGTCGCGGTACGGCTGCGGGATGCGCGCGAGCGTCGCTTCGACCAGGGACACGCTCTCGATCGTCCCAGAGGGAGGAACCGGACACCCGATCGGGGCCGCAGGTCACACCGAGGGCGCAGGTAGTGTTCCCTCTCCGTGGAGACCCCCTCACGTGACTTCCCGGTCGTCGGGATGGTCGGCGGCGGCCAGCTCGCGCGGATGACCCACCAGGCCGCCATCGGCCTCGGGCAGTCCCTGCGGGTGCTCGCCGTCTCGCCGGACGAGCCCGCCCCGCTCGTCACTCCGGACGTGGTGGCGGGTGGGCCGGACCTCGCTTCGCTGCGCGCGCTCGCCGTCGGCTGCGACGCGGTGACCTTCGACCACGAGGGCGTGCCGCAGGAGCACCTGCGCGCGCTCGTCGCCGACGGGGTCGCCGTGCGGCCGCACCCGGACGCGCTGCTCCACGCGCAGGACAAGCTCGTCATGCGGCGGCGCCTCGCGGAGATGGGCCTCCCGGTCCCGGCGTTCGCCGAGATCACCGCGCCCGACCAGGTCGCCGACTTCGCCGCCGAGCACGGCTGGCCGGTGGTGCTCAAGGCCGCCCGCGGCGGGTACGACGGCCGCGGGGTCTGGTTCCTGCGCGCGGCCGACCCCGAGCTCGTCCGGGAGTTGCTCGACGCCGGGACCCCGCTGCTGGTGGAGGAGGCCGTCGAGATGTTCCGGGAGCTGGCCGCGCAGGTCGCCCGGTCGCCGTTCGGGCAGGCCGCGGCGTGGCCGGTCGTCGAGACGGTGCAGGAGGAGGGGCAGTGCGTGGAGGTCCTCGCGCCCGCCCCGGGGCTGTCGGAGGAGCGCGCGCTGGAGGCGCAGGGCATCGCGCTGCGGATCGCGCACGAGCTGGACGTGACGGGGCTGCTCGCCGTCGAGCTGTTCGAGACCGCGGGCGGGCTGGTGATCAACGAGCTCGCGATGCGGCCGCACAACTCCGGGCACTGGACGATCGAGGGCGCCCGGACCTCGCAGTTCGAGCAGCACCTGCGGGCCGTGCTCGACTACCCGCTGGGGACCACGACGATGACGGCGCCGGTCGTCGTCATGGCCAACGTCCTGGGCGCCGAGAAGACACCGGAGATGACGGTGGACGAGCGGATCCACCATCTGTTCGCGCGGTTCCCGCAGGTCAAGGTGCACCTGTACGGCAAGGGGGAGCGGCCCCTGCGCAAGGTCGGGCACGTGACCGTGCTCGGGTCGGACCTCGGTGAGGTCCGCCGGACCGCGGTGCTGGCGGCGCACTGGCTGTCCACCGCGGAGTGGGAGGACGGGTGGTCCGTCCACACCGGGACGCAGGGACTGGGGGACCGGGCATGAGCGAGCGTGCGAGCGAGTCGTCGGGCAGGCCGAAGGTCGGCGTGATCATGGGGAGCGACTCGGACTGGCCGGTCATGGAGGCCGCCGGGACCGCCCTCGCCGAGTTCGACGTGGAGTACGAGGTCGGCGTCTACTCCGCCCACCGCACCCCGCAGCGGATGCTCGACTACGCGACGTCCGCCGCGGACCGCGGGATCGGCGTGATCATCGCGGGCGCGGGCGGCGCGGCGCACCTGCCGGGGATGGTCGCCGCGGCGACCCCGCTGCCGGTGATCGGCGTGCCCGTCCCGCTGAAGGTGCTCGACGGCCTCGACTCGCTGCTGTCGATCGTCCAGATGCCCGCCGGGGTGCCGGTGGCCACGGTCGCGGTCGGCAACGCCCGCAACGCGGGCCTGCTGGCCGTGCGGATCCTCGCGGCCTCGGACGCGGGCCTGCGGGCGCGCATGGTCGAGTTCCAGGAGTCGTTGTCGGACATGGTCCTCGAGAAGGATCGGCTGCTGCGCGAAAAACTCGTGGCGCGCCCTCCCGCCGATACGTAGGCTGGTCGTACACAAGAAGGGAGGTGGTCCGACGTTGATTTCCACGAGGACTTGTGAGGTGGCTGCCCGCTGAGGCACCACAGGACGAACTCCTGACGGTCGTGGAAGCCGAGAGCCTCGGCGAATCCCCGGCAGTCACCGATGATCCCCGGGCCCGAGCCCAGTCCAGCTCGGTTCGCGTCTCACCCGAGACGGCCCGGGGATCACCCATGTCCAGGCCACGTCTCGCCCCGGGTGATCCACGCTCGGGGAGCGCGGCGGTCGGGATTCGACCTCCTCGCTCCCGGACGGTGGATCACCGCCCTTCGAGCGCCGCCGCGACGTGCTCGAGGCGCCGGGTGACCTGTTCCAGGTCCGACCCCACGCCCGAGCCGAGCGGGATCATGTCGGCCACCTTGCGGAAATGGGCGAGGCAGCTCTCCACCGTGCCGCTCTCGGCGAGCCAGCGGCGCAGCGCCTGGTTGTGCGCGGCGACCACCGCCGCCGCGGTGACGGCGGCCCGCAGGTCGCCGTCCTCGACGCCGTGCAGGCGCGCCGTGAGCTCGCGGGTGAACAGCCGCCGGTAGCGGTGGACCATCGCCGCCTCCCGGTCCCGCAGCGCCGAGACGCCGTGGACCAGGGCGAACCGCTTGCGCGCGGTGTCCTGGTCGGTCAGGTACAGGTCGAAGACGGTCTCGCCCGCGCGCAGGGTCAGCGACAGCAGGGGCTCGTCCGGGTGGGCGGACGCGAAGACCTCGGCGATCCGGGCGAGGCCCAGCTCGTGGTCGGGGGAGACCGCGTCCTCCTTGCCCGCGAAGTAGCGGAAGAACGTCCGCCGCCCGACGCCCGCCGCGGCGGCGATGTCGTCCACGGTCGTGTCGTCGTAGCCCTGTGCGGTGAAGAGCTCGACGGCGGCGCGCACGAGGTCCCGGCGCACCTCGGCCCGGCCCTCGGCGGACCGGCCGCTGCGTCTACCCACCCCGACGGCTCCGCCACCGTCCACCCCCCGGCGCGAGACTGTGCCCTCCGTCATGGCACGGAGGGTAGCAACGTCGTTGTCTCATGGCACGCAGTGCCGTTAGGGTGGGTCCACCCCCGGACATCGACGTGTGGAGACGAGATGCTTGACGGCGACTTCGAGGCCTACCGGCTCAGCGAGGAGCACGAGGCCCTGCGCGACGCGGTGCGCGCCCTGGTGGAGAAGGAGATCGCGCCGCACGCCGCGGAGGTCGACGAGCAGGCCCGCTACCCCGTGGAGGCGCAGAACGCGCTGACCAGGGCCGGGTTCCACGCCGTCCACATCCCCGAGGAGTACGGCGGCCAGGGTGCGGACGAGCTGGCCGCCTGCATCGTCATCGAGGAGGTCGCGCGGGCCTGCGTGTCGTCCTCGCTGATCCCGGCCGTGAACGGCCTGGGCTCGGTGCCGATCCTGCTCTCGGGGTCCGAGGAGCTCAAGAAGCAGGTCCTGCCCTCGATCGCCGCGGGCGACGCCATGATCAGCTACGCGCTGTCGGAGCGCGAGGCCGGTTCGGACGCCGCGTCGATGCGGACCCGGGCCCGCCGGGACGGGGACGACTGGGTGCTCAACGGCACCAAGTGCTGGATCACGAACGCCGGCGTGTCCAGCTGGTACACGGTCATGGCGGTGACCGACCCGGAGAAGAAGGCCAACGGCATCTCCGCGTTCGTGGTGCACAAGGACGACCCCGGCTTCGAGGTCGGCACCAAGGAGCGCAAGCTCGGCATCACCGGCTCGCCCACCCGCGAGATCCACTTCACCGACTGCCGCATCCCCGGCGACCGGATCATCGGCGCGGAGGGCACCGGCTTCAAGACGGCCCTGGCCACGCTCGACCACACCCGCCCGACGATCGGGGCGCAGGCCGTCGGCGTCGCGCAGGGGGCGCTCGACCAGGCCATCGCCTACGTCAAGGAGCGCAAGCAGTTCGGCAAGGCCATCGGGGACTTCCAGGGCGTGCAGTTCATGCTCGCCGACATGGCGATGAAGGTGGAGGCGGCGCGCCAGCTCGTGTACGTCGCGACCTCGCGCGCGGAGCGGGGCGAGAAGAACCTCGGCTTCATCTCCGCCGCCGCCAAGTGCTTCGCCTCCGACACCGCGATGTCGGTGACCACCGACGCCGTCCAGCTGTTCGGTGGCGCGGGCTTCACCAAGGACTTCCCGGTCGAGCGCATGATGCGGGACGCGAAGATCACCCAGATCTACGAGGGCACCAACCAGGTCCAGCGCATGGTGATGGCGCGGGCGCTGCTGAAGTGAGCTGAGCCTCCCGCCGGGGTCGGTGTCACCGCGGACCCGATCCCGGCGCGGTCTCAGAGCAGGAAGCGGAAGAGCGGCGAGTCCGGCGGGATCCGCTCGATCTGCGGCGGCGCGGCCGCCATCCGCTCCAGCAGGGCGGGCAGGTCGTCGGGGTCGCCGAGCTCGATGCCGACGAGCGCGGGGCCGGTCTCGCGGTTGCTGCGCTTCGTGTACTCGAAGAGCGTGATGTCGTCGTCCGGGCCGAGGGTCTCGTCGAGGAAGCGGCGCAGCGCACCGGGCTCCTGCGGGAACTCGACGAGGAAGTAGTGCTTGCGGCCCTCCCAGACCAGGGCGCGCTCGACGATGTCCGCGTACCGGCTCACGTCGTTGTTGCCGCCGGAGAGCAGGCACACCGTGGTGGACCCGCGGGGGATGTCCAGCATGCCGAGCGCGGCGGAGGCGAGCGCGCCCGCGGGCTCGGCGATGATCCCGTCGCTCTGGTAGAGCGCGAGCATCTCGACGCAGATGCGCCCCTCGTCCACCTGGTGCAGCTCGACGCCTGCGGCCTGCGCGATGGGGAACGTCACGTCGCCGACGCGGCGGACCGCGGCACCGTCGACGAAGGGCTCGATGGTGTCCAGCGTGGTCGGCGCGCCGGCCGCCAGGGCCGCGGCGAGACTCGCCGCCCCCGCGGGCTCGACGGCGATCACACGCACGTCCGGGTGGCGTTCGCGCAGGTAGGTGAGCGTGCCGCCGAGCAGGCCGCCCCCGCCGACCGGGACCACGATCTGGTCCGGCGGGTCGGCGAGCTGGCCGAGGACCTCCCGCACGACCGTGCCCTGGCCCGCGACCGTGCGCGGGTCGTCGAACGCCGGGACGAGGGTGGCGCCGGTGTCGGTCGCGTCCTTGGCGGCCGCGGCCGCGGCGTCGTCGTAGGTGTTGCCGACGACGATCGTGCTGACCACCTTCCCGCCCAGCCGCGCCACCCGGTCCCGCTTCTGGCGCGGGGTGGTGCGGGGCAGGTAGATGCGGGCCGTGACACCGAGCCGCGCGCACGCGAACGCCACGCCCTGGGCGTGGTTGCCCGCGCTGGCGCACACCACCCCGCGCGCCCGTTCCTCGTCGCTGAGCTGGGCGATCAGGTTGTAGGCGCCGCGGATCTTGTAGGACCGGACCGGCTGCAGGTCCTCGCGCTTGAGCCAGACCTCGCCGCCGACGGAGTCCGACAGCCGCGCCGAGATCTGCAGCGGGCTCGGCCCGATCACCGCGCGCAGTCGCCCGGCGGCATCGTCGACGTCGGCGGCGGTCACGGTCACGGAGGGGGCGCTGGTCACGGTGACACCGTAATCGGCGGGCCCGGCCGGAGTCGCGCAGGTTGCGCGAGGCGCTACAGGCGCGTGGTGCACCTCTCGGACTCGTACTTCCGCTCCAGCCGCGTCTGGTCGGGATGCGCGACCTGCACCAGTGAGCCGCCCGCGGCGAGGACCGCCAGCAGGCCGTCGACGAGGTCCTCCCGGGCGGACCAGTCCTTCACCGAGAGCACCCGGGAGCCCGCGTCGAGGCCCAGGTCCGCGGCACGGGACCGGGCGCGGGCGAGCAGGTCGTCCGCGGAGAGCCCGCCGAGCGCGGGGTCGGACAGCGGGACCGGGGACCACGGCGCGAACTCGTCGCCGTGCAGCCGTACCTCGGTGGCGAAGTCGATCACTCCGTCGGGCAGGCCGTCGATCCCGCGGCCGAACGCGTCGAGCGAGAGCGCGAGCAGCCCGCCCGAGGGTGCGGCGGCCAGCGCCAGGTCCAGGCGGTCGCGGTCGCACAGGACCCAGTCGGCGTCCGCGGGCTCGCCCACCACCTCCGCGCCGCAGGACCACGCCGCCAGCAGCACCGACGCGGTCTGCCAGTGCGCGGGCAGCAGCACGGCGACCCGCCCGCCCGGCTCGACGTCGCACTCGTCACGCAGCAGGTTCGCCGCCTTGGCCACCCAGTTCGCGGTGGTGACGGCGGAGAGCTCGATCCGCTCGCCGGTGGCGTCGTCGTAGAAGGTGATCAGGGGTCGGGCGGGGGCGGCGCGCAGGATCGGGTCGAGCAGCGCGGAGGTCAGGGACACCAGGTGGTTCTACCCGAGTGCCGGTCAGTCGATGCAGGGGACGCCGCCCGCGTTCACCGCGGGCGGCTGCGTCGGCGCCGCCGCGGCCTCCGGGGTGGCCGGGGCCGCGCCCGCGTAGTCCGTGCCGAGCAGGACCTGCAGGTGGTTCGGCTGCACGTCGCCGGACTGCTCCACGCCGAGCCCGCCGAGCTGCGCGGCGACGTTCTGGGCCGCGGCCTGCCCGTCGCCGGAGTAGCGCACGACGCTGGTGGTGCGGCTCGCGGCGTTCTCGACGACCCCGCGTCGGAACCCGGCCGCGCCGAGCTGGTCCGCCACCTGGGCGGCGAGGCCGGTGCCGCCGGAGCCGTTCCCGACGTCCAGGGTGTACGCCTTCGCGTCGAAGGCGGGCGCGGGCGGCGGGGCGGGCGCCGCGCTCTCCTCGACGGGGGTGGTCTTCTCCTCGACGAAGGCGTGCACCTGCGTGGGGTCGACCAGCACGACGTCCCCGCGCTCGTTGTGCGTGCCCCCCTGTGTGGGGATGGTCATGAAGTCGATGTTGCCCGCCGCGATGTCGCTCGCCTGCCGGGCGAACCCGAGCAGGTCCCAGCCCTGGTCGATGACCAGGGACTGCTCCGCCGAGTCGATCAGGGCGGAGAGGGTGGAGGGGTTCGTCAGGGTCCCCGTCGAGAGGATCTTGTCCGCGACGGCGGCGAGGAACACCTGCTGGCGGCGGATCCGGGACAGGTCGCCTTCGGGGAGGCCGTGCCGCTGCCGGACGAACGCCAGCGCGTCCGCTCCGGAGATCGTCTGCGGGCCCGCGGGGAAGTCGGCGCCGGAGAAGTCGTCGTTCACCGGGTTCTTGAGGCAGACGTCGACACCGCCGACGGCCTGGGTGAGGTTGTAGAAGCCGAGCAGGTTGATCTCGGCGTAGTGGTCGATCTGCAGCCCGGTCAGGTTCTGCACGGTCTCGATCAGCGTGGACCGCCCGGTGGCCGACGACTGGGTGTCGGCCTCCTTCTGGCTCATCCCGCCCGCGACGAGCTCGTCGGCCTTGAGCGCCTTCGTCGCCGGGTACGCCGCGTTGATCTTGTCCTTGCGGTAGCCGGGGATGTCGACGTAGCTGTCGCGGGGGATGGAGAAGGCCGTCGCGCCGCCGCCGTCCGCCGGGAGGTGCAGCACGATGATCGTGTCGGAGTTGAGGACGCCGGACTCGGCGCCGGAGCGCAGGGTGGCCAGGACGTCGTCCGGCAGCGGGTTGCCCTGCGCGTCCGTGCGGCTGTCGACGCCCACCAGCAGGATGTTCTGCTCGCCGCCGGACGAGCCGCCGGTGATGACGTTCGTGGTGGTGATCC
Organism: Pseudonocardia oroxyli; assembly: GCF_900102195.1. Classification (GTDB taxonomy): domain Bacteria; phylum Actinomycetota; class Actinomycetes; order Mycobacteriales; family Pseudonocardiaceae; genus Pseudonocardia; species Pseudonocardia oroxyli. The sequence continues at coordinate 29,645 of NZ_FNBE01000013.1, forward strand.
CGCCGGTGACGTCCCGGTAGAAGGTCCACGCCGTGCCCGTCAGGACCAGGACCAGCGCGGACAGCACGCAGACGGTGAGCCGGGTGCGCCGGACGAGCGTGGCGCGGCCGGTGGGCGGCGCGGCGGGGGCGGCCGGACGGGGGCGGGCGGACGGCCGCGGGCGAGCCGGCGGGCGAGCCGGCGTCCCGCGGCCGAGGTCGCGCGCGGAGGCGCTGCCGGCAGCCGGGGTGCGGCGAGCGCTGGGCGGGGGCCCCGAGACCCGCGCGGAGGTGGAGCGGGCGGTGGAGGTGCGGGCGGTGGAGGTCCGCGAGGTGGAGGTGCGCGCCGCCGAGGAGGACAGCGCCCCACCCTCACCGAACAGCGCGGACGCGCCTGCCCGGCGGTCCCGCGAGGCGCGGGCGCCTGCGGGCGGGTCTGCCGCGTCCATGCCGTCTCCACTCGTTCAGGACACAACCGTCGGAAAGAGGGTGCATCATCCGGGGCGATCATCGCGCCGCGTCGCCCGGCGTGTCGGCGGCTCGTGTGCGCGGGCGGCCCGGGTCCACCCCGGAGGGTGAGCGGTCGGTGGCCGCGGGTGATCATGGTGTCGCGCTGCCGGATCCCCGATCGGGTGAGACCCTGAGCACCTTCCGGACGAGGGGAACGGCGATGACCGCGCAGCTGGAGCCCGAGACCCCCGGTCCGACCCTGCCCGTGACCCTGCCCGATCCCCGGAGCCCGATCCTCCCCGAGCCGGACCGGCCCGCCACGATCGCCGAGGCGGTCACCGAGGCCGTCGCCGAGGTGGTGGAGACCGGCGCCGCGCCGCAGGCGACCCCGCTGTGCGACGAGGGACGGGCGCTGCTCGACCGGGGCCGTGCGGGCGAGGCCGTCGAGGTCCTGCGCCGCGCGGTCGCCTCCGCCGAGCCCGGGGCGGCGGACCTGCTGGTCGGCGCCTACCTCGACACGGGGGCCTGGTCCGCGGTGATCGACTGGTTGACGCCGCTGGTCGCGGACGGGCACGTCGCGTTCGCGGGCAGGCTGGGGGTGGCGCTCGCCGAGTTCGGCGACCACGTCCGCGCCGAGGAGATGCTGCGCACCGCGGTCGCGGCGGGCGAGACCGCCGCCGCGAACGACCTGGCGCTGCTGCTGGTGGCCGACCGCAGGCTGCGCGAGGCGGTGCAGGTCCTCACGCACGCCGCCGACCGCGGCGACCCGAGCACGCCGGACAACCTGGTCGCCCTGCACCTGGAGGACGGGGACCTCGCGGGGGCCGCCGTCGTCGCCGAGCGGTACGCGGCCGAGGACCGCCCGGACACCCTCGTCGCCCTGGCGGACGTGCGGGCCGCGCAGGGTCGAGACGACGAGGCGGACGCCCTCTACCGCCGCGCGGGCGGGCTCGGCGCCGTCCGCGCCCACACCGCGTACGGCGGGTTCCTAGTCGCCCAGGGGGACGTCACCGCCGCCGAGCACGAGTTCCGGGAGGCGGAGCGGCACAACGAACCCCGGTGGGCGGTCACGATCGGCCGCTTCCTGCTCGACGTCGGCCGCCCCGAGGTCGCCCGCTGGTACCTCGAGATCGGGTCGGGCCAGGGGGACCGGGAGGCCGCGGCCCTGCTCGCCGAGCTGAACGGTGAGGATCCCTCGGACGACTGAACCACGGCCGGAGTGTGTCCGGGCGCCGCTACGCTGACGCGGGCGCGAGCCGCCGCCGCGTCCCCGATACCCTCGTGCCCCATGGAACCGGAGGGACCGACCGGCGGGACCGCGGTGCGGACGTACGGCGACGAGCTCGCCGTCGTGACCGTGACCTACTCGCCGGGCGAGACGTTGGCCGCGTTCCTCGACTCGATCCCCGCCGCCACCACCCGCCCGCTGCGGGTCGTGCTGGCGGACAACGGCTCCGTGGACGGTGCGCCCGAGGCGGCCGCCGAGCGCCCGGGCGTGGAGCTGCTGCGGATCGGGGAGAACGTCGGCTACGGCACGGCCGCCAACCGCGCCGTCGCGGGCCTGGGGCCCGAGGTGGGCTGGGTCGTCGTCGCGAACCCGGACCTGGTGTTCGGGCCCGGCTCGATCGACGTCCTGCTCGAGGCGGCGCGCCGGCACCCGCGGGCGGGCTCGCTCGGGCCGCTGATCCGCGACCCCGAGGGGCACGTCTACCCGAGCGCGCGGCGGGTACCGGATCTCGCGACCGGTGCGGGGCACGCGGTGCTCGGCCGGATCTGGCCGCAGAACCCCTGGTCCACGACCTACCGGCAGGAGTCCGCGGCCATCGAGGAGCGGCCCGCGGGCTGGCTCTCCGGCTCCTGCCTGCTGGTGCGGCGCAGCGCGTTCGACTCCGTCGACGGCTTCGACCCGCGCTACTTCATGTACTTCGAGGACGTCGACCTCGGGGACCGGCTCGGTCGGGCGGGCTGGCTGAACGTGTACGTGCCGACCGCCGAGGTCGTGCACACCGGCGGGGTGTCCACCAGCAAGGCCGACGTGTCGGCCCGGATGCTCGCCGAGCACCACCGCAGTGCCTACCGCTATCTCGCCGACCGCCATCCGGGACCGGTCAACGCCCCGCTGCGGGCCGCCGTCAGGGCGGGCCTCGCGGTGCGGTCGCGAGTGTCGAGCCGTTAAGAGGAGACCGAAACTGTGCTGGACGACGTCGAGGCCGTGGTGCTGGTGGGGGGCAAGGGAACCCGCCTGCGACCCCTGACCCTGTCCGCGCCCAAGCCCATGCTGCCGACGGCCGGGGTGCCGTTCCTCGCGCACCTGCTGTCCCGGATCCGGGCCGCGGGGGTCCGGCGGGTCGTGCTCGGCACGTCCTACCTCGCCTCCACCTTCGAGGAGCACTTCGGGGACGGCGAGTCCCTGGGGCTCGAGCTGACCTACGTCGTCGAGGAGGCCCCGCTGGGCACCGGCGGCGGCATCGCGAACGTCGCCGAGCACCTGACCAGCGAGAACGTGATGGTGTTCAACGGTGACGTGCTGTGCGGCACCGACCTCGGCGCCGTGGTCAACACGCACCGGCACACGGACGCGGACGTCACGCTGCACCTGGTGCGCGTGCAGGACCCGCGCGCCTACGGCTGCGTCCCCACCGACGACGACGGCCGCGTGCTCGCCTTCCTGGAGAAGACCGAGGACCCGCCGACCGACCAGATCAACGCGGGCTGCTACGTCTTCAAGCGCTCGGTCCTCGAGGAGATCCCGCGCGGGCGGGTCGTGTCCGTGGAGCGCGAGACGTTCCCCGGGCTGCTGGAGCGCGGCGCCCGGGTGAGCGGGCACGTCGACAACGCCTACTGGCGCGACATGGGCACCCCGGGCGACCTCGTGCACGGCTCGGCGGACCTGGTCCGCGGCGTGGCGCCCTCGGCGGCGCTGCCCGGCCCCGTCGGCGAGTCGATCGTGCTCGAGGGCGCCGACGTGGCGAAGGACGCGTTCGTGTTCGGTGGCACCGCCGTGGGGCGGGACGTGGTCGTCGGGGAGGGCGCCAAGGTCGAGGGCTCCATGCTCTTCGACGGCGCCGTCATCGCCGCCGGGGCGATCGTCGAGTCCTCGGTGATCGGTGCGGGGGCGCGGATCGAGGCGGGCGCCCACGTGCGGGACGCGGTGATCGGGGACCGCGCGGTCGTCGGCGCGCACTGCGAGCTCAAGGGCGGCATGCGCATCTGGCCCGACGTGCAACTGCCCCCGCACGGCATCCGCTTCTCCGCCGACGTCTAGCCGTGCGTGGTAAGTGGTGCTCTGGCACCACTTACCACGCACGAGCGCCGGAGGCGCAGACCATGATCGAACGGGAGTGGACGCCGGGCTTCGTGCTCGACGTGCACGGAGTGCTGGTCCCGCTGCGGCGGGGCCGGGGCGATCCCTCGTGGCGACAGGACGAGGGCGGGATCTGGCGCACCTCCACCACCCCGGACGGGCCCGCGACCGTCCGGATCGCCCGGCGCACCGACGGCACCGTCGTCGCGCAGGGGTGGGGGCCGGGGGCGGCCTGGGAGCTCGACGGGCTGCCCGCGCTGCTCGGCGCGAACGACACCCCCGAGACGTTCACCGCCCACCACCCGCTGATCGAGGACTCCGCGCGACGCCGCCCCGGCCTGCGGTTCGGCGCCACGCGGCGGGTCTGGGACCAGCTCGTCCCCGCGATCCTGGAGCAGAAGGTCACCGGCACCGAGGCGCGCCGGTCGTGGCGGGAGCTCGCCCGGCGGTTCGCGGACCCCGCCCCGGGCCCGGCTCCGCAGGGGATGCGGGTCCCGCCCACCCCCGCGCAGCTCCGGTCGGTGCCGGACTGGGAGTGGCACAAGGCAGGCGTCGACTCCGCGCGGCGCCGCGCGATCCTGGCCGCCGCGGCCGTGGCGCACCGGTTGGAGGCCGCCGTGGAGCTGGGTGGCGAGGACGGGCGGATCCTGCTCCGCAAGGTCCCCGGGATCGGCGTCTGGACCGCGGCGGAGGTGGCGCAGCGGGCGTGGGGCGACCCCGACGCCGTCAGCTTCGGCGACTTCCACATCCCGACGGTCGTCGGCTGGGCGCTGGTCGGTCGCCCGCTGGACGACGCCGGGATGCTCGAGGTCCTCGAGCCCTACCGCCCGCAGCGCCAGCGGGCGGTGCGGCTGGTGGAGGTGTCCGGCTTCCAGCGTCCCCGGTTCGGGCCACGTTTCAGCCCGCGCGACTACCGCGCGATGTAGTTTCGACGGCGTGGACCTCGGCTCCCTCACCGCTCTCCGTGCTCTCGACGGCTCCGCCCTCCCGGATCTCTCCGGGAAGGCCGTGCTCGTCGTCAACGTCGCCAGCAAGTGCGGCCTGACCCCGCAGTACGCGGGCCTGGAGCGGCTCCAGGAGCGCTTCGGGGGCGGGGGCTTCACCGTGCTCGGCGTGCCCTGCAACCAGTTCGGCGGGCAGGAGCCCGGCTCGCCCGAGGAGATCGCCACCTTCTGCTCGGCGACCTACGGGGTGAGCTTCCCGCTCACCGAGAAGATCGACGTCAACGGCCCGGACAGGCACCCGCTCTACGCCGAGCTCACCGACACCGCGGACGCCACGGGCGCCGCGGGCGACGTGCAGTGGAACTTCGAGAAGTTCCTCGTGGCGCCGGACGGCGCCGTCACCCGCTTCCGGCCGCGCACCGAGCCGGAGTCGGACGAGATCGTGGCCGCGATCGGCCGGGTCGTAGCCTGACACCGTGAAGGTCACGGTCCTGGTCGGAGGCGTCGGCGGCGCGCGGTTCCTGCTCGGTGTCAAGGCGGCGTTGCAGGCGGCGCGCGGAGACGACCACGAGATCACCGCGGTGGTCAACGTCGGGGACGACGTCTGGATGCACGGGCTGCGGATCTGCCCGGACCTGGACACCTGCATGTACACCCTCGGCGGCGGCATCGACACCGAGCGCGGGTGGGGGCACGCGGGCGAGACCTGGACGGTCAAGGAGGAGCTCGCCGCGTACGGCGCCGAGCCGAGCTGGTTCGGGCTGGGGGACAAGGACATCGCCACCCACCTGGTCCGCTCGCGGATGCTGCGCGCCGGCTACCCGCTGTCCCAGGTGACCGAGGCGCTGTGTGACCGGTGGCGGCCCGGCGTGCGGCTGCTCCCCGCGTCCGACGACCGGGTCGAGACCCACGTGGTGATCGACAACCCGGAGCGGACCGAGGACGGCCCGCCGCAGATCGCGATCCACTTCCAGGAGTGGTGGGTGCGCTACCAGGCCAAGTACCCGGCGCACCGCTTCGCGTCCGTGGGTGCGGAGGAGGCCACGGTGCTGCCCGCCGCCGCCGAGGCGATCCGGGACGCGGACGTCGTGCTGGTCGCCCCGTCGAACCCCGTCGTGAGCATCGGCACCATGATCCAGATCCCGGGCATGCCCCAGGCCCTGGTCGGCGCGCGCGGCCGGATCGTCGGGGTGTCGCCGATCATCGACGGCGCCCCGCTGCGCGGCATGGCGGACCAGTGCCTGTCCGCGATCGGCGTCGAGACCAGCGCCGAGGGCGTCGGACGGCACTACGGGGCCCGGTCCACGGGCGGCCTGCTCGACGGTTGGCTGGTCCACACGGGAGACTCCGCCGAGATCGACGGCGCGGAGGTCCGGGCCGTGCCGCTGCTCATGAGCTCGCCCGAGGTCACCGCGGACATGGTGCGGGCCGCGTTCGACCTGGCCGGGGTGACGCCGTGAGCTCGCCCGGGTTCGCGGACCACCGCGCGGCCGAGGGGCTCGAGATCCTGCCGGTCCACGGCCTGCCGGAGTTCCGCCCCGGGGACGACGTGACCGCCGCGATCGCCGCGGCCGCCCCGTGGCTGGCGGACGGCGACGTCGTCGTGGTGACCAGCAAGATCTTCTCCAAGGCCGAGGGGCGGCTGGTGCCCGCACCCACCGACCCCGAGGAGCGGGACGCGCTGCGGCGCAGGCTGATCGACGGGGAGACCGAGCGGGTGCTGGCCCGCAAGGGCCGGACGTTGATCGTCGCGTCGAAGCTCGGGATCGTGCAGGCCGCGGCGGGCGTCGACGGCTCGAACGTGCGCACCGACGAGCTCGCCCTGCTGCCGGTCGATCCGGACGGCAGCGCGGCCCGGCTGCGCACCGGCCTGCGGGAGGCGCTCGGCGTGGACGTCGCCGTGGTGGTCACCGACACCATGGGGCGTTCCTGGCGGGTCGGTCAGACGGACGTCGCGATCGGCTCCGCCGGGCTCACCGTGATCCACCGCTACGCCGGCGCGCACGACGCCGAGGGCAACGAGCTGCTGGTCACCGAGGTGGCCGTGGCGGACGAGGTGGCCGGGGCGGCGGACCTGGTGAAGGGCAAGCTCGGCGCGCTTCCGGTCGCGGTGGTCCGCGGGCTCGGCAGCCGGGACGACGGCTCGACCGCCCGCGACCTCGTCCGGCCGGTCGAGGACGACCTGTTCCGGCTCGGCGCGGACGAGGCGATCGCGCAGGGCCGGTCCGAGGCGGTCCTGTTGCGCCGCAGCACCCGCGAGTTCGGGCCGGAGCCGGTCGACCCGGCTGCGCTGCGTCGGGCGGTCGGAGTCGCGCTGACCGCTCCCGCGCCGCACCACAGCACCCCGTTCCGGTTCGTGTGGGTGCGCTCCCGGGACGCGCTGCTCGACGCGATGCGGGTCCGCTGGGAGGCGGACCTGGCGCGGGACGGCCGTCCCGCCGAGGAGATCGCGCGGCGCCTCGCCCGCGGCGACCTGCTGCGCCGGGCCCCCGAGCTGGTGCTGGCGTTCGTGACCGGCGAGGGCGCGCACACCTACCCGGACGCGGCGCGCAACGCCGCGGAGCGGGACATGTTCACCGTCGCGGGCGGGGCCGCCGTGCAGTCCCTGCTGGTGGCGCTGGCCGCCGAGGGTCTGGCGTCCTGCTGGGTGGGCTCCACGATCTTCGCCCCGGACACGGTGCGCGAGGTGCTGGACCTGCCCGCGGACTGGCAGCCGCTCGGCGCGGTCGCGGTGGGGGCGCCGGTGGAGCCGCAGGCCCCGCGCGCCCCGAAGGACCCGGCGGACGGGCTCCTGGAGTGGTGAAGCCCGCCGTCGCGATCGAGGAGCTGCGCGCCTGGTCGCCGCCGAACGAGGCCCAGGCGGCGCTGCGCGAGGCGCTGGTCGCCTTCTGCCTCGCCCGGCCGGACGACGCCTGCCTGCGCGAGTGCGAGCCCGGGCACCTCACGGCCTCTGCGCTGGTCCTGGACCACACCGGGGAGCGGACGCTGCTGACCCTGCACCCGCGCGTCGGGCGGTGGATCCAGCTCGGCGGTCACTGCGAACCCGGGGACGCGAGCCTGCGGGAGGCCGCGCTGCGCGAGGCGACCGAGGAGTCCGGGATCCCCGGCCTGGAGATCGCCGCGCACCCGCTGCACATCGACGTCCATCCCGTCACGTGCTCGCTGGGCCTCCCGACCCGGCACCTGGACGTCCGGTATCTGGTGCGCGCACCCGCCGGCGCCGTCCCGGTGATCTCCGACGAGTCCACCGATCTCGCCTGGTGGCCGCTCGACGGCCTTCCGGCCGACAGTGACACCGTTTCGACGATGGTCGAGTCGGCCCGTCTCAGCGCCGGATGACCGTATCCCCCATTCGGCGCAACGGGTCGACCGTTGGGGAGAGTCAGCGCCAGAACAGCAGCAGGGAGTAGCCGGTGGCGGCGTAGTCGGCGTCCCCGCCGATGGCCGAGAACAGGACCTGGCCCACCCCGAAGAGGGCCTGAGCGACCCCCGGCACGCCGATGACCAGCACGAACAGCACGAGCGGGGCCCACGGCCGGACCTTGGCGCCGAGCCGCTGGGCCGACGGTGAGAGCCACGGCTCAACGACCCCGTACCCGTCCAGCCCGGGCACCGGCAGGATGTTCAGCACGAAGGCCAGGATCTGGATCAGGGCCAGGCAGGACAGCCCCACCGCGAGCCCCAGCGACATCGGGACGAAGATCACCGCGAGGCTCAGCAGCACCCCGATGACCAGGTTCATCGCCGGTCCGGCCAGCGAGACGAGCGAGCGGATCCGCTTGCTGCGCAGCGCCCACTGGTTGATCCACACCGCGCCGCCGGGCAGCGGGATGCCCCCGAGCAGCAGGAACACCACGGGCAACACGAACGACAGGCCGACGTTCGCGTAGCGCCGGATGTCCAGCGTGAGGTACCCGCGGTTCTCGATCCCGTCGTCCCCGCCGCGGTGGGCGGTGTACGCGTGGCCCCACTCGTGCAGGCACAGCGAGACGCACCAGCCGCCCAGGACGAGGAGCACCACACCCGCCGTGAGCAGCGCCAACGACCCTTCCCGCGCCTGCGCGGTACCCAGCACGCAGAGCACCGCGCCGACGGCGGTCACCGCCACCAGCAGCAGGAACCACGGACTTATTCGGGTCGGAGCAGCACGCACTTGACCCATTGTGCCGAACGGGGGACCGAAGGGGTGGAGCCCGTCACCCGGTCGGCAGCGCCGGGTTGCGTGAAGGGTGCCTTCACCGCTGTACTTACGTCGGTGTCATTCGCCGGGGCGCGGGGAGGTGGGCGAGTGGACGTATTCACGGACACCGTGTTCGTCGCAGGGACGGGCGCGATCGAGGACGCGGAGCCGTTCGGCGGCGTAGCGGAGATCGGCGAGCGGAGCGGCCCCCACGAGGGGCTGCGGCTCATCGACACACTGGTCGAGCGGGGGACCCTCCTGGACGGCCAGGAGGACGGCGAGCTCGAGGACTGGCAGGAGCGCGCGCTGTGCGCGCAGACGGACCCGGAGGCGTTCTTCCCCGAGAAGGGCGGCTCCACCCGCGAGGCCAAGCGCATCTGCGCGGGCTGCGAGGTCCGCGCCGAGTGCCTCGAGTACGCCCTGGCGCAGGACGAGCGGTTCGGCATCTGGGGTGGGCTCTCGGAGCGCGAGCGGCGTCGGCTGCGCCGCGCGGCGGTCTAGGACCGCCCTTCCCGGGGGGCTGCAGGCCCCTCGGGACGTTCCCCGCTCCGCGCCGCTGGTCCGCGCCGCTAGTCCGCGCCGCCCTCGACGGCGTCGGGCTCGATGTTGAGGTACTCGGCGACCTGCTCCACCAGCACCTCGTGGAGCAGTTCGCCCAGGTCCGCGCCCCCGCGCGCCCGCGCCTCGAGCGGCCGCCGGTAGAGCACGATCCGGGCCCGGGACGGCAGCCCCGCCGGGTCCACGCCCGCGGGCACCAGCTGCGCGAGCGGCACCCCCGCGTCGGCCAGCACGCCCGCCCCCCAGACGACCTCCTCGGGCGAGGTCTGCCGCACCTCGGGCACCTCGTCGACGGCGAGGTCCAGGTCCACCAGCTCCGGCCCCCAGCGCAGCTCGATCGGTTCCAGGGCCTCGAGCACGCGCGCGTCGAACCGCTCCGCCCGCGTCTTGAACGAGGGCGTGGTCACCGGGTAGAGCAGGCCGCGCAGGCTCCGGCCCCGCCGGTCGCGGCGGCGGGGGGAGCGACGCGACCGGTGGGTCGAACGCGGACTCGGGTCGGGCACGGACGGAATGGTACGGCGCTCCGGTGCGGCGGACATGCACCCGCGCGTCGCAGCGGGGTGCGGCGGGTCCCGCGGGTTATCGTCTCGGACGTGCTGAGTGTCCGGAGGTGTTCGCGGAGCGGCTGCACCGAGCTCGCGGTGGCCACTCTCACCTACGTCTACGCCGACTCGACCGCCGTGGTCGGTCCGCTGGCGACGCAGGCCGAGCCGCACACCTACGACCTGTGCACCGCCCACGCCCACCGGCTCACCGCCCCCCGGGGCTGGGAGGTCGTGCGGTTCGAGGGCGAGTTCGCGCCCCCGCAACACACGGGGGACGACCTCACCGCGCTGGCCGAGGCGGTCCGCGAGGCGGGTCGGATGGATCGCCCGATCGAGATCGCCAGCGTGGACGTCACGGCCGGACCGGGCGGCCCCACCGGCCGCCGCGGCCACCTGCGGGTGCTGCCCACTCCGCCGGAGGACTGAGGCGATCACCCGGGGTGACATGCCCTAGGGTTGCTCATCGTGCCCGAGGTGGACCTGAGCCAGATCGTCAAGGCGTACGACATCCGCGGTGTCGTGGGCGAGCAGCTGCACGCCTCCACGGTGCGCGAGATCGGTGCGGCGCTCGCCCGACTGGTCGGGGCCGAGGGGGCGCGCACCGTCGCGGTCGGCTACGACATGCGGGACTCCAGTCCCGGGCTCGCCGAGGCCTTCGCCGAGGGGGTCACCGGCCAGGGGCTCGACGTGGTGGACATCGGCCTGGCCAGCACGGACATGCTCTACTTCGCGGCGGGCACGCTGGACGTCCCGGGTGCGATGTTCACCGCGAGCCACAACCCGGCCGAGTACAACGGCATCAAGCTCTGTCGCGCGGGGGCGACCCCGATCGGGCAGGACACCGGCCTGAGCGCGATCCGCGAGGCCGTCGAGCAGGGTGTCCCCGCGGGCCCCGGCGGCGGGTCGGTGCGGCGCCAGGCGATGGTCGAGGGCTACGCGGAGTACCTGCGCGGCCTGGTCGACCTCACCGGCATCCGGCCGCTGAAGGTCGTGGTGGACGCGGGGAACGGCATGGGCGGGTTCACCGTGCCCGAGGTGCTCGGCGGGCTGCCGTGCGACGTCGTGCCCCTGTACTTCGAGCTGGACGGCTCCTTCCCGAACCACGAGGCCAACCCCCTCGACCCGGCGAACCTCGTCGACCTGCAGAAGGCGGTCGTCGCCGCGGGCGCCGACCTGGGTCTGGCGTTCGACGGCGACGCGGACCGCTGCTTCGTCGTCGACGAGCGGGGGGAGCCGGTCAGCCCCAGCGCCATCACCGGCCTGGTCGCCGTGCGCGAGCTGGCCAAGGCCCCCGGCGCCCCGATCATCCACAACCTGATCACCTCCCAGGCCGTGCCGGAGCTCGTGCGCGAGCACGGCGGACAGCCGGTGCGCACCCGCGTCGGCCACTCGTTCATCAAGCAGACGATGGCCGAGACCGGCGCGGTGTTCGGCGGCGAGCACTCCGCGCACTACTACTTCAAGGACTTCTGGAAGGCCGACTCCGGGATGCTCGCGGCGCTGCACGTGCTCGCGGCGCTGGGGGAGCAGGCGGGCCCGCTGTCGGAGCTGATGGGCGTCTACGAGCGCTACTCGGCCAGCGGCGAGATCAACTCGACGGTCGCGGACCAGGCGGACCGGGTCGCGGCGGTCAAGGAGGTCTGGGGCGCGCGCCCCGGCGTCACCGTCGACGAGCTCGACGGGCTGACGGTCTTCCAGCCGGACGGGGCGTGGTTCAACCTGCGCGCCTCGAACACCGAGCCGCTGCTGCGGCTGAACGTGGAGGCGGCCGACGAGGCGGCCGTCGCCGCCCTGCGGGACGAGGTCCTGGCGATCGTCCGCGCCTGAGGACTCTCGACCCGCCCGCTCAGTACCCGTACGGACCCGGCGCTCTGCCGCCTGCCCTGGCAGCATTGTGGACAGGTCACGTGAGGAGAAGCATGCACGCGCTCGACGACCGGCTGATGGAGATCCTGGCCTGCCCCGCGGAGGATCACGCTCCGCTCCGCCAGGAGGCGGCCGAGCTGGTGTGTACGGCGTGCGCGCGTCGCTACCCGATCGTGGACGGCATCCCGGTGCTGCTGCTGTCGGAGGCGCAGCCTGCAGGCACGGCCGACGAATCCACCGGGTGATCCCGGTGCTCGACGACACGCTGCTCGCCGACCCCGCCGCGCTGGCCACCGCCGACGGAGCGGGTGTGCTGCGCGCGGTCGCCACCGCGGGCGCGCAGGTCCGCTCGGCGGCGCAGTCCGCCGCCGACGCGGGACTGGCGGACCTGGCCGGGCACCGCCCTCGCGCCCTGGTGGTGCTGCGCAGGCCGGGTGCCTCTGGTGCGGCGGGGGAGCTGCTGGGCGCCCTGCTCGGGGCGCAGAGCCCCGTGCCCTTCGTGCTCACCGACGTGGTGCCGTCCTGGGTCGGCCCGCTCGACGTCGTGCTGGCCCAGTCGGCCGACCCCACCGACACCGAGCTCGCCGAGTCCGTGGCCCGCGCCGTGTCGCGCGGCGCCGAGGTCGTCCTCTCCGCGCCCGCCGAGGGCCCGGTCGCCGGCGCGGGGGCGGGCCGCGCCCGGTTCGTGGAGCCGCGGATCCCGGTGCCGCCGGGTCTGGACCTGCCGCGCGCCCTCGCCGTCGGACTGTCCGTGGCGTCCGCGCTGCAGCTGTGGCCGGGCGGCCTGGACGCACACCTGGACCCCCTGGCCGACGCGCTGGACGCGGAGGCCGAGCGCAACCAGCCGGGCCACGAGCCGTTCATGAACCCGGCCAAGTCCCTGGCCCTGCGGATCGCCGAGCACACCCCGCTGCTGTGGGGGACCGACCCCGCCGCGACCGCCGTCGCCGGCCACGGCGCCACCGCGCTGGCCACGCACGCCGGCGTGGTCGCCCACTCCGCGGACATCGCCCAGGCCGCGACCGCGACCGGGCTGCGCCGGGCCGTCGACCTCGCCGAGCAGGGCACGGACGTCTTCCGGGACCCGTTCGACGACCCGGGCCCGGACGCGCCGCCGGTCCGCCTGGTCCTGCTCGCCACCGGCGAGGACGACCCGGGCCAGGTCGCCGTGCGCCGCACCGGTCGCGGCTGGCCCGCCGACCTGCACCATCCCGTCGACGAGATCGCCCGGGGCACCCGGGACGCGGGGCTGCTGCGCGCCGCCGTGCTCGCCTCGCGACTCGACGCGGCCGCCGTCTACCTGGGTCTGGCGACCCGCACGATCGAGCCCGCCTGAGGGGAAGTCCGTTGGAGTCTCTGGAGAACCCGGTGCGGCCGTACGCGTGGGGCTCGCGCACGGTCATCGCCGAGCTGCTGGGCGAACCCGTCCCGAGCCCGCACCCGCAGGCCGAGATGTGGTTGGGCGCCCACCCGGGCGACCCGTCGCGGCTCGCCCACGGGGCCAGCCTGCTCGAGCTGCTCGCCGCCGACCCCGAGACCCACCTCGGGACCGAGCGGGCGGCGCGCTGGTCGGGCACCCTGCCGTTCCTGTTGAAGGTCCTCGCGGCGGACGAGCCGCTGAGCCTGCAGGCCCACCCGAGCCTCGACCAGGCAAAGGAGGGCTTCGCGCGGGAGAACGCGGCGGGCATCCCGCTCGACGCGTCGCACCGCAACTACAAGGATCCCAACCACAAGCCCGAGCTGATCTGCGCGCTCACCGAGTTCCACGCCCTCGTCGGGTTCCGGGACCCGGTGGAGACCCTGGGCCTGCTGCGGGCGCTCGACGTGCCCGAGCTCGCCGCCCACGTCGACCTGCTCGCCGCCCAGCCGGACGCCGACGGCCTGCGCGCCCTGTTCACCACCTGGATCACCCTGCCGCAGGGGATGCTCGACGAGCTGGTCCCCGCCCTGCAGAAGGCCGCGGTCCGCCTCGCCGGGGCCGCGGACGGCTGGGCGCTCGAGGCCCGCACCGCCCTGGAGCTCTCCGAGCGCTACCCCGGTGACGCCGGCGTGCTCGCCGCCCTGCTGCTCAACCGGGTCGTGCTGCAGCCGGGACAGGCCGCCTACCTGCCCGCCGGGAACCTGCACGCCTACCTGCAGGGCGCGGGCGTCGAGCTGATGGCGAACTCCGACAACGTGCTGCGCGGCGGGCTGACCAGCAAGCACGTGGACGTCCCGGAGCTGTTGCGGGTCCTGGACTTCGCGGCGGGCCCGCCCCCGATCCACGCCGGCACTCCGGAGGGGGAGTGGCTGCGCTACGACACCCCGGCCGAGGAGTTCCTGCTGCGCGCCTGGCACGGCGCGGACGGGCTGACGGCCCGGCTGCCGGTGCCCGCGGGCGGCCCGCGGATCCTCCTGTGCACCGCGGGCAAGGCCTGCGTGCGCTCGGGGGAGGCGGTGCTGGGACTGACGAAGGGCCGCGCCCTGTTCCTCGGCGCGGCCGAGCACGGTGTGGAGATCGAGAGTGCCGAGCCGGGCACGCAGCTGTACCTCGCGGGCGACGCGCTGTCGTCGTAGCGCTCCCGGCGGGCTGACGCTTGGGACGCCCAAGCGTCGCTCAGGGGTGCTTGGGCGTCCCAGGCGTCACGGCGGTGCCGGCGCGCGTGGTGCTTGGGCGTCCCAAGCGTCGCTGCGTGGTGCTTGGGCGTCCCAAGCGTCACGGCGGGCGGTGCTGACGCTTGGGCGTCCCAAGCGTCGCTGCATGGCGCTTGGGCGTCCCAAGCGTCACCGGGCCGCCCGCTAGTCTGCGTTCGACCACGAAACGGTGCGTGGCGGAACGGGGGAGCCGTGTCGGCTGGTGGTGGGACCCGGGCGATTCTCGCGGCCCTGGGGGCCAACGCGGGCATCGCGTTGGCGAAGTTCGTCGGGTACCTGGTCACCGGGTCGTCGTCCATGCTCGCGGAGGCCGTGCACTCGGTGGCGGACACCGCCAACCAGGGTCTGCTGCTGCTCGGCGGGCGAACCGCCCGGCGTCGCGCCAACCCGGAGCACCCCTTCGGCTACGGCCGGGACCGGTACTTCTACTCGTTCGTCGTCGCGTTGTTGCTCTTCACCCTCGGCTCGGTCTTCGCGATCTACGAGGGCATCCACAAGCTGCAGGAGCCCGAGCCGCTGACCTCGCCGCTGGTCGCGGTGATCATCCTGCTGGTCGCGGTGTGCCTGGAGGGCTACTCGTTCCGCACGGCGATGCGGGAGTCGGCGCCGCTCAAGGGCGACCTGACCTGGTGGCAGTTCATCCGGCAGGCGAAGGTGCCCGAGCTGCCCGTGGTGCTGCTGGAGGACACCGGCGCGCTGATCGGCCTGGTGTTCGCGCTGGCGGGCGTCGGCCTGACCGTGCTGACCGGCGACCCGGTCTGGGACGCCGTCGGCACGCTCTGCATCGGCACCCTGCTCGGCGTCATCGCGATCATCCTGATCGTCGAGATGAAGAGCCTGCTGATCGGCGAGGGTGCCGCCGCCCCGCTGCTCTCGACGATCGTCCGCGAGCTCGAGGCGGGCGCCGCGGTGGAGCGGGTCATCCACATCAAGACCCTCTACCTGGGCCCCGAGGAGCTCATGGTCGCAGCGAAGCTCGGGTTCACGTCGGGCCTGCCGGTCGACGCCGTCGCCGCGGCGATCGACGAGGCCGAGGCCCGGGTCCGTGGTGCCGTGCCCGAGGCCCGGGTCATCTACCTCGAACCGGACCTGGATCGTTCGCGGGTCGCCTCCTGACCTGCTCGAAGATCAGGCTCGTCTGGGTGTTCGCGACCTCCTCGCGGGAGTTCAGCGCCACCACGAAGTCCCGCAGCGCCGCGGAGTCCGCCGCGGCCACGTTCAGCAGGTAGTCGTCGACGCCGGCGAGGAACCAGCAGGCCCGCACCTCGGGCAGCCGGGTCAGGACGTCCTCGAACTCGCGCATCCGCCGCCGCGCCGCGGCCTGCAGCCGCACCGACACCATGGCCTGCAGCGGCCGTCCGGTCGCCGCCGGGTCGACGTCCGCGTGGAAGCCGCGGATCACGCCGCGCTCGCGCAGCGACCGCACCCGGGTCAGGCAGGTCGAGGGGGCCACCCCGACCCGCTCGGCCAGCGCGTTGTTCGGAATGCGTGCGTCGAGCTCCAGCTCGCGCAGGATCGCCCGGTCCACGGGGTCGAGCCGCACATCGTTCGGTGAGGCGGCCCGTCGCACCGTGCTCGCTGACGATTCTTCCGACATGCTGTCAGGCTACAGAATCTTCCACCGTTCAGTTCTCGTCCTGGCGACTTTTCTTCGATACTGGTGTCCGGCATCGACGGATCGGGAAGGACATGGGCATGCGGATCGGCGTACCGGCAGAGGTCAAGGACAACGAGTTCCGGGTGGCCCTGACCCCCGCGGGCGTGCACGAGCTGACCCGCCGCGGCCACGAGGTGGTCGTCGAGCAGAGCGCGGGCCTGGGGTCCTCGATCACCGACGACGAGTTCAAGACCGCGGGCGCCGAGCTGCGCGCGAGCGCGGACGAGGTGTGGGAGGCCGCGGAGCTGCTGCTCAAGGTCAAGGAGCCGGTCGAGTCCGAGTACCACCGGCTGCGCCCCGACCTCACCCTGTTCACCTACCTGCACCTGGCCGCCTCCCGCGCCTGCACCGACGCGCTGCTGGCGGCGGGCACCACGGCGGTCGCCTACGAGACCGTGCGCACCGCCGACGGCCGCCTCCCGCTGCTCGCCCCGATGAGCGAGGTCGCCGGGCGGCTCGCCCCGCAGGTCGGCGCCTACCACCTGATGAGCGCGCAGGGCGGTCGCGGCGTGCTGATGGGCGGCGTCCCCGGGGCGCCGCGCGCGCACGTCGTCGTCCTCGGGGCCGGGGTCTCCGGCTCGCACGCCGTGCAGATCGCCGTCGGGATGGGCGCCCGGGTCACCGTGCTGGACCTGAACGTCGACGCCCTGCGCCGGATCGACGCGCAGTACCAGGGCCGGGTCGAGACCGTGCACTCCACCGCGTACGCGGTCGAGAAGGCGGTGCTGGACGCGGACCTCGTCATCGGCGCCGTGCTCGTGCCCGGGGCGAAGGCCCCGACCCTGGTGTCGAACGAGCTCGTCGGGCGGATGAAGCCCGGCGCGGTGCTCGTCGACATCGCGGTGGACCAGGGCGGCTGCTTCGCCGACACCCGCCCCACCACCCACGCCGAGCCCACGTTCCGGGTGCACGACACGGTCTTCTACTGCGTCGCCAACATGCCCGGCGCCGTCCCGCACACCTCCACCCACGCGCTGGCCGCGGTCACGCTGCCGTACGCGATCGCGTTGGCGGACAAGGGGTGGAAGCAGGCCCTGCGCGACGACGCGGCGGTGGCGGGCGGGCTCAACACCTGGGCGGGCGTGCTGACGAACGCCGAGGTCGCGGCCGCGCACGGACTGGAGTCCCGGACCGTCGAGTCCGTCCTGACCGCCTGACCCGTGAGCGGCGATCGTCGCCAGGGCGACGATCGCCGCTCACGACGGCGGTCAGGCCAGGACGACGCCGACCTCGCGCATCTCCTTGAGCGTGCGTTCGGTGGACTCGGGGGCCACGCCCGCGCACAGGTCCGGCAGGAGCCGGGTGCGCAGGCCGGCGCCGAGGGCGTCGAGCGCGGTGGCGCGCACGCAGTAGTCGGTGGCGATACCGACGACGTCCACGGCGTCGATCCCCTTGTGCTGCAGCCACTCCCGCAGTGCGACGTGCCCCGGCTCCGCGCCCTGGAACCCCGAGTACGCCGCGGTGAACTGCCCCTTGTCGAACACCGCCTCGATGCGCGCGACGTCCAGCGCCGGGTGGAAGCTCGCCCCCGGGGTGTCCGCGACGCAGTGCACCGGCCAGCTGTGGACGAAGTCCGGGGTGTCGCTGAAGTGGTCGCCCGGGTCGATGTGGAAGTCCCGGGTCGCGACGACGGCGGCGTACTCGCCGCTGCGCGCCTGCTCCGACGCGGCGGCGGCCACCGCGGCGCCCCCGGCGACGGCGAGCGAGCCGCCCTCGCAGAAGTCGTTCTGCACGTCGACGATGATCAGCGCGCGCATCAGGCCTCCGTCGGGAAGACGGTCGGGATCGCGGGCTCGCCCCGGGAGAGCTTGAGGCCCTCCCACGGCACCGACACCAGCGCCTGGCGCAGCCGCTCGCGGCCCTGGGCCAGCGTGGGGACGTCCGGCACGACGTCACCGCCGCGGACCAGCGGGATCGGGAGCACCCGGTCGTGCGGGCCGACCTGCGGCGCGATCGTCACCGGGTGCACCACCTCCTCGACGGCGGTCCCGGTGGGCTTGTGCCTGCGCAGCGCCGACTTGCGCCCGCCGCGGGACTCCTTGCTCGACGACCGCTTCGCCACCGGGCGCCCGTCCACCTCGACGAGCTTGTAGACCATCCCCGCGGTCGGGGCGCCGGACCCGGTGACCACGCTCGTGCCCACGCCGTAGGAGTCCACCGGCTCGGCCCGCAGGCTCGCGATCGCGTACTCGTCCAGGTCGCCGGACAGGACGATCCGCGTGTTCGTCGCGCCGAGGGAGTCCAGCTGCTCGCGGGCCTGGTGGGCCATCACCCCGAGGTCGCCGGAGTCGATCCGGATCGCGCCCAGCTCCGGGCCCGCCGCCTCGACGGCCAACTCGATGCCGCGGTGGATGTCGTAGGTGTCGACGAGCAGCGTCGTGTCCGTGCCCAGGGCCTCGACCTGGGCTCGGAAGGCGCCCAGCTCGTCGTCGTGCAGGAGGATCCAGGCGTGCGCGGCGGTGCCCGCGGCCGGGACGCCGTAGCGGCGGGCGGCCTCGAGGTTCGACGTCGTCGCGAAGCCCGCCAGGTAGGACGCGCGGGCGCTCGCGACGGCCGCCTGCTCGTGGGTGCGGCGGCTGCCCATCTCGATGATGGGTCGGCTGCCCGCGGCGGTGACCATCCGCGCGGCGGCGCTCGCGATGGCGCTGTCGTGGTTGAGGATGCTCAGGAAGAGCGTCTCCAGCACGCAGGCGTCGGCGAACGTGCCGGTGACGGTCAGGATCGGGGAGCCGGGGAAGTAGAGCTCGCCCTCCGGGTAGCCGTCGATGTCGCCGGAGAACCGGTAGCCGGAGAGCCACTTCAGCATCCGCTCGTCGAGCCCGCCCTCGAGACTCGCCAGCTCCGCGTCCCCGAACCGGAAGTCCTGCAAGGACTCCAGCACCCGGCCGGTCCCGGCGACGACGCCGTACCGGCGCCCGTCGGGCAGCCTGCGGGCGAAGAGCTCGAAGGTGCACCGGCGGTCCGCGGTGCCGTCCGCGAGCGCTGCCGCGACCATGGTCAGCTCGTACATGTCGGTGAGGAGCGCGGTGCTCCCGTTGCCGCTCATGCCGGGAGCCTATGCGGCGTTCTGGGCGGATGGGTGAGCGTGTCACCATGGAGACATGTCCGCGCCGTTGAGCTCGCCCACCACCCAGGTGGACCCCGACCTGGACGAGGACGTCGCCGGAGACACGCCGTGGCAGGCGGTCGTGTGGAACGACCCGGTGAACCTCATGTCGTACGTCACCTACGTGCTGCAGAAGGTGTTCGGGTACCCGGAGCCGAAGGCCACCGCGCTGATGCTCGATGTGCATCACAAGGGCAAGGCCGCCGTCTCCGCCGGGGACAAGGACAAGATCGAGACCGACGTCGCCAAGCTCCACGCCGCGGGGCTCTGGGCGACCATGCAGCGCACGTGAACGGCTGGAAGAAGGCTGGACGCGGAGCGCGCGTGCGGCTCGTCGCCACGATGGAGGAGCAGGAGGCGTCCGTCCTGCGCGGGCTGGTCGGCGAGGTCGTCCAGATGCTCGACGGGCGCGAGGCCGAGTCCCCCGCGGACGAGCTGGCCGAGCTCACCGGCATGCGCACCGGGCCGTCGAAGCGCCCCGAGGACCGGGTCCTCGCCCGGCTGCTGCCGGACTTCACGATGGAGGACGCGGACCTCGCCGCCGGCCTGCGTTCGCTGCACGAGCCGTCGCTGATCGAGGCCAAGCGGGACGCGGCCACCACGGTGCTGCGCGGGCTGCCCCCGCGGGGCGGGCGGGTCGAGCTGTCGGTCGAGGAGGCGGACGTCTGGCTCGCCGCCCTCAACGACGTCCGGTTGGCGCTGGGCACGGCCCTCGACGTCTCCGAGGAGACCCCCGACTCCTTCCCCGAGGACGACCCGAGAGGGCCGCACCTGGGCGTCTACCACTGGCTCACCTTCGTGCAGGACTCGCTGGTCCAGGCCCGGCTCTCCCTGCTCTGATTCGCGATCGCGAACGGTGTGGGGCTTTTCCTTCCCCGTTCGCTGGGCCGCTGAGATCATCGGGCGCATGACCGCGCCGAACGTGGGCTACGCCCGCCTGCTGGACCACGCGCAGGAGGGCTATGTCCCGGTACTCACGGGCCGTGCTCTCGCGATCGACGTGGAGCGGGCGCGGGAGGTGGTGGGGAGGTTGGAGGCTGTGGCGGACGAGGTGGGGGAGCTGCACCGTCAGCTCTCGGCAGTGCGGATCGAGCCGCCAGCCAACGACGACGTGAGCCGCAATGCTGCTGTCCAGAGTGCTCGAATGGTGACGGCTGGTCGCTCCTATCTGAGCGCGTGGCACCAGGACATCGTGACATCGATACGGGCGCTCAAACAGCAGATCGACGACTATGTCGCCGCAGACCGCGGAAACGCCGCTCGAGCATGATCGTGCTGGTCAGACATCTCTTGTTGTTCGCTGTTCTCCTCGTCACCATCACTGCATGTTCCCCTGTGGGTGAGCAGAAAGTCGCCTCGTCCGCTGACCCGACTTCGACTCCGTCGCGACAGGTCTCCAATCCGCTTGACGCTCACGGCGTGGCCGCCTGTGATCTCCTTGGTCCTGCGGCACTTCAACAGGCAGGCATGGAGCCGGGCTCGGCAACCGACACCTCGAGTGCATCTGCAACGGGATGTCTATGGCGCTCAAGTGACCACGCGGAGACTCTGGAGTTCGTGCTGAACCTGGGCATGCCGGTAGAGGTCATGGATGCGTCGGTCGGTGTTGTTCCCGACTACGTGGCGGGAGAGCTCCGCGGATTTCCGTCGGTTCGTGAGGGTGCGATCGACTCATCCATCTGCACTATATACGTCGCTATCGCATCGACCCAAGTCTTCTCCACGGAAGTCAGTTCGCGTGCCGAAAGCTCAAGTCTCGCAGCGTGTGATCGAGCCGAGCTGGCTGCCCTCGCAGTGCTCGACGCGCTCGCGGTGCGGTCGCGGTAGCGAACGGCTTCTCTCGCCGTCCGCGGGTGATTGGGCGTGCCTGGCCAGGCACGGGGTGCCTGCAGGCCCGGGCTCGGCTGCCCCTGCTCTGATTCGCGATCGCGAACGGTGTGGGGCTTTTCCTTCCCCGTTCGGTGGGCCGCTGAGATCATCGGGCGCATGACCGCGCCGAACGTGGGCTACGCCCGCCTGCTGGACCACGCGCAGGAGGGGTATGTCCCGGTACTGACGGGTCGCGCTCTCGCGATCGACGTGGAGCGGGCGCGGGAGGTGGTGGGGAGGTTGGAGGCTGTGGCGGACGAGGTGTTTCGTCTTGGGCAGAGCCTCGGCGTGGTCCGCGTTACTCCGCCGGGTGCCGACGAGGTCAGCAAGAACGCTGCCCAGCAGTCTGATCGGATGGTGATGGCAGGGAGGGAGTACTTGCGCTCCTGGTATGAGAGCCTCGTTGCTGCGTCGAACGCGCTGCGTCAGCAAATCGACGACTACGCGCGCGTGGACGAGCAGAACGATTCGCGAGCGTGAGGAATGCTTCGGTCGCGATTCTCGCGCTGGTGATCACCGTGTCCGGCTGCTCAGCTAGCTCTGGCGCGTCGGCTGTTCCGGAGTCGACGGATACTGCGATTCAGAGCGGCCCGCCGCTGGATGTCAGCGGGCAGGCTGCGTGCACGCTTTTGAGTGTCGAGTTTCTGGAGGGTGTATCAGTCGATCCGACGACAGCGATCGATGACAGCAATGAGAACGCCAGTTCGTGCGTGTGGCGCTCACAGGATGGCGCAGACAACTTGGCTATTGCCATCAGTCAGAACTATTCGCTGGAGCGGATCACTGCAGCCCTCGAGGAGACGCCCGGGTCGGAACGGATGACCGTGAAGGGATACCAAGCGGCACGCGAGGGCCCGCCGGATTCATTGATCTGCACGATTTACACGGCAGTGAGCGAACGCCATCTCTTCTCGGTCGAGTTCGGGTCGAGGGCAGCTCGTCCCGAGACGCCGTGCACGACTACCGAACGCGTGGCCTCAGCCGTGATCGACGCTCTCGCGGCGCGTTCGCGATAGCGAACGACTTCGCGGGTTCGTGCCTGGCTCGTCGTCGGGTGGGGGATCGTCCGCGCATGGCCAGGTATGAGGGGACCAGTACGCCGTTCGAGTCGATGTCGTTGAAGGACATTCGTGAGCCCGTCGTCGCGGGGGCGGGGGCCGGATCGATCCGGGTCGCGGCGGACGCGCTGGAGGACGTCGGGCGCAGGCTCGACGCGCTCAACGGCGAGATGGCGAGCATCGAGCGGGCCTATGCCGAGGCCCACCAGGGCGACACCGCCGAGCGGACCCGCAGCTTCCTGCGCATGCTCGGCGAACCGGGCCGCCTCGGCGCGCTCACCTTCCCGAGCGCCGTGCGGGCCCTGCGGGAGCAGGCCGAGCACTACGAACTCGCCCGCACCAGCATGGAGGCCGTCGAGCCGGCCGCCACCCCGTCGACGGCGCGGACCGCCGCGGAACTCGGTCGGCGACACCGCGACCAGGCGGCGTCGGTGGCGCGACGCTACGAGAACGCGTCGAACCAGAACCTGGTGCAGGCCTTCGAGCCCTTCACCCCGGTCGGCATCCAACCCCCGAACGGGGAACCGGTGGATCTCGGCCCGGCGCCGCAGTTCCCGCAGGCCGGGTCGGTCGGCGCGGGGTCGATGCCGCTCGCCCCCGCCCAGGTGACGGGCGTGCCCGTCGCCCCGGTCGACAGCGGGGCACGGGCTCCCGAGGTCGCTCCGTCGCAGGCCGGTGCCGTCGGGGGTGCGCAGCCCGGCGCTTCCGGCGGCGGATCGGGGGGATCGTCCGGCGGCCCGCGCTTCGACGGGCTCGGATCGACGGGGCTCGGTACGGCCCCGTCGGGGGCGCCGGCGGGACGCGGTCCCGGTGCTCCCGGCGCCGCCGGCCCCGGAGGGCGGGCCGGTTCGGCCCCGGATCCCGGCCCGATCGGCTCCACGGATCTGGGGCGCGGCCCGTCGGGAGCCGGGGCCACCGGACGGACCGGGCGAGGTCGGTCGGGGACCGGTGGCGAGCCGGGCGGGCGCGGGGCGGGAACCGTCGGGGGGCGTGGGGCGAACGGGGCGGGGGTCGGCCGGGTAGGCGGCGGGGTCGCGGAGGGCGCGGGTCGCGGCATCTCGGGGCGCGGCGTGCTCGAACCGGCCCCGCGGGGCGCGGTCGGGGAGCGGGCGGGGGTGCTCGGGGCGGAGGAGGCGCGGCAGAACCCGCGGTCGACGTCGTCGTCCCACCCGCCGTTGGTCCCCGGTGTGGGGGCCGGGGCGCGGCCGGGGGAGAGCCGGGGGCGGCCCGGCTGGTTGGTCGAGGAGGACCCGGAGGGGGCG
Organism: Pseudonocardia oroxyli; assembly: GCF_900102195.1. GTDB lineage: Bacteria > Actinomycetota > Actinomycetes > Mycobacteriales > Pseudonocardiaceae > Pseudonocardia > Pseudonocardia oroxyli. Next base: position 53,056 of record NZ_FNBE01000013.1, read on the forward strand.
TGGGCGGCGGACGTGCCGGACCACTGTCCGCCGGTGCTCGGCCGCCGGGACGTGTGAGTCTCGCCGGGGGTGTGTGCTCTTGTCCGGGGTGTTACGTAGGCTGGATGCGTGCTGGTCATCCGGAGGGATCTCCTCGACGAGATCGTCGCGCATGCCCGCCGGGACCACCCGGACGAGGCGTGCGGCGTCGTCGCGGGCCCGGAGGGGTCGGACCGGCCGGAGCGCTTCATCCCGATGCTGAACGCGGCGCGGTCGCCCACCTTCTACGAGTTCGACTCGGGTGACCTGTTCCAGCTGTACAAGCAGATGAACGCCAACGACGAGGTGCCCGTGGTGATCTACCACTCGCACACCGCGACCGAGGCGTACCCGTCGCGCACCGACATCTCCTACGCCTCCGAGCCCGAGGCGCACTACGTGCTGGTCTCCACCCGCGACTCGGCGGAGACGAACCACACGGGCCACGAGTTCCGGTCGTTCCGGATCGTCGACGGTGTGGTGACCGAGGAAGAAGTTCAGGTCGTGGAGACTTATATGTTCGCGCACACCGGCGCGGACGACGTCCCCGACCTCGGCTGACCCGCCCTCGCCACCGCACGTCTCGACACGATCAGGAGTACCGAAGAACCATGGCCGTCACCGTCTCCATCCCGACCATCCTCCGCACCCACACCGGGGGCGAGAAGGCCGTCGAGGCGAAGGGCAGCACCGTCGCCGAGGTGATCGAGGACCTCGAGTCGCGCCACAGCGGCCTGAAGGACCGGCTGCTCAAGGACGGCAAGCTCCACCGCTTCGTCAACATCTACGTCGACGACGAGGACGTGCGCTTCGCCGGCGGCCTGGAGGCTCCGGTCAAGGAGACCTCGACCCTGACCATCCTGCCGGCCGTCGCCGGCGGCATGCGCTGAGCTGACGGCACCGGCGGCGGGTGACCCCCGCCGCCCTGGCCGCCCTGGAGGAGCGATGGCGCGCTACGACTCCCTGCTGCAGGCGGTGGGCGACACCCCACTCGTCGGGCTCCCGTCGCTGTCCCCGGCGGAGAACGTCCGGCTGTGGGCGAAGCTCGAGGACCGCAACCCGACCGGCTCGATCAAGGATCGGCCCGCCCTGGCCATGATCGAGAAGGCCGAGGCGGACGGGCTGCTCACACCGGGCTGCACCATCCTGGAGCCGACCTCGGGCAACACCGGCATCTCGCTCGCCATGGCCGCGAAGCTCAAGGGCTACCGGATCGTGTGCGTGATGCCGGAGAACACCTCCGAGGAGCGTCGCCAGCTGCTGTCCATGTACGGCGCGCAGATCATCTCCTCGCCTGCGGCGGGTGGCTCCAACCAGGCCGTCGCCATGGCCAAGGAGCTGGCCGCCGAGCACCCCGACTGGGTGATGCTCTACCAGTACGGCAACCCGGCGAACGCGGACGCGCACTACCGCACCACCGGGCCCGAGATCCTGCGGGACTGCCCCGAGATCACGCACTTCGTGGCGGGTCTGGGCACCACCGGCACGCTGGTCGGCACCGGCCGCTACCTGCGTGAACAGAAGCCGGACGTGCAGATCATCGCCGCCGAGCCGCGCTACGGCGAGCTGGTGTACGGCCTGCGGAACCTCGACGAGGGCTTCGTCCCGGAGCTCTACGACCCCAGCGTGCTGACCGGCCGCTACTCCGTCGGCAGCTACGACGCGCTGCGTCGCACCCGTGAGCTGGTGGAGAAGGAGGGGATCTTCGCCGGCATCTCCACCGGCGGGATCCTGCACGCCGCCCTCGCCGTCGCCGAGAAGGCCGCAGGCTCCCACGAGTCCGCGGACATCGTGATCGTGGTGTGCGACGGCGGCTGGAAGTACCTCTCCACCGGCGCCTACAGCGGCGCGCTGGACGACGCGGCCGAAGGCATCGAGGGCCACCTCTGGGCCTGAGCCCTCAGCGCCTGGTGATCACCGCGGCGGTCAGCCCAGGTGGGCGACCTGCGGGGTGGCGACCTCCCGCCTGCCGGCGCGGACCAGGACCATGATCAGCGCGGTGCCGATCAGGAGCAGGGCGGCGGCCCAGGCGAAGGCGACGACGTAGCTGTACACCGCCACCTCGGCCGTCTGCGACGGGTCGGTGATCGGGTGCTCCGCGAGCCGGCTCGCCGCGGCGGTGGTCGCGATCGTGTTCAGCAGGGCCGTGCCGAGCGAGGCGCCGACCTGCTGGGTGGCGTTGAGCACCGCGGAGGCCGCTCCGGCGTCCTGGTTGCCGACCCCGACCAGCGCGAGGCTCGCCAGCGGGACGAACGAGAGCCCGAGACCGAGGCCGAGCACCAGCTGGGCCGGCAGGAGCAACGTCAGGAACGAGCTGTCCGGTGTGATCAGGGTCAGCAGGATCATCCCCGCCGCCGCGACGAGCCCGCCCGTGACCATCAGCGGCTTCGGCCCGATCCGCGGCATCAGCTGGGAGGCGACGCCCGCCGCGACGAGCACACCCCCGGTGACCGGCAGGGACGCCAGCCCCGCCTGCAGCGGCGTGTACCCCAGCACGATCTGGAAGTAGAAGGTCAGGAACAGGAACGCGCCGAGCAGGCCGGCGCCCACGAGCGTCGAGAAGAGGTAGGCCCCGCCGCGGTCGCGCTGCACGAGCAGCGCCAGCGGCACCAGCGGGTGCGACGACCGCTGCTCGATCACCACGAACGCCACCAGCAGCACCACGGCCGCGCCGAAGCTGCCCAGCGCCCACGGCGCGGACCAGCCGTCCTCCGACGCCCGGGTGAAGCCGTAGACCAGCGCGACCAGGCCGAGGGTCACCGTGACCGCACCCGGCACGTCGTACCGGGTGTCCCCGTCCGCGCGGCTCTCCGGCACGAACACCAGCGCCAGCGCCACCGCGACGACCGAGATCGGGATGTTGACCAGCAGGCACCACCGCCAGTCCGCGTACTCGGTGAGCACCCCGCCGAGCACCAGCCCGACCGCCGACCCGCCGCCCGCGACCGCCCCGAACACGCTGAACGCCTTCGCCCGCTCGCCGGGCTCGGTGAACAGCACCGTGAGCAGCGCCAGCCCGGCCGGCGCCAGGAGCGCGCCGAAGACGCCCTGCAGGCCGCGGGCGGCGAACAGGGTGAGCGCGTCCTGCGCGAGCCCGCCGAGGCCGGAGGCGAGGGCGAACCCCAGCGCCCCCACCACGAAGGTGCGCTTGCGCCCCCAGAAGTCCGCGATGCGCCCGCCGAGCAGCAGCAACCCGCCGAACGCCAGCGTGTAGGCGGTGACCACCCACTGCCGGTCCGCGTCGGAGATGCCGAGGTGGGCCTGGGCCTGGGGGAGCGCGATGTTCACGATCGTCGCGTCCAGCACCACCATCAGCTGGGCGAGCGCGATCACGAACAGCGCGGCCCAGCGGCCGGGGTGCGGGGCGGGGGTGGACATACGGATCATTCTGCCGACGCGGTCCGACGGTTTCGGGTCTCAGCGCTTTCACGGCCGGGTGACACCGGATCCCGCTACATTCGAAGGCATGACCTTGCCGCAGGTCCCCGCGCCCACCCCGCCCCGCAGCCTCTCGCGGATCATCCCGCCGCACCCGCTGCGCGCCGCGGTGATCATGCTGGTGTTCACGGGCGCGCTCTACGCCCTGGAGCTGTTCGACCAGGCCACGGGCGAGGGCCTCGACAACGACGGCATCATCGCCCGCAACCTCGACGGGCTGTGGGGCATCCTCTGGGCCCCGCTCCTGCACGGCGGGTGGCCGCACCTCATCGCGAACACGCTGCCCTTCCTCGTCTTCGGATGGCTCGCGATGGCGGGCGGGCTGCGGCAGTGGGTCGGCGTCACGGCGCTGATCTGGATCGGCAGCGGGGTGATGGTCTGGCTGACGGCACCGAGCTTCGTCTCCACCATCGGCATGTCCGGGGTGATCTTCGGCTGGCTGCTGTTCCTGCTGGTCCGCGGCTTCTTCGCCCGGTCGGGCAAGCAGATCCTGCTGGGGCTGGTCCTGCTGGTGCTCGAGGGTGGCATGCTGTTCGGCGTGCTCCCCGGCACCCCGGGGATCTCGTGGCAGGCGCACCTGTTCGGTGCCGTGTTCGGGATCCTCGCCGCCTGGCTGGTGGCCAAGGCGGACCGGAGAACCGCGATCGCATAGGAGGCCCGTGAAGGACGCGCCGATCGGCATCTTCGACTCCGGCGTCGGCGGGCTCACCGTCGCGCGCGCGGTGATCGACCAGCTCCCCACCGAGCGGATCGTCTACGTCGGCGACACCGCGAACGGCCCGTACGGCCCGCTGAAGATCGCCGACATCCGCAGGCACGCCCTCGCGGTCGGGGACGATCTCGTCGAGCGCGGGGTGAAGCTGCTGGTCATCGCCTGCAACACGGCGGCGGCGGCCTGTCTGGCGGACGCCCGGGAGCGCTACCCGGTGCCCGTGATCGAGGTGCTCCGCCCCGCCGTCCGACGTGCGGTGGCCGCCACCCGCACCGGCCGCATCGGGGTGATCGGCACGAGCGCCACCATCGCGTCGGGGGCCTACCAGGACGCCTTCGCCGCGGCGCGGGACGTCGAGATCACCGCGGTGGCCTGCCCGCGGTTCGTGGACTTCGTGGAACGCGGCATGACCAGCGGCAGGCAGGTGCTGGGCCTGGCCCAGAGCTACCTCGCGCCGCTGCAGCAGGCCGAGGTGGACACCGTGGTGCTCGGCTGCACGCACTACCCGCTGCTCGCGGGCGTGCTGCAGATCGTGCTGGGTCCGGACGTCACCCTGGTCTCCAGCGCGGACGAGACGGCGAAGGACGTCGTCCGCACCCTGATGGCCGACGACCTCGCCCGCGAACCCACCGACCCCGTCCTGGGGCCGCACGAGTTCCTCGCGACCGGGGACCCGGAACCTTTCCGCAGGCTGGGCCGCCGGTTCCTCGGCCCCGAGATCGGCCGGGTCGAGGCGCTGGGCGAGCGGGTGCTCCGGTAGCGTCGCAGCGTGTTCGCCTGGCTGGAGATCGTCGCGTACGTCGCGGCGGCGGTGGTGGCGGTCCACGGGATCGTCGCCACGGTGCGGGGCAGGGCGCCGGACAAGACCCACCGCTGGGCGGTCGGGGCGTTCGAGGCGGTCCTGGTGGTCCAGGCGCTGATCGCCGCGGGCCGGGTGTTCTTCGGCGGGGTCACGCTGCCGGAGCAGACCACGTTCCTGATCTACCTGCTGGTCAGCGTGTGCGTCATGCCGATCGCGCTGCAGTTCGCCACGGCCGAGCCCACGAGGTGGGGCGGCACGGTGATCGCGGTCGGGGCGGTCGGCACCGCCGTCGCGGTGTGGCGGCTCCACGGGCTGTGGGTGGCCGGTGTCTGAGCCCGGACCCCGCCCGACGTCGAGCGGGCCCGGCCGGGTCCTCGTCGCCGTCTACGCGATCTTCGCCCTCTCCGCCACGGCCCGCGCGCTGGTGCAGATCGTCGGCCGGTTCTCCGAGGCCCCGCTGGCGTACGTGCTGTCGCTGGCCGCGGGCGTCGTCTACATCCTCGCGACGATCGGGCTCGCGGGCCGCAGGCCGTGGCATCGGCGGCTGGCCTGGGCGGCGGTGGCGTTCGAGCTGGTCGGGGTGCTCGTGGTGGGCACGCTGACGGTGTTCGACGCCGGGGACTTCCCCGACGACACCGTGTGGTCGGTCTACGGCCGCGGCTACGGGTTCATCCCGCTGGTGCTTCCGTTCATCGGACTGTGGTGGCTGCGGCGGACCGGACGCCCGGGTTAGCCTCCTGACCATGAAGCTCGTGGTGCTGGGGTGCTCCGGCAGCGGGCCGGGGCCTGGCTCGCCCGCCTCCGGCTACCTCGTCGAAGCGGGGGACACCCGCCTCGTGCTCGACCTCGGCAACGGCACGTTCGGTGCGCTGCAACGGTTCGTCGACCCCTTCGCGCTCGACGCCGTGGTGTTCAGCCACCTGCACCCGGACCACTGCGCGGACTTCTCGGCCCTGTCGGTGTGGCGGCGCTACCACCCCGCGGCTCCGCCCGCGGTCCCGCTGCCGGTCTACGGCCCGGCCGAGACGGAGGACCGGTTCGCGGCCCAGTACGCCCCCAGCGCCGCGCAGCGCGGGTCCGGTGAGTTCGCGGGGGTCTACACGTTCCACACCCACGTGCCGCGGACCGCCGTCGGCGACGTGGTGCTGCGCACCGCCGCGGTCGACCATCCGTGCGAGGCGTACGCCCTGCGCGTCGAGCACGGGGGGCGGAGCCTGGTCTACAGCGGCGACACCGGGCCGTGCGAGGGGCTCGTCGAGCTGGCCCGGGGCGCGGACGTCTTCCTGTGCGAGGCCTCCTGGCCGCACACCGCCGACATGCCGAGCGGGGTCCACCTCTCCGGCAGGCAGGCGGGGGAGCACGCCTCGGCCGCCGGCGTCGGCACGCTCCTGATCACCCACGTCCCGGCCTGGATCGACGCGCAGGCGGTGCTCGCCGAGGCCAAGGGGGCGTTCGACGGACCGGTGGAGCTGGTCCGCGCGGACGGCGAGTACGCCGTCCTGCGAAACTGACCGGGTGACGCGAGCCGACGGCAGGACCGACGACCAGCTGCGCCCCGTGCGCCTCACCCGTGGTTTCCAGAAGCACCCGGCAGGGTCCGTGCTGGTCGAGTTCGGGGACACGAAGGTGCTGTGCGCCGCCAGCGTGACCGAGGGCGTGCCCCGCTGGCGCAAGGGTTCCGGGCTCGGCTGGCTCACCGCCGAGTACGCGATGCTCCCCAGCGCCACGAACACCCGCTCCGATCGGGAGTCGGTCAAGGGCCGGGTCGGTGGCCGCACCCACGAGATCTCCCGGCTCATCGGCCGGTCGCTGCGGGCGTGCATCGACCTGAAGGCGTTGGGCGAGAACACGATCGCCCTGGACTGCGACGTCCTGCAGGCGGACGGCGGCACCCGCACCGCCGCGATCACCGGGGCCTACGTGGCCCTCGCCGATGCGGTGAGCTGGCTGGGCGCCCGCAACGCGCTGGCGGACCCGAAGCCGCTGTCGTGCCAGATCGCGGCGGTCAGCGTCGGGGTCGTGGACGGGCGGGTGCGCCTCGACCTGCCCTACGAGGAGGACTCGCGGGCCGAGGTCGACATGAACGTCGTCGCGACGGACACCGGCACGCTCGTCGAGGTGCAGGGGACCGGCGAGGGCGCGACCTACACCCGCGCCACCCTCGACGCCATGCTCGACTCCGCGCTGGCGGGCATCGAGGAGCTGACCCGGCTGCAGCGGGAGGCGCTGGCGTGACGATCCTGCTGGCCACCCGGAACGCGGGCAAGCTCGTCGAGTTCCGCCGACTGCTCACCGGGCTGGAGGTCGTCGGCCTGGCCGACGTCCCCGAGTTCCCCGAGGCCCCCGAGACCGGCGCGACCTTCGCGGAGAACGCCCTGGCCAAGGCCCGGGACGCCGCCGCGGCGACCGGGCTGCCGTCCGTCGCGGACGACTCCGGCCTGGCGGTGGACGCCCTCAACGGCATGCCGGGTGTCCTGTCGGCCCGGTGGTCGGGCAAGCACGGGGACGACCTCGCGAACCTCAACCTGCTGCTGGGCCAGCTCGGGGACGTGCCCGACGAGCGCCGGGGCGGCGCCTTCATCTGCGCCGCGGCCCTGGTCATGCCGGGCGGTCGGGAGACGGTCGTGCACGGCGAGTGGCGCGGCCGGATCATCCGGGAACCGCGCGGGACCAACGGCTTCGGCTACGACCCGATCTTCGTGCCGGACGGGGAGACCCGCACCAGCGCCGAGCTCAGCCCGGCCGAGAAGGACGCCGCCAGCCACCGCGGCCTCGCCTTCCGCGCCCTGCTCCCGTACCTGTGAGCGGCGATCGTCGCCATGGCGACGATCGCCGCTCACGAGGGGTCAGTCGGTGGGGTCGGGCTCGGCGAGCACGCGCTTGGCCACGGCGAAGGCGCTGTTCGCCGCGGGGACGCCGCAGTAGATCGCGCTCTGCAGCAGCACCTCGACGATCTCCTCGCGCGACAGGCCGTTGCGCAGCGCGGCGCGCAGGTGCAGCTCCAGCTCGGCGAGGTGGCCGTGCGCGACGAGCGCGGTCAGGGTGACCGCGCTGCGCATCCGCCGGTCGAGGCCGGGGCGGGTCCAGATCCCGCCCCAGGCGTACCGGGTGATCATCTCCTGGAACTCGCCGGTGATCTCGTCGGCCCGTTCGAGGGAGGCGTCGACGTGGGCGGCGCCCAACACCTCGCGGCGGACCGCCAGGCCGGCGGGGTCCAGGTCGAGATCACGCTTGTCGGTACTCACGGCGGAAAGGTAGCCGCAGCGAGAGGGCGGCGCCGACGGCCCTTCCGCTCCCCGGAAACGGGGGCGCGGCCCGGGTCGGTACCGTGGTTCCACGTGAGGTGGTGGCGGGTCGCGGCGGCCCTCGGTGGACTCGTCGTCCTCGTCGCGGCCGGGCTGCTGGTCGTGCACGTCTACGGCGTCCCGAAGGTCTCGGACCTGCGGCGGATCACCGCCGAGGCCGGGATGTGGGCGCCGCTGCTCTTCCTCGGGCTCCAGACGCTCGTCTGCGTCACCCCGGTCCCGCGCACGGTGTTCACCGTGGCGGCGGGCGCCCTGTTCGGTTCCGCCCTCGGCCTGGCCGTGACGATCGTCGCGACGACCCTCGCCGCGGTGCTCGCCTACGGCCTGGTGCGGGTGACGGGTCGGGGGCTGGTCGAGCGGTACGTGCGAGGCTCGGCGGTCCGCTGGGCGCGGCGGCGGCTGGACCACCACGGCGTGCTGGCGGTGACCTCGATGCGGCTGGTCCCCGCCGTGCCCTTCTTCGCGCTGAACTACGTCTGCGGCCTGTCGTCGGTGCGCTTCTGGCCCTACCTGGTCGGCACGGTGGTCGGGATCGTGCCGGGCACCGTGGCGATCGTGGTGCTCGGCGACGCGGTGACGGGCCGGCCCTCCACCGCCACGATCGTCATGTCCGTGGTGTGCGGGCTGATCGGGCTGGCGGGGATCGTCGTCGCCGCCCGCAGGCCCGTCCCGGAGGACGAGCCCGCGGAGCCGGCGACCCCGCAGTGACCTGCGGGCCCCCCGTCACGACGGGCCGAGTGCCGGCGGCGGGATTCGAACCCGCACTGTCGGCGTTCTAAGCGCCGTCTCTCTGCCAGTTGGAGTACGCCGGCTAGGTCGTGTGCGATTCCGGCCCGCCCAGGTCTCGGTGATCGCGTGGCAGTTCGCACACAGGATACGGAGGTTCTCGATCCTGTTGTCAGTATGGTCGCCGTTGATGTGGTCGAGCTCCAACGGCGGCGGCTGCCCGCGCCATTCGGCCAGACCACACTCCTCGCACCGCGCCGACTTGAGACCGGCGCCGATGAGCCGCTGCCGGAGCCTGGACGAGGGATAGACGGACCCGCGCACCAAGATCTGGTCCAGCGGCACCGACTGTCGGCGACGGGGGCTTCCCCGTGCCCAGGACCGGCCGGTGAAGTGCGAGGTGTCGAGATCCAGCGCCCTGATGCGGGCCTGCACCGCCCGGAACATCCCGCCGTTCGGTGTGTAGCCGAGTCGCCGGAGGACGCCGTGCACGGTCTGCTCGGCGGCGACGGCCGCGACGAGCTGCTCGTCCGTGTAGCGGCGAGAGCTCCGCGGCGAGCCCGCGGTGGCCCGCGGCAGGTGCGACGCGTCGATCCCCAACCGGGCGATGTGGCCGCGGAGCACATCGTACTTCCCCGGTCTGAGGCCCAGGTGCCGCGAGACCTCCGCCAGCGTGCGGCTCGCGGCCACCGCGTCGATCAGCTGCTGGTCGGTCCATCTCCGAGATCTGGGCATGACCGCACCGTGCCCGCCACCACCGACGGTGAGCGGCGGCCGGGCGCGGTTGTCCACAGGCTCAGAGCGTGACTCAGAGCTTGAGGTCCTTGCGGAGCTTGGCGACGTGGCCGGTGGCGCGGACGTTGTACATCGCCGCGGCGATCTTCCCGTCCTCGTCGACGAGGAAGGTGGAGCGCAGGACGCCGGTGACGGTCTTGCCGTACATCGTCTTCTCGCCGAAGGCGCCCCAGGCCTGCAGGGTCGTCTTCTCCGGGTCGGAGAGCAGGGGGAAGGTGAGGCCCTCGGCGTCCCGGAACTTCGCGAGCTTGGCGGGCTTGTCGGGGGAGACGCCCAGGACCTCGACGCCCTCCCCGTTGAGGTCCGCGAGGTTGTCCCGGAAGTCGCAGGCCTGCTTGGTGCAGCCCGGGGTGGAGGCGGCCGGGTAGAAGTAGACGATCACCTTGCGGCCGCGGTAGTCGGCGAGCGAGACCGGCTTGCCGTCCGCGTCGGGCAGGGTGAGGTCCGGGGCCGGGTCGCCCACGGCGAGGCGTGTGCTCATCACCCGATCCTGTCAGACCCGGCCGCCGCACCCGCCGCGCCCGGGAGACAAGCCTCGTCTACGGTGTGGCCCAAGCAGTTCGCCGAGGGAACAGGAGCGAGTCGTGGCCCGCGACCCCGAGAACATCCAGCAGGAGATCGAGAAGACCCGGGACGCGCTCGCCGCCAGCCTGGACGCGCTCACCGACCGGGCGAACCCGAAGCGGTTCGTGGACTCCGGGAAGCAGCAGGTCCAGGCCAAGCTCGACGACCCGAAGATCCGCTACGCCCTGATCGGCGTCGGCGTCATCCTGGCCGCCGCCGTGCTGAAGAAGCTCTTCTCCTAGGCCTTCCTGGTGAACGAGGCGGCCAGCTCCCGGGCCGCCCCGCGGGAGGCCTTCTCCTGCAGCAGCGCCCGGTAGCGCACCACGTACCGGGCCGCGCCGAACCCCGCCACCGCCACGAGCCGGTCGTCGGCGAAGTAGCCCACGACGGTGCCCTTGATCGGGCCGCCGTCCAGGCCCTCGCCGAGCAGCTGCTCCACCGCGTCGGCGGCCGCGGGTTCCCCGATGACCTGGATCTTGAGCCCGAACTGGTCCGACCAGACGTAGGGCACGGTCTCGGGCGGCGCCTCGGTCCCCGTGATGGCCCGCGCGACGACCGTCGCCTGGTCCGACGTGGACGTCCAGTGCTCGTGGCGGTGCCGGACGCCGTCGGGGCCCTCCCAGGCGGCGGCGTCGCCGAGTGCCCACACGCCGTCGAGCCCGACGACCCGGCCCCCGGCGTCGCACGGCACGCCGTCGGACAGGTCGAGCCCGGTGTCGGCCAGCCACTCCAGGTCCGGCACCCCGCCGATCCCGACGACCACGACGTCCGCGGCCACCCGGGTCCCGTCCGCGAGCTCCACGCCGCCGTCGGTGAAGCCGGTGATCCGCGCCCCGAGCCGCAGCTCGACCCCACCCTCGGTGAGCAACCGGCCGGCGAGCCCGCCGACCTCCTCGCCGAGGCCGCGCGCCAGCGGGACCGGGGCCGCCTCGAGCACCGTGACGGCGACGCCCTTGGCCGCCGCGGTGCTGGCCACCTCGGCGCCGATGAACCCGGCCCCGACCACGACGAGCGACTCCGCCGTCTCGAGCTCGGCGCGCAGCGCCAGCGCGTCGTCCAGGGTGCGCAGGGTGTGCACGGAGTCGGGCTGACCCGGCAATCGGCGCGCCACCACCCCCGTGGCCAGCACGATCGCGTCGGCGGCGAGCACCGACCCGTCGGCGAGCTCGACCTCGCCGGGCCGCAGCGCCACGGCGGGCAGGCCCAGGTAGAGCCGGACGCCGAGGTCCTCGAGCGCGGCGTCGTCCTTGAGGGAGACCCGCTCGGGCTCCCACTCACCCGCCAGCAGCTGCTTGGACAGCGGCGGGCGGTCGTACGGCGGGTGCGGCTCGGCGCCGACCAGGCTGATCCGACCCTCGTAGCCGGCTTGGCGGAGCTGCTCGACGGTGCGGATCCCGCCGAGCCCCGCTCCCACGACCAGCACGTGCTGAGGTCCACCGCTCAACGTCCACGCTCCTCTTCGTCGGCGGGTGCATTCTCACCGACGCCACAGGACTACCCGGTGCGGGTGTCCGGATCAAGCCTGGACCGCAGCCTGCCCAGCGTCTGCGTGAGCAGCCGGGACACGTGCATCTGCGAGATGCCGACCTGCTCCGCGATCTGCGTCTGGGTCATGTTGCCGAAGAACCGCAGCATGACGATCGTGCGCTCGCGTTCGGCGAGCTCCGCCAGCACCGGCCGCAGCGCCTGCCGGTAGTCCACCCGGTCGAGCTCGGCGTCCGCCTCGCCGACGAGCTCACCCACCGTGGCGCTGCCCTGTTCGGACGACAGCATCTCGTCCAGCGACGAGCTGCGGTAGGCCTCCGAGGCCTCCAGTCCCTCCAGGACGTCCGCAACCGGCACGTCGAGCCGCTCGGCGATCTCGGTGGGCTTGGGGGCGCGGCCCAGCTGCTGGGACAGCTCCGACACGGCCGAGTTGATCGACACGTGCATGTCCTTGAGCCGCCGCGGGACCCGCATCGACCAGCCCTGGTCGCGGAAGTGCCTGCGCACCTCGCCGGAGATCGTCGGCACGGCGAAGGAGAAGAAGTCCGAGCCCTTGTCCGGGGAGAACCGGTCGACGGCGTTGATCAGCCCGACCGTGGCCACCTGGACGAGATCGTCGAGCGGCTCGCCGCGGTGGGCGAAGCGCCGCGCGATGTGCTGCGCGATGGGCAGGAACCCGGTGACGAGCTGGTCCCGCAGCCGTTCGCGGCGCGGGTCCTCCGCCGCGATCCCCGAGTACTCCGACAGGAGCGGAGTGAGGTGCCCGTACTCGGAGTCGGCCGCACTCACCGGGGCGTCGGGTCGGCGCGCTTGTTGAGGAGGATGCCGACCGAGCGCCCGCCGTCCGTGCGCAGCTCGACCTCGTCCGCCAACGTCTGGAGCACGCGCCAGCCGAACGTGTCCGTGGAGACCGTGGACTCCGGTCCGGCGGTGTCGACACGGGCCTCGACCTCGATCACGTTGCCGTGCACGGTGAACGAACACTGCAGCGCGGAGCCGGGCGACGCGACGTCCACCAGGGTGGCGCAGGCCTCGTCCACGGCCATGCGGAGGTCCGAGATGGCGTCGAGGTCGAAGTCCGCGCGCGCGGCCAGGTCGGACGCGACGGCGCGGATGGTCGGGATCAGGGCGGCCGTGGCGCTCGTGCGGACCTCGACCACCGACCCACCACCGCCCGGGGTGCCAGTGGGCTCCACTGCGGACACTCGCTCTCTCTCCCTGCTGTCGGGGGCCCTCGTCGTCATCGTGCTACCCGAGCGTCGTCGAAATCAATCCACCTGTGACGACGCGCCGCCCGGCAGCGTCGACAGGTCGTCGTGCAGGGTGAAGAGCCGGTCCGACCCGGTCACCTGCAGCGGGCGGGCGACGGCGCGTCCCCCGGCCACGAGGTGCAGGTCGCGTCCCTGGGCCCGGGCCTGGTGCGCGGCGCGGATGAGCACGGCCAACCCGCTGGAGGCGAGGAACCCGACGCCGCTCAGCTCCACCCCGACGACCCCGTCGGAGGGGTCCGCGGCCAGCAGGGCGGTGAGGGCCTCGTCCAGCGCGGGCGCGGTGAGCGTGTCGATCTCACCGCTCACCCACACCACGGCGGCGCCGGAGGACTGGTGCTCCAGCCGGGTGACGAGCGTGCCGGGGCGGGTCGAATCCTGCGGAGCGGACACGGCGGACCTCACCTCCAGCTCGTCGAATGCGCTGCCGCGGCCGGACGGACCGGAGGTCGAGTGGTTCTCGAGACGCGCGAGTAGCCGGTCGGCTGAGGTCTCAACCGATCGCGGGGCACGCTACCGGGGTGCCCGGGGCGTTCGCCTCCCGGGGCCACGCGTCCGGACGGCGGGTACCGACTGGGCCGTCCGCCGTCGGACGGCAGTCCGGATGCGCCGGCCGGTCGTGGAGCGGGGTCGCGGGCCCGTGCCGGCCCGACATGTCTGCGACGCCGATCACTCGTCCGGGGCACCGGGCGTCCGGGAGGGTTCGACGGCGACGTCCGGGACGTCCGGTTCGCCGTTCGTCCTCCCCGGACTACCTCTGCGCCCGAACGGGGGAACCGGCCGGCCGTCGGCGCGGCCCGTTCACGGACGGTCGAGGGCCATTCGTCGTGGAATCGCGCATACGTGGACGCGGACAGGAAACGATGACGTTGTCACCGATCAGGAAGTGGTCGGGTTGTGAGACGGGGCGGCAACGAGGCCGTGCCGGAGTGGGGGCGGGATGGTCGCGGTGCCGGAGGTCGAAGGACTCGGCCGGCTCGTGCAACGGCGGGCCGAGCCCGTGCCCGCGCCCCGGCGCAGGCTGGTGGCCGTGGCCGTGAGCCCGATGGAGCTGCTGCGCCCCGAGTCCGACCTGGCCCGGATCATCGGCGAGAGCGGGCGGGTCGACCTGCTGATCGCCCGGGACGACGCGCCCCCGCCCGCGGAGGTGCCCGGTCCGCTCGTGTCCCCGGAGGTCGTCTGGGTGGATCCGGACGATCTCGACGAGGACGAGGACTACCCCGGCTTCGACGAGGACGACGAGGACGACGGGGTGGCCGCGGCCGTCGCGGCGCTCGACCTGCCGGACCTGCGCGTGCACCGACTGGGGCTGCCCGGCCGGCTCGGCCCCGACGCGGCGGACATGTTGGTGGCGGCCCTGTCCGAGCTGGTCGGCTTCGATCCCGAGCCGGGCGTCTACTGCGTCTCCCCGGCGCCCGCGCCCGGCGACCCCGAGCGGTCCGCCGTGGTGGCGGCGGCGCAGCGGATCGGCCGGGCGTACGGGGTGCCCATGTTGCGCTACAAGAGCCTGGAGCTCAGCGTCGTCGACTGACCGTGTACGGACGAAGGGGCGACGCCGCGATGCGGCGTCGCCCCTTCTTCTCGTCTCCCCTGGCCCCCGACGCCACGGGAGCAGGTCAGATGGCGACCGCTGCCTGCCGGTGGTGGTCGCGGCGCTCCAGCAGGGCGCGGCGCTCGGACTCGCCCAGGCCGCCCCACACGCCGAACGGCTCGCGGGTCTCCAGGGCGAACTCGCGGCACATGTCCATCACCGGACAGCGCCCGCACACGGCCTTCGCCTGGGCGGTGCGGCGGGCTCGGGAGGGGTTGCGCTCACCGTCCGGGTGGAAGAACACGGCGCTGTCCATCCCCCGGCAGGCCCCGAGCCGCTGCCACTGCCAGGCGTGATCCATGGGGCCAGGGAGGCGGGACACATCGCTCACTCGACTCACCTTCGCTTCCACTCGGCAGGCCCGACGGGGAGTCGGGCGATCTGCCGCGGCTTTCCCCGAGGCTTTCGCGATCAAACGCAGCGATGCGGGGGTGCGGTGGGGTCGACGGAAGCGGACGGACCGTGCAGACGGGTGACGATTCACCATCGTCGCAGGTCAGCGACCAGAACTAGAGTCTCGCGAACCCGCTGGGATCGCATGTCGAAACGACGGGATAGTGAGCTACATCACATCAAGCGAGGGCGTCCTCGACGGTGTCCCGAACGTCGAACATCGGGATCAGGCCCGCGATCGACAAGGGCCGCAGCACCCGCCGCCCCGTGCACGCCAGCCGCAGGTCGACACCGGCCTGCTGGGCCGCCTCGCGCACCTCGATGAGGACCGCGAGCCCGCTCGTGCCGAGGAAGGACACCGAGTCGAGCGCGAGCACCACGACCCGGGGGTCGTCCGCCAACGCCGCCAACGCGGCCGTGCGCAGCTGCGGCGAGGTGAGCATGTCGACCTCGCCGCCGATCTCGAGCACCACCCGTCCCGCACCCGCGTCCCGGGTCACGACGGTGATCTGGTCGTCGGACTCGGAGGGCTGCACCGGGGTGGTGTCGTGCGTGTGCTGCATTGCCGGAACGGTAAGGGCAGCAGGCGGACCCTGCCACTCCTGGCGCGGAGGGCCCGCTCGGCTCGCCCCGTCAGATGGCCATGGCCGATCGCACGTCCACCGCCGCCGTCGCCCCGCCGGATCCCTCGGCGCTGACCCGGCCCGAGGCCAGCACGTAGTAGCGGCCCGCCGCGTCCAGGGCGAAGCCCACGTGCTGCTCCACGAGCAGCACCGACAGCCCGCCGCGCCGGGTCAGCTCCAGGATCGTCCGTTCGATCTCGGCGACGACGGAGGGCTGGATCCCCTCGGTGGGCTCGTCGAGGATCAGCAGCCGCGGCTCGGTGATCAGTGCCCTGGCGATGGCGAGCTGCTGGCGCTGCCCTCCGGACAGCAGGCCCGCCCGGCGACCCGACAGCTCCTTCAACGCCGGGAACAGGTCGAGCGCCTCGTCGATCAGTGCCGCGCCGCGACGGCGGCCGTCCGCGACCACCTGGAGGTTCTCGGCGGTCGTCATCTGGCCGAAGGACTGCTGGCCCTGGGGCACGTAGGCCAGGCCCCGCTTCACCCGCTGGTTGGGGGGCAGCCCGGTCACGTCCTCGCCGTCGAGCAGGATCCGGCCGCGCTTGACCGGCAA
The DNA here is from genome assembly GCF_900102195.1 of Pseudonocardia oroxyli. Lineage (GTDB taxonomy): Bacteria > Actinomycetota > Actinomycetes > Mycobacteriales > Pseudonocardiaceae > Pseudonocardia > Pseudonocardia oroxyli. Next base: position 69,329 of record NZ_FNBE01000013.1, read on the forward strand.
CAGCCCGACCGCGGCGCGCAACAGCGTGGTCTTGCCCGCCCCGTTGTGCCCCATGACCGCGGCGACGCCGTCGGCCGGGACCTCCAGGGACACCCCGTGACAGACGACGGTCCGCCCGTAGGCGACGTCGACCTCCTCCATGACGAGCACGTCAGACCCCTTCCCCGAGCACGATCGCGGCCTCCTCGGCCGAGTGCTGGCCGGGGCCGAGGTACACCTCCTGCACCTTCGGATCGGCCTGCACCTCGGCGACCGTGCCCTCGGAGAGCACCTTCCCGGCGTGCAGCACCGTCACCGACTTGGCGAAGGACCGCATGAAGTCCATGTCGTGCTCGACGACGACCACCGTGCGGTCCACGCAGATCCGCCGCAGCAGCCTGCCGGTCTCGTCCTTCTCCTCGGCGCTCATCCCGGCGACCGGCTCGTCGAGCATGAGCAGCCGCGCGTCCTGCACCAGCAGCATGCCGATCTCCAGCCACTGCTTCTGGCCGTGCGCGAGGATGCCCGCCTTGGTGTCCCGCAGGTCCGCCAGCCCCACGGTCTCCATCGCCTCGGTCACGGCCTCCGGGACCCCCGACCGCTTGCGCAGCAACGTCCACGGCGAGCGGCCCGCCCCCGCCGCGATGTCGAGGTTCTGCAGCACGCTGAGCTCCTCGAACACCGTCGCGGTCTGGAACGTGCGGCCCACGCCCCTGCGGGCGATCTGGTGCACCTTGCGACCGAGCAGGTCCTCGCCCGCGAACTCGGCGCGCCCGGTGGCCGAGACCAGCCCGGACACGGCGTCGATCAGGGTGGTCTTGCCCGCGCCGTTGGGGCCGATCAGGAAGCGGAGGTCGCCCTGCAGCACGGTCAGGTCCACGCCGTCGACGGCCACGAACCCGTCGAAGCTCACCGTCAGCCCGGACAGCTCCAGGTAGTCCTTGTTCACGCCGCCTCCGTGGGACTGAGTGCGTCGGCGGGGTTCACGCCGCCTCCGAGGGACTGAATGCGTCGGCGGGGTTCACGCCGCCTCCGCGGGACTGAATGCGTCGGCGGGGTTCACGCCGCCTCCGCGGGACTGAGTGCGTCGGCGGGGTTCACGCCGCCTCCGCGGGAGTGAGTGGGTCGGCGGGGTTTCACGTCGTCCGCCCTTCCGCGGGAGCGAGGACCTCGGCGGGCGCAGGCTCCGGATCCGCCCCGGCAGTCGGGTCGGCGGTGTCCGAACGGCGGCGCCGCCACGAGACCAGCGACGCCAGACCCCCCGGCAGGAAAGCGACGACCAGCATGAACAGCAGCCCCTGGGCGTAGGTCCAGCCGGAGGGGAACTGCTCGGAGAGGGTGGTCTCGGCCCAGGCCACGGCGATGGCGCCGAGCACCGGCCCGGCGAGCGTGGTCCGCCCGCCGATGGCGACGCCGATCAGCAGGCCGATGGACGGGACGACGCCCACGTCGTTGGGCGAGATGATCCCGACGATGGGCACGAACAGCGCCCCGCCGATGCCCGCCATCATCCCCGCGACGGCGAACGCGACGGTCTTGATCGTCGCCGGGTCGTAGCCGAGGAACCGGACCCGCTCCTCGGCGTCCCGGCAGGCGACGAGCAGCTCCCCGAAGCGGCTGACCATGAGCCGCCACGCCACGAACACCATGAGAAGCAGCACGCCCGCGGCGATGAAGTAGAGCATCTGCCGGTTCGCCGGGTCCCGCAGCGAGAACCCGAAGAAGCCCTTGAAGTTGTTGAGACCGGTGGAGCCGCCGGTGGCGGTCGGGTTGCCGATGAGCAGGATCGCGAAGGCTGCCGCGAGGGCCTGGGAGAGGATCGCGAAGTAGGCCCCCCGGACCCGCCGCCGGAAGGTGGCGAGACCGAGCAGGGTGGCGAGCAGCGTCGGCAGCACGAGGATCGCGACGATCGTGACCGCGCCCGAGCGGAAGGGCTCCCACCAGCCCGGCACGCCGTCCGACGAGATCAGCGCCATGAAGTCCGGGACGCCGCCGGGCCCCGCGTCGGCGAGCTTGAGGTGCATCGCCATGAGGTAGGCGCCGATGCCGAAGAACACGCCCTGGCCCAGGGTCAGCATGCCGCCGCGGCCCCAGGCGAGCCCGATCCCGACCGCGACCATCGCGTAGCAGAGGTACTTGCCGAGCAGACCCAACCGGAACGTGGTGAGCAGGGCGGGGGCGACGGCGAACAGCAGGACGGCCGCGACCAGGAACCCGATCCCGACGGCGTACCGGCTGCGCAGCAGCGCTGTCATGATGCCGCCTCCGCGGGAAGAAGTACGTCGGCGGTCACACGAGGCTCCTCGTCCGGACCTGGAAGATCCCCTGCGGGCGGAACTGGAGGAACGCCACGACCAGGGCGAACACGATGACCTTGGCGATGGACGCGGACGTGGAGTACTCGATCCAGGACTGCGCGACGCCGAGCACGAAGGCCGCGATCACGGCGCCCTTGATCTGCCCGATGCCGCCGATGATCACGACGAGGAAGGCGTCCACGATGTAGCTCGTCCCGAGGTTGGACGAGATGGAGCCCATCAGCGTGAGCGCCACCCCGGCGACGCCCGCCAGCCCGGAGCCGAGGAAGAAGGTCAGCATGTCCGTGCGGCGGGTGGAGATGCCGGCGGACTCGGCGAGCTGGCGGTTCTGCACGGTGGCGCGGATCCGGCGGCCCAGCGGGGTCAGCTTCAGCAGCAGGGTCACGGCCACGACCGCGACGATGGCCAGGACCAGGATGAACAGCCGCGAGCGCGGGAAGGAGAACCCGAGGATCTCCACCGGCCCGGACAGCCACCCCGGCGCCGGGACGTCGACGCCCGCGGTGCCGAACAGGTCGCGGGCGAGCTGCTGCAGGATCAGCGAGACACCCCAGGTGACCAGCAGCGTGTCCAGCGGCCGGTGGTACATGCGGCGCAGCAGCGTGACCTCGAGGAGCACCCCGAGCAGGCCGCCGACGACGAAGCTGACGGGGAGCGAGACCAGCAGGGACAACCCGGCGTCGCCGAGCACCTGCTGGCACACGTAGGCGGTGTAGGCGCCGGCCATCATGAACTCGCCGTGCGCCATGTTGATCACGCCCATCTGCCCGAAGGTCAGGGCGAGGCCGAGCGCGGCGAGCAGCAGGATCGAACCGACGGAGAGCCCGTTGAAGACCTGGGTGACGAGGATGTCCACAGGGGAAGTCCTTCCGCCCGGGGACCCGCACTGTGGAGCCACAATGCACCCGGGAGAGGCCCCGAAAGCGCAGTGTGGAGCCACACTGCGCTTTCGGGGGTGCGATCAGCCGGAGAGCGAGCCCGCCCAGGGGTACGTCTTGAGGTAGGGGTCCGGCTCGATCGGGGCGCCGCTGGACCACTCGGTGTAGATCAGGCCGTCGGGCCCGATCTTGCCGATGAGCGCGGTCTTGGCGATGTGGTGGTTGTCGCCGTTCACCGTGACCTTGCCCTCGGGGGCGTCGAAGCTGACGCCGCCCGCCGCGGCCTGCACGTCCGGCACCGCGAAGGAGTTGGCCTTCTCCACCATGCCCTTCCAGAGGAACAGCGAGGTGTACGCCGCCTCCATCGGGTCCGAGGTGACCTTCGTGGCGCCGTAGGTGGTCTTGAACTCCTCCACGAACTTCTTGTTCTCGGGGGAGTCGATGGTCTGGTAGTAGTTCCACGCGACGGGCTGGCCGACGATGTTGTCGACGCCGATCCCGCCGACCTCCTCCTCGGCGATCGACACCGACAGGACCGGCATGGTCTGCGGGGTCAGGCCGAGGTTGCGGTACTCCTTGAAGAACGCGACGTTCGAGTCGCCGTTGAGCGTGTTGAAGACCGCGCCGGCGCCGGCGTCCCGGACCTTCGCGACGATCGTCGAGAAGTCCGTGTGGCCGAGCGGGGCGTACTCCTCACCCTTGATCTCGATGCCGTTGGCCGCCGCGTACGCCTTGATGATCTTGTTGGCGGTCTGCGGGAAGACGTAGTCCGAGCCCACCAGGAACAGGCTGGTCACGCCCTGCTCCTTGAGGTAGTCCAGGGCCGGGACGATCTGCTGGTTGGTCGTGGCGCCGGTGTAGAAGATGTTCTTCGACGACTCCAGGCCCTCGTACTGGACCGGGTAGAACAGCAGCGCGTCGTTCGACTCGAAGACCGGCAGCATCGCCTTGCGGCTGGACGAGGTCCACCCGCCGAAGACCGCCGCCACGCAGTCGCTCTGGATCAGCTTCGTGGCCTTCTCGGCGAAGATCGTGGGTTCCGAGGCACCGTCCTCGGCGACCACGCTCAGCTGCTTGCCCAGGACGCCGCCGCTCGCGTTGATCTGGTCGGCGGCCATCTTCAGGCTGTCGTAGACCGTGTTCTCGCTGATCGCCATCGTCCCCGAACGGGAGTTCAGGAAGCCGATCTTCACGCTGTCGCCGCTGGTGTCCACGCAGGACTCGGCGGCGGCCCCGCCCCCCGCGTCGTCGACCCGGGATCCGCAGGCTGTCAAGGCGAGGCCGAGGGAGAGGAACGCGGCGGTCAGCAGGGACCGCCGCGCGCGCTGTGAGCTCATGGGGCGGGACGCTACGAATGGGGTGTTTCGGACGGCGTAGTGCCGCGGTTGCCTCGCCGTTGCCCAGCGCTGGGCCGCACGGGTGAAGATCGACTGAAGCGTGTCACGCGAATGACGACGAAGTGAACGAAACACCCATACGGGCTAGCGCTCTACTCCGGGACGTCAACGCGTTATCGGATCATCCGGACCGCAGGGAGTGGCGGTTGTCACTCGACTCGGTGCGGGGCTCCGGGACCCGCGGGGCGGGGCGGGGCGGGGTGTCGAAGAGGTCGGCGGTGCCGGGGGTGGCGGTCCAGACCGGGCGCGCGGTCTCGCCCTCCGCGCGGGGCGCGACGGGGAGGACGCCGGTCTCGGCCTGCTCGTCCGGCGCGTCGGCGGTCGCCTCGTCGCGCGGCGCGTCGGTCGGTGCTCCGGTCGGCTCGGTGAGGGGCTCCGCGAGCCCCTTCAGCTGCGCGCCGAGGAGGTCGTGCACGCGGGCGAGCTCGGTGCGGACGGCCGCCCGCAGGCCGCGCAGCTCGGCGCCGCTGCGCTCGACCCGGGCCCGGACCGCGGCGTGCTCGGCCCGGCCCGCGGCCGCGGCGGCGCGCTCGGCGTCCGCGTCCGCCCGGGCGGCGGCGGCGTCCGCGTGCGCGCGTTCCATCAGGTCGGCGGCCTCGCGGGTGGCGGCGGCCCGGAGCTCGGCGACCTCGCGCATGCCCGCCTCGAGGATCGCGTCGACGTCTCGCTGCGCGGCGGCCCGCAGCTCGGCGGCCTCCCGCTCGGCGAGCCGGACGACCTTCTCGGCGCGGAACCCGAAGCTCTGCGGGGCCACGGGCAGGCCCTCGGCGGCGGTGCCGGCGCGCAGGACCCGGAGGTCCTCGGCCATGGCGGCGGCGTGCTGCTCGGCCATCCGACGGCCGTTCTCCGCCACCTGGGCGCGCCGCTCCAGCTCACGGACCAGCGCGTCGACCTGGTCGCGGGCGTAGCCGCGCCGGACGACCTCGAAGGCGCCGGACTGCTCGGCGGGGGGATCGGTGGCCACGACTCCCGAGTGTGACGGGCCGGTTGCGCGAACACCACCCGGGGTGCGTCAGCGCACCCCGTATCGTCGGCGAGTGGACCGCGAGTGGGTGGACGAGGCCGTACGGCGGGTCGAGGCGGACGCGAACCGCTCGGCGGACACTCATCTCCACGTGCTGCCGATGCCCGCCGACTGGGGGATCGACGTCTATCTCAAGGACGAGTCGGTACACCCGACCGGCAGCCTCAAGCACCGGCTGGCCCGGTCGCTGTTCCTGCACGCCCTCGTCAGCGGCCGGATCGGGCCGGACACCACCGTCGTCGAGGCGAGCTCGGGCTCGACTGCGGTGTCCGAGGCCTACTTCGCGCAGCTGATCGGCGTGCCGTTCGTCGCCGTGATGCCCCGCTCGACGAGCCCGAACAAGGTCGCGCTGATCGAGCGGTACGGCGGTCGGTGCCACTTCGTGGAGCACGGCGGTGAGGTCTACGCCCAGGCCGAGCGGCTCGCGGCGGAGACCGGCGGGCACTACCTGGACCAGTTCACCCACGCCGAGCGGGCCACGGACTGGCGGGGCAACAACAACATCGCCGAGTCGATCATCGCGCAGCTTGCGCAGGAGCGGCACCCGGTGCCCGAGTGGATCGTGGTCGGGGCGGGCACCGGCGGCACCTCGGCCACGATCGGGCGGTACCTGCGGTACCGGCGGCTGCCCACCCGGCTCGCCGTCGTCGACCCGGAGAACTCGGCGTTCCTGCCGGGGTGGGCGAGCCGCGACCCGGACCACGTCACGGGCCTGCCGAGCCGGATCGAGGGGATCGGACGGCCGCGGATCGAGCCCAGCTTCGTCCCCGGCGTCATCGACCTGATGCTGCCCGTGCCGGACGCGGCGAGCATCGCCGCCGTCCGCCACCTGCACGCCCACACCGGCCGGTTCGCGGGCGGCTCGACGGGCACGAACCTCTGGGGCGTCTACACCCTGGTCGCGCGCATGCGGGCCGAGGGGATCCGGGGGAGCGTCGTCACCCTGCTGTGCGACGGCGGCGAGCGGTACCGCCACAGCTACTACGACGACGCCTGGGTCGCCGCCCAGGGCCTCGACCTCGCCCCGCACACGGAGGGGATCGAGCGCTTCTACGCCGACGGCGTGTTCTAGTGCCCCGTCCTGAACGTTTCTGGACGGGGCACTAGCTACTGAGGGCCTCGGTGACCCCGTCCGCCACATCGAACAGGCCGAGCAGGCCGGTGGCCTGCAGGGCGCGGGTGACGATCCGGGAGCCGCAGACCAGCTTCAGGCTGTGACCGCTGCGGTCCACCTGGTCCTTCGCGGCGACCAGCACGGCCAGCCCGGCGGACCCGAGGAACGTGACGCCGGAGAGGTCCAGGACGACCAGCGGGGCCGCGGGCAGCCGCGCGTCCAGCTCCGTGCGCAGCAGGGGAGCGGTCAGGGTGTCGATCTCGCCCCGCACGTGGGCGACCAGCGAGGAACCGTCCCCCGCCTGCTCGAACCGGACGACATCGCTGATCTCGACGCCACCCTCGTCGGCGGGTGTCTCACTCATGCTGCACCGTGCTCCTCGACATCTTCCGCTCTTCGCCTGCCGTGCGGACTGTCGCCTCAACCGCACGGCAACCCTACGGGTGGCCGCTGCGACCACACAACACGGCATGTTTGGGTGCGTGTGACCTGGGGCACCCCGTCGCGTTCCCGCCGACGGAGACGGGTCACCAGGAGGATCCCGTGTACCGACGGACTCAGCGCACCGACGTCGTTCGGCTCGGCCACGTGCTCGCGGGCCTGACCTATCCGGCCGCCAAGTGGCAGCTCGTCGCCCACGCCGACCACTACGGCGCGGACGCCGTCTCCCGGGCGCAGCTGTGGTCGCTGCCGCCGGGCACGTACGGCGACCTGGCCGCGGTGTGTCAGGCCCTCGGAGTGCTCCCGGCCCGCAGGCCGGTGCCGCAGGCGCGGTAACGCCGGGCGGCGCGCCCGCGAGGAGGGTGATGCCAGTACCACCTCGACCGGTGTACCAGCCGGTGTCTTCGCGCTGAACAGCACGCAAGCCTCCCGGCGCACCGGCCTGACTCCCTAGGGTGAGCCGGTGACAGAGCCGATGTCGGTGCGAGACCCCGCACTGGTCGTCCGGGGTCTGCGGAAGACCTATGAGGCGGGCACCGCCCCGGTGCGTGCGCTGCGCGGTGTCGACCTGACCGTGCGCGCGGGTGAGTTCGTGGCGCTCATGGGGCCCTCGGGGTGCGGGAAGTCCACGCTGCTGCACCTGCTCGCGGGCCTCGACCGGCCGGATGAGGGCACGATCGCGCTGGACGGCACCCGGATCGAGGACCTCGCCCCGCAGCGGCTCGCCCGGCTGCGCCGCCGCAGCGTGGGGCTGGTGTTCCAGTTCTTCCACCTGATCGAGCACATGTCCGCGCTGGAGAACGTGGCGCTGGCCGCGCTCGTGGCCGGGGCCAGGCCGCAGGAGGCGACGGCCCGGGCGCGGGACCTGCTGGACCAGCTGGGTCTGCTGGACAAGGCCCGGGAGCTGCCCGCGGCCCTGTCCGGCGGACAGCGCCAGCGGGTCGCGATCGCCCGGGCGCTGGCCAACCGGCCCACGCTGCTGCTGGCGGACGAGCCCACCGGCGCGCTGGACTCCGACGGCGCCGCCGAGGTGCTGGACCTGTTCCGGCGCCTGCACGCCCTCGGCCAGACGATCCTCATGGTCACCCACAGCCGCGAGGTCGCGGACGGCGCGCAGCGGCTGGTCCGCATGCGGGACGGCCGGATCCTGCTCGACGGCGAGGTGACCTCGGGCTCCATCGAGGTCCCGGCGGAGCTGCGGGCCGCGAGCGGTCCGTGGGCGCGGCCGTGACCGAGCCGCCGCTCCCCGCGGGCGCGGGCTTTCGCACCCACCGCCGGGTCGGCCCCGGCACCGGCCGCCGCGCCCGGCTGTCCCTGCTGCTCTCGGGCCTGATCGGCGCGGCGGGCGTGATCGCGCCCGGCGTGGTCGTCGGGCTCCTCGGCGGCGGGCCCGCCTGGTGGGTCACGGCCGCGATCGCGGGCGTGGTGTTCGCGGTCGGCGTGGTGCTGACCTTCAGCGCCGCGGCGCGGCGGGCGAGCACGGCGGTGCTGGTCGGGGCCTCGGAGTTCGGTGGCCTGTCGGTCGCGGTCTGCACCGGTCTGCTGGTCCTGCTGCTGGTCTTCGGCAGGCTGCCGCTGGGCGCGGAACGGGCGCTGCTGGACCCCGCCCTCGTCGCGATGCTGGTGGTCGCGGTGCTGGCCGGCCCGCTGGGCAGGCGCGCCGCGCGGGCCACCCGGTCGGCGCTGCAGGGCGTGCGCCGGTCGCCGGACGAGCTGCTGGCGGACTTCGCCGAGCGCGCGGGCCGCGGCACCCCGGTCGACGACCTGCTCCGCCAGCTCGCCGAGACCATGCGCCGGGACTGGCGGCTCGCCCGCGTGCAGATCTGGGCGGACCGCGCGGACGGCACGCTCGCCCGCACGCTGGTGGTGCCGGCGACGGCGGAGGAGGGCCCCGACCCTGCGCCGCTCGACGCAGGCGAGCTCGCCACGCTGCAACGCACCGGCGTCGCCGGGCCGGGCTGGCTGGAGCTGTGGCTGCCGCACCTGATCGAGGAGGACGGGCCCGCGCGCCGAGGTCAGCTGCGGCTCGCCCCCGCGGTGCACGGCGGCGAGGTCCTCGCGCTCGTCGTGATCGAGCGGGACGCGGACGCGGACCCCTTCGGCGAGGCGGACGAGCGGGCTCTGGCCGAGGTCGTGCGCAGGCTGGCGATCGTGCTGCGCAACCGCGCGCTCGACGAGGCGCTGCAGGCCACCCTGGCCGACCTGCGCCGCACCAACGCCGACCTGCAGGCCTCCCGCACGCGTCTGGTCGCGGCGTCGGACGCCACCCGGCGGCGGATCGAGCGGGACCTGCACGACGGGGCCCAACAGCACCTCGTGGCCCTCGCGGTGGGGCTGCGGCTGGTCCGGGACGGGGTCGACGGACCGGACGGGGGCGGGGCGGGAGCCGGCACGACCGAGCTGCTCGACGAGCTGGACCGCGGCGTCCGGGACTCCATCCAGGCGCTGCGCGACCTCGCCCACGGCATCTACCCGCCGCTGCTGCGGGACGCCGGGCTCGGCGACGCCCTGCGCGCCGCGGCCAAGCGCAGCCCGCTGACCGTGCACGTCGACGCGGGTGACGTGGGCAGGCTGCCCGAGCAGGCCGAGGCGGCGGTCTACTTCTGCTGCCTCGAGGCCCTGCAGAACGCGGCGAAGCACGCCCCGGGCTCCACCGTCACGATCACCCTGCGCACGGAGGCCGACCGGATGGTCGTCCGGGTCGCCGACGACGGCCCCGGCTTCGACCCGGCCCGGGTCGCGGGCGGCGGCGGGCTGCAGAACATGGCGGACCGCCTCGGCGCGATCGGCGGCACCATCGACCTCACCTCGACGCCGGGCGAGGGCACCGTGTTGACCGGGCGCGTCCCGGCACCCGCCCCCGCCGCGGCGGGATGAGGACCCGCGAGGGCCGGGGGCGCCTCTCCTCGGGCGGCCCGATCCTCGTCGCGCGGGCCGTGCTGCGCGAGCGCTGGTGGGCCCTGCTGGCCCTCGGCGTGGTGTTCGGCCTGGTCGGCGGTCTGGTCCCGGCGGCGGGTGCGGTCGCCGAGCGCACCGCGACGGCGTACACCCGGCTCGTCGAGGCCGTCCACCTCGACGACGCCCGGACGATCGTCCCCGCCGATGTGCCCGAGGTCGTGGCGGAGGTGCCGACGATGCCGGGCGCCGCCGCGGCGTGGACCCCCGAGGCGTGGATCGTGCAGCTTGACGGCTCGCCCGTCCGGTTCTCCTCGCTGATCGCCGGGACGCCCCCCGGGGACCTGGTCGCCCCGGTGCTCGTGGCCGGCCGGGCGCCGGACCCCGCGGCGCCGGACGAGGTCGTCGTGAGCGAGCGCTCGGCCGAGACGGGCGTCTCGCTCGGGGCGGTGCTGCCGGTGACGATGCTGACCCTGGACAACGTGGCGGACTTCGCCGTGGGGTTCACCGCGGCCGGGCCGCGGACCACCCTGCGGGTGGTCGGGGTGGCGCGGATGCCGAGCTGGGGCAACGCGCTGCCGGACGTCGTCGGCGGGCCGGGCTTCGCCGCCGCGCACGCCGGGACCGGCATCGGGCACGCCGTCTACGTCCGCTTCGACGACACCCCCGACGCCGCCGCCCGGTTCACCGAGGCGTTCACCGCGGCCGTGGCCCGCCACCCCTCGGTCGTGTCCGACTACCTCGCCCCCGCGCTCGAGACCCCCCGGACCACCCCCGACCAGGCGGTCGTCGCCGCCGAGCGGGCCCTCCTCGTCGGGATCGGGCTGTTCGCGCTGGTCGTCGGCCTGGGCGCGGTCCAGGTGCTCGGGCTCGGCCTGCTGCGCACCGGCGCCGCGGCGCGCCCGGCCCGGTCGGTGGAGGCCGCCCTGGGCATGACGCTGGGGCAGAGCCTGGGGGCACGCGCCCTGGCGGCGTTCCCCGCCGCCGTCGTCGCCGGGGTGCTCGCCGCGGGCGTGGTGATCGCCGCGGGCACCCTCGAACCGCTGGGCAGCCAGGCCCGGTTCGAGCCCGCGCCCGGGTTCCGCCCGCAGTGGGCGCTCGCGGCGGTGGGCGGGCCCGCGCTGACGGCGACGTTCGTGCTGGTCGCGGTGCTGACCGCGGCGCTCACGTGGCGGACGTCCGCCGCGGAGGAACCGGGCCCGGCGCCGCGGCGGTCGCTGGTGCGGCGCTGGCCCGCGCTGCTGCTGGGCAGCAGGCTGGCGGGCGCCGGCGGGCGGCGCGGGCTGCCCCCCGCGGTGACGGTCCTCGCCGCGACGGCCGCCGTCGCCGGGATCGTCGCGACGGTCACCGTCGGGGCGAGCCTGGACCGGCTCGTCGAGGAGCCGCGGCGGTGGGCGGGCGGCGCGGACGCCGTGCTGGTCGACGCGCGGGAACCGGATGTCGCCCGGCTCGTCGACGATCCGCGGGTGCAGTCCCTCGCGCTCTCGGAGACCAGCTACGCGAGGGAGCCGGACGGCGGGTTGCTCGGCATCGCCGCCCAGACGGTGCGCAAGGGGACACCGCCGGTCGAGCTGGTGTCCGGCAGGCTGCCCGCCGCGCCGGACGAGATCGCCGTCAACCCGCGGCTGGCCGCCCAACACCAGCTCGCCGTCGGCGACGTCCTGCCGCTCGTCGCGCCCGACGGCACGCCGCGGGCGATGACCGTCGTCGGGGCGGTGGTGGTCGCGCGCGAGGACTACGGCGAGCTGGGCCAGGACCTGCTCGCGACCCCCGACGGGCTCGCGGCCGTGGCCGTGCCGCGCGCGCTCCCGCTGCTCACCGCGCACGTCTTCGCGGTGCCCGGCGCGGGTGCGGGGCTGGCCGCCGAGCTGGCCGCGGAGCTCGAGCTGAGCCCCACCGCGACGCCCGACGCCGTCCGCAACCTCGCCGACCTCACCCGGCTGCCCGGCATCCTCACCCTGGTCCTCGTCGTCGTGGCGGGCACCGGGATGGTGCACTCGCTGCTCGTCGGGGCGCGCAGGCTGGCCCGCGAGATGGCCGTGTTCACCGTCCTCGGGGCGACGCCCGGCCAGGTCCGCACCACGCTGGCCGTGCTCGCGGTGGCCACGGCCGTGCCCGCGGTGCTGCTCGGGGTTCCGCTGGGCGTCGGGGTCGCGCGGCTGTTCTGGTGGGAGGTCGCCACGGCGGTCGGGGTGGGCGGCGACATCGCGGTGCCGGTCGGGGCCCTCGCGCTGGTCGTGGCCGCCGTCCCGCTCGGGGCGGTGCTGGTGACCACGATCCCGGCCCTGCGGCTGCGCAGGCTGCCCGCCACCGCGTCGCTGGGGGCGTGGTGAACCCGGGGATCCTGGCCGTCGCGCGGGCCGAGCTGCGCGCGGGCGGGCGGGCGCTGGTGGTGCTGGGCCTGCTCGCCGGGGTCGTCGGCGGACTGCTGCTCGGGGCCACCGTCGTCGGCGACCGGACCGCCAGCGCCTACTCGCGGCTCGTCCAGGACACCGGGCTCGACGACGCCCGCGCCTACCTCCCGGCGGACCTGCCCGAGGTCACGGCCGGGTTCGCCGGGCTGCCCGGCGTCGAGGAGAGCTGGACCGCGTACGCCTGGATCGCCCAGATCGAGGGCCCCACCCTGCAGTACACCGCCGTCGTCGCGGGCCCCGAACGGCCGGACGACCTGGTCGACCCGGTGATCGTCGCCGGGCGGGCGCCGCGCGTGGAGGCGGCCGACGAGCTGCTGGTCGGCGAGCCGCTGGCCGCGGCGGCGGGCCTGCGCGTCGGCGACCGGATCACCCTGCGCATGCTGACGCTGCGCCAGGTCGCCCGGTTCGACGTCGGCTTCGGCACGCCGGAGGGCGCCACCCGCCGGATGACGGTCGTCGGCATCGGCCGGATGCCGAGCTGGACGGGGCCGCTGGGGGACAGCATGTCCACGCCGGCCTTCGCCGCGCAGAACGCGGGCGCGGCGGGCGGTCGGTCCGGGTTCGCCCGGCTCGCCTACACCGGGGACCCCGTCGCGGACGCGCAGCTGCGTGACGACTTCGTCGCGGCGCTCGCCGCGTCCTACGTGGGGCACCCGCGGCCGCTGCTCGTCGGCAACTACGTGCCCGAGGTGCCGGTGTTCCCGACCACCGAGACCGACCCGGCGGTCGCCGCCTCGGAACGGGTGCTGCGCCTGGGCCTGTGGGGGTTCGCCCTGGTCGTGGCGCTCGGCGGGACCGCGGTCCTCGGTCAGGGGCTGATGCGCCACCACCTGCGCGGCGGCGCCGACCAGCGGGTGGAGAACGCGCTGGGTCTCACCGCCGCGGAACGGGCCGGGGCGCGCGTCCTCGCGGCCCTGGCGGGCGCCCTGCCCGCGGCCGCCGTGGCGGGCGGGATCACGCTCGCCGCCGGCCTGCTGGAACCGATCGGCAGCCAGGCCCGGTTCGAGCCGGAGGGCGGGTTCCGGGCGGACTGGCCGGTCGTGCTGCTCGGCGTGCCCGCCGTCGTGCTGGTGTTCCTCGCCGCCGCGGCGGCCACCGCGGCGTGGGCGGGCCGCGGGGTCGCGACGCTCCCGGTGCTGACCCGACACCGGTCGGTCCGGTGGGCGGTGCGCTGGCCCGCGCTGTTCGTCGGGCTGCGGTTGGCGCTGCGCGGGCGGGCGCTGCCGGGCGGCGCCTCCGGCCTGCCGACCCTCGCGGCGGGCGCGGGCATCGCGGTGACCGTGGCGGGGATCGTGGCGTCGACGATGCTCGGCGCGAGCCTGCAGCGGCTGGTCGACACCCCCGCCCGCTACGGCTTCACCTCCGACCTCACCATCGCGGACGCCCGGGACTCCGAGATGCGCGCCCTCGCCGCGGACAGCCGGGTCGCGGCGCTGGCCGAGGTGGAGACCGGCCGGGTCACGCTCGACCCGTCCCGCTCGCGGCAGGTCGACGCCTACGCGCACGTCGCGATCAAGGGTGACGTCCCGATCTCGCTGGTCAGCGGCACGTTGCCGACCGGCCCCGGCCAGGTCGCGCTCGGCGCGCGGGTGGCGGCGCGCGAGGAGAAGGGGATCGGCGACACCGTGGACGTCCTGTCCTCCGACGGCGTCCCCGCCCGGCTCGTCGTGACGGGGGTGGTGGTGCCCCAGCCCGAACGCGGGGCCCCGCTCGGCGAAGGCCTCCTGGTCACCCCGGACCAGCTGGGGCAGCTGTTCCGGCAGCCGCTCGCGTCCGCGCACCTGGTCGCCGAGCCGGGGCAGGCGGCGTCGGTCTACGCGGACATCGCCGACCGCCTGGAGGTGCACCTGCCCGGCATGCCCCCGGAGATCGACACCCTCGCGGGCCTGCTGCGGCTGCCGGAGATCCTGGCCCTGGTGCTGGCCGCGGTCGCGGTCGCGGGGCTGGTGCACACCCTGGTCGGCGCGGTGCGCAGGCACACCCGGGACGCGGCGGTGTTGGCCGTCCTCGGCGCGACCCCCGGGCAGGTCCGGGCCGCCCTCGGCGTCCTGGCGGGCACGACGGTGCTGCCCGGCGTGGTCGGCGGGGTGCTGCTCGGGCTCGGGGCGGGCCGGGTGCTGTGGTGGCAGGTGGCCAGCGAGACCGGCGTGGCCCCGGACGTCGCCGTGCCGATCTGGCCCATCATCCTGATCGTCCCGGCCGTCCTGGCGGGCGCGGCGATCCTCGGCGCCCTCCCCGCCCTCCGCCTCGCCCGCACCCCCGTCGCGAGATCCCTCCACACGGCCTGACCTCCGACCGCGAGTCGGACACCCCGATCACGCGAGTCGGACGCCGGGGCTCAGGCGGCGGGGTGGATCCGCGCCCAGAGGGCGCGCAGGACCGGCGCCCCGAGCTCCTCCTTGTGCAGGTAGCCCGCGATCGTCGCGGGGTCGATCCGCAGGTCCTCGGCGCGGTAGGTGCTGCACAGGACCGTGGCGGCCTGCGGGGCGACCTCGCGGACCCTGGCCGCGGCCTGCGCGCCGTCGATGCCGGGGAGGTTGTAGTCCATCAGCACCAGGTCCGGGCGCAGGCCCTCGGCCACCGCGACGGCGTCCTCCCCGGTCTCCGCGACGCCCGCGACCTCCCAGCCCGGCATCCGCGCGATCACCGCCGCGGCGGCGGTGCGGAAGGGGCGCTGGTCGTCGACGACCAGCACGCGCACCGGCCCGGGGCCCGTCGCGGATGCTCCCTGTCGCTCCATGCCGGACAGTCTGCCCGCTGCGCGCCCGCGCCGCCGAGGACACGACCCCGTGCGCCTCGATGGGCCCACCGCGTGCCCGGAGGTGGTGCTGGCCCCACCCACGATCGAGGAGGTGACGACCTCGTCCGGGCCTGCGCGGCGGAGCAGAGTTCTCCCTGTCAGCGACGGGCCGATCCGGCCGGATCGCCCACCAGAGAGGACATCAGCCATGACCGGCACCTTCGCCCGCGCCGCCGCCGCCCTCGCCGCCGCCGCGACCGTCACGCTCGCCGCCGCGGGCACCGCGTCGGCCCAGGAGTCGCCGCCCGCAGGCTCACCCCAGCAGGCCTCGGCCACCGAGAAGGCCGCCGCCGAGGTCCGCCCGGCGATCGTCTACCTGACCTCCACCTACACCGCCTACGTGGGCGACACCGACGGTCTCTACTTCAACCAGGGCCAGCCGATCACGCTCACCGGCACCTGCACGGGCTTCGGCGTGAACCCCAACGGCTACATCGCGACCGCCGGGCACTGCGTCGACACCACCACCCCCGAGGGCATCCGGCGGGACTTCGTCACCACCGTGGCCCAGGACCTGGTGAGCCGCGACCCGAGCCTCCCGCTGGACGACGTGATCGAGTACGGCATGGCGAACTGGTCGGTCGAGGGACAGGCCAAGGGCTCCCCGGTGGACGTCCAGTACGCCGCCGTGATCGGCTCCGGCACCGGCAGCTCCACGGACGGCACCTCGGTCCCGGCCCGCCTGGTCGACTTCCGGCCGAACTCCCAGGGAGACGTCGCCCTGCTGAAGATCGAGTCGACCGACCTGCCGTCGGTGGACGTCGACAAGGGCACCTCGGCGGCGATCGGCACCCCGGTCCTGTCGATCGGCTACCCGGCCAGCGCCGACGCCGTCACCGACGTGACCCTGGAGCCGTCCAACAAGGACGGTCAGGTCAGCACGACCCGCACGATCGGCTCGGTGCCCTTCTACGAGACCAGCGCGTCCCTGTCGCCCGGGATGAGCGGCGGCCCGACGGTCGACCTCGAGGGCGACGTGATCGGCATCAACAGCGCCTACGTGCAGGGCGACCAGGCCTTCAACTTCATCGCCCCGGCGACCGGGCTCACCGAGCTCATGTCCCGCAACGGCGTGCAGAACCAGCTGGGCCCCAACGACACCCTCTACCGCGAGGCCCTGAACGACTACTACACCGGCCACTACTCCGACGCGATCGCGGCCTTCGACCGGCTGCTGCTGGTCGACCCGGACCACGCCCAGGCCAAGCAGTTCAAGACCGAGGCCGCGAAGGCCAAGGAGCGCTTCGGCGACGCGGTCACGGCGGCGCCCGCCGACCAGCCGCAGTCCGGTGACGAGATCCTCGGCATGACCCCGTGGGTGTTCTGGACGGTCGTCGGCGGCGGTGCCGCGGTGATCGTCGGCGGGATCGCCCTGCTGCTGGTCCTGCGTCGCCGCAAGGGTGGCGCCGCGCAGGTCGTGACCCCGGCCCTGCCCGCCCCGCGGCCCACCGACGGCTACGCCGCCTGGACCCCCGGCGCCCAGGGCCCGAACCTCCCGCAGCGCCCGGCCGCCCCGGTGTGGGGCCCGCAGCCGATGCCCGCCCGCCCCGCCGCGCCGAGCACGTCCGGTGTGGACTCCGAGGCGCAGACCCGGATCGTGACGCCCGCGGACATCGTCGCCGCGCAGCGTCCGGCCCCCACGGTGAACGGTTCCTCGGTCACCGGCACCGCCGCCGAGGAGGGCGCCACCACCGTGGTCTCGGTCCCGACCACCTCGATCGAGTGCGGCACCTGCGGCACCACCGTCGCCCCCGGCGCGGTGTTCTGCTCCACCTGCGGCACCCGCCAGGCCTGACCGCCGCGGCCCGCCCGCCGAAATGAACCTCAGCCACGCCCGGACCCCGGTCCGGCGTGGCTGAGGTTCATTTCGGCAGGCGGAGGGGGAGGCGGGTCAGGCGGCCACCCCTGATCCCCTCGAGCCGCGCGAGGGCCGCGCCGAGGCAGTAGTGCGGGCCCGCACCGAAGGGCAGGCCCGTGGCCCGCAGGTCGACGAGCACCGGAGCGTGCGCGGGCAGCCGCCCGGCGAGCGCGACCGGGCCGGTGGTGAAGCGCCACAACGTGAACGGCGCCGCGGGATACCGGCGCAGGGTGTCCTCGACGAGGTCCGCGGGCGGGTCGGGCTCGCCAAGTAGTAGTCGAGCGACGAGCACGCCGACCGTCGGGTCGGTGGTGAGCTGCCCGGCGAAGAGCAGCGTGAACACCTGGTAGTGCAGGCCTGCCGTGCCTACCCGCCCCGCCGCCCCCGCCGCCTCCACAGGCTCCGTCGGCTGCCGTCCCCCGGTGTCGGGCAGGCGGGCTGCGAGCCGGGTGGCGATCCCGTCCCGGTGCGGTGGGTTCGGGCGCCGGGTCGGTCGGGCGGCGGACGGACGGTCCGAGCACCGCAACTCTCTGCGTTGTGCAGTAACTGTGCCACGCAGCTAAGCGGTAGGATGGCGTCATGTCAACGCGGGACGGACTCGTCGACCAGGTGCTCCGAGCCGTCGCGGCGTGGCAGATCCCGGTCATCCAGCTCAACGGCCTGATCGCCGAGCGGCTGGGGATGACCTGGACCGATCTGCAGGCCCTCTACGTGCTGGCCAACCACGGGCCGACCACTCCGGGCGAGCTCGCGAAGCGGGTCGCACTGACCAGCGGGTCGGGTTCGCGCATGATCGACCGGCTGGTCGCGGCGGGGTTCGTCCGCCGGGTGCCCGACGGGCGCGACCGCCGGAGGGTGCTCGTCGAGCCGGTGCCCGAGGCCGTCGCCCGGGTCGGCGGGCTCTACGACCGGCTCAACGACCGGCACCGGGCCGATCTCGCCGCTCTCTCCGCGTCCGAGCTGACGGCGTTGCTGGGGTTCCTGCGACGGGCGTCGGACAGCACGGAGGAGGAGATCCGCGATTTCTGAGCGCGGATGTCGAGAACGGGTCGGGGGCTCCGACCGGCAGGTGACACCGTCTTTCGTGAAGGAGCATCCGATGCGCCACATCGTCCACTTCGTCAACGTCTCGCTCGACGGCCGCATCTGCGGACCGGCGGGCGAGTTCGACTGGGCCCAGGTCGGGGAGGACTACTCGGAGCTGTCCTTCAGCCTGCAGACCGAGGACACGACGCTGCTCTACGGCCGCGCGGTCTGGGAGATGATGGCCGGCTTCTGGCCGACCGCCGACGAGCAGTCCGACCACCCGCACACCGTGCGCTACGCGCCGATCTGGCGCGCCGCCCGCAAGGTCGTGGCCTCGCGGACCCTGGAGAAGGCCGAGGGCGCGGAGCTCGTGCGCTCGATCGACGAGATCGCGGCGCTGGACGGCAGGCTGCTGCTGATGGGCGGCGGTCGGCTCGCGGGTGCGGTGGCGGCCGCCGGGCTGCTCGACGAGCTCCAGATCGCGGTCCACCCGGTCGTCCTCGGCGGCGACCACGCCGTGCTCTCCGGCGCGGCCAGGCTCGGGCTCACGCTGCGCGAGTCCCGCGTGCTCGACGGCCGGGTCGTGCTGTCCACCTACGCTGGGAGCCGATGAACCTCCTGCAGCGTGCCGCCCGCCTCGTCAACACGGTCGTCTCCCCGCTCGCCCGGTCGGGCAGGCTCGGGCCGATGACCGAGATCGGCTACGTCGGGCGTCGCTCGGGGCGCGAGGTCCGCCTGCCCGTCGCGTTCCTCCCCGAGGGCGACGGCGGGGTGATCCGGGTGGAGCTGCCGGACCGCAAGACGTGGTGGCGCAACTTCACCGGCGAGGGGGCGCCGCTGTGGGTCCGCGTGGCCGGAGCGGACCGCCCGGGGCACGGTGTGGCGGTGCGGGACGGGCGGCAGGTGCGCGTCGACGTCCGGTTCGGGTAGGCGCGCCCCCCGCGGCCCGACCTCACGCGTTCTGCAGGTAGACCAGCACCGCGGAGACGCGGCGGTTGAGGTCCTTCTCCTCGGAGAGCCCGAGCTTGGAGAAGATCGAGTTGGTGTGCTTCTCGATCGCCCGCTCGCTCAGCACCAACGCGCCCGCGATGCTCGCGTTCGACTTGCCCTGGGCCATCTCGCCCAGGACCTCCAGCTCGCGGGGGGTGAGGGCGTCGAGCTCGCTCGGCTTGGCGCGCTGGGCGGCGACCAGGCCCTCGATGACCGTCGGGTCGATGACCGAGCCGCCCTCGGCGACGCGGCGGACCGCCTCGGCGAGCTCGTCGCCGTCCGCCACCCGCTCCTTGAGCAGGTAGCCGCGCCGGGCGGTGCCGTCGGCCAGCAGGGTCAGCGCGTACTGCGCCTCCGCGTACTGGGACAGCAGGATCACGCCGGTCTGCGGCTTCCGCTTGCGCAGGTCCGCGGCCACCGAGATGCCCTCGTCGGTGTTCGTCGGGGGCATCCGGATGTCGGTGACGACGACGTCCGGGTCGTGTTCGGCGATCAGCGCGTGCAGGGCGGGGAGGTCGGCGGCGGAACCGACGAGCGACAGCCCGTCGGTGCCGTCGATCAGCCGTACGAGCCCGTGCCGGAGCAGGGCGTTGTCCTCGGCGAGGACCACTCGGATCGTCACGCGGCCGATCGTAGGTGGACGATCACGCGCCGGGGAGGTGTGCTGGCCACACCGTTGCGGGTTCGGGATGCCGCCCCCCGACCGGCACCGCCAGCGGCGGCACCCGCCCGCCGGAGCGGCGGGCGCGCCCGCGGGCCCACAGATAGCGCAGCGGCCCGCTCACCAGCGCGGTGCGCGGCATCTCCAGCGGGAGGGTGCTGCGCAGCGCTCCGGGCACCCGGCGCAGCAGCGCGGCCCGCCCGGGGGCGCTGAGCAGCACCTTCGTGACCACCCCGGCGAGGCCGGCCGCGCGGGCCTCGGCCAGGGCGCGGACCTGTTCGCCGTCGGTGGCGTGGTGGTGGCGGACCCAGGCGGCGGGTTCGTGCGCCACGACGTGGCCGCCGAGGACCAGCCGGACGAGGAACTCGGCGTCGTCCCCGCCGGGGCCCAAGGCCTCGTCGAACCCGCCGAGTGCCCGCGCGACGTCCGCCCGCACCGCCATGTTCGAGCCCGCCCCCAGCAGCGAGCGGGAGAGCGGGAGCAGGGCCGTGCCCTCGAGCGCGATGCGGCGGGGCCGGAACTGGGCGCGCGGGCGCGCGAGGTCGGCGACGCGCTCCTGGTCCAGGTCGAGGCGCGCCGCCAGCACCGGCCCGGTCATGCCCGCCACCTGCGGGTCCAGGAACGCGCCCGCCACGCGGCGGGCCCAGCCGGGGTCGACCTCGGTGTCGTCGTCGGTGAAGGCGACGATCCCCGTCGTCGCCGCCACGAGGCCGCGGTTGCGGGCCGCCGCCGCGCCCCGACAGGTGTCCCGCAGGTAGTAGACGCGCGGGTCGGCGAGCGCGTCGACGGCGAGCCGGGTGCGGTCGTCCGCCGGGTCGTGGTCGACGACCAGCACGGTCACCGCGGGGTGGTCGCCCGCCAGCACCGAGCGGACCGTGCGCAGCAGGCCCTCCGGCCGCCGTCGCGTCGGCACGACGACGGTGAGCGGCTCGTCGGAGGACTGCACCGCGCGGCGGGCGTGGACGGGTCCGATCTGCAACCGGACGGCCTCGGCCCGGCCCACGGCGTCCGCGACCCCGCGGCGCAGCCCGACGGTGATCTCGCCGAGCGCGTCGCCACCCGCGGTGACCAGCAGCCGGGCGTGCCGGTACCCGGGCTCGACCTGCAGACCCGCCAGGTCGTCCACCTCGGTGCGCCCGACCCAGGTCGGTCCGTGTTCCGGAACCATGACGCCGAGTGTGCGGGATTGCCGCTGTGACGACACTGAGTACGCAGGTACCGTCCGGATGTGAGTGATCAGAGGCCGCGGGCGGGCGTCGTCGTGACGGGCAGCGAACTGCTGACGGGGGCGGTGCGGGACGCGAACGGACCCTGGGTGGCCCGCGAGCTCGGCGAGCTCGGGTTCGAGGTCGCCCGGATCGAGATCGTGGGGGACCGGCCCGCGGACCTCGTCGCGGCGCTGGAGCACGTCGCGGAGTTCGACCTGGTGGTGACCTCCGGCGGGTTGGGGCCCACGGCGGACGACCTGACCACCGAGATCGTCGCCGGGTACGTCGGGGCGCCGCTGGAGCTCGACGAGACGATGCAGGCGCTCATCCACCGCCGCGTCGCGCGGTGGGCCGAGCGGACCGGGTTCGCGGGCCCGGCGCTCGACGAGGCGACCCGCAAGCAGGCGATGGTGCCGCGCGGCGCCGTCGCGCTGGAGCCGGTCGGCACCGCGCCCGGGCTGGTGGTGCGCAAACCCGCGGGCCCGCTCGTCGTGGTCCTGCCGGGCCCCCCGCGCGAGCTGCAGGGCATGTGGCCCGCGGTGCTCGCGGCGCCCCCGGTGGTGGAGTTGCTGGCCACGGTCCCGCGGGCCGAGCCGCGGTCGCTGCGCTTCTTCGGGCTGCCGGAGTCCGAGATCGCCCAGACCCTGCGGGAGATGGAGCGCGCCCGCGACCTGTCCGCGGTGGAGGTCACGACCTGCCTGCGGCGCTCCGAGCTCGAGGTGGACCTGCACCCGCTGCCCGGCGCGGAGGAGCTGGCCGCCGAGATCGCGGACGAGATCGTGTCGCGCCACCGCAAGAACCTGATCAGCGCGTTCGGCACCACCACCGACGAGCTGCTGGCCGCCGCGCTGGTCGAGCACGGGCTCACCGTCGCGACGGGGGAGTCCTGCACCGGCGGCATGGTCGCGGCCCGGCTGGTCGACCGCGCGGGCTCGTCGGCGTACGTGAACGGCGGGGTGGTCGCGTACTCGAACGAGGCCAAGACCGCGCTGCTCGGCGTGCCCGCGGAGATGATCGCCGAGCACGGCGCGGTGTCCCCGGAGGTCGCCCGCGCCCTGGCGGACGGGGCGCGCGAGCGGTTCGGCGCGTCGATCGGCGTCGGGGTCACCGGGGTGGCGGGCCCCGGCGGGGGCACCGAGGCCAAGCCGGTCGGCTACGTCTGCTTCTGCGTGACGACGGCCGACGGCCTGGTGATCACCCGCGACCCGGTCCTGCCGGGCTCGCGCGGTGACATCCGCGAGCGCTCCACCGATCTCGCGATGCACCTGCTGCTGCGCGCGGCGGGCGGGCTGCCGCGGTAGGGGCGGCACGGGCACGTTTCGTGCGCACGAAACGTGCCACCGCGCGACCCCGCCCACGCACCGGGCCCGGGCCGCCTGCGCGACCCGGGCCCGTCCGTGCACCTTCCTCCGGTCCGCCTGCGGCGGCCGTTCCTCCCAGCTCCTCACGGCTCCTCGCAGCGAGGGTCGGGCGCGGAGCGGGGCCACCGCTCCACGCCCGCAGCCGCGCATCCGCTCCCCAGCGACGCGACTGCCCCGCGATCCGGCGCTCCCCAGCACCGGGCGCGGACGATCAGGACTGCTGCACGCCCGAGTTGCTCGAACCGGTCGACGCGGCGGACTGGTGCACGTCGCCCGAGCTGAGGATGCCGCCGATGTTGACGGTCGGGTTGATCTGCAGGTTCAGCCCGAGCAGGCTGCCGCCCTGCGCGGCCTTCTGCGACCCGCCGCCGTGCCCGCCGCCGTGCCCGCCGCCGTGCCCGCCGGAACCGGACTGCTGCACGCCCGAGTTGGCGGACGAGTTCGAGTAGGCGGTCTGCGTGACGTCGCCGGAGTTCAGGATGCCGCCCGCGTTCACCGCCGGGTCGACCTGCACCAGCCCGGAGACCAGGTCACCGGCCTGGAAGGACTCCTGGCCGCCGCTGGAGTCGTGCCCGCCGTGACCGTGGCCGTGCCCCGAGCCGCCGGACTGCTGCACGCCCGAGTTCGCCGAGCTCGCCGAGTAGGCGTTCTGGTGCACCCAGCCGGAGTTGCCGATGCCGCCGACGTTCGCCGCCGGGTTCACCTGCAGGAGCCCGCCGACGAGGTCCCCGCCCTGGACCGCGGTCTGGCGGCCCGAGCCGTGCCCGCCGGACTGCTGCACGCCCGAGTTCGCCGAGGACGCCGAGTACGCCTTCTGGTTCACCGACCCCTTCGACAGGATGCCGCCGACGTTGAGCGCGGGGTTCACCTGGCCGAGCAGGCCCACCAGGCTCCCGCCCTGGACGGCGGTCTGGCGGCCCGGGCCGGAGTCGTGGTGGTACTCGCCGGCCTGGGCGACGCCGGTCCCGGCCAGGGTGAGCGGCACCCCGAGGGCGCTGACGGCGACGATGCGGGCGGTACGGGTGAAGCGAGACATCACGGCTCCTGGAGTGGGCGCGCCGCATCGACCGACCACAGTGGACTTTCACGAGCCACCGCACCGGCTGCGACCTGAACGTTTCCGGGGATGTCCACCGGCGTCACCACCCGCAGACGTTCACTTCAACGACGGTCACTCGATAGGGGTACGGCGGTGACGGAGAAGTGATGTCGATCTCTCAGCGGCAACGCATCTCACTCGTTCAGGTACCGCAGAGTGCTGCTCCGTTCAGCGGAGTGTCACCGCGGCGTCCCTGCAGTGTCAGCGGATCGTCAGCGCAGCGGCCGGAAGAAGGCACGCAGCTCGTCCACGAGCGTCTCCGGCTGCTCCAGCGCGGCGAAGTGCCCGCCCGCGACCGGTGTGGAGTAGTGCCGCAGGTCGGTGAACCGCCGCTCCAGCCAGTGCCGCGGCAGCCGGGTCATCTCGTGCGGAAAGATCGTGACCCCGGTGGGGACCTCGACCGTGTCGAGCCGCCGGCGCCGGAAGCTCTCCCAGTACAGCCGCGCGCTCGAGGCCGCGGTGCCGGGCAGCCAGTAGAGCATCACGTTGTCCAGCAGCCGGTCGCGGGAGATCACGTTCTCCGGGTGTCCCGCGCAGTCCGTCCAGTCCCAGAACTTCTCGATGATCCAGCAGGCCTGCCCGACGGGGGAGTCGGTCAGCCCGTAGCCGAGGGTCTGCGGGCGGGTCGACTGCTCCGCGGAGTAGCCGGTGCCGGAGACCGCGAAGCGCTTCGCGAACATCTTCGCGGCCCGTTCGTCCTTGGACAGCGGCTTGCGCTCGTCCTCCGGCGGGGCGTCGGCCAGCGGCATCGTGAGGTGGATGCCTGCCAGCGCCTCGGGCAGCCCGGACGCCAGCGCGCTGGTGACCATGGAGCCCCAGTCGCCGCCGTGCGCGCCGTAGCGGTCGTAGCCCAGTCGGTCCATCAGCTGCGCCCACGCCGTGGCGATCCGCTCGACGCCCCACCCGGACACCGCGGGCTTCTCGCTGAACCCGTACCCCGGCATCGACGGCAGGACGACGTGGAAGGCGTCCGCCGGGTCCTTCGGGTCCGTCAGCTCGGCGAGCACCCCGAGGTACTCGACGACCGACCCCGGCCAACCGTGCGTGATCAGCAGCGGCAGCGCGTTCTCGTGCCGCGACCGGACGTGCAGGAAGTGGATCTCCAGGCAGTCGTCCGCGCCGCCGTCGAGCCCGGTGGTGAACTGCGGCCAGCCGTTGAGCTCGGCCTCGCAGCGTCTCCAGTCGTAGGTGTCCGCCCAGTACGCGGTCAGCTCGCGGGCGTAGTCCAGCGGCACGCCCTGGGTCCAGCCGCCGACCGTGGCGGCCTCCGGCCAGCGGGTGCGCCGCAGCCGGTCGCGCAGGTCGTCGAGCTCGGCGTCCGGGATGTCGAGTCGGAAGTCGCGCACTAGAGCTGCACGCCCCGCGTGAGCGCGCCGTCGACGACCAGGTTGGTCCCGGTGATCCGCGACGCCAGCGGGCTCGCCAGCATCACCACGGCGTAGGCCACCTCCTCGGGGGTGCCCATCCGGCCCGTCGGGTTGAGGCCCATGGCCGTGTCGAACAGCTCCGGGTTCCCCTGCTCGATCCCGGCCCACACGCCGCCCTCGAAGTAGGTGTTGCCCGGGGACACGACGTTCGCCCGGATCCCCTTCGCGGCCAGGTCGACGGACAGGCCCGAGACGTAGTGCACGATCGCGGCCTTCATCACGCCGTACGAGCCGTCCGCGAAGTCGATCTCCCGTCCGGACACGCTGGACACCGCGATCACCGACGCCGACGGCGAGGCCTCCAGCGACGGCATGGCCGCCTCGACCATCCGCACGGTGTGCATGAGGTCGACCTCGAAGGAGCTCCGCCAGTTCTCCTCGCCCGGCCCGATCGCGAGCGCGCTGACGTTCGCGACCACGATGTCGATGCCGTACTCGGCCTCGTCGGACACCCACTCGGTCAGGGCCGCCGCGTCCCCGACGTCGAGGGCCCGGCCCGCGACGTCGTACCCCTTCGACCCGAGCAGGTCGACTCGGGTGCGGACCTCGTCCTCGTTGCGCGCGCAGAACGCGACCCGCACGCCCTCGGCCGCCAGCATCTCGACGACGGCGGCGCCGATCCCCTTGGTTCCCCCGGTGACCAGGGCCTTCTTGCCGCTGAGCTGCAGATCCATCAGACGGATCCTCCGATTTCGCGCAGGTGGGCGTGCATGCCGCCGTAGGCGGAGCCCGTGGGGAGCAGGGACTTGGCGACCTTGGTGACCGCCGAGTAGTTGGTGTCGACCACGTTCGCCAGCGGCGACTCGGCGACCTGGGTGAGCAGCTGGTAGGCGTCGAGCCGGTCGAACCCGTAGAGCTGCCCGAGCCAGTCGATCATCCCGACCTGGCTGATCCGCCAGGCGTCCTCCAGCGGCCGGGACGACCCGACGACCGTGTAGTGGGTGTCCGACTCGATCCGCGGCCAGGGGGTGGCCGTGTTCTTGATCAGCTCGACGAGCAGGGTCACGTCCATCGCCCCCTCGACCGCGGTGCCGCAGCTCTCGCCCTCGCCCTGTCGGTAGTGCCCGTCGCCGACGGAGAACAGCGCCCCCTCGACGTTCACCCCCAGGTAGCAGGTCACGCCCGGCTTCATCTCGGGGGTGTCCATGTTGCCGCCGAACGCGTCGGGCACCAGGCTCGACCGCACCTCCCGGCCGGCGGGGGCCACGCCGACGGTGCCCAGCATCGGGTTGCACGGCAGCTCGAGCCGCAGGTCCACGCTCTGCGCCTGGAAGGCGACGGTGTTGCGGGCCCGGTCCAGCTCGTAGATCCAGGTGCGCTCGGGCAGCGGCTCGTGCAGCAGCGCGGTCCGGTCGGTGCCCGACAGCGCGCCGAAGAACGGGATCGTGGTCGACGCGCCCCAGTCCCGGGCCGGTCGCAGGTCCACGATGTGCAGGGCGAGGGTGTCGCCGGGCTCGGCGCCCTCGACGAAGAACGGTCCGGTCTGGGGGTTGACCTCGGTCATGTCCAGCACCGCGCTCGGCCGGTCCGTGGTCGAGGTCAGGCGTCCGGAGAAGGCGTCCTCGGTCCAGAGCTTGAGCAGCGTCCCGGGCCGGATCGTGTGCGACGGCGGCGCCCCGCCGAACGTCCAGACGTACTGGTCCCGGGTCGGTCGGTACTCGACGACGTCCACGGCAAGATCGTGGCCTGCGCGGGGTCGACCCACAAGTCTCGCGCGAACGTCGCGTTCGCTCACACCTACCGAGCGAGCGCGCCGTTCACTCCGGTGAGGGCGCGGGAGATCCCGCGCGCCGCGGCCAGCACGGCCGGGGCGTAGGCGTGGGGGTTGGACTCGGCCGGGACGACGATCGACAGGGCGGCGACGACACCCGTCGCGTCCCGGACCGGCGCCCCGACCGACTGCGAGACGAGCTCGATCTGCTGCACGCTGATCGCCACTCCCGTGCGCCGGACCTCGCCGAGCAGCCTGCGGATCTCCGCGGGGTCGACGACCGTCGCGGGCGTGAACCGCCGGACCGGCGCGGCGAGCACCCGGTCCACCAGCTCGGGGTCCGCGTGGGCGAGCAGGGCCAGCCCGACCCCGGTCGCGGTGGCGGGCATCCGGGAGCCCGCGCGGCTGCGGATGCTGACGGCGTCGTGCGCGGACAGCCGCTCGACGTAGACGACCTCGGCGCCGTCGAGCACGGCGAGCACGACGTTGTGCCGGGTGACCTCGTGCAGGTCCTCCAGGTACGGCATCGCCCGCTCCCGCAGCCCGACGCCCCGCGGGGCCAGCGAGCCGACCTCCCAGAGCCGCAGCCCCACGCGGTACGCGCCGGACTCCGCGCGCTCCAGGGCGCCCCACGCCGCGAGCTCGCCGACGAGCCGGTGGGTGGTGGTCAGCGGCAGGCGGGTGCGCCTGCTGATCTCGGTGAGGGTGAGGACGGGGGTGGCGTCGGTGAAGGCGCCGAGCACGTCCAGCACCCGGGCGGCGACGCTCACGCCTGCGATTCTTCCGCAGAGCGGAAGCGATGTCGAACCGGGGCGCGGGACGGGGCAGGCTGCCGGCATGCACCAGTACGTGCGGGCCGACGACGTCCATCCACCGCTGGACTCACCCGAGTACAAGAGCACCGGCCTCCGCCATCCCACCCAGGCACCGATCGTCGTGCCGCAGCGGTTGACCGAGGTCACCGGCCCGCTGCTGCACGGCACCATCGGGCCGAACGACCACGACCTCACCCGCCAGCACGCGGGCGAGCCGCAGGGCCAGCGGATCGTGGTGACCGGTCGGGTCCTGGACTCCGACGGGCGTCCGGTCCCGGACACCCTCGTCGAGGTCTGGCAGGCCAACGCCGCGGGCCGCTACGCCCACGTGAACGACACGTGGGCCGCCCCGCTCGACCCGAACTTCACCGGTGGCGGCCGGGTGCTGACCAACTCCCTGGGCGAGTACTCGTTCACCACGATCAAGCCGGGCGCCTACCCGTGGGGCAACCACCACAACGCGTGGCGCCCCGCCCACATCCACTTCTCACTGTTCGGCCAGGCCTTCACCCAGCGGCTCGTCACGCAGATGTACTTCCCGGACGACCCGCTGTTCGCGTTCGACCCGATCTACCGCTCCGCGCCGGAGAAGGCCCGGGAACGGATGGTCTCGGCCTTCGACATGGACGCGACGCAGCCCGCCTGGGCGCTGGCCTTCCGCTGGGACATCGTGCTGCGCGGCCGCGACCAGACCCCGTTCGAGGAGCCCCATGCCTGAGCTCACGCCGTCCCAGACCGTCGGCCCGTACCTGCGGATCGGCCTCGACTGGGCGGACGGCCCGGACGTCGTCCCGTCCGGTGGAGTGACGATCGGCGGGACCGTCTACGACGGCGCGGGCGCGCCGATCACCGACGCGATGGTCGAGACCTGGCAGGCGGACCCGCAGGGCCGGTTCCCGCACCCGCTGTCCGGCGGCACGGACTTCCGCGGCTTCGGCCGCAGCTGCACCGACGGGACCGGCCGCTGGGAGGTCCACACCCTGCTGCCCGGGGCGCTGCCCGGCGAGGCCCCGCACCTGGACGTCTCGGTGTTCGCCCGCGGGCTGCTCGACCGCGTGGTCACCCGCATCTACCTGCCGGAGCCCGGGGACGACCCCGTCCTCGCGGCGGTCCCGCAGGAGCGGCGGCACACGCTGATCGCGGAGCGGGTGAGCGAGACGGAGTACCGCTTCGACATCCACCTGCAGGGTGCGCAGGAGACGGTGTTCTTCGACTTCTGACACCCGCCGAGATGAACCTCAGGGCGATGCCGACCCCCGTCGGATCGCTCTGAGGTTCCTCTCGGCTAGGGGATGTTGCTGAACCGGACCGAGCGGAACGTGAACCCGCTCGAGTTCTCGTGCGGCCGCGTCCAGCGCGGGGCGTGGTGCTGCGCGTCCGGCTCACCCTCGGTGAGCTCCGCGCAGGACTTGCCGCTCAACAGCGCGACGGCGTCCGTGCGGTTGACCGACTCCGTCCACTCCGCCGGACCGGTGGCGAAGGACGTCAGGTCGTAGCAGGTGCCGAGCTCGGGATCGACGATCGCGTCCGACTGCGGGGACCACGCACCCTCGTCCGACGTGCCGTTCATCGCCACGTAGGTGCCGTAGGCGTGGCCGGGCGGGGTGCCCGGGGTCTCGGCCATCGCGACCGCACCCATGCCGGCCCCCGCCAGCGCGAGCAGCGCCGTCGAGACCACTGTCACCACCGTGCGGCGCATTCCGGACCCCCCGATCGAGTGCACGCGGATCACCCTACCGGGGGCGATCCACCTCACAGGGTCAACGCGCGTGCCACGGAACGGTGACGGGTAGTCGTGGTCACATCGCGGACTGGAGATCGTCTTTCACAGCGTTCCCACAGGTGGGAGCGAGCAGGTGCCCACTCCGCGGTGCGATAAAGGGACTCGTACCGGGACGAGGCGGAGGAAGGTGATCGGCGGTGACGAGCAGAGCGATCGGCGCCGCGGGCTTCCACTCCCCGTTCGGGGACCTCTCGCACCTGCGACTCCGGCTGCCGGTCGTCGCGCAGCTGACGCGGTACGCCCTGGTCGGCGGCGTCGGCACCGCCGTGAACGCAGGCCTGTACCTGCTCTTCCGGGTGGCGCTCGAGGCGATCCCGGCGAACCTCGTCGCGCTGCTGCTGAGCACGGCCGTCAGCACCGAGCTCAACCGCCGGTTCACCTTCGACGGTGCGAGTGCCCACCGCTGGCGGGTCTGGGTCCAGGACCTGGGCACGGTCGTGTTCTACGCCTTCTACAGCTCGGCCGTGTTGCTGGTGGTGGACGAGCTGATCGACGGCGCGACCACCCTCCAGGAGACGGCCGCGGTCACGGCGGCGAGCGTGCTGGGCGGGCTGCTGCGCTTCCTCGTGCTCAAGGTCTGGGTGTTCGATACCCACCATGATCAGGCAGACGGTGACGACATCGGGGTCCGGGCCGACGATCCACGCGGAGCGCGCGGGCCAGGGGCCGCCGGTGCTCCTGCTCCACGGGTACCCGCAGAGCCACGTGATGTGGTGGCCGGTGATGGACGCGTTGGCCGAGAACCACACGGTGGTGGCGCCGGACCTGCGGGGCTACGGCCGGTCTGAGCCCGCGCCGGACGGGGACTACTCGTTCCGCGCGATGGCGGCGGACCCGGCCGCGCTGATGGCCGAGCTGGGCTTCTCGGAGTACGCGGTGGTGGGCCACGACCGCGGCGCCCGGACCGCGCACCGGCTCGCCCAGGACCGCCCGGAGCGGGTCACCCGGCTGGCGCTGCTGGACATCATGCCGACCGACTACGTCTACGCCACCGTGGACCGGCGCATCGCCACCGCCTACTACCACTGGTTCCTGTACCTGCAGCCCGCCCCGATCCCGGAGAACCTGCTCGCCGGGGACCCCATCGGCTACCTGCACGCCGTCCTGGACAGCTGGGGGAGCGGCCTGGACGCCCACCCCGCGGAGGCCCTCGCGGTCTACGAGGAGGCGTTCGCGGATCCCGCGCGCCGGCACGCGATGCTCGAGGACTATCGCGCGGGCGCCGGCATCGACGTGGAGCACGACGCCACGGCAGGCCCGCTGCGCTGCCCCACCCTGGTGTTGTGGGGGGAGCGCGGCGCGGTCGGCGGGTACGCCGAGTCGCCGGTGGACGTCTGGCGGACCCGGGCCGCGGATCCCGCCCTGGTCACCGGCCGGGCGATCCCGGAGGCGGGCCACTTCCTGGTGGAGGAGAACCTCGACGCGACGCTGGCGGCCCTACGGGAGTTCCTGACCGCCTGACCACAATGCGGGCGCGGTCAGGACCAGAGGGCGGCGAGGGCGTGTCGGCGTTCCCGACGGTCCAGGCCCCTGAGGTCCGCGACGCCGCGCTCGGTCACCACCACCTCGACGTCGTGCGAGGCGGTGGTGACGGGCCGGGACAGGCGCTCGACGAGCGTCGGCTCGCCCTTCACGGTGCTCGGCAGGGCGATCACCGACACCCCCCGCCCGCGGGCGGCCGCCGCGGCGAAGTCCGGGTGGCCGCCGATCATCCCGGCGGCGACCTCGCCGATGCCCTCGACGTTGACCTGGCCGTCGAGGTCGATCTCCAGGGCGGCGTTGAGCGCGATCAGCGGGGTCCCGGTGGACAGTCGGCCGAGGTCGTGGGTGTGCTCGATGGGGTGCAGGACGCGGCGGCCGCGCGCCCAGTCGTAGAGCCGCTCGGTGCCGCACAGGTAGGCCGCGCTCGCCGACCGCAGCAGGCCCTTCTCGTCGAGATCGACGACGGGTTCGGGGAGCAGCCCGGAGTCCACGTGCACCGGCACCTCCAGTGCACCGACCATCGCCTGCGCGAGCCTCCCGGGCCCGACCTGCACGCGGGCGCCCTCGGGGACGAGCGCGGCGATGTGGCGGGCGATGGTCTCGTCCGCCGCGGTGGGAGTGGCGTTCGGGATGACGGCGGGCGGCTCGTCGGTCTCGCCGACGATCGTGACCTGCTCCGGCGGGATCGGCGGCCCCGCCTCGGCGAGCGGGGCCGCGCTGCTGAGCACCGCGGCGACCGGCACGCCCGCGTCGATCACCCCGCGGACGTAGGACGACTCGGCGCCCAGGTGCAGCCCGTCCGGCCCGCGGACCAGCTGGGCGATCACCAGGTCCGGCCGCAGCGTCGACGCCAGGATGCTCGGGACGGCCGACAGCCTGCACGGCACGACGTGCGCGAGGCCCGCCTCGATCGGCCGCCGCAACCCGGGCCCACCCCCGAGCACCCGCACGTCCGCGAACGCGCCCAGGTCCAGCCCGTCCGTGCGGCCGGGGAGCCAGCCGAGGACGAGCCGCACCCCGTCGGCCACCTCGCTGAGCGGGCCGTACAGCGAGGAGGGGGCGCCGCAGCCGTCCCCGAGCAGGACGCGGGACCCGGGGCGGACGACGGCGTCCAGACTCACCATGGCCCCGATTCGACCACAGGCCGATCACTGCCGGGGTGTGACGGCGCGTTCGTAGCGGGCGGCCAGCGCCCGGATCCGGTCGACCAGCTCCGGCGGCTCGGTGACCGTGAAGTCCAGCCCCAGCAGTCCCACGTACACCGCGATCGTCTCGACGCTGTCCGCCCCCGTGACCAGCACGGACGTCTCGTCGTCCCGCTGCTCGACGAGCCCCACCGCCGGGTTGATCCGGGCCAGGACGACGGCCGCGGGCGCGTGCACGGTGATGCGGGCGTGGACCGCCCAGCCGGTGGAGGCGACGTCCCGCAGCACGAACGCCGTGTAGTCGCCGCCCGGGAGCGCTGTCGGCGTGAAGCGGAGACCGGTGCGCATCCGCAGCCCGAGCCAGTCGACGCGGAAGGTCCGCCAGGTGTCGGTGCGGCCGACCAGGTACCAGCGGCCCTGCCAAGCGACCAACCGGTACGGCTCGACCTGCAGCGGCCAGTCCGCCCCCGGGTAGTCGAACCGGACGTGCTCGCGGTCCCGGATCGCCGTGGCCAGCGCGGTGAGCACGGCCGGGTCGACCTCCGGGTCGGGATCGGCCGTGTCGGTGTTGCGCGGCCCCTGGTCGGTGGCCTGGTGCACGGCCGCGACCTGCCGTTTCAGTCGGTCCGGCAGCACCTGTTCGAGCTTGGCCAGCGCGCGGGCGCTGCTCTCTTCGAGACCGCCGACCCCGGTGGCGGCCCGCAGGCCGATCGCGACGGCGACGGCCTCGGCGTCGTCGAGCAGCAGGGGCGGGAGCGTGGCGCCCGCCCCCAGCCGGTAGTGGCCCGCACCGCCGCGGACGCCGTGGACGGGGTAGCCGAGCTCGCGGAGCCGCGCGATGTCGGTGCGCACGGTCCGCCCGCTCACGCCGAGGCGCTCGGCGAGCTCGGTGCCCGTCCAGTCCGGACGGGTCTGCAGCAGGCCGAGGAGGGTCAGGAGACGGTTCGTGGGCGGAATAGGAACGAAACTAGCCTAATCGCCTCCTACCGTCCTCCCCATGACGACGAACTTCACCGTCCGGATCCCGCAGGCCGACCTCGACGACCTGGCCGACCGCCTCGCCCGCACCCGGCTGCCGCAGCCCGCGCCCGGAGACGACTGGACCTACGGCACCCCGAACCACTACCTCGCCGAGATGGTCGGGTACTGGCGGGACGGGTTCGACTGGCGGGCGCAGGAGGAGCGGATGAACGCCTTCCCGCAGTACCTCACCGAGATCGACGGTCAGACCGTCCACTACCTGCACATCCCGTCGGCCGAGCCGGAGGCCGTCCCGGTGCTGCTCGTGCACACCTGGCCGGGGTCCTTCGTGGACTTCCTCGACGTGATCGGGCCGCTGGTGGACCCGGTCGCGCACGGCGGGCGGGCCGAGGACGCCTGCTCGGTGGTGATCCCGTCGATCCCCGGCTTCGGGTTCAGCACGCCGCTGGTCGGGACCGGCTGGACCCTGGCCAAGGTGGCGCGCACCTTCGACACCCTGATGCGGGAGCTCGGCTACGCCTCCTACGGGGTCCACGGCAGCGACGCCGGCGCGATGGTCGCCCGCGAGCTGGGGCTGCTGGACCCGCCCGGGTTCCTGGGCCTGCACGTCCTGCAGCTGTTCTCGTTCCCCTCGGGGGACCCGGCGGAGTTCGCGGACCTCGGCCCCGCGGACTACGCGGCGCTGGAGTTCATGCAGTGGTTCCAGTCCGTCGGCGGCTACAACCAGATGAACGCCTCCCGCCCGCAGACGGTCGCGGCGGCGCTGTCGGACTCACCCGTCGGGCAGCTGGCGTACTCGGAGCTGTTCGAGAGCTTCGGCAACGGGACGTCCCTGGTCACCCGCGACCAGGTGCTGACCCAGGCGTCCCTGTACTGGTTCACCAACACCTCGGCCTCGGCCGCGCGGTTCTACTTCGAGGAGGCGCGGGCGGGCGCGGAACCGCAGGTCAACCGGGCCCGCACGGGGGTGGCGGTGTTCGCCGCGGACTTCCAGACGATCCGGGCCTTCGCCGAGCGGGACAACTCCGCGATCACCCACTGGAGCACCTTCGCCGAGGGCGGGCACTTCGCGGCGCTGGAGCGGCCGGGAGACGTGGCCGCCGACGTGCGCGCCTTCTTCTCCCGTGGGTAGGTTCCGACCATGAGCGACGGCGATTTCGTGCGGGAACCGTTGGGTGTGCAGGAGCGGATCACCGCGGACGGGTCCTCGTCGTGGCCGGTCGAGCCCGGGCGCTACCGGTTGGTGGGCGCCCGGGCCTGCCCGTGGGCGAACCGGGTGATCATCTCCCGGCGGTTGCTGGGGCTCGAGCCCGTGCTGTCGCTCGGGATCGCCGGTCCGCTGCACGACGAGCGGTCCTGGCGCTTCCACAACGACCCCGGGAACGTCGACCCGGTCCTGGGGATCGAGTACCTGCGCGAGGCCTACGAGAAGGCCGTGCCGGGCTACTCCGCGGGCGTCACCGTGCCCGCGGTCGTGGACGTGGCGAGCGGGAAGGTCGCCACCAACGCGTACCTGGAGCTGGAGGAGGACCTCGCGACGCAGTGGCGTGAGTTCCACCGGCCCGGCGCGCCGGACCTGTTCCCGGCGGAGCACCGCGCCGAGCTGGACGCGCTGAGCGACGAGATCTTCCACGACGTCAACAACGGCGTGTACAAGTGCGGCTTCGCCCGCTCCCAGGAGTCCTACGACCGGGCGTACGACGCGTTGTTCGCCCGGCTCGACGCGCTCTCGTCCCGGCTGGCGGGGCGGCGCTACCTGCTCGGGGACACGATCACCCAGGTCGACGTCCGGCTGTGGGTCACCCTCGTCCGGTTCGACGCGGCCTACCACGGCCACTTCAAGTGCAACCGGACCAAGCTCACCGAGCTGCCGGTCCTGTGGGCCTACGCCCGCGACCTCTTCCAGACCCCCGGCTTCGGGGACACGATCGACTTCCTGCAGATCAAGCAGCACTACTACGGGGTGCACCGGAACCTGAACCCGAGCGGGATCGTGCCGAAGGGCCCCGACACGTCCGGCTGGCTGGAGCCGCACGGGCGCGAGGCGCTGGGTGGCCGCCCCTTCGGCGACGGCACCCCGCCCGGCCCCCCGGTCGAAGGCGAGCAGGTCCCGCCGCCCGCCTGAGGATGTCCGACTCGCGCACCCGCGAGTCCCCCGGTTCGGACCCGCGAGTCCCGCGTCGGGGACACTGGGGCGCGATGCGGATCGAGAGCTTCCCTCCCGGCGAGACCGCGCGGACCGACCCCGATCGGCCCGCGCCCCGACGACGGCGGCGGATGGTCTCCGTCCTCACCACCGGACTCGTGGTGGGAGCGCTGGTCGCCGGGGTGAGCGGGGGGATCGGGCTGTCGTCGCACAGCGACCCGGCCCCGGCGGACGCCGCCGCCGCCCCGGCCTCGGCCCCCGCCGCCCCCTCACCCGACCCGAACACCTGCACCCCGCTGGTCGCCGCGATGAGCCCGCGGGACCGGGTGGCCCAGCGCCTGATGATCGGCGTGGACCCCGCCGACCCGGCCGCGGCCGTCGCGACGGTCCGGGACTCCCACGTCGGCGGGATCTTCATCGGCGGCAACCCCACGGCGCTGCTGCAGAACGACGCGCTCGCCGCCGTCCAGCAGGCCTCGCGGACGAAGGTCGCGGTCGCGGTCGACGACGAGGGCGGCCGCGTCCAGCGCATCGACGCCCTCGACGGCGACCTGCCCAGCGCCCGGCAGATGGCGCAGCGGACCCCGGAGCAGGTGCGGGCGCTGGGGGAGGAGCGCGGCAGGCAGCTGCTCGCGCGCGGGGTGACCTGGAACCTCGCCCCGACCGTCGACGTGTCCGACCAGCCGCGCACCGACGTCATCGGCGACCGGTCGTTCTCGAACGACCCCGCCGTCGTCACGCGGTACGCGCGGGCCTGGGAGGAGGGGCAGCGCGCGGCGGGGGTCTACGGCGTGCTCAAGCACTTCCCGGGGCACGGGCACTCCTCCGGCGACTCGCACCAGGGCCGCGTCTCGGTGCCGCCGCTGGACCAGCTCCGCCAGGACGACCTGAAGCCCTACGCCGACCTGCTCGGATCGCTCGACCAGGAGCACGTCGGGGTGATGGTCGGCCACCTGGACGTCCCCGGCCTGACCGGGTCGCTGCCGTCGAGCCTCACCCCGGCCGTCTACCAGCTGCTGCGCGGCGAGTTCGGCTTCGACGGCATGGTCATGACCGACGACCTCGGCGCCATGAAGGCGATCAGCGGCAGCTTCACCCCCGCCCAGGCGAGCCTCGCCGCCCTGCAGGCGGGCGCCGACATGGCGCTGGTGAGCAACGTCGAACGCCCGGGCCCGATCCTCGACGCGGTCGAGCAGGCCGGTCTCCCCGACACCGACCAGGCGGTGGAGCGCATCCTGGCCGCGAAGGGCCTCTGCACCCGCGGCTCATGATCACCGCGACTGGAGCGGGATCCGCGCTCAGCGCGGGTCTCGCTCCAGTCCCGGCGATCATGTGAACGTCTTCTCCCGATCCGCCTCCGGGATCGTCGCCGTCGGGCATCCTCCCCGCCGTGGATCTCGCGGTGGTACTCGCGCGACAGGGCGGCACGGTGGGCCTCGGGCAGGCCCTCACCTGCGGCCTGTCGGACGATGCCGTGCGCAGGCGGGTGCGTTCGCGGCGCTGGCGGCAGGTCTACCCGCGGGTGTTCCACGCGTCGGACCATCCGTGGACCGACACGTCCCGCACCTGGGCGGTGGTGCTGTGGCTCGGCCCGCGCGGCGTGCTGTCCGGGCCGGCTGCGGCGTTCGTGCACGGCCTCGCCGACCGCGCCCCGCCGGTCGTCGGGGTGACCGTGCCGCAGCGGAGTCGTCTACGGGGGCGGCCGGGGATCGTGGTCCGCCGTCGCGACCTCGCGCCGGAGGATCTGGGTGTCCGGCGGGGCATCCGACTCACCGGGGTCGAGCTGACCGTCCTCGAGACCGCCCTGGCGCTGCCCGACGGCGCGGCCTTCCTCGACCGCGCGCTCCAGCGCCACGTCCCCCTGCCGCCGCTCGTCGCCGCGTACCACCGCAACCTGGGCGCGCGGGGATGGTCTCGGCTGCGCCCGCTGCTGGTGGCGGCGCAGGACCGGACGGCGTCGAGGCTGGAACGGCTGTTCCTCCAGATCCTGCGGGACGCGCACCTCACCGGCTGGGTGGCGAACCTGCGGATCGGTTCCTGGGAGGCGGACGTCGCCTTCCCGGAGCAGCGGGTCGCGATCGAGCTGGACGGCTGGGCCTGGCACGTCGAGCCGGGCCGGTTCCAGGGCGACCGCACCAAGCAGAACTCCCTCGCCCTCACCGGGTGGACCGTCCTGCGGTTCACCTGGGCGGACGTCACGCAGCGGCCGGACCACGTGCGGGCGGTGGTCCGACGCGCCCTCGCCCTGGCGGCATGATCACCGCGACTGGAGCGGGACCCGCGCTCAGCGCGGGTCCCGCTCCAGTCCCGACGATCATGGCGCGGTCAGTCCATGTCCAGCCCGCCGTTGACGCTGATCACGGAGCCGGTGATGTAGCCCGCCCGCTCGTCGACCAGGAACTGGACGGCCCGCGCGATCTCGTCCGCCTGGCCCAGGCGGCCGACCGGGACGCCCTTGAGGAGCTTCTGCAGGACCTCCTCGGGCACCGCCGCGACCATCTCGGTCTCGATGTAGCCGGGCGCCACGCAGTTCACCGTGACGCCCTTGCGCGCCACCTCCTGGGCGAGGGACTTGGAGAACCCGAACAGGCCGGACTTCGACGCCGCGTAGTTCGCCTGCCCCACCGCGCCGGACTCGCCGACCACGGAGGAGATGTTCACGATCCGGCCGAAGCCGTTGCCGGTCATGTGGTCCAGCACGGCCTTGGTCATGTAGAAGGCGCCGGACAGGTTGACCCGCAGCACGGCGTGCCAGTCGTCCACCGTCATCTTGCGCACGGTCTTGTCGACGGTGATCCCGGCGTTGTTGACCAGGTAGTCGAGGCGGCCGTAGCGCTCCAGCACGTCGGCGACGACGCGCTCGCAGTCCTCGGGCGCGCCGACGTTGCCCTGGTGCACGGAGACCGACGCCCCCTCCGCTCCCAGCTTCTCCGCCAGGTCCTCGGCGGCCTTGGCGTTCGACGAGTACCCGGCGGCGACGTGCACGCCGTCGCGGGCGAGAGCGGTGGTGATCGCCGCCCCGATCCCCCGGGCCCCGCCGGTGACGACGGCGACGCGAGGTTCGGGCTGGGCGTCCGTGCGGGGAGCAGGGGCGGCGTTCGTCATCTTCTACGTCTCCTGACGCTCGAGTACTCGGGACATGCCCCGGCGGACCGCGTCGACGAGGTACGGCCGGAGCTGGTGGGGATCGACGATCTGGTGAACGGACCCGACGCGCTGGGCCCGCTGGATGGAGTGGGTGGAGTCGAACTCCTCGGCGACGTCGCCGAGCTTCTCCGACCGGACGTCCGACCGGACGGCGGCGAGCTCGGCCCGCAGGCCCGCGGCCTCGGCACCGGACGACGCGGCGATGCGCTCCTCGAGCGAGGTCACCCGCGGATCCGCGGCCACCCGCTTGCGCACCTCGCCCGCGAACACGACGGCCGCGGCGGGCGCCCCGCCGAGCACCGACGCGTACGAGCCCTCGACGGCGGCGACCTCCATCGAGTCGTTCAGCGTCGCGGAGAAGACCACGAACGCGCCGCCGTGGTAGCGGGAGACGACGCAGAAGGCGATGGGGCCGTCGAAGTTGACGATGGCCCGCCCGATCTCGGCGCCGTACTCCAGCTGCAGCCCGCGCAGCGACTCCGGCGAGCCGTCGAACCCGGACAGGTTCGCCAGCACGACCAGGGGCCGGTTGCCCGACGCCGCGTTGATCGCCCGCGCCGTCTTCTTCGACGACTTGGGGAACAGCGTGCCCGCGGTGAACTGCTCGGGGCCGTCGACCGGCACGATGCCGCGCCGGGGGACCGGCTTGGACTCGATGCCGAGCAGGGCCACGGGCTGGCCGCCGAGGTGGGCGTCGTACACGACGACCGAGTCGGCGTCGTGCATGTCCGCCCAGCGCTCGAGCGGCTCGTGGTCGGCGTCGGCCACCGCCCGCAT
Organism: Pseudonocardia oroxyli; assembly: GCF_900102195.1. Lineage (GTDB taxonomy): Bacteria > Actinomycetota > Actinomycetes > Mycobacteriales > Pseudonocardiaceae > Pseudonocardia > Pseudonocardia oroxyli. The sequence goes on from NZ_FNBE01000013.1 coordinate 108,206, forward strand.
CACCGAGCGGATGTCGAAGGGCTTCTTGCGGCCCGGGTTCGTCTCGGCGGAGAAGATCTCCCCGACGGTCGCGAACTCCGGCCCGGCGTGCGGCGCGGTGGTGACGTCCCGCTGCACCGGGTCCGTGGTCGGCGCGGGCCGCGGGAACCGCTCGCCCGGCACCACGTAGCAGTGCTCGTAGTGCCGGAACAACGTGTCGACGGCGGCGCCGAGGTCCGGCGCCCAGTACTGCGCCTGGCCGTTCGGGCCCATGATCCGGTCGTAGCCGCCGATGCCGAAGTTGTCCTCGGCCGAGACGCCGCCGGAGTAGTCCAGGGACTGCTTGCCGGTCAGCACCATCGCGCTGTCCGGCGTCATGACCAGGATGCCCTTGGTGTGCATGAGCATCGTGGCCTCGGCGTTCCAGTAGGGCTGGGCGCCGACGTTGATCCCGGTGACGACGACGTTGATCTCGCCGCCCTCCTGGGTGAACTCCACGACCGCGCGCAGCGCCCGGGAGATCCAGTCCATGTTCTCCGTGCCGGAGTCCATGGCGATCCGCGCGCCCGAGGACACGGCGAACCACTCGATCGGCACCCGCAGCTCCCGCGCGAGCGTGATGGCCGCGCACACGCGGGCGCACTCGGCCTCGGCCAGCGAGCCGAGCCCGCGGGTCGGGTCGCCGATCAGCACCACGCGGGTCATGCCCTCGGGCTGCTTGGCGGTCGTCGCGGTGACGGTGCCGAGCACCAGGTTGGCCGTGTTCAGCCCGGGGGCCCGGTCGACCGGCGTGGCCGGCGCGAACGAGCCGTCGAGCAGGTCGTACTCCTGGAACTCGCCCAGCATCCCGACGATCTCGTACGGGTAGACTGCGCCGCGGCGCTGCGCCTTGATGACGTTCTGGGCGTAGGCGTCGAGCTCGCGCATCGGGCCGGCGGGCGGCTCGTCGAGCTTGACGGTCAGGCCCGCGCCCGGGGGGCGGGTCAGCCGCAGCAGGTGCGCGCCCTCGGCGGTGCGGAAGTCGACCTGGACCTGCTCGAGGCCCAGCGCGCCGGTCCGCGCCGCGAGCGGCCGCACGACCGCGTCGAGCTCGGAGAACGGGATGTCGACGACCGGCCAGACGTGCAGCACGATCCGGTTCCACCCGAGCTTGGCCAGGGCGGGGTCGGCGCTGCGCGCGCTGCGCAGGGAGTCCAGGCAGGCGTCGATGGCCCGCTCCAGCTCCGGCACCGACCGGATGACGCCGCCGCCCGCAGGCTCGCCGGAGGGCGCGTCGGCGCTGCCGTCCCGCAGGACCGTCAGCCGCCGGACGTCCGCCAGCGCGATCAGCCGCTGGTCCTCGCGCACGTTCTTGCCGGTGGCGTGGAACAGATGAACGTCCGTCTCAGACGGAAGTCTGCGCAGATCGAAACTCGAGAGCCGCCACAGCCCGAGCCGCTCGGCCACGAGCGGGTGCAGGCCGCGTAGCGTGCGGTCCTCGACGAGCGTGCCGTCCGCCTCGGGTCGCAGGGTGAACCAGACGGGGCCGGGGTCGGCGAGCGCGTCGGTCTCCCGGTTGGGCAGCACCGCCACCGCGATCCGGGCCACCTTGTCCACCGGGACGGCGCCCACCGCGGCGCGGACGCGCTCGGCGCGGGCGTCGGGGTCGCCCCCGTCGTCGGTGTGCGTCGAGGTGACGTAGAGGTCGACGAGGGCCTTGTCGCCCTCGGGCAGCTCCTCCACCCGGCGCCGCATCTGGTTCGCGGCGGCCAGCGCGCGGCGCGGGTCGTTGTTGTCGATCACCGTGGCGAGCACGGTGCGCGGCCTGCCCGCGTGGGTGTAGCGCGCGGTGAGCAGCGGCAACCCGACGGCGTCGATGACCTGCAGGTCCTCGAGCTCGCGGATGCGGTAGTACCGCCGGGTCATGACCTCGAGCAGGGCCGCGTTGTGCTGCGCCGCGAAGACGCCGAGGATCGTCTCCGACGAGCCGACCAGCCGCTGGATCGCCGCGTCCCGATCGCCCGCCGAGGGCAGCGCGTCGAGCTCCTGGCGCACCTCGCGGCGCACCCGCTCCCGCTCGGCCTCCACGGCCGGGGCGTCGAAGCAGTGGTAGCGGACCCGGCGGGCCAGGTCGCCGACCACGGGGTGCCGCAGCTGGGTGGCGACGACGAGGTCGTCCAGCGTGCGGAGGTAGTCCTCGGGCAGGTGCGCCAGGGACTCCGGGTGCGCGAGCCGCCACTGCAGGAGCCCGCGAATCACGGCCTCGTGCGCGGTGGCCCGCTTGTGCGCCAGGAACATCCAGTACAGCGCGGGCTCGAGGTCCGGACCGTCCGGGCCGGTCCCGTAGTGCGCCAGTGCCCGGCGCAGCTTCGCGACGAAGGACTGCGGCAGGCCCTCGGTGTCCCGGGACTGGAGGAAGGAGTGCAGGTACTCCTGCGGGTTGCGGCCGTCGTCCGGCTCGACCGTGTCCTCGCCCGCGCGCTCGCGCCGGTTGCGCGACAGCGCGGACAGGTCGGTGAAGATGCGCAGCACCGCGGTCTCGCCCGCGAGCACGGCGGGGTCGGCGCCGGGCAGCGCGGCCCGCGCCTTGTCCAGCGTGGAGACGAGCGGGGCGGCCTCGCGGGCGTCGACGTCGTAGCCGAGGACCTGCCAGCGCAGCGCGGTCAGCACGTCCGCGGCGACGTCCGCCGGGTCGTCGGTGACCGACGTGCCCGCCAGCGCGGTGAGATCGGCGCGGTCGCCGCTCGCCTCGACGGCGCCGCCCTCCGCGGCGGGCTCCAGCCGGACGAGCTTCGTCCCGCCCTCGACCTGGGTGTTCGCCGGCACGAGGACCTCGGCCACGGTGCCCGCGAAGGGCGCACGCAGCGCGGTCTCGAGCTTCATCGACTCGACGACGGCGACGACGTCCCCCTCGGCGACCTGCTGCCCGGCCGTGGCCGGGACGGCGACGACCATGGCGGGGGCGGGCGCGCGGACCATGCCCGCCTCGCCGCCGGAGATGCGGTGCACGGCCCCGTCGACCTCGACGAGGTAGTCGCTGCCCTGCGGCGCGGCGAGCACCGAGTAGGTGGTGCCCGCGACGGTGAGCCTGCGCTCGAACCGGCCGACGTGCTCGACGTCCACCTCGACGCGCGTGCCGTCGAGCTCCACGCGGTAGCGCTTGGCCCGGACGCGGGCGACGCGCAGCCGGTAGCTCTCGCCGACGGCCCGGACGTCCGTCTGGTGCCAGGTCTCGGCGCCGACCTCGGGACGGCCGCGCTCGGCGGCGGCGAACAGCCGGTCCTGCTGGCGGGCCACGTGCCCGTCGTGCGCCTCGACGGCGGTGGCGAGCAGTGCGACGTCGAGCCTGCGCGGCGGGGTGTAGCCCTGCGCCATCAGCCCGTCGAGCCAGGTGGTGTCGGTGTCGCCCTCGACGAGCTCGGGGCGCTGCAGCAGGTCGAGCAGGAAGGCCTTGTTCGTGGTGCCGCCGTCGATCACCGCGGCGGTCTGGCGCAGGGCGCGCAGCAGCCGCGCCCGCGCCTCGTCCCGGTCCCGGCCCCACGCGATGATCTTCGCGATCATGGAGTCGAACTGGGCCGGGATGAGGTCCCCGGTCGCCACGCCGGTGTCCACCCGGATCCCCGGGCCCGAGGGCAGCGCGAGGTGCTGGATCAGACCGGGGGCGGGGGCGAACTCGCGCTCCGGGTCCTCGGCGGTGAGCCGGGCCTCGATGGCGTGGCCGGTCCCGCGGGGGGTCTCGGCGGCGATGTCGGCGAGCTTCCCGCCGCCCGCGATGTGCAGCTGCAGCTTGACGATGTCCACGCCGGTGCACGCCTCGGTGACCGGGTGCTCCACCTGCAGCCGCGTGTTGACCTCGAGGAACGACAGCAGCCGCTCCTTGGGCTCGTAGAGGAACTCCACGGTGCCCGCGTTGACGTACCCGGCGGCGCGGGCGAGCTCGGCGGCCGAGCTGCGCAGCAGGGCCTCCTGCTCGGCGTCGAGCGCGGTGGAGGCGGACTCCTCGATGACCTTCTGGTTGCGGCGCTGGACGGAGCAGTCCCGGATGCCCAGCGTCCACACGTCACCCGTCGCGTCGGCGACGACCTGAACCTCGACGTGCCTGCCGCCGGAGATGGCGCGCTCCAGGAAGACGGTCGCGTCCCCCGCGGTCTTGGCCGCCTCGGAGGAGGCCCGCTCGAAGGCCTCGGCGAGGTCGTCGGGGTGGTTCACCTTCCGGATGCCGCGCCCGCCGCCGCCCGCGGTGGCCTTGACCATCAGCGGGTAGCCGATGGCCTCCGCCTTCTCCCGGGCCTCGGCGAGGTCCGCGACGGGCCCGCCGGACCACGCCGCCAGCGGCACACCGACGCGCTCGGCGAGCTTCTTGGCCGCGATCTTGTCGCCCAGGTCCCGCATGACCTCCGGCGAGGGCCCCACGAAGGTGATGCCGAGCGTGCGGCAGAGCTCGGCGAACTCCGCCTTCTCCGACACGAAGCCCCAGCCCGGCCACACGGCGTCGGCACGGGCGACCCGCAGCGCGCGCTCGAGCTCCGCGTAGTCCAGGTAGGGCGACGGTCCGAGGTGGTCGGGGTCGTCCGGGCCGATGAGCACCGCCTCGTCCGCCTCGCGCACGAACATCGCGCGCCGGTCCACGGCGGTGTAGAGCGCGATGGTGCGCAGCGGGTGGTGTCCCGCCGCGTTCCACTCGCGCACGGCGTGGATGAGCCGCATCGCGGGCTCACCGCGGTTGACGATCGCAATCCGGGAGAAACTCACGGAGCCCATCCTGCTATACCGCTCAGGCACCGAAGGCCACCCGAACGTCGTCGCTCGTGGTGGGGGCGACCGCCGCGGGCGCCGCGGGCGCCGCGGGCGTGCGGGGTGCGGGCACCGCGCCGGTCACGCGGGGGAGCACGACCTCCGGGGCCATGATCGACGGGTCGACCGTCAGCACGGCGTAGCCGCCGACGGCACCCGCGCCGAAGCCCGGGGCGAAGACCCTGGTCGGCTCGTCGATCACGCCGTCGCGGACCGCGTCGAACAGGGCGATCGGGATGGACGCGGCCGAGACGTTCCCCATGTCGCCGATGTCGAAGTAGAGCTGGTCGGCGCGCAGACCGGCCTTCTCGGCGAGCTGGACGATCATGGTCCGGTTGGCCTGGTGCGGCACGATCAGCTCGATCTCGTCGAGCACGCCGAGACCGTCGAGCTCGGTGATCATCTGCTCGAGGTAGCGGGCGACGAGCGCCTTCACCTCGGGTCCGTAGACCGTGATGTCGCCTGCGAACTCGGGGTTCGGCCAGATGATCGAGTTCACCTGGGCCGTCGGTCCGGAGGCGTAGGTCTGCACGTACTCGACGTCTCCCGCCGACCCCTCCGCGGCGGGTGCGACGACGAGCGCCGCGGCGCCGTCCCCGAAGATCATCCGGGAGGTCCGGACCGCGCCGATCTTGTCGCTGAACTTCTCGACGCAGACCAGCAGCACCGGGCGGTTCACCTCCTGCAGCTGGCGGATCGCCTCGGCGAGCCCGTACGGCAGGCCCGCGCACGCCGCGACGATGTCCGCCGAGCAGTGCGTCTGCAGGATCCCCAGCTCACCGGACAGCCAGGTCGACATCGACGGGATCAACCGGTCGCTGGTGCAGGTCGCGACGAGCACGGCGCCGATCTCCTCGGGCCGGCGGCCCGCGTGGGCCAGTGCGGCGTCCGCGGCGGCCAGCGCCAGGTCCCCGATGTCGTACTCGGAGTAGCGGCGCCGCTCGATGCCGGTCTTGGTGCTGATCTCCGCGGCGCTCATCGGCGACCAGGAGAAGCTCGAGTTCCGCACGACGTCCTCGTTCTCGCAGACGTGCTCACCGCGCACGATCGCGAGCGCCTCGATCGTCGGCTTGACCGCCTGGTCGGCGATCTTGACCGGCGGGTACGGCGTGGCGGGCGCCGCGGGCGTCGGGGTGTTCCGGGAGGGGCGGGTCCTCAGGGGCGCGCCGTGGCGGACCCGGTCGAGGAACGCCGCCACCTCCCGGGTGCGCGGATGGAAGGCGATGACGACGTCGTCGTCGCCGATCGCGTCCGCCTCGCGCAGCTCGGTCCGCGACCGCGTCCACGGGTACTGGTTGTGCAGCACCATCGCCCACCGGCTCAGCGCCTCCAGCTCCGGGGCGGGCTCGGCGACGTCGTGGATCTCGGTCGTGGAGAAGACGGGGTAGTCCGGCTCCAGCTCGGGCAGGACGAAGGTCAGGGCGCCGGGGGTGTCGAGGAACTCCGACACGGTCGGCTTGACGGCCGCGAGGCCCGTGGCGTGGTGGCGACGGTGCGCCCAGACGTCGAACAGCAGGGCGAAGAGCCGCTCCTCGACCTCGCCGTGCCGCCCGGCGGGCAGACCCGCCCAGGCCGCGCGCACGGCCTCGACCTTCGCGGCGCCGTCGACCCACGGGGTGACGGTGGGGAGGAAGACGTCCTCCCGGGTGCGCGGCAGGTCCCGCCAGCGCGTGGGGCGCTTGTCGTAGAGGGTCAGCGCCCACCGGTTGACCCAGAACAGGTTCTGGCCCAGGTCTCGCAGCAGATCGAAGCGGCGCGTGTAGGTACGTCCGGCGATGTCCGTTCCGGTAGGGGCTTTGGACTCGAAATCGCGCGTGATGACCGCTTCGGCGGCGGCGACCGAGTCCAGTACCGAGAAATCGAGATCCGGTGAGAAGTTGGCCGGGAAGACGAGGCGACCGTGGCGGTTGACCACGAACGGCTTCATACGGTGCCTCCAGTCGGAATTCCGTGTCACGGCGCGCCGAAGTTCCTGGTCTGACCGGCGGCGGACGGCGACGCGGAGACCAGGTGAGAACGTCGGGCGGTGCGAGAACCGTAGCGGGAATTGCACGGAGATCGGAAGGTGACCTGGGTCTACACTCGTCTGCCGATCGTCATTGCTGGGTATCCGATTAAATGTTACCGGTGAGTTGTACCGAATGGTTCTACCGACGGGTCCGTCGGGTCCGCCCAGTTGAGCGGGGTGCACCGTCCGCAATGGACGGAGGGGTCGGCGGGCCGTGGCGGCGGTCGTCGCCGCTCCGTAGGGTCTGCAGGTCATGGCCCGCGTCACGTACCTCACCGCCGAGACCGCCCCGCCCGCCGTCGCCTCGACCGTCGCCAAGATGCCGGCGCTGCACGTCTTCCAGATGCTGGCGCACGCCGAGACGGCCTACCGGCCGTGGCTGCGGTACGGCGGTGCGATCCTGTCCGACCTCGCACTCGACCCGTTGGTGCGCGAGCTCGTCATCCTCCAGGTCGGGCGGCTGGCGGCGCGCTACGAGTGGGAGCAGCACGTGCCGATCGCGAAGGCCGCGGGCGGCACCGACGCTCAGGTCGCGGCCCTGGACCGCGGAGACCTGAGTGTGTTCGACGAGGCGCAGCGCGCCGCGCTCGTGTTCACCGAGTCCTTCGTGCGGGACGGCGAGGTGTCCGATGAGGACTATGCGGCGCTCGCGGCGCGGTTCGCCGAGCGCGAGATCGTGGAGATCGCCCTGACCGCCGCGCACTACCTCGGGCTGGCCCGGATCATGACGGCACTGCGGATCGACCCCGACGCGGCCGTCGGGCCGGAGGGGCTGCCCGCGGCGCGGCTGTAGAGTCGCCGCAATGGAGATCCTCGCCGGCCGGGTGCTGCTGCGCCCGGCCGACCCGGACGTGACCACCGCCTTCTACCGGGACCGCCTCGGCCTCGCGGTCTACCGCGAGTTCCCCGGCGGCACGGTGTTCCACCTCGGCGGCGGTTTCCTGGAGGTCTCCGGACACGCCTCGGAACCGGCCGACCGCCCGCGCGCGGGGGTCGCGCTGTGGATGCAGGTGCGCGACCTCGCCGCCGCGCACAAGGAGATCGTGGACGCGGGGGTGACCGTCACCCGCGAGCCCCGCCGCGAGCCCTGGGGGCTCGACGAGATGTGGATCGCGGACCCGGACGGCGTCGTGATCGGGATCGTCGAGATCCCCCCGGAGCACCCGCTGCGCCGGGACACCCGCTGACCCGAGCGGAACGCGCGGTCCGTCGGTCAGCCGGCGGCGCGCAGGCGGGCGCCCGGGCCCGGCTCGGAGCGCAGGCGATCACCCGGGCCGATCCAGTGGCCGTCGGCGCAGCGCAGCTCGGCGTGCACCTCGGCGCCGCAGCCCTCGTGGCGCGTGACGTTCGGCGGGCCCGCCTCGCCCGCCAGGTGTTCGTCGCCCCAGTCCTTCAGGGCGTTCAGCACGATCCGCAGGTCCCGACCCGCCGGGGTGAGCCGGTACTCGTGGCGTTCGCGGCGCCCGGGCTCGCGGTAGGGCGTCTTCACCACGAGACCGCCCTCGACGAGGCCGGCCAGCCTGCGGGTGAGCACGTTGCGGGCGATGCCGAGGTGCGCGGCCAGGTCGTCGAACCGGCGGACCCCGTTGGACAGGTCCCGCAGCACCAGCACCGTCCAGGCGTCACCGATCAGCGCGGCGGTGCGGGCGACCGAGCAGGTAGCGCTGTCCCACTCGGCGAAGTCGACGGGGTCCGGCATGCGCGCCAGGGTAGTCGCGCACCTGGGTTGTCGCCAGCAACCCGTCCTCAGGCGGTCGCCTCGGCCCGGGCGACCACCGCGACCGGCGCCGGGGTCAGCATCGCGACCACCATGCCGACCAGGGCCGCGCCCGCGGCGGCGAGGAACACCACGCTGAAGGCGCCGCCCGTGGGGTGGACCTCGCCGTCCACGGTCATCACCATCGCCGTGCCCACGGCCGCCACGACCGCGGTGCAGGTCGAGGTGCCGAGCTGGCGCATGAGCGTGTTGAGACTGTTCGCGGCGGCGGTCTCGGTCCGGGGGACCGCCCGCATGATCAGCAGCGGCAGGGCGGAGTAGGCGAGCGTGGCGCCGACGGAGCCGACCGTCGCGATCCCGATGAGCGCCGGGATCGAGCTCGGCAGGAGCGCGAAGCCCGCGTTGCCGAGCACCATGAGCGCCAGCCCGACGACGAGCGTGGTGCGCGGCCCCCGCAGCCGGGAGATCAGCGCGGACGTCGACGAGAAGATCACCATCGCGCCGCCGAGCGGCAGCAGCACCAGGCCCGCCGCGATCAGCGACATGCCGAACCCGTAGCCCGTCTCGACCGGGGCCTGCAGGACCTGGGTGGCCAGCATGAACGTGGCGAACATCGAGAAGCCGATGCACAGCGTGGCGACGTTGGTCCAGAGCACGGCGGGCCGGGCGGACACCCGCAGGTCCACCAGCGGGCCGCGCTTGCGCAGCTCGTAGACGCCCCACAGCGGGAGCAAAACGACGGCCGCGGCGAGCAGCCCCAGGACCCGCGCGCCCGCCCAGCCCCATTCGCTGCCCTTCGACACGGCGAGCAGCAGGCAGACCAGCGCGACGCCCAGCCAGACCGCGCCGAGGACGTCGAACCGGCCGCCGGTGCGCACCCGCGACTCCGGGATCAGCCGCTGGACGAGCACGATCTGCAGCACACCGATCACCGCAGCTCCGGCGAACAGCCAGCGCCAGCTCGTGAACTGGGCGACGAGGCCGGTCAGCGGCAGGCCGATCGCCCCGCCGACACCGAGCGAGGCGCTCATCAGCCCCACGCCGTTGCCCACCCGTCCCGGCGGCAGGATGTCCCGCATCAGGCTCATGCCGAGCGCGATGACCCCGAACGCGGTGCCCTGCAACACGCGCGCGACCAGCAGCACCGCGATGTTCGGGGCCACTGCGCCGATCGCCGAGCCTGCGACGATCAGCGCGAGCGCGACGACGAGCATGCGGCGCTTGCCGTACATGTCGCCGAGCCTGCCGAGCACCGGCGCGGAGACCGCACCGGCGACCAGGGTGGCCGTGACGAGCCAGGCCGCGGTCGAGGGCGACACCGACATCAGGCGGGGGAACTGCGGCAGCAGCGGCACCACCATCGTCTGGATCAGCGAGATCAAGAGGCCGCACGACGCGAGGACCAGGATCGCCACGGTCGGGCTCTCCGGTCGCCCGGTCGCGGTACTGCTGGGCGATTCGGCCACGCCGGCACTCACGGGAGTGATCTCCATCCGTTCGGGGCCCGACCGGGCCACCTTCAGGTGACCACGAGTCGTTGCGAACGGCAAGCGATAACCTTGCGTTTGCCAAGTATCTCTCATGTGCCGCGGCGGTACCGTCCCGCCATGGACGCCTTCGTGCTCCCGCTCGCGAGCCCCGACGCCGTCGTGGAGACGGTGGGCGGCAAGGGGGCGTCGTTGGCTCGCGCGGCCCGCGCCGGGCTGCCCGTGCCCGCGGGCTTCCACGTGACGATCGCGGCCCACCAGGCCTTTCGCACGCGGCCCGACGGCGTGGCGGCGGCGATCCGGGCCGCCTACGCCGAGCTCGGCGCGCCGGCGGTGGCGGTGCGGTCCTCGGCCACCGCCGAGGACCTGCCGGGGCTGTCGTTCGCGGGGCAGCAGGACACCTACCTGAACGTGCGGGGCGCGGACGCCGTGCTCGAGGCCGTGCAGCGCTGCTGGGCCTCCCTGGGGAACGCGCGGGCGGTGGCCTACCGGGCCCGCGCGGGGGTGGCGGACGCGGAGATCGCGGTCGTCGTGCAGGTGCTGGTGGCGGCCGAGGCCGCAGGCTTGCTGTTCACCGCCGACCCCGTGACGGGGGCGACGGACCGCATGCTGATCGACGCCGCGTGGGGGCTGGGGGAGTCCGTGGTCGGCGGCGCGGTCACCCCCGACTCGGTGGTGGCCGACGCGGCGACCGGGGCGGTGCGCGAGCGGCGCACCGGGGACAAGGCGGTCAGGACCGTGCGGACGGAGACCGGGACCGAGGAACGCCCGGTGCCCGACGAGCTGCGGCGGGCCGCCGTGCTCGACGACGTGCGGATCGCCGAGCTCGTGGCGCTGGGCCGGCGGGTCGCCGAGCTGTACGGCGGCCCGACGGACCTGGAGTGGGCGCTCGCGGACGGCGCCTTCGCGGTGCTCCAGGCCCGCCCGATCACCTCGGTCCTCGATCCGTGGAACGACTCCCGCGGTCGCGACCACCTGTGGACCAACACCAACCTCGGCGAGGCGCTCCCCGGCACCCCGACGCCGTTGACCTGGTCCTTCATCCGGATCTTCAGCGCGCACGCGATGACGACGTCCGCGCTGCCCGGCTTCGAGGCGTACGGGCGGATCGGCGGTCGCCCGTACATGGACCTGTCGCAGTCCGCGGCGATCGCGGGGGCGGTCGGGGTGCCGCGGGCGGTGTTCCGCAGGCTCGTCGGCTCCGCGTTCGGCCGGATCCCGCCCGGCGTCGACCTGCCGCGGCCGAGGCTGGAGCGGCGTGCGTTGGTGCGGGCGCTGATCCCCGCGGCGCGGGGGGTGCTGCGCACCGTGCGGCGGGAGAAGCCGCAGGTCACGGCGTTCCTCGAGGGGAATCCCGAGCACTGCGCCGCGCTCGTCGCGCGGATCGCGGACCTCGACGCCCCCGGCCTCGCCGCGCTCTGGGACGCCGAGCTGCGGCCGCTGCTGGAACGGGCGAGCGACATGCTGCAGGTCGCGGGCCGCAGCGACCCGCAGGCACTGCTGGGTGCGCGGTGGATCGTGGAGAAGCTCGCCGGGCCCGCCGACGCCGCCGCCCTCACCACCGGCGCCGACCTGGCGAGCATGGGCCCGGTCGTCGGCGCGGTGCAGGTCGCGCGGGGTGAGCTCACCGCGGAGGAGTACCGCAGGCGGTGGGGCCACCGCGGCCCGGACGAGTTCGAGGTCGGGGCCCCTCCCGGGTCGGGCGCCGCGTCGACCGTCGACGGGGCCGCCGCGGCGGGCGCCCTCCTCGACGCCCGCCGGGCGGCGCGGGACGCGGCGTGGGCGCGGCTGCCCGCCCGGCGCGCCCCGATCGTGCGCCGCGCGGTGCGGTCCTGGAACGCGGCGGCCGAGGGTCGGGAGCGCTCCCGCTCCGAGGTGGTCCGGGTGTTCGCGGTGCTGCGGGCGTGGACGGCCCGCGCGGACGCGATCCTGGAGCCGCCGGTCGCCTTCCTGGAGCTCGTCGAGCTGCTCTCCGGCCTCCGCGGCGCCGCTGAGCTGGGTGAACGCGCCGCCGCTCGGAGGGTCGTGCACGCCCGCTACGCCGCCCTCCCGCCGTACCCGTCGTTCGTCCGCGGCTCCTTCGACCCCTTCGCCTGGGCCGCGGACCCCGACCGCCGCGCCGACGTCTGGGTCGAGGGGGCGCAGCCGCCCGTCCGGAGCGGCGCGATCACGGGTTTCGCGGGGGCCGCCGGCGTCGTCGAGGGCGTGGCGCGGGTGCTGACCTCGGTCGACGAGGGTGCCGCGCTGCACCCCGGTGAGATCCTCGTGACGACCGTGACCAACGTCGGCTGGACCCCGCTGTTCCCCCGGGTGGCGGCCGTGGTCACGGACGTCGGGGCGCCGCTGTCGCACGCCGCGATCGTCGCCCGCGAGCTCGGGATCCCGGCCGTCGTCGGCTGCGGGGACGCGACCACGCGCCTCCACACCGGCGACCGGGTCCGCGTCGACGGGGGCGCGGGCACCGTGACCCTCCTGCCCACGTGATCACCCCCGAGGGGTCTCGTCCGCCCCACTGACCCGCTGGACCAGGGCGAGGAGCTCGGGGACCGCGGGGTGGGTCGGCGGGTCGGGCCAGACGAGGTGGACCGGCAGCGGCGGCGCGTCGGCGATCGGGACGTAGGCCACGCCGGGGAAGCGGTGCAGCACCGCGGTCGCGGCCGCCGTGACCCCGACCGCCCGCCCGGACGCGATCGCCACCAGCCACTCCGCCGTCGAGCCCACCCACGAGACGGACGGGCGCGCGCCCGCGGGCCAGAGCCCGGGCGTCGTCGTGCCGGTCTCGTCGTTCAGCGCGACCGTGCGGGCGGCCAGGTCGGCGAGCAGCACCGACGGGCGGGCCGCCAGCTCGTCGCCCTCGGGGAGCGCGGCCACGCGCCGCTCGTCCGGCAGCCGGGCCGACCGGGTGCCCGGCACCCGCACCCGCCCCCGGACGACGGCGGCGTGCGCGCGCCCGTCGGCCAGCCCGGCGTCCGCGGTGTCGATCTGGACGAGCTCGAGCGGGAGCCCGGGGCGGGCGGCCCGCCAGCGGCGCAGCAGCTCCGGGGTCTGCTCGCCGAGCGCCGACCAGGCGTAGCCGAGGCGCAGGGGAGCGGTGGTCCACTCGGTGAGCCGGGCAGGGTCGAGCACGGCGTCCACCTCGGCGACCACCCGGCGGGCCCGCTCGCGGAAGGCGGTGCCCGCCGCCGTCAGCGCGAGGTGGTGGGTGGAGCGGTCCACCAGGCGCACGCCGAGGTGGCCTTCCAGGCGGGCCAGCGTGCGGGACAGCGCCGGCTGCCCGATCCCGAGCGCGCGCGCCGCACCGGTGATCGTCCCGGCGTCGGCGATCGCGAGGAAGGCCCGGACGTGCCGCAGCTCCGCGCTCATGCCTGCAGAGCATAAACACCGGGAGAACGGCATTTCTCGGCGACGTCGGCGGTCCCTAGCGTCGATGGTGTGGGACGTGTGGGGTTGGTCGTGGGCGGGCAGTTCTCCGTGCAGTTCGGTGCCGCCGTGGCGGCGCTGCTGTTCGAGCGGGTCGGCGCGGGCGGGGCGGTCGCCCTGCGCCTCGGGCTCTCCGGGGCGGCGCTGCTGCTGGTCTGCCGGCCCACCCTGCGCGGGCGCACGCGGGCCGACGTGCTGACCGCGCTGGGCTACGGCCTGGCCCTGGGCGGCATGAACCTGTGCTTCTACGAGGCGATCTCGCGCATCCCGCTCGGCGTCGCCGTGACCCTGGAGGTGCTCGGGCCGCTGACCCTGTCCGTGCTCACCGCGCGGGGGACGCTGCGGTGGGTGTGGGCGGGCCTGGCGCTCGCGGGCGTCGCGCTGCTGGGGGCGGCGGACGCGGGCGCGCTGTCCCCGGTCGGGGTGGCGTTCGCGCTGGCGGCGGGCGCGCTGTGGGCCTGCTACATCCTGCTCGCGCAGCGGGCCGGGCGGACCTTCGCGCGGCTCGACGGCCTGGCCCTCGGGTTCGGCGTGGCGGCCCTCCTCGTGGCCCCGGTCGGGATCGCCGAGGCGGGGGCGGACCTGCTGGACCCGACGGTCCTGGCCCTCGGCGCCGCCGTCGCCGTGCTGTCCTCGCTGCTCCCGTACTCGCTGGAGATCCTCGCGCTGCGCACGGTCCCGGCGAGCACCTTCGCGGTGATCATGAGCCTGTCCCCGGCCGTCGCCGCGCTGGCGGGCGCCCTCGTCCTCGACCAACCCCTCACGGTCCTCTCGGCCGTGGCCATCGCCCTGGTCGTGGCCGCGAACATCGGCGCGATCGCCCGTCCCGCACCCGCCCCCACCCCGGCCCGCCCCGGCCACGGCGCAAGATGACGCCATGGACCGTCCCCTGCGCACCCGGCTGGCCCCCGACGTCGTCTCCGAGGAGTTCCGGGAGTTCTGGACCGAGCGGCACCTCGTCACCCTCGTGACGCTGCGCACCGACGGCACGCCGCACGTCGTGCCGGTGGGCGCCACGATCGACGTCGAGGAGGGCACCGCCCGGGTGATCTGCCGGGGCGGTTCGCAGAAGGCGGTCAACGCGCGGGCCACGGGGCGGGTGGTCGTGTCCCAGGTCGACGGGCGGCGCTGGTCCTCGCTGGAGGGGACCGCCGTGGTGCTCGACGATCCGGAGGCGGTGCGGGACGCCGAAGTACGCTATGCGAAGCGCTACCGCACGCCGCGCGCGAACCCGGAGCGCGTCGTCGTCCTGATCACCGTCGACCGGGTGCTCGGTATGGTCTGATTCGATTCCGAACGCTCGGGAACGCTACGGAGGGAACCCCCTTGTCGGCCGACAACGTCGTGCACCTCTCCCGCTCGCAGGGCGTCACCCAGGCGGACCTCGCGATCGCGAAGCTCGGCACCAGCCGCATCGAGTCCCCGATGGCTCACCTGCTGGACGCGCGCGCGACCACCGAGCACTACGTCGACGAGGACGACCGGGTGCTGCTCGACGACACCGTCGCCGGCATCCGCGCCCGCGGCGTCTCCCTCGACGAGCTGCCCGGCCTCGAACCCTGCGGGCCGCGCCGCAAGATCTACTTCGACCCGTCCAAGACCCGCGCGGGCATCGTGACCTGCGGCGGGCTGTGCCCGGGGCTCAACGACGTGATCGCGGGCCTGGTCCGCTCGCTGACCTACCACTACGGCGTCAAGCGCGTCGTCGGGTTCCGCAACGGCTTCCAGGGCTTCATCTCCTCCTACGGCTACGACGAGGTCGAGCTCACCCCGCAGTACGTCCGGGACATCGCGACGGACGGCGGCACCGTCCTGGGCACCTCCCGCGGCGCCCAGGACCCCGAGGAGATCGTCGACTGCCTCGAGCGGATGCACCTGAACATCCTGTTCGTGATCGGCGGCGACGGGACCATGCGCGGCGCCATGGCCATCGAGCGGGTGGTGCGGGAGCGCAACCTGAAGATCGCCGTCGTCGGCATCCCGAAGACGATCGACAACGACATCCCCTACATCGACCAGAGCTTCGGCTTCCAGACGGCCTTCTCCCGGGCGGCGGAGTCCATCCGCGCGGTGACCGTCGAGGCCAAGTCCACGGCCAACGGCGTCGGGCTGGTCAAGCTGATGGGCAGGCACTCCGGCTTCATCGCCTGCTACGCCTCGCTCGCCCGCTCGGACGCCGACGTCGTGCTGATCCCCGAGGTCCCGTTCTCGCTGGACTCGCTGCTCGACCACCTGCGGGACCGGGTGAGGCAGCGCGGGCACGCGGTGGTCGTCGTGGCGGAGGGGGCCGGGCAGGAGCTGATGGAGGAGGTCTCGTCCACGGACGCGTCGGGCAACCGGCGGCTGGGGGACATCGGCCGCTTCCTGCGCGCGCGGATCGAGGACGACTTCGCGGCGCGCGAGATCGAGACCTCGGTGCGCTACATCGACCCCTCGTACGCGATCCGCTCCGTGCCGGCGAACCCGTACGACAGCGTGTACACGGTGCGGCTGTCGCAGGCCGCCGTGCACGCGGCGATGTCGGGGCGCACGGCCATGGTCGTCGGGCGGGTGCGGCGCCGGTTCGTGCACATCCCGATGGAGCTGGCGGTCAGCAAGCGCAACCAGGTCGACCCCAACGGCGACCTGTGGCAGGCGGTGCTGGAGTCGACGGGGCAGCCCGTGCGGTTCGCGTAGCCTCTCGGCGTGCCCGCGCTGCGCTTCCTCGGCCACTCCACCGTCCGGCTGGAGCTGGGTGGGAAGGTCGTGCTCACCGACCCGGTGCTGACCTCGCGGGTCTCGTTGCTGCGCCGGGTGGTCGCGCCGCTGCGGGCGCAGGACTGGGCGGACGCGGACGTCGTGCTGATCTCGCACCTGCACGGTGACCACCTGCACGTCCCCTCGCTGCGGCTGCTGCGCCCGGACACCCGGGTGATCGTCCCGCGGGGCTCGGCCGAGTGGGTGCGCAGGCGCGGGATCCGCCGGGTCGAGGAGATCGACGTCGGGCAGACGATCGTCGACGACGGCCTGCGGATCACCGCGACCTACGCCGACCACTCCGGGCACCGCTGGGGCCCGCGCTCCACCCGCGGACCCGACTCCCCGGCGCTCGGCCACATCCTCGAGGCGGACGGGCTGCGGGTCTACGCCGCGGGCGACACCGACCTGTTCGACGGCATGGGCTCCTTCGGCGAGCTCGACGTCGCGCTGCTCCCGGTGTGGGGCTGGGGCCCGAACCTCGGGCCCGGGCACCTCGACCCGGAGCGCGCCGCCGCCGCGGTGGACGTGCTGCGCCCGCGGCTGGCGGTGCCGGTGCACTGGGGCACCCTCGCCGTCGCGGGCCTCACCCGCGCCCCGGCCGGACACGGGGAACGCATGCGGGCGCTGCTGCACGACCCGCCGCACCGGTTCGCCGCCGCGGCCGCGGAACTCGGCAACGCCCACCGCGTCCGCATCGCCCGGCCCGGCGAGGACGTGTCGCTGCAGGGGGCCGGGTGAGCACGCTCGCCGTGGACTGGACCGACCCGCAGACCATCGGCTACCCGGCACTCGCGTTCGCCGTGCTGCTCGGCTCGATCGTCCCGGTGGTGCCGACGGGCGCCCTGGTCGGCGCGGCCGCGGCCGTCGCGATGACCACCCACCACCTGTCGCTGCCGCTCGTGCTGGTCGTGTCCGTGCTCGGCGCGTGGGTCGGGGACGTCGTGACCTACGCGGTCGCCAAGATCGGCGGCGAGCGGGCGGTCCGGCTCGTCTCCCGGGGCCGCACCCCCGAGCAGCTGGAGTCCGCGCGGGTGCGGTTCACGCGGTGGGGGTGGCAGCTGATCGTCGTCGGGCGGCTGGTGCCCGCGGGCCGCATCCCGACCCTCGTGGCCGCGGGCACGCTCGGCTACCCCTGGCGGCGGCTGCTGCCGACCGCCCTGGCCGCCTGCGTGGCGTGGGCGATCGCGTACGCCCTGCTCGGCGTGCTCTCGGGCGGGATCTTCGACAACCCGCTGGTGGCGTCGCTGGTCGCCGCCGCGCTCGTCGTGGTGGTCAGCGCGCTCTCCGCAGGTGTCGCGGCGCTGGTCCGCCGCAGGCGCAGCACCACCCCCTGACCGGCGAACGGCGCGTTCGCTCACACCTGGTGAGCGAACGCGCCGTTGGCTGCTACTCGGTGGGGGGCTCGACGTTGCGGCGGAGGATCTTGCCGGTCGGGCCCTTGGGCAGGGCGTCGACGAGCCAGACGCTGCGCGGGTACTTGTACGCGGCGAGGCGCTCCTTGACGAACTGCTGCAGCTCCTCGGCGGTGGCCTCGGCGCCGGGCTTGAGGGCGACGGCGGCGCCGATCTCCTCCCCGAGGTCGGCGTGCTTGATGCCGATCACAGCGGCCTCGGCGACGGCGGGGTGCTCGTAGAGGGTCTCCTCGACCTCGCGCGGGTAGACGTTGTAGCCGCCGCGGATGATCAGGTCCTTCTTGCGGTCGACGATGGTGTAGTAGCCGTCGGCGTCCCGGGTGGCGATGTCGCCGGAGCGGAACCAGCCGTCGGGGATGGCCTCGGCGGTGGCCTCGGGGCGGTTCCAGTAGCCCTTCATGACGTTCTCGCCGCGGATGGCGATCTCGCCGGGCTCGCCGTCGGGTACGTCCCGGCCCTCGTCGTCCACCACACGCATCTCGCAGCCGCGGACCGGGAAGCCGATGGTGCCGGGCTTGCGCTCGTGGCCGGGCTGGTTGAACGAGGCGACCGGCGCGGTCTCGGACAGGCCGTAGCCCTCGAAGACCTGGCAGCCGAAGGTGGACTCGAACTGCTTGAGGATCTCCACGGGCATCGCGGAGCCGCCGGTGATGCAGGTGCGCAGCGAGGACATGTCCGCGCTGCCCGCGTCGGGGCTGTGCAGCATGGCCGCGTACATGGTGGGCACGCCCTCGAACACGGTGACCCCGTCCCGGGCGACCACCTGCAGCGCCTTGGCCGGGTCGAAGCGCGGGATCAGGGTCAGGGTGGCGCCCGCCCGGACGGCGGCGTTGAGGCCGCAGGTCAGGCCGAAGACGTGGAACAGGGGCAGGCAGCCCATGATCACGTCGTCCGGGCCGATCTCGATCAGGGTCTCGCTGGTGGTGGCCGCGTTGGAGGCGAGGTTGTGGTGGGTCAGCTCGGCGCCCTTGGGCTGGCCCGTGGTGCCGGAGGTGTAGAGGATGACGGCGGTGTCGTCGTCCGCGCGCTCGACCGGCTCCTCGACGGGCGTGCCCCGCAGCCCGGTCGGACCGGTGGCCGGGACGACGATCCCGGTGATCCCGACGGCCTCGGCCGCGGTGGGCACGACGTCCCCGGACCCGTCCCAGCCGTAGACGACCTTCATCCCGGAGTCGCCCAGGTAGTACTCCACCTCGCGGGCCTTGAGCAGCGGGTTCATCGGGACCACCACGGCGCCCGCGAGCAGCGCGCCGTAGAACAGGATCGGGTAGGCGGGCACGTTCGGGAGCACGAGGCCGACCCGGTCGCCCGGTTCCACGCCCTGCTCGCGCAGGTCCCCGGCCACGGCCGCGGCGGCGGCGTGCAGGGCGGCGTAGTCCAGCACGTACTCGTCCAGCTTGATCGCCGGGTGCTGCGGCTGCGTGCGGGCGGTCGCGACCAGGTTCGCGGCCAGGTTCGTCATCGTCGACTCCACGGGTGTCGGTTGTGACCGCGATCCTATGACTGACGGGTAACTTCGCGCATCGCTACTCTCCCGCCATGGCGCCGCCCCCCTTGGAGATCGTCGTGGGGGGTCGCACGCTCCCGGTCCCCACCGGGCGGCCGTTCGTGATCGGCCGCGGGCCCGAGGCGGATCTCGACGTCGGACACCCGCGCGCCTCCCGCCGGCACGTCGTCGTCGAGCTGACCCCCCAGGGCTGGCTGCTCACCGACGCGTCCCGCAACGGCACCTGGGTCGACGGCAGGCGGGTCACCTCGCTGTCGCTGGCCGGGCCGGTGTCGGTCCGGCTGGGGGACACCGACGACTCGGCGATCGTCGAGGTGCGGCCCGCCCCGCACGCGCCCGCGGCCCCCGTGGCGGAGGTCCTCACCCGCCAGGGCGGCCAGACGTCCGTCCGGCACGTCGGCACCGGCAGGCTGACGATCGGCAGGCTCCCGGACAACGACGTCGTGCTGGACGACCTGCTCGTCTCCCGCCGCCACGCCGAGCTGCACCGCACCGGCACGAGCTGGCGGATCGTGGACCTGAACAGCGGGAACGGCACGTTCGTCAACGGGGTCCGGGTCACCACCGCCGACATCGGCGCGCGGGACGTCATCGGCATCGGCCACGCCCTGCTGCAGCTGCACGGCGACCGGCTCGTCTCCGCCGAGGACACCGGAGACGTCGGGTTCACGGTGGAGGGCGCGAGCGTCACCACCGACTCGGGCAAGACCCTGCTGCGAGACGTCTCGTTCGCGCTGTCCGGCCGCAGCCTGCTCGCGGTCGTCGGGCCGTCCGGGGCGGGCAAGTCCACGCTGCTGAACGCGCTGACCGGGGCCCGCCCGGCGGACGTCGGCGAGGTCCGGTACGCGGGCCGCGACCTCTACGCCGAGTACGACGAGCTGCGCCACCGCATCGGCCTCGTCCCCCAGGACGACGTGCTGCACCCGCAGCTCACGGTGCGCCGCGCGCTGCGCTACGCCGCCCGGCTGCGCTTCCCGTCGGACGTCCCGGAGGCCGACCGGGAGCGGCGGATCGACGAGGTGCTCGCCGAGCTGACCCTCACCGGGCAGGCCGAGCAGCGCATCGACACCCTGTCCGGCGGCCAGCGCAAGCGCACCTCGGTCGCGCTGGAGCTGCTCACCAAGCCGTCCCTGCTCTTCCTCGACGAGCCCACCTCCGGTCTGGACCCCGGCCTGGACAAGTCGGTGATGCAGACCCTGCGGGGGCTGGCGGACGGGGCGCGGACGGTCGTCGTCGTGACCCACTCCGTGCTCAACCTGGACCTCTGCGACCGGCTGCTGGTCCTCGCCCCCGGCGGGCACGTGGCCTACTTCGGGCCGCCGCGGGAGGCGTTGGAGTACTTCCGCACCCCCGACTACGCCGAGATGTTCCTGCTGTTGGAGCAGGTGCCGGGGGAGCAGCTCGCCCAGCGGTACCGCGCCTCGCGCCAGCACTCCGAGTACGTCGCCCAGCCGACGATGGGGATGCCGCGGATCGTCGAGCGCGCCGCACCGACCGCGGCCCGGCGACAGCAGGGCTTCGGCACCCAGCTGTCGGTCCTGTGCCGCCGCTACCTCGCGGTGATCGCGGCCGACCGGCAGTACGCGGCCTTCCTCGTCGGGCTGCCGCTGGTGCTGGCCGCACTGGCCCGGCTCGTCCCGGGGGACTCGGGCCTGAGCACGCGCGAGGCGGTCCAGCTCAAGGAGTTCCAACCGAGCCAGCTGATGCTCGTGCTGATCCTCGGCGGGGCGCTGATGGGCATCGCGGCGTCCATCCGCGAGCTGGTCAAGGAACGGCCCGTCTACGTCCGCGAACGCGCCATCGGCCTGTCCATCCCGGCGTACCTGCTGTCCAAGCTCTCGGTGCTGGGCCTGATCACGGGGCTGCAGGCGGCGGTCTTCACCCTGCTCGCGCTCGTCGGGCGCCGGATGCCGGACGACGCGGTCCTGCTCGGCTCCGGGCTGCTGGAGGTGCTGCTCGCCGTCGTCGGCGTCACCGTCGCGACGATGCTGATCGGGCTCGTCGTCTCCGCCGCCATCGGCAACGCCGACCGCGGCATGCCGCTGCTCGTGCTGGTGCTCATGATCGAGCTCGTCGTGTCCGGCGGGCTGTTCCCGGTGTTCGACCGGCCGGGACTCGAGCAGTTCGCCTGGCTCGTGCCCTCGCGGTGGGCCTACGCGATGGGCGCGGTCACCGCCGATCTCAACCTCACCGCCCGCGAGGGCCCCGACCCGCTCTGGACCCACGACGCGGCGCACTGGCTGCTCGGCGCGGGTGTGCTGGCGGGCATGGGCCTGGTGTTGGTGGTCGTCACCGGGCTGGTCGTGCGCCGGCTGGACCCCGTCCGCCGCAGGCGCCCGTGAGTGGTAAGTGGTGCCAGAGCGGTACTTACCACTCACGACCAAGGTGGTAGTAGCACTGAGGCCCACGGCCCGGGCGATCCCTAGCGTTCTCCTCACCGACGCGAGAGGACGAGGGACATGCTGTGGATCGGGATCATCCTGCTGGTGGCGGCCGCCGGCTGCCTCTGGGGCGCTGCCCGGTCGCAGCGCAAGGTGCATGCCATGATGGCGGCGGAGACGCTGTCCGTGCCGGAGCTGCTGGAGCTGCAGCGGATCTCCACCGAGCTCACGGGCCCGGGGAACCTCCGCAAGGTCTGCGAGGTGGTCGGTGAGACCGTGCCCGCGCCCGTCGGGATGCTGCGCTCCGAGCTCACCGGCACCGACTGCGTCTGGTACTCCACGCGGGTGCAGCGCCGCTACAAGCACTACGACCGGGACACCGACGGCGACACGCGCGTGAGCACCCGCACCGAGACCGTCTCCGACATGACCTCCCCGCACGGCTGGGCGCTGCTGCGGGACGGGCACACCATCGGTGTCGACCACGGCGGCCGTCGCCCCGACGGTGCCGAGCAGGTCCTGGACCGCTTCGAGCAGGCTCACGACCGGCAGCCCGCCGGCGTCGCCGGGGTCCTGGGGGCGCTGATGGGCGGCGACCGCGACGAGACGATCGGCTACCAGCACACCGAGCACGTGCTGCGGCCCGGCACCCGGATGTACGTCCTCGGCGAGGTCGACGACCGCGACGGCCCGCTGGTCATCCGCCCGCCCCGCGACTCCGCGGTCCCCTTCGTCCTGTCCACGCGCACCGAGGAGGAGCTCACCGACTCCGCCCGCGGCGGCCAGAAGATCTGGGCGTGGATCGCGGCCGTCGCGGCGCTGGTCGGGGTGGCCCTGATCGTGCTCGGCATCGTGTTCTGACCGCGCCTTCGGACGGCGGCTGCGCCGCTCGTGAGTGGTAAGTGGTGCTCTGGCACCACTTACCGCGCACGGGCGGCGCAGCCGCGACCTAAGGTCGGGGGGTGATCGACGAGGAATCCGCCGGGCCCCTGGCCGGGCTCGTGGTGGCCGACTTCTCCCGAGTGCTCGCCGGCCCCTACGCCACCATGGTGTTGGGGGACATGGGTGCCACCGTGATCAAGGTGGAGGGCCCGGGGCACGGGGACGACACCCGGACCTGGCGACCCCCCGTCGTCGAGCGGCCGGACGGGCCGGAGGCGACCTACTACCTCTCGATCAACCGCAACAAGCACTCGATCGTCCTGGACCTGAAGGATCCGGACGACCGGGCCACCGCCCAGGCCCTCGCCGCCCGCGCCGACGTGCTGATCGAGAACTTCATGGCGGGCACCACGGCCCGGTTCGGGCTCGACGAGCCGACCGTCCGCGCCGCGAACCCCGGCGTCGTCTACTGCTCGATCACCGGGTTCGGCGACCGCGGCGGGGCGCAGCTGGGCGGCTACGACCTGGTGGTCCAGGCGACGTCCGGGCTGATGAGCCTCACCGGGGGCGCGGACGGCGAGCCCACCCGGGCGGCCATCGCGCTGTTCGACGTGATGTGCGGGCTGCACGCCAGCACCGCCATCCTGGGGGCGCTGCGCCACCGGGACGCCACCGGCGAGGGCCAGCACCTGAAGACGAACCTGCTGTCCACGGCGCTGTCCTGCATGGTCGACAAGACCTCCGCCTGGGTGGCGGGCGGCGTGGTCCCGACCCGGATGGGCAACGCGCACCAGTCGCTGTTCCCGTACGAGCCGCTGCCGACGGCGGACGGCGACCTGATCGTCATCGCCGCCAACGACCACCAGTTCCGCAGGCTGTGCGGCGCCCTCGGGGTGCCGGAGCTGCTCGCCGACCCGCGGTTCGGCTCCATGGTGGACCGCAACCGCAACCGGGACGAGCTGCGGCCGCTGCTGCTGGAGCGGCTGGCCACCCGCGGCGCCCAGGAGTGGTTCGACGTGCTGAGCGCCGCCGGGGTGCCCTGCGGCCCGATCAACACGGTGGACCAGGGCGTCGCGCTGGCGGAGAGCCTGGGGCTGGACCCGGTCGTCCACCCGGGTGGGGGCGTCGGAACGGTCCGCAACCCCGTGGAGTGGTCGCTGACCCCGCCGCAGTACCGCCGCACCCCGCCCGCACTGGGCGCCGACTCCGACGCCGTGCGGGAGTGGCTGCGACAGCCGCGAGCGAAGCCGTGAGCGGCGATGGTCGCCAGGGCGACCATCGCCGCTCACGAGGTCAGTTGCCCCCGCGGGAGAACGGGTTGAGGCCGCCGAAGGGGTTCTGCTGCTGGGGCACGCTCTGGGTGGTGCCGCCGCTGCTGGTGGTGGCACCGGTGTCCTCGGTGCTCCCCAACGTGACGTCCACGGTGCGGCCCGAGCTCAGGGTGAGCGTGACCCGGTCACCGGGGCTGTAGGAGCCGATCCGGGCGATGAGGTCGGAGAAGTCGCTGACGGTCGCGTCCCCGACCTTCGTCACGACGTCCCCCTGCGCCAGGCCGGCCGCGGCGGCCGGGCCGCCGGCCGTGACCTGCTCGACCGTGGCGCCCGTGGTGGCCGAGTTCGAGCCGCCGGTCGACCCCTGCACGCCGAGGACGGGCTTGGTGGCGTGCCCGGTGTCCATGATCTCCTGGGCGACCCGGCGTGCCTGGTCGACCGGGATCGCGAAGCCGAGGCCGACGGAGCCGGTGCTCTGCCCCGCGGTCGCGATGGCCGAGTTGATGCCGACGACCTGGCCGTCGAGGTTGACCAGCGGGCCGCCGGAGTTGCCCTGGTTGATGGGCGCGTCGGTCTGCAGCCCGTTGTAGACGACGCCGGAGCCGTCCTCGCCCTGGACCGCGACGGTCCGGTTGAGGGCGGACACGATGCCGGTGGTGACGGTGCCGGTCAGGCCCTGCGGCGAGCCGATCGCCACGACCTGCTGCCCGACGGCGACGTCCGCGGACCGGCCGAGCGTCGCGGCGGTGAGCCCGGAGACGCCGTCCAGCTTGATCACCGCGAGGTCGTAGCTCGGCGAGGTGCCGACGAGCGTCGCGGTGTGGGTGCTGCCGTCGGACAGGGTGACCTGGATGCGGCCCGTCGAGCCCGCGACGACGTGGTTGTTGGTCAGGACGTCCCCGTCGGCGGTGAGGATCACCCCGGAGCCCTCGGCGGTGCCCTGGGAGGTCGTCACCCGGATGTCGACGGTGCTGGGGGTGGCCTTCGCCGCCGCGGCCTGCACGCTCCCGTCGATCGGGGTGGTGGACGCGTTCGTGGCGGGCTGCCCGGTCAGCGTGCTGCTCGACGCCGCGGAGGGCCGGTCGAGCAGGGCGTACGCGCCGCCGAAGCCCGCGCCGCCGCCCACCAGGCCCGCGATCAGTGCCGCGACCACGATCCCGGTCATCGGCCGCGACGGCTTGCCGGGCTTGTCGCCCTCGAGCACCGCGGTGGTGCCGGACGGCGGGTCGGTGGGGCCGTCTCCGGCGGTGCCGGGCATCCCCGGCGCGCCGTAGGTCGGCTGGGAGCCCGCGTACGGGCCGTACGCGGGGCTGCCGTAGGGCCTGCCCTGGTCTCCGCTCACGCTCTGGGCGTACCCCGGGGTGCCGTACACCGAACTCTGTCCGTAGGCGTACGGCGAGCCGGAACGGGCCTCGTAGGAGGCGCCGTCGCTGCCGCCCGGGACGGTCTGGGTCTGCTGGGTGGAGGAGTCCCCGGCGCTGGTGGCGTGCGGTGCAACGTCCCCATCGGGCCGGGTCTGACCCCGCTGCTCGTCGGTCATGGCCATGACTGTGAGCCCCGAAGCTGAGACTTCCCTGTGGTTGTTCTGGGAAACGGGCGTCATGACGGTCGTGCGCGGCGATCGTCGCTCCGGCGACGATCGCCGCGCACGGTCAGAGGAGCTCGACGATGGTCGCGTTCGCGGTGCCGCCGCCCTCGCACATGGTCTGCAGGCCGTAGCGGATCGACTTGTCCCGCATGTGGTGCAGCAGCCGCGTCATGAGGATCGTGCCCGAGGCGCCCAGCGGGTGCCCGACGGCGATGGCGCCGCCGAGGGGGTTGAGCACCTTGTCCTCGGCGCCCAGCTCCGCCTGCCAGGCCAGCGGGACGGGGGCGAAGGCCTCGTTGACCTCGAACGCGCCGATGTCGGAGATCGACAGGCCGGAGCGCTTGAGCACCTTCTGGGTGGCGGGGATGGGGCCGGTGAGCATCATCAGCGGGTCCGCGCCGGAGACCGCGCCGGAGTGGTAGCGCGCGATCGGGGTCAGGCCCAGCTCCCCGGCCCGCTCCGGGGTGGTGATCAGCACGGCGGACGCGCCGTCGGAGATCTGCGAGGCGTTGCCCGCGTGGATCACCCCGTCCTCGGTGAACGAGGGCTCGAGGGCGGCGAGCTTGTCCGGGGTGGTCCCGCGGCGCAGCCCCTCGTCCGCGGTGAAGTCCTCCTTGCCCGGGATGCGGGCGAGCTGGCCCGCGAAGGCGCCCGAGTCGATCGCCGCGGCGGCCAGCTCGTGCGACCGGGACGCGTACTCGTCGAGCCGCCGCCTGCTGAAACCCCACTTCTTCGCGATGCGCTCGGCGCCCACACCCTGGTTGAAGTCCCCGCCGGGGAACTCGCCACCGGTCAGGTCGGCCGCGTACCGCTCCCGGACCAGCGGGCCGAACGGGCGGCCCAGGTCGCGGCCCGCGCCGAGTGGCACCCGGGTCATCGACTCGACGCCACCGGCGACGACGACGTCGTACTGGCCGGCCATGACCATGCCCGCGGCGAAGTCGAAGGCGGACTGGCTCGACCCGCACGCCCGGTTGACGGTGATGCCGGCGACCGTCTCGGGCCAGCCCGCGGCGAGCACCGCGTAGCGGCCGATCTGCGCCGCCTGGTCGCCGACCTGGTTGACACAGCCCCACACGACGTCGTCGATGGTCTCCGGGTCGATGCCCGTGCGTCGCTGGAGGTCCTGCAGCACGTATCCGGCCAGGTCGGCGGGGTGGATGTCGGCGAGCGTGCCGTTGCGCCTCCCGATGGGGGTGCGCACCGCGTCGACGATGACGGCGTCGGGCATGGGTCCTCCGTGTGTCGGCTCTCCTGAACGAACGTACGACACGTACCGACACGCGACACGGTGAAGCAGCTCACTCGGGGCTGGACGCCGGTCTGGATCGATGGGGTACAGTGCCTCCAGCGAAGGGGAGTAGCTCCCAACTTCGCGGTCGACATACTGGCGCCCCATGGCTCCCGGCCGCGAGGCCCGACTTCGGTCGGGCGAGCGAGACCTTCGATCCGGCATTGTCCGGGTCGAAGTGGTCCTCCCTTCGGCCCGGCCCCAGATCGAGGGGTAGGGAAACATGAACGGCGTGCTCAGCGCCTTCCTGATCAGCTTCGGCGTGATCTTCGTGGCCGAGCTGGGAGACAAGTCCCAGTTGATGGCCCTGACGTTCGCCACGCGCTACCGCGCCTGGCCCGTGCTCGTCGGCATCACCATCGCCACCTCGGTGGTGCACCTCGTGTCCGTGGCCGTCGGGTACGGCCTGGGTGCCACCATCCCGACCGGGTGGATCGCGCTCTCGGCGGCGCTGGCCTTCCTGGTGTTCGGTGCGTGGACGCTGCGCGGCGACCGGCTCACCGAGGAGGAGAAGCAGAAGGCGGGCCAGACCACCCGGTCCGCGTTCGTCGCCGTCACGGCGTCCTTCTTCCTGGCCGAGCTCGGCGACAAGACGATGCTCGCCACCATCACGCTGGCCACCCAGCACGGCTGGTTCGGCGTGTGGCTGGGCTCCACCCTGGGCATGGTCGCCGCGGACGCGCTGGCCATCGTGGTCGGTCGCGCGCTCGGCAAGCGGCTCCCGGAGCGGACCATCCGCTACGGGGCGGCGGTCGGCTTCTTCGTGTTCGGCGTGGTCCTGCTGTGGGAGGCGATCGTCGAGCTGACCGGCCGTGACCCGTGGGTCGTCGCCTCCGAGTCGCTGAACCACCACACCGGCGCCTGGATCGCGGTGGGGCTGATGCTCGTGGCGATCGCCGTCATCGCCGTCGGACGGCGGTGGGCGCGCGCGGGCTCGCGGCGCTCGGCCCCGCCCGCCGGGCGCGCCTCGTGGTGGTCGCGCGCACTGCTCGGCGCGGCCCTGCTGCTCGGCGTGGTCGCCCCGCTGCTCGTGGCGTTCGACGTGATCGAGCCGATCGCGTGGTTCAGCGCGCCCGGCTGGATCGTGACCGGCGCGGGCCTGGCGCTGCTGGGGCTGGCGCTCGTGCTCGCGGCCCTGTTGCAGATGGGGTCCGCGCGCAGGCGCCACGGCCGGTCCCTCGCCCTGACCAGCGACGGCCTGTACGCCAAGGTCCGCAACCCCGCCTTCACCGGCATGGTGGTGGCGATGGCGGGTGCGCTGGTCATGGCGCCCACCGCGCTCGGGGTCCTGGCCACGGTCCTGACCGTGGCCGCGGTGCAGATCCAGGCCCGCGCCGTCCGCGAGCCCGGTCTCACCGAGGCCCTGGGGGAGGAGTACGCGAGCTACGTCTCACGGACGGGCCGCTTCCTCCCGCGCGTGCGCACCCCCCGCACCCCCCACCCCGAGCGGACCACCTCCCACCTGTGAGCGGCGATGGTCGCCCTGGCGACCATCGCCGCTCACGCAGCGGTCAGCTGTACCAGGTCGGCTCCGGGATCTCGTCGGTGAGCACGAGGGCGCCCACCTCGCGGCGCTTGTAGGCCACCGGGTCGTGCAGGGTGTGGGTGCGGACGTTGCGCCAGAAGCGGTCGAAGCCGAGCTCCGACGTCGTCGCCCGGGCGCCGAGGCCCTCGAAGACCCGGCTCGTCACCTCCAGGGCCACCTCGGTGGCCCGCGCCTTCACCGCGGCCACCCGGACCTCGTGCTCCCCGCGCTGTCGGGGCGTGACGGCGTCGGGCTGCCGGTGGATCGGGAGGGCCTCCTCGGCGACCCGGTCGGCGAAGGCCTCGACCGCCCAGAGCTTCGCGGTCAGGTCGCCGTAGAGGTCGAGCTGGTAGGGCTCGTCGACGGCGCGGTCCCGGCCGCCGTGCAGCCACGGACGGGTGTGGGTGCGGGTGTAGGCGGCGGCCTCCTCGAGGGCGCCGCGGGCGATGCCCAGGTAGAACGAGACGAACACCAGCTGGATGGTCGGCACGTTGAGGGTGTTGTACGTGCGGGCTTCGAAGACCTTGTCGCGGAAGCCCGCCGCCTCCGCCCACGGCACCCGGACGTCCGAGATCGTCACGCTGCCGCTCTCGGTGAGCCGCTGGCCGATGTTGTCCCAGTCGTCGTGGAAGGTCAGGCCGGGCTGGGCGCTCGGCACGATCGCGAAGACATGGGTGTCGGTCCCCTCGAGCACGCCCTCGAGGACGGTGACGTCGGAGACCCTGCTGCCGGTCGAGAAGGACTTGCGTCCGGAGTAGACGATGCTGTCGCCCTCGTCGCGGATCAGGACGTCCGCGTCCCGCGGGTTGACCGCGCCGCCGAAGAACCAGCGGTTCCGGGTGGCCTCGGCCTCGACGGCCGCGATCTGCTCGGGGGTGCCCACGAGCCGGGCGGCCCAGAACCACAGCAGGTGGTAGCCCAGGAGCTGGCCGATGGAACCGTCCCCGGCGGCGACCTCCCGGATCACCCGGTAGGCCAGCGGCCACTCCTGGCCGCCCCCGCCGTGCTCGGTCGGACCGAGCAGCGTGACGAGTCCGGAGTCCTTGAGCAGCGCCACCTCGTCGTAGGGGGTCTGGCCCGCGCGGTCGCGGTCGGCGGCGTCCTCGGCGAGGATCCCGCGCACCTCGCGGGCGCGGTCGAGCCACTCGTCGGGGGTGGTCGGGGTGTGGGCGAAGCGGGCTTCGAGCGTGGTCATGACAGAGTCCTTTGTGGAGTGTGTGGGTGCGCGCGCCCGCCCGCCCGCGGGACGCAGGGGCGTCGGGCGGTCGGGAGCGCACACCGGCGACCCGAGCGAGCGGGCGTCCGGCGCGGACGGGCGGTGCGCGGGAGATGTGGGTGGCGGTCGCGCGTGTCGTGCAGTCCGTGCGGCACGATCAGCGAAAGTGTGCGGTGACTGCGGTCGAGACCGCACTCAGCGCACGGTTCTCGCGATCGTGCAGCAGTGAGCGCACGAAACGTGCGACCTGAGGTGGCCCGGACAGGACGTGGTGACGGCGCGGGCGTGGTCGATGACCCGGCGCCGGGTCAGCAGCGGCACGTCAGTTCACGAGCGCGGGCTCGAGCGCCGCTTCCTTCTCGCGGATGATCGGCAGCACCTTCTCGCCGAAGTACTCGATCTCCTCCTGGAAGTGGAGGAAGCCCAGGAGCAGCAGGTCGGCGCCGCGGCGCTTGTACTCGATCGCCCGGTCCGCGATCTGCTCCGGCGTGCCGATCAGCTGGGTGCGGAACCCGTCGTTGTACTGGACGAGGTCCTCGAAGGTCGAGTCCGCCCACATCCCGCGCTTGTCCCCGGTGGACGAGCCGGCCTGCTGCACGGCGTCCCGGAAGCCCTCGACGGCGGGCCGGTTCGCCTTCGCGACGATCTCGCGCAGCTGCTCCCGGGCCTCCTTCTCGGTGTCCCGGGCGATGACGAACCCGTTGAGTCCGAACCGGACCGTGCGCCCCGCCTCCGCGGCGTGCGCGCCCACCTCGAGCACCTGCTCGGTGAACCCGTCGTAGTCCTTGCCGTTCGAGAAGTACCAGTCCGCCACCTGGCCGCCGTTGCGGCGGGCGGCCGTGGAGTTGCCGCCCTGGAAGATCTCCGGGTGCGGACGGCCGGGCACGTCGACCGGCTTGGGCTTGAGGTCGAAGTCGTGGATCCGGTAGAAGTCCCCGCGCAGCTCGGCCTGGTCGCTGGTCCAGATCTCGCGCAGGGCCCGGATGAACTCGGCGGAGCGGCGGTAGCGCTCGTCGTGCTCCAGCCAGGGCTCGCCGAGTGCGGTGAACTCCTGCTTGAACCAGCCGCTCACCACGTTCACCGCGGCGCGGCCGCCGGAGAGGTGGTCCGCCGTCGCGATCCACTTGGCCAGCACGCCCGGGTGCCAGAGCCCGGGGTGCACCGCGGCGATGACCTTGAGCTTCTCGGTGGCCAACAGCAGGGCCAGCGAGAAGCTGGTGGACTCGTGCTGGTGGTCGGCGCCGTAGGACGCCATGTACCGGACCTGGGACAGCGCGTACTCGAACCCGACGCGTTCGGCGGTCTGCGCGAGCCGCCGGTTGTAGTCGATGCCCCAGTCGGTGCGTTGCTCGATCGTGGAGGTGACGAGCCCGCCGGAGACGTTGGGGACCCAGTAGGCGAACTTCAGTGGTGTGGACACGGTGCTCCTGTCGAAAGGCGGGAAGGCGGCATTCGACTCAGCGACAGGCGCAGGACACCACGGTCAGGTGATCGACGTGCCGACGACGCGTCAGCAGGAACCCGGCCATGTCTCGACTCCACCACGTCCGGGCGCCCGGGTCAAACGGTGTCCACATGTCGAACGCGTCCGAACCATTGAGCCGTTCGGTGGAGCCTCGGTCCAGTGGTCGGGACGGGTGAAATGCGTGCGGAGGCCCGCGTGTTCCCCGGACATGACGACGACGGAGCTCGACTGGACGACCTGGCACGCCGAGCGCGAGGAGCAGTTGCGGCTGCCGCACGGCTGGCTGAGCCTCACCGCGCTGGAGTGGGTCCCCGAGGAGCCCACGAGCTATCCCGGCCTGCCCGGGACCTGGCGGGCGACCGGTGCGGGCGTCGAGCTCACGGCCGCCGCGGCGGACGGGCTGGTCGTCGGCGGGGCGCCGGTCGACGGCACCGTACTGCTGGAGCCGACGGACGGGCTGCCCGGCGAGCTGGTGCAGGTGGGGGACCGCACGGTGGAGGTGGCGCGCCGCACGAACGCCTACGCCCTGCGGGTGCGCGACCCGCAGGCGCCCACCCGGACCGCGTTCACCGGCGTCCCCACCTTCCCGGTGGAGGACCGCTGGATCGTCGACGCCCGGTTCACGCCCTACCCGTCCCCCCGGCGGATCACGGTCGGCGCGGTGGTGGAGGGCCTCAACCACTTCCCGACCGCGGTGGGCACCGTGCGCTTCACCCTCGACGGCGTGCCGCAGGAGCTGGTGGCCCTGGCGGGCAAGCCGGACGGGCTGTCCCTGCACTTCCGGGACGCGACCTCCGGGGTGAGCACCTACGGCGGCGGCCGCATCCTCAAGGTCGGGGAGCCCGGCCCGGACGGTCACCTGCGGCTGGACCTCAACCGCGTCGTGAACCTGCCGTGCGCCTTCACCGCCTTCGCCACCTGCCCGCTGCCGCCCGCGGAGAACACCCTGACCGTCCCGGTGGCGGCGGGGGAGCGGCTGCCGGCCTGAGCCGGTAGGGCACCCGACGGGAGGGGTCGGCTCGGGGATGCCAGAGTAGGGCTGTGAGTGGAACGACGGCGGTCGACGAGACGCCCGTCCCCGCCACCGATCTCGCGGACGACCGCCGGGGCAGGCTGCTCCGGCTCGTCCGGCGGGCGCCGTTGACCGTCGGGCTCGTCGTGGTGTTGTGGACGCTCGGCGCCCTGACCGGCAGCCTGCTGCACGGCCCCGCGCCGGAGCTGGCGGCGCGCGTCGGGGCGGGGCTCGGCCCGCTGCGGGACGGTGCCTGGTGGGGGCTGGTGACCTCCGCCCTGTGGTGCCAGGGCCTGGCCTCCTACCTGCTGTCGACGGCGATGGTGCTGGCCCTGCTGCCCGTCGCCGAGCGCCGGATCGGGAGCCGCCGGACCGCGGTGCTCGCGGTCGTCGTGCAGGTGGGCGGGTCGCTGGTGGGGCTGGGCGCGGTCGCCCTGCTGGACCGGCTGGCGGACGGCCGGTGGGCGGACCAGCTCGCCGCATCGACGGCGGTGGGCCCCGGGACCGCGGTCGTCGGCTGCGTGTTGGCGGTCAGTGCCGGGCTGCCCGCGCTGTGGCGCCGCAGGTTGCGGTTGGTGCTGGTCATCGCGCTGGTCATGCTCGCGCTGTACTCCGGGCTGATCGGCGACCTGCTGCGGCTCGCGGCGGGGCTGCTGGGTCTGGCCCTCGGTGCCGTGGTGTTCGGGCGGCGGCGCGGGGCCCGGCGTTCCCGCCCGACCCGCGCGGAGACCCGGGTGCTGGTCGCCCTCGTGGTCGCCGCCTCGGCGCTCGGGCCGTTGATCGCCGCCTGGGCGCAGACCCGGGTGGGGCCGCTGTCGGTGCTGCGGTTCGTGTTCGCGGCGACGGCGCCGGACCCGGCGACGGTCGCCGGGGTGTGCACCGACGGGTCGCCGCGCGAGTGCGCGGAGCTGCAGTCGCGGCTGCGCTTCTCCGGGCTCGGCCCCGCGTTGCTGTCGATCATGCCGGTGCTGTTGCTGCTGGTCGCGGCGGAGGGACTGCGCCGGGGCAGGCGCGCGGCGTGGGGGGTGGCGCTCGGGCTGAACCTGGGGCTCACCGCCCTCGGTCTGGTGCTCGCGGCGAGCCCGATGCAGCAGCGGATCGTGCTCGGCGCCGGGGTGCACCTGCACGCGTTCGTGCTGGTCGCGCTGCCGCTGCTGCAGCCCCTGCTGGTGGCGGTGCTCCTCGTGGCCTCCCGCCGCGTGTTCGACGTCCACGCCCCCGTCGGGACCTACCGCGGCCTGGTGAAGTCGGTGGTCGGGGCCGCGGTGGTCGCCGCGGCGGCGTACGTCTCGCTGGGGTTCCTGCTGCGCGACGGGTTCGACCGGCCGCCCGGGGTGGCCGCGCTGCTCGCCGACGTGCCGCTGCGGCTCGTGCCCGGCGGGTACCTCGTCGGGTTCCCGCCGGCGTTCCTGCCCGTGGACTGGCCCGCGGTGGTGCTGTTCGAGTGGACCGGGCCGGTGTTCTGGCTGGTGGTGGTCGTGGCGGCGGCGCGCACCCTCGCCCGGCCGCGGCTGCGCTCCGCCGAACCGGACGGTGACCGGGTGCGCGCGCTCGTCGCCGTCGGCGGCGGGACCCTGGCCCACATGGCCACCTGGGCCGGGCACACCTACTGGTTCACCGAGGGCGCGGCGGTCGCCTACCGGGTGATCGGCGGGGTCGCGATCACCACCGGCGGGCCCGTCGGGGAGCGCAACCCGCAGGCCGTGGCGGGCTTCGCCGCGCACTGCCGCGACCAGGGCTGGACGCCGTGCTTCTACAGCGTCGACGCCCGGGTCGCCGGGGACGCCGAGGCCCTGGGCTGGCGCACGGTGCAGGTGGCGGAGGAGACCGTGCTGCCGCTCGGCTCGCTCGCCTTCACCGGGCGGAAGTGGCAGGACGTCCGCACGGCGCTGAACAAGGCGGGCAAGGCGGGGATCACCGCGGAGTGGACGACCTTCGCCGAGGCGCCCCTCGCGGTCACCGACCAGATCCGGGCCATCAGCGAGGAGTGGGTGGCGGACAAGGGGCTGCCCGAGATGGGCTTCACCCTCGGCGGGCTCGACGAGCTGGCGGACCCGGCCGTGCGGCTGCTGGTGGCCGTCGACACCGAACGGACGGTCCACGGCGTCACGAGCTGGCTGCCGGTGCACCGGGACGGCGTGATCGTGGGCTGGACGCTGGACTTCATGCGGCGGCGCTCGGACGAGGCGGCCTTCCGCGGGGTGATGGAGTTCCTGATCGCCTCGGCCGCGCTGAGCTGCCAGGCCGAGGGTGCGGAGTTCCTGTCGTTGTCCGGCGCGCCGCTGGCCCGCCTGGACCGGGGCGAGCGCCCGCCCGCCCTACAGAAGCTGCTCGACGGGGCCGGCCGCCGGCTCGAGCCCGTCTACGGGTTCCGGTCGCTGCTGGCCTTCAAGGCGAAGTTCCAGCCCGAGTACCGCCCCTGGTTCCTCGCCTACCCGGAGACGGCGGCCCTCCCGGCGATCGGCAACGCCCTGGCCAGGGCCTACCTCCCCGACCTGACTCCCCGCCAGACCGCAGGCCTCGCCCGCGCCCTCTTCCGCTGACCCCCGCATCGTGGAGCCACAACTGTCGGATTCGGGCCCCGAAACGACAGTCGTGGCTCCACGATGCGATCGGTCAGGCGTCGACCTTCGTGCGTGACGCCTTGCGGATCAGCGGGAACAGCAGGAGCGCGGCGATGATGGTGTACACCGTGATCGCGAGGGGGGTGCTGACCAGCGTGGTCACGTCACCGTCGGCGATCTGGAGGGCGCGGCGCAGCTGGAGCTCGGCGTCGGGGCCCAGGATCACGCCGATGATGGCGGGCAGGACCGGCAGGCCGTAGCGGCGCATCACGAAGCCCACGACGCCGATCACCAGCAGCACCAGCAGATCCACCGCCTGCCCGGACACCGCGTACGCCCCGATGCAGGCGAAGAACAGGATGCCCGCGTAGAGGTAGGGCCGCGGGATCCGCAGCAGCTTCGCCCACAGCGGCGCCAGCGGCAGGTTCAGCAGCAGCAACAGCACCAGCCCGATGAACAGGCTCGCGATCAGCGTCCACACCAGGTCGGGCTCGTTGGTGAACAGCAGCGGGCCCGGCTGGATGCCGAACTGCTGGAACGCCGCGAGCATGACGGCGGCGATCGCCGTCGTCGGCAGCCCGAGGGTGAGCATGGTGGACAGCGTCCCCGCCGACGACGCGCTGGCCGCCGACTCCGGACCCGCGAGGCCCTCGATCGCGCCCTTGCCGAACTCGTCGCGGTGCTTCGACAGCCGTCGCTCGGTCACGTACGCCATGAAGGTGGACATCTCGGCGCCACCCGCGGGGATGGACCCGAAGGTGAAGCCGATGAACGGCCCGCGCACCCAGGGCTTCCAGGCCCGCTTGACGTCCGCCCGGGACAGCCACGGCCGCCCGACGGGGATGATCTCCTGGTGCGTGCGGCGCAGGTGCGCCGCGACCCAGAGGGCCTCGCCGACCGCGAACAGCCCGACCGCGACGATGACGACGTCGATGCCGTCCGCCAGCTGCGGGACGCCGAAGGTCAGCCGCGCCTGCCCGCTGATCGGGTCGAGCCCGACGAGGCCGATCGTCAGCCCGATCGCCAGCGAGGCGAACCCGCGGACCCGCGAGGCGCCCAGCACGCCCGCCACCGCCACGAACGCGAGCACCATGATCGCGAAGTAGTCCGGCGCCCCGATGTTCACCGCCACCGAGGCGATCAACGGGGCCAGCAGCACGATCCCGATCGCGCCGAACACGCCGCCGACGAAGTGCCCGATCGCCGCCGTGGCCAGCGCCTGGGCGCCGCGTCCACTGCGCGCCATGGGGTTGCCCTCGATCGCCGCCATCACCGAGGCGCTCTCGCCGGGGGTGTTGAGCAGGATCGACGTGGTGGAGCCGCCGAACATCGCGCCGAAGTAGATGCCGGCGAACATGATGAACGCGCCGGTCGGGTCGAACGCGTAGGTCACGGGCAGCAGCAGCGCCACCGCCATGGCCGGACCGATGCCCGGCAGCACCCCGACCGCGGTGCCGAGCAGCACCCCGATCGCGGCGAACAGCAGGTTCCCCGGGGTCAGGGCGGCCGCGAAGCCGCCCATCAGGTTCGCGAGGGACTCCATCATGCCCCGAACACCCCCATCAGCGGGCCGCCCGGCAGGTCCACGCCGAGCAGGCCGTCGAACACGATCCAGGTGACGAGCGAGACCCCGGCGGCGATGAGGACGTCCCGGGCGGGAGTGCGGGAGCCCAGGGTCGCCGCGGCGCCCCAGAACAGCACGGTCCCGGCGATCGGCCAGCCCAGGATCGGGATCAGGGCGGCGGTCGCGACCAGGACCCCGGCCAGCTTCCCGACGGTGCGCAGGTCGGCGGGGGTGCCCAGGTCGACGTCCTCGCCCGCCTCCGCCTCGCCGTGCCCGCCGCGGAGCACGTCGACCGCGAGCAGCGCCGACAGCAGCAACAACGCCCCGCCCAGCACGAACGCGATCGCGCGCGGCCCCAGCGGGTCGGACACCGAGCCGCCGCTCTCCAGCGCGGTGTCCACGACGACCAGCACGCCCACCGCACCGAGCACGATCGACACGCCCAGCTCGGAGTGCGCGCGCCACCACCCGGCCCGCTCGACGGGCCGCTCCTCGGTGATCGTCATGATGTCAGCCCCAGTTCCCGAAGCACACCGGCCACGCGCTCGTTCTCGCTCTCCAGGAAGGCCCCGAACTCGGGCCCGGGCTGGTACGCGTCGGTCCAGCCGTTGCGCTCCAGGGCGGCGGCCCACTCCGGGGTGGCGACCAGCTCGGCGTAGGCCGCCTCGAGCTCGGCGCGGCCCTCGGCGGACAGGCCCGGCGGCGCGACCATCCCGCGCCAGTTGGTGAACTCGACGTCCAGCCCGGACTCGCGCAGGGTCGGCGCGTCCACGCCGGGGATGCGCTGCCCGGCGGTCACCGCGAGCACGCGCAGCTCGCCCGCGTCGATCTGGTCGGCGTACTCCCCGAGGCCGGAGACGCCGAAGGCCACCTTGCCGCCGAGGACGGCGGCCAGCAGCTCGCCGCCGCCGTCGTAGGACACGTAGTTGACGGTGCGCGGATCGAGCCCCGCGGCCTTGGCCATCAGCATGGGCGCCAGGTGGTCCGGCCCGCCGGGCGAGGAGCCGCCGCCCACCGGGACCCGGCCCGGGGCCGCCTTCCACTCCGCGAGCAGCTGCGGCAGCGAGGTGTAGGGCGAGTCCTTCCCGACGACGACGATCTCGGTCTCCTGCGTGAGCCGCGCGATCGGCGTGGTGTCGGCCAGGGTGGAGGGCGAGGAGTTGGTGTAGACGCTGCCGACCACGCCCAGCCCCATCGACATGACGAGCCGGTCGTTGCCGCTCTCGTTGACCGTGCGGCCCAGGCCGACCGTGCCGCCCGCGCCGGGGAGGTTGAACACCTCCACCGAGCCGGTCAGGCCGGACTCCTCGAACGCCTTGGCCGCCGTGCGGGCGGTGACGTCGTAGCCGCCGCCCGGTGAGTTCGGCACCAGCATGCGCAGCCCGCGCAGCTGGGTCCCGTCGCCGCCCCCGGTCAGTGCCCCCACCGCGGGCGGCACCAACAGGACCGCGGCGGCCGCGGCGACGATCGCCACGATCGCCGACCATCTCGTGCGGGATCTCTCCCGTGTGGACACCGTTGTCTCCCCTCGTCGTCGAAGTGCGCTCATCGTGCGGGTCGGGAGTGACGGCTGTCTCGCTTCTGTCCGCAAGGGTGGTTGTGGTCGTTCTGGTCATGGACCGGACGGTCGTAGGGTGCTCCTGTGCGACGACGCCGAGCGGTCCGCGGGAGCAGACGCCCGCTGGCCCGCCAGTTCCTGGTCTGGCAGCTCGTCGTCGTCGTGATCCTGCTGGCGGCGGTCGCCGCGCTCGCGGCCGTCCAGTCGCACAGCGCCTTCGAGGAGACCCAGGGCCGGCGCATGCTGTCGGTGGCCGAGGACGTCGCGGCCACCCCCGGGATCCGGGCCGGGCTCGTCGAGCGCAACGTCGACCTGCTGGCGAGCTTCGCCCGCAGCGCGGAGAACCTGTCCGGGGCGGACCGCGTCGTGGTGGTGGACGCGGGCCGGGTCGTCCGCAGCTCCCCGGACCCCGCCGAGCTGGGCACCGCGTTCGAGGTCGGCGAGTCCACCGCGTTCGCGGGCCGCGCCTGGACCGGTGAGCAGGGGCGCTCGGTCGTCGCCGAGGTGCCGGTGGTCGTGGCGGGCGGCGAGGTGGTGGGCGTGGTGTCCGCGGGCATCCGGGCGCCGACCCTGTTCGAGGCGCTGGCGCCCGCCCGCGGTGAGGTCGCCGCGCTGCTCGGGCTCGCGCTGGTGCTGGGCGTGGGCGGGTCGCTGCTGCTGGCCCGGCGGGTGCGGCGGCAGACGCTCGGGCTCGAGCCCGCCGAGATCGTCGAGCTGGTGCAGCGGCGCGAGGCGATGCTGCTGGGGGTGAAGGAGGGCGTGGTCGGGCTCGACGGCGGCAAGGTCACCTTGATCAACCCCGCGGCGCACGCGCTGCTCGGGCTGCGGGTCGGGGACGCGCTGGACGGCCTCGACACCCGGCTCCGGGACGTGCTGACCGGCGCGGTCCGCGGCGAGGACCAGGTCGTCGTGCACGGCGGGCGGGTGCTGGTGCTCAACCGCAACGAGCTGGACGCCGGCGCGGTGGTGACGTTGCGCGACCGCACCGAGCTCGCCGCCCTGCAGGACCGGCTCGACGCCTCCCGCAGCCTCACCGACACCCTCCGCGCCCAGGCCCACGAGTTCACCAACCGGCTGCACACCATCGCCGGGCTGACCGAGCTCGGCGAGCACGACGAGGTGCGGCGGTTCGTCAGCGGGGTCGTGGCGGCGGCGGAGGGCTGGCGCCGCGAGGTGGTGGACCGCGTCGCCGAGCCGGCGGTGGCGGCGCTGCTGGTGGCGAAGGCCTCGCTGGCCCAGGAGCGGGGCGTGGAGCTGCGGTTCGCCGCAGGCGCCCACCTCGACGCCTCGGGCGACCCGGCGCTCGGCGGCGACCTCGTCACCGTGCTGGGCAACCTGGTCGACAATGCGCTCGACGCCGTGTCGGGCCGCGGACCCGACGGCTGGGTCGAGATCGACATCGCCGAACGGGAGGGCGCGGTGCACGTGCGGGTGCGGGACTCCGGGCCGGGGGTGGCCTCGGACCTGGCCGAGGAGGTGTTCCGGCACGGGTTCACCACCAAGGCCGCGGAGTCGCCCGGCGGCCGCGGGCTGGGGCTCGCGCTGGTCCGCGAGGTGTGCCTGCGCCGGTCCGGCAGCGTCGCCGTCTCGGGTTCGACGTTCACGGCGGTCCTCGCGTGAGGGTGCTGGTCGTGGACGACGACTTCATGGTCGCCAAGGTGCACAGCGGGTACGTGGGGCGCATCGAGGGTTGCACGGTGGTCGGGGTGGCGCACACCGGCGCCGACGCCGTCGAGCAGGCGCGGGAGCTGCGGCCCGACCTCGTCCTGCTGGACGTCTACCTCCCCGACATGTCCGGCATCGACGTGCTGCGGGCGCTGCGGACCGGGGCCCCGGACGATCCGTCCGTCCTGGTGATCACCGCCGCGGACGACGCCGCGACCGTGGCCGCCGCCCTGCACGGCGGGGCGCTGCACTACCTCGTGAAGCCGTTCGACTCGCGGGCCCTGTCCGAGCAGGTCGAACGCGCCCGACGGCTGCGGGGCAGGCTGGCGGGGCTCGACCGGGCGGGGCAGGAGGACATCGACCGCCTCTTCGGCGCGGGCTCGACCCGGCTGCCCAAGGGGCTCACCGGTGAGACCGCCGCCCTGGTGGAGCGGGTCCTGCGCGAGCACGGCGGCGACCTCTCGGCCACCGAGTGCGCCGAGCAGACCCGGCTGTCCCGGGTGAGCGCGCGACGGTACCTCGAACACTTCGTGGACACCGGCGCGGCGCAGGTCCACCTGCGCTACGGCGGCACCGGGCGGCCGGAGCGCCGCTACACCTGGGCGCGCTGACCCTGTGAGTGGCGATAGTCGCCATCGCGACCATCGCCACTCACAGGGTGGTCACTCGCAGGGTGTGCTTCAGGATCGTCGCCGCCAGCTCCGGGACCAGCGCGGGTGCCAGGGCGTGGCCCAGGCCCTCCACGCGGACCAGCTCGGCGCCCGCGATCGTGGACGCGAGGTGCGCGGCGTGCGGGGGCGGGTTCACCGGGTCCTCCGGGGCCTCGATCACCAGGACCGGGAGCGTGGTGGCGCTCAGGTCCCGCTCCAGGCCGCTCGGATCGGCGACGGCGTGGGCGGCGGGATTGTCCTCGCGGCCGGAGTGGGCCATCACGCGTTCCTCGAGGGCGCGGAACCACTCGGCGTCGAACTCCAGCCCGGTGCCGTGCAGCAGTCGCCAGTGCTCCACCCGCCAGTCCAGCTCCTGCTCGAGGGTGCGTTCGTCGGTGAACTCGCCCCACATCCGCAGCAGGGCCGGGTCGGGGCCGGGCAGCTCCACGGACCCCCACCCGCTCAGCGCCGCCGTGCAGAACACCGTGGCCGAGCGCAGCCGGTCCGGATGGTCGGCGAGCAGCAGCTGCACCAGCGTGCCGCCCAGGGACATCCCGACGGCGTGGGCCCGGTCGACGCCGAACGCGTCGAGCACGGCCACGGCGTCCGCGGCCAGGTCCGCGATCGCGTAGGGCCGCTCGTCGAAGGCGTGGGTGGAGCGGCCGGTGTCCCGGTGGTCGTAGCGCAGGACCCGGTGGTGCTCGGCGAGCCGCTCGACCAGCTCCGCGGGCCAGGCCGCGGACGAGGTGTTCGCCCCCATC
The DNA here is from genome assembly GCF_900102195.1 of Pseudonocardia oroxyli. GTDB lineage: Bacteria > Actinomycetota > Actinomycetes > Mycobacteriales > Pseudonocardiaceae > Pseudonocardia > Pseudonocardia oroxyli. Next base: position 148,641 of record NZ_FNBE01000013.1, read on the forward strand.
ACCAGCAGCAGGGGCTCGCCCGCACCGACCGACTCCGCCCACACCGTGACCCCGGGTGCCACCTCGATGTCCACCCGCCCACCCTAAGGACCCCCCGCAGACGCCGCCGCCCCGGTCCGGCGGGAGGCCGGACCGGGGCGGAAGGCGGTGCCTACGGCTTACTTCAGGGCGTCCAGCAGCGCCTGGCGCTGGCGGTCGCCCAGGCCCGCGGCCCGGCGGGACGCGTCGATGCCGGTCTGCTCCAGCAGCGCCGTGACCTTGGCGGGGCCGTAGCCGGGCAGGCTCTTCAGCAGGTCCGCCACCTTGGTCTTGCCGACGATCTGGTCGGTCTTCGCCCGGTCCAGGACCGCGGGGATGGTCTCGGTGCCGTTGGCGATCTTCTCGCGAAGCTCCTTGCGCGCCGTGCGAGCGGCCGCGGCCTTCTTGAGCGCCTCCGCGCGCTGCTCGGGGGTCAGCGTGGGCAGTGCCATGGTGTGCTCCTCTCGTCTCCCATCGACCACCCTGCTCGGGGTGCGTCGGTGGTCGTACCTGGTACAGCGTGGCCCAAAGAGTGCCAGACGCCGCGCAACGACGCGCACGGAACCCCCACGTCAGAGCCTCGTCGAGGACTGTGACGGTGTTACGGAACCGTCAGCGGCCGGTTCCGGTCGGCGGGCGGTCACCACGGCCCCCACCTGGGACTCCGCCCGTCGGACGTCCCAGAGCGTGCGAACGGAGGTGATCCGCGCGTGTCGGACGGCCACCACGGAGATCCCCAGGACCCGCGCGGGTCGCCCTGTGGCGGGCACGCCGGGGAGCAGCCAGGACAGCTCGCGGTCGTGGGTGAAGGTCCAGCGGAGCTCGTCGACGACCCGGCGGGTGTCGACGGTCCGGGAGACCCGCTCGACGGCGAGGTCGGCGGGCAGGGCCAGACCGGCCAGGTGCTCGGCGATCTCGGCGGGCGAGTTCCCTCCCGTCATCGCCGGCATGTCGACCAGGGTCGCGGCGTCGTCGAGCAGGGCGAGCGCCGCCGCGACGTCCCGGTCGACGTACACGGCCCGCCGGAACAGGTCCCACGTGCGCTCGACCTCGCGCATGAGCACCTGCATGGCGGGCGTCATCAGGCGGCTTCGTGCTGCTCCGCGACCGCCTTCGCACCCGTCATGTCGATCAGGCGGTGGCCGCGGTTGCGGGCGTAGCGCAGCGAGCGGACCCAGTTGTAGAGGGTCCCGAGCCGGTTGCCCCAGCCGATCAGGAACGCGACGTGGACGTAGCACCACAGCAGGTAGGCGGGCCACCCGGTGAGCTTGAGGCCCATCGCGTCCGCCACGGCCTGCCGGGCGCCGATGGTCGCCATCGAGCCCTTGTCGAAGTACTTGAACGGCGCCGGGGTGGTCGTGTCCCCCTTGAGCCGGTTCACGATCTGCTTGCCGACGTAGGTGCCCTGCTGCATGGCCACCTGCGCCACGCCCGGGAGCCGGTCGACGGTGGAGACCATGTCACCGATCGCGTACACGCCCTCGGCGTTCGGCACGGAGCAGTCCGGGTCGACCGCGAGGCGCCCGGCGCGGTCGGTCTCGGTGCCCGTGGCCTTCGCCAGCGTCGTGGCCAGCGGGGACGCCTTGACCCCCGCCGCCCAGATCTTCGTGCGGCTGACGATGGTGTCGACGCCCGCGGGGCCCTTCACCGTGATCGACTCGGCGTCCATGTCCGTGGCGGCGGTGTTCAGCCGGATCTCCACGCCCATCTTCTCCAGCCTGCGCTGGGTGTACCGCTGCAGCTTCGGGTCGAAGGGCGGGAGCACGGACGGCGCGGCGTCCAGCAGGATGATCTTGGCCTGCCGGGTGTCGATCGAGCGGTACTCCTCGGGCAGCACGTACTGCGCGAGCTCGGCGAGCTGACCGGTGATCTCGACGCCGGTCGGCCCGGCGCCCACCACGACGAACGTGAGCAGCGCCTCCCGCTCCTTGTCGTCGGTGGAGAGCTCGGCCAGCTCGTAGGAGCCCAGGATCTGGCTCCGCAGCATGCGGGCGTCCTCGATGCTCTTCATGCCCGGTGCGTACTGCGCCCACTCGTCGTGGCCGAAGTAGGCGTGCCCGGCACCGCCCGCGACCACGAGGTAGTCGTAGGGCAGGTCGATGTGCTGTGCGTTGGGCCCCAGCGACCGCACGACCCGGTTGTCCACGTCGATGTCGTAGACCTCGGCCAGCAGGGTGCGGGTGTTCTTCTGCCCCTTCACCACGCGGCGCAGCGCGGGCGCGATCAGGCCGGGGGAGAGGATCCCGGTCGCCACCTGGTAGAGCAGCGGCTGGAACAGGTGGTGGTTGGTGCGGTCGACGAGCGTCACGTCCACGTCGGCACCCGCCAGGGCCTTCGCCGCGCGCACGCCGCCGAACCCACCGCCCACGATGACGACCTGCTTGCGGTCTCCGGTGCTGCTCGACTCGGCCACGGAAGATCTGCCCCTCTGGGATCGCCGGCACGTACCGGACACTGGTGTACCGCAGCCCGGGCATCGTCGCAGGACCGCGCGCAGCAGAGAGCGTAGACGCCGCCGTGCACGCCGTGTGTTGCCCCGGGGTGTCCGGTGCGCGAACGGGGTGTCAGTTCCCGCCGGTGTCCGGTCCCTGGTCGGTGGCGCCGGCCGCGGTGGCCGCGCACGACTGCGCGAGGTCGCTGGGCGCCGCCCGGCCCTCCGCCGTCTCGTCCGAGCCCGAGGTCGCCGTCGACTCCGCCCGGGGGGAGGTGGTGGGCGCCGAGGGCGCCGCCGCGGACGTGGGCGCGGGTGCGGGCGGGTCGAGGGCCTCCTGGACGACCCGGCGCATGTACTCGACGTCCGGGCGGCCGGTGTTGAACTTGCCGTCCGGTTCGGACGGGTCCGGCAGGCTGGGGTCGAAGGCGATGCTCTGCAGGCTGAACCCCTCCCCGGCCAGCGCGGCGAGCGCGGGCAGGACCTGCTGGGGGATGTTGGTGTCGACGTTCTCCTTGGTGGCCGTGGCCACCGACTGGAAGTTCGCGATCAGGTCCGCGGGGCTCTTCTGCTCCAGCACCGAGTTGATCAGGCACCGCTGCCTGCTCATCCGGTCGTAGTCGGTGCTGTCGCGGCGGGAGCGGGCGAACCAGAGGGCCTCCTCGCCGTCGAGGTTCTGGACGCCCGGCTGGATGTAGCCGTCCGGCTTGACGTGCCGCCCGTCCGCGGTGACCCCGTTGATCGGGATCGGCGTGGGCCCGACGTTCACCGTGACCCCGCCCATCGCGTCGACCAGGCTGGAGAACCCGGCCATGTTGACCTCGAGGTAGTAGTCGATGGGCAGGCCGGTCATGTAGGAGATCGAGTCCTGCAGCAGGTTCAGCCCGATGTCGTCGGTCGGCCCCTTCGGCGCGAGCGCCGGGTGCTCGTGCGCGTAGGCGTACACGGCGTTGAGCAGGTAGTTCCCCGAGAGCGGGTCGCTCGGGTCGTGGAAGCCGTTCGGGAACTCCTTCGCCATGGGGGTGCCCGGGGTGAACTCGGCGCGCTGGATGTTGCGGGGCAGGCCGAACAGGGTGGTGCGTCCGGTCGTGGTGTCGATGCTCGCCAGCATCATGGTGTCCGTGCGGGTGCCGGTGCGGTCGGGTCCGGCGTCGCTGCCCAGGAGCAGGACGTTCAGCCGGTCCTTGCCGAGCGCCACGGTCGCGTCGGTGCCGCCGGGGCCGCCGTCGAACAGCTCGTTGAGCAGGGACCGCGAGGAGTTGGCGAGGTCCGCGGCGTAGCCGAACGGGACCGCCACGGCCATGCACAGCACCGCCGCGGTGCCGGTGCCGAGGATCTTCTTGCCCAGCCCCATGTTCCGCGGGCGGGCCAGCGCGTACGTCCGGGCGACGACGGCGACCCACGCCAGTCCGATCGCGAGCGCCGCGAGGGCGGCCGCGGCGAGGACCGAGGTGGACAGCACCGACTCGACGAGGGTGGTGCGGCGCAGCGTGAACGCGACGACGAGCGCGGCCGCCACGAGCAGGAGGAACAGGCCGAGGATGACCGCCCCGGTGCGGGTGCGGCGCAGCAGGAGGTGCCCGGAGCCGGGGACGAGGGTCGACGCGGCGGTGGTGGCCAGCGCCGCGCCGAGCGTCCGGCGGGCGGTGCGGTCGCGCCGCTTCGCGGCCGGGGAGGCCGCGGCGGTCTCGGCCGTCGCCTCGGCCCGCCTGCGGGCGACGCGATCGGTGGCACGGTCGGTGGCGCGAGCCTCGGTGCCGGTGCCGGTGCCGGTGCCGGTTCGGGAGCGGCCGCCCCAGTCGGCTCGGTCGGCTCGGTCGGTGAGCGCGGTGGGTGCGTCCGAGGCGCTGCCCGCGCCGACGGGGGCGCGGCGGTTCTGGGGTGGGACGCCCGGTGGGGCGCCGCGGCCGCTGCGCCCCACCGGGCGCGCGGTTCCGGGGCGGTCGTCGCCGTCGCGGGGACCACTGTCGCGGGGACCGCGCGGGGGCGCCGAACGGTCGCCCGTGGGGCGGCCGGGGCCGCCGGGGGCGGGGACGACCGGCCCGCCGCGGGAGGCGCTGCGGTCGGAGCTGCTGCGGTCGGCGCCGGTGCCCGCCGGGCCGCGGGGCGTGCTGCGGTCGAGGGCGCCCGGTCCGGCGGCCGCCCGCCGGTCGCCGGGAGCAGAGCGGTCGCCGGGAGCGGAGCGGTCGCCGGGAGCGGAGCGGTCGCCGGGGGTGCTGCGGTCGCCGGGCCGGTCGCCGGGCGCGGAGCGGTCGCGGGGACCGTTCGGGTCGAGCGCGGGGCGGCGGTCGGAGCCGGGGGAGCCGGGGCCGGGGCCCGCGGGTGCGGGTCGGCTGTCAGGGCTGCGCAGGCCGTTCGGGTCGGGGCGGCGGGGTGCACCGGGCGCGCCGGATCCGCTGCGGTCGCGCCCCCCGGGTGCGCCGGGACCCCCCGGTGCGCCGGGACCCGGGCCGCCGGGACCCGCACCGCCGGGACCCGGGCCGCCCGGACCCGCACCGCCCGGACCCGAGCCGCTGCGTTCGAGGCTCTGGGCGCCGGGGTCCGCACCGCCGCGCACCGATCCACTGCGCTCGGGGGCGCCGCCGGGTCGGCTCGGGGCCGCCGGTCCGCGGGCTCCACCGCCGGGCCCGCTGCCCGTCCCCCCGCGTCCCGGCGGTGCGTAACCCGCCGGGCCGCTGCGGTCGGGACCGGGCATTCCGCGGCCGTGCGAGGGGGCCCCGGGACCCCGCGGCGCCACGGCCCCGCCGGGGCCCGGGACGCCCGGCCGCTGCTGGGCGTGGCGGCCCGAGGTCCAGGGCGGGTCGGCGCGCGGCGGTGGCTCGGGGTGCGACCGGTCGGCGCGCCGGGGCCAGGGCTCGTCCGGGCGGGGCGGGCGTCGGTCGCGGTGCCCGTCGGGACCGCGGTGCCCGTCGGGACCGCGGGGGTCGGCGGCGCGGGGGTCGGCGGCGCGGGCGTCGGGGGAGGGGGGCGCCTCGACCGGGCGTGCGTCGGAGCGTCCGCGTCGCGGGTCGTCGGCCACCGGGACACCCCTTTCTGCACATGCGGCTGCGGTCGGGCCGGCACGTGAGTGGCTCGGAGTGGTCACGGCAGACGCGGGGGTGCTCCTGCCGTCCTCACGGTCGGAATCTCCACGGCGAGATGGCCGAGACGATACTGCCCGTCACCACCTCGGTTCGGGCGCCCCTACCGGTTGCCGGCGACGACGGCCCCGAGCGGCCCACGGCGTTCGCCCGGGTGGGCCGAACGCGACCGGCTCGGCGGCCGTCCGGCGCAGCTCACTACGGCTGTCGCGCTGTGGGCACGACCGATGCGGCGACCGGGACCCGGCCGCCTCGCGCGAGCCGGACAGGAGGGGTCGGCCGGGGCGAATCGTGACGATCCGTGACCTTCTGCTCGCTCGCCGGTTCAGCGGATGCGGGCCAGCGGGCCCGTCGGGCCGTCCTCGCGGGGCGGGCGGCCGCGCAGGATCCGCTTGAGGGCCGCGGTGTGCCTGCGGGAGACCGGCAGCTCCGGGGTGCCGGGGCCGTGCCCGATGCGGACGACGTAGCCGGAGCCGGACAGCCGCAGCTCGGTGATCAGCGGCAGCGCGACGAGGTAGGCGCGGTGGATCCGGACGAACCCCGCCTCGCGCCAGCGCTCCTCGAGCACCGACAGCGGGATGCGGACGAGGTGGCTGCCCTCGGTGGTGTGCAGGCGGGCGTAGTCGCCCTGGGCCTCGACGAAACGCACCGAGGAGCGGGGGACGAGCTTGGTGGTGCCCGCCAGCTCGACGGGGATCACCTCGTCCTCCGGCGGCTGCGGCGCCGGGGGGCGACCGGCCGGGGCGGGGGCGCTGGGCGCGGAGGCGGGCCGGACCCCGGCGCGGCTGGCGATGGTGCGGTCGATGGAGCCCGCGAGCCGCTCCGAGCGCAGCGGCTTGAGGAGGTAGTCGACGGCGCCGATCTCGTAGGCGTCCACGGCGCGGTCGTCGTGGGCGGTCACGAAGACGACGGGGGGCGGCGCGGCCATGGCCGACAGCACCCGGGCGAGCTCGAGACCGTCGAGTCCCGGCATCCGGATGTCGAGGAACACCAGGTCCACACCGGACTCGCCCGGGTTGGCACCCGGTCGCGAGCCCAGGATCCGCAGCGCCTCGGTGGCGTCCGGCGCCGTCAGCACCGTGCCGACCCGTGCGTCCTCTCCCAGCAGATGGGCGAGTTCCTGCAACGCAGGCTCCTCGTCGTCGACGGCCAGGACCGTCAGTCCATCCGAGAGCTGGGTGCTCACGTGGCCTCCTCCTCGCGGGTTCGCGGCGGGCGACGGGCCGGAGAACGTGGTCCGTCACCGACGCCGGAGAGTCCATCCCCGACACCAGTGGGTGACTGCGGGCACAACGCTAGCGAAGGGCGTTCCGTCCCTCGACGACCGGTCGACGGCTATCCCGTCCCGCGCGGTGGACGGCACGCCGCCCGGCGCGCCGCGGGGGCCGTGCCTGCCCGCGGACCGCCGGGGAACACCAGACGACCGCTCACCGTTGAGATGATTGCCGTTGCAACAAGAGGGGGAGAGATGCAGTTCGGGATCTTCACGGTCGGGGACGTCACCCGGGATCCGACGACGGGCGTCACGCCGTCCGAGCACGAGCGGATCCGCGCGATGGTCCGCTACGCCCGGCACGCCGAGGCGGTGGGGCTGGACGTGTTCGCCACCGGCGAGCACCACAACCCGCCGTTCGTCCCGTCGTCGCCCACCACGCTGCTCGGCTACATCGCCGGGAGCACGGAGCGGCTGGTGCTGTCCACGTCCACCACGCTCATCACGACGAACGACCCGGTCAAGATCGCCGAGGACTTCGCCATGCTGCAGCACCTGGCGGGCCCCGAGCGGGTCGACCTGATGCTCGGCCGCGGCAACACCGCCCCGGTGTACCCGTGGTTCGGCCAGGAGATCGAGAACTCGGTGCCGCTCACCGTCGAGAACTACCAGCTGCTGCGGGCGCTCTGGGACGCCGAGGGCCCGATCGACTTCGAGGGCCGCTTCCGGGCCCCGCTGCACGGGTTCGTCTCCACGCCGCGCCCGGTCGACGGCGTCGCGCCGTTCGTCTGGCACGGCTCGATCCGCACGCCCGAGGTCGCGGAGATCGCCGCCTACTTCGGCGACGGCTTCTTCGCCAACAACATCTTCTGGCCGCCGGAGCACTACACGCGGCTGATCGGGCTCTACCGGCAGCGGTTCGAACACCACGGGCACGGCCCGGCGAACACCGCGACGGTCGGGCTCGGCGGACAGTTCTTCATGCGCCGCAACAGCCAGGACGCCTGGAACGAGTTCCGGCCGTACTTCGACGAGGCCCCGGTCTACGGCCACGGCCCCTCGATGGCGGACTTCACCGAGCGCACCCCGCTGACCGTCGGCAGCCCGCAGCAGGTGATCGACCGCACGCTCACCTTCCGCGAGCACTTCGGCGACTACCAGCGCCAGCTGTTCCTCGTCGACCACGCGGGCCTGCCGGAGAAGACGGTGCTCGAGCAGCTCGACCTGCTCGGCGAGATCCTCCCGACGCTGCGCGCGGAGTTCGAGGCGCGCCGTCCGGAGGGGGTCCCGTCGGACCCGCCCACGCACGCCGAGCGGGTCGTGGCGCGGGCCGTGCCGCAGCCCGTCTGACGGCTCGGGCGTCACCGAGCGTGTCCCCCAGAGGGCCCATGGCGCCCGAGACGTGCGGGGGAGCGCGATGGTTCCCGGTTGTGACCTTGACCCTTCGTCACCGAAATCGGTTGCCGCGCAGCGGGAGGAAGGGCAGCCTGGTCACGTGGTCGACAACGGTGGTGAGCGTCGGGCGCCTCGCGCGCCCCGCTCGGTGCTGCGCGTCGGCCACGTCGTGCACGGCTGGTGTCGCGGTCGTTGACCGCCGTCCCCGTCGTCGCTTCCGGAGAACGAGATGCGCAACCAGAAGCGCCTGATCCGTCGTCGCACCGTCGACCACCTGCGGACGTCGAGCGCGCTGTGTCGGTCCACCACGTCGGCCACCGCACCAGCCACCCTGATCCGTCCGCCCCGTAGGAGCACGTCATGACCGCCCCGACAGACGACCGCACGGCACCGAGGCCGTCGGTCCCCAGTCAGGAACCCCCGACCGTCCGGCTGCCGAAGCCCACCCGGGACGACCGCCGCACGGAGATCGTCACCCGCCTGCTGGACTCCCTCGAGGACCTGGTGACCCGGCACCGGGCCCTGTCGGGTGACCCGTACCAGGTGGACCTGCACGCCGAGCTGATCGCCGCCGAGGTGGCGCACGAGCTCTCGGTGACGCGGTCGGCCCTGCGTCGCAACCCGCCGCTGCGCCGCGCCGACTAGATCCCCGCCCCGAACGGCCCGCGACCTCTCCGGTCGCGGGCCGTTCGTGTGTCCAGGTGTGTCCCGTCGCTTCGGACAGGGTCTGCCCGCAACCCACTATGGCACTGAGTGCCGAAATAGTAGGGTGGCGGCCACCAGAGACGTCCAGCTGCGAAGGGGCAGGCGAGATGGCCAGCACGAAGGAATGGTTCGAGACGGTCGCCGAGGCCCAGCGGCGAGCGAAGAAGCGGCTGCCGCGGTCGGTCTACCTGGCGTTGGTCGCCGGGACCGAGAAGGGCCTGACGATCTCGGACAACGTCGCGGCCTTCGACGAGCTGGGATTCCGCCCCCGCATCGCCGACGCCCCCGCCGAGCGGGCCAAGGGCACCACGGTCATGGGCCAGGAGCTCTCGATGCCGGTGATCATCTCGCCGACCGGCGTGCAGGCCGTCTACCCGGAGGGCGAGGTGGCGGTCGCTCGCGCCGCGGCCGGGGCGGGCGTCGCCATGGGGCTGTCGAGCTTCGCCTCCCGCAGCATCGAGGACGTCGCCGCGGTCAACGACAAGACGTTCTTCCAGATGTACTGGGTCGGCTCCCGCGACCAGCTGCTCGCCCGCGCGGAGCGGGCCAAGGCCGCGGGCGCCAAGGGTCTGATCATGACTCTGGACTGGTCGTTCGACTCGGCGCGGGACTGGGACGCCCCGATGATCCCGGAGAAGGTGGACCTCAAGGCGGCCCTGCACTTCGCGCCCGAGGTGCTGCGCAAGCCGCGCTGGCTGTGGGACTTCGCCAAGAGCGGGAAGCTCCCCGACCTCACCACCCCGAACCTCGCGATCGGGGACGAGAAGCCGCCGACCTTCTTCGGCGCCTACTTCCAGTGGATGCAGACCCCGCCGGTGACCTGGGAGGACGTCGCCTGGCTGCGGGAGCAGTGGGGCGGCCCGTTCGCCGTCAAGGGGATCATGCACCCGGACGACGCGCGCAGGGCCGTCGACGCCGGCGTCACCGCCGTCTCGGTGTCCAACCACGGCGGCAACAACCTCGACGGCACCCCCGCCTCGATCCGCGCCCTGCCCGCGATCGTCGACGCCGTGGGCGACCAGATCGAGGTGCTGATGGACGGCGGCGTCCGCCGCGGGTCCGACGTGGTGAAGGCCCTCGCCCTGGGTGCCAAGGCCGTGCTGATCGGCCGCGCCTACCTGTGGGGCATGGCGGCGGCGGGCCAGCACGGCGTGATGAACGTGCTCGAGGTCCTGCGCCAGGGCATCGACTCCACCCTGCTCGGCCTGGGCAAGTCCGGCATCGACGAGCTCTCCCGGGACGACCTCGTCATCCCCGAAGGCTTCGCCCTGAGCCCGAAGCCCTGACCCCCCCGCAGTGTGGAGCCACGACTGTCGTCTTCGGTGCCCGAAACGACAGTCGTGGCTCCACAACGGCTCAGGGTGGCGGGAGGTCGGCCGTGACCTGCATGCCCCCCTCGGGGGCGTGGGCGGCGGTGATCCGCCCGCCCATCCGGGTGACCAGGCCGTGCACCAGGGCCAGGCCGACGCCACCCGCACCGACGGGCCGGTGCCCGCGGTAGCGCTCGTGCAGGGTGCCGCGCTCGAACACCACGGCGTAGTCCTCGGGGGCGAGCCCCGGCCCGCCGTCGCGGACCTCCAGCACCCCCGGCGCCCGCGCCGCGAGCACCAGCGGGCGGCCCGCGGGCGTGACGCGCAGGGCGTTCTCGGCGAGCCCGTCGAGCACCTGGCGGAGCCGGCGGGGGTCGGCGGCGACCGGGACCGGCCCACCGACCTCCACCCTCAGCACCGCGCCCGTCGCCCGGCAGCGCTCGACCCACACCGGGGCCGCCTCGGTCACCAGCGCCGTGAGGTCCACGGGCATCGTGTCGATCCGGAAGTCGTCCGCCTCCAGCCGCGCCAGCTCCATCAGGTCGTCGACCAGCCGCTCCAGCCGCCGGGACTCCGCGAGGATCGTGCGCCCGGCCGTCGGGCCGTCGGCCACGCCGTCGACCAGGGACTCCGCGAACCCGCGCACGGCGGTCAGCGGGGTCCGCAGCTCGTGGCTGACCGACAGCAGGAACTCGCGCCTGCGGCCCTCGCTGCGCGCGAGCGCGTCGGCGAGGTCGTTCACCGCCGCGGCGACCTCGGCGACCTCGCTCGGCCCGCGGACCGGGACCCGGACGTCCCGCCTGCCGGTGCGCAGCGCGTGGGCGGCCCGCGCCGTCCGCCGCAGCGGCCGGGCCGCGAGCCCACCCACGACGAGCCCGACCACGATCGCCACGCCCGCGCCGGACAGCAGCGCGAAACCCAGGTTGCGCCGGATCATCCCGTTCGGCAGCGGCCCCGCGTCCGCGCTGCGGACCAGCGCGAACCCACCCCCCGGTGACGGGCGCGCCTCCACCACCCAGCCCCCGACGCTCGCGGACACCGGCGCCGTCACGGGCGAGCCGTCGACGCCCGCCCGGCGCAGCACCTCCCGGACCGCGGGGTCGGGGGTGCCGACGAACGCGGGCCGGTCCCCGCCCACCGCGACGACGGCCACCCCCTGCCCCCGCAGCACGGCCACCACCTGCCGCAGACCGGCCCACGGCCGCGCCGCCGCATCGGGGTCGGCGAGCTGGGCGGCGACCACGTCGGCCTGGTCGGCGAGCACCGCGCGGGTGACCTCCTCGGCGGTCCGCGAGATCAGCCGCAGCGACACGAGCGCGGCGACCAGGACGGCGACCACCGCGACGAGCAGACAGCAGGCGGCGATCCGCCACGCCAACCCGGTCCGTGCCGCCCGCGCCGGGACGACCGCGACCGTCGTCACGGGGCGTCCGCCCCGTAGCCCACCCCGCGCACGGTGCGGATCGGGCTGCCGGGGCCGAGCTTGCCGCGCAGCTGGGCCACGTGCACGTCCACCGTGCGGGTGCCGGGGCCCGTCGTGTATCCCCAGACCGCGCCCAGCAGCTGCGCCCGCGAGAAGACCCGGCCGGGGCGGCGCAGCAGGTGGGCGAGCAGGTCGAACTCGGTCGAGGTCAACGCCACCTCGACGCCCCCGACGGTGACCCTGCGGCGGTCCACGTTCATCGTGACGCCGCCGAGCTCGAGGACCTCCTCGTCCGTCGTGGGGCGGGCGGCGGCGCGCCGCAGCACCGTCCGGACCCGGGCGACGAGCTCGCGGGGGCTGAAGGGTTTGGTGACGTAGTCGTCGCCGCCCATCTCCAGGCCCACGATGCGGTCGACCTCGTCGTCCCGGGCCGTCACGAACAGCACCGGGGTCCAGTCGTCCTCGGCCCGCAGCCGCCTGCAGACCTCGATGCCGTCGAGCCCGGGGAGCCCGACGTCGAGGACCACCGCCGCAGGCCGCAGCCGGCGCACCGCGGCGAGACCACCCTCCCCGGTCTCCTCGACGTGCACGCCGTACCCGTCCCGACGCAGGTAGAGGCGGACGAGGTCCGCGATGGCGCGGTCCTCCTCGACGACGAGCACGAGGCCCCGGTCGGTCATGGCCCGATCGTGCCGGCGACCTCAGCCCCCTTGTTCGTCGAGGTCGAGGTCGTGCTCCACGGCGTCGAGCTCGGACTCGATCCGGGAGAGCCGGGCGTCCGCGCTCTCCGGCGTGTCGGCGCCTGCGGTCGCGGCCGGTGGCGGCGGTGGGGTCGACGTCGACCCGGTGCTGCACCCCGCGAGCAGCAGCGTGCCGACCACACCGAGCAGGAGCGCACCCCGTCTCACTTCCCGCAGTCCCGCGTCTGGATGTCCGTCAGCTGGTGCTGCAGGTTCTGCAGGTCCTGCAACCGCTGCGGGCGGTCCTGCACGCGGGCGTCGAGCAGGTCGGCGAGTGCGGTGCGCCCGGCGGCGCGCGCCTTGGCGGCCCGGGCCTGCAGAGCGGCGGTGGACCCCTTGGTGGAGGCGTCGCCGTCGATCCGCGCGATGAGCTTGCCGACGCGGTCGAGGGCCTTCGGGATCCGCTGGGTGCAGACGGCGCCCGACCCGGACGACGGGGCCGCGGACGAGGTGGTCGGCGGCGCCGTCGACCCGCCGTCGGCCAGGGCGATGCCCGAACCCGCAGCCAGGCCGGCGACCAGGACGCCACTCACGATCAGTGTTCGCTTCATGCGGACCACGATCGTGCCCGCGGGTGCACCCTCGGTGCGGGGAGTGTTCGAGTCAGGTAAGCGCCCTCCCCACTGCCTCAGGTGAGCGCCAACCCCCGCGCCGCCAGGACCCGGCGCTCGAGGGGGCGGAACACCAGCAGCTCGATGCCGATGCCGACGACGAGGATCAGCAGCACCGCGGAGAACACCCCCGCGATGTCGTTGAAGTCGCTGCCCTGCTTCAGGTACGCGCCGAGCCCCAGGCCGAGCGCCGGGCCCGCGGCGATGATCTCCGCGGCCATCAGCGAGCGCCAGGCGAAGGCCCAGCCCTGCTTGCAGCCCGCCAGGTACCCGGGCAGGGCGGCGGGCAGCAGCACGTGCCGGGCCGCGGCGAGCCCACGCGCGCCGAGCACCCGCCCGGCCCGCGGCAGGATCGGCGGGATCTGGTCGATGCCCGCGACCAGGCCGTTCGCGATGGACGGCACGGAGCCCAGCAGCACCACGAAGTAGATCGTGGCGTCCGTCAGCCCGAACCACAGCACCGCGGCGGGCACCCACGCGACCGACGGCAGGCTCTGCAGCCCGGACAGCAGCGGCCCGATCGCCGAGCGCACCACGGGCACCTTCGCCACCAGCAGCCCCAGCGGGGTGGCGATGACCAGCGCGATCAGGAAGCCGAGGAAGGCCCGGCTGATGGAGGTCCACAGGATCGACCAGATGCTGCCGTCCGCCACGATCTGCAGGAACGAGTCCCACACGGCGGCGGGCGAGGGCAGCTGGTACTCCGGCAGGACCGCCGTCGACCAGACGATCTGCCAGACGACGACGATCAGCACCAGCGCGACGACCGGCGGCAGGACCGAGCTGCTCAGCCGCCGCCACCAGGACGTGCGGCGGACGGTGGGGGTGTCCAGTGCGTCGAGGCCGGCGAGGGTGTCCCGGTCGGTGTCGCGCTGGTCGAGCTCAGGCGGCATGGCTCGTGATCACCTGTCGCAGCCGGCCCGTGATCTCCTCGTGCAGGACCTTCTCGTCCCCGTCGACCTGCCACTCGCGCACCACGGTGCCCGGGCGGGAGGACAGCAACACCACGCGCTGGGCCAGCCGGACGGCCTCCCGCACGTCGTGGGTCACGAAGACGATCGTGGTCCCGGTGGCCTCCCAGACGCGCAGCAGCTCACCCTGCAGCGCGTCCCGGGTGATGGCGTCCAGCGCGGCGAACGGCTCGTCCATCAGCAGCAGGCCCGGCCCCTGCTGGCCGCGCGCGGTGGCCGCGGCCAGCGCGCGAGCGAGCGAGACCCGCTGGCGCATGCCGCCGGACAGCTCGTGCGGACGCTTGTCGCCCACCCCGTCGAGCCGGACGAGGGCGAGCAGCTCGGCGGCCCGCTCGCGGCGAGCGGCCTTGCCGAGGCCCGCGAGCTGCAGGGCCAGCTCGACGTTGCGCGCGGCGGTCAGCCACGGCATCAACGCCGCCTCCTGGAACATGAACGACGGCCGGGCGGCGCGCACCGAGAGGGTGCCCGTCGTCGCCTCGTCCAGCCCGGCGATCAGGTTGAGCAGGGTGGACTTGCCGCAGCCCGAGGCGCCGAGCAGGCACACGAACTCGCCCTCGGCCACGCGCAGGTCGATGTCGCGCAGCGCGGTCACCGCGGACCCGCCCGTCCCGAACGTCTTGCCGACACCGGACAACTCCACCGCAGTGCTCACGGTCTCGCGCTGCTCCATCTGCACCGTCACGTGGGTCACCCCTGCTTGTCGAGGCCCGCGGCGTTCACCGCGGGCTTGCCGTCCGCCTGGCGGACCGAGTTGAGCGCGGTCAGCTCGAACAGGCCGTGGACGTCCGTCTCCGTGGGGGTGGCCCCGGCGGTGACGCTGTCCTTGGCGAGCTGCGGGAAGGTCGAGGCGAGCGGGTCGCTGTCGAAGCTCAGCTCGGTGAACGCCCGGTCCAGCACGGCGGGGGCGAGCGCCGAGTTCGTGATCGCCTTGATCGAGTCGTTGGTGATCGTCTTCGCCTGGTCGGGGCTCGTCGTGGCGAAGTCGATCGACCGCTGCAGCCCCTTGACCAGCGCCTCGACCGTCTGCGGGTGCTCCTGCAGGAACTGCGTGCGCACGATCAGCACCGTGGTCGGGAACCTGCCGTCCGGCCACAGGCTCTTCTCGTCCACCAGGACCTTCGCCCCGGCGTCGACCAGCCGCGAGCTCCACGGCTCGGGCAGCCACCCGCCCGCGACCTGGCCCTGCTTGAACAGGTCCAGCGTGCGCGGGTTGTCGATGTTCTGGACGGTGACCTTGTCCGGGCCCTCACCGATCTGCAGGTTCTGCTCGCCGAGCCACTTCTTCAGCGCGACGTCCTGGGTGTTGCCCAGCTGCGGCGTCGCGATGATCTTGCCCTTGAGCTGCTCCGGCGAGGTGATGTCCGGGCTGGTGACGAGCTGGGCGCCGGCCTGGGTGGACCCCGAGATCAGCCGGATCGCCTCGCCGTTGGACTTGGCGAAGGCGTTGATGGCGGGGCTGGTGCCGATGAACCCGGCGTCGAGCGAGCCGCCGAGCAGGGCGTTCACCTCGTCCGGTCCGGCGTTGAAGGTCTGGGTGGTCAGCGTGGTGTCGCTGCCCAGCTCCTCGGCGTAGAAGTTCTGCGCCACGCCGATCAGCGCGGGGGCGTGGGTGATGTTCGGGAAGTATCCGAGGCGCAGCTCGGCCGCGGGGGTGGTGTTCTGCGCCGGGGTGGAGGAGGCGGGGGTCTCCGCGGCGCGGGAGCAACCGGCGGCGAGGCCGACGGCCGCGAGGGCGGCGGCGCCGACCGTGACGAGGCGGCGCAGGGCGGGGGCGTGCATGGCGGGGTTCGGGATCCTTCCGGGGGACGCGCGGGCACCCCGGATCGCCGGGGTCCCGGCGGAGGTCGACGCACGGGTGCTGGGCAGGGGAGACGCGGCTCCCTACCGACACCCCTCGTCGAACGCGTGGCTCCGGCGCGACGGCCAGAACCGCTCCAGATCGAAGGACCGCAGGGTGCGCACACGAAGGGTGCGCGGCGCGGTCGTCGTCATACCCCAATGGTGGACGCCCGTGGTGGACCGGACAAGCCGACGTCCGCGTACCGAGAGCGGGCCCGTAATGACCGGACATCTCGACGCGGGTTTCCTGGCGTTTCGCCCGGTTCCGGGCGCGGTGGTGTCCGGTCAGGTGCGCAGGGTCCAGCCAGCGCCGGTAGGTGGGCAGGTCGTTCGCGAGGGCGAACGCCGCGCCGATCTCCGCGCGGGCGCCGTCCGGGTCGCCGGTCAGGGCGAACACGACCCCCGCGACGACCGCGGCGTCGTCCCCGACCGTGGGACGGATCTCCTCGGCGACCGCCCGCGGGGTGGTCCACGTGGTGAGCACGCCGTCCGCCCGGTCGCGCGCCAGCCGCAGCATCCGGGGTCCGTGCGCGGCGAGCAGCACCGGCGGCGCGGACACCCCCGGCGCGACGACGCCGCCGCGCCCGGTCAGCACCCGACCATCCAGGTCGGCCGCGGCGCCGGCCAATGCGGGCCGCAGGATCTCCAGGTACTCCTCGGTGTGGGTGCCCGGCCGGTCGAACGCCGGCCCGTACCGGTCCTCGACCGCCGGGCCGTGGCTCGGCCCGATCCCGAGGGTCAACCGCCCGCCCGTCGCCGCCTGCGTGGTGAGGGCCTGGGCGGCGAGCGCGAGCGGGTGCCGCGGGTAGGTGGTGGTCACGGCCGTGCCGAGGCCGATCCCGCGATCGCCCGCGGCGGCGAACACGGTGAGGGCGTCCCAGCCGGCGCGCTCGCCGATCCAGGCCGTGTCGTAGCCGGCCGCGGCCGCCTTCTCGATGTCGGCGACCACCTCCGGGAAGGGGCGGTGTTCGTCGATCCACAGTCCGATGCGCATGTCCCCAGCCCACTCGCGGCCGCCGCGCCGAGCAACGAGCACCTACCCTGTGCAGCGATCACGATCGGTGATGGAGGTGCCCGTGGAGGTCCGGCAGCTGCGCTACTTCGTCGCGGTCGCGGAGGAGCTGCACTTCGGTCGCGCGGCCGAGCGGCTGGGCATCGTGCAGCCCGCGGTCAGCCAGCAGATCGGGCGCCTCGAACGCGAGCGGGTCCGCGGCGAGGTCCCGGGGACGCGGTCGGTGCGGCTGTGGGAGGAGCCGTTGCGGGTGATGCTGCCCCGCGCCCACCCGGCGGCGGGCGGCCCGGTCGCGGTCCGCGAGCTGAAGGACCTGCGGCTGCGGCTGCCCGCCGACCCGGCCCTCGAGGCCGCGGTGCTCGGCCGCTGCGCCGAGGAGGACTGGACCCCGAACGCGGGCGAGAGGTCCGGTCGGTCGAGGACACCGCGGTGGAGATCGCGGCGGGCGACCGGGACTGGACGGTCGTCTACGGCGAGCAGGCCGGGCTGGCCTCCTGCGGCGCCATGCTGCAGCCCTTCGACCCGCCGCTCACGGTCCCCGGGCTGCTCCTGCTCCCCGCCGACGGCGCCCGGGAGTGCGCCGACGCGCTGGCCGCGGCCTTCTCCTGACGCCGGGTTCAGGCGGAGGTCGTCGGCGCCCCCTCGAAGAGGGCGGCGTAGCGCTGCCGGAGCCGGTACTTGAGGATCTTGCCGCCGACGGTGTCCGGCAGCGACTCGGCGAACACGACGGCCTTCGGGGTCTCGTAGCCCGCGAGCCGCGCGCGGCACCAGGCCACGAGCTCGTCCGCCTCGGGCTCGTGCCCCTCCCGCGGCACGACGACGGCGGTCACCGCCTCGCCCCAGTGCGCGTGCGGCAGCCCGATCACCGCCGCCCGCAGCACGTCCGGGTGCTCGTGCAGCACCGCCTCGACCCGGATGCTCGACACGTTCTCCCCGCCCGACTTCACGATGTCCTTGTAGCGGTCGACCATGATCCGCAGGCCGCCGTCGTCCACCGCGGCGGAGTCCCCGGAGTGGAACCAGCCGCCGCGGAACGCCTCCCGGGTCGCCTCGACGTCCTTGTAGTAGCCGGCGGTCATGATCGGCGAGCGGTACACCGCCTCGCCCGGTTCGCCGTCGCGCACGGGGTCGCCCGCGGCGTCCACGACGTCCGAGGCCAGCAGCCCGCTCGGGAGCCCCACGTAGTTGACGGCGGGCGCGGTGCGGGCGTGCA
The DNA here is from genome assembly GCF_900102195.1 of Pseudonocardia oroxyli. GTDB lineage: Bacteria > Actinomycetota > Actinomycetes > Mycobacteriales > Pseudonocardiaceae > Pseudonocardia > Pseudonocardia oroxyli. The sequence continues at coordinate 166,602 of NZ_FNBE01000013.1, forward strand.
CCTCCGGCCAGCGGCTGGGCCAGAACCGGTGGCACGCGATGGCCTCGGTCTGCCCGAAGATCCCCAGCGCGACGAAGCCCTCCGCCGTGCGCGCCGACAGTCGCTCCAGCAGCGCGGGTGCCAGCGCGCCCCAGCCGTAGACCAGGATCGTCAGCGAGCGGACGTCCAGGTCCGGCCGCTGGTCGAGGGTGTCCGCGAGGGCCGCCACGAACTGCGGCGACCCGGCCCACAGCGCGGTCGCCCCGCTCTCGGCGACGGCCTGTGCGACCGGTCCGGGGGCCGGGCGCCTGCCCAGGGTGAGGGTGCCGCCCGCGAGCCAGGTCGAGAAGGTGAAGATCTGGTCGCCGACGTGGTAGATCATCGGCAGGAACGTGCAGAGCCGCAGGTCGGAGTCGTGGCGCACGCCGCGGGTCAGTGACACCGTGAAGTTCAGCGCGGCCAGGTGCGTGGCGGAGTGGGTGACCATCACGCCCTTCGGCATCGCCGTGGTGCCGGAGGTGAACAGCAGCTGCCAGACGTCGTCCCCGTGGATCTCGACCTCGGGCTCGGTGTCCGGGTGGTCGGCGAGCAGGGTCCGCAGGCTCGGGCTCCCCGCGACCGGGCCGCCGCCCACGGTGATCGTGGTGCCCACCGCGAGTCCGGTCACGGCGAACACCTGCTCGACCCGGCCCCACAGCTCGGCGTCGACCACCGTGAACCGCGGCTCGGTGCGCCGGACCAGGTCCTCCACCACGTCCGGCGCGAGCTGCGGGTTCAGCGGCACCGCGACCATGCCCGCCTTCGCGATCCCGATCTTCACCAGCAGCGCGTCGACGCTGTTCTCGCAGATCAGCAGCACCCGGTCGCCGGGCTGCAGACCCGCCGCCGCCAACGCGTGGGCGACGCGGTTCGCCACCGCGTCCGCCTCGCGGTAGGTGACCGACGGGAACTCGCCGAAGGCGCCGTCGGCGGCGACGAGCGCGGGGGTGTCCGGGTGGCTCCAGGTCAGGCGCTCGAAGACGTCCCCGACCGAGGTCCGCTCCCAGCGGTGCACCGCGCGGCGCCCCCGCAGGGTCTCGACGTCGATCGTCGCGGCGTCGGGCAGCGCGGTGCCGTGCGGGATCTCAGGCAGCATGCCGCCCAGAATGCGTGATGCGGGTCACCTCCGGCAAGAACCGAGTCACTCCGGATTCACTTCCGGATTCACGTCGATGCCCAGACACGCGTGGGTCATCACGTCGAGCCGCGCCGCGAGGCGCTCGTCGGCGAGGCCGCTGCGGAAGAACAGCGTGGACTGGATCGCGCCGATGGCCGCGTGCACGGCCAGGCGGACCTCGCCGTCGGACAGGTCGGGGCGCAGCGGGGCGAGCACGTGCACCCAGTCCTCGACGTAGTGCCGCTGCGCCCGGCGCAGCCGCCGCCGGTCCTCCTCGGCCAGGGTGTGAATCTCCCTGTGGTAGACGGCCAGCACGTCACGGTCCTGGATGGCGACGGCGATGTGGTCCTGGACCAGCGCGGAGAGGTGCTCCCGGTCGCTGCCGGGCCGGGCGAGGATCTCCTCGGCGCCGGACTGCAGCCGCTCCATCACCCGGTCGAGCAGGGCGACCAGGATCGCGTCCTTGCTGCCGAAGTGCCGGTAGATCCCGGACCCGACGATCCCGGCCTCGGCGCCGATGTCCGCCATGCCGACGGTGTGGAAGCCGCGCCGCGCCGCGAGCTCGGCGGCGGCGGCGAGGATGCGCTCGCGGCGGTCCGGGTCCCGGCGGGGCCGGTGTGTGCGCGAGGGTGCGGTGGACACCTGGCCAAGTGTGACAGTCTCGCGGTACGGTCCGCTACGAGTGAACGGAAAATCACTTCAGAGGGAGTCAGGGTGGACTTCACCGAGTCCGACGAGCACCGCGACCTTCGGGCCGCCGTCGGCGCGATCGCCGCCCCCTTCGGCGGGGCGTACTACGCCGAGCACGCCCGGGCGGGCACCGAGTGCACCGAGCTGTGGCACGCGCTCGGCGACGCGGGGTTCGCGGGGGTGAACGTCCCCGAGGAGTACGGCGGGGGCGGCGGCGGGCTGGTCGAGTTGGCCCTGGTCTGCGAGGAGATCGCCGCGCAGGGCGCGCCGATCCTGTTGTTGCTGGTCACGCACGCCATCTCGGCCGAGGTGCTGGTCGAGTACGGCACCGACGCCCAGCGCAAGGAGTGGCTCCCCGGCCTGGCGAGCGGGCGTCGGAAGGTGGTCTTCGCGATCACCGAGCCCGGCGCCGGGTCGAACACCCACAAGCTCACCACCCGGGCCCGCCGGGTCGGGGACGAGTGGGTGGTGACCGGCGAGAAGTACTACATCTCCGGGGTGGACGAGGCCGAGGCGCTGCTGCTCGTCGCCCGGACCGGGGACGAGGGGCAGCTGTCGCTGTTCCTGGTCCCCACGGACGCGCCGGGGCTGCAGAAGTCCGTCCTGCCCGTGGACGTCATGCTGCCGGAGAAGCAGTTCACGCTGCACTTCGACGAGGTGCGGCTGCCCGCCTCCGCGCTGGTCGGCGAGGAGGGCCAGGGGTTCCGGCAGGTCTTCCACGGGCTCAACCCGGAGCGGATCACCGGCGCGGCGCTGTGCGTCGGGATCGCGCGCTACGCCCTGTCCCGGGCCGCGCGGTACGCGGGCGAGCGCGAGGTGTGGGGGAAGCCGATCGGCACCCACCAGGGCGTCGCGCACCCGCTGGCCAAGGCGAAGATCGAGACCGAGCTCGCGGCGCTGATGACCCGCAAGGCGGCGTGGCTGCACCAGCACGGGCATCCGGCCGGGGAGGCGGCGAACATGGCCAAGTACGGGGCCGCGGAGGCGGCGCTGGCCGCCTGCGACGCGGCGATCCAGACCCACGGCGGCAACGGCGTGGCGCAGGAGTTCGGCCTGCTCCCGTACTGGGGCCTGGCCCGGCTGCTGCGGATCGCCCCGGTGAACCGGGAGATGGTGCTCAACTTCGTGGCCCAGCACAGCCTCGGACTGCCGAGGTCGTACTGATGAGCTCCCTGATCCAGCGGATCAACGTGGGTGACCAGCTCACCCGCAGCGCGTTCGCGCGCCCGGAGCAGCTCGCGGTGGTCGACGGGGACCGGCGCTGGACCTACGCCGAGCTCGACGCGTGGGTGAACCGACTGGCCCGCGGCCTGGTCGAGCGTGGGTACGCCGTGGGGGACGCGCTGGCCCTGGCCTCGGCGAACAGCGCCGAGTTCCTCGCCGTCTACTACGCCTGCGCCAAGGCGGGCGTGGTCTGCGTGCCGATCAACCTGGGCTGGCGGGCCTCCGAGGTCGCCTACGTGCTCGGGCACTCGCGGGCGCGCGGGCTGGTGGTGGAGCGCGGGCTGGTCGAGGCGACGGCGCCCGCGGTCGCCGAAGCCGGCGTCGCGGACGTGGTGGTGGCGGAGTCCCTGGCCGACCTGGAGTCCGCGGACGCCTCCCCGGTCGAGGTCGACGTCTCGGACCGCGCCCCGCTGAGCTACCTCTACACGTCCGGCACCACGTCCTTCCCGAAGGGCGTCGTGGGCACCCACCTGGGCATCCACCTGGAGTCGATGTCCGCGGCGCTGGACAACGGCTGGTCCGCGGCGGACCGCTTCGTCGCGATGATGCCGATGTTCCACACCGCCCAGCTGAACGCCTTCTGCACGCCCGCGATCACCGTCGGAGCCACGATCCACGTGCACCGCGGCTTCGAGCCCGAGAGCTTCCTCGACACGATCGAGCGCGAGCGGATCACGCAGGTGTTCGGGCTGCCGATGATGTACCGCGCGGCGCTGGAGCACCCGTCGTTCGGCGGGCGGGACCTCGGCAGCTTGCGCCGCGCCACCTACGCCATGGCCGCGATGCCGGAGTCCCAGATCAAGGCCTGCCTCGACGGGTTCCGGTGCGAGTTCAGCCTGCTCTTCGGGCAGACCGAGATGTCCCCGATCACCACGCTGTTCCGGCCGGAGCACCAGCTCACGCACGTCGGCGCCGTCGGCACGCCGCTCACCGGCGTGCAGGTCGGGATCATGGCCGAGGACGGCACGCTGCTGCCGCGCGGCGCGACCGGGGAGATCGTCTACCGCGGGCCGTCGACCATGCAGGAGTACCTGCGCAACCCGGAGGCGACGGCGGAGGCGTTCCGGCACGGCTGGTTCCACTCCGGAGACGTCGGCCGGTTCGGCGAGGACGGCGTGCTCTGGTTCGCGGACCGCTCCAAGGACGTGATCAAGACCGGCGGCGAGAACGTGGCGTCCCTGGAGGTCGAGCGCGCCGTGTACGACACCGCGCCGGACGTGGCCGAGGTCGTGGTCGTCGGGCTGCCGCACGCGCGGTGGAGCGAGGCGATCACCGCGGTCGTGGTCCCGAAGCCCGGGGCGGTGCTCGACCCGGAGGCGCTCCGGACGGCGCTGAAGGACCGGCTCGACGGGTACAAGGTGCCCAAGGCCGTGATCGTCGTCGACGAGCTGCCCCGCACGTCGACCGGGAAGATCCAGAAGAACGTCGTCCGCGACCGGTTCGGGGAGCACTACTCATGACCGTGCTGACATCCCTGCTCGACACCTCCGCGGAGGCCTACGCGCACAACCGCGCGGCCCAGCTGGAGGTGATCGCCCAGCTCGACGAGCAGCTGCAGCTCGCCGTCGCGGGCGGCGGCGAGCGCTACACGCAGCGCCACCGGGAGCGCGGCAAGCTCACCGTGCGGGAGCGGCTGGAGCTGCTGCTGGACCCGGACAGCCCGTTCCTGGAGCTCTCCCCGCTGGCCGCGTGGGGCACCGAGTTCACCGTGGGCGCCTCGGTGCTCACCGGGATCGGCGCGGTGTCCGGCGTGGAGTGCGTGGTGATCGGTCACGACCCCACCGTGCGCGGTGGGGCGATGAACCCGTACTCGCTGCGCAAGACGCTGCGCGCGTTGGAGATCGCGCGGATCAACCGGCTCCCGGTGATCAACCTGGTGGAGTCCGGGGGCGCGGACCTGCCCACCCAGGCGGACCTGTTCGTGCCCGCCGGTCGGATCTTCCACGAGCTCACCGAGCTGTCGTCGCTGGCGATCCCCACCGTCGCGCTCGTCTTCGGCAACTCCACGGCGGGCGGGGCCTACGTCCCCGGCATGTGCGACTACGCGGTGCTGGTCGACCAGCGCGCCAAGGTGTTCCTCGGCGGTCCGCCGCTGGTCAAGATGGCCACCGGCGAGGAGTCGGACGACGAGTCGCTGGGCGGCGCCGAGATGCACTCCCGCGTCTCGGGCCTGTCGGACTACTTCGCCGCCGACGAGCAGGACGCCATCCGGCTCGGCAGGCGGATCCTGTCGCGGATCAACTGGCACAAGCTCGGCCCGGACCCGGCGCGCGACCCCGTGCCACCGCGCTACGACCCCGAGGAGATCCTCGGGATCCTGCCGCCGGACCCCAAGGTGCCCTTCGACCCGCGCGAGGTCCTCGCCCGCACCGTCGACGGTTCGGACTTCGACGAGTACAAGCCGCTCTACGGCACGTCCCTGGTCACCGGCTGGGCGAGCATCCACGGCTATCCGGTCGGGGTCCTGGCCAACCACCGCGGCGTGCTGTTCAGCGAGGAGGCCAAGAAGGCGTCCGAGTTCATCCTGCTGGCCAACCAGACCGACACACCGCTGGTCTTCCTGCAGAACACCACCGGCTACATGGTCGGCAAGGACTACGAGCAGGGCGGGATCATCAAGGACGGCGCCAAGATGATCAACGCCGTGACCAACAGCCGGGTCCCCCACCTGACGATCAACATGGCGTCGAGCTTCGGGGCGGGGAACTACGGCATGTCCGGCCGCGCCTACGACCCGCGGCTGATGTTCGCCTGGCCCGGCGCCAAGCTCGCGGTGATGGGGGCGGCGCAGCTCGCCGGGGTGATGTCGATCGTCGGGCGGGCGTCGGCCGCGTCGCAGGGGAGACCGTTCGACGAGGAGGGAGACGCCGCCCGCACCCGGGCGATCGAACAGCAGATCGAGGCGGAGTCGCACGCCTTCTACGTCACCGGGAAGCTCTACGACGACGGCGTCGTCGACCCCCGGGACACCCGCACCGTGCTCGGCCTGTCGTTGTCCGCCGTGCACTCCCAGACCGTCGCAGGCCGCCGTGGCTTCGGCGTCTTCCGGATGTGAGGCCGGTGATTCGGACACTCTTGGTGGCCAACCGCGGTGAGATCGCCGCCCGCGTCATGCGCACCGCGCACGACCTGGGCATCGGCACCGTCGCCGTGTACTCCGACCCCGACGCGGACGCCCCGTTCGTGCGGCTCGCCGACGAGGCGGTGCGGCTCCCCGGTGCCGCCCCGTCGGAGACCTACCTGCGCGGCGACCTGGTGATCGCCGCGGCCCGCGCGACGGGTGCGGATGCCGTGCACCCCGGCTACGGCTTCCTGTCGGAGAACGCGGGGTTCGCGCGGGACTGCGCCGCGGCCGGTCTGACGTTCGTCGGCCCGACGCCCGAGGCCATCGCGTCGATGGGCTCCAAGCTCGAGGCCAAGGCGCTCATGGAGTCCGCCGGGGTCCCGGTGCTGCCCGGGGCCACCGTCGGGCCGAAGTCCGACCTCGGGGCGCTCGCCGCGGAGATCGGGTACCCCGTACTGGTCAAGGCGGCCTTCGGGGGCGGCGGGCGCGGGATGCGCGTGGTCCACACCCCGGCCGAGCTGGGCGCCGCCGTGGACGGCGCCCGGCGCGAGGCGGCGTCGGCCTTCGGGGACGGCACGGTGTTCCTGGAGCGGTTCGTCGTCGACCCGCGCCACGTCGAGGTGCAGATCCTCGGGGACACCCACGGCGAGGTCGTCAGCCTGTTCGAGCGGGAGTGCTCCATCCAGCGGCGCTACCAGAAGATCGTGGAGGAGGCGCCGTCCCCCGCGGTGGACCCCGCGCTGCGGGCCGAGCTCGGCGCGGCGGCCGTCGCGGCCGGGAAGGCGATCGGCTACACCGGCGCCGGGACCGTCGAGTTCGTGATGGACCAGCGCGGCGAGTTCTTCTTCCTCGAGGTCAACACCCGGTTGCAGGTGGAGCACCCGGTCACCGAGCTGGTCACCGGGCTGGACCTGGTGGCGTTGCAGCTGCGGGTGGCCGAAGGGGAGCCGCTGCCCGCGTCGGTCACCCGGGCCGCCCTCGACGGGCACGCCATCGAGGTGCGGCTCTACGCCGAGGACGTCCCGGCGGGGTTCCTGCCCGCGACGGGCACCCTGCACCGCGTGCGCATCCCGGAGCTGCCGGGCGTCCGCGTGGACAGCGGCGTGGCGGACGGCTCGGTGGTCGGCCCGCACTACGACCCGATGCTGGCCAAGGTGATCGCGCAAGGCCGCACCCGCGCCGAGGCCGCCCGCACCCTGGCCCGCGCCCTGCAGCAGGCGCAGCTCCACGGCGTCACCACGAACCGGGACCTGCTCGTGGCGATCCTGCGCGAGGAGGAGTTCCTCGCGGGCCGCACCGACACCGGCTACCTGACCAGGCACGCCGAGCTCGTGAGTGGGAAGTGGTGCTCTGGCACCACTTCCCACGCACGGGCGCTTGCGGCGGCGCTCGCGGCACAGGCGGCGGACCGGGCGTCGGCGCGGGTGCTCGGGGGCCTGCCGTCCGGGTGGCGGAACGTGGGCGGACTGCCGCAACGGCGCAGCTACGAGGGCTTCGACGTCTCCTACGCGTTCCGCCGGGACGGGTTCACCGCCTCGGTCAACGGCGAGCCCCTCGAGGTGCGCGTGCTCGCCGCGAGTGCCACGGACGTGGACCTCGAGGTCGGCGGGGTGCGGCGGCACTACGCCGTGCACGCCGTGGCCGACACGACGTTCGTGGACGGGCCGGACGGGTCCGTCGCCCTGGTCGAGGTGCCCCGCTTCGCCGATCCGGACGCCGTCGCGCACGCCGGGTCGCTGCTGGCCCCGATGCCCGGCGGCGTGGTCCGGGTGCTCGCCGCGGAGGGCGACGCGGTCACGGCCGGGCAGCCGCTCGTCGTGCTGGAGGCGATGAAGATGGAGCACACCGTGACCGCGCCCGTGGACGGGACCGTCGCCGAGGTCCGGGTCGCCCAGGGTGACCAGGTGGAGACCCGACAGGTGCTGGCGGTGGTCGAGTGAGCGTCACGTACGAGGTGGTGGCCGGGGTCGCCTGGCTGACCATCGACCGGCCCGAGGCGCGGAACGCGTTGAGCAGGGACGTGCGAGACGGGCTGTGGGAGGGCACGCGCCGCTTCGTCGCCGACCCCGACGCGGCGGTGCTGGTCCTGACCGGTGCGGGGGACAAGGCCTTCTGCGCGGGCGGGGACCTCAAGGAGATGGCGGAGACCGCCCTGGAGATCCCGCCCCCGGACTTCCTGCCGCAGTTCGGGCGCAACGTCGAGGTGCGCAAGCCCACGATCGCCGCCGTGAACGGGGTGGCCTACGCGGGCGGGTTCCTGCTGGCCCAGCAGTGCGACCTCGTCGTGGCGGCCGAGCACGCGCGGTTCGCGGTCACGGAGGTCAAGGTCGGGCGCGGGTCGCCCTGGGCCGCCCCGCTGTCCTGGCTGGTGCCGCCGCGGATCGCGCTGGAGATCCTGCTCACCGGGGACCCGCTCGACGCCGCCCGCGCCCAGGCGTTCGGGCTGGTCAACCACGTGGTGCCCGCGGCGGACCTGCGGGCCCGCACCCAGGAGCTCGCCGAACGGATCGCGGCGAACGCGCCGCTCTCGGTCCGGGCGGCCAAGGAGACGGCCTACCTCGGCAGGCCGGACGTCTGGGACCGGGCCGAGGAGATCTGGGCGCCCGTCTACCGTTCGGCGGACGCCCAGGAGGGCCCGGCGGCCTTCCGCGACAAGCGCACCCCGGTCTGGAAGGGGATCTGAGTGCCCGTCTCGATGCCGCTGCTCGCGGCCGACCTGGAGGCCGAGTCGGCGGTGCTGCGCGCGCTGCTCGCCGAGCTCGACGAGCCGGACTGGAAGCGCGCCACCCCGGCGGTGGGCTGGTCCATCGCCGACCAGGTCTCCCACCTGGCCTACTTCCACGACGTCACGGTCACGTCCGCGACCGAGCCGGAGGTGTTCGCCGCCGAGAAGGCCGAGCTGGAGGCGCGCGGCGGGGTGAACCCGGACGAGGTCGCCGCGCGCTACCGCGGACTCTCCGGCGGCGAGCTGCTGGCCTGGTTCGACGCCTCCCGTGCCCGGCTCGTCCGCACGTTCGCCGCGCTCGACCCGGCGCTGCGGGTACCGTGGTTCGGCCCCGCGATGAGCGCGGCCTCGTCGCTGACCGCGCGGATCATGGAGACCTGGGCACACGGCCAGGACGTCGCGGACACCCTGGGCGTGATCCGCGAACCCTCGGCGCGCCTGCGGCACGTGGCGCACATCGGGGTGGGGGCGCGGGCGTTCAGCCACGCCGTCCGCGGCCGTCCCGTGCCGGACGCCCCCGTGCGGGTGGAGCTGGACGCGCCGGACGGCTCGCTGTGGACCTGGGGGCCCGCGGACGCCGCGGACCGGATCACCGGCACCGCCCTGGACTGGGCGCTGCTGATCACCCAGCGGCGGCACCGGGACGACCTCGCGCTCGTGGTCACCGGCCCGGCCGCGCAGGAGTGGGTGGAGATCGGACAGGCCTTCGCCGGTGCACCGGGCACCGGACGCGAGCCGGGGACGTTCGCGTGACCCGGCCGGTGGTCGTCGGCAACTGCTCCGGCTTCTACGGCGACCGGCTGCGGGCGGCGCGGGAGATGGTCGAGGGCGGCCCGATCGACGTCCTCTGCGGGGACTACCTCGCCGAGCTGACCATGCTGATCCTGGCGAAGGCCCAGGCCAAGGACCCCGACGCGGGTTACGCCAAGACCTTCCTGGCCCAGATGCGGGACGTCCTCGCCCTGTGCCTGGAGCGCGGGATCAAGGTCGTGTCGAACGCGGGCGGGCTCAACCCGGCGGGCCTCGCCGCCGCGATCGAGGCGCTCGGGACCGGGGCCCGGGTGGCCTACGTGGAGGGAGACGACCTGCGCGGATCGCTGGGTGCCGTCCGCCCGCCCGTCGAGGGGAAGCCCGTGTCCGCGAACGCCTATCTCGGCGGGTGGGGGATCGCGGAGGCCCTGTCGGCCGGGGCGGACGTCGTCGTCACGGGACGGGTCACGGACGCGTCGCTCGTCGTCGGCCCCGCGGCCTGGTGGCACGGCTGGTCCCCCGCGGACTTCGACGCCCTGGCCGGTGCGGTCGTGGCGGGCCACGTGATCGAGTGCGGGCCGCAGGCGACCGGCGGGAACTACTCGTTCCTGTCCGAGATCACCGACCGGCGCCATCCCGGCTTCCCGATCGCGGAGGTCGCGGCGGACGGCTCGTCGGTGATCACGAAGCACCCCGGGACCGGCGGGCTGGTCTCCGTCGGCACGGTCACGGCGCAGCTGCTCTACGAGATCGGCGCCCCCGCCTACCTCGGGCCGGACTGCACCACGCACTTCGACACCATCGCGGTGGCGCAGGCGGGGGAGCACCGGGTGCGGATCTCCGGGGTCCGGGGCAGCGCGCCGCCGCCGACGCTCAAGGTGGCCCTGAACGACGCGGGCGGCTACCGCAACACCATGACCCTCGTCCTGACCGGCCTGGACGTCGAGGCCAAGGCCGCGTGGGCCGAGGAGCTGCTGTTCTCCGTGCTCGGCGGCCGGGACCGGTTCGCCGAGGTGGACGTGCGGCTGCTGCGCTTCGACCGGCCCGACGCGCCGGCGAACGAGCAGGCGACCGCCCACCTGCGGATCACCGTGAAGGACCCGGACCCGCGGCTGGTCGGCCGGGCGTTCTCGAACGCGACGATGGAGCTGGCGCTCGGCGGCTACGCGGGCTTCCACACGACCACCCCGCCGACCGCGGAGTCGGCCTACGGCGTCTACCGCCCCGCCGCCGTGCCGCGGGAGGCGGTCACGCACACGGTCGTGTTGCCGGGCGGGGAGCGCCGGGTGATCCCGGACCCGGAGGTCGGCGCCCCCGCCGCCCCGCCCCGCACTGCCGGCGCATCCGCAACGGTTGCCGAGGTGCGGATCGATGCCCCCGCGGCTCCGCCCCGCACTGACGGCGTATCCGCATCGGAAGCCGAGGTGCGGATCGGTGCCCCCGTCGCCCAGCCCCGCAGTGACAGCGCATCCGCACCCGGCGCCGAGGTGCGGATCGGCTGTCAGCGCAAAGGTGCCGCGCTGAGGGACCTGCCCCTCGGGACGGTCTGCGGAGCGCGGTCGGGGGACAAGGGCGGGGACGCCAACATCGGGGTGTGGGTGCGCACCGAGGCCGAGTACGCCTGGCTGCGCGGGTTCCTCACCGCCGACACCGCCCGCGACCTGCTCGGACCCGAGGTCGCGGACCTGGAGATCGAGGTGCACGCGCTGCCGAACCTCAAGGCGCTCAACCTCGTGGTCCACGACATCCTGGGCGCGGGCGTCGCGTCGAGCACCCGCCCCGACCCGCAGGCCAAGGGTCTGGGCGAGTACCTGCGCAGCCGCGTGGTCCCGATCCCGGAGGAGCTGCTCTAGGAGGACGCGCCCGGGACCACCCGGTCCAGCCAGGCGAGCAGGTCCGCGACGACCTCGTCCCGGTTGGTCTCGTTGAACACCTCGTGCCGGGCCCCGGGCCACACCGACAGCGTCACGTCCTTCACCCCGGCGGCGGCGAGCCGGTCGACCAGGGGCGTGACCAGGGCGAGCCCGGCGTTCACCGGGTCCGCGTCACCGACGGTGATCAGCACCGGGAGGTCCGTGCGGATCCCGGAGACGTCGACGACCGCGCGGCCGCCCGCGAACATGCCCTGCGTGCCCTCGACGTCGAGCCCGAAGCCGCAGTCCGGGTCGGCGACGTAGAGGTCGACCTGGGCGGGGTCGCGGGAGAGCCACTCGTACCCGGTGCGCTGCTCGAACGGCGCGTTGAAGGACGACAGGTCCATCGGGCCGGACAGGTCGAGCGCGGGTTCGAGCAGGTCCAGCAGCGCGGTGCCGGACAGGACCAGCCCGTCGACGGCGTCGGAGTGCCCGAGGATCCACTGCTGCGCGGCGAACGAGCCCATCGAGTGGCCGAGCAGCACCACCGGCACGCCCGGGAACTCCGCGCGGCCGAGCTCGAGGAGCACCCCGATGTCGTCGACCAGCGCGGGCCAGCCGCCCGGGAGCACCCCCTGGGTCACGGCGGTGGCGCCGTGCCCGCGGTGGTCCTGCGCCTGCACCGCGAAACCCCGCTCCACCAGCGCGGACGCCAGGGGCGCGTACCGGCGGGCGTGCTCGCCCATCCCGTGGGTGAGCTGCACCAGCCCGCGGGGCTGGGCGGTCGGGGTCCAGCGGTAGGCGGTGATCTCGGTGCCGTCCCGGCCGGGGAAGGTGAAGGTCTGCACGGGGACTCCTCTGCTGCGCTCAGGTGCGGGTCCATGCTCCCAGGACGAGCAGCGTCTTGGTGCCGGCGATGGTGGCCGCGGTCCGCAGCCGGTCGATGACGTGCTGCAGGTGCGGGACGTCTCGCACCCGGACGTGCACGAGCGCGTCCGGGTCGCCCGCGATCGTGTAGACGGCCTGCACCTCGGGGACGGTGGTCGCGGTGGCGACGATGTCCGCCACCCCCGTCGAGCCCGCGTAGCGCAGCTCGGTGAACGCCTCCACCCCCCAGCCGAGCTTCGCGTGGTCCACCCGCACCGTGAACCCGGTGATCACGCCGATCTCCTGCAGCCGGTCCACCCGCCGCTTCACCGCCGCCACCGACAGCCCCACGACGCCCGCCATGTCCGAATACGTCCGCCGCCCGTCCTCCAGGAGCAGCCCGAGCAGTCGGTGATCCAGGTCATCCACGTCCGCCACGCGCAAGAGACTACGGCCGACAACGGCGTGCACGGCAAGATTTTGCGTTCTCGGGGGCACTTCCCCCGAGTCGCTTGCGCCCCGCGTCGTCGCTCGCTGCACTGTGACCATGGTGACCCTCGACGACCGCTACGCCGCGCACCGGGGCCGGGCGCTGCTGACCGGCATCCAGGCACTCGTCCGGTTGATGATCGAGCAGCGCGCCCTGGACGCCGAGCGGGGGCTGGACACCCGCGTCTTCGTGTCCGGCTACCAGGGCTCGCCGCTGGGCGGGTTGGACTCGGAGCTGCTGCGCTCGCAGCGGTTCCTCAACGGCATCGTGTTCCAGCCGGGGGTCAACGAGGAGCTCGCCGCCACCGCGGTCGCGGGGACCCAGCTGCTGGGCCAGGTGCCGGGGCGGCGGCACGACGGCGTGGTCGGGTTCTGGTACGGCAAGAACCCCGGGCTCGACCGGGCGGCGGACGCCATCCGGCACGGCAACCTCGCCGGCACCGCGACCCTCGGCGGGGCGGTGGCGATCATCGGTGACGACCCGGCGTCGAAGTCCTCGACCGTGCCGAGCTCGTGCGAGCCGATGGCACAGAGCCTGGTCATGCCGCTGCTGGCGCCGGGCACCGTCGAGGAGATCATCGGGCTGGGGCTGCACGCGGTGGCGCTGTCCCGGGCGTCCGGTCTGTGGACCGGGTTGAAGATCGTGGCGGACAACGCCGACGCCTCCGCGACGGTGGACCTCGCGCACCTGCACGACGGCATCCCGCTCCCGCCCGCGCAGGCCCGCCCGGCCGCGGCAGCACTCGTCGGGCCGTCCGCGCTCGACGCCGAGCACGACATGCTCACCCGCCGGCTCGACCTGGCCCGCCAGTACGCGCGCGAGACCGGCCTGAACCGCGCGGTCTTCGCGCCGGCGGGCGCGACCCGTGGGCTCCTCGCGAGCGGCACCGGGTTCGCGGTCCTGCAGCGTGCGCTCGACGACCTGGGCCTCGACGAGGCCGCGTGCGCGCACCTGGGCATCCGGCTGATCCGCCTCGACATGCCCTGGCCGACCGACGCCGCCGAGCTGCGCAGGCTCACCGCGGGCCTCGACGAGGTGCTGGTGGTGGAGGACAAGGTGCCGTTCCTGGAGGGGCACCTGCGCGAGGCGCTCTACCGCGTCCCGGACGCGCCGCTGGTGATCGGCCGCCGGGACGACCACGACCGCCCGTTGCTCACCGCGCGCGGTCAGCTCGGGGCCGAGGAGGTCGCGCAGGCGCTGGCCGCGCGGATCGGGGCGGACCGGCTGCCGCGCCCGCTGGTCGAGGTGCGGCGCCCGTCTCGGATCACGCTGCCGCTGGCCGCCCGCACCCCGTTCTTCTGCTCGGGCTGCCCGCACAACACCTCGACCAAGGCCGCGGACGGCACGCTGGTGGGGGTCGGGATCGGCTGCCACGCCATGATCGCGATCAACCCGGAGGGCCGCGGGACGCAGATCGGCCTGACCCAGATGGGCGGCGAGGGCACCCAGTGGCTGGGCCTGGCCCCCTTCACCGACGACCGGCACTTCGTGCAGAACCTCGGCGACGGCACGTTCCACCACTCCGGCTCGCTCGCGATCCGCGCCGCGGTCGCGGGCGGGGCGACGATGACCTACAAGCTGCTCTACAACGACGCCGTCGCGATGACCGGCGGCCAGCAGGCCGTGGGGCGGCTGTCGGTCCCGGAGATCGTGGCGCTGCTGGAGACCGAGGGCGTCCGCAAGATCGTCGTCACCACCGACGACCCCGCGAAGTACCGCGGAACCGCGCTCGACGTGCGGCACCGGGACGACTTCGCCGAGGTGGAGGACGAGCTCGCGGCGCTCGACGGGGTGACCGTGCTGATCCACGACGACCGCTGCGCCGCCGAGGAGCGCAGGCTGCGCAAGCGGGGCAAGCTCCCCACGCCGGCCGAGAAGGTCGTGGTCAACGAGCGGGTGTGCGAGGGCTGCGGGGACTGCGGGGACCAGTCGACGTGCCTGTCGGTGCAGCCCGTCGCGACGGAGTTCGGCCGCAAGACCCGCATCCACCAGTCGTCCTGCAACTCCGACCTGTCCTGCCTGAAGGGCGACTGCCCGTCGTTCCTGCTGGTGGAGCCGGGCACGGTCGTGCGGACCCCGCCGGAGCTGCCGGTCGCCCTCGTCGAGCCCGAGCCGCGGTTCGACGGCGACGAGACCCTGGTCCGCATGCCCGGCATCGGCGGGACGGGCGTGGTCACCGCCTCGCAGATCCTGCAGATGGCCGCACACCTGGACGGGCTGTTCGCGGCGGGGCTGGAGCAGGTCGGGCTGGCGCAGAAGGGCGGCCCGGTCGTCTCGGACGTCCGGATCGCGAAGCAGCCGGTCCGCGGCGCGGTGCGGGCCTCGCGCGGCACCGCGGACGTGCTGCTCGGGTTCGACGTGCTCGGCGCGGCCGCGGCGGCGAACCTCGCCGTGGTCCGGCCCGAGCACACCGTGGCGGTGCTGAACACCGCGGTCGTGCCGACCGCCGCCATGGTTCGGGGCGGGGTGCTGGACACGGCCGACGACGCCGTCGCCCGCATCGCCGGCGCCACCGCGAGCGTGGTGGCGGTGGACGCGCAGGCCGTGGCCGAGACCCTGTTCGGCGACCACATGCCCACCAACATGGTGCTGCTCGGCGCCGCCTACCAGGCAGGCTGCCTGCCGGTGTCCGCCGGAGCCCTGGAAGAGGTGATCCGGCTCAACGGGGCGTCGGTCGAGAAGACCCTGACCGCGTTCCGGTGGGGTCGCGCCGCGGTACTCGACGCCGCGGCCGTGCGCGCGGACCTGCACCCGCAGCCCGGCACCGGCCCGGCGGAGACCCTCGACGAGGTCCTCGCGGTCCGCGTCGAGGACCTCACCGGCTTCCAGGACGCCGCGCTGGCCGCGCGCTACGCGGAGGAGGTCCGCCGCGTCGCGTCGATGGCAGGCGAGCGGGTCGGTGCCGCCTACGCCCGAGGCCTGCACAAGCTGCTGGCCTACAAGGACGAGTACGAGGTCGCCCGCCTGCACCTGGACCCGGCGGAGAAGGCCCGGCGGGACGCCGAGTTCGGGGCGGACGCGAGAGTCTCGGTCCTGCTGCACCCGCCCGTCCTGCGGGCCCTGGGGATGAAGAACAAGATGCGGCTCTCCGGGCGCACCGCCGAGCTGGCCTTCCGCGGGCTGCGGGCGGCGAAGGGCCTGCGCGGCACCGCCTTCGACGTCTTCGGCTACGCCGGGGTCCGCCGCGTCGAGCGGGAGCTGGTGGGGGAGTACCAGGCGCTGGTCCGCGAGGCGCTGTCCCGCACCGCCGACGAGGACGCCCTCGTCGAGATCGCGGAGCTGGCCGACCTGGTGCGGGGCTACGAGGACATCAAGCTCGCCAACGTGGAGCGGTTCCGGGCCGAGGTCGACCTGCGGCTGCGCCGCCTGTGAGTGGTAAGTGGTGCTCTGGCACCACTTCCCACTCACGAGCGCCGGAGGCGCTCTACCATCCGCGGGTGGACCTTCCCGAGCGAGCGGCGAGCGTGCTCGACGCGCTGGACCTGCCCGCGGGCCGGGTGCTCACCGGGCGTGCTACGCGCACGCGGTGCCGGTCGTCGCCCGCGGGGCGGGGACCGGGCTGTCCGGCGGCGCGAACGCCGTCGACGGGTGCGTCGTGCTCGCCCTGGACCGCATGGACCGGGTCCTGGAGATCGACCCGCTCGAGCGGCTGGCCGTCGTCCAGCCGGGCGTGGTGAACGACGACCTGCGCGCCGCCGCCGCGAAGGAGGGTCTCTGGTACCCGCCGGACCCGGCCAGCTCGCCGTGGTCGACGATCGGCGGGAACGTCGCCACCAACGCGGGCGGGCTGTGTTGTGTGGAGTACGTGCTCGGCCTGCAGGTCGTGACCGGCACCGGCGAGCTCGTCCGGCTCGGTCGCCGCACGGCGAAGGGTGTCGCGGGCTACGACCTGGCCGGGCTGATGGTGGGCTCCGAGGGCACGCTGGGGATCGTCACCGAGGTCACCGCGGGCTGCTGAAGCGGGCGGGGCTCGCGGCGGAGCTGAGCCCGGCGGTGCTGGCCCTGCACCGCTCCGTCAAGCAGGCTCTCGACCCGCGGGGCATCCTCAACCCCGGCAAGGCCTTCTAGCGACAAGGGGAGCTCCCATGTCCTCCGACACCGACGTCGGCCGGGACGAGCAGCTGGTCCGCTCGGGTGTGCGCCGGGCCGGGCGGCGGCTCATCCCGCTGTTGATCGTGCTGTACTTCGTCAACTACCTGGACCGGGTCAACATCGGGTTCGCGGGCCCGAACGGCATGAACGACGAGCTCGGGCTCTCGGCCACGATGTTCGGGGTCGCGGCGGGCGTGTTCTTCATCGGGTACCTGCTCCTCGAAGTGCCGAGCAACCTGCTGCTGCACCGCTTCGGGGCCCGGCGGTGGATCGCGCGCATCCTCGTGACCTGGGGGATCGTGGCCACGATCATGGCGTTCACCCCGAACGCGACCGTGCTGATCGTGCTGCGGTTCCTGCTCGGGGTGGCGGAGGCGGGCTTCTTCCCCGGCATCATCCTGTACCTGACGTACTGGTTCCCGGCCGGGCAGCGCGCCCGGATGACCGCCTGGTTCATGACGGCCGTCCCGATCTCCACCGCGCTCGGCGCCGTCGTGTCCTCGCTGATCATCGAGCACGGCCACGGGCTGTGGGGGCTGTCCGGCTGGCGGGTGATGTTCCTGGTGGAGGGGATCCCCGCGATCCTGCTGGCCGTGGTCGTGTGGTTCGCGCTGACCGACCGCCCGGCTGCGGCGAGGTGGATGCCCGCCGACGAACGAGACGCCCTGGAGCGGGCCGTCGCGGCCGAGGGCGCGCAGGTCTCGGAGGAGGGGCCGAAGTCCGTCCTCGGCGCGCTCAAGAGCCCGCGGGTGCTGGCGCTGAGCTGGGTGTACTTCGGCATCGTCTACGGCCTGTACGCCCTGGGCTTCTTCCTCCCGACGATCGTGAAGAACTTCGCGGTGCAGTACGGCACCCGGTTCACGACGGTGCAGCAGGGGCTCATCACGGCGATCCCCTACGCCGTCGGGCTCGTCGCGATGATCCTCTGGACCCGGCGCGCCGCGAACCCGACGATCCGGGTCGCCGTCCCCGCGCTGGTCGGCGGCCTGTCCATCCCGGTCGCGCTGTACATGGCGAACCCGTGGCTGGCGGTCGTCGCCGTGACGGTCTGCGGCGGCGGGGTGCTCGCCGCGCTGCCCGGGTTCTGGTCGCTGCCGACGGCGTACCTGACCGGTGCCGCGGCCGCGGCCGGGATCGGGTTGATCAACTCGCTGGGCAACCTGTCCGGGTTCGTGGCGCCCTACGTCACCGGCGCGTTGTCGGACGCGACCGGCAGCAACCGCACCGGCCTGTGGGTGGTGGGGGTCGTCATGGTCTCCGCGGCGGTGGTGACCTGGGCGCTGCGCGCGCGGGCCCGGACCTGAGATCCGACGGATGGATGCGGCGGCCACGTTCGCCGCCGTTCGGGATCTCGGCTGCTGGGCCGAACGGCGGAGCCGAGACCCGGCCGTGGTGTCGGCGGTGGCGCAGGGGGCACCATCGACCCGTGCGCCCGTATGTGATCGCCTCGGCGGCCGTCTCACTCGACGGGTACATCGACGACGTCGCCGACGCCCGGCTCCTGCTGTCCGACGACGAGGACCTCGACCGCGTGGACGAGGTCCGCGCCTGGTCGGACGCCCTGTTGGTCGGGGCGGGCACCATCCGGGCCGACGATCCCCGGCTGCTCGTCCGCTCCGCGGAGCGGCGGGCGGCGCGGGTCGCCGCGGGCAGGCCCGCGTCGCCGGCGAAGGTCACGCTGACCCGCTGCGGCAAGGTCGACCCGCACGCGCGGTTCTTCACCGCGGGGGACACCGCCCGGTACGTCTACACCTGTGACGCGCAGGTGGCGCGGCTGCAGCGCACCCTCACCGGCGCCACCGTGGTCGGCGCGGGCGACCCGCTGACCGTCGAGCGGCTGCTCCACGACCTGCACGAGCGCGGGATCGAGCGGCTCATGGTGGAGGGCGGCGGCGCCGTGCACACCCTGTTCCTCGCGGCGGGCGTGGTCGACGAGCTGCACGTGGTCTACGCGCCCTTCTTCGTGGGACAGCCGAAGGCGCCCCGCTTCGTCAACGCCGCGGCGTTCCCCCAGGGGCCCGGGAACCGGATGACGCTGGGTAAGTCCCGACAGATCGGGGACCTGATGTTCCTGCAGTACTTCCCCCGGTCGTCGTGAGAGCGCTGTGAGGGCACTCTGGACCACCCCGGGCGCGGCCGCCCTGGTCGAGGGCCCGGACCCGGTGCCGGGACCGGGCGAGGTGCTCGTCCGGACGCTGCACTCCGGGATCAGCCGCGGGACCGAGGCGCTGGTCTTCCGGGGCGGGGTCCCGGCCACGCAGGCCGCGGAGATGCGGGCGCCGTTCCAGGAGGGCGAGTTCCCGGGGCCGGTGAAGTACGGGTACCTCAACGTCGGGCGCACGGCGGCGGGTGAGGTGGTGTTCTGCCTGTACCCCCACCAGGACGTCTACGCGGTGCCCCCGTCCGCGCTGGTGCCCGTGCCCGACGACGTGCCGGCGGCGCGCGCGGTGCTCGCCGGGACCGTCGAGACGGCGGTCAACGCCCTGTGGGACGCGGGCCCGCGGGTGGGGGACCGGATCGCCGTGGTGGGGGCGGGGATGGTCGGCTGCTGCGTCGCGGCGCTGCTCTCGGACATCCCGGGGGTGCGCGTGCAGGTGGTGGACCCGCGGGACCGGTCCGCGGTGCTCGCGCCGTGGGGGGTGTCCTGTGTGGACGATCCTGCGGAGGACTGCGACCTGGTGTTCCACACGTCGGGCACCTCGGCCGGGCTGCAGCGGTCCCTGGACCTGCTCGGTGTGGAGGGCTCGGTGATCGAGCTGTCCTGGTACGGGGACGCGCCGGTGTCGGTGCAGCTGGGCGGCGCCTTCCACCCGCGGCGGCTGACCGTGCGGTCCTCGCAGGTCGGGATGGTCGCGGGGGCGCGGCGGGCCCGGTGGGGCTACGCCGACCGGATGGCACTCGCCCTGCGGCTGCTCGCCGACCCGCGGTTCGACGCGGTGATCACGGACGCGGTGCCGTTCTCCGCCCTGGCCGAGCGCCTGCCGGGAATCCTGGGTGAACCGTCCGGCCTCTGCGTCCGTGTGGACTACTGAAAGGGGCTCACATGTTCGGGATCACGGTGCGCGACCACATGATGGTCGCCCACAGCTTCACCGGTGCGGTCTTCGGGCCCGCCCAGCGCCTGCACGGTGCGACGTTCGTGGTGGACGCGACCTTCCGCCGCCCCGAGCTCGACGCCGACGACCTGGTCGTGGACATCGGGCTCGCGTCGGAGGCGCTCAAGGCCGTGCTGGCCGAGCTGACCTACCGCAACCTCGACGACCTCCCCGAGTTCGCGGGGCGCAACACCTCCACCGAGTTCCTGGCGCAGGTCGTCGCCGACCGGCTGGCGGGGCGGATCGCCGCAGACGAGCTGGGCCCCGGTGCCAGCGGGCTCACCGCCCTCGAGGTGACGCTGCACGAGTCGCACGTCGCCTGGGCCACCTACACCCGCCCGCTGTGATGCGCGCGGTCCTCCCCGCGGACGTCGACGACCCCCGCCGCCCGAGCGGCGGAAACGTCTACGACCGCCGGATCCTCACCGCGCTCGCGGGACCCGACGCGGCGGTGGCGCCGGGTTCCGCGAGTCTGGGGGGTCTCGCGGCCCCCGGCGCCCCCTACCCTGTCGCGGAGGTCCTCGCCGCGGGAGCGTGGCCGCATCCCGCCCCCGCCGACCTCACCGCGCTCGCCGCGGCGCTCGCGGCGGTCCCCGCCGGCGAGACGGTCCTGCTCGACGGGCTGGTGGCCTGCGCCGCGCCCACCGTCGTCGTGCCGGAGGCGGGGCGGTTGCGGCTGGTCGTGCTGGTGCACCTGCCGCTCGGCGACGAGGCGGGCGCCCACCCGGCGCTCGAGTCCCGGGAGCGGGCGGTGCTGCACGCGGCCGCCGCGGTCGTCGCGACGAGCGCGTGGTCGGCGGTGCGGCTGCGCGCGGTGCACGGGCTCGCCGACGTCGCGGTCGTCCGGCCGGGCGTCGACCCGGCCCCCGTCGCGCCGGGCTCGGGCGGCGGGGCCCTGCTCTGCGTCGGCTCTCTGACCCCGACCAAGGGGCAGGACGTGCTGCTCGCGGCCCTCGACCGGCTCGCCGACACCGCCTGGACCTGCCGGCTCGTGGGCTCGCCGGACCGGGCGCCGGAGTTCGCCGCCGCGCTGGCGCGCCATCCGCGGGTCGCCCTCGTCGGGCCGCTCACCGGGGCCGCGCTCGACGCGGAGTTCGCCGCCGCCGACCTGCTGGTCCAGCCGTCGCGCCGCGAGTCCTACGGCATGGTGGCCACCGAGGCCCTGGCCCGCGGCCTCCCGGTCGTCGCGTCGGACGTCGGCGGGGTGCGCGAGGCGGTCGGCGACGCGGCGCTGCTCGTCCCGGCGGAGGATCCCGCCGCTCTGGCCGCGGCGCTGCGCCGCGTCCTCGCCGATCCGGCCCCGCTGCGCCGCGCCGCCCTCGCCCGACGCACGGGCCTGCGCACCTGGCCGCAGGCCGCGCGGGAGCTGCACACGATCCTGGTGGGAGTCGCCGCATGACCATGACCGAGCGCCGGTCCCGGTCCGGCACGAAACGTGTCCTCACCCATCCCCGCACCCGCACCGTGGCGGCGCTGGTGCTGCTGGGGGTCGTGGTGTGGCGGCTCGGGGCCGGGCCGTTCGTGGACGGCCTGCGCGCGGTGGACCTCCCCGCGGTCGCCGCGGCACTGGCGATCGGCGCGGCGACCACGGTGTGCGGGGCGTGGCGGTGGGCCCTGGTCTCGCGCAGGCTCGGGATGCCGATGCGGCTGCGCCCCGCGGTCGCCGACTGCTACCAGGCGCTCTTCCTCAACACCGTGCTCCCGGCGGGCGTGCTCGGGGACGTCGGGCGGGCGGTGGCGCACGGTCGTGCCACCGGAGACGTCGGGCGCTCCGCCCGCGCCGTCATGATCGAGAAGTCCGCGGGCCAGATCGTGCTGGTGCTGGTCGGTGCCGCGGTGCTGGCCGTCGAGCCCGCGGTCCTGCAGGTGCTCCACATCCCGTGGGCCCTCGTCCTGGGGGCCGCGGGACTCGCGGTGGGCCTGGTCCTCGCCGTCCGCCGGGTCCGGTCGGCGCTGGGCACCCTCCTGCGCGACGCCGTGCGCGGGACGTCCCCGGCCGTGCTCGGCCTCTCCCTGCTCGCGCTGGTCGGGTACCTCGGCCTGTTCCTGGTCGCCGCGCGCGCCGTGGGGGTGTCCGCGCCGACCGTCGAGGTGCTGCCGCTGCTGGTCCTGGCGCTGTTCGTGATGGGTCTGCCGGTCACCGTCGGCGGGTTCGGCCCGCGCGAGGCCACCGCCGCCCTGGCCTTCGGCGCGGTCGGCCTGGGCGCGGCCCAGGGCCTGAGCGCCGCGGTGGTCTACGGCGTGCTCACCATGGTGAGCACGCTCCCGGGCGCGCTGGTCCTGCTGGGCAGGCGGATCGGGCTAGCGGGGAGGACTCAGGTGGCGCTCGCGTCGAGCACCATGACCTCCCCGGCCCCCAGCAGCGTGACGTAGGCCTGCCGCCCGTTCGGCAGCATCGACACGCTGGTC
Organism: Pseudonocardia oroxyli; assembly: GCF_900102195.1. Classification (GTDB taxonomy): domain Bacteria; phylum Actinomycetota; class Actinomycetes; order Mycobacteriales; family Pseudonocardiaceae; genus Pseudonocardia; species Pseudonocardia oroxyli. The sequence continues at coordinate 188,996 of NZ_FNBE01000013.1, forward strand.
GGCGACGGTGCCGGGATGGTCGCGGTGATCTGGTTCGTGGCGGTGTCGATCACCGAGACGGAGTTGCCGTCGACGTTCGCGGTGTAGAGGTAGTGCCCGTCCGCGGTGTAGGCGATGTCCTGCGGCTTCTTGCCCACCGGCACGGTCGCGACGACCGCGTTCGTGGCGGTGTCGATCACCGAGACGGTGCTGCTGTCGAAGTTGACCACCGACACGCGGGAGCCGTCCGGCGACAGCGCCGTGGCGTGCGGGCTGGTCCCGACCGGAATGGTGGTGCGGACGGTGTTCGTGGCCACGTCCAGCACGGAGACCACGTTGGACTCGTGGTTGGCCGTGTAGAGCGTCTTGCCGTCCTTGCTGAACACCACCCAGTGCGGGTTCGGCGGCACGGTGATCTCCTGGACCACCGTGTCCGTGGTCGTGTCGATCAGGTCCAGCTTGCCGTCGTCGTGGCTGGGGACGTAGAGCAGCTTCCCGTCCTGTGTCGTCGCCGACGCGAACGGCCGCTTGCCCACCGGGATGGTGGTCAGCAGCGTGTTCGACGACGTGTCCAGCACGCCGATCAGGTTCACCGTCTTCTCGGTGTTGTAGATGCTCACGTAGGCCCGCGAGCCGTCCGGTGAGAACGACACGAACTGCGGCGGACCGGCCGGGATCGGGATCGTGGCGGTGACCTGGTTGATCTTGGTGTCCAGCACCGTGACGACGCCCGCGTCCCGGTTGGCGATGTAGGCGAACCGGCCGTTCGGCGCCACCTCCAGGTACCCGGGGGTGGGGCCGACGGGGATCGTGCCGTTCACCGTCGGGACGGCGATGGCCGTCGCGACCTGCGGGGCGGCCTGCTCCGCGGCCGGCACGGCGGCGTTCTGCGCCACGGTCGGGACCGGGCCGGTCGGTGCGGCCGCGTCGTGGTCGTGGGTGGCGGCGGCCGGCGTGCCGGGCCGCACCAGCACGAAGACCAGCACGGCGGCCAGGGCGGCGGCGAGCACGGACGCACCGACGGCCACCCAGGTCCGCCCGCGCCCGGACTTGGGGGCGGAGAGCGGCGGCGGGGGCGTCCCCGCCCCGATCACCACGGTGCGGTCGCCGTCGTCGGTGGGCGGTGGCTCCGCGCCCGCGGGCGGGGGCGGGACCTCGCCCAGCGTGATCCGGGTGGTGGCGTCCGGGTCCGCGGGCGCGGCGACGGGCTCGTCCGCGACGGGCTCCTCCACCACCGGCGGTTCGGGAACGGCTGGTACGGCAGGCAGGGGTGGCTCGGCCACCGGCGTGGCGGTGCGCAGGTCCGCGGGCGGCGCGGCGAGCACCGACTGCACGGTGCGGTCCAGCGGCCGCGCGGGTGCGGCGGGCGCCGCCCCGCTCTGCAGCGCCACCTTGGCCGCCGCCGCGAGGGCCGTGGGGGTGGGGAACCGGCCGTCCAGGGACTTCGCCATGCCGCGGGTCACGACGTCGTCGAGCGCGGCGGGCAGCCCGGCCTGCGCCTCGCTCGGTCGCGGCGGGTCGGTGTAGAGGTGGTTGAACATCAGCGACGGCAGGTCCTCGCCGGGGAACGGGCCGGTCGCGGTGAGGCACTCGTAGAGCAGGCAGGCCAGCGAGTAGACGTCCGTGCGGCCGTCGATCGTCTGGTTGGTGAAGCGCTCCGGCGCCATGTAGTCGAGCGTCCCGACGGTCACTCCGGTGATCGTCACCGAGGTGCGCGCGGTCCCGACGGTGCGGGCGATCCCGAAGTCGACGACGTACACGAACCCGCCGGGGGTCACCAGCACGTTCGACGGCTTGATGTCCCGGTGCACCAGCCCGTCCGCGTGCGCCGCCTCGAGCGCCTCGGCGACCTGGGTGATCACCGCGACGGCCTCCTCGGGGGCGAGCGGGCCGGTGCGTTCGAGCATGGTCCGCAGGTTCTCGCCGTCGACCAGGCGCATGTCGATGAACAGCCGGCCGTCGAGCTCGCCGTAGTCGTGGATCGGGATGACGTGCGGCTCCCGCAGCCGCGCCGCGACGTGCGACTCCCGCCGGAAGCGCCGGAGGAACTCGGGGTCCTTGGCCAGCCCCTCCGGCAGCAGCTTGAGTGCCACCATCCGGTCCCGCCGGGTGTCGAACGCGCGGTAGACCTCGCCCATCCCGCCGACCCCGAGGAGCTCCTCCAGCCGGTAGTGCCCGATCTGCTGCAACGCCGCCTCCCCCGCCTCGCCGGTTCCTCGGTGCAACGGGCCCCGGCGTTAACGATCGAGCGCGCCGCCGTGTCCGGGCAGCCCGCCGTCTTCGGGCACGGGGGCGTCCGCGACGTCCGGCAGCCCCTCCGACACCACGATCCCCAGCTCGGCCAACCCCGTGGCCAGCCGGGCGTAGTAACCGGTCACGGCCGTGAAGGCGGCCTCGACGGCGGCCACCAGCCGGGCTCCCGCCGCCTCCCGGACGGCCTCCTCGTGCTCTTCGAACGCGAGGATCCCGTCCCGCAGGGCGAGCGTGATCTCCGACAGCAGCCGGACGTCCTCGGCCGCGAGCAGCCGGCACGCGGGAACCAGCGCGCTCGGCGCCCGCCCGCCCCGCTCCACCTGCCCGACCAGGTCCTTGAGGTGGGCGGCGACCCCGCGCACCTGCCGGTACCCCGCCGTCTCGGCCAGCGCGGCCAGGGTCCGGTCCGCCGTGCGCAGGTCCACGTCGTCCGCGCAGTACCCGGCGGTGAGCCGCCACAGGGTGCGCAGGTCGTCGTCGAGCAGGCCGTCGAGGTAGCTGACCAGGAAGCGGCGGTGCCCCTCGACGAGGAACTGGGCCTTGTAGGGGGTGAGCTCGCCGGGATCGTCCGGCCCGGTGGCCGCCCGGTCCGCGAACCCGACGTCCGCGACCAGCGCGTTCTGCATGCCGACGACCAGGTAGATCGTGCGCACCCACGTCGTGAACAGGTCGTCCAGCGAGAGGAACCGCAGCCCCTCCGCCGTGGGCACCACACCCCAGCGGCCGCCGAAGCGCAGCCTGCGCAGGGTGCCGATCTCGTACATGCCGAGCTGGGCGTCGATCTCGGCGTGCGCGTGGTGCAGCACGCGCTGGTAGGCGTCCGTGCCGTCGAGCCCGCAGTTGTTGAGCACGATGTGCGGCCCGCCCACGTGCAGGTGGACGAACTCGGTCATGTCATAGACCTTGCCGCTCACCGCCATCCACGGCGCCGCGGCGGTGGCGGGATGGCGGACCAGCTCCGAGACCTCCAGCATCCGACCCTGCTGGGCGTGCCCGCCGTAGGTGGTGAAGACGTCCAGCTGCAGCCGGTCCTCCGCGACCAGCCCGCGCACGAACTCGTCCGGATCGGTGCGCGGCCGCGCGACCTCCTTGAGCGCCTCGATCACCGAGACCGCGAAGTCGGTGCGCCCGCACACGTAGACCCGGGCGGTGCGCAGCAGGTCCCAGGGGTCGTGCGCGGCGATGAGATCCGGCACCCGGGCCCGGGTGCCGGCGGACGGCGTGTGGGCCGTGCCGTCGAACGTGAGCGTCGCGTCCTCGCGGGACAGGGCGGTGTGCAGGGTGAACCCGCCGCGGGCGGCGGCCGCGTCGAAGTCCGCCAGGTCGAGGTCGCCCGCCGTGCGCGCGCCCACGTACAGGACCGCGGGCCGCTCCTCGCGGGCCGCGACGAGCCCGTGGAACGGCGCGACCCCGGAGCCCGCGGCGAACATCAGCAGGGGGGTGTCCGGGTCGTCGGGCAGCCGGAACCGCGGCGCGGGCACGATCCGCAACGACAGCCGCTTGTTGCGGTGGCGGGGGTCGGTGGCCATGCGCCGCAGGAAGTGCGAGGCCGTGCCGCGGCGCTCCCGGGCGGTGGAGAACGCGGAGCGGGCGGAGGTGTAGCCCAGGCCGCGGACCACCAGCGACAGCGTCTCGGCGGGCTCGCCGGGCTTCGTGGCGCCGGCCAGCGAGTACAGCCGGAAGGTCTCCGGCGGCACGAGCGCCGCCAGCGACTCCTCGACGTGCCCCGCCCACAGCCGCGTGACGTCGAACCCGCCCGCGTGCAGCAGGTTCAGCACGTCCCACAGCTCCCACTGGTCCTCCATCCGGGCGTCGACGACCCGGCCCAGCGCCCCGGACGCCGACAGCGCGAGCAGGCGCTTCGCCACCGGTCGGTCCATCGGCCGGATCCGGGCGAAGCGCAGCAGCGTGCGCAGCGGCAGGACGTCGACGTCGTCGGAGAACCCGGCCCGCAGCCGGACCGCCTGCCGCCACCGCTCGGTGAGCGGGACGAGCTCGTCCCCGGTGGCCTGCAGCGCCCGCAGCGTCCGCTCGACCAGGTCGTCGTCGTTCTCGGGCAGGACGCCCAGCCGGTCTCCGGGCAGGTGGTACACGCCCTGCCCGCTGACGTCGAGCTGCAGGTGGCAGGTCCAGCCGCCGCCCTCGGCGTCCGCCAGGAGCCGGCCGCGCACCGGCCTGCCGAACACCACCGGCCTGCCCACGGGGGGCCTGCGCTCCTCGCGGACCAGGGCGAGCTCGCCGTCCACGGCGTCCCAGGTGCGGTCCTTGAACAGCCCGGTGAAGCGGGCCCCGGTGGTGACTTGCCTGCCCACCTTGAACGCGACCTCGAGGAACCCGTACGCCTTGATCCGGTGCAGGCCCATCCAGCCGCGGTCGCCGAGGTAGGCGTCGAGCACCGCGTTGTACAGCCCGCGCAGGTCCGCGCGGCCGCGCTGCTCCACGAAGGTCCGCACCGAGACCTCGCGCAGCGCCGCGACGAACTCGGTCCAGTGCCGCGGGAAGTGGCCGGCGAGGTAGGTGCTCTGCCGACCGACGAGCGAGCCGTACTCGGCGCGCTCGAGGAACGCGTCGATCGCGTGGACGTGCGGCTGCGCCGTGCCGCTGGGGCTGGGGGCGCCGTCGACGACCGGCACCCCGGCCGTCCCGACGGTCTTCGCCCAGACCACCTGGTCGAGGAAGTGCCTGCCGCGCGGGTTGGGGTCCAGCTGCGGGTAGATCACCTGGGTGGCGGCCCGCAGGCCGTCGAGCACGCGGAGCAGGGCCTCGCCGACCTCGGTCTCGTCCTCGCGCAGCACGGCGTCCTGGGCGTCGACCATCGCCGCCAGCACCGGGGTGAGGCTCATCGCGAACTCGGTCGTGACCAGGTAGAAGATGCGTTCGGCGCCGTTGCCCCAGTTCGGGACGAGCAGCTCCATGTTGTCCAGCGCCCGCGGCCCGGCCGGGTCCCGCAGCCGCCAGTTGTAGAGGAAGAGGTCGGTGTAGGACATCGACGGCAGCTCTTTGCCCAGCCGCGTCGACACGGCCGTCCACGGCCGCAGCACCGCGGGCGGGAGCGCGCTCGGCGGGTCGGTCGTCAGGTACTGGTAGGCGTGCGCGAACGTGCCGAGGATCGTCGAGGCGCGGTACAGCGCGTCGTCGGGCAGCGCGTCGGGGGAGGTGTCCAGCTCGGGCAGGTTCTCCAGGACGCGGCGCAGGTGCAGGCCGCCGTAGCGGCGGGGGAGCTCGGCCGCCACCTCGTCCCAGGCGGCGTGGCTCTCCGGCAGGGACAGCAGCGGCGGCGCGGCGGGCAGCAGGCCGAACTCGGTGGAGAGGAACCCGTCGAGCTCGTGGCCCTGCACCCGGTTGGTCCGCTCCGCGGTGGCGACGACGACCCGGGCCGGCGACACCGTCGGCCGGGCCGGGGCGGGGGCGGTGCCGACGAACGTCACCGCGTCCCGCTGTGCCCCCGGGGCCCGCCACCGCAGCTCGAAGCGCCCGAGCCGCAGGACGTCCGTCGGCCCCACGACGTGCCGGGTGACCACCTCGTCGTTGACCCGGGTGCCGTTGGAGCTGCCGAGGTCGGTGACCACGACCTCGCCCTCGACCAGCTCCAGCCGGGCGTGGCTGCGGGACACCTCGGGGTCCGGCAGGGTCAGCGTGCCCGCGCCGTCCTGTCTGCCCAGCACCACGGGCAGCAGCAGGGTCCGCTCGGCCGTGCGCCCGCCGACGAGATCCGTGATCGCGACGAGGATCCGGACGTCAGGCATGGTAGAGGACCGCCCGGCAGACGTCCGCGCGCGAGACCGTGCCCAGCAGCGTCCCGTCGACGACCACCGGGATCCGGCGCATCCCCCGGTCCAGCAGCGCCACCGCGACCTTGGCGAGCGGATCGTCCGGGCCCACCGTGACCGCCTCCCGGCGGACCAGCGGGTCGATCGGGCGGTCCGCCACCTCGCGCCCCCGCTCGGCGAACACCCGGAACGCGTCCGCCATCGTGGCGCCCGCGGCGAGCACCCCGTCCAGGTCGGGGACCAGGGCCCGGATCAGGTCGTCCTCGGCGAGCTGCCCGACGAACCGGTCGTCCGCGTCGAGCACCATGAGGTGACCCACCTCGGACACGCTGAGCAGCTCCGCGGCCCGGCGGACGTCCGCTCCGGTGCGGATGACGGCGGGGAAGGCGGACATCACGTCGCGGACGAGCACGGTCTGTTCTCGCCGGGGACGGGCGGGGTGTTAGCCGTGCTCCCGGGGGAGTGCCGACCCGACCCGAACGACGCGCTCGAACAAACTCGCGGCCTGCGATCAGAAGCCTGGTAGCCAGGCTGTCGAGCCTCATGAACAATCCGCGGGGCGAAGTATCGAGAGCACGCCGAGCCTACTGATCGCCGCGGAGTACGCCCGCTCGGTCATCCCCGCGGACGTCGCCGAACCGCGATCCGATCAGACTCGCCAGTGGGGAAGAACGACGTCCCTCAGATCGCGCTGCCGGAGCAGCCACGCCACTAGGCGTTCCACTCCGATCCCGAAACCACTCGACGGGGGTGGCGTCGCTGACGGGCTCTGCCCTGCCCGGCGCCAGAGGTCGGCGGCCGTGCCCGGATCGCGATGCCCGCCGGACAGCACCTCGCCGAACCCGTCGGGCAAGAGCAGCTCGAACGTTTCAGACAGGTGCGTGCCCGGGACAGCGCTGTTGACCACGAAGAACGGGTTCTGAGGAAGGTGGAGCACCCAAGTCGCGACGGCGGGGTCGACTGTCTCGGCGAGCCATTTGTCGTAGGTGTCATGGGTGGGGGGCACAGCGAGATCCAGCAGGTCGAGGGTGGCGACGGTGCCCAGGTCTCGCCCGCAGAACTGCGCGCTGATCTCGCCGAGAAGGGCGAGTGCAGTGTCACGGGCGGCAGCGGCGTCAGCCCCCTGCAGTTCGACTTCGATCTGGTGGAAGGTGTGCAGCGCCGAAGTCGCCGAGCGCTCGGGTGGTTCTCGGCGGTAGCAGGGCGCGACGCAGTAGACGGAGCCGATCAGGCCGCACGCGACTTGCTTTTGGAGCGTGTTCGACGCGGGCAGCAGCAGGTCCGGTTCCTCGGCGCCGCCGACGAAGTAGGACCGCTCGGGGACGAACTCGAAGCTTGATGCCAGCGGTGCGGGTGGCACCTCCGTGACCTGGGCTGTCCACATGAACGAACGAAGGGCGGAGTGCACGGTCGCATACGCCGCATACAGCGACGACGCGTCGGGCGCAGGAGCAGTCGCAGGGCTGCCGTAAAGCCTCGCCGTCGTCACCGACGAACTCAATCACGGGTGGGGCCTCATGCGAAGGAAGCCGCGCCGACATGTCAACCGTCGGGGTCGGCCGGTCATCCTTCGTCGTCGGAAGGTCTGTCGTCGTCCCAGCGACGGCGACGCTCCGCCGCGATCATCCGCCACACAGCGCGTTGCCGCGCCTCCATGAGGCCCACGGTGATGCCCACGGAGACGAGGGCTACGACTCCGCCACCGACCACCAGCACGATCCAGTCCATCGCCATCTCCCCGGTCGCGGACACCGCCGCAGCAGACCGTGAACATCAACACGTATGACATGTTTGATATGTATAAGTTCACCATGCTGGCAGCGGTAGGGCAAGGTTGCCGACGGAAGGCTCGAGCCGGGCGGAGGCGGAGATGGCGAGGGACAGCGAGTCGGTATACCAACAGATCGCGAGCGACATCGCTGAGCGCATCGAGAACGGAGAGCTCAAGGACGGGGCACGCCTTCCGACGGGGGTGGAGCTCGAGAGGGCCTACAAGGTCTCGCGGCAGGTCGTTCAGAACGCGTTGAACCTGCTGCACCACGAGGGCTACCTGGACTCGAGGAGCTCTCGCGGCACCTTTGTCGTCAGGCGCCCCCGGCTCGTGCTGCCGATGTACGCGTTCGAGCAGGAGGAGCGTCCGGTCGACGCCTTCGCCGCCGTGGTGGAGGAGGCCGGATACCGCTCGCGCACCGAGATTCGGGTCGAGTACGTCCGTTCTGATCCGGAGGTGGCGATGCTGCTCCAGCGTCCCTCCGGTGATCTCGTCCTCGTCCGCAGGCGCATCCGCTACGTCGACGACGTGCCTTACGCGCTGTCCGACTCCTACTTCCCCCACGAGATGGTCAAGGACTCGCGAATCGCAGATCCTGCTGACATCACCCGAGGTGGACGGCACGTGCTCGCTGACCTCGGGCTCGGTCTCGCGTCGTACCGCGACTCGATCGTGGTGCGTCGCCCGACGCGGGACGAGGTTCGACAGCTCGAGATAGCGCCGGGCTGCGCCGTGATGGCGCATACTCGTGTCAGCAGGACCTCGGAGGGCACGCCCGTCCGGGTCCTGGTCTCGATTCTCCCGTCAGACCGGTGGGAGATCACCTACGAAGATCTGGGGGGCGTCGTTGGCCCGACACCGGATTCGGGCCGCGCGCCAGGCCGACCTCCCGTTGATCATGGGCCTGTTCGAGGCTCGGGTCCGCTGGATCCGCCGTCATCACAGCAGTGACCAGTGGAGTTCGGTCGGGCGATGGCACGGCAGGATGGCCGGGAACATCCGGGTGGGGGCAACCCACGTTCTCTGTCGGGACGGGATCGACGAGGAGGTTGTCGGCACGATCACCGTCAGCCGGGCGGGCGACCCGCAGTTCTGGCCGAGCCCGGGGTCGTCGCTCTACCTAGCGAAGCTCGCCACCGACCCGCGCTGCGCGGGGAACGGGTATGGCTCGCTCCTCTTGGACTGGTCGGTGGATCAGGCGGCGCGGCTCGGTCTGCGCGATGTCCGGCTTGACGCCTGGAAGACGTCACCAGGCCTGCATCGCTACTACCGCATGCATGGCTGGCGCTACATCGGGACAGTCCACGCGCCCGCCCGGGACTCAGGGGCGCTGTTCTGTCGACCCGCGAGGCTCCTTGACCTGCGGCACCGGTTGGCCGAGCCCGTGTCCCCGACTGGGGGCATGCCGTCCGCGAACGACGTCCATCTGGTCAGTGACGACGCCATGGAACCCCGAGGCGGAATCACACCTCAAGTCAGCGCTTGAATCCGTGTGCGAGGCTTGAACCCTTACTTCCTGCTCGGGAACTGGCATCTTGAGCCAGCGCGGTTGTCATCCAGGTTCTGGCCGGGTGTCGTCAAGGTCGGTGTGGTCACGTTCTCGACGACTCGGGGCGCGGCGACCACCGCCGCCCGCCGCGACCGCGCCTCGGCGAATCCGGCCGGAGCGCGGCGGCACCACGGGGACAGCCGTGGCCGTGGGGAGGGAATGCCCAGCAGCCCGGAGAACGGGCTGGGGATGCACGGGATCGACCCCTGTGATTCGTGCGTGTGTGTCCGAGGGGGGACTTGAACCCCCACCCCCTACTCGGGGACTAGCACCTCAAGCTAGCGCGTCTGCCATTCCGCCACTCGGACCTCACCGGGCGCTGCCCGGTGCGACGGGGAAAGCATAGCGGAGCGGTTCGGGGGGGCCTGCAGGTGGTAGGAACATGGTCATGACCGGCCCTGTCACCGCTGCTGACGAGGTGGTCGAGCTGTGCTCGGACCTCATCCGCATCGACACGTCCAACACCGGCGACCCGACGACCGTGGTGGGGGAGCGCGCGGCCGCCGAGTACGTCGCCGCGAAGCTGTCCGAGGTCGGCTACGAGGTCGAGGTCCTGGACTCCGGCGCCCCCGGGCGCAGCAACGTCTTCGCCCGCCTGGCGGGGGCCGACCCGAGCCGCGGCGCGCTGCTCGTCCACGGCCACCTCGACGTCGTCCCGGCCGAGCCGAGCGAGTGGTCGGTCCACCCTTTCTCCGGCGCGGTGCAGGACGGCTTCGTGTGGGGCCGCGGCGCGGTCGACATGAAGGACATGGTCGCGATGACGATCGCCGTCGCGCGGCGGTTCAAGCGCGAGGGCTACGTGCCGCCGCGGGACATCGTGTTCGCGTTCCTGGCGGACGAGGAGGCGGGCGGCGCCTACGGGTCGCAGTGGCTGGTGAAGAACCGGCCGGACCTGTTCGAGGGGTGCACCGAGGCCGTCGGGGAGGTGGGCGGGTTCTCCCTGACCCTGGCCGAGGACCAGCGCGTCTACCTGATCGAGACGGCCGAGAAGGGCATGGCCTGGATGCGGCTGCGGGCCAAGGGCAGGCCCGGCCACGGCTCGTTCCTGCACGACGACAACGCCGTCACGATCCTGTCCGAGGCGGTCGCGCGGCTGGGCAACCACCGCTTCCCGCTGGTCATGACCGACACCGTGCGGGCCTTCGCGGACTCGGTGCGCGAGCTGACCGGCATGGAGTTCCCGGACTCCGACATCGAGGGCGCCTTCGCCAAGCTCGGCCCGGTCGCCCGCATGGTCGGCGCGACCGTCCGGGACACGGCCAACCCGACGATGCTCAGCGCCGGCTACAAGGCGAACGTCATCCCGTCGACGGCCGAGGCCACGGTCGACTGCCGCGTGCTCCCGGGCCGTCGCGACGCCTTCTTGGCGGAGGTCGACGAGCTGCTGGGGCCGGACGTCACGCGCGAGTGGATCCAGGACCTCCCCGGCCTGGAGACCGAGTTCGACGGCCCGCTGGTGGACGCCATGGCCGCCGCCCTGCGCACCGAGGACCCGACGGCCCGGACCGTGCCCTACATGCTCTCCGGCGGCACCGACGCCAAGGCCTTCAGCGAGCTGGGCATGCGCTGCTTCGGGTTCGCCCCGCTGCGCCTGCCCCCGGACCTGGACTTCGCGTCGCTGTTCCACGGCATCGACGAGCGGGTGCCCGTGGACGCGCTGGAGTTCGGCGCCCGGGTCATGGACACGTTCCTGCGGAACGTCTGATGGTCGCGCTGGTCACCGGGGGTGCGTCCGGCATCGGTGCCGCCGCCGCCCGCAGGCTCGCCGCGGCGGGCGAGCACGTCCTGATCGTCGACCGGGCGCCCGCCGAGGAGCTCGCCCGCGAGCTGGGCGGGTCGTCGCACGTCGCGGACGTCACCGATCCGGAGGCGGTGGCCGCGGCCGTCGCGGCCGCCGAGGAGATCGGCCCGCTGCGCACGGTGCTGCTGAACGCCGGCATCACCTCCGGCCAGTCCGGGGTCGAGGACCTCGACCTCGCAGGCTACCGGGCGATCATGGGCGTGAACGTGGACCACGTGGTCTTCGGCACGGCCGCCGCGGTGCCCGCGCTCACGCGGGCGGGCGGCGGCCGCATCGTCGCGACGGCGAGTCTGGCCGGCCTGGTCGGCATGCCCGGGGACGCCCTGTACACGGCGTCGAAGCACGCCGTCGTCGGGTACGTGCGGTCCGCCGCCGCGGCGCTGGCGCCGCGCGGGATCACGATCGACGCCGTCTGCCCCGGGTTCGCCGACACCCCGCTGATCGTGGAGCAGAAGGCGCAGTTCGGGGACTTCCCGCTGCTCACCGCCGAGGACGTCGCGGACGCGATCGAGGCGATCCTGGAGCGCGGCGAGCCGGGGGAGTGCTGGTTCGTGCAGCCGGGCCGCGACCCGGCCCCCTACGGCTTCCGCGGCGTCCCCGGCCCGAAGGGCTCCGCCGCCCCGCCGCCGCTGACCTGGGAACACTGACCGCATCGTGGAGCCACAACCGTCGTTTCGGGCCCCGAGAACGACAGTGGTGGCTCCACGATGCCGGGGGTCAGTAGGAGAGTTCGGGGAGCATGTGCTTCGTGCGCTTGCGGCGCAGCCACACCTTGCGGACGCCGCCGGGGTACAACCGCACCCTCGACAGCTCCCACCCCGCGTACTCGGCCTGGATCGCCAGGCGCACCGCCGCCGTCATCCGCGGCACGTCGCCGTCGATCCGGAGGGGTCGGTACTCCCAGTCCCCCTCCACGGTGATATTCCCGTCGGGATCGACGGCCTCCACAGAACCGGTCGCCACCGGTCACCTCCCCGCCGTGCTCGCGCCCCCCGGTGAACCGGGGGTTACACGAAGCCACCATACGGAAATCACGGGGTGCTGACATCGTCCAGCGCCGCTCGGATCTCCGGCGGCAGCGTGATCTTCTCCGTCGCCAGGGACGCGGCCAGCTGCGCCGCGTCCCGGGCCCCGACGACGGCCGCCGCCACGCCCGGCCGGTCCCGCACCCAGGCCAGGGCGACCGCGAGGGGCGAGGTCCCGAGCCCGTCCGCCGCCGTGAGCACGGACTGGACGATCCGGGCGCTGCGCTCGTTGCGCCGCGCCTCGACGTAGGCGGCGAGGCTCGGCGAGCCGGCCCGCGAGTCCGAGGGGGTGCCGTCGGTGTACTTGCCGGTCAGCACGCCGCGACCGAGCGGCGCCCAGGCCAGCAGCCCGAGCCCGTGGTGGCGGGCCGCGGGCAGCAGCTCGCGCTCGGCCGAACGGGTCAGCAGCGAGTACTCGACCTGCACCGACACCGGCGCGACCAGGTTCCCGACGGACCGCGCGCGCTCGGCCACGGTGGCCAGCTGCCAGCCCGACGGCGCGACCAGACCGGCGTAGCGCACCTTGCCTGCGAGCACCGCGACCTGGATCGCGGACAGCGTCTCCTCCAGGGGCACGTGGGTGTCCCAGCCGGGGAGCTGCCAGAGGTCGAGGTGGTCGGTGCGCAGCCTGCGCAGCGTCGCGTCGAGCCCGCGGAGCAGGGCGCCGCGCGCCGAGCCGCCGCCGAGGGCCCCGCCCGCGGGGACGCCGCGCGCGGCGATCACGACGTCCTCCCGGGCGACCAGGCCGTCCGCGAGGTGCCCGCCGAGGACCTGCTGCGCGGTGCCGTCGCCGTAGACGTCCGCGGTCTCGACGAGCGTGCCGCCCGCCTCGGTGAAGGCGAGGAGCTGCTCGCCCGCGCCGTCCGCGTCCGTGTCCTCGCCCCAGGTCATGGTGCCCAGCCCGATCCGGGAGACCTGCAGACCCGATCCGCCGACCCTCCTGCGCTGCACGGGGGGAGCGTGCCATCCGGGGGTGCGGGCGAGGTCGGCCACCCCGCTGCCGCTACGGTGACGCTCCGTGAGCTGGCTTGAGGTCATCGTCCTGGGGCTCGTCCAAGGACTCACCGAGTTCCTGCCGATCTCGTCCTCCGGCCACCTGCGGATCGTCTCCGGCGTGTTCTTCGGCCACGACCCGGGCGCCGCGTTCACCGCGGTCACCCAGATCGGCACCGAGCTCGCGGTGATCGTCTACTTCGCCAAGGACATCGGGAACCTCGTCGTCACCTGGTTCCGCGGCCTGCGCGACCCCGAGGTGCGGGCGACGCAGGAGTACCGGATGGCCTGGATGGTGATCATCGGGACCATCCCCATCGGCGTGCTGGGCGTGCTGTTCAAGGACCAGATCGAGACGGTCGCGCGCAACCTGTGGCTCATCGCGACCACGCTCGTCGTGTTCGGCGTGCTGCTCGGCCTCGCCGAGCGCTTCGGCACGCAGGAGCGCCCGGTCGAGAAGCTGACCATGCGAGACGGCATCATCCTCGGCTTCGCGCAGGCCATGGCCCTGATCCCGGGCGTCTCGCGGTCCGGCGGCACGATCACCGTCGGGCTCTTCCTGGGCCTGCAGCGGGCCGCGGCGGTGCGGTTCTCGTTCCTGCTCGCCATCCCGGCGGTGTTCGCGTCCGGGCTGTTCACCCTCCCGGACGTCTTCGCCGGCGACGGGCCCAGCCCCTTCCAGATGATCGTCGCCGTCGTCGTCGCGGGCGTCGTCGGGTACGCGGTGATCGCCTGGCTGCTCAAGTTCGTGGAGAAGAACACCGTCTACGTGTTCGTGGCCTACCGGATCGCCCTCGGCGTGGCCCTGATGGCGGCACTGGCGATCGGCGCGGTCTCCGCCACGTAGGGTCGAGTCCGTGCCCACCTTGATCCTCGTCCGCCACGGCCGTTCGACGTCCAACACGTCCGGCGTGCTCGCGGGCCGCACGGCCGGGGTGGAGCTGGACGACAAGGGCCGCGGCCAGGCCGAGCAGCTCGTGGAGCGGCTCGCCCCGGTCCCGATCGCCGCGATCGTCACCTCGCCGCTGACCCGGTGTGCGCAGACGGTCGAGCCGCTGGCGAAGGCCCGCGGGCTGGATCCGTCGGTGGAGCCGGACCTCACCGAGGTGGACTACGGGGAGTGGACCGGCCGCGAGCTCAAGGACCTGGCGAAGGAGGACCTCTGGCGGGTCGTCCAGGCGCACCCGTCCGCGGCGGTCTTCCCGGGTGGGGAGGGGCTGGCGCAGATGCAGTGCCGCGCCGTCGCCGCCATCCGGCGCTGGGACCGGCGGATCGCCGAGGAGCACGGGCCGAACGCCGTCTGGGTCGCGTGCAGCCACGGGGACCCGATCAAGTCCGTCGTGGCCGACGCGATGGCCACCCACCTGGACAACTTCCAGCGGATCGTCGTCGACAACTGCTCCCTCTCGGTGATCACCTACACCCCGACGAGGCCCTTCGTGGCCCGGGTGAACGACGTCGGTGGGGACGTCGCGGCGCTGATCCCGAAGAAGGACGAGAAGCCCGCCGAGGAGGCCGTGGTCGGCGGGTCCACAGGGGCCTGACCACGACCTGGTCATACCGGGGTGCCGGTGGCCGTCGAGTGGCCTAGTCTGGATATCGCCATGTCACGCGTCATCCACGTCTTCCGTCAGCCCGAGCGGTTCGTCGCCGGGACCGTCGGCGAGCCCGGGGACCGGGCCTTCTACCTGCAGGCCGTCGAGGAGGCGCGCACCATCAGCGTGCTGTTGGAGAAACAGCAGGTGTCGGTGCTCGCCGAGCGCATCGAGGCGCTGCTGACCGAGGTCGAGCGCCGGTTCGGCGGCGACGCGGGGCCCGCCGCCGCGGTCGCGCCGTCGGGGCCGTCCTCGGACAACGACCCGCTCGCGGTGCCGCTCGAGGAGGAGTTCCGGGTCGGCACCATGGGCCTGGGGTGGGATGCCGACAGCAGGTCCATCGTGGTGGAGCTGCTCGCGGTCACCGAGGAGGAGGTCGACGAGTCCGTCGTCCTCGACGACACCGACGAGGGGCCGGACGCGTTGCGCGTGTTCCTGTCCCCGACGCAGGCCAAGGCCTTCGCGGACCGGGCCGAGAAGGTCGTCTCCGCCGGCCGGGCGCCGTGCCCGCTGTGCGCGGAGCCGCTCGACCCGCAGGGTCACGTCTGCGTGCGGCTCAACGGGTTCCACCAGCGCTCGCCGATGGGCGCGACCGGCGACGAAGCGGCCGAGTAGTACGGCCTTGACCGGACACACCGGGCCCGACCTGCGCGATCCCGAGATCCTCGAGGTGCTCCGACGTGGGCGGATCGAGGTCACCGGGCGGATGGTCGCCGCCTCCAACGCCACCCTGTTCGGCACCATCGCCGCCCACGGGCACACCTTCGAGTGCGTGTACAAGCCGGTGCGCGGCGAGCGCCCGCTGTGGGACTTCCCCGACGGCACGCTCGCCGGGCGCGAGGTCGCGTCCTACCTGGTCAGCGAGGCCGCCGGGTTGCAGGTGGTGCCCCCGACCGTGCTGCGGGACGGACCGTTCGGCCCGGGCATGGTCCAGGCCTGGGTGGACACCGAGACCACCGAGGACCTCGTGGACGTGTGCTCGCCCAAGGAGATCAAGCCCGGCTGGAAGGGCGTCCTGCGCGCGCGGGACGACGACGGCGCACCCGCCGTGCTGGTCCACGCGGACGATCCGCGGCTGCGTGCCATGGCCGTGTTCGACGTCGTCGCCAACAACGCCGACCGCAAGGGCGGGCATGTCCTGGCGGGCGACGACGGTCGGGTCTACGGCGTGGACCACGGCCTGACCATGCACACCGAGGACAAGCTCCGCACCGTGCTGTGGGGATGGGTCGGCGAGGAGCTGTCCGAGGCGGAGATCGAGGCGCTCGGCAGGCTGCGCGCCGAGCTGGCGGGCGACCTGGAGGACCGGTTGGGCCCGCACATCACCCTGTCCGAGATCCGGGCCCTCACCGAGCGGGTGGACCTCATGCTCGCGGTCCCGCTCTTCCCCGAGCCCTCCGGCTACGGCCCGGCCATCCCCTGGCCTGCGTTCTAGGTCCGGTGCCGGCGGGACCCTGATGCTTGGGACGCCCAAGCGCCGCTGAGTGACGCTTGGGACGCCCAAGCGTCGGGGGGTGGTGGGAGCGCTGATGCTTGGGACGCCCAAGCGCCGCTGAGTGACGCTTGGGACGCCCAAGCGTCACTCAGCGTCGGGAAGCGCTCGGCGGCCCCAGCGGTGCGCTCATTCTGGGTACGCAGGTCCACGTATGGTCCCGCGGCCCGGAGCACACCGATGCTGGGCGGATGGGGGAGGTGCGTCGGGCGCTGCCCGTGGCGCCCGCGGACTGGGAGCGGCTCGTCGACTCGGTCTCGTCCGCTGTGGACCCGGCGACGGCGCGGCGACTGCGCGCCGCGCTGCTCCCCGCGACGACCGCGCGGCGCGAACCGTGGCGGCTGAGCCCGCCGCTGGTGTTCGTCCGGGTCCGGCCGGAGGAGGTCGCGGCGATCGGCGCCGCCGCGCGCAGGCTCGGGAGGCAGCTGTCGCCCGGTCGTCGCACGCCGGCCGCGCCCGCGGCCACGGAGGCGCTGGCCGTGCTGGTCCGGGACCTGGCGCCGGTGCACGGCCTGCTCGACCTCGATCCCGGCGAGGACGCCGAGGTGCCGCGGGGTGCCCGCCTGGGGCGTCGCGGGCCGGCGGGGGTCCGTCGGACGCTCCCCAGCGCATGTGCTTTCCCACTGCACTCGCCCCGGGCGGGCGGCGCGCGGCAGGATGGACGGAGGACGGCACCCCGGGTCGGATCGGGCGGGGTGCCTCGGCGACGGAGAGGAACCCATGGCGGAGAAGAGCCGCATCGGCGTCACCGGCCTCGCGGTGATGGGGGCCAACCTGGCCCGGAACATCGCGAGCCGCGGGGTGCCGGTGGCCGTGCACAACCGCACGTACGCCAAGACCGAGCAGTTCATGGCCGACTACGGCGCCGAGGGCGACTTCACGGCATCGGAGTCCGTGAAGGACTTCGTGGACTCCCTCGAGACCCCCCGCAAGATCATCGTCATGGTCAAGGCGGGCAAGCCCGTCGACGGCGTCATCGAGGAGCTGACCCCGCTCCTCGACGAGGGCGACATCATCATCGACGCGGGCAACTCGCACTTCCCGGACACCGTGCGCCGCACCGCCGAGTGCGAGGCGAACGGGCTGCGGTTCATGGGCGTCGGGGTCTCCGGCGGCGAGGAGGGCGCACTGCTCGGGCCGAGCATCATGCCCGGCGGCGACCCCGCGGCGTACGAGGAGGTCCGCGAGATCTTCGAGTCGATCGCGGCCGTCGTCGACGGGACGCCGTGCGTCACGCACGTCGGGCCGGGCGGGGCCGGGCACTACGTCAAGATGGTGCACAACGGCATCGAGTACGCCGACATCCAGCTCATCGCCGAGGCGTACGACCTGCTCACGAACGTGGTCGGGCTCGACGCGCCCGCCGTGGGCAAGATCTTCGAGGAGTGGAACACCGGCGACCTCGACTCCTTCCTGATCGAGATCACCGGCAAGGTCCTCGCCAAGACGGACGCCAGGACCGGGCGCCCGCTCGTCGACGTCATCGTGGACCAGGCGGGCCAGAAGGGCACCGGGACCTGGACGGCGATCGACGCCCTGCAGCTCGGCATCCCGCTGACCGGCATCACCGAGGCCGTGTTCGCGCGCGGGCTGTCGGCGCTGCGCTCCGAGCGCAAGGCGGCGGCGGGCGTGCTCGCGGGCCCGACGCCGTCGAAGGAGGTCGACGAGTCCCTGGTCGAGGACATCCGCCTGGCGCTCTACGCCTCCAAGGTGGTCGCGTACGCGCAGGGCTTCGCCCAGATGCGCGCCGCGTCGGTCGAGAACGGCTGGGACCTCAAGCTGGGCGAGATGGCCACCATCTGGCGGGGCGGCTGCATCATCCGGGCGCGGTTCCTCAACCGCATCCGCGAGGCCTACGACGAGCACCCCGACCTGGACAACCTGCTGATGGTCCCGTACTTCACCGAGGCCGTCGCGAACGCGCAGGACGCCTGGCGCCGGGTCATCGTCAAGGCCACCGAGCAGGGGGTGCCGATCCCGGCGTTCTCCAGCTCGCTGTCCTACTACGACGGCTACCGCCGCGAGCGCGGCCCGGCGAACCTGATCCAGGGCCTGCGGGACTTCTTCGGCGCCCACACCTACAAGCGCATCGACGCCGAGGGCTCCTTCCACACCCGGTGGGCGCAGGACGGCACCGAGGTCGAGGCCTGACGCTCCGTGGGCGGTGCCGGCGGCCGAGCCCTCGCCACCGCCCACGGACCCCGCCGGGGTGGGGCCACCACCACCGCGCGGACGCCTGCTGATCACCTGGGGTGGGACGGGCGCCGTTCGTAGCGTTCCCCCATGCGACGACTGCTTCTCGCCTCCCTGTTCCTGGCCACCCTGGCGGGTTGTTCCGCGCCCGCCACGGCCGCCGCGCCCGCCGTGGCGGCGGACGCCCCGCCCCAGGCGCAGGTGCGGTTCACCGCCGATCCCCGGGCCGTCGCGGGTACGCGGACCTACGACCTGACCGGCGTGGCCGCCGACGGCCGGTGCACCCCGGAGGCCGTCAGCATCCGTGACGACGCCGCGGCCCAGGGCGAGCTCGACGGCCTGTACCTCACCCTCGGGTCGACGCCGGTCGTCGAGCCCTCCCTCAACACCACCGGGGCCGGGTGGAGCTACGACACCTCGTACGTGACCTCGGACGGGAAGGCGGGCTCCGCCACCGCGACCGCCACGGTGCGCGACGGCCGCCTCGAGATCGTCTTCGACGGGCGCACGTGGGACGGCTCGACCTTCTCGGGGACCGCGTCCTGCGCCGTCGCACCGTAAAGGAAGACCCTCGGGACGACCAAGGAAACCCCAGTTCAAGGTGGGGGCTAGGGTCGCCCCGTGAGCGTGGGGAAGCGGGTGGCGCCGCGCCGCGCGGTACTCGGGGCGGCCCTCGCCCTCCCGGTGCTCGCGGCGTGCTCGACCACCGAGCCCGGGACACCCGTCGCGAACCCGCAGGCACCCACCCCGACACCCCCGAGACCCCCGACGGCCCCGTCCGCCCCGCCGGCCGGCGAGGTCGAGCGGGCCACCACCGGTCGCCCCGAGGTGGCGCTGACCTTCCACGGTGCGGGTGACCTGGACCTGGCCCGCCGGGTCCTGACGGCGTTGCAGCAGGGTGGGGCGGCGGTGACGGTGCTCGCCGTCGGGACCTGGCTCGAACAGCACCCCGACGCCGCGAAGGTCGTCACCGGCCTCGGCCACGAGATCGGCAACCACACCTACGCGCACCGGGACGTCGACGCCCTCGGCGCGGCCGCCGCGCGCAGCGAGATCGAACGCTGCCGCGACCTCATCGCCGCCGCGACGGGCGGGCCCGGGGCCTTCTTCCGCCCCTCCCAGAGCCGGCATGCGACGCCCGAGGTCATCGCCCTGGCCGCGGCGGCCGGATACCCCACCGTCCTGAGCTACGACGTCGACTCGCAGGACTTCACCGACCCCGGCGTCGCGGCGATCCGCCGCAACGTGGCGGCGGCGACCGCGGGCAGCGTCGTGAGCATGCACCTCGGCCATCCCGGGACCCTGCAGGCCGTCCCGGGTGTGCTCGCGGATCTCGCCGCGCGCGGACTCACCCCGGTGACCGCGACCAGGTTGTTCGGCTGAAGGAGACACGTTCGGTGGGAATGCGCTCTCGGCTGCTCGCGGCCGCCGTCCTCGTCCTGGCCACGGCCGGGTGCAGCACCGCGCCCGCACCGGCCCCGACCGAGCCGCCACCGGCCGCCCCGCCCACGGCGGCGGCTCCGACGGGCATGCCGCCGGTGACCGACCCGCACAACGTGTACGCCGCCGCGGGCGCGAACATGCTCTCCGACGCGGTGCGTGGGGCCAAGCCGCTGGTCTACGTGCCCGAGACCAAGTCCGGTGACGTGCAGGTCATCGACCCCACGACGTTCCAGACGGTCGGGACCTACCACCTGGGCGGCGAGCTGCAGCACGTCGTCCCGAGCTGGGACATGCGCACCCTCTACGCGACCGACGACACCACGAACAAGATCGTCCCGTTCGACCCGACGACCGGGACGCCGGGCGCGCCCATCCCGGTCGTCGACCCGTACAACATGTACGCGACGCCGGACGGCACGTCGGCGATCTCCGTCGCCGAGGCCCGCCGCAAGCTGGTCTTCTACGACCCGCACACCTGGCAGGAGCAGGGCGAGCTGCCGACCCCGGACTGCGCGGGCATCGACCACGCCGACTACACCCCCGACGGCCGGACGGCCGTGTTCACCTGCGAGTTCGCCGGCCGGGTCGCCGTCGTCGACCTCGAGCACCGCACCCTGCTGCGCATGATCGACCTGCCGACGCGGAACACGATGATGGGCCCGCAGGACATCAAGCTCGCCCCGGACGGCTCGGTCTTCTACATCGCCGACTCCGACCAGAACGGCGTCTGGGTGCTGGACGGCGCGGCCACCCACGTCGTGCGGGAGATCCCGACCGGCGGCGGCGCCCACGGCCTCTACCTCTCCCGGGACGCGACGCGGCTCTACGTGACGAACCGCCACGAGGGCTCGGTCAGCGTGCTCGACGCCTACACCGGCGACCCCGTCGCCAAGTGGTGGATCCCCGGCGGCGGCAGCCCCGACATGGGCAACGTGACCGCGGACGGCACCCAGCTCTGGCTCTCCGGCCGCTACGACCGGGCCGTCTACGTGCTCTCCACGGCGGACGGCTCGCTGATCCGCAAGATCGACGTCGGGGACGGACCGCACGGCCTCTGCGTGTGGCCGCAGCCCGGCCGGTACTCGCTGGGACACACGGGCATCACGCGATGAGTAGGACGGAGCGGCTGTTCCGCATCGCGCTCGTCGTGAAGGGGGTCGACGGCGCGGCGGAGCTGCTCGGCGCCCTGCTCCTGGCGGTCGTGTCGGGCGCGACGGTCCATCGCCTCGTCGCCGAGGTCCTGGCCAGGGACCTGCTCGGCGACCCCGACGGCTCGCTCGCCCGCCACTTCGTCGCCGGCACGTCGGAGTTCGTGTCCGGCGACCGCACGTTCGCGGTGCTCTACCTGGCGCTGCACGGCGTGGTGAAGCTCGCGCTGGTGGTCGCGCTGCTGCGCAAGTGGCTGCCGGCCTACCCGGTCGCGGTGCTCGTGCTCGGGGCGTTCGTCGTCTACGAGATCCTGCGCGCCGTGCACACGGGGTCGATCGTGCTGCCGTTCCTCGCGGCGCTGGACGTCGCGATCCTCGTGCTGGTGATTCGCGAGTACGTCACGCTGCGCCGGGAGCGGCAGCGGACCCCGTGAGGAACGCGGCGATCTCCCGGGCCGCGGCCCGACCCGCCCGGTTGGCGCCGATCGTGCTGGCCGAGGGGCCGTAGCCCACGAGGTGCGCCCGGGGGTCGGCGACGGCGCGGGTGCCGTCCAGGGCGATGCCGCCGTGCGGCGAGCGCGGGTGCAGGGGAGCGAGGTGGCCGACCGCGGGCCGGAACCCGGTGGCCCACAACAGCACGTCCGCGGGCTCCTCGTGCTCGCCCCAGCGCACCCCGGTCGGGGTGACGGCGGTGAACATCGGCCTGCGCTCCAGCACCCCCGACTCGATCCCGGCCCGGTTGGCGTCCGTCAGCGGCAGCCCGGTCACGCTGACGACGGCGCGCGGCGGCAGCCCCTGCCGCACCCGTTCCTCGACGAGCGCGACCGCCTCCCGGCCCGCGTTCTCGTCGAACGGCCCGGACCGCCACCGCGGCGGGGTGCGGGTGACCCAGGTGGTCGCGGCGGCGACCGGCGCGATCTGCAGCAGGAACTGCACGGCCGAGCTGCCGCCCCCGACCACGACGACCCGCTGCCCGGCGAACGCCTCGGCGCCCGGGAAGTCCACGGTGTGCAGCTGTCGCCCGCGGAAGGTCTCCACGCCCGGATAGTGCGGCACGAACGGCCGGTTCCAGGTTCCGGTGGCGTTGACCAGCGCCTTCGCGGTCCAGTCGCCCCGGTCGGTCTCGACCCGCAGGAGCTCCCCGACGGACCGGACCGCGCTCACCCGCACCGGCCGGACGACCGGGAGGGCGAATTCTCGTTCGTAGGCCGCGAAGTACTCGGGCACGACCCGGTTGGCGGGGCGGGACGCGTCCTCGGGGGCGAAGTCCATCCCGGGCAGCGGGTGGACGCGGTGGGCGTCGGAGAGTCGCAGCGAGTCCCAGCGGTGCCGCCACGCCCCGCCCGGCCCCACCTCGCCGTCGAGCACCGTGAAGTCCAGCCCGGTCCGCGCCAGCCCGTAGGCCGCCGACAACCCGGCCTGCCCGGCCCCGATCACCACCACGTCCTGCACGTCCACACCCCGCACAACGCCGCGACCCGCTCTGGAATTGCGCCTCCGGCGCTCGTGCGTGGTAAGTGGTGCTCCAGCACCACTTACCACGCACGGGCGCCGGAGGCGCTAGACGTTCCCGCCGCAGATCACCAGGCCCAGGCGGGCGTCCGGGTGGCGTTCCAGGACCCGGCGGGCGGCCGGGAGCAGGCAGCCCGCGGCGGGCTCGGCCCAGACCTTCGCGTGGTCGGCGAGGTCCCGGGAGCCGCGCACGGCCTCCTCGTCGCTGACGACGAGGACCTCCTCGACCAGCTTCCGCACGTGCGCGAGCGTGAGCTCCGACACCGCGGGCGCGCTCAGCGACGTGACGATCGACGACAGCGTGACGGTCGTCGGCGCGCCCCCGCGCAGCGCCGCCGACATCGCCTCGGCGCCGGTGGTCTCCACACCCCAGACCCGCACCCCGGGGCGCAGCTCGGCCAGGGCCGCCGCGACCCCGGAGATGAGCCCGCCGCCGCCGATGCTGACCATGACGTCGGTCAGTGGGCCCGCGTCCTGCGCGAGCTCCAGCCCGACGGTCCCGGCGCCGGCGATCACCCGGGGGTCGTCGAACGGGTGGACGAGAGTCAGCCCGTCCGCCCGCAACGTGTCGACCAGCGCGAACGCGCCCGCGATGTCCGGGGTCAGGCGCACGTCGGCGCCGGTGGCCCGGCAGGCCGCCACGATGCCGGCGGACGCGGCCTCGGGCATGACCACGGTCGCCGCGATCCCGAGCCCCGCGGCGGTGTCCGCGACCGCGATCGCATGGTTGCCGCCGCTCACCGCCACGACGCCGGCCGCCCGCTCCGCGGCGGTCAACGAGCGGAGCTTCACGGTGGCGCCGCGGGCCTTGAAGGAGCCGGTGCGTTGCAGCAGCTCCAGCTTCGCCGTGACGGGGACGCCGAGCAGCGCGGACAGGCCGGGGCTGGGCACGGTGGGGGTGCGCACGACGTGCCCGTCGATCTCGCGGGCGGCCGCCTCGATCGCGTCGAGGCCGATCAGGGAACTCACGTCCCGAGTCTGCACCCCCACCGTGCCGGGGGCCGACGGGGCACTAGATGGTGCCCTGCTCCGCGGTGCCCGCGGGGACGCCGGTCAGGTAGCGCACGTCCAGCGGTGCGGCCAACCTGCCCTTGAGCGCGCCGCCCAGCTCGGCCAGGGCGGGCGCGGCGCCGTGGGCCTTCAGGTCCTGCCCGGACTCCCAGCGCTCCAGCATGACGAACTCGACCCCGTCGTCGACGGACCGCTCGTGCAGCGCGTACTTCCCGCAGCCGGGCTCGGCGTGGACCTTCGGGACGGCGGCGAGCAGGGCCTCCTTGACGGCGGCCTCCTCGCCGGCCTTGGGCGTGATGGTGGCGACGACGATGACGGCACTCACAAGCGGTTCCTATCTGTTGAGGATGCGGTTCAGTGCTGGTGCGACGTCGCGGTGGGTGTGTACCGGGGTCAGGGTGCCGTGGCCGAGGCGGGCGAGGTCGCGGCCGAGGGGGAGGTCGTGTTCGCCGTCGGTCTCGAGGAGGAC
>NZ_FNBE01000021.1 GCF_900102195.1 Pseudonocardia oroxyli
TCAATGGGCTTCCCGTTCCCCGCATCACTGTAGGAACAGGCAGGCTTCGGCAACTCGGCGAGCCCACAGTTGTTATCAGCGCGGTATGCGATACCGCGAGAGTCGCTAAACGTCGCACCGCGAGGCACATCGATGCGGGCAGCATTGCCAGCATCAGTGAACGTGCAGTTGCCTAATGAGCTCGGGTTGTTCGTCACAGCGTTAGAGCTCGACGAGCCGGCCGGTGGCGTGGATCCGCCTACGGGCTGATCCGGCGCCAACGGCGCAAGGGGAGTCTCAGCTGGCGTATTCCAATCTCCACCCTTCGCTCGTACCGCGATCCAAACGTTGTCCGCGTTCGCCTCACAGGCATAACGCTGAAGAATATTTCCATATCTGTCACTGCAGAGCCGGTACATCTCCGCGTGGAAGCGGTTGTCGATGGTCTCTCTGACGGACTCCATCCGACCGAGCGTCAGACCCTTGCCGAAGTTGCGGTAACCGAAGTCGTGTAGCTGACAGGGCTCGTTGAAGAGGTCTCGGTACACATTCGAGACGACGCGACCCACGATCCCGAACTGCTCGCGACCACTGCACCCGTCGTCCGTCCAGTTGAAGGCATTATACGGCGAGGGCTTGCGACATCCGGGATAGGCGAACCCGTTGTTCTCGTAGTCTTCGATCCGACAGCCAGCGTTCGTGAAGTCCCGCTTGCGAGCAATGAACGCTTTGTAATCCAGGTTTATCGTCTCGTACGCGTAGCGCGTTTGCTCGTCGCGGTCCGCTCGGGTATACGCGACGAGCTCGGGCGAGCTACTGCTGCCGCTGCCCGTGAGGAACGCGCTCGCGACCACCGACAGCCCGATCGCGAGGATGAGCAGGAGCCGACCCCGAGGGGATTGAGGCTGGCGTGAGCGCGTGGACATCGACATCTCCAGGAAGAAAGAGGCAGGTGGCGTGGTGGGCGTTCTCGATGGTCTGGGCGCTCCGACTGAAGTCGAAGGCCTTCTGCCGCTGCTGGGGTTGGCCAGGGAGAATCAGAGTCGGTACCGCGGCGCGTGCATGCGCCAGGTCACACCGCGTCTGGTGGGTGACCGTGGCGGCGAACGCTGCGGACACGGTGTCGCGGACGTCCCCTCGGCGATGCGGCGGCTGAACGGCTGGGCGTCCGTCGAAGGCGACGATGGAGGCGGCACCGAGTTCGAGGGCCTGACGCACAGGCAGGTTCGCCACGCAGAGTCCGTCGGCAAGTCGGCGACCGTCGCGCAGCACCATGGGGAAGACGCCCGGAACCGCGCAGCTCGCGAGGAGGGCGCTGACCAGCGGCCCCTCCCGCAGGACCGCGGGCTCGCCCGAGTCCAGGTCGGTCGCGACGCAGGCCAACGGCGTCGGAAGCGCGTCGAAGGTCGTCGACGCCAGGGTCTGTTCGAACAACCGGCGAAGCCCGACATCTCGATAGAGGTGACGGCGACCGCCGAGGTTGCGCAGCCGCTGCACTCGGGAGTCCGGGATGAGGACGCGGGTGCGCAGGCCGGTCCAGATCGCGGACAGGCGCTGGGCGGCGCCGTCAGGGTCCTCGGCGAGGACCGCGCCGTTCAGCGCACCCGCGGACGTCCCGACGACGAGGTCCGGGAACACCCCCGCCTCGGTCACCGCACGCAGCATCCCGACCTGTGCTGCAGCGGAACCTGCCCCACCGCCCAGGACGAAGGCCATGGGTCGGGGAAGTGCGGCAAGCACGGTCATCGCCACCACCTCGTCGTGGCCCGGACCCGGGACGACTCGACCCCGGTCTCGACGGCTGCGCGGACCTCCCCTTCTAGGTCGGCCGAGTCCCTCGGCCAGATCGGGCGACCGACGGTTACCACGACCCGAGCCCGGGGGACCCGGACGAGCGGCCACGGCCGATGGTCCGGCCAGAGGGCGCCCGTCCCCCACGACCCGAGTGGAATGACGGGGCGGCCGGTCGACTCGGCGACCTCAAAGGCCCCGCGTCCGTAGCGGGCAGCCGGTGCCGCCGCCTCGTCGATGATGCGCCCTTCCGGCATGAAGGCGACTGAGCTGCCAGCTCGAACTGCAGCCTCGGCCGCACGGATCGTCGCGTCCGACCCGCGGAGGGCGGGGATGGCGCCGACCAGCTCCAGCAGCTTGCCCGCCAGGCCGGTGAAGTACCGCTCGTTGACGACCAGGACTGGCTGGACTCCGAGGTGCCGGAAGGTCAGGAGGCCGGCGACCACGTCGAAGATCGATCGATGGTTCGCCACGTACACCGCGGGCCCGTCGACCCGGGCATCGCCGACGACGTCGAGCCGGGCGATCGGCCCACAGGTCGCGATGCTCGCCCACTGCGCAAGCCGCCAGAGCCTCGCTCGAGCACGTTCGGACGGTGCCGTGTTGGGATGAGGAAGGTTGACTGTCCCGGATAGCTCACGCGCAGCGGGGACGGTATGCATCCGCAACGCAGGCACAATCTCGCAGTGAACCGCTGCCATGTCCTGTATGGCGGCGTAGGCCGAACGACAGGCACTCTCCGCGGAATCGACCCGGTAGCTGTTCGCGATGTAGCTGCCTGCGAAGTAGACCTTTCCCCGAGCGCCGGCCAGAGCGGTCGTCAGCGCCTCGGCACGGACGTGCTCGCCGACGAAGACGGCCTCGCCCGGACGCAGGTTCGTCCGCGAGCGGACCCGCAGCGGTGGAAATCGCAGGCCTAGGTGGTCGCGGATCTGCCCCAGGACGTCCGCGTCCACCGTCGACCTGGCGAGCAACGGGACCGCGACGCACCGGGACGCAGCAGGTTGGAGGAGCGTCGTCGTGCCGTCCTTGGAGTAGGTGCGCGGCCGCGGGTCTGTCAGGATCGGTTCGCGCGGGTCGAGGTCGATAGTCAGTGCCTTACAGTGAGTGTGAGTCCGCCAGTCGAGCTTGCGGGCGTGGCCGGATCGGTCGAGCAGGGCGTACAGATCGTGAGCGAACGCGGTCACGACGACGACATCAAAAGCCTCCCTCGACTCGCCCGTGCCGAGCTCCACCCCCTCGTCGGCGACCGTCAGCCGCGTCACCTCCCGACCGCAGTGGATCTTCACCCCACGGGCCTGTAAATGCGCTACCCACGGCTCGACGAAGTACTGCGCGGTGCTGCCTGGCAGGACGCTGCCGCTGACGCTCTGCCGCATGTTGGCGACGGCGTCGAGTAGGGACCGCAACGAGAAGTTCGCCGCCGCACCGAACACGTTGGACGAGTCCGGGCTCCGCCGCGCGACCAAGAGCGACACCCGGTTCCCCTTGGAGATCGCCCACCTGTCCCGCAGCGGCAGGCTGCGGTCTAGCAGCGGGTAGAGGTGTCGGCTCTCGCTCCACCCGCCCTGCCTGCGCGGCGCCATTCGCTGGACAGGCTGCAGTAGATCGAACACCGACCCACGGTCGAAGGGGATCTCCTGCATCAGCTCGGTCAGATACAGGTAGTCGTCTAGGAAGTAGCGGGTGCAGTGCTCGCCTCCGTCCGGGGTGACATCGGCCCGGCCGCCCGGGTGTTCTGCTGCCTCCAAGACGGTGACCTGTACGTCCGGGGATGCCGAGAGGTAGTGCGCGATCGAGAGCCCAGCGATTCCGGCACCGACGACTGCCACCCTCATCCGTTCGCCTCCATCGACGTGGTGCTGTCCGAGCGGGCTCGCCGGACGGCGAGCAGGACCAAGCCCGCGAGCGCGGCAGTCAGCAGGCCACCGCCCGCTAGCCAGAGCCACAGCGGTGCCTCACCTGACACGTGCACGGCGGCGGCGACCTCGTGTGGGCGACCGTCCGGGTCAATGCCCACCACGACGACGTGGTGACCGCCCACCGCCGCGCTGGCCGGGAGCGTCACCGTGAGGTGTGCAACACCGCCGTTGTCGGCTGTGCCGGCCCCAAGGGCTGCGACCACCGACCTCTGGACTACGAGGACATCACTTCCTGGAGCGAAGCCCGCGGCAGCCAGCGTGACCGTCTCCCCCCGTCGGACCCGGGTGGTGTCGGGGGCAAGCTGCAGCTCGGCGCCAGTCTCCGTCGAAGTGACAAGGGTGGCTGAACCGCTGGCGAGCCGATCGGGCAGGGCCACCTGAGGACGCTGCGACCAACGGATCAGCGCGGCCGTGAAAGCGCGGTACCCCTCCGCTGTGGGATGCATCTTCTCATTGCGGAAGGCAGGCTGCGTGTACAGCCGCGGATCGCGAAGATCATAGATGGGGTTCGCCCAAGGCTCGTCCGAGCAGACGGTGTGTGTGGGCAACAGGGCCTGCGACACATCCTCGGCGAACAGTACCGGTACCCCCACGGCGCGGGCCTGCTCGACCCCGGCTGATATCTGGGCGTTGAGTTTGTCCACGAGCGCAACGGCCTGATCAGCCTCGTTGCGGCTCAAGGCGGGACAGCGGTTCGAATTCTGTCGGGTCACCAACTGGGGGTAGGCGAGCACGATGATGGGAGTCATCGAGCCCCCGCGCTGGGCCCGTCGGTCGGCGCTGTTAGCCACCCGGTCGATGTCGGCGTAGGCACCCGCCAAGCGTTCAGCCAGTCCGTCGAGAAGCTCGCTCGTGCGTTCGTCTTCGGCGATGCAGTCCCCCGGGCCAGCGCAGCGCTTGACAATCCCTGCGAACCCGATGTCGTTGCCCCCCATTGTCAGCAACACTGGTCCGATCGAGTCGGGCAGGTCCTCGAGCTGCCGCAACTGAGGCAGGACGGGATCACCCTCCTGCCATTGCGAAGTGGTCAATGCTGGGATCTGCGCCCCAGAGCAGGCGAGTACCACCCGGCCGTTCGGGAACAGGTCCTCGGCGTAGGTGTGCGGGCTTCGGTGGCAGAGATCGGGGACACCCACGATGCCTTGCTCGTAGTCCCCCGCTCCCTCCCCCGCGCTGAAGGAGTCGCCGAGGACGACGGCGGTCCCCTTGGCCGCAGCGTCACGCAGGATCGGCCCGAGATCTGCCGAGGTGAGGCCCGTCCGGAGGGTCAGGGTTACGGACGTGCTCCTGGTAGCGGTCTCCTCAGAAGTCGTGACGAGTACGACACGAAGGGATCCACCACGCGGGTCGGTGGGCATGGTGACCGTCCAGGCGTACCGACCCCCTGCGCCCGCTGCGAGGTTGCCGAGCCGGACGGCGGGGCGTCGCACAGAGGTGAAGCCGGTGACGGCGCCGTCGGGGCCGACGAGCTCGGCCCGCAGCGTCATGTTGACGTCCGTGGCGGTCACGGCTCCGGCGTTGGTCAGGCTGGCCTCCACGGTGACCTCGGTGCCGGGGCTCGCCGTGGTCGGTGCGCTGAGGACCGGGTCGAGGACTGGTTGGGAGGTGGTCCGGAGCCGTTCGCCCAGCGTGTCCCCGTCGTCGACGTCGAGGTAACTGCCGCCGGTCCGGCCCGCGATGCACTCCAGTTCGGCGCGGCCCTTCTCCGAGATCTGGAAGCCGACGGTGTCGACCTGGAGGTCGAAGCCTTGCGCGCGCACGGACTCGGCGACCGTGCAGGGGTCCACGGAGCAGTTGCTCTCCCCATCCGAAACCAGCACGATGGTCGCCCTCGACTCCCCCGCCGCTTGCAGGCTCGCTACCAGAGCGCGCAGCGCGGGTCCAGTAGGAGTGTCGCCACTCGGACGCAGTGCCCGGATCTCGGCGTCGAGCCGCGGTGCCGCGCCGAGTGTGGGCGGGAGCCGATACCCGCCGGCCGAGCAGTTGCCCCCCGACGCCGGGTAGGTCCAGAGCGCAGCAGCCCTACGATCGGAGATCGTCCGGATCTGGTTGAGCAGACTCGTCTGCGCTGCTTCGAGCCGCACGGCGCC
Organism: Pseudonocardia oroxyli; assembly: GCF_900102195.1. Classification (GTDB taxonomy): domain Bacteria; phylum Actinomycetota; class Actinomycetes; order Mycobacteriales; family Pseudonocardiaceae; genus Pseudonocardia; species Pseudonocardia oroxyli. Next base: position 5,783 of record NZ_FNBE01000021.1, read on the forward strand.
CGCGGCGTCCTTCTCGGCCATCGAGCTCGAAGTGTCGACCAGGAAGACGAGTGGACCAGGATCCGTCCGCGGCCGTGGGACCACGACCGGGTCGGTGTCGGCCAACTCCGCCAGGACGGCGCGCTTGGTGGCCGACGCCGCCATGATCGCGGCGTCCGCCAACCTCGGGAGGTTGGTATGCATGCAGGGAGATCCGGCCGCGGCGCGGGCCCGGAGAAGCGCATTGAGCCCGCCAGGTCGACAGTCGAAGACCTGCTCGCTGTCCGCCCCTGCTACGGCGGAATCGACGCCGACCACGACGTCGCCGATCTCGGCGTCGATACCGAGGCCGATGGCACCGGTGTCGACCAGCGGGACGCCGGGCACCAATGCTCCCACCGACAGCGTGACCCGGCCTGCCATCGCGACGACCCGGACGGAGTCCGGCCAGGGAGGCAGCGCGGCCAGCTCCAGAGTGCCGGGCCGCATCGCGAGACCCGCCGGTGTGTTCCCTGCAGCGAGGTTCTTCAGTCCCGGCCACCCGCAGCCGTCGGAACCACTATGCGTGAGGTTCCGGGTACAGGAGGCCAGGACAAGGTCCAGGGCCGTCTTGGCGGCCGCGGTGGGCACCGCCTGTCCAGCTACCTCTCCGACCCCGGCCAGGACGGATCCGGTGTTCGGAGTCCCCAATGTGATGACAGTGGACACCCGCGCCGCCCGTTCCGGCGTGGCGAGGGCCAGCCGGGTGGCCAGCCCCCCCATCGAGTGCGCGACGACCACGACCCGATTGCTGGTCGTCCTCGCCAAGCAGTCGATGACAGTGCCGAGCGCGGGGGCGATCGCCGGATCTGTCACCCACTGCAGAGCCGCGGCGCTGTAGTCGAAGCTGAACCCGACAGTCCCCTGCACGGCGAGAACTCGCTCCGCGAACGTCGTGCTCAGGTCCGGCGCGACGCTGACGCCCTGGTCGAGCACCGGATCGTTCGCCGGATTCGAAGGGTCACGCCGCCAGACCCCATCGGAGGAGTTGAAGCCGTGCACGAACAGGACGGGTACCAGGTCGATGCCGGACCGGCGTTCGCCCAGAGTGCGGAGCTGGCCTGGCCCGAGTGCGCCGGACGATTCGAGGAGCTGCCCGCACGAGTAGGGATCCCCTACCCCCGGGCCAGGCGTTGCAGCCAGCGCCGCTGGGCCTGGCAGCATCAGCAGTAGCGTCACCAGGACGAGTAGCGCGGCGGGCGGCCGGATCACGACGTCTCCGGAGTCAGAGCTACGAGTCGCCAGCCCTCAGCGACTCGCACAAGCGACGCGACGTAGCGGTCTGTTCCGTCGACGGTCACCTCGACCGTCGCCGCCGCACCGATGTCAGCCCACGTCGCCGGATCCACGGTCACGCGGGAGTCGACTGCAAGGACCGTGCGTGTCCCGCTCGATTCGACGAGCGAGCGGGCCTCGGGCGTGAGAGCGGTGAGCCCGCTGCTCGGCAGATCGGTGAGCAGCGCCATCGCCTCAGCGAGGTCCTCCTCTGCTGGCACGGTGGTGACGACCTGCGCGGGTACACCAGCGACGAGCTCGCCCGCGGGGGTCACCGCCTCCGTTCGCAGAAGCAGCCACGCGACCGCGCCGGCTCCGGCGAGCAGGACCAGGACGGCTGCCCCCACGATGGCGCGTCTCACCGGCGCTCCAGTCGGTCGAGCACCTCGGGTCGGCCGAGGACGAGCGGATCGGCGAGCACGACGGAGTCCCCGTCCACCTCGATGGTCAGGCGCAGGACGCCGGTCAGGTCGACGTCGAGTGGCTGAGGGCGGCCGTAGCCAACCGTGACGCGCCGCAGCTCCCGCCTGTCGCCACTGACCACGACGGTCGCAGCAGAGTCGGCGTTCGCGCGATCCGGAATCCCGACGGTGGCCGTGAGCCGCTGTACACCTCGATCCAGAAGAAACTCGGCCTTGCTCCCCACCTGCACCGACTGGTCGTAGTCGGAGCCGTTCAAGGAGGTCTTGCCGCCGCTGCCGCCACCGGTAAGGGCGACGAGCTCGGAAAGGAACACCGAGGCGGGAGCCTGGGCCGCCCGCAGCCGGACCTGCGGCGTGAGTGGCAGACCCGTCGCGGGCTCCGCGGCCAGCACCGTGCCCGCTGGGGCACCGTCGGCGTAGTCGAAATCTACGAGCACCTCGGCCCCGAGTTGCTCGAGCTCGGCGCGCACCTCGGTCAGGAGACGCCCGCCGACCTGCGGCATTACGCCCGGGGCGGCGACATCGACGGCGACGGTCCCGCCGAACGGCGCTCCCCCCGGCGGGTCCTGCCGCAACACCGTCCCGGGCAGCAGCGCCGACGGCACCTCGGCGAGGTCGACCGCCACCAGAGGCACCCCGGCGTCTGCGAGCGCCTGTTCAGCCGCGGCCCTGCTCAGTCCCCGCACGTCCGGCACCACGGCTGCGCCGCCCACAGCTGCGGCCGAACCGACCGCCACCGTGACGGTCTCGGGCGCCCGGCCGGAATCGGTCCGGAGCGCCTCGCGCCACCCGACGACCGCGCCACCGGCGAAGGAAGCCGCGAGCCCCAGCACGAGCACCCCGCCCACCGCCGCCCGACGACGCCACCGGCGGGCCGGACGAGGTGCGGGGACAGACGTCTCCTCGTCGTTCTCGATTGACATGCTCTCCTGCTCGTGGGAACTCTGATGACTCGACGGTCAGGCGGCGATCAGCCAGGGGAGCTGCGGTTCCCAGCTCTGCAGCAACGCCGTGCGAAGGTCGCCCTCGGGGACGAGGCCTCGCACGACGAGGTAGCGGTCGCCCCCCGGGTAGAAGGCGTACACCCACTCGGGTCGAGCCAGATCTGTACATGAGAAGGCGTGCAACGCCACCGACAGTGGGTCCACGCTCTCTGGATCGCAGCCGAGCGCCGCCTGCACCGCGGCGGGCGACAGCGACGAGAGAGTGGGAGCGGATTCCACACTCGTCGAGAAGATGATGTCGTCGCTCGCCTTGCGCTTCCCCGCGAGACCATAGACGCAATGCGAGCCCACCGGCGATCCCTCGGCGATCTCCCAGTCGAGGCCGGTGGTTGCGGAGACGTAGCCAAGGTCCATCCTGCACCACGGCCGCTCGCGGTCGAGCGGCCTGAACGCGCTCGGATCCCACGCTGGTGGTCCAGAGCAGGCGCCCACCACCACAAGCGCGGCTGCAATGACCCCAATACGAAACCCGACTTTCACGACACCGCCCTCGCGATCGCAGCGATGGCAACCAACTGAAGGACGATCCAGAGGGCGCCGAACCCGGTCAGCACCCACCCCAGGACGATCGCGGCGGTGGCCAGACCTTCGCCCTCGCCTTCTCCACCACGGATTTGCCTACGAGCCTTGAGACCGAGGATGACGCCAAGCGGCGCGATCAGGAACGCACAGATCAGAGCGGCGATCGCGACGCCGTTCGTGCTGGCCGCCGCGCTCGGCTGGCGCCTGGGCACGAGCTCGGGGACGTGGTGCGGCGTTGCCTTGGACACGCGCTCCCGCTTGCCCTGTGGCCGAGACGGTTCAGACGCAGGGAGGCTCGCGCGCAACTCATGGCTGTCGTAGGTGGAGGACCAGTAGCTCGCGGAGTCGTCCGCCTCGGGTCGCGTCGTCATCTCCGCCTCATCCCAGACCGAGGGGATGGCCACAGATCTTGGCGATGTTCATCGTGGCGTTCCGGAGCTCGTTGCTGTCAGTACCGTCGGAGTCCGCGATCGCGTGCAGGCTCTTCGCATCGGAGCCGAGGTTCTGCGCCGAGTAGCGTTCGGCGACATCTCCCAAAGAATCGGCCGCACGGAACAGAGGGTTGCCGATTCCGTTGCCACTGAGAAGCTGCGTGCCGAGCTGGTCGAAGCTCTCGCACAGCTCAGCCTTGCCAGCGGGTCCTGCAGAGCACGCGGCGAGGCTCGCCATCAATGCGCCCACTGTGAGGATTCGGGTGTACTTCATGGCGTCGCCTTCGTGAGCTCAGCAGTAGCACCGCTGCGGGAGGTGTACGAGAGTACGGATCCGTCGGAACTCAGAGTCAATGTCGCGGTCGAGCCGTTGGGACACGCTGTCTGGCCGGTTCCGGCGACATAGGTCTCGGTGACGGTGAGGCGGGATCCGCTTGCCGAGCTTGGCCGCATCGTTCCTGTGCAACTCAGCTCGGTGAACCGGTAGCTGAGATCGCCCCCGGTCGGGGAGACGACGATGGACACAGCGGAGCGGCGATACCCCGAGTGGGTCGCAGTCCCCGTCCACGTGCCGTGAAACTCAGCCGGAACAGCAACCCGCGAGGCAGCTCGCGGCGCCTGCGCGGCAACCGTCCGAGGCGCGGTGGCAGGCACTTGAGCAGCTGTGGCGGTCACATCGTAGGCACCGGATCGGGAGGCGCTCGACACTGCGGAGGTGAGGCTCGCGAGCGCGACGATCTGGACCACGACGAGGAGCACGCCGAGGCCGGTGAGAATCGACCCAATCACTAGCCCCGCGGTCGCCATGCCTTGCCCGTTCCCGCCGTGCGAGCGGATCTGCTTCCGCGCGATCACGCCGAAAATGATCCCGAGCGGGGCGACGACGAACGCGAAGACGAGGCTCAGAATCGCAAACTGGTTAGTCGGGGTCGGTGGCGTCGGCGATGACCGGGTTCCGCTCTCGCCCACACCTTCAGTGGGCCCCGTCGATGTACTCACTTGTCCCCCCAGGCTTGCGCGGGTATCGACGGGAGAGCAGCACTCGCACCGGCCCGTACACCGCGGCGCCGACAAGCAGGATGCCGATCAAGGTTCCGATCACCCCGCTCATCCGATCGTCACCTCAGCGGAAGGGTCGATCGAGCGAAGCTCGGCGGCGACCTCGTCGAGCAGCCGCTTGTAAGGCGCATAGCCGGCGATCGCCTTCGGGCCGACGGGGATGAACCCCATCACCGTCGATTGGGTCGTCTTGTAGGTCTGAAGCCCTCCGACCGTCAGCCTCGCGCCCCTCTCAGTCGAGGTGACCACGGCGTCGAAGGTGCACAACTCGACCAGCCTGCGCCCGCTGGTGATCGAGAGGCTGAGCCCCTCCGCGGTCTCCTTCTCGACGTTGACCTGGGCGCCGATGTTCTGTGCGCCCGTGGTCAGCAGGCTGGCCCCTCCGCCCTTCACCCGCGAGGCGGCCATTTTGACGTGCTTCAGCACGTCCTCGCCGTTGGCGGTCGTAGTAGCCGTGAGGTGAAGCCGGGCACGGTCCTGTGCGCTCATGAGAACTCGCTTCTGCAATTTGCATCTCGCAAGATGCTGACTGGGTAGGGTGTACGTCGTGGCGTCAGAGTCAGAGGCAGCAGTGTCCGGGAATGCGGTACTCGCCCGCCTCGGACTTGCAGCCGGTCTACGTGAGCATCGCCACCGGACAGGCCTGACTCTCGAGGATGCCGCGTCGGCACTCGGGTGCTCGCCGGCGAAGGTGAGTCGGATGGAGACGGCTGCGGTTGGGGTCCGGCTGGGAGACGTGCGGATGGCCGCCGACCTTTACCAGCTCGACGGCTCCGAGACCGAGCGCCTGACACGCCTCGTGCGGGAAGCGCGCAGCCGAGGCTGGTGGCACGACTACACCGACGTGGTGCCTGCGGGATCGGCCACCTTCTACGGACTTGAGGACGGCGCGGCGCGCGTATCGCACCACAGCGTCGGTCTGATTCCCGGGCTGTTCCAGACCGCCGCCTACGCCCGGAGTCTGGTCGCATCGGTATCCGGCGTATCGAAGGACACGATGGAACGCCGGGTCGCGCTGCGAATGCGCCGCCAGCTCCTGCTGCAGCGGCCCAATCCACCCGCGACGACCGTCTTGCTCGACGAGGCCGTGCTGCACCGGAGGATCGGCGGCTCGGTGGTGATGTGTGACCAACTCCGCCACCTCCTCGATCTCTCTCAGAGGTCCGCAGTGGACCTCCGCGTCGTTCCCTTCTCCGCGGGCGCCTACTCGCCAGCCGGAGTCGGCTTCACTGTGTTCGAGTTCAACGCCGTCGGCGTTACGCCCGTGGTGTTCACCGAACACCTGTCCCGCAACACCTTCATTGACGAACCTGACGAGGTGGCTGTATACCGTTCCTCCATAGTGGATGGTGGAGTCGCCGCGTTGGACGCGGTGGGGTCGCGTGCGCTGATCACCGAGCGAATAGAGGCTCTGCATTGACCACGTCACCGGTTCGGCAGGTCGAACTCGCCGTTGGCCACTCCGCGGAGGAATGCCGACCACTCGACCTCGGTGAAAAGCAGAGTTGGGCCCTCCGGATCCTTGGAGTCGCGCACGCGTACGGCACCTGTCCCGATGGAGACGTCGACGCATGTTTGGTCCGATCCCTGGCTAAAGCTGCTGTGGCGCCACACCACGGCATCCTGCACGCTGAGTCCCCCTCGTTGACGGTGCCGGTCTCCTCGGCGGCGACCGACCGGCGGCGACCCGAGCCCCCCTCCAGCCTGGCTCGCCGCCGGTGATCACCCGCCGGAAGTATGGGGAGAGCAGTTGTCCGGCCGCGTCCCGTGATCGACCCACATTTCCCCCAGACGGGATTGACGTGGACGATCCGCACGCTCAATCGGGCGTCGGGTGGCCACGATGAACCCCAATCTGGCCCAAGGCGTCCATGAGCGTGGCGAAGCCGAACTGCGCGTCGAGCACCTCGGTAGGCAGTACGCCGTCGGCATCCGGGCCGTCACGCTGATCCCGATCGCAGTTGTCGCGATAGCCGCAGCCGAGAGTCCTGGGGTCCGTACGGGAGCGATTGCCGTCGTCTGCTTCCTGGTGGCGTGGAGCGCGCTCTACGCAGTTCTGGTCCGCTCTCAGAGGGCCACACTCGCTGGCATGCTCGACGCCCTGGTCTTGTGTGGGCTCGGCCTCATCACCGGTCAGGTGACGTCGACGGCATGGCTGGAGACGAGCCGGACCTGGATCAGGCCCTTCGTCATGTTTGCCGCCGTCGGCTACCAGTACTCGATCCGCTGGCGAGTGGGCGTACTGCTGGGTCTCGCCGTCTGCACAACTGCGGTTCTAAGCGCCATCGCCGCGCAAAACCAGCCCATCGGGCCGGACGTGATCGTGACCGTTGTGTGGTCCAACCTAGTCCCGATGCTCGCCCGGCTCCTCTTCAGCCTGCTCACCCGGGCGGCGCGCAAGGCCGATGCCACTGCAGCCGAGACCGACCGGGTCAGCCGCGAACAGGCGGTTTCGGAACGGATCCGTCAGGAGCAGCGCGATATCTCGGACTCTCTGCACGACACCGCATCCACGACACTGCTGATGGTCGCTCTGGGCCAGACCGGGGGCGCAGGTCAGGCCCTCCGTGAACGTGCCCGCCGCGACCTGGAGACGATCCGATCCGTCCGCGAGGGCCGGCCGTCGGCGCCGGAGGAACTCTCGTCCGTCCTCACGGCTCTCACCGCTCGCAGTGGCCTTTCGGTTCAGTTGGAGATCTCCGATCCCGTCGTTCAGCTCTCACCGCGTGTCGTGCACGCGCTCGTCGAGGCGTCCGGGGAGGCACTGACCAACGTCGCACGACACTCGGGGGCGACGACCGCCGTCGTACGGGTGACCCCGTCCGGTGCTGGGGTAGTCGTGGAGGTCATCGACCGCGGCCGGGGCTTCGAGCCGGCCCACGTGGCCCCGACCCGACGGGGACTTCGCAAGTCGATCACTGCTCGGGTGGCATCGGTCGGCGGGATAGCCGAGGTGGCTACCGCGGTCGGGCAGGGGACGACAGTACGCCTGAGGTGGCCTCGATGACGACCTCGGCGACGCCGGCCCGCACGACTGCCCAGCAGTTGCTTGCTGGCCTTCGGATCGCGGCGGCGACGGTAGCGGGAGCTGTTCTCCTCACAGCGAGCCTGCCCCGCAAGCTCGAGATCCATGCGCCCCTCGCGCCGCAGCTGGTCGCATACGGCGTGCTCGTCGCCCTGCTTGGCGCCGAGATCGTCGGAATCGTGCAACGGCGGGACTGGAACCGCGCTCGCCTGCCCATGCTCGTCCTGGTACTCGGCGCCTCCGCGCTCTCCACCTGGTCGCTCGCACCTGAGTACCTGCTCACTTCTACTGACTGGTCTTTCGGGTCCAGTGGCTGGCTCGGGGTGGTTCTGTTGTTCGGCCGTCCGCTGCCGGAGCTGGCGACGTTCCTTGCACTCAACCTCGCGATCACGGTGACTCGTGTGCTAGCCGTGCACGGCGCCAACCTTGACATCCTGCTCGGTTTGACCGCCGGTGCCGTCGGGACGGTCGGGTTCCCGCTCGCCTGCGGGATAGCCTCCACCGTCGTCCGCCGCATCGCCGACAGTGCCGAGCAGGCCTCTGCACGGGCAGCGGAGATCCGCACGGCGGAAGCGGTCGCTACCGGCCTTTTCGAGGCCCGCGAAACACGACTAGCCCGCCTCGACATTGGAGTCGAGCAGCTGTTGCGCGGGCTCGCGAGCGGCGAGCTCGATCCGGAGGACCCCGAGGTCCGGCGTTCCTGTGACCTGGAAGCGGCACGCATGCGCCGATTCCTGGCCGAGGCGGATGACGCGGACGATGCGGATGACCGACTACTTTACGAGCTCCGTCAGGGCGCCGACGTTGCCGAACGGCGCAATGTCCTCGTCGAGTTCGAGAGGGCGGGTAGGTGGCCAACCCCTCCCGACGACGCTCGGCCTGCCCTCGCCGACGGGATTCTCGCGGGCCTCACCGCGGCTCGAAGACGAGCCAGAGTGTCAGTAATCGGAATCGGCCCGAGGCTCTCTGTAAGCGTTACCGCAGACGGCGGGAACTGGGCCCCGCCGCTGCGGACTCACCCCAGCGTGTCCCACATCGTCGTCAGCACGGAGGACCAGACGTGGATCGAGTCGACCTGGACGGACGAGCCACGGTCGCCGTCATCGACGACCACGCCATCGCCCGAAGGGGCCTGAGAAGCCTGCTCGGCAGCGCTACCCCAGGGCTCGATGTCATAGCGGATGGGGCGACCGTCGACATCGCCCTGGGCACCGGCCCCGGCGCCGACGCCGACGTCGTCGTGCTCGACCTCCAGCTTGTGCCAGGCCGCCCCACGCTTGACGGTTTGCAACGGCTGATCGACGCAGGCAAACGCGTCGTGGTGTACACCCAGTTCGTCGATGATGCGCTGGCCGTCCGATGTGTAGACGTCGGAGCGCTCGCCTACGTGACCAAGCCCGAGGTTGAAGAGCATTTGATCGAAGCAGTCCGCGCTGCTGCTGCAGGCAACCCCTACACGCCGCCGAACCTCGGAGGTGCGCTTGCCGGGGACACCGACCCCACGCGTCCTGAACTGTCGGTCCAAGAGATCACGGCATTGCGCGTTTGGTTCACCTCGCGGTCGAAGGGTATGGCGGCTGAGGCAATGGGCGTCGCGCCGGCCACCATCCACACCTACATCGACAGGGCGCGCATGAAGTATGCGGCGCGCGGTCGCCCCGCCCGGAGCAAAGCTGAGATGGTGAAGCGGGCGCTTGAGGACGGTCTGGTCACGCTCGCCGACCTGGAGCCTCCTGAGCGTCATCGGTAGGGCTGCGAGCTTTTCCTCCTGGCTCGCGTGAACCAGCAGCAAGGGCGCCTACTCACCGCGCTTTGCCGGTGCCAGAAGTAGCCAGCTCTACCGCTTCCGAACCCAGACGCCCTTGGCCACGGCGTGCACCGGCACCTTGCCGAGCGTTGGGAGGACCACGTCGGCGCGATCGCGCAAGGCCTCTCGCGGAGGCGACCCCTGAGGAGCGGCCGCCTCCGCCCCACGCGTGACCCTGGCGACCACCCGGGCCGAACTCGTCAACTTCTCGAACTGGACGTTGAGCGCGGACGGGCGCACCCTATGGGACAAGGTCACCGCGCGCGGGCCCCGCCGGTTCCCGCGTCTGCGCCACTCGAGGACACGAGCTGCGGAATCTCGTCGTCCGGCTCAACGCCCACGGCCTTTAGTTGTATACCGCCACCGAAAGCGCCCCGTCCTCACCCTGCGCCAGGAAGATCGCGAACCGCCTGTCCACTCGGTAGCCCATCGTCCGAGGACGTCGGGAAGACAGCGGCATCGTCCCTACGATAATGTGGGCACGACAAGCGTGGAGAGTTGTCGCTCCCACTCCGCCATCAAGGCCGGATAGAGCGATTCATTTACTCGCACAGAAGCAATGTTTACAGCGACGTTCTTCGTGATGACTGTCGCGATCGGTTTTCCGTTGATCTTATCGGTGCAGACAATGCCTGTTCCGTCATCGCGCGAAACCTCTTTGACGGTACCTGCAACGCATCCCAAGTTTTTCCTGTGCCGCACCTTGTCGCCAGCTGTCGCCGGGGGGCGAATTCGAGTGGTAAGAACGATTACAGCGGGCTGGCTATTGTCGTCAGGGAGAGTCCCCGATGGACTGTACGTACAGAGCAGCCCCTCGGTATCGGAAACTTGGGTGGACCCAGTCCATGGGATACCTGTGGCGCTTGACATCGCCGCTTCGTCGATGGCGCAGGCATTCAGTGAGGCACTTGTCGTGTCTGCAGTGGGAGGGGGAGACGACCGACTCGACGTCGCCTCATACTGAGAGCTGCTCCCCGGCGGAGATGAGCTGCATGCGGCCACGCTAACGAAGGCGAGCCCTACTATGAGCATGGCCTTCGCAAGACCGAGTTCTTTCGTCATTTGGGTCCTTACGGGCATTCCTGCTCATTTGAGTCGCCGTGATTTGCGACGCTCACTTGACCTGGATCCATAACCGGAAGACTTTCTTTTTTGGCTATGAACAGCCTTGCCTGGGCGCGGTCGGGTTCGGCCCACATGCATCGGTTGTTCCGTGGCTGTCCTGGTAGTAGGCGACGTCCTTTGGATGGTCGAAGCGGATGGACATAGCTGTGCCCGGGGAGGGGAGATTGATGCCATAGTCGCTTGAGTGGGTCATTACACTCCCCTCCGAGAACCACGTATTGGTGACACTTCCGGTGAATTCTGGATCGGAACCGCCGTTGAGCTTGAACTGGACGTTGTAGTAGCAGGGCTGTGGGCTTGCCGATTCGTTCGTGCAACCGCCCGCCGGCCCGTGGATCAGATACATCGCTGTGCCGGTGCCGTCACTGCCGAGCTGCAGCGTCCTGCCTCGACCGGACCAGGTCCCCGCTGGGTAGGAGCCCGCAGCCTGGGCGGGCGGGGTGTTCGGTGCGGTTGCGGTGGCGACGTAGTAGGCGGTTTGCACACCAATGGTGCTGAGTGGCCCGTCGGCGCTGCCTTTGCGCACAGTCCATGCGGCTTTTGAGGTGTCGATGTCGGGCTGGCCCTTCGTCCCCCAGAGGGCGACGAAGCCGGGGCCGTTGTCGCACGAGTACGTGCCGTAGGCGTTCGGGTCATCCGACCGCCCGGACCATGATCCGCCGTTTCGCAGTCGACAGTGCGAGCCGTCGACGAGCTCAAGTCCGAGCGGAGAGGGGTTCGGTCCGGCTTCGACCTCGAAGTTCGCTTTAGTCGCGGGGAAGCGGGTCAGGGTCCTCTCCCACGGGGAGGGTAGGCAAAGCACCGACCTTTGGCCGGGTTCGGACCAGCAGGCGTCCGCACCGGCAGCGGCGGGAGCGCAAACGTGGATCGCGTTGTTGACGGCGGCCGGTGAAGGGTATCCGCAGTCGACGGTCAGCGCCCCGTCAGTGATTTTCCATCCCGCGGCGGCGCGGCCGGTGCTGTCGACCGGCTTGATGTTGACACGGCTCGTCGGAACGCTGGTGGTGGCGCGTGCGTTGCGCACGGCATCAGCGGCCAGATCGAGGACCCGTGGTTCGACCGGCATGCCCGATGTCGCGTGGTCGATCTCGGTGTGGAAGCAGGGTGTGAACGCGGTGTAGGCGGCAATCTCCAGTGTCGCGGCGCTCGGCCTGCCTGCGGCTAGGTCGTCGAGGGCCGCGCTGTCGAGGAGCACGTTCCCGAAGGTCGCCGTGGCGAGACCAAGCGGTGACCGGCCGCCTACCACCTGAGCCATCAGGTAGTCCGTGTCGTAGGTGCATGGCACCGTGTTCAGGGTGGCCTTGACCCGTGGTGGCTTCGTGCCGGGAACGGAGGTGAGGTAGCCGCTTGCGGAGTCGGCGGGGACGATGCCGTCGCCCCAGGCGGAGATCTCGGCGGACGGGCCGAGCTTTATGGGCCCCAGCCCGAAGAGGGTCCGCCTAATCGTGATTTGTGTGCCGATCTCGTCGATGGTGATGCCAGGCGGCATGTATGGAGGAACCTCACAGCCCTTGGGCTGGAAGCCGGGCGCCGCCAGGCACTCGCGGGCGGGCATCCCGTCGGGTTGGACGGGAACAGCGCGTTTCACCCAGCGTTCGACGAATGTGGCGAAACCGGTGTTTCCCCAGGGGCTCCCAAGGTGTGGCGTCGACAGCGTCACCAGCCCCGACATGGCGTCGGAGACCGGGGTCCCGTCGACGGTCGAGCTCAGGGTGGAAGCGAACCTGGAGGCTATCCCACCCATGGAATGTGCGACGACGACGACTTTCTGTCGCTGTCCGCCCTTCCTCCACGCGGAAACGATGTAGTCGGCCAGACACTGAGGGGTTCTACTGCTGGAATCGGGCCAGGTGGTGGCGCTCGGTCCCCAGTCGAACCGGAGGTAGGTGTACTGCCCGCGCGGCAGGCGCTGGTCAAGCCCGTTGGCGGTCCCGATCATGCCGTCCGAGTCCGACGTCCAGCCGTGGACCAGGACCACCGGAGTTCCGACGACGTCGGTCTGCACCGTGCAGCTCTCGGCGGCGTGAGCGGTTTCCGCGGTGGGTCCGACGAACAGGAGCAGGAGCACCGCGACAGCGGTCGCAAGCGCCTTCATGGCACGGGTGCTGTCGAGACGATCTGCCATCCGAGTTCGCCGCCTCTTCGGATGTGGAGCAGCCACGACTTCCCACCCGCTGTCGCTCGGACGAGGGCGTCGGTGCCGTTGTCGTCGGACACCGAGCTCGGGTCGATGGTCAGCGCGAGCGCAGCGACCTCACGAACGAAAGTCGGGTCCAACTCGTCTCCGTCGGCCAACGCCACCGCCTGGGAGGCCCGTTGGGGATCGCCCGAACCCAGCGCGTCCTGCAGCGCGGTGGCCTGCTGGGCGGTGAAGCTCGTTGTCTGCCCGACACCCGGTCCTCCGGTCGGCCCTGGACCAAATAAGAGAAAGAGGACCGCAGCTACAACCAGCACGCCGATAGCGGCGAGCCCCGAGACCAGCACTCGCCGAGACATGCCAGATCATTCGATCAGGCGGGGGTCCTCGTTACGGCGGCAACGAGGGACACCGGAACCCGCACGATAATCAGGTCAGAGGATGCCCCACTTGCTGTCGTCGCGCACCGACCCACATCACCGGGCCGGTACCGCCATTCTCAGAGTCAGCCGAGGTCGTCCCACCCTGATCAGGCCATACTTGAGCGCGCACCGGAACAGAGCGCTCGCGGTCTCACAGTTCGACCTGCAGTGTCTCACTCGGACTCGTTTGAGGTAACCGTCCACTTCTTAGGCCTAGTCCCAAGCACCACTTCCTCCATCTCTTCTGAGCCGCAAGAGAACCAAACCCGCTGCGGCTCAATCTCTCGGGTCGAAAGGGACGAGCGCCCGCGATCGTCGTCAGCGAGGATTGACCCGTTCAGCGACGGCGGGGTGTAGTACTCGACTCCACGAGCGACAGCACGCACTGCAGCGACGGGGTGCTCGCTGCCCCCTTCTTCGCTACAAACCTCGCAGCTCACACGTTGATGCAGCGAATCCGGTTCTGCTCTCAGTCTCCATGGTGTGGACGACGACAGTCCGCCCGCCCTGGCCTAGTTTGCGCAGCTCCCCTCAAGTAGGACCGTGATCAACGATCCAGCCAGGCTGCATCCATTACCGCTGCGCCGGCTGCATGCAACTCACCTCGCGCAACATAGATATCAGTCAGGGTGCTGATCTTGGCGTGGCCGGTGAGGTCGGCCTTCTGACGGTCGGTGAGCATGCCCGAGTCGTGCCAGATCGTCGCGGCCGTCTTGCGGAACGTGTGGCTCGTGACCGGCCAGGTCATCCCGGCGGCCTGGCGGGCGTCGCGAATGTAGGTCGACATGTTGTTCGGGTCCTTCCAGCTCAAGCCGTTGCGGCCTGCGGCGGGGAAGACCGGGACCTCGGGACCGTCGACCGACCGCTGCTTGAGCATCTCGACGACGAACTGCGGAAGCGGGACGATCCGCAGCGACGACGCGGTCTTGCCGCTGTGGCGGTGCAGGCCCTGGCCGCGGTGACGCACGACGTTGCCGGTGATCGCGACGATAGGGACCGCCCGAATCTCCTCGCCCTCCACGACCGGGACGCCGTCGAGGTCGACGTCGCACCAGCGCACGGCCAGCGCCTCGCCGATGCGGACACCGGTGCCGAGCATGAAGGTCACGATGTCAGGGAGGTCTCGGCGGCGAGCGCTCGCCTGGGCGCGGGCCTCCTCCTTGTTGTCCGACTTCCCGGCCATCCATGCCAGGAACCGGCGGCGTTCCTCGGCTGTGAGCGCGCGCGGCGGCTTCGAGCCGCCCTCGATAGGGTCCAGGTGGCGGACAGGGTTGTCGCGGAGCGCTTCGTGCTTCACCGCCAGGCGCAGGATCTGAGAGACGACCGTACGGACGGTCTTGCGGGACTGAGCGCCGTGCGTGGGCACCAAGCCCGCGAAGAAGGCATCGAGGCGTCCGACAGTGCACTCGCGGAGACGCCACTGCCCCATCCCCGGTAGGACCACCGAGTTCAGACGCTGTTTGTACGTGTCAGCCGTCGTTGCTGCACGGGTGCCCTCGGCGACCTGAGCATCGAGCTTGGCGAGCCACATCTCCGCGGCTCGAGCCACCGTGTCGGTCGGCCGGAGCGGCTGCGCCGGCGAACCCATCCGGAGCTTGATCTCGTCCTGGAGCGCACCGAGAGCCGCGGTCTTCGTCTTTCCAGTGCGCTTGACGCGGCGTGTGACACCGTCGAAGTCACGAAACCGAGCCACGGCTACGTAGACCTTGCGATCATCGCTCCACTTCGCCGACATGCTGCCGTGCGTGCCCATCATCAGCGGTGGTCGCGCCACGACGGCTCCTCGGGTTTCCGTCCCGTTTCCGTCCCACATGATCTTGCTTATGGGAACGCTTCAGGACGTACCATACCGCTGAGCTGCGACAATCTGGGCTCGCTGTGGGGCAGGTGGGGCTCGAACCCACGACCTGACGGATTATGAGTCCGCTGCTCTGACCAACTGAGCTACTGCCCCCCTGCTCGCAGATTAGCGGGCCGGGTTTCGGGGGCCTTCCCTGGGCGGACGCTGAGAGTCTGCCCGGTTCGTCCGTTCGGCCGGTACGGTTCATGTCGTTGAACGTTGAATCGAGTCGGCGGGAGAGAGATGAAGCTGCGGCAGCACTGGAAGGCCTACGTGATCGGGGTCGTCGCGCTGGTGGTGGTGCTGGCGGTCGGGGGGCCGTTCGTCTACAGCCGGTGGATCGCGCCGGAGGCCGCGGCGCCGCTGGCGGTGGGGTCGCCACAGGTCGCGGCGCCGACGGGTGAGCTGGCGAGCGCCTACACCGTGGGCGCGGGGTCGGAGGCCGGGTATCGGGTCGGGGAGCTGCTGGGTGGGCAGCGGGTCGACGCGGTCGGGCGCACGCCGGAGGTGAGCGGGACCGTCTCGCTGTCCGGCACCGCGGTCACGGCGGGCGAGGTCACGGTGCAGATGAGCACCGTGACCAGCGACCAGGGGCGTCGGGACGGCCAGTTCACCGGGAACATCATGGAGACGGCGAGGTACCCGACGTCGACGTTCACCCTCACCGGCCCGATCGACCTGGGCGCGGACTTCGCGAACGGCGGGCAGGCCACGGTGACCGCCGCGGGCACGCTCACGGTCAAGGACGTCACCCGTGAGGTGAGCTTCCCGCTGACCGCCGTGCGGGACGGCGCCGGCATCGACGTCTCCGGGTCGATCCCGGTGACGTTCACCGACTTCGGGATCGAGCCGCCGAGCATCGGCGACTTCGTCCGCGTCGACCCGACCGGCCAGGTGGAGTTCCTGCTGGCGCTGACGCCTACGAGCTGAGCACCTTCCGCAGCCCGGCGATGCCACCGGCGTAGACGCCGTCGGCGAAGGTCTGGGTGAGCTCGGCGTGGCGCGCCACGTCCGCGTCGTACTCGCACCACCACTCGACGAACGACTGGTCGGTGTCGGTGACGGGCGCGACCCGGATCGTCGAGACGTAGCGGGCCACGTCGAACGGGTTGGCGCCGGTGAAGGCGTAGGTGAGGGTGCGGTCGGCGTCGTCGAGGTGGATCAGCTTCTCGTCGAAGGGGTCCCCGCCGTCGGCGAGGACCAGCCGCCGCACGGCGCCGACCTGCCCGTCCACCCCCTCGACGAGCTCGCTGTGCCCGATCGCGGTCAGCCAGCCGGGCAGACCGTTGTAATCCCGCACCACCGCCCAGACCTTGTCGGCGGGCGCGGCGACGACCCCACTGGCGTACGGACGCGGCATGGTCACTCCTTCGTGACGACGTACTCGACGGCCCCGCTCGGCGCGACCAGGGCGTGGACGATTCCTACCCCAGCAGCGGCGAGGACGTCGACCGGCACCCTCGCCGGACGGTCAGTCCTCGCGGAAGCGGTACTCGCCGCCGTGCCCCGCGACCTCGTGGAGGTCGTAGTGGTGGACGATCTTGGGGCCGCCGTGCAGGTGGACGTGGCGGACCACGGCGGGGGGCTCCTGGCCCGCCGGGCGGGTGCGGACCCGACCGTCGAGCGGGCCGCCGACGAACCAGTAGGTGTCGGGGCCGTCGGGGGCGTCCGTGGCCGGTGGGGCCTGCGTGGCGACCCAGTCCGCCCAGTCCTCCTCGGTGGCTCCGGTCATCCGGCCACCGTACGGACGCGGAGCGTGGTCCGCACCGTCGCCGATCTCACCGTGATACGAGAGCCGTGACACGACCCGTGACACGAACCGGCCCGCCGCCCGAGTTCGGGAACGGCGGGCCGGTCGGAGTCGCTCGGCCGGGCTCAGCTCAGGGCGCGACGACCTTGGCCGCGCGCTTGCGGGCGTCCCGGACGATGCCCTCGACGGCGGTCTCGGCGTCCGACGCGCGGGACGCGACGTCGCCACCGAACTTCGCGGCCTGCTCGGAGGCCTGCGCGGCCAGCGCGGACAGCTGGTCCACGTAGCCCGGCGCCCGCTTGCGTGCCTTCTTCGCGGCCTTGCGGGCGGACTTCTCCCACTCCGCGCGCTTGCGGTCGGCGGCCTTCTCGAAGGCGGCCCGCTTGCGCGCGGCGCCCTCGGCCCACTCCTCGCCCTTCTTGTCGGCGAGCTTCTCCCACGCCTTGCCGCGCTTGTCGAGCTCCTTCTGCCAGGCGGCCGACCGCTTGTCGACCTCCTTCTGGAGCGCGGCGCCGCGCTTCTCGGCCTTCTTCGCGGCCTTGGCGGCCCGCTTCGACAGGTCCTCCCCCACCGTCGCGGCCTGCTCCGACGCGGCGGCACCCCAGGTGGCGGCCTTGTCGGAGGCCACCGCGCCGAAGGCGGTCGCGGCCGCGCCGAGCTCGGCCGCCCGGTCCGAGGCGACGGAGCCGAGCTCGGCGGCCTTGGCCTTCACGACCGGCGCCTTCGCGGCGAGGGTGTCCCCGAGCGCGGACGCCCGGTCGGCGAGCTGCGAGCCCGTCGACGCGCTCGACCCGCCGAGCCCGGAGACCAGGCCGGACACCGAGTCCGTGGCGTGCGAGACGGAGTCCGACAGCGCCCCGGCCTGCGCCGAGATCGCCGCGGACGCCGCCTCGGCGGCCTTGCGGGAGCGCCAGGCCACCGACGGCTTCCCGTGGGTGTCCGCCGCCGCGATCATCAATCCGCCCAGCAGCGCCGTGTTCTTCAGGAAGTGGATCTGCTGGGCCTGCTTGGCCGCGGGGTCGGTCTCCTCCCAGAACCGGTGGCCGGCGAGGGTGGTGGGGATGAGGCTCGCGGCGAGTGCGCCGGAGGACAGGCGCGGGAACTTGCCCAGGGCCAGCAGGGTCCCCGCGGCGACCTTCACCGCACCGTCGATCTTGACCAGGGTCTCGTTGTCCGGCCGCTTCTCCAGCGGCGACGCCTCGACGGCCTTGTCGATCGCCGGAGCGGCGTAGTCGAGCACGGGCTTGGCGGCTTCGACATGCGCAGCGGGGTTGCGCAGCGAGTTGATTCCGCCGTAGATGAACAGGCCGGCCAGCATGGGCCGGGCCACGCGACGCAACAGAGGCATGGCGCGGCTTTCCCCGGAGCCCCCGCCGGCAAACACGAGCCGGCAGGATTCGCCCTGTGGCGAGACACGCGATCGGGCTGGACATCGGTGGGACCAAGGTGGCGGGCGCCGTCGTGGCCGACGACGGCACGGTGGTCGCCGAGCTGACCGAGCCGACCCCCGAGACGTCCGACTCCGCGACCATGTCCGCGCTGCTGCTCCGGATGACCGAGACACTGCGGACGAAGAAACCCGAGGTCGAGGCCATCGGCGTCGGCGCGGCGGGCACCGTGGAGTGGCCGAGCGGGCGGATCCTCTGGGCCCCCAACAACTCCTACCGCGACTGGGACATCCGCTCCGAGCTGGAGTCCGCGACCGGCCTCCCGGCCGTGGTCGACAACGACGCCAACGTCGCGGGTCTCGCCGAGGCGCTGCTCGGCGACACGCTCTACCGGGAGATGGTGCTGATCACGGTCGGCACCGGCGTCGGCAGCGGGATCGTGCTGGGCGGGCAGATCTACCGCGGCCCGCGCGGCTTCGCCGCGGAGCTGGGGCACATCGTCGTCGACCCGGCCGGGCCGCGCTGCGGCTGCGGGAAGCGCGGCTGCCTCGAGGCCGTGGCCAGCGGCAGTGCCCTGACCAGGACCGGCCGGGAGGCCGCCGCCGCGGACCCGGACGGCGTCATCGCGTCCCTCGCCCGCGAGCGCGGCGTCCCGGTGAACGGGCAGATCGTCACGGAGGCCGCCCAGGCGGGCGACCCGACGGCGGTCGCGCTGTTCCAGACCCTGGCCCGCTGGCTCGGGATCGGCATCGCCACCGTCACCACGATCTTCGAGCTCGACGCCGTCGTGATCGGCGGGGGCGTCGTCGAGACCGGGGACCTGCTGCTCACCCCCGCGCGCGAGGCCGCCGCCGAGTTCGCCTACGCCCCGCAGGTCCGGCCGCTCCCGCCGGTGCTGCCCAGCACGTTCGGCAGTGACGCCGGGAAGATCGGCGCCGCGCTGTTGGCCCTGTCGTGACCCGCCCGGGGACCGCCCCGCTCGTGCTGGGGCCGGTCCTGCGGCACGTCGGCGAGACCACCGCCACGGTCTGGGTCCAGACGGGCGCCGCGGCGACCGTCGAGATCCTCGGCGCCACGACCCGCACGTTCGAGGTCGCAGGCCACCACTACGCCGTCGTTCCGGTGACCGGTTTGGAGCCGGACTCCCGGATCCCGTACGAGGTGCGGGTGGACGGCGCGGTCGTGTGGCCGGTGCCGCACAGCCCGTTCCCCGCCTCCGTGATCCCGACGCGGGGACCGCGGACCGCGGGCCGGGCGCGCGTGGTGTTCGGGTCCTGCCGCTACGTCAAGCTGGCCGACCCGAAGTCCGCCGCGGCCTACGGCATCGACGCGCTCGACGCCTACGCCGCCCGGATGGCGGGCCTGCCCCCGGAGGAGTGGCCCACCGCGCTGCTCCTGCTGGGCGATCAGGTCTACGCCGACGAGCTCACCCCGCAGACCCGCAGGCGCATCGCGGGCCGCCGGGAGCGGCCGGAGAGCTGGCCGGACGACGAGATCGTGGGCTACGACGAGTACGTCGGCCTCTACCGGGACTCCTGGGTCGATCCCGAGATCCGCTGGATCCTGTCCACCGTCCCCACCGCGATGATCTTCGACGACCACGACGTGCGGGACGACTGGAACACCTCCGCCGCCTGGCGCGAGGAGATCGACCGGACCCCCTGGTGGCGGGACCGGATCCGCTCCGCGCTGGGCTCCTACTGGGTCTACCAGCACCTGGGCAACCTCCCCCCGGACGAGCTGGCGGCCGACCCCGACTGGCAGCGGGTCCGCGCCGCCGACGGCGACGTGTGGCCGCTGCTGGTGGAGCTCGCCGACCGCGCGGACGCCGAGGTGGACGGGGCGAAGGGCGTGCGGTTCAGCTTCCGCTGGGACATGGGGCGCACCCGGCTGGTCATGATCGACTCGCGCAACGGCCGGATCCTCGACGAGGGCAGGCACCTGATGCTGGGTGACTCCGAGTTCGCGTGGGTGGAGGAGCAGGTCGGCGCGCCCGGAGACGTCGACCACCTGCTGCTCGGGACGTCCGTGCCGTGGCTGCTGGCCCCCGCCCTCGGCGACGTCGAGACGATCAACGAGGTGGCGGCGGCCCGGCCCGGTCTGCGAGGCCGCGTCGGCGAGTGGATCCGGCAGCAGGCGGACATGGAGCACTGGCCCGCGTTCCGCGAGTCCTTCGACCGGTTGGGGGCGCTGGTGTCTCGGGCTGCGACATCCGGCCCCGCCACCGTGTCGGTACTGTCCGGTGATGTGCACCACAGCTATGCGGCCCGCGTCGACCTGCCGGGCGCGGCCGTCCACCAGCTGGTGTGCTCGCCCGTCCACAACCAGGTGCCCGCCGCCATCCGGGTCGCGTTCCGGCTCGCCTGGTCGCGCGCGGCGACCGCCGCCACCCGGGCGTGGGTGCGGCACGACGGGGTCCCGGAGCCCGCGATGAGCTGGACCAAGCTCGGCGGGCCGCTGTTCGGCAACCTCATCGCCACCCTCGACGTCGCCGACCGGCGCGCCGAGGTCGTGTTCGAGAAGCCCCGCTCGGCGTCCACCCTCGCCGCGCAGGCCCGCTACCCCCTGGAGGCGCTGTGAGCGCGATGGGCCACACCCTGAGCGAGGACGCGACGGACGACTCCGGCGCCCTCGCCGGCCAGACGGTCGTGCTGCGACCCACCGAGGAGCGTCACGTGGACGAGTTCCTCGCGATCCTCACCGAGCCGGAGGTGGCGCGGTGGTGGCCGGGCTACGACCGGGAGCGGGTGGCCCGCGAGCTGATCGGCGCGCAGTGCTTCGCCATCGAGGCGTTCCGCGAGACCGTCGGGCTGATCTGCTTCGACGAGGAGGACGACCCGGAGTACCGGCACGCGGGGATCGACGTCGCGCTGGCCCCGAGCGCGCACGGGCGCGGGCTCGGCGCCGACGCGGTGCGGACCCTGGCGCGGCACCTGATCGTCGACCGCGGCCACCACCGCATCGCCATCGACCCCGCCGCGGACAACGTCAAGGCCATCCGCAGCTACGAGCGCGTCGGGTTCCGGCGGGTCGGGGTGCTGCGCCGCTACGAACGCGGCCCCGACGGCACCTGGCACGACGGCCTGCTGATGGACCTGCTCGCCGAGGAGCTCGGCTAGAAGGGCGTGGCGGCCAGGAAGTCCTCCACCACCGTCCGGTCGCCGAACACCTCCAGCCGTTCCAGCGGCACCCGCCGCACGAGCGCGAGGAACAGCAGGGCCGCCGGGCCGCGCACGGCCGCGGCGGCCTTGCCGTGCCCGGGTTCCCAGGCCAGTCCCCCGCCGTCGGGCCGGATCGTCCACTCCCCCGCGCCGTCGTCGGTGTCGGTGGCGTGCAGGTGCAGGTCCGCCGACATCGACGCGCCCACGCCGCCGCGCTCGACCAGCAGGTCCAGCCACTCGGACAGCCCGTCGACGGCGAGCTCGGGGGCCAGGTCGATCTCCCGCCCCACCGCGAGCTGCAGGTCCGCGCGGTGCACCGTCTCCTCGTGGAGGCGGCGCCGGATCCACCACTCGGCGGGCTTCGGGCCGGTGAAGGTCCACACCGGAGCGTCCGGGCCCACGGCGTCGACCGCCGCGGGCACCGCCGCGGCGCTCTCCCGCAGCCAGGCGACCGTGCCGTCGAGGTCCGCAGGCGGCTTGCCGCCCGGGACCTCGAGGGGGTCGAGGGCCTCGGTGGCGCGGTTCTCCACCATGGTCGCGGCCCAGCGGTGTCCGCGGCCGAGGTGGCGCAGCAGCTTGACCACGTCCCATCCCGGGCACGTGGGGATCGGCGTGGCGTGGTCGACCTCGCCGACCAGTGCGGCGAAGCGAGCGTTCTCGGCGATGAGAGCCTCCCGGTACATGGTCGTCACGCTAGAGGCTGGTGTCGGGTTGAAGTACATCCGCAGGGGGTAAAGCCGACTCATGGCGGCCGAGCACCCGGAGTGGACCCGACGTGGACCCGGACGGTTCCTGCTGTGGTGGCCGTTCCTGTCGTTCGTCCTGATGGCGGTCCTGCCGGACGCCGGCATCGTCCCGATCGTCGCCTCCGGGGCCGGGCTGGCCCTGCTCGGGATCGTGGCGACGGTGGCGGCCCGGGTGCTGCATCGGCGCATCCTGCTGCACCGGGCGGCCGGCAGGCCCGCGGCACTCCCCGAGGGCGGCGGCGGACCGGTGGTCCCGGGCACCGTCGTCGAGGTCGATCCGTCGCCCCGGGCCGCGTGACGCCCTTTCGGGTGGACCCGACGCGAACCCGCGGCGCCCCGGCCCGGCGCGGCCTCCCCGATGACACTCTTCCGACCGGCGCATCCGGGCGACGTCTCGGCGCGCTCCCGGCGCCTCCCGGCGTGCCGGGGCCGTCCGCACGGGGGAGGATCGCGGGCATGGGGGGAATTGTCGGGAACCGGTGCGCGCTCCGGCGAGTGCCGAGGTGGGCACCGTGAGCGCCGCGGCAGTCCAGCCGCCTGCGCGGCACGCCGCGCCCGCGCAGTCCGAACCGGACGCGGTGGAGGCCGTCGAGGAGCCGATCGGCAGGCACGCGGCCGCGCCGGTGCTCGTGCCGGACGGACCGCCGCCGATCACCGCGGGGGGCGAGATCGCGCCGGGGTACACCGTGGTCCAGCACCTGCGGCGCGGCGAGGACTACGACACCTACGACGCGTGGAGCCACATCCACCACTGCCACACCGTGGTCAAGGTGCTGCGCCCGGACCTCGTCGGGGACCCGCGCACCAAGCGCGGCCTGCTGCGCGAGGCGAAGCTGCTGCGCTCGCTGCGCCATCCCTACATCGTCCGGCTGCTGGACCTGGTCGACGAGCGCGGACCCGCCCCCGTCCTCGTCCTCGAGTCGCTGCCCGGCGGCACCCTGTCGGACGCGATCGAGGGCTACGGCCGCTTCCCCGAGACCGCGCTGGCGCACCTCGGCCAGCAGCTCGGCTCGGCCCTGCGCTACCTGCACGAACGCGGCCGGGTGCACTGCGACGTCAAGCCCAGCAACATCGTGATCAGCGCCGGGGTCACCCGGGTCATCGACCTCGCCCTGGCCCGCGCGCCCGGACCGGCGCCCGCCGAGGTGGGCAGCGCCCGCTACATGGCCCCCGAGCAGGTGGTCGGCGGGTCGGTCACCCCGGCGACGGACGTCTGGGCGGTCGGGGTGGTCCTGCACGAGGCGGCGGCGGGCGTGCGGCCGTTCCCCGACGGGGTGGAGGACCGCGAGGCCACGGGCTCGCACAGCCTGTCCCGCACCGACACCACGCACCCGCGCGCCGACCTCGGGCGGGTCTACCCGCAGCTGCTCAAGCCCGCCCCGCGCCTGCGCTCGCGGCGCAGGCTCCCGGTCCGCGTCGCGAGCGTGCTGGACGGCTGCCTGCTCGTCGACCCGTCGTCTCGTCCGAGCCTGGCGGAGGTCCACGCCGCCCTCGACACCCTCCTGTGAGTGGCGATGGTCGCCATGGCGACCATCGCCACTCACGGGTTCCGCGTACGTCACAGCGGGACCGCTTGCACCGGAGATACTAGGACGTCAAACTAAATGACGTCCGACGGTGTGCAGGAGGATCCATGGCCAGTGCTGACGCGAGCGAGCTGTACGTCCCGAAGAACCCCATCCGGTTCGTGACCGCCGCGAGCCTGTTCGACGGACACGACGCGGCCATCAACATCATGCGGCGCATCCTGCAGCGGCAGGGCGCCGAAGTGATCCACCTGGGACACAACCGCTCGGTCGACGAGGTCGTCACCGCGGCCATCCAGGAGGACGCGCAGGGCATCGCGCTGTCCTCCTACCAGGGTGGGCACGTCGAGTACTTCTCCTACCTGGTCGAGCTGCTGCGCGAGCGCGGCGCGGGCCACGTCAAGGTCTACGGCGGCGGGGGCGGCGTGATCGTGCAGGAGGAGATCGACCTCCTCCACAGCCGGGGCGTCGCGCACATCTTCTCCCCCGAGGAGGGCCAGCGCCTGGGCCTGCCCGGGATGATCAACACGATGATCCGGGAGGCGGACGTCGACCTGGCGGCCGAGCCCCCGGCCTCCTACGACGGGCTGTTCACCGGTGAGACGGCCACGCTCGCCCGCGCGATCACCCTGGCCGAGGCCGGTCGGCTGCCCGCGGACGTGCTCGCGCGCGCCCCGGAGCGCACCGTCCCCGTGCTCGGCATCACCGGCACCGGCGGCTCGGGCAAGTCCTCGCTGACCGACGAGCTGGTCCGCCGCTTCCGCCTCGACCAGGAGGACAAGCTCCGGATCGCCGTCCTGGCCGTGGACCCGACCCGCCGCAAGGGCGGCGGCGCCCTGCTGGGCGACCGGATCCGGATGAACTCGCTCAAGGGCGACCAGGTCTACTTCCGCTCGCTGGCCACCCGCGGCAACGACGGCGTGATCCCCGAGAACCTGGGCGACGTCATCGCCGTGCTCAAGGCCGCCGCGTTCGACCTGGTCGTCGTGGAGACCCCGGGCATCGGCCAGGGCGACGCCGGCATCGTCCCGTTCGTCGACCGCTCGCTGTACGTGATGACGCCGGAGTTCGGCGCCGCGTCCCAGCTCGAGAAGATCGACATGCTGGACTTCGCGGACGTCGTGGCGATCAACAAGTTCGAGCGCCGCGGCGCCGAGGACGCCCGCCGGGACGTCGGCCGCCAGCTCGTCCGCAACCGCGAGGAGTTCGGCGCGAGCTGGGAGGACATGCCGGTCTTCGGCACCTCCGCCGCCACGTTCAACGACGACGGCGTCACCGCGCTCTACCAGGAGCTCGGCACCCTGCTCGCCGAGAACGGCCTGGTCCTGCACGACGGGCGGCTGCCGAAGGTCGACACGAAGACCTCGCACACCCACGCCGCGGTCATCCCCCCGGAGCGGGTGCGCTACCTGGCGGAGATCGCCGAGACGGTCCGCGGGTACCACGCGCAGACCGAGGCCGAGGCGACCAAGGCCCGGGTGCGCCAGCACCTGCGCACGGCGCAGGAGATCGTCGGGTCCAGCGTCGACGAGGCGCTGCACAAGGCGGAGCAGGACCTCTCGGGCGAGGCCGCGGAGCTGGTCGACACCTGGCCGCAGGTCGTCGAGGACTACTCCGGGGACGAGCTCGTCACGAAGGTCCGCGACAAGGAGCTGCGGACCACGCTGACGCGGGAGACCCTGTCCGGCAACAAGATCCCGCGAGTGTCGCTGCCGAAGTACACCGAGGACGCCGAGCTGCTGCGCTTCCTGCGCAAGGAGAACCTGCCCGGGAGGTTCCCTTTCACCGCAGGCGTGTTCCCGTTCAAGCGGGAGGGCGAGGACCCGGCGCGGATGTTCGCGGGTGAGGGCGACCCGTTCCGCACGAACCGACGCTTCAAGTACCTGTCCGCGGACTCCGAGGCCAAGCGGCTCTCGACGGCGTTCGACTCGGTGACCCTCTACGGGCACGACCCGGCGACCCGCCCCGACATCTACGGCAAGGTCGGCACGTCCGGCGTCTCGATCGCGACGCTGGACGACATGAAGGAGCTCTACGCGGGCTTCGACCTCTGCTCCCCCAGCACGTCGGTGTCCATGACGATCAACGGCCCGGCGCCGACGATCCTGGCGTTCTTCCTGAACACCGCCGTGGACCAGCAGATCGCGCGCTTCGTCGACGAGGAGGGCCGCGAGCCGGACGCGGCGGAGCGCGAGGAGCTCACCGCGTTCGCCTACGCGAACGTCCGCGGCACGGTGCAGGCGGACATCCTGAAGGAGGACCAGGGGCAGAACACCTGCATCTTCTCCACCGAGTTCTCGCTCCGGATGATGGCGGACATCCAGGAGTGGTTCATCCGGCACAAGGTGCGGAACTTCTACTCCGTCTCGATCTCGGGGTACCACATCGCCGAGGCCGGGGCGAACCCCATCAGCCAGCTGGCCTTCACGCTGTCCAACGGGTTCACGTTCGTCGAGAGCTACCTCGCGCGGGGCATGGCGATCGACGACTTCGCGCCCAACCTGTCCTTCTTCTTCTCCAACGGCATGGACGCCGAGTACACGGTCATCGGCCGGGTGGCGCGGCGGATCTGGGCCGTGGCGATGCGCGAGAAGTACGGCGCGAACGAGCGGTCCCAGAAGCTGAAGTACCACGTGCAGACCTCGGGCCGGTCGCTGCACGCGCAGGAGATGGACTTCAACGACATCCGGACCACGCTGCAGGCCCTCTGCGCGCTCTACGACAACGCGAACTCGTTGCACACCAACGCCTACGACGAGGCGATCACCACCCCCACCGAGTCGTCGGTGCGCCGCGCGATGGCCATCCAGATGATCATCAACAAGGAGTGGGGCCTGTCGATGAACGAGAACCCCCTCCAGGGCTCGTTCGTCGCCGACGAGCTGACCGACCTCGTCGAGGAGGCCGTGCTGGCCGAGTTCGACCGGATCTCCGAGCGCGGCGGCGTGCTCGGCGCGATGGAGACCGGCTACCAGCGCGGCAAGATCCAGGACGAGTCGATGCTCTACGAGCACCGCAAGCACACCGGCGAGCTGCCGATCATCGGCGTCAACACCTTCCGCAAGGAGGGTGAGGAGGAGCCGCTGGAGATCGAGCTGGCCCGCGGCACGGAGGCGGAGAAGCAGTCCCAGCTGGAGCGCCTGGCGGACTTCCAGTCCCGCCACAAGGCCGAGGCCGAGCAGGCGCTGCGCAGGCTGCAGGACGTCGCCACCGGGGACGGGAACGTCTTCGACGAGCTCGTGAAGGCCGCGCGCGTCTGCTCCCTGGGCCAGCTCACCGACGCCTTCTTCGAGGTCGGTGGCCAGTACCGCCGGAACATGTAGGACCCGCGCCTGGTCAGCGCGCCCCCACCCGTGAGCGGCGATGGTCGCTCTGGCGACTATCGCCGCTCACGGGTTGTGAGGCGGAGGGCGAGGGCCAGCGCGCCCAGCAGGAGGACCGTCACGTACCCCACCACCCCGGCCCAGCCGAGGTGGTCGTACGCGATCCCGCCGACCGTGCCGCCGACGCTGCTGCCCGCGTAGTAGCCGAACAGGTACAGCGAGGCCGCCACCGCCGGGGACCCGCCCTCCAGCAGGGACGAGCGCCGCCCCACCCAGCTGCTCGCGAGGGAGTGTCCGGCGAAGAAGCCCACGGTGAGCACCACCAGGCCGGCGAGCACGGCGGGCAGCCACGATGGCGCCGTCGCCCAGGCCCCGAGCAGGGCGACCGCGATGCCCGCCCACAGCACCCGCGGCCTGCCGAACCGGTCACCCAGCCGACCCGCCGCCGTCGAGGCGTAGGATCCCGCCAGGTAGCCGAGGAAGATCAGTGCGACGACCGTGGCGGGCAGCCCGAAGGGCGCGGCGAGTAGCCGGAAGCCGAGGTAGTTGTAGACCGTCACGAACGCGGCCATCAGCAGGAACCCGATGCCGAACAGGCACCGCAGCCCCGGGTCGCGCAGGTGGAGCCGCAGGTCGGGGCGGCGCGCGGGCACGGCGGGCGCCACCGACGGCGGCAGCAGCAGGCGGAACGCGACGGTGCACGCCAACGACACCAGCCCCACCACCAGCAGGGCGACCCGCCAGCCGGCCAGGTCGGCCACCGCCGTCGCGATCAGCCGCCCGGACAGCCCGCCGATCGTGTTGCCCGCGATCAGCAGGCCCATCGCCCCGCCCAGGTGTCGCGGCGCGACCTCGCGGCTGACGTGAGACATCGCCAGGGCGGGCAGGGCCGCCAGCGCGATCCCCTGCAGCGCCCGGACCGCCACCAGCACGCCGAAGGTCGGGGCGAGCGGCGCGACGAGGCCCAGGACCGCCGAGGCGGTCAGCGCCGCCGTCATGACCCGCGCCCGGCCCCAGGACTCGGCGACGGCCGACAGCGGGACGACGGCCAGCGCGAGCGTCAGCGTGGTCGCCGACAGCGCCAGGCTCGAGGTCCCCGACGACACCCCGAACTCCGCGGCGAACGTGGGCAACAGGCCCTGCACTGCGTAGACCAGCACGAACGTGGCCAGGCCGGTGCACCACATGGCGAGGCCGAGCCGTCGGAAGCCGGTGGTGCCGCGTTCGTGCAGCAGGATCGTCGTCGAGGTCGTTGTCATCGCTCACCGACCGTACGAGCCCGGCCAGCATGCGTCCAATGCATGTTCAGAGGTGTCATCATGCAGAAATGGATGACGAGCGGGTGATGGCGGCCCTGGTCCCGCGGTTGCGGTGGTTCGTGGCGGTGGGCCGGGCCGAACACGTCACGCAGGCGGCGGACGAGCTCGGGGTCCCGCAGTCGACGCTCTCCCGCGGCATCGCCCGGCTGGAGGCCGAGATCGGCACCCCGCTGTTCGCCCGCTCGGGGCGGGCCGTGCGGCTCACCCGGGAGGGCCGCGGCCTGCTGCGCTACGCCGAACGCGCCCTCGCCGAGCTGGCCACCGGCGCCCGCGAGCTGGCCGGGGAGGTCGACGGGGTGACCGGTCGGGTCACGCTCGCCTTCCTGCCCACCCTCGGGACGGAGGTGGTGCCCCGGTTGATCGGCGAGTTCCGCGCCACCGCGCCCGGCATCCGCTTCGAGCTGCGGCAGGCCCCGCACCACACGCTGCTGGACTGGGTCCGGGAGGATGCGGCCGACCTCGCCCTGACCTCGCCGCTGCCCGCGGAGACCGGGCTCGCGGCGGACCCGCTGGGCGAGGAGGAGCTGCGCCTCGCCGTCCCGGCGGACCATCCGCTCGCCGCGCGGCCCGGGGTGGCGCTGCGGGAGATCGCGGGCGAGCGGCTCATCGGGTTCCTGCCGGGCAACGGCCTGCGGGCGGCGGTCGACCGCTGGTGTCGCGAGTCCGGGTTCACCCCGCGGCCCGCGTTCGAGTCGGCGGATTCGGCGACGGTCCGCGGGTTCGTCGGGGCGGGACTGGGGGTGGCGTTGGTGCCGGTGTCCCACCACGGGCCGCCCCCGGGCGTCGTCGAGCTGCGGGTGACGGCGCCGCGCACGGTCCGGACCATCGGGCTGGTGCGTTCCCGCGAGCGGGAGCCGAGCACCCCCGCCCGGACGTTCGCCGACTTCGTCCGCGACCGTGGCCTACCGTGGAGCCCATGGTGATCTCCGCGACCGACGACGAGGGCACCGCGCTCCGGATCCCCCGCGCCGACCGGATCGTGTCCCTGGTCCCGTCGCTGACCGAGGCGATCGGGGCCACCGACCGCACGCGCCTGGTGGCCGCCACGGACTGGTGCACGCACCCCGCCGACCTCGACGTCCCGCGCATCCGGGGCACGAAGAACCCGGACGTCGAGGCGATCGTCTCCCTGGCACCGGACGTCGTGCTGGCCAACCAGGAGGAGAACAAACCCGAGCACATCGCCGCGCTGCGCGCGGCGGGGCTCGCGGTGTACGTCACGGACATCCGCACGGTCGACGGCGGGCTGGACTCGTTGGGCCGCATGCTCGCGGCCTGCGGCTTCGACGCGGTCCCGTGGCTGGAGGAGGCCCGCAGGCGGTGGGATCTGCCCGAGCCCACCCGGCGGCTCCGCGCGGTCGTCCCCATCTGGCGCAAGCCGTGGATGGCCTGCGGCTCGGACACGTTCACCGGCGCCGTCCTCGCCCGCCTCGGCGTCGACAACGTCCTCGCCGACTCCCCCGAGCGCTACCCGCGGTTCACTCCCGACGACCTGCCCCCGCACGATCTCGTGATCCTCCCGGACGAGCCGTACACCTTCACCGCCGAGGACGGCCCGGAGGCCTTCGCCGCGCCGTCCGTGCTGGTCAGCGGGCGCCTACTGACCTGGTACGGGCCCTCGCTCGTGGAGGCGGCCACCGTTCTCCCGCGTGCGCTGCGTCTCTCCGCCGCCCAGGGGTGACCGGGACCCGGTAGGAACCAGACGTGACGGTTTCCCGGAGGCCGCGCCGCGTCGCCATCGCCTGCCAGGGCGGGGGCAGCCACACGGCGTTCACCGCAGGCGTGCTCGGCGGCCTGCTCGAGGCCGAGGAGCTGCGCCGCTACGAGGTCGTCGGGCTGTCCGGGACCTCCGGCGGCGCGATCTGCGCCCTGCTGGCCTGGCAGGCTCTCACCGAGGGCGACCGGGCGGGTGTGGGCAGGCGCCTGGAGCGGTTCTGGCGGGACAACGCCGCCCGCGGGCTCGTCGACCGGATGGCGAACGCGGCCCTGGTGTCGGCGGGCGTCCTGCAGAACCTCGACCTCTTCCCCGGGATCAGCCCGTACCTGGTTCCGAAGGCGCTCGGCGGCGCCGACGTGTTCCGTGCGCTGGTCTCCCGACACGTCGACTTCGAGGCGATCGGCACCGACCGGGAGGGTGCGCTCCCGCTGCTCGTGCTCGGCGCCGTCGACGTCCTGTCCGGCCGCTTCCGCGCCTTCCACAGCCGCCGGGACCGGATCGGCGTGGACAGCGTGCTCGCCTCCGCGGCGATCCCGCAGCTCTTCCGGGCGGTGCGCACCGGCGGCGGCACCTACTGGGACGGGCTGTTCTCGCAGAACCCGCCGGTGCGCGACCTGCTCGAGGTCGAGCCGGACGAGATCTGGGTCATCCAGATCAACCCGACGGCCATCGAGCACGAGCCGCGCACCATCGTCCAGATCGCCGACCGCCGCAACGAGCTGGCGGGCAACCTGTCCCTCTACCAGGAGCTGGCCTTCATCGAGCAGACCGACCGCCTGCTCGACGAGGGCAGGCTGCGCCCCGGAGGCCCGTTCCGGCACGTCGTGGTGCGGGTGCTGGAGCTGCCGCGCCGGGTGCTGCCCCGGCGGCTCGGGCCCGCGTCGAAGATGAACCGGGACGACCGGTTCCTGCGCAGGCTGATCGCGGAGGGGCGGGCGCAGGCGGACCGGTTCATCGGGGCGCTGGAGTTCGAGCGGGCCTTCGCCGCGCGGGACGCCACCGCCATCCTCGCCCTCGCCGCGCCGGGAGCGACGCTGCTCGCCGAGCCGCCGTTCCCACCCTTCGACGGGCGGGAGCGGGACCCGGCGAAGCTGCACGCCTTCGTGTCCGACCTGCTGACCCGCGACCTGCGCATCGACAGCTCCCGCAAGCAGATCGCCCAGGACCGGGTCACCTGGACCCTGCGGCTGAGCGGCGAGGGCCGGGCGCAGGAGTGCGTGGCCCAGGCGGACTTCCAGGGCCGCCGGATCACCCACCTCCGCCTCGCCCGTGCCTAGTGTCCGCTCAGGCGCGGAGGAGGTCGGCGCACTTCTCGCCCACCATCATCGTGGTGATGTTGGGGTTGATGGCCGGGAGGAACGGCAGCACCGAGGCGTCCGCGACCCGTAGCCCCTCGACCCCCCGGACCCGCAGCTGCGGGTCCAGCGGCGCCAGCGGGTCGGTCGCGGGCCCCATCCGCACCGTGCAGGCCGGGTGGTAGACGGTGTTGTGGGTCTTGACGATGTAGTCCTCGAGCTCGTCGTCGGTCACGGCGTCCGGGCCGGGGGCCAGCTCGGTGGCGATCCACTCCTTCAGCGCGGGCTGCTCGGCGATCCGGCGGGCGAGCCGGATCCCCTCGGTCATCACGCGCATGTCGTGGCCCTCGGGGTCGGTGAAGTACCGCGGGTCGACCCGGGCGCGGTCCCGGAAGTCCCGGCTGCGCAGGCGGACCGTGCCGCGGGACCGCCCGCGCGTGACGTTCGGGGTGAGGCAGAAGCCGTTGTCCGTGGTGGGGTAGCCCCAGCGGACCGTGTTGAGGTCGAACGGCACCGAGCCGTAGTGCATCATCAGGTCCGGCCGGTCCAGGCCGGGCTCGGTGCGGTGGAACAGCCCGATCTCCCACCACTGGGTGGAGCGGGTGACCATGGGGCGGGCGGCGTCCCACATGACCAGGCCCTCGACGTGGTCGTCGAGGTTGGCGCCGACGCCGGGCGCGTCGACCAGGACGTCGATCCCGAAGTCCCGCAGGTGTTCCGCCGGTCCGATGCCGGAGAGCATGAGCAGTTTCGGGGTGTCGATGGAGCCCGCGGAGAGGACGACCTCGCGGCGGGCGGTCACCGTCTCGCGGCCCGGCCCGATGCCGCGCTGGAACTCGACGCCGGTGGCCCGGGTCCCGTCGAACAGCACGCGCGAGGCCCAGCAGTCCGTGTGGATCTCGAGGTTGGGGCGCGAGCCCAGCACGGGGTGCAGGTAGCTGACCGACGCCGACGAGCGCGTGCCGTCCGGGAGGGCGTTGATCTGGAAGAAGCCGGCGCCCTCGGTGATCGTGACGCCCTCGTTGAACCGCACCGTCGGCAGCCCGACGCCGGCGCAGGCCTCCAGCACGGCCACCCCGCAGGGGTCCTCCGGCGGGATCTGGCGCAGGTTCACGGGTCCGCTGCGGCCGTGCCCCTCCCACGGGCCGTCGTTGGTCTCCAGGCGCCGGATCAGCGGCCAGCACTCGTCCGCCGACCAGCCCTCGCAGCCGCCCGCGGCCCACTCGTCGAGGTCCTCGCGCGGGGTCCAGAAGGCGATGCAGGAGTTGTGCGAGGAACAGCCGCCCAGCACCTTGGCGCGGGCGTGGCGGAGGAACGAGTTGCCGTGCTGCTGCGGTTCGACGAGGTAGTCCCAGTCGTACCCGCTGTCCAGCAGGAACATCCAGTCCTCCAGCCGGAGGATCGCGGGATCGTCCACATCGGACGGGCCGGCCTCCAGCAGGCAGACCCGCACCGACGGGTCCTCCGACAGCCGGGCGGCGAGCGCGCAGCCCGCCGACCCCCCGCCGACGACGACGTAGTCGAACTCCCGGGTCGTACCCTCGCTCACGGAGCCTCCTGCTCGATCTGCTTCGCCACGTGCTCGGGCAGCGTGCCCAGCCGGTGCCGCCCGCGCAGCCGGAACCACAGCAGCCCGATCCCCATCACCAGCCCGATGAAGATGAAGGCGATCCAGCTGATCCAGCCCTCGCCGTAGACGTCCGCGCGGGGCCAGGCGAGGTTGATCGCCATCGCGGCACCCCACAGCACCGCGATGATGTTCACGGGCAGCCCGAGGCGCCCCAGCGAGAAGTAGCCGCCCTCCCCACCGGACCACTCACCGCGCAGCCGCTTGACCAGCAGCGGCACCGTGACCAGCAGGTACGCGATGTAGATCATGATGATCGCCACCGACGTCACGGCCGTGAAGATCTCCGGCACCCCGACGCTGATCAGCAGGATGACGACCGCGGCGACGCCGATCAGCACGGCGGGCACCACCGGCGTCTTGCGCTTCGGGTCGACCCGGGCGAGCCGCGCGCCGCCGGGCAGCGCGTTGTCCCGCGCCATGGCGAACATCAGCCGGATCCCGGCGGTGTGCACGGCCAGCGCGCAGACGGTCACCGCGATGACCACGCAGATCAGGAACAGCGTGCCGATCGGCCCGCCGAGCACGGTGAGGATGACCAGCTGCAGCCCGCCGCTGGACTCCCCCAGCGCCGGGTCGGCGAGGTTCGGCATGGCCAGGATGGCGAAGAGCAGGATGAGCCCGCCGATGACGAAGCTGGCGATCACCGCGCGCAGGATCGCCGAGGGCGCCGTCCGGCGCGGGTCCACCGTCTCCTCCCCCAGCGACGACGCCGTGTCGAAGCCGTACATCACGTACGCGCTGGCCAGGGCGGCGATGAGGAACATGCCGAAGTACCCGCCCGGGGCGCCCTCGCCGATGCCGCCGGTGTCGAACAGCACCGACGGCGGGTTGACGATGTTGACGCCCAGCGCGATCACGATCAGCACCGCGGCGATCAGCTCGATGAACACCCCGGCGGAGTTGATCCGGGTCATCAGCTTCACGCCGAAGGCGTTGACCAGCGTGGTGAACAGGATCAGGACCGCACCCCAGATCACCGCGTTGAGCTGGTAGTCGTTCTCCCCGGTGCCGTCCCCGACGAACTGGAAGCCGGACCAGATCTGCGGCAGCGTGAGCTGGTAGCCCAGCACCACCGCGGTCACGGTGACCACGGACGCCGTGAACATCATCCAGCCCGCCAGCCAGGACGTCGTCGGGCCCGCGAGGCGTTTCGACCAGTTGTAGACCGATCCGGCGACCGGGTAGCGGCCCGCCAGCTCGGCGAAGCACAGCGCGACCATGAGCTGCCCGACGAACACCACCGGCCACGACCACCAGTAGACGGGGCCACCGAAGGCGAAGCCGAAGTAGAAGAGCTGGAACGTGCCCGTCAGGATCGAGATGTAGCTGATCCCGGCGGCGAAGCTGGCGAACCTTCCGATGCTCCGGTCCAGCGACTGGCTGTAGCCGAACTCGGAGAGACCGTCGTCGGTGCTGCCCTGCGACATTCCTACCCCCTGAACCACCCCTGTGGCGTCGGCGCCGTGTTCTGCCAGACGTGCTTGATCTCCTGGTACTCGTGCAGTCCCGTGGGCCCGAGCTCGCGCCCGTTCCCCGAGCGCTTCATCCCGCCCCACTCGGCCCCGGGCACGTACGGGTGGTAGTCGTTGATCCACACCGTGCCGTGGCGCAGGCCCGCGGCGACCCGCTGCGCCCGGCCCATGTCCTGGGTGAACACCGCGCCCGCCAGGCCGTACTCGGTGTCGTTGCCCAGCTCCAGGGCCTCCTCCTCGGTGGTGAACCGCTCCACCGTGAGGATCGGGCCGAAGGTCTCCTCGCGGATCACCCGCATGTCCCGCCGCACGTCGGTGATCACGGTCGGCAGGTAGAAGAAGCCCTTCTGCAGCGCCGGGTCGGTGGGCCGGGCACCACCGACGACGACCGTGGCGCCCTGCTCGCGGGCGCTCGCCACGAACGCCTCGATCTTCGCGCGGTGGGCCTCGGAGACCAGCGGGCCGACCTCGACGCCCGGCTCCAGGCCGTTGCCCAGCCGGATCCGGGAGGCCCGCGCGGCGATCTCGTCCACCAGCCGCTCCGCCAGCGGCTCCTCGACGATGAGCCGCGCGCCCGCCGAGCAGACCTGGCCGGAGTGCAGGAACACGGCGAGCATCGCGTAGTCCACGGCCAGCTCGAAGTCCGTGTCCGCGAAGATGATGTTCGGGTTCTTGCCGCCCAGCTCCACCGCGGTGCGCTTCACCGTCTCGGCGCTCGCCCGGATGATCGCCCGCCCGGTGGCCAGGCCGCCGGTGAAGCTGACCATGTCGACGTCCGGGTGCGCCGTGAGCGGCGCGCCGACCGACGGCCCGTCCCCGAGCACGATGTTGACCACGCCCGCGGGCACCCCCGCCTCCGCGCACAGCGTCACCAGGTGCAGGGAGGTGAGCGGGGTGACCTCGGACGGCTTGATCACCATCGTGTTGCCCGCGGCCAGCGCGGGCGCGACCTTCCAGGACAGCTGCAGCAGCGGGTAGTTCCACGGCGTGACGAGCGCGCACACCCCCACCGGCTCGTGCACGACCCGACTGATCACGGCGGGCTGCCCGGTCTCCACCAGGCGTCCGGCGTCCTTGTCGGCCAGGTCGGCGTAGAAGCGGAAGACGGCGGTGACGTCGTCGACGTCGATCCGGCTCTCGGTCAGCGTCTTGCCGGTGTCGAGGGTCTCGGTGTGCGCGATCTCCTCCTTGTCGCGCACCAGCAGGTCCGCGATCCGGCGCAGCAACGCGCCGCGCTCGGGCGCCTCGACCGCCCGCCACGGCCCGGTGAACGCCCGCCGGGCCGCCGCGACCGCCCGGTCCACGTCCACCTCGCCCGCCTGGTCCACGGTGCGCACCACCGAGGCGTCGAACGGGTTCACCACCGGCGCGGACCCTCCGGAGCCGGAGGTCCACACACCGTCGATGAACAGATCGGGCACGCGGTGAGAGTCCTCCTGATCTCCGTGCCCGGTCAAGCGGATCCCCGTTACCGCTGCGTATAGTTTCGCCATGAGCAACACGGAGCGCGCGCGGGACGGGGGCGTGCAGTCCGTGGACCGCGCCATCACGGTGCTCGAGATCCTGGCGCGCCGCGGTGAGGCGGGGGTCAGCGAGGTCGCGGGCGAGCTCGACGTGCACAAGTCCACGGCCTTCCGGCTGCTCGGCGCCCTCGAGGAACGCGGGCTGGTGGAGCAGGCGACCGACCGCGGGAAGTACCGGCTGGGCTTCGGGCTGGTGCCCCTCGCCGGTGCGGTGTCCGGCAGGCTGGACGTGACGCGGATGGGCCGGGACGCGTGCGAGCGGCTGGCCCTGGAGTTCGGCGAGACCGTGAACATCGCCGTCCTGCAGCAGCGGTACGCGGTCAACGTCCACCAGGCCCGCGGGCCGTCGACGGTGCTGTCCTACAACTGGATCGGTCGGATCACCCCGCTGCACTGCACGTCCAGCGGCAAGGCCCTGATCGCCTGGCTCGACCCCGCCGACCTCGGGCCCCTGCTCAAGGACCTGGAGCTGGAGCGCTTCACCGACAGCACGCTGACCAGCCGGGACGCGCTCGAGGTCGACCTCGAGCAGGTGCGCGCGCGGGGGTACGCGACGGTGCTGGAGGAGTACGAGATCGGCCTCAACGCCGTCGCCGCCCCCATCCGCGACCAGACGGGCGGGGTCGTGGGCGCGCTGTCCCTCGCCGGGCCCGCCTACCGCCTCCCGCCCGCCCGCATCGACGACCTCGCCCCGACCGTCGTCGGCGCCGCCGCGGAGGTCTCGCGCCGGATGGGTTGGTGGGAGTGAAGCGGGCATCCACCCCGTAGGCTCCGTTTCGTGACGAATCCGGAGCTTCGATGAGCGAGCTTGCGAGCGAATCATCGGCGCAGCGCCTGCGCGAAGCGCCGAGCCCGCGCAGCGGGGGAGAGCGTTGAGCGGGCTGTTCGCACTCCTCGACGACGTGGCCGCGCTCGTGCGGCTCACCGCCGCCTCGCTGGACGACATCGCGGGCGCGGCCGGGCGGGCCGGCGCGAAGGCGGCGGGCGTCGTGGTCGACGACGCCGCCGTGACCCCCCGCTACGTCCAGGGCCTCAAGCCCCAGCGCGAGCTGAGCATCATCCGCCGGATCGCCGTCGGGTCGCTGCGCAACAAGCTCCTGTTCATCGTGCCCGCGGCGCTGCTGCTGAGCTGGCTCGCGCCGTGGCTGCTCACGCCGATCCTGATGTGCGGCGGGCTCTACCTCTGCTACGAGGGCGCGGAGAAGATCTGGGAGAAGCTCTCCGGGCACGCCCCGGCACCGGAGGAGACGAACGCCGAGGCCGCGGCGGACCCGGTCGCCCACGAGAAGAAGGTCGTCTCCGGCGCCGTGCGGACCGACTTCATCCTCTCGGCCGAGATCATGGTCATCGCGCTCAACGAGGTGGCGACCGAGGCCTTCCTCGCGCGGGCGATCATCCTGGTCGCGGTGGCCATCGGGATCACCGCGCTGGTGTACGGCGTCGTCGCGCTGATCGTGAAGATGGACGACCTCGGGCTCCTGCTGGCCGACCGCGAGTCGGCCGCGGTGAGCGCGCTGGGCCGCGGGCTGGTGCGCGCCATGCCGATCGTGCTCGCCGTGCTGTCGGTCGTGGGCGTGGTGGCGATGTTGTGGGTGGGCGGGCACATCCTGCTCGTCGGCGTCGACGAGCTGGGCTTCCACCCGCCCTACGCGCTGGTCCACCACGTCGAGCTGCTGGTGCACGACGCCACCGGCCCGCTCGGCGGCGTCCTCGGCTGGCTCACCAACACCGCCCTCTCCGCCGTCGTCGGCGCGGTGGTGGGCGCGATCGTCGTCGCCGTGCTGCACCTGCTCCCCCGCAAGCGCGCCCACCACTGAGCCCGAGATGAACCTGAGGGCGATGCCGACCATGATCGAACAGGCCTGAGGTTCATCTCGGTGGGGAGAGGCGGGCCCGCACCCAGTGGTGGAACTCGGCGATGTGGTGCTCGCTCGGCACGAGGTTGCCGCCGTTCGCGTACACCCGGCTGCTCATGGCGGGCTGGGTGCGCTCGCAGGCCGCGAAGTCCTGGCTGTTGACCCGGTGGAACAGCTCGACGGAGCGGTCGACGTCCGCGCCGGACTCCACCACCTCGGGCAGGAACAGCCAGTCGCACTCCACCAGCGTGCGGTCCGCCGCCACCGGGGTCATCCGGTGGACGATCACGTGGTCCGGCACGAGGTTCACGAACACGCCGGGGCGGATCGTGATGGCGAAGTACTTGCGGTCCTGCGCGTCGTCGAGGGTCGGGATGCGGGCGTGGCCCGCGGACCCGTCGACCGTGAAGCCCTCCACCGCGGCGCCGAACTCCGCGCCGTGGCCCACGTAGTACTGGGCGGCGTAGCCGTCCGCGAACTCCGGGAGCACCTCGGTGAGCTCCGGGTGGATCGTGGCGCAGTGGTAGCACTCCATGAAGTTCTCGACGATCAGCTTCCAGTTCGACCTCACGTCGTAGCTGATCCGCCGCGCGAGCCGCAGGTTCTCGACGCCGTAGTGGTCGATGGACTCCACGTCGCCGAGCCGGGTGACCACGGCGCCGATCACCTCGTCCTCGAACGACGGCGGCTCGGGCGCCACGCACACCCAGACGTAGCCGAGCCACTCCCGCACCGCGACGGCGGCGAGGCCGTTGACGACGCGGTCGACGTCCGGCATCTCGGTGAGGTTCGGGGCGGCGATGAGCTTGCCCGTCAGGTCGTAGGTCCAGGCGTGGTAGGGGCACTGGAGCTTGTTCCGCACCTGCCCCGCGGGCTCCACGCACAGCTGCGCGCCGCGGTGTCGGCAGACGTTGAAGAAGGCCCGGATGGCCCGGTCCCGCCCCTTCACGACGACGACGGACTCCCGCCCCACCTGCACGGTGCGGTAGGCGCCGGGTGCGTCGAGGTCCGCGGCGAGCGCGACGCACACCCACCCCGCCTCGACGATCCGCTCCTGCTCCGCCGCGAAGATCGCGGGATCGGTGTACCAGTGGCCCGCCAGCGTCGGGACGAGGCTGGCGGCGGGCCGTTCGAGCGCGGCGGTGTTCCTGGTCGACTCCGCAAGCTCCGTCTCTGTCATGGTCGACTCCGCGAGCTCCGTCTCGGTCATGGGCGCAGCCGCTTCCCCTCGGGATCGAACACGGGCTCGGAGACGACGACGGCGGGCAGCCGCTCCCCGACGTACTGCACGGTCAACGCGGTCCCCGACTCGGCCAGGGCGGTCGGCACCCGGGCGTAGGCGAGGAACGCGTCGATCGATGGGGCGTAGGCCGCGCTGGTCACGTACCCGACGCACGCCTCGCCCGCGAACACCGGCTCGCTCCCCAGCACCGCGTGGGCGGGGTCGAGCTGGAGCGGGACGAGCCGCCGCCGCGGCTCTGCGAGCGTCGCGGCGGCACCGGGGTACTCCCCCGGCTTCACCGCGAAGGTCAGCCCCGCCTCGACGGCGGTGTCCTCGCTGGTCATGTCCGCGCCGGAGGCCCGGTACCCCTTCTCCAGACGCAGGCTGGTGAAGGCGTGGCGGCCCGCGGCGATCATGCCGTGCTCGGCACCGGCGGCCCACAGCGCGTCCCACAGCGCGAGGCCCTGGTCGGCGGAGGTGTAGAGCTCCCAGCCCAGCTCCCCGACGTAGGACACCCGCAGGGCCAGCACCGGGATCGCGCCGACGTGGATCGTGCGGGCGCGGAAGTAGCCGAACGTGAGGTCGTCGGTCGAGACGGCGGACAGGACGTCGAGCGCGCGCGGGCCCCACAGGCCGACTCCGCAGGTCCCGGCCGTGACGTCCCGGACCGACACCCCGGCCGGGGCGAGCCTGCGCAGCCGGTCGACGTCCACCTCGCCGTTCGCGCCGACCTGGAACAGCTCCGCGCCGAGCCGGGTCACGGTGAGGTCCGACAGCACCCCGCCCGCGGCGGTCAGCATGAGGGTGTAGACCACCCTGCCCACCGCGACGTCCACCGCGTTGCTGGTCAGGCCGTCGAGGAAGGCGCAGGCCCCGGGTCCGGAGACCTCGACGCGGGTCAGTGGGGTCATGTCGTAGAGCGCCACCGTCTCGCGGGTGGCGAGGGCCTCCCCGACCGCGATGGGCGACCAGTGCTTCGCGGCCCACGCGTCCCGCTCGGGTGCCGGTGCGGCGGCGTTGGAGGCGAACCACAGCGGCCGCTCCCAGCCGCCGATCTCGCCGAACACCGCGCCGAGCTCCGCGTGGCGCGGGTGGAACGGCGAGGTGCTCATCGGGCGCGGGGCCGCGGGCGGGTCCAGCGGGTGGAGGATGTCGTAGACCTCCGCGAAGTTCCGCGAGGCCCGCTGCTCCACGTAGGCGGGCGAGCGTTGGGCCTCGGTGAACCGGTTGAGGTCGCAGGCGTGCACGTCGAGCGACGGGTGGCCGTCCACCATCCACTCGGCCAGCGCCCGGGCGACGCCGCAGGAGTGCGTGACCCACACGGCCTCGGCGACCCAGTACCCGGACAGCGTGGGGTGCTCGCCGAGCAGCGGCATGCCGTCCGCGGTGAAGGAGAAGACGCCGTTGAACCCGTGCTCGATCTCGACGCCCTGCAGGGCCGGGAGCAGGGCCCGAGCGTCGGCGTAGGCCGGGGCCCAGTCCTCGGGGGTGAAGTCGAGCGACGACGGCATGTCGGTGTGCGTCGGCAGGTTCGCCGGGTCGACCGGGATCGGCCGGTGCGCGTAGGAGCCGATGCCCAGCCGCGCGCCGAACTCGCGGAAGTACAGGTCCTTGTCCTGGTGGCGCAGGATCGGCGCGGCCGCCTCGCGTGTGCCGAGGTCCGCCAGCCCCGGCACCGGCGCGGTGCGGGCGAACTGGTGCGCCATGGGCAGCAGCGGCGTGGGCAGACCGACCAGCGCGCCGGTCAGCGGGCCCCAGAACCCGGTGCACTGCACCACGAAGTCCGCCGGGAAGGTGTCGGTCTCGGTGCGGACCGCGGTGACCCGCCCGCCCGCCTGCACGATCTCGACGACCCGCTGCTCCCCGAGGAACCGGGCTCCGCGCGCCGTCGCGCGCCGGGCCTGGGCCTCCACCGCGCGCGGCGCCTTGGCCAGGCCGTCGGTCGGGATGTGCAGCCCCGCGAGGACCGCGTCCTGCTCGACGAGCGGGTGCAGCCGCGCGCACTCCTGCGGCCCCACGACCTGCGCGGGGACACCGATCGAGGCGAGGTGTCCCTGGCGGCGGTGCAGCTCGTCGACCCGCTCCGGCAGGGTCGCGACCTCCAGCCCGCCGACCTGGTTGAAGCACCACAGGCCGTCGACGTCCAACCCGGAGAGCTTCTCGACCGTGTACCGGGCGAACCGGCCCATGGTGCGGTTCGGGTTGGCCTGGAACACCAGGCCGGGGGCGTGCGAGGAGGACCCGCCCGGCAGGGCCAGGGCCCCGCGGTCGAGGACCGTCACGTCCGTCCAGCCCCGCTCGGTCAGCTCGTCCGCGACGGCCGCCCCGACCACACCGGAGCCGATCACGACCACGCGTGGGGAGCTCATGAGGCGGTCGCGCGGCGCGCCGAGAGGGGCAGGTGCGGGACGGCCGGCGACGAATCGGACAGCTGCAGGTACACCTGCCCGTCGGAGACCACCACGGTGTGCGTGCGGACCGGGTAGGTCGCGATCATCCCGTCCGCCTCGCCGGTGCGCAGGTCGAAGATCGCCGCGTGGAGCGGGCACTCGACCGCGCAGTCCTCGACGAAGCCCTCGGCGAGCGAGGCGTCCGCGTGGGTGCAGGTGTCGTCGACGGCGAACAGCTCGCCGTCCTCGGTGTGGAACAACGCCACCGGCGGGCTGCCGGCGAGGTCGCTGAGCTGCAGGGATCCGCCTCGGGGGAGGTCGGTGAGCTGGCAGGCGTAGATCATGGTGCCGCGTCCTCGTGATGCCGGTGTGACAGACGGGGTGTCAGTGCGTAGTGCGAAACGCTCAGCACGACACGCAACACGGTGAGGCCCACGGGGGGAGGCTGTCAAGAGGTTCCGCGCGCCCGAAACCCATCTGTCCGGTTCGGAAAAGCAGAGGTAATACGGCGCTGGTCCGATCGGCTCAGCGCGGCCCCGACCGCGGGCGGCCCCGAGGACGACGAAGGCCCCGCGGCGGATGCCGCGGGGCCTTCGGAGGGAACCGGTTCAGCGCGAGCTCGCCCGGCGGCCGCGGTTCCAGCCGCCGAGGACGCCCAGGGCTCCGAGGAGCCCGGAGCTGAACTTGCCGAGGGCGCGTCCGATGTTCTTCACGTGCATGTCTCCTGCGCTGTCCGAGGGGGGCTGGCCCGACCACGTTCTCAAACGGGTGACGAGCCCGCACGCGGGGGCCCGTCCCGGCGCGCCGAGCGGAGGACGGCGCTGGTCGGGCGCCGACTCCCGGGTGTGTCGCCCGCAGCGCCGCCGCTGGTCACGGGAGCGGGCCCCACCGAAGGTGCTGCGACGAGCGCGTGGCGTGCGTCGGCGGACGGCTCCGCGGCGCCCTCGGGATGGAATGCTGACGGGGTCCGAGCACTCCCGAGTCAGGAGCACCGCAGTGACCGTCACCGTCGTCGTCGGCAACCCCAAGGCCGGAGGCCGCACCACCGCCGCGGGCACCGCCCTCGCCGAGCAGCTCACCGGCGCCGCCCCCGACCACGTGATCGAGCTGGCCGAGCTGGGCCCCGGCCTGCTGGGGTGGGGTGACGAGGCGGTCGGCGCCGCGAAGAAGACCGTCCAGGCGTCCTCGCTGGTGGTGTTCGCCAGCCCCACGTACAAGGCCACCTACACCGGCCTGCTCAAGCTGTTCCTCGACCAGTTCGAGGGCGGGACCGGGCTGAAGGACGTCGTGGCCGTCCCGCTGATGCTGGGCGGCGGGCCGACGCACTTCCTCGCCCCGGACCTCACGCTCAAGCCCGTGCTCTCCGAGATCGGCGGCACGTGCGCGCTGCCCGGCCTCTACCTCGTCGACTCGGCGTGGGACGGCCCGGAGTTGGCGGCCTACGTCGAGCGGTGGAAGCCCGTCGCGGACGCGCTGACCGCACTGCGGTGAGCGAGACCGCGGACCCCGCCCTGGGTGCCCTGCGTGCGCTCGGCGCGCAGCTCGACCGCACCATGGCCGAGCTGACGCAGGCCCGCGAGCGCGTGGCGGAGCTGGAGCGGCTGCGCGCCGGGGGCACGAGCTGGCACGCCATCGTCGAACGCGAGGACCGGCCGCTGATCGTCGAGGCCCTCGCCCGCGCGCTCGACGACCTCGGCGCCGTCGGCGGGCGGTTCCGGCGGGAGGAGGCACGCGCCCTGCAGCGCGAGCAGGTCTCGATCACCCGGATCGGGAAGCTGTTCGGGGTGAGCCGCCAGCGGGTCTCCGCGATCCTGTCCGACTCGCGCTGAGCCGGGCCGTCAGCCCGCCTCGGTGACCTGCACCCCGTGGGCGGCGAGGAACAGTGCACCCACGGAGACGAGCTGGTCGGGCCCGATCCGGGTGCCGGCGAGGGCGAGCGGGCCGCGGATCGAGTCCAACGTCGAGCCGTGCAGGTCGGTGCCCGCCAGCCGGGCGTCGTCCAGCACGGCGTCGGTGAGGTCGCAGCGACGCAGCGCGCAGTCCTTCGCGGTGAACCGGTAGAGGTCCGCACCGCGCAGCACCGTGTCCTCGACGTGCAGGAACGTGCCCTTGGCCATTCGCAGCCGGACGAGGTCGGCGCGCGAGCCCTCGATGCGGACGTCCGTGAGGCCGGCCCCGTTCAGCTCGGCGCCGGTGAACCGGCAGTCGGTGAAGGTGACCCGGGTGAACACCGCGTCGTCCAGCACCGCGCCGGAGAGGTCGCAGTTCACGAACTCGGTGTCCCGGCAGTGCAGGCCGGACAGGGTGCGCCCGGACAGGGTCACCCCGCGCAGCCGGCACTCGTGCAGCCGCAGGTCCGCGACGTGCTCGGGGAACTCCGTGTCCGGCCCCGCCTCCACCCCGTCCCAGACCGCCCCGTCCTCGGGCGCCGGAGCGGGGTCGAAGCGGGGCGGGAGGTCGGGGCGGTCGGGTGCGGTCTTGGTCGTACGCGGCTTGCGGGGCACCCCGGCACGGTAGTGCCCACCCCGACCCGTGAGTGGCGATGGTCGCCAGAGCGACCATCGCCACTCACGGGTTCGGTCAGAGGATGAAGAGCATCTCCTGGTAGGTGGGCAGCGGCCACAGGTCGTCCGCCACCATTCCCTCGAGGGCGTCCGCCGCGGCGCGGACCGCGGCCATGGCGGGCAGCAGCTTCTCCCCCGCGTGCTCGGCCTCCGCGACGGTGCTCTCGGCGCTGTCGTCCGCGAGCTCGGCCTTCAGCGTGGCCAACGCGGACCGCAGCGCGGCGACCTGCTCGGTCACCTCGGTGAGGGCGCCGAGGTCCGGGTCGATCCCGGCGGCCTTGAGCGTGGCGGCGTTCTGCGCCAGCTCCGTCTGGTAGCGGACGGCGGCGGGCAGGATCTGGGTGGTGCCCATCTCCGCCGTGAGCTTGGCCTCCACGCTGACGGTCATCGCGTACTGCTCGAGCGCGATCTCGTACCGCGAGTGCATCTCGCGCTCGTTGAACACCCCGTACTTCTCGAACAGGGCCATCGCCTCGAGGGTGATGAGCTGCGGGAGCGCGTCCAGCGTGGTGCGCAGGTTCAGCAGGCCGCGCTCGGCCGCCTCCAGCTGCCACTTCTCGGAGTAGCCGTCCCCGTTGAAGATCACCGCGCCGTGGTCGGTGATGATCTGCTTGAGCAGGGCCTGGACGGCGGCGTCGAAGTCGCCCTCG
Source organism: Pseudonocardia oroxyli (assembly GCF_900102195.1). GTDB lineage: Bacteria > Actinomycetota > Actinomycetes > Mycobacteriales > Pseudonocardiaceae > Pseudonocardia > Pseudonocardia oroxyli. The sequence continues at coordinate 50,402 of NZ_FNBE01000021.1, forward strand.
GCCTGCTCCAGCACCGTGGCGCAGTAGTCCAGCGAGTCGGCCATGATCGTGTTGATCGTGACGATCGGCGCCGCGACGGTCTGCTGGCTGCCCGGCGCGCGGAACTCGAAGCGGTTGCCGGTGAAGGCGAACGGGCTCGTCCGGTTGCGGTCGCCGGGGTCGGTCGGCAGCACCGGCAGGGTGTCGACGCCGATCTGCATGGCGCCCTTGCCCTTCGACGAGGTGGCCTCACCCTCCGCGATCTGCTCGAAGACGTCCGCGAGCTGGTCGCCGAGGAAGATCGAGATGATCGCGGGCGGGGCCTCGTTGGCGCCGAGCCGGTGGTCGTTGGTGGCGCTGGCCACCGAGGCCCGCAGCAGCCCGCCGTACTGGTGCACCGCCCGGATGACCGCGGCGCAGAACACGAGGAACTGGGCGTTCTGGTGCGGGGTGTCGCCGGGCACGAGCAACGAGCCGAGCTCGGAGTTGCCGAGCGACCAGTTGACGTGCTTGCCCGACCCGTTGACGCCCGCGAACGGCTTCTCGTGGAAGAGGATCTCCAGGCCGTGCTTGCGCGCGAGGGTCTTGAACGTGGTCATCAGCAGCTGCTGGTGGTCGCTCGCGACGTTGCCGCGCTCGAACATCGGCGCGACCTCGAACTGGCCGGGCGCGACCTCGTTGTGCCGGGTCTTGGCCGGGATGCCGAGCTTGAACAGCTCCCGCTCGGTGTCCATCATGAAGCCGAGCACGCGCTCGGGGATGGCGCCGAAGTAGTGGTCGTCGAACTCCTGGCCCTTGGGCGGCGGGGCGCCGAAGAGGGTGCGGCCCGCGTTCAGCAGGTCCGGCCGGGCCACCGCGAAGTGCCGGTCGACCAGGAAGTACTCCTGCTCCGGCCCGCAGAAGCTGACCACGTGCTCGGGGGCCACGTGCCCGAAGAGCGTCAGGATCCGCTCGGCCTGGCGCCCCATGGCCTGCTGGCTGCGCAGCAGCGGGGTCTTGTGGTCCAGCGCCTCACCGGTCATCGACACGAAGACCGTGGGGATGCACAGGGTGTTGCCGTTCGGGTTCTCCAGCACGTACGCGGGGCTGGTCACGTCCCAGCCCGTGTAGCCGCGGGCCTCGAAGGTGTTGCGCAGGCCGCCGTTCGGGAAGCTCGACGCGTCCGGCTCGCCCTGGATCAGCGTCTTGCCCGCGAACTCGGCGAGCGCCATGCCGTCCGTGGTCGGCTCCAGGAAGCTGTCGTGCTTCTCGGCCGTGAGGTTGGTGAGCGGGTAGAAGACGTGCGCGTAGTGCGTGGCGCCCTTCTCCAGCGCCCAGTCCTTCATCGCCGAGGCGACCGCGTCCGCGACGACCGGGTCCAGCTTGGCGCCCTTCTCGATCGTCGCCGTGACCGACTTGAACACGGACTTCGGCAGCCGCTTCTGCATCACCGACCGGCTGAACACGTTCTCGCCGAAGATCTCCCCCGGGGCCTCTCCCGCCACGAAGCTGACGGCGGGCGGCACATAGGCCTCGACGGCCGAGATCGCCTGCAGGCGCGCGGCATTTCCACTCATGGGGCGGTCCTCTGCTTCGGGGCTCTGGTCTCGCGCCTGAGCCTGCGGAGCCGAACACCCGAACGGGTTGCCGACACATGACGTTCACGTCTCCTAACAGGACGGAGCGTGACGTCGGCGGGTCGTCCGGGGAACCCTCCCCCGGCGCATCGTCAGTTCTGACGACTCCGCCGGTGGTGCAGCACCATCGCCGGGCGGACGAGCAGGGCGAGAGCCGCGAGGGGCAGGAAGACCGCGGGCGGCGCCCCGAGCGTGACGGCGACGATCGTGGCGACCGCCAGCAGGACCATCAGGGCGGCGCCGACGGCGACCAGCCGGACGTTCAGGGGGCGGGGGACCACGCGGGTCCGCCTCGGCACCACGAGGCAGGCCAGCGTCTGGGTGCGGAACTCCCGAGCTACCGGTCCTGCGTTAGCCATGTCTAATGGTGCCCCGCGGCGAGCCTACGAAACAAGGAGAATCTCAGTGTGAGACGGGGATCTCCCCGGCTATCCGAGCACCCGCTCGCGATGCGGGTTGCGGAACAGACCGCCCGGATCGAGGCGCTGCCGCAGCGCCCTGAACTCGTCGAGACACGGGTGCACGGTGCGCAGGTCGGTGGCCGTGCGGGTGTGCACCTTGCCCCAGTGCGGCCGCCCGTCGAGCCCGGTCATCACCTGTTCGACGGCCGCGAAGTAGGCCTCGTACGGCCGCCCCGCGTGCACGTGGACGGCCAGGTAGGCGGACTCCCGCCCGTACGCCATCGACAGCGGCACGTCGTCCGCGGCGGTGAGCCGGACCTCGACCGGCACCGTGACGGCCCGCGCGTGCCGCTCGGCCGCCGACCGCAGCCCGGCGAACGCCGCGCCCAGTGCGGAGAGCGGCACGGCGTACTCCATCTCCACGAACCGCACGCGCCGCGGCGAGCAGAACACGCGGTACGAGCGGTCGGTGTACTCCCCCGCAGGCATCAGCCGCGACGAGACCCGGTTCAGCCGGGGCACGAGCGCGGGCACGCGATCACCGAGCGCGCACACGAGCGCGAACCCGCCGTTCCCCAGCACCTCGTCCCGCATTAAGGATCCATAACGCCGTTTTCGCGCCCCGATATCGACATTGTGGCTCCATGATGCGGTGCGGGTGTGGGACTTCAGGACCGCGTGCTCGGTGTGCGGGAACCAGTAGAACTCGGCGTGGTCCGCGTCGAGCGCCGCCAGCTCCAGGGCCTGCTCCAGCGGGACGAGCCGCTCCCGGGCGCGCAGCGCGAAGGCGGGGACGGTCTCCAGGGTCACGCTCGTCACGACCCCCAGCGCGCCCAGCCCGATCCGGCCGAGCCGCAGCAGGTCCCCGTCCGCCCGCACCACGGAGCCGTCGGCCAGGACGATCTCGAACCCGCGGACCTGCGCGGCGATCCCCCGGTACCCGGCCCCGGTGCCGTGGGTGCCGGTGGCGAGCGCGCCGGAGATCGTCTGGGCGTCGATGTCACCGAGGTTGGGCAGGGCGCGGCCGTGCTCCCAGAGCAGGTCGTTCAGCGTGCGCAGGGTCATGCCCGCGGGCACGTGCGCCACGTCGCCCTCGACGACGATCCCGGGACCCGACGGCGGCCGCACGGCCACGCCGTCCGGCACGCCGATCCCGCTGAACGAGTGCCCGGAGCCGAGCGCGCTCACCCGGTGCCCCTCGTCGGCGGCCCGGACCACGGCGGCCGCGACCTCCGCGGCGGACCGGGCGAGCACCGTGCGCACCGGGGTGGTGCGCTGGTTGCCCGCCCAGTTGGACCAGCTCACTGCACCGTGCCCGCCAGCAGCGGCTCGAAGGGCACGTCCGGGAACTTGCGGATCACCACGTCCATCCGCCACTTGTTGCTGAACACCGCCAGCTTCAGACCGTCGCTGCGGGTCAACACCTCGCACTCGGACTGGCTCGACAGCGCGGCCTCGCCTGCCTCGTTCGTCACCCGGGCGATCTGGTAGGGCAGGCCCTCCAGGCGGATCGGCGCGTTGAACTCCGACTCCATCCGGGCCGCCACGACGTCGAACTGCAGGGGGCCGACGGCGGCCAGCACCGGAGCCTGGTCCCCCCGACGGTCCGAGCGCAGCACCTGGATGACGCCCTCGCCGTCGAGCTGCTCGATGCCGCGCCGGAACTGCTTGGTCTTGCCCGCATCGGCGCAGCGCGCGACGGAGAAGTGCTCCGGGGCGAAGCTGGGGATCGCCGGGTACTCCACCGGCCGCGCGGCGTAGAGGGTGTCCCCCGGCCGCAGCGCGTTGGCGTTCACCAGGCCCACGATGTCGCCGGGGAAGGCCTCCTCGACGGTGGTGCGCTGGTTGCCGAAGACCGACTGCGCGTACTTGGTGGCGAACGGCTTGCCGGTGGCGGCGTGGGTGAGCACCATGCCGCGCTCGAAGCGCCCGGAGTTGATGCGCAGGAAGGCCATCCGGTCGCGGTGCGCCTTGTCCATGCCCGCCTGCACCTTGAAGATCAGGCCGGACAGCGGGGCGTCGAGCTCGCGGGGGCGGCCCTCCGCGTCCTCCCGCTCGCCGGGCGGCGGGGCGAGCGCGACCAGCGCGTCCAGCAGCCGGGCGACGCCGATGTTGGACAGCGCGGCCCCGAACAGCACCGGGGTGGCGCTGCCCGCGAGGAAGTCCTTCTCGTCGAAGGTCGCGCCGATCTCCTCGAGCAGCGCGATCTCGTCCTGCGCGGTCTGCCAGAACTCCGGCTCGTCCGCGGCGGCGACCTCGGCGGGGACGACCTCGGCCGTGGCCCGGGTGGCACCGCCCGCGGCCCGGGTGAACTTCGTGTACTCGCCGGTCTCGACCTCGATCAGGCCCTTCAGCGCGCCGGCGATGCCGAGCGGCCAGGTCAGCGGCATCGGACGCAGCCCGATGGTCTGCTCCACCTCGTCGAGCAGCTCCAGGGCCTCCCGGCCCGGGCGGTCCCACTTGTTCACGAACGTGATCACGGGGATCTTGCGCGAGCGGCAGACGTCGAACAGCTTGAGGGTCTGCGGCTCGAGGCCCTTCGCGGCGTCGAGCAGCATCACGGCGGCGTCCACCGCGGCGAGCACGCGGTAGGTGTCCTCGGAGAAGTCCCCGTGACCGGGGGTGTCCAGCAGGTTGATCACGGCGCCGCCGTACTCGAACTGCAGCACCGCGGACGACACGGAGATGCCGCGCTGGCGCTCCATCTCCATCCAGTCGGACGTGACGCCCTTGCGGCCCGACTTCCCGTGCACCGCACCGGCCGAGTCGATCACCTCGGCGTGCAGCGCGAGCGCCTCGGTGAGGGTCGACTTGCCCGCGTCGGGATGGGAGATGACGGCGAACGACCGCCTGCGCCCGGCCTCCGCCAGGACCCGTGCCCCATCGGGGTTGCCACCCTGTTCCACCACGGCGTCCAGGGTAACGGGGCCGGGACGACGCCCGGCGGGGGGCGATGCGGGCGCCGTCCCGGTGCGCGCGCCGTCGGAACCCCGCCCCGACGGTCGACCGGACCGTGCACGGATCCGAACGCTAGGCACGGTTGCCGCACCCCGATCCGGCCGGACGACCGCACTCGGGCCGGGCGGATCCGGGACACACCCGGGACCAAGGACCCTGGCGCCCGCGACGTGCAGGAAGAGGACCCGTTCGGCCGAACGCGGACGACACCTGCGCGTGCTTATTCTTCACGCCGTCGCCGGACCGCCGATCGACGGCCCTCCCACGATGTCTGCGACCACCCGAAACCACGAGCCGGACGCGTCCGGGTCCCGCGAGGGGCCGGGCGGTGCCTGGGGAGCGCACCGCCCGGTCCCGCCCACGTCGGGCAGGTCCACTCCCGGATGTCGAAGCGAGAGAACAGGAACCGCTCCGCCGACCGCGAGCTGAGCCGTGGACGACGCGCGCGGTGTCCAGGTCGCCGAGGCGGGCCGGCACCCGGGCGAGCGCGGACCGCCAGCGCCTGGTGGGCACCGCGCCGGACGATCACCAGGCGCCCAGGGCTGAGCGCGCATCCGACTTCCACACCGCCCGACAGAAATTCTCTCAGTCGAGGCTTGCGCAAACCTCCAGTGCGCGCTACAAATTCTCATGCCCCCTCCGGAAGGCAGCACCACGGAAGGAGAGATCACGATGCTGCTGAACTACGAGCCGTTCGCCGACGCCGTCCGGCTGTTGGACAAGGTGGCGGGACAGACCGGCATGCCCACCGGGATGCCGATGGACATCCAGCGCCTCGACGACCACTTCGTCGCGACCTTCGACCTCCCCGGCGTCGACCCGGGCTCCATCGACGTCACCGTCGAGGGCAACGCGCTGACCGTGCGCGCCGAGCGCAGCACCCCGCACGAGGGCGGGGACTGGCTGACCCGCGAACGACCGCGGGGCTCGTTCAGCAGGCGCCTCATGCTGGGGCGCGACCTCGACGGCGACCGACTCACCGCGACCTACCGGGACGGCGTCCTCGCGATCACCATCCCGGTCGCCGCCCGGGCCAAGCCGCGCAAGATCGAGATCAGCCACGCCGGCGACCGGACCGCCCTGCATCCGGGGCCCGCGGACGCCTCCCCCGACGACTCGAGCGGGCAGCCGGAACGGTCCGGACTGACCGCGGCCGGCCCCTGAGCCTTCCGGCGCACCGGCCGACCGGCCGCGACCGGCGCCGGAAGGCCGACGACCCCCGGTTTCCACGACCCCGCGGGAGGACGATGACGACAGACGATGACCACAGCGGAGACCGATAACCCTTGACCGACGACCTCGGCAGGCTGGACGACGAGGACTACCCGGCCGTCTCCATGGGACAGGCCGCGGAGCTCCTCGACGTCCAGCCTGCCTTCCTGCGCAGCCTCGACACGACCGGGGTCCTGCAGCCCCATCGCACCGGCGGCGGACACCGCCGCTACTCCCGACGCCAGCTCCGGGTCGCCGCGCGGCTGCGCAGGCTCCTCGACGCCGGACACACCCTCGTCTCGGCACAGGCGATCATGGATCTCGAACACCGCCTGGACGACACCGACCAGGCCCGCCGGCGCGCGGACGACGCCCGCGACCACGCCGTCGCCGAGCTGGACACCGCCCGCGCGGACCTCCGCACCCGCACCGACGAACTCGCCGCCGCCCGCGCCCGGATCGACGAGCTCGACGACCGCATCCGCGACCTGGGCGAGGCATCCGACGTGGCCCGTGGCGCCGGGCGCGGACCAGTCGCGACTACTTCTCCAACAAGGCCGAGGCGATAGCCGCCAGGCACCTCGACCGCGCGTTGCAGATCAGCGACGAACTGCGCGTGCGGCCCGCAGGCGAGTCGCTGTGGGAAGCGATCACCGAGGCGGTCCTGGCCCGGTCCGCACCGGGGCAGGAGGACGAGGGCGATCAACCACCCGGGCGGCGGTGGGCCGACGGTGTCCGGCTCATGCTCACCGAACCGACTCTGCAGGGCGAGTACCTGAAGGCCACCGTGGCGGCACAGGCCGAACTGGCCGCGGCGATCGCCGAACGCACGGAACCGATGTCGAGACCGACGTGTACCCGCACCTCGTCGCCGCAGCAGTCGGTGGAGCGATCACCGTCGCCTCCGACCACTGGATCCGCGCGAACCCGCCCATCCCGATGGCGACGCTACTGCGTGACGCGTTCGCGCAGCTCGCGGCCGGGCTGCCTGCACCGAGCACACCGTAGGAATTCCACGAGGTTCGAGCCCCGCCGCGAGGACGGGATCGACCGGTCATGCCCTTCCCCGGGCACAGGAGGACGTTCGAATGACCACGGATGCCGTTGCCGATGTCGTGATCGCCGGTGCGGGACCGAACGGACTCATGGTGGCCTGCGAGTTGAGCCTGGCCGGGGTCCGGCCGATCGTGCTGGACCGCCTGCCGACGATCAGCACCGAGCCGAGAGCGAACGGGCTGGTCGGCCAGGTGGTGCGGATGCTCGATCGGCGGGGCCTGCACGAGCGTCTCCGCGGCGGTTCGGAGCCGCCGGAGCCGAGCGGCGCCTACGTGTTCGGCGCGCTCCCCCTCGACCTGAGCCTGCTGGTGGACAACCCGATCCACCATGCCCCGCCCGGCGCGAGCGGGGGGCCGCACCGATGTCGCTCTACCGGCACGTGCCACACAAGGACGCCCTGGTCGACCTGATGCTCGACGACGCGATCGGGGCACCGCCGGGCCTCGTCGGAACCTCCGTGCCGGACGGGCTCGCCACGTGGACCCGGGCCAACCGCGCGGTCTTGCAGGCCCACCCCTGGACGCTCCCGCTGGTCACCGGCCCGCGGCGGATGGGCCCCGCCGAATGCACGTGGGCCGAGACGGCGTCGGCCCTGATCGTCGGCTCGGGCGCGACCCTGCCCACCGCCCTGCGGATCCTGCACCTCGTGAACGGCTACGTCCGGGGCGCGGCGACCCCCACGGCCGACCGCGCCCCGGCCGTCGCGGACATCGAGGCCTCCGGACGCGACCTCCCACTGCTCACCCGGGTCCTGAGCAGAGCGCCGTCAGACGACGGCGAGGACCTCTTCGAGTTCGGCCTCGCCCGCGTGCTCGACGGTGTCACCGCGGCACTGCGGGGCGACCGGGAGGGTGCTGACGAGGTCCGGCCGCGGTAGGCCGGAGCGTTGGCGCGCACCGCCCACCGGCGGCACTGTCACGGAGTGGTCGTCTCGAACCCCGCTCGTCCCTTCCAGGTCCCCAGCACCGGTTCCACGTCCGCTCCCAGCACGTCCTCGAGCACCGAGGCGTAGACGTCCCGAAAGTCCACCGTGTACTTGAGGTCGCCGTCGTCGAGGTCCTCGAGCGAGGGCTGTTCCCCCAGGAACCCCGAGCGCACCCGCTCCCCCAGGACGAACACCGGCGCCGCGGTCCCGTGGTCGGTCCCCTGCCCCGCGTTCGCCCGGACACGCCTCCCGAACTCCGAGTAGACGACGGTGACCACCCGGCGCGACACCCCCGCGAGCGCGTCGACGAACCCACCCAGGGCCGCGTCGAGCTCGCCGAGCAACCGCTCCTGCGTGCCGCGCTCGTCGGCATGGGTGTCGAAACCCCCCAGTGACGCCGAGTAGACCCGCGGCGGCGCACCCGCGCGCACCAGCGCGGCGACCGCGCCGAGCTGAGCGGCGAGGGTGTTCGGCGTCCCCGGGGTCAGCGCCCCGTTCACCGCCTGCGCCACGGTGAACAGCTCCGTCACCGACTCCGCCGCCCGCGCCTGCAGCGGCGAGTCACCCCCGTCCGCCACACCCAGCCCCCGATAGGCCTCGGCCAGCGACTTCTGCGGCAGGGCGAGCCCCTCCGGGCGGATCGTGGCCCCCGCGGTCCGCTCCCCGGCCAGGAACGGCGGGAGCGTGGGCTCGAGACTGACCGCCCGCAACGGGTCGGCACCGTGCTCGGTGTGGGCGTGGTCGAGCCACCGCCCGAGCCACCCGGTCCGCACGGACGTGTCCGGTGACGCCGTCTGCCAGATCGCCATCGACCGGAAGTGCGAGTGGTCCGGCCGCGGGTACCCGACCCCGCGCACCACCGTCAGCCGCTGCTGCTCCCACAAGCCGTGCAGCCGCCGCAGGCCCGGGTTGAGCCCGAGACCCTCACCGAGGGCCAGGACCTGCTCGGGGGCGTACGCCAGCTCCGGCCTGCCGTCCTGATACGCCCGGTCCTGCGCCGGGATCAGGGTGTTCAACCCGTCGTTGCCGCCGTAGAGGGTGACCAGCACCAGCACGGAGTCCCCCGACGGCGGCGCGGACAACAACCGGTCGACACCCACCGCCGTCCCGCCCGCCGCGAGCACCGCCGCCGCGGTCACCCCGCTGAACTGCAGGAACCGCCTGCGTGTCAGATCCCTCATCGGCTCACCACATACTCCGGCGACGTCGCCGCCACGGCCAGCAGCGCCCGCGGGTCCGTACGGACGTGGTCGAGTGCCGCCCTCGTCCGCGGCGACCACGCAGCGACGCCGAGCATCGCGCCCGCCTCCTCGATCGTGCGCGGCGGCTCACCGACGTTCCTCGCCACGACCTGAGCCAGACTCAACCGCGCCAACGCCGCCCCCGTGGTGAGCCACGCCTGCCCCACCGGCCAACCCCCGACACTGGGCGGCTGGAACGGCACCTGCCCCAACCGTCCCAACGCGTCCTGCACCCCGGCCCAGTCCTTGTCCGCCAGCTCGGCCGGGCGCACCCCGACCGCCCGCATCAGCCCCACCGCCCACTCGACCGGCTGCTTCACCAGCTGCGAGCCGGGATCGGCGAACAACGGCTCGGCGACCACCGCGCCCAGCAGCGCCCGGACGTCCCGTCCGGCCCCGAAGGCCGCCACCAGCCGCTCCACCACGTCCGGCGGCGGCGGGGTGTCCGAGACGAACCGCGCCCACACCCGCGCCACCACGAACCGCGCGGACTCCGGCCGAGCCACCACCATCGCGACCAGCGAGTGCGCGTCCGAAACCGGAGCACCCAGCACCGTCTTCGGGCCGGCGTCGAACCGCTTCGGGTCCACCACCGCGCGCATCCGGTCCCTGTCCACCGTCCACCCGGTCAGCGCCCGAGCCGCCTCCTTGACGTCCGGCTCGGTGTAGTTGCCCACGCCCAGCACGAACAGCTCCATCAGCTCGCGCCCCAGGTTCTCGTTCGGCGCGCCCGCACGGTTCTGGTTGCCGTTCAACCACACCACCATCGCCGGATCGACCACCATGGCCTGCGCCAACGGCTCGAAACCACCCAGCCCCAGCGCCCGCAACGTCTGGTTCTGGGCCACCATCAGCCCCGCGCTGCGCACCATCCCCGCTCCGGTGGCGAAATGCCCGTGCCAGAACCACGTCACCTTCTCCACCAACGGAGTGGGGCTCGACACCATCCGATCCACCCACCAGCGCACCGCCAGCGAGTTCTGCGCCGACAACGCCTTCTCCGCCGCGGCCTTCACCGCCGGGTCCTTCGCATCCACCGCCGGCGGCGCACCCAGATCCGGCGGCTCCACCCCACCGGGCTGCTGGGCCAACAACGCCGCACCCACCGCGTCAGGGCAGACGGGGGCGCCGGGAGCGTCCGACGCCACCGCACCGAAGGCGAAACGCTCCACCAACCGGCGAACACGCTCAGGCTCCGGAATCCGACTCACGAGTCGATGGTCACCCGCGCCGGTGAAATCCGCGTACGTGGGCCGGTCCATGTGCCGCTGACCTGGGAAGAAGCTCCTCCGACTGGACTCGAACCAGTAACCCTGCGATTAACAGTCGCATGCTCTGCCAATTGAGCTACGGAGGACCGCTCGGCCGGTGGCGGTGCCCCGCTCAACCGGCGAGAGGAACAGTACAACACCGCCGCGGACCCCTTTCGGGGCCCCCTCCCCGCCCGCGCGCGGCGCCGGTGGGGGTGGCTGCGGCAGGATGGGTGAGACGTCGAACCGGAGGGCCGCCATGCTCAAGTTCCTGCTGGGTGCCGCGATCGGCTACGTGCTGGGCACGAAGGCCGGCCACGAGCGTTACGAGCAGTTGCACCGCACCTATCAGCGGGTGGCCGACCACCCCGCGGTGCAGGGCGCGGCCGGCGTGGTGCGGGCGCGCGTGGAGGAGGTCCTCAGCGGCCCGCGCCAGGAGCGCTGAGAGCCCCGCGACCCCCGCGCGGCGCGGGGATCTTCCTGCGCCGTGTCGCGGTCGACGACGAGGTCGCCGACTGGGCCCGCTACCCGTTCAGCCTCCCGGTCGTCGCCGCCCTGCGCGGACGCCGGCTGGAGTTCGGGCCCGGGGTGACGTTCCTGGTGGGTGAGAACGGGTCCGGGAAGTCCACGCTGATCGAGGCGCTCGCCGTCGCGGCCGGGCTGAACCCCGAGGGCGGCTCACGCCACTTCCGGTTCACGACCCGGTCGACCGAGTCGGAGCTGGGCGGAGCGTTGACCGTCTCCCGCGCCCCCGGCAGGGAGCGGTCGAGCTTCTTCCTGCGCGCCGAGACCTTCTACAACGTCGCCTCGGAGATCGAGGCCCGCGAACTGGAGCTGGCGCCGTACGGCGGGGTCTCCCTCCACGAGCGCTCCCACGGCCAGTCGTTCCTCGACCTGCTCACCCACCGCTTCCGCCCGAACGGCCTCTACCTGCTCGACGAGCCGGAGGCCGCGTTGTCGCCGCAGGGCCAGCTGGCCGCGCTCACCCGCATCGATCAGCTCACCCGGGGCGGCTCGCAGTTCCTGATCGCCACGCACAGCCCGATCCTCCCGGCGCTGCCCGGCGCCCGGATCCTGCAGATCGACGCCGACGGCGGGCTGCACACCGTCGCCTACGACGACTGCCTGCCGGTCCGGGCCACCCGCGAGTTCCTCGCCGATCCGGCGGCGACCCTGCGCCACCTCCTCTGAAGGCGCCCGTCGACCCGCCCGGCGTCCCGGACGTCGATCAGACCGTGTCGGCGAGCGCCTGGTCGAGGAGCGCCACCCCGCGGTCGATCTCGGCCTCGCTCGCGGTCAGCGGCGGCGCGATGCGGAAGGTGCCGCCCATCCCCGGCAGCTGGACGATGTTCATGTGCAGGCCCAGCTCCGCGCAGCGGCGGGTGACGGCGGCACCGAGCGCGTCCGCGTCCTCCCAGGCCCCGGACGGGACCAGTTCGAGTCCGACGAGCAGGCCGCGGCCGCGGACGTCCCCGATCACCGGGTGCCGGGTGGCGAGCTCGTCGAGACCCGCCCGCAGCCGGGCGCCGAGCTCGCGGGCGCGCAGGTCCAGTCGGTCGCGAACGAGGACGTCCAGGACGGTGAGGCCGACGGCGGCGACCAGCGGGTCGTTGCCGTGGGTGGTGAGGAACAGGAAGCCACGCTCGTGGGCACGCTCCTCGATGTCCGCGCTGGTCAGCACAGCGGACAGCGGGAGCCCCGCGCCCAGGGTCTTGGACAGGGTCAGGATGTCCGGGACCACGCCGTCGCGCTCGAAGGCGTACCAGTCCCCCGTGCGGCACAGGCCGGTCTGCGCCTCGTCGAGGATCAGCAGCATGCCGCGCTCGTGGCACTCGTCCCGCAGCGCGGCGAGATATCCGGGCGGCAGGTCCACGACGCCGCCGGAGCTCAGGATCGGCTCGACGAGGCAGGCCGCGAGACCGCCGACGGACTGGGCGTCGATCAGGTCGAAGCCGAGGTCGAGCTGGCGGCGCCAGTCCAGGTTCCCGTCGGCGTCGGTCAGCGGCGGGCGGAAGGCGTCCGGCACCGGCAGCGCGAAGTTGCCCGGCGCGCCCGGCCCGTAGCCGACGCGTCCCGCGCTGTAGGTCGCGCCCGCCGCGCCGCCGGTCATCCCGTGCCAGGAACGGGCGAAGGACACCACCTCGTGCCCACCCGTGACGAGCTTGGCCATCCGCAGCGCGGCCTCGTTCGCCTCGGCGCCCGTGGACAGGAACATCGCCTTGTCCAGGGGCGCGGGCACGGTCTCGGTGAGCCTGCGGGCCAGGTCGAGGACCGGGCGGCTCAGCATGCCGCTGTAGAGGTGGTCGAGCGTGCCGACCTGCTCCCGCACCGTCTCGACGATCTCCGGGTGGGAGTGGCCGAGGATCGCGCTCATCTGGCCGGAGGTGAAGTCCAGCAGCTCACGCCCGTCCTCGGTCACCACGATGCTGCCCGCGGCGCGCGCGATGACGTCCGGGCTGAACTGCCCGCGGCCGGAGAAGTGGACCAGGTGATCGGTGAGGTCGCCCATGTCCCCCGACAGTAGGCTCAGACCCGCTCGGCCCGGAAGGTCCGCCGGTAGGCGGTGGGCGAGACCCCCAGCTCGGTCTGCAGGTGCAGCCGCAGGGACGCGGCGGTGCCGAACCCCGCGCGCTCCGCGACGTCGTCCACGGGGAGATCGGTCTCCTCCAGCAGGGCCCGCGCCCGCTCGATGCGCTGGCGGGAGAGCCAGCGCCCCGGCGACGTGCCCATCTCGTCGCGGAAGCGGCGGGTGAAGGTGCGGGTGCTGGTCGACTCCCGGGCCGCGAGCTCGCGCAGCGACACGGGGCGGTGCAGGTTGGCCAGGGCCCACTCCCGCGCCCGCCCGGTCGAGGAGACGGCGGGCTCGGGCACCGGACGTCGGACGAACTGGGCCTGGCCGCCGTCGCGGTGGGGCGGGACGACGGTGCCGCGGGCCACCTCGTTGGCCACGGCGGCCCCGTGGTCGGAGCGGACCATGTGCAGGCAGAGATCGATGCCGGACGCCACGCCCGCAGACGTCAGGATCCCGCCGTCCTCGGTGTAGAGGACGTCCGGATCGAGCAGGACCTGCGGGAACAGCGCGCGGAAGCGGTCGGCGGAGCGCCAGTGCGTGGTGGCGCGGCGCCCGTCGAGCAGACCGGCGGCGGCGAGGGTGAAGGCGCCGGTGCAGACCGAGGCGATGCGGACCCCGGGTCGGATGCGCGCCAACGCCGCGGCGATCTCCGGGGTCATCGGGCGCGCCTCGTCGTCCGGCTTCGAGGCGGGGACCACGACCGTGTCCGCGGTCTCCAGGAGCTCGGGGCCGTGCTCGACGTTGATCGAGAAGTCCGCGTCGGTGCGGACCGGGCCGGGGGTGACGGTGCAGGTCAGCACCTCGTAGAGGCCGGGTCCCGCCTGCCCGAAGATGCGGTGGACGATGCCGATCTCCATGGGAAGGGCGCCGTCGCGCACGAAGACGGCCACGCGGTGGGTCATGGCCCGATGTTCGCACATGCTGTCCGTCAGGCCATTGTCCGGCGTGGACGGGGTGCGCAGGATCGACGACATGGACGTTCTCTGGGTCGTCGCCCCGCCGGATCCGCAGTCGCTGACCGCCACCCTCGCCGCCCGTGGGGTCGCCGCGCTGCGGTCGTCCGGACACGCTGTGGAGGTGTCGGACCTGCCTGCCATGGGGTGGGACCCGGTGGTCACGGCCGCCGACTACGGCGTCTCCGACCGGCTGTTCGTGTCGGAGGCGGCGGGTGCGGCGTACGCGGCGGGCACACTGCCGGCAGATGTGCGGGCGGAACAGGACAAGATCCGCCGGGCCGAGCTGCTGGTGCTGCACTTCCCGCTGTGGTGGTTCGGGATGCCCGCGATCCTCAAGGGCTGGGTCGACCGGGTGTTCGTGAGCGGCTTCGGGTACGGCGTGCGCGGGCCGGACGGGCGGACCCGCCGCTACGGCGACGGGATCCTGGCCGGGAAGCGGGCCCTCGTCGTGACCTCCGCGGGCGGGCCCGCCGCCGCGTTCGGGCCCCGCGGGGTGAACGGGGAGCTGGAGGAGGTGCTCTTCCCGATCCTGCACGGCACGCTCTTCTACGCCGGGGCCACGGTGCTCGCGCCGCACCTCGTGGCCGGCGCGGACCGGTACTCCGCCGCGGACGCGGACGCCGCCGGTGACGCGTTGGTCGCGCGGCTGGCCGGCGTGGCGTCGGATCCGCCGATCCCCTACCGCCCCGAACGGCAGGACTACGCGGCGCTCGAGCTGCACCCGCACGTCGCGCCGGGCGAGACGGGCCTGCGGGCGCACCGGGCGGCGGAGGCGAGAGCCCTCAGCGCCTGATGATCATGCTGCGGGGGTGATCATCAGGCGCTCAGGGTTGAGTTGTCGTGATCATCCGACCCTCAGCGCCTGCTGATCACCACGCGGCATGATCACCAGGTGCTCCGAGCTCACCTGGGCAGGCGGGCCACTCCGAAGATCCGCCGGAAGGGGAACCAGGTGGTGCCGTCCGCGCTCGGCGGGTAGGCCGCCCGCAGCTGCGGGGCGAGCTCGGCGGTGAAGTCCGCGTAGTCCTCGGCCGACAACGCGTCCCGGACCGGGCGCAGGGTGGTGCTGCCGAGCCAGTGCAGCACGGGGTCCTCGCCGGTGAGCCGCTGCAGGTAGGTGGTCTCCCAGACGTCGACCTCGGCGGCGAGGTCGGGAGCGGACATCAGCTCGGCGTACTCGGCGGGCGCGGCGACGTCCGGCTCGCCGCGCACCGTGACGCCGCGCTGCGCGGCGAGCGCGCGGGTGAGCGCGTGCGAGGGGGCGGCACCGTTGCCGGGCACCTGGAAGGCGAAGGTCGCGCCGGGCGGCAGCGCGGCGAGCCAGCGCGGGATGAGCTCCCGGTGAGTGGGCACCCACTGCAGCACCGCGTTCGTCACGACGACGTCGGTGTCCGGCGCGGGCGTCCAGTCCTCGACGGCCCGACGCTCGGCGGGGACGCCGTTCGCGCGGGCGGCGGCCACCATCTCGGCCGACGAGTCGATCGCGTCGATGATCGCCTCGGGCCAGCGGGCGGCCAGCGTGGCCGTCATGTTCCCGGGCCCGCAGCCCAGGTCGACGACCCGGCGCGGGTCCTCGGCCCGGATCCGGGCGACGAGGTCCCGGAAGGGCCGGGCACGGAGGTCGTCGAAGTCCAGGTAGAGCGCCGGGTCCCAGGTGGTGGTCACGCGTCCTCCCAGCTCAGCGGTCGTGAGCGGGGATGGTCGCCAGAGCCCTCATCGCCGCTCACAGGGGGTGGTCGGGTCGGATCTGGCGGACGGTGCCGTCCCGCCCGGCGATGCGCCGCTCAAGCATCCAGGCCTCGCGACCGTCCGCCATGCGGGCGCGTTCCCGGGACACGATCGACTGCGTGACGCGGTCGTGCACCGCCTTGGGCACCTTGCCGGGCTCGCCGAGCACGTAGCGGCGGGGCGGACCGTCGTGCAGGAGGAAGGCCCGGCCGAGGTCCTCCTCGGTCGCGACGACGAAGATCATCGCGCCGTCCGTCCAGGTGGCCTTGGACACCAGGTGCCAGCCCACGCGCTCGTCCGCCCCGGGGAACCACACCCCCCGGTTGGTGACGACGAGGTGCCCCCCGGACCGGACGTCCGCGGTGGCGACGACGTGCTCCTCGGGATCGAGCTCGCCCTCGAACCCCTCCGGGAGCGCCTCCCGCCAGAAGGCCCACCTCATCGGTGCGCCCCGCTCGCCTGCTCCCGCAGCGCGATCTTGTACTGCTCCAGGGGCACCAGGTCGCCGAACAGCTCGTGGTACAGCTCGGGGTCCTCGGTGGGGTTGGTGCGCTGCAGCCGCGACTTGACCTCGGCGATCTGCGCCTCGACCAGCGCGAGCTTCACCCCGGCCAGCACCGAGGCGACGTAGCGGACCTCGTCCCCGAGCTTGCGGGGCAGCTCGAGCGGCTCGACCGCCAGCTCCGAGAGCAGCTTGCGCTCCTCCGGCGTGCACTCCGCGCCGACGGCCTCGACCCACGCGCCGCCCTCTCCCCCGTCCATGCCCGCGCACACCCCGCCCGCCTTGGTGATCGCGATGTGCAGGGACGCGAACGCCGGGTGGGTGAAGACCTGCTCGGGCAGCTCGTCGTACGCCTCGCCCGCGATCGCGGGGATCTGCAGG
The DNA here is from genome assembly GCF_900102195.1 of Pseudonocardia oroxyli. Classification (GTDB taxonomy): domain Bacteria; phylum Actinomycetota; class Actinomycetes; order Mycobacteriales; family Pseudonocardiaceae; genus Pseudonocardia; species Pseudonocardia oroxyli. Next base: position 67,179 of record NZ_FNBE01000021.1, read on the forward strand.
GCGGCCTTGAGCGCCTCGCGCTGCAGGTGCAGGCGGGGATCGTCCCGCCGGGGGGCGGCGGGGGCGGCCCGGCGCCGGCGCGGCGCCCCTCCCCCGGCCTCCTCGCGCACGCGGCGCACGACCATGGCGATGTCGTCCCAGCCGACCCAGCCCGCCAGCCGGCGCGCGTAGTCGTCCCGCAGGTCCTCGCGCTTGATCTTCGCGACGTCCGGCACGATGTCCTGCAGCGCCTTGATCCGGCCCTCCGGGGTGTCCAGGTCGAAGGCCTTGAGCTTGGTCCGGATCGCGAACTCGATGATCGGCTCGCGGCGCGCCACCAGGTCCCGCACGGCGGTGTCGCCGTGGGCCTGGCGCAGCTCGCAGGGGTCCTGCCCGTCCGGTGCGATACAGACGAAGGTCTGCGCGACGAAGGCCTGGTCGCCCTCGAAGGCCTTCATCGCGGCGGCCTGCCCGGCCGCGTCCCCGTCGAAGGTGAAGATGACCTCGCCCCGGTCGAACGAGTCGTCCCCCATGAGCCTGCGCAGCACGCTCACGTGCTCGGTGCCGAAGGCCGTGCCACAGGACGCGACGGCGGTGGGCACGCCCGCCAGGTGCATCGCCATCACGTCGGTGTAGCCCTCGACCACCACGACCTGGCGGCGCTTGGCGATCTCGCGCTTGGCCAGGTCCAGGCCGAACAGCACGCTGGACTTCTTGTAGACCGGCGTGTCGGAGGTGTTGAGGTACTTGGCCTCGATGCGGTCGTCGTCGAACAGCCTGCGGGCCCCGAACCCGACGACGTCACCCCCGAGGTCCCGGATCGGCCAGAGCAGCCTGCGGTGGAAGCGGTCGATGTGCCCGCGCTGACCGGGCTTGGACAGGCCCGCCTTCTCCAGCTCGTCGAGCGAGAAGCCCTGGGCCAGCAGGTGCTTGGTGAGCGTGTCCCAGCCCGAGGGCGCGTAGCCGTTGCCGAACTGCTCGGCCGCGGCGGAGGAGAACCCGCGCTGGGTGAGGAACTGCATGGCCTGCGCGGCCTCGGGGGTGCGCAGCTGCGCGGCGTAGAACTCCGCGGCCTTCTTGTTCGCCTCGAGGAGCCGGGAGCGGGTGCCGCGGTCCTTCTGGACGCTCGCGCCGCCGCCCTCATAGACCAGCTGGACGCCGCACTTGTCCGCGAGCCGCTCGACGGCCTCGACGAACCCGACGTGCTCGATCTTCATCACGAAGTCGATCGCGCCGCCGCCCTCGCCGCAGCCGAAGCAGTGGAACATGCCCCGCCCGGGACGGACGTTGAACGACGGGGTCTTCTCGTCGTGGAAGGGACACAGGCCCTTCAGCGAGCCCGCACCCGCAGGCCGGAGGGCGACGTAGTCGCCGATCACGTCCTCGATCCGGGTGCGGTCACGGACCTCCGCGATGTCGCTGTCCCGGATCCGCCCCGCCATGGGGGCGAGTCTAGGCCGTCAGCTCAGGTGGGTGGCGGCCCGCTGGCCGGGGAGGGCGATCGCGACGGCGGTGCGCTGCACGGGGAGGACGATCTGCGCCTCGCGCACGGCCACCGTGCCGCGCGCCGCACCCTGGGCGGGGAGCGCGACCTGCGGCTCCGCGGTCTCGGTGCGCGGCAGCGAGCCCTGCGCGTCGGTCGGCAGGTCCCGCTTGCGCGGGGCGGGCAGCTCGGTCAGCCACGGGGCGACGGCGAGCGCGAGGAGCAGCACGATCCCGGCGCTGACACCGGCGACGGTCACCACGTCCGAGAGGATGTTCATGCCTCACGAATCTCCTCCGCGGACCTGAGCGTTACATCGGACGGGGGTAAGAAGTTCTCCGTCATTCGGACGAGTGACAAGGTGACCCGCTGTGGCGACGGACTTCGAGGAACACCGCTCCCATCTGTTGCGGGTCGGCTACCGGATCACCGGCAGCCTGGCCGACGCCGAGGACGCGGTCCAGGAGGCCTGGTTCCGGTGGTCGCGGGCCTCGGACGTGCGGGAGCCCCGGGCGTGGCTGACGACGGTGGTGGCCCGGATCTGCCTGGACCGGCTGACGTCCGCCTCCGCGCGCCGGGAGACCTATGTGGGGCCGTGGCTGCCCGAGCCGCTGGTGACCGCGCCGGACGACGACGGGCCGCTCGCCGCCGTCGTCCGCGGCGAGGACGTGCGCCTCGCCGCGGTGCTGCTGCTGGACCGGTTGACCCCCGCCCAGCGGGTGGCGTTCGTGCTGCACGAGGCGCTGGGCACGCGGTACGCCGAGATCGGCGAGGTGCTGGGCTGCTCGGCGGACGCGGCGCGACAGCACGCCGCCGCGGCCCGGCGCTCGCTCGCCTCGGCTCCCGTGCCCGCCCGGGCCCCGGCCGCGACCGAGCAGCGGGTGCTGGCCGAGTTCGGTGCGGCGCTGGCCCGGGGCGACTGGCAGGCGGTGGTGAGCCTCCTGCACCCGGACATCACGTTCACCAGCGACGGTGGCGGCCGGGTCGCGACGGCCCTGCGCCCCCTGGCGGGAGCGGACAAGGTCGGCCGCTTCCTCGCCGGGCTGTCCGCGAAGTACTCCTTCGACGTGAGCGGCTGGACGACCGTGCTGGTCAACGGCGAGCCCGGCCTCGCGACGCCGGCCGCGGACGGGGTCGCCGCGTCGGTGACCGCCTTCACCGTGGACGCGGACGGCCGGATCACGGCCGCGCGGCAGGTGATGAACCCGGACAAGCTTCGCCCCTGGTGGTGACGGCGTGTCAGCGTGGTGACACGTGGCGCAGCGGGTTGGATCGTCCGGTGCGCGTTCTCGTCCCCCTCCTGCTCTCCCTGTTCCTGCTGTCCGGCTGCGGCTCCCTGGCCGACCGGTACCTCGCGCTGCCCGAGGCGCAGCCGGTCGGCTCCGCCGCCGACGCCCTCGCCACGCTGCCGGTCAAGGGGCGCGCGCCCAAGACGGGCTACGACCGCGACGAGTTCGGCCAGCGCTGGGCGGACGTCGACCGCAACGGCTGCGACCAGCGCAACGACGTCCTCGCCCGGGACATGACCGACGAGACCTTCAAGCCGGGCACACGGGACTGCGTGGTGCTGACTGGCCTGCTCGCGGACCCCTACACCGGTAGGAACCTACTGTTCACCCGCGGCGCCGACACGAGCTCGGCGGTGCAGATCGACCACGTCGTCGCGTTGTCGGACGCCTGGCAGAAGGGCGCCCAGCAGCTCGACCCGGACGCCCGGGAGCGGCTGGGCAACGACCCGCTCAACCTGCTCGCCGTCGACGGGCCGACCAACAACGGCAAGGGCGACGGGGACGCCGCCACCTGGCTGCCGCCGAACCGTGACTACCGGTGCGCGTACGTCGCCCGGCAGGTCGCGGTGAAGGCCAAGTACGCGCTCTGGGTCACCCAGGCCGAGCACGACGCCGTCGCCCGCGTGTTGGCAGGCTGCCCGGGCGAGCCGCTCCCGGTGGACGCGGACGGGATCCCCGGGGTTCACTCGACCGGGGCGTAAGACCCGACCGCCGGGGGGCGATGAGTCGGGTGGGGAACGAGGTCCGGGGGGACACGATGACCGAGCACGAGGGGCCGCCCGCGGCGGGAGCGCCGCGACACCGGGCCGCGCCGCCCGCCCGGTCGCCGCGGCCGGGCCACACCGCGGGTGATCCGTGGGTGCCGGGTCCCCGGCACGCCGCACCGGTCCCGCCGATCCCGGGCCCGCGCCCACCCGTCGAGCGGGGGCCCGCGCAGGTCGGGGGGCCGACGGGTCACCCGACGCCGGTCGTCGGACCGCGACACGCGCTCCGACCCCCGCCGCCGTACCTCCCGCCGATGCCGGACGTACCACGCACCCGGGTGCCCGCCTGGGTGCTGCCCGCCACGCTGTGCGCGGTGATCGTGCTGTCCGGTGCGGGGATCGTCGGGGTGGGCGCGGCGGCGCTCTCGGCGGCCCGGCCGGACGCCCGCTCCGACCCGACGGCCGCCACGACCGGGGACCGGGTCTTCCTCGGCACGCTGGCCGCGCGCCCGTCGTTCGACGCGATCCCCGAGGACGTCCTGATCGACCTGGGCCACGGCGTCTGCGCGGCCCTGGCGGACGGGTCGTCCCGGAGCGAGCTGGTGTCGGACGCGGTCTCGGCCGGCTTCACCACCCGGGACGCCCGGCTGCTCGTCGAGGCCGCGACCGCGGCGTACTGCCCCAGCGAATGACACCGCCCCACCCGACGACGCCGCCTCACCCGACGACGCCGCCCTAGCGGACGGCGCAGGCGGCGTCGAAGCCCTGGTCCACGATGCCGAGGGCGTGGTTGGCCCGCGCCCGCTGGTTCTCGACCGCGATCACCTGCGTCAGCTCCAGCAGCCCGGCCCGGCCGAACTCCGCCTCCAGCTCCGCGACCTGCGCGTCGGTCACGGTGGTGGGTGTGGCCGTCATGGCGTCCGCGTAGCGGATGGCGAGGCGCTCGGCGTCGGTGTAGGTCGGGTCGGTCGCGAAGTCGGCGATGCGCCGCAGCCGCTCGACGTCGAGGCCCTCCAGCCGCTGCAGCATGGTGCCGAAGTCCACGCACCACGCGCAGCCGACGACGGTCGCCGTCCGGTAGACGGCGATCTCCCGCACCCGGGCGGGCAGGCGCGTCGCCGCCTTCTCCAGCGCCAGCTCGGCGACCAGCCCCGACCAGAACAGCCCGCGGTGGTGTCGGGCGATCGCGACGGGTTCGGGCACCAGCCCGAACCGCTTGCGCGCCAGGCGGTACACGAACCGGCCGAGCACACCGGCCTCGCTCTCGGGGACGGCGGGGATCCGGGCCATGGCTCCTCCTCGGGCGCACGGGACGGGCCGGCGCCCACTCGGTGACGCTCGGGGAGCGTCGCTCACCCGGGAGACGACGCGGCCGCCGGAAACGTGAGGTGATCCGCGCCTCCGGCGGTCGTGCGCGGTAAGTGGTGCTCTGGCACCACTTACCGCGCACGGGCCGCGAAGCGGCGGTGCCAGGCGACGGCGCCGGCGTCCGTCAGCACCGAGATCTGGTCGACGACGACGCGCAGGCGGGCGCGGTCGTCCGGGGCGGCGGCCCACTCCCCCGCCCGCACCGGGTCCAGGGTGCCGGGGGCGCCCGCCAGGAGGGCCTCGGCGAGCTCGGTGAGCAGGTCGCGCTGCCGGGTCTGCATGGCGCGGCGCTCCGGGTCCTGCATGACGTAGCGCAGCGCGACCGCCTTGAGCAGCGCGACCTCGGCGGCGGAGTCCGCGGGCACGATCAGGTCGGCGGTGTAGCGGCGTACCGAGACGGAGCGTGCGGAGTCGGCCATCGGGACGGGGCCGCCGCCGACGGCGTGCAGCGTGGCGTCGGTGGCCGCCCGGACGAACCGGCCCACCAGCTCGCTGGTCAGCCGCTTCAGCGCGACGTGGGCCTGGACCGCCGCCGACGCCGTCTCGAACCCCATGACCGCCTCGACGACCGGCAGCTTGGCGAGCACCTCCGCCGCGGTCTCGCACGCCGCGGGATCGGCGCCGAAGTGGGTGCCCGCGAGCTGGGCGAGCATCGCCCGCTCCTCCGGGGAGCCCAGGGCGGCGAGGTCGATCCGGCCGGAGAGGATCCCGTCCTCGACGTCGTGCACGGAGTAGGCGACGTCGTCCGACCAGTCCATGACCTGCGCCTCGAGGCAGCGGTGCTCGGCGGGCGCCCCCTCCCGGACCCAGGCGAACACCTCCGCGTCCTCGGCGTAGGCGCCGAACTTGCGGGTGTCCCCGCGGCGCAGCCAGGGGTACTTGCAGCTGGCGTCGAGGGTGGCGCGGGTGAGGTTGAGGCCCCCGTCGGTCTCCTTGGGCTCGAGCCGGGTGAGGATCCGCAGCGTCTGCGCGTTGCCCTCGAATCCGCCGCAGGCCGCGCCGATCTCGTCCAGCGCGCGTTCGCCGTTGTGCCCGAAGGGCGGGTGCCCGATGTCGTGGGCCAGCCCCGCGGTGTCGACGACGTCCGGGTCGCAGCCCAGCTCCTCGGCGATGCCCCGCCCGATCTGCGCGACCTCCAGGGAGTGGGTGAGCCGGGTGCGCGGGATGCCGGTGATGTCCGCGGCCTCCCCCGGCCCCACGACCTGCGTCTTCCCGGCCAGCCTGCGCAGCGCGGCGGAGTGCAGCACCCGGGCGCGGTCGCGGGAGAACGCGCTGCGCCGCCCGATCCCGGATCCCTTCGGCGGCTCGGGCCGCAGCCGTTCCCGGTCGTGGTCCGAGTAGCTCATCCCAGTCCGGTGTCCGTGGTCTCCGCCGAGGCGTGGGTCACCCGGTAGTAGAGCAGCGCGGCGGTCTCGCGGAGGATGTACTTCGCCTGCGTCTCCCGCGTCTGGACGACCGGGCCGCTGCGGGTCGGCGACGTCCAGGCCTCCAGCCCCGAGTCCCGGGCCATGGTGCGGGCCCGCAGCGAGTGCCACGGGTCGCTGACGATCAGCGCGGTCTCCCACCCGTCCCGCTGCGCCCGGGCGGCCACGGCCTGCAGGCTGCCGAGTGTGTCCCGGCCCTCGGCGACCGTGGTGATCGCGCTCGCGGGGACGCCCTGCCGGACCAGGTAGCGGGTGCCGGCCTCGGCCTCGGTGTACTCGTCCCCCACCCGGGAGCCGCCGACCGTGACGACGCGCGGGGCCAGACCCTCCTTGTACAGCTGCGCAGCGTGCTCGAGGCGCCAGGCGAAGATCGGGCTGGGCTGCCCGTCGTACTGCGCGGCGCCCAGGACGATCACCGCGTCGACCGGGCGGTCCCCGTCCACCCGCGCGGTCTGCCACACCCGGAACAGCGTGCCGCCCAGGATGATCGCCCCGACCAGGAGCGTGCCCACGACGGCGCGGGCGACCCACCCCAGCCCGGTGCGCGCGCGGCGGCGGGGCTCCCGGCGGAGCGGTTCGGTCGGCGGCTCGGGCGGGCGCCGCGTGGGGACGCTCACCCGCCGATCCGCCCGCCCGACGCGGCCAGTGCGGCGGGGGCGCGCCCGGACCGGGCCGCGAGGACCTCGGCGACGATGGACACCGCCGTCTCCGCCGGGGTGCGGGCGCCCAGATCGAGCCCGACGGGCCCGTGGATCGCGGCGAGCTCGTCCTCGGTGACCCCGGCGGCCAGCAGCCGCTCGCGGCGGGCGGCCTGGGTGCGGCGGGAGCCGAGCGCGCCGAGGAACCCGCGGCCGTGCCGCAGCCCGGCCAGCAGCATCGCGTCGAACCGGGGGGCGTGGTCGAGCAGGACGACGACGTCCGCATCCGTGAACGCCTCCACCGCCGCGACCGCCTCGTCGAGCTCGGTGACGGTGCGACCGGTCCAGCCCAGCAGCGCCCCCTGCGCGAGCAGCGCCTCGCCGATCGCGCCCGCGCCCACGACCAGGACCGACGGCACCGGGACCCACAGGTCGACCAGCACGTCCGCGACGGTCTCGGTGTGGGTGGCGCCGCGCCGCAGCCATCCGCGGGCGGCCTCGACGGCCTCCTCGGCCACCGGGTCCCCGACCTGCTCCTGCAGGTCCGGGCCGGTCAGCACGGCGGTGGCCGACCCGTCGACGGTGCTCAGCAGCGCGGCCGGGCGGGCCTGCTCCAGCGCCGCGCCCAGGACCTCGGCGAGTGCCGCGGGCAGCGGGTGCCCGAGCAGGGTGGCACCGCCGGCGCAGGCGAGCCCGGCGCTCAGCGCGTCCGGCTCCGCGACATGCGCCTTGCGGGTCTCGGGGGTCTGCGCCGCGGCGGCCGCGAGCGGCAGCGCGGCCGGGTCCAGGGCGCCTCGGTAGAGCAGCCCCGCGGTCTCACCCCCCGCGGCGGCGACCAGCTGGCCCGACTCGACGGTGCCGAACCCGTGTCGGTCCAGCACTCGCACGACCCCGACGGAGCCGACCCCCTCGCGGACCCACCGCCGCAGCGCGGCGCCCAGCTCACGACGCGGATCGGTGCTCATGGCGTCAGGGTAGCCACGCCCACCGACAGGTGCGCGGACCGCGGACCCGCGAGCCCGCCGCGTCGCCCGGCGGGCACCGGCACACGCCCGGCGGCGCGCCTCCCGTATCCTCGACCGCGGTCGATCGGGCCCCCTGCCGGGTGAACCGTCCCGCCTCGAGGGACCGGTGACCGACATCAGGATGCGTTTCGGGAACGGATTCGGCATCATCGCCGTTGAGCCGTTCGAGAAACGGACCTTCTTCACATACCCGGAGCCATGGACCCCTCCTGTAGTACCGGCACCGTCCCGCACGGACGGACCCCATGCTGATGACAGTTCTCGGCATCCTCCTCGGCCTGCTGGTCGTCGTCGCGATCACCGCGCTGACCGGCTTCTTCGTCGCCCAGGAGTTCGCGTACATGGCGGTGGACCGCTCGCGGCTCAAAGCCCGGGCGGCACAGGGTGACAAGGGCGCCGAACGCGCCCTGACGGTCACCGACCGCACCTCCTTCATGCTCTCGGGCGCCCAGCTCGGCATCACCGTGACCGGCCTCCTGGTCGGTTACGTCGCCGAACCGCTGATCGGCGCGGGCGTCGGCGAGCTGCTCGGCGGCGCGGGCTGGGCGGTCGCGCTCGGCACCGTGCTCGCGCTGCTGATCTCCACCGGCGTGCAGATGGTGTTCGGCGAGCTGTTCCCGAAGAACCTCGCCATCGCCCGGCCCGAGCCCGTCGCCCGCAGGCTGGCCGTGCCCACCAACCTCTACCTGGCCGTGTTCGGCTGGTTGGTCACGGTGTTCGACGCCGCGTCCAACCTGCTGCTCAAGCTGCTGCGGATCGAGCCGGTGCACGACGTCGAGCACGCGGCCACCCCGCGCGACCTCGAGGCGATCATCGACGAGTCCCGGGACAGCGGCGACCTGCGCTCCGACCTGTCGATCATGCTCGACCGGGTGCTGGACTTCTCCGACCGCCCGGTGCGGGCGGCGATGATCCCGCGGCCGCGGGTCACCTCGGTCAAGTCCGACCTGCTCATCCCCGAGCTGGCGGACGCCATGGCCGCGGGCCACTCCCGCTACCCGGTGCTCGACGAGTCGGGCGAGGAGGTCGTGGGCGTGATCTGCCTGCGGGACCTGCTGGCCCTCACCGGCGACACGTCGACCACCCCGGTCTCGGCGGTGATGCGGCGGGCCGTGGTCGTCCCGGCGTCGCTGCCGCTGCCCGCCGTCGTCCAGGCGCTGCGCGAGGCGGACGACGAGTTCGCCGCCGTCGTCGACGAGTACGGCGGCCTGGCGGGCGTCGTCACGCTGGAGGACATCGCCGAGGAGCTCGTCGGCGAGATCACCGACGAGCACGACCCGGCGCTCACCGACCAGCCGCTCGACGTGGCGGACGGGTGGCGCGTGCCCGGCACCATGCACGTCGACGAGGTCGGCAGGCTGCTGGACGCCGACCTCCCGGAGGGTGAGTACGAGACCATCAGCGGCCTGGTGATCGCCGAGCTGCAGCGGCTGCCCGAGCCCGGCGACACCGTGCGGGTGGTCCTTCCCCGGCACGCCGGCGCGGAGGACGACGAGCCCGACCGGGCCGTCGACATCGAGGTGCTGGCCGTGGAGCGGCGGGTGCCGGAGCAGGTGCGGATCCGCCCGGCGGTCCTGGAGGAGCAGTCGTGAGCTGGGTGGAGATCGTCGTCTCGATCGCGTTGATCGCGGCGTCCGCGTTCTTCGTGGCCATCGAGTTCGCCCTGGTCGCGGCACGCCGGTACCGGCTGGAGGAGATGGCGGACACGTCCGCCTCGGCCCGGGCGGCGCTGCGCAGCGCGAAGGACATCTCGCTGCTGCTGGCCGGGTCGCAGCTCGGCATCACGCTCTGCGTGCTGGCGCTCGGTGCGATCACCAAGCCCGCCGTGGACTACGCGCTGGAGCCGGTCCTGCTGGGCTGGGGCATCCCCGCCGCGGCCGCCGGGGTGGCGTCCTTCGTGCTGTCCCTGGTGTTCGTCACGTTCCTGCACCTCGTCGTCGGGGAGATGGCCCCGAAGTCCTGGGCGATCGCGCACCCCGAGCAGTCCGCCACGCTGTTGGCGCTGCCCATGCGCGCGTTCATGTTCGTGACCCGGCCACTGCTGGTGACGCTCAACGGCATGGCGAACTGGTGCCTGCACCGCGTGGGCGTGGAGCCGGTCGACGAGATGGCGGGCGGCCGCAACCCGGACGACCTGCGCCAGCTGGTCGACCACTCCGCGCGGGCCGGTGCGCTCGACGAGGAGCGGCGCGCCCAGCTCGTCACGGCACTGGAGCTGGACCGGGCGCCGATCTCGTCGCTGGTGCACGGCGACCCCGCCGGGGTGCAGTGCACCGACACCGTCGAGACCGTGCGGGAGGTGTCCCGCCGGTCGGGCCACCTGCGGCTGGTGGTGTGGAACGGCGCCGAGGTCGTCGGGTTCGTGCACGTCCGGGACACCCTGGGCAGGCCCGAGACCACGACCGCGCGCGACCTGCTGCGGGAGGTGCTCTCGTTCGACGCGGAGACCCCCGTCTTCGCGGCGCTCGGCACGATGCGCGAGAAGCGCGGCCAGCTCGCGCTGGTCACCTCGGGGGGCACCCTCCTGGGTCTGGTCACGATGCAGGACGTCGTGGACCGGCTGTTGCCCGCCTGAACATGCTTCGGTGCCCTGACCGCCACAGACGGCGGTCAGGGCGCCGGCGACCTAGCAGCCCAGCAGGCGGGTCGCCAGGTAGCTCTCCACCTCGGCCAGCGGGATTCGCTCCTGGCTCATGCTGTCCCGCTCGCGGATGGTCACCGCGTCGTCGGTCAGGGTGTCGAAGTCGACGGTGATGCAGAAGGGCGTGCCGATCTCGTCCTGACGGCGGTAGCGGCGGCCGATGGCGCCCGCGTCGTCGAACTCGATGTTCCAGTGCTTGCGCAGCGCCGCCGCGAGCTCGCGCGCCTTGGGCGAGAGGTCGGCGTTGCGGGACAACGGGAGCACGGCCGCCTTGACCGGGGCGAGGCGCCGGTCGAGCCGCAGCACGACGCGCTTGTCGGTGCCGCCCTTGGCGTTCGGCGCCTCCTCCTCGTGGTAGGCCTCGATGAGGAAGGCCATCATCGAGCGGCCCACACCGGCGGCGGGCTCGATCACGTAGGGGCGGTAGCGCTCCTTGGTGTTCTGGTCGTAGAAGGACAGGTCGACGCCCGAGTGGTTGGAGTGCGTCGTCAGGTCGAAGTCCGTGCGGTTGGCGATGCCCTCGAGCTCGCCCCACTCCTGGCCGGTGAACTGGAAGCGGTACTCGATGTCCACGGTCCGCTTCGAGTAGTGGGAGAGCTTCTCCTTGGGGTGCTCGTAGTGCCGCAGGTTCTCGGCCGAGATGCCCAGGTCGGTGTACCAGCGCGTGCGCTCGTCGATCCAGTACTGGTGCAGCTCCTCGTCGGTGCCCGGCTCGACGAAGTACTCCATCTCCATCTGCTCGAACTCGCGCGTGCGGAAGATGAAGTTGCCCGGCGTGATCTCGTTGCGGAAGCTCTTGCCCATCTGGCCGATGCCGAAGGGCGGCTTCTTGCGCGCGGTGGTCTGCACGTTCAGGAAGTTCACGAAGATGCCCTGCGCCGTCTCCGGGCGCAGGTAGGCGAGGCCCTCCTCGGTCTTCACCGGGCCGAGGTGGGTCTCGAGCATCATGTTGAAGTCCTGCGGGGCGGTGTACTGGCCGCGGGTGCCGCAGTTCGGGCAGGGCACGTCCGACAGGTCGTCCTCGGTCGCCGCCTTGCCCGTGCGCTCGACGTACTCCTCCGCCAGCTGGTCCGCGCGGAACCGCTTGTGACAGGACAGGCACTCGACCAGCGGGTCGTTGAACACCCCGACGTGGCCGGAGGCGACCCACACCTGGCGCGGCAGGATGACCGACGAGTCCAGCCCGACGACGTCCTCCCGGCCGGTGACCATGGTCTTCCACCACTGCCGCTTGATGTTCTCCTTGAGCTCCACGCCCAGGGGCCCGTAGTCCCACGCCGAGCGGGTACCGCCGTAGATCTCCCCCGACGCGAAGACGAATCCGCGGCGCTTGGCCAGCGCGACGATGGTCTCGATCTTGGCAGAGGTCGGCTTGCTTGCCACGGGGGTACTCCTGGGAAACGGGTGATCCCCGCCGGATGCGGGGCGGCGCATAAGAGGGTATCGAGCGGGGGCCGGCGGGTTCCGACCGGTGCTACATGAAAACCACTATCATGGGCGCATGACCGCGACCCGCGAGCACGCCGGGGTGCTGTGCCCCGTCGCCGAGCCCACCCCGCCGCTCCCCCCGCGCACGCTGACCGCGGCCGGGGACCTGCTGCGGGCGCTCGCCGCCCCCGTCCGGATCGCGATCGTGATGCAGCTGCGGGACTCCCCGCGCTGCGTCCACGACCTGGTCGACGCCCTGGGCGTCACCCAGCCCCTGATCAGCCAGCACCTGCGCGTCCTGAAGTCCGCGGGGGTGGTGGAGGGCGAGCGCAGGGGCCGCGAGGTGATGTACTCCCTCGTGGACGACCATCTCGCCCACATCGTCGTCGACGCGGTGGAGCACGTGCAGGAGGACGCATGACCAAGGCGGTCCGGGCGACGAAACAGCGCGCCGCCGTCTCCGAGCTGCTGGACCGACTGCCGGACTTCCGCTCGGCCCAGGAGATCCACGAGGAGCTGCGCCGCCGCGGCGAGGGCATCGGCCTGACGACGGTCTACCGCACCCTGCAGAACCTGGCCGACGGCGGCGAGGTGGACGTGCTGCGCAGCGCGGGCGGCGAGGCGGTCTACCGGCGCTGCGAGTCTGCGGAGCACCACCACCACCTGGTGTGCAGGCGGTGCGGGGCCGCGGAGGAGATCGACGCGCCCGCCGTGGAGCAGTGGGCCGGGGAGATGGCGGAGCGGCACGGGTTCACCGAGATCACGCACACGGTGGAGATCTTCGGCGTGTGCCGGGCCTGCACCGCAGCCTGACTCTCGCGAGCGGGACGCTCGCCTGCTGACGCGCGCCGACTGACGCTTGGGCGTCCCAAGCACCGCTCAGCGACGCTTGGGCCTCCCAAGCGTCAGCCCCTCACCCGCTCACCCGACGCTTGGGCGTCCCAAGCACCACCCGGCGACGCTTGGGCGTCCCAAGCGTCACTCCAGCACGCGCTCACCCGACGCTTGGGCGTCCCAAGCACCACCCGGCGACGCTTGGGCGTCCCAAGCGTCAGCCGGCCCACCCGCGGCGCCCCGAGCGCCCCGAGCGCCCCCACCCTCAGCGCGGCGAGCTCGGCGGCATCCGGATCGCGCCGTCGAGCCGGATGGTCTCGCCGTTCATGTAGTCGTTGGTGAGCACCTCGACCGCCATGCTCGCGTACTCCTCCGCCCTCCCGAGCCGGTTCGGGTAGACCACGCTCTGCCCCAGCCCCGCCTTGCGCGCCTCGGCCTCGGGGCCGCTGCCGTAGATCGGGGTGTCGATCAGGCCGGGGGCGATGGTGTTGACCCGGATCCCGTGGCGGGCGAGGTCGCGGGCCAGCGGCAGGGTCAGGCCCACGATGCCGCCCTTGGAGGCCGAGTACGGGGTCTGGCCGATCTGCCCGTCGAACGCCGCGGCGGACGCCGTGTTGAGGATCGCGCCGCGCGAGGTCCCGTCGGCGAGCGGGTCGGTCTTGGCCATCGCCGAGGCCGCGAGCCGCGTGCAGTTGTACGTGCCGGTCAGGTTCACGCGGATCACGAACTCGAACGTCTCCAGCGGGATGGGCTCGAGGTCGCGCCCGATCACCCGGCCCGCCTTGCCCAGGCCCGCGCTGTTGACCAGGATCCGCAGCGGTCCGAGCTCCGACGCCGCCTCGACGGCCTCCTTGACCTGCACCTCGTCGGCGACGTCCGCCTTCGCGAACACCCCGCCGACCTCGGCGGCGACCTTCTCGCCCCGCTCGGTGTTCAGGTCCAGCACCACGACCTTCGCGCCGCGCTGCGCCAGCAGCCGCGCCGTGGCCTCGCCCAGCCCCGACGCCCCGCCGGTGACGATCGCCGACGCACCCGTGATGTCCATGAACGCTCCTTCCGCAGCAACGGTGATGCATCTGCATTGTGTCTCAGATCGAGATTCACGGGCTCTGTGACCGACGTTACTGTCGCGCCATGTCCGACGAGCAGCAGGTCTCCGCCGTACGCAGACTGGACACCCCCGAGTCGGGCGAGCTCGCGCAGCTCTCGGCGGTGTTCGAGGACCTCCAGTACGTGCTCCGGTGCTGTGAGAACCTGGTCAACGCCCTGGCGGTGCCGCGCCCGGACCCGGTGCTGGTCGAGGCGTTGTGGACCGGCGCGGTCGTCGGCTACGTGCGCTGCTTCTCCGGCCGCACGAAGATCCTCACCGACACCGACGTCGAGGGCCTCGAGCTCGAGGACGAGGTCAAGGCCTTCCACAAGAACTTCTCGACCCTGCGGGACCACTACGCGTCCCGGCACGTGAACCCGCGCGAGGCGTTCACCATCGGGATCGCGCAGGCGAACGACGGGCACCCGACGGGCGTCGCGATCGTCTCGACCCCGCGCCCGGGTGTGGACGACACCACGGTGCGCGTGCTCGGCCGGATCTCCTACGCCCTGTCCGGGCTGATCGACGGCCGGATGCAGGAGTCCCAGGCCCGGGTCCTGGAGGCGGCGCGCTCGATGACCCCGGCGCAGCTGGCCGAGCTGCCGATCGTGCACCTGTCCGAGGAGCCGGTGGGACACTAGGACTTCGCCCTAGAAGCCCTTCTTCTCCAGCACGCAGGAGATCAGGGCGGCGGCGTCGGGGTCGTCGCCCGCGTGTTCGGGCAGCTGCAGCGCCACGAGCACGTTGATCAGCATGCCCTGCGCGAGGAAGTCCCGGGTCTCCTCCACCGTGGCCCCGGTGAGCTCACGGATCTGGCGCACGACCCGCAGGAACGACGCGCGCACGGCGGGCCCGAGGTCGGGGTCGGCGCCGAGGCTGAACCCGTGCTGCATCACCCGCAGCAGGTCCTGGTCCTTGATCAGCTGCACGTAGGCCGTGGCCAGCTCGTGCGCGGTCTGGTCGCCCCCCGCACGCGCCACCTCGGCGAACGCCTCGCCGAGCCGCGCCATCACGCGCTCGTGGGCGGCGAGGAACAGCGCCTGCTTGGTGCCGAACATCCGCACGACGTACGGCTGGGACACCCCCGCCCGCCGCGCCACCTGGTCGGTGGTGGTCCCCGTGTAGCCGCCCTCGGCGAAGGCGGCGACCGCCGCGTCGAGCACCTGGTCGCGACGGTCTTCGGCGGACATCCTGGGCGGCACGTTGCCAAGTTATCAGTCGATGCCTTACGGTCGCTAGTAATCAGTCGATGCCTTCTCCGGAGCAGCCCATGCGTCCCCGTCCCGTCTGGCTCGTCGTGCTCGCCACGGCGCTGCCCATGTTCATGGCGACCCTCGACAACCTCGTGGTCACCGGCGCGCTGCCGGTGATCCGCACCGAGCTCGGCGGCTCGCTGGAGACCCTCCAGTGGGTCGTGAACGCCTACACCCTCGCCTTCGCCACGCTCCTGCTCACCGCGTCCGGCCTCGGCGACCGGATCGGCAGGCGGCGGGTCTTCGTGGGCGGGATCGTGCTGTTCACGGCGGCGTCCGCCGCGGCGGCCCTCTCGACCGACGCGACCACGCTCATCCTCGCCCGCGCGGTCCAGGGCGTCGGTGCGGCGGCGGTCATGCCGCTGTCGCTGACCCTGCTGGCCGCGGCGGTCCCGCCCGCCCGGCGCGCCCTCGCGATCGGGATCTGGGGTGGGGTGTCCGGCCTCGGGGTCGCGGTCGGGCCGCTGGTCGGCGGCGCGGTGGTCGACGGACTGGCCTGGCAGTGGATCTTCTGGCTGAACGTGCCGTTCGGGGTGCTGGCGGTGCCGCTGGCGCTCGTCGTGCTGCGCGAGTCGCGGGGCCCGGACCGCAGGCTCGACCCGCTCGGCCTGCTGCTCTCCGCCGTCGGGGTGCTCGCCGTGGTCTACACCGTGGTCCGGGCCGACGCCGAAGGCTGGGGTTCGGCCCGCACGATCGGCGGCCTGGTCCTCGGCGCGGCCCTCCTGGTCGGGTTCACGGCCTGGCAGCGGCGGGCGGCGGCGCCCCTGCTCCCGTTGCGGCTGTTCCGGTCCCGCGGCTTCTCGGCGGCCAACGCGACCGCCGTCGGGTTCTCGTTCGGGATGTTCGGCGCGGTGTTCCTGCTCGCCCAGTTCCTGCAGGTGGTGCAGGGTCTCTCGCCGTTCGAGGCGGGCCTGCGGACCATGCCCTGGACCCTCGCGCCGATGGTCGTGGCGCCGATCGCGGGGATCCTCACCGGGCGGGTCGGACCCCGTCCGCTGGTCGCCGCCGGCATGGTGCTGCAGGCGGGCGCGCTCGCCTGGCTGGCCGCGGTCACCACCGTCGACGTGTCCTACGGGACCCTCGTGCCGCCGTTCCTGCTGGCCGGGGTCGGCATGGGCCTGACCTTCGCGCCGATCGCCACCGCGGTGATCACCGGCGTATCGGACGCCGACCACGGCAAGGCCTCCGGCGCCAACTCCACGCTGCGCGAGCTCGGCGTGGCGCTCGGCGTCGCGGTGCTGACCGCGGTGTTCACGGCGAACGGCAGCTACGCGGGCGGCCAGGCGTTCGTCGACGGCCTGGTGCCCGCGGTGTGGATCGCCGCCGGTGTGGTGGCGGTGGGGGCAGTCGGGGCGCTCTTCCTGCCGGGGCGGCGGCCCACCCCCGTCGCCGTCGAGCCTCCGGTCGTGCCCGTCCCCGCCTGACGAACCCGTGAGTGGCGATAGTCGCCAGAGCGACTATCGCCACTCACGGGACCAGTTCGGCCCGCATGCTCGACGCGCTGCTCACCACCAGCATCAGCAGGGTGCCCATCGGCCCCTCCTCCAGGCCGACGGCGGGGAAGGCGTAGCGCAGGGTCACGTCCCACCCGCGCTCCCCCTTGATCACCCGCGGGGTGCCGAACAGGCCCTCCCCCACCCCGAGCGCGACCCGGGCGGGGATGTCCTCGGCGGTCAGGTCCCAGGCGACCACGCAGGTCAGGTTGAGGACCGGCAGGCCCTCCTCCAGCTCCGTCCCCTGCACCACGCAGAGCACGCCGCCGTGGGCGAAGGTCAGCGCGCCGTCCGCGTCCACCTCGACGTCGTGGTAGCGCTCCAGCGCCTTGCGCGCGATCTCGAGACTCATGCCTTGTCCACCGCTCCCCCGAACCGGCGGTCCCGCCGGGCGTAGATCTCGATCGCCTCCCAGATGTGCCTGCGGTCGAAGTCCGGGAACAGCGTGTCCAGGAAGACCATCTCGGCGTAGGCGCTCTGCCACAACAGGAAGTTCGACGTCCGCTGCTCGCCGGAGGACCGGACGAACAGGTCGACGTCCGGCATGTCCGGCTCGTCGAGGTACTTCGCGATGGTGCGCTCGTCGATCTTCTCCGGCTTGATCCGGCCCTCCTGGACCAGCCGGGCGATCTGCTGCACGGCGTCGGCGATCTCCGCCCGCCCGCCGTAGTTCACGCACATGGTCAGGGTGAGGACGTCGTTGTGCCGGGTCTTCTCCTCGGCGACCTCGAGCTCCTTGATCACCGAGCGCCACAGCCGCGGCCGCCGCCCCGCCCACCGGACCCGCACGCCCATGGCGTGCATCTCGTCCACCCGGCGCCGGATCACGTCCCGGTTGAAGCCCATCAGGAACCGCACCTCGTCCGGGCTGCGCTTCCAGTTCTCGGTGGAGAAGGCGTAGGCGGACAGCCACTTCACGCCGATGTCGATGCACCCGCGGGCCACGTCCATCAGGGACGCCTCGCCGCGGCGGTGCCCCTCGATCCGGGGCAGCCCGCGCGCGTTGGCCCAGCGGCCGTTGCCGTCCATGACGAGCGCGACGTGGCGGGGGACCAGCTCCGCCGGGATCACCGGCGGCCGGGCTCCCGACGGGTGCGGCGCGGGACTCTCGAAAGGCACGGTCCGGGAGCCTACGTGCCTGGACGAGCGCGCCCCTACGGAGTAGTCACTGCTCATGTGGTTCACCGAGACCATCGTCGACACGGGCAGGCTGCCGCTGTTCTCGTTCCTCTGCGCCTTCCTCGTCGCGTTCCTGTTCATCCGGTTCTCGGTGCGGATGATCCGCGCGCAGGTGCGGTGGTGGCCGGGCAACGTCACCCCGGGCGGGCTGCACATCCACCACATGGTGTTCGGCCTGGTCATGATGCTGATCGCCGGCTTCGTGCTGATCGCGCTGGCCTCGTTCGACACGCCGGTGCCGAACATCCTGTGCGCCGTGCTGTTCGGCATCGGCACCGCGCTGGTGCTCGACGAGTGGGCCCTGCTCCTGCACCTGTCCGACGTGTACTGGACGCAGGAGGGCCGCTCCTCGATCGACGCCGTGTTCGTCGCCTTCACGATCACGTCGTTCTTCCTGCTGGGCATCCATCCGCTGGGGTTCCAGGGCGACTTCGACGGGCTCTCCCAGGCGGACGCGGTCGAGGTCGTGCTGGTCGTGGCCTTCTTCGTCCTGCAGCTGCTGCTGGCGGTGGTCACGCTGGCGAAGGGGAAGGTGTGGAGCGGGCTCGTCGGGCTGTTCTTCGGGCCGTTGCTGCTGGTCACGGCGGTGCGACTGGGGCGCCCGCACTCGCCGTGGGCGCGGTGGCGCTACGCCACCCGTCCGAAGAAGATGGCCAAGGCGGTCTACCGCGAGAAGACCTACCGCAAGCCGGTGATCCGGGCGAAGATCGCCGTCCAGGAGGCCATCGCAGGCCATTTCGACCCCGACACCGTGAACGCGGCGACCGCGGCCGCCCAGGCCGCCCACGAGGCCGCGACCGACCGCGCCGCGGAGGCAGCCCGCGCGCACGCCGCGGCCTGAACCCGACCCCGCCACGCATCATGGAGCCACAACTGTCGTTTCGGGGCCCCGATCCGACGGTTGTGGCTCCCCAGTGCGGGTCACCCGGCTACTCGCGGGAGGTTCCAGCCCTGCCAGACGGCGAGCATGCGGACCAGGAAGCAGACCACGAAGCCCGCCGCGAGGACCAGGGCGCGGCGGCGGCCGTAGCGCAGGCCCACCGCGACGACGGCGGCGCCCGCGAGCGCGGCCACGGCGTAGACGTCCGACCGCAGGATCAGGGGCACCCGGCCCAGCATGACGTCTCGGATCACCCCGCCACCCGTCCCCGACACCGCGCCCAACAGCGCCGCGAGCAGCGGCGACATCCCGTGGTCCACCGCCTTCGCCGCCCCGACGACCGCGAACAGCGCGAGCGCGGCCGCGTCGAGCGGGAGCAGCACCTCCGGCGGGACCGCCCGGACCAGCCGGTAGACCAGGACCACCACGAGCCCGCCCCCGAAGGCCGCGACGGGGTACGCGAGGTCGCTGAACACCGCGGGCGGGGTGGCCCCGAGCAGGACGTCCCGGACGATGCCGCCGCCCACCGCCGTCACGAACGCGATGACGAGCACCCCGAACACGTCCAGGCCCGCGGCCGCCGCGGTGGCCCCGCCCTGCAGCGCGAACAGCGCGGTGCCTGCGAGGTCGAGGGGACGGATCAGGCGGGTGCGCACGCCGCAGCGTAGGACGGGCCGGACTCGGCGACGGCTTCCGGCCCCGTGATCCACTCCTCGGGAGCGAGGCGGTCGATCTCCGACCCGCCTGCTCCCCGATCGTGGATCACTCGCGCGATCCTCACGGGCGGCTGACGCGCTCCACCAGCGGGAGCGATCGCAGCTGCCGCTCCATGTGCCACTGCAGGTGCGCGGCGACCAGGCCGGAGGTGTCGCGGCGGGTGGGGGCGTCCGCGGCGTCCGCGACCGGCCAGTCGCCGTGGAGCAGCGCGTCGAGCAGGGCGAAGGTCTCCGGACCGGGGAGGACCGAACCCGGGGGACGGCAGACGTCGCAGACCGCGCCGCCGCCCTGCACGCTGAACGCGCGGTGCGGCCCGGGCGCCGCGCACTTGGCACACTCCGTGATCGACGGGGCCCACCCGGCGTGGCTCATCGCCCGCAGCAGGAAGGCGTCCAGGATCAGCGAGGCATCCCGCTCGCGGCCCGCCAACGCCCGCACGGCCCCGACGAGCAGCAGGTAGACCCGCAACGAGTCGCCGTGCCCCTCCTCGGACACCAGCCGGTCCGCGGTCTCCAGGATGGCGCACCCCGCCGTGTACCGGGCGTAGTCGGAGACGACGCCGGAGCCGAACGCGTCGAGCGTCTGGCACTGGGTGATCACGTCGAGGCTGCGCCCGGTGTAGCACTGGACGTCGACGTGGTTGAACGGCTCGAGCCGTGCCCCCCACCGCGAGCGGGTGCGCCGCACGCCCTTCGCCACCGCGCGGATCTTGCCGCAGCGCCGGGTCAGCAACGTCACGATGCGGTCCGCCTCGCCCAGCTTCTGCACGCGCAGCACCACGCCGGTGTCGCGGTACAGGGTGCTCACCCGATGAGCCTACGACCTGCGGGCCCCGCGGGCGCCGCGACACCCGGACGGTCGCGTCACGACCCCGCGACGCACGACCCGGCGCGCCCCGGCACCCGGACGGCGGCGAGCCGTTCGGCCCTGATCCGATCCGGTGTGGACGGCTAGCGTCCTGCGATCATGAGTCGAATCGCGATCGCCTGCCAGGGGGGCGGCAGCCACACGGCCTTCACCGCCGGTGTGCTCGCCCGCCTGTTGCGTGCCCCCGAGCTGGCGGGACACGAGATCGTCGGCCTGTCGGGGACCTCCGGTGGCGCCATCTGCGCGCTGCTGGCCTGGGAGGGGCTGCGCGCCGAGGATCGCGAGCGGGCCGCGCAGCTGCTCGAGGCGTTCTGGCGGGACAACTCCGCCCGCAACCCGCTCACCCGGCTGCAGAACGTCGGCATGGTCGGCGCCGGTGCGCTGCAGGGCCTCGGGCTCCTGCCCGCGGGGACGCCCTACGCCCTCCCCCGGTTCCTCAGCGGCGTCGACCAGTTCACCTCCCTGCTGAGCAGGCACGTCGACTTCGCCGGGATCACCGCCGATCCCGACGCGCCGATGCTGCTGCTCGGCGCGGTGGACGTGCTCACCGGCGAGTTCCGCGCCTTCGACAGCCGCACGGACCGGATCACCGCCGACTGTGTGCTCGCCTCGGCGGCGATCCCCACCCTGTTCCGCGCCGTGCGGACCCACGGCGGGACGTACTGGGACGGCCTGTTCTCGCAGAACCCACCCGTCCACGACCTGCTCGCCACCGCGCCGGACGAGCTCTGGGTCATCCAGATCAACGCCCCCGCCGTCGACCGCGAGCCCCGCACCCCGGTCGAGATCGCCGACCGGCGCAACGGGCTGGCCGGCAACCTCTCGCTGCACCAGGAGCTCGGGTTCATCGAGACCGTCGACCGGATGCTCGCGGCGGGCGACCTGCGGGCGGACCGGGGGTACAAGCACGTCACCGTGCGGGTGATCGAGATGCCCGGCTCGTGGCGGTCGCGGGTGCTGGGATCGGCGTCGAAGCTCAATCGCGACGTGCGGTTCCTCGACGGCCTGCAGCGCCGCGGCCGGGACCAGGCCGACCGGTTCCTGGGCGCGCTCGCGTTCGAGCGCGCGGTGCGCGGCGGTGACGCCGAGGCGCTGCGCGCCGCGACCACCGAGGACGCGGTGCTCCACTCGGACCACCCGTTCCGGCCACGCGCCGGGGTTCCGCTGCGCGCACATCTGAGTACGGTTCTCGCAGGTGGGACACAGATCGACCCCACCCGCAAGCACGTCGCCGGTGATCGTGCGATGTGGACACTGCGGCTGCGCGACGGCCTCGGGCGCGCCGAGGCCGACTTCATCGACGGGCGCGTGTCCGAGCTGCGGCTCGGACCCGTGCGCTGATCAGGCATCGAACGAGGAGACCCATGACCGAGACGTCCGCGACACCGCCCGCCGACACCCCGCCCGGGGACTCGCCGATCGCGAGCGAGCTGAAGGACATGGCGAAGACGGCCTGGTGGCTGGTGCTGCTGCGCGCCGTGCTTCTGGTGATCTGGGGCGTCCTGGTGCTCGCGGCACCCGGCATCGCCCTGCAGGCGCTGATCATCGTCTTCGGTGTCTACGCGATCATGGACGGCGTCACGGCCGTCTACCTGGGGATCAAGGCCCGCGGGACCGAGCCCTCCTGGGGCTGGATCGTGGCGCAGGGCGTGATCTCGGTGCTGGCGGGCATCATCGCGCTCGTCTGGCCCGCGGCCACCGCGCTCTCGCTGCTGTTCGTGGTGGCGTTCTGGGCGATCGTGCTGGGTGTCAGCACCATCGCCGAGGGCATCCGGTCCCGCCGCACGGACGACCGCTGGGGCTGGACCCTCGCCAAGGGCGCCCTCGACGTGATCTTCGGTGTCCTGCTGCTGGTCTGGCCGGCGTCCGGCATCCTCGCGCTGCTCTGGCTGGTCGGGATCTTCGCGCTCGCGGGCGGGATCGTGCTGGCCGTGCTCGCCTTCCGGGTCCGGTCGCTGGCCACGTCCGCCTGATGGAGGCGGACGCCCCCCTCGCGAGCCCCGAGCGGCACGAGTCGGGTCCCGAGAGTGCCGCCCGGGCTGCGGAGGGCGGGTTGCCGCGGGCGCTCGTGGTGCTGCTGGCCGCGGCGTCGGTGGTCATCGTCGTGGCCGGGATCGCGGGCGTCGCCTGGCTGGTCGGCCCGCTCTTCCTGGCCCTGGTCATCGTGATCACCGTGCACCCGGTGCACGGCAGGCTGGTGCGGCTCGGGTTGCCCGGCTGGGCCGCGTCCGGGGTGTTGTTGCTGTGCGTCTACGGCGTGCTGCTGGTGCTCGCCGGGACCATCGTGGTGTCGGCGGCCCGGCTCGCGACCGTCCTGCCCGGGTACGCCGCCGAGGCGAACGGGCTGCTCAGCGGTGCGCTCGGCCGGCTCGCGGAGTTCGGCGTGGGGCCCGAGCAGCTGCGCGCGCTCGCCGCCTCGCTGGACACCTCGCGGCTGGTCGGGCTGGTCAGCGGGCTGCTCCTCGGCCTGACGGGGCTGCTCGGCAACCTCGTCTTCCTGCTGTCGCTGCTGCTGTTCCTGTCCTTCGAGGCCGCCGGGGTCGACCGCAGGCGGGCCCTGCTGGCCGAAGACCACGCCGAGGCCGCCGCCGCCCTGACCCGGTTCGCGAGCGGCACCCGCCGCTACATGGCCGTGAACACGGTGTTCGGCCTGCTCGTCGGGGCCGTCGACGCGATCGCGCTCGCACTGCTCGGGGTGCCGCTCGCGCTGTTGTGGGGGCTGCTGGCGTTCATCACCAACTACATCCCGTACGTCGGGTTCTGGGTCGGGCTGGTGCCGCCGATGGTCCTCGCGCTGCTGGTCGGCGGGTGGCCGCTGACGGTGACCGTGGTCGCGATCTACCTGGTGGTCAACTTCGTGCTGACCTCGCTGATCCAGCCACGCTTCATCGGCGACGCCGTGGGCCTGAGCGTGACGGTCGTGCTCGTCGGCCTGGTGTTCTGGGGGTGGCTGCTCGGCCCGATCGGCGCCGTCCTCGCCACCCCGCTGACCCTGCTGGCCAAGGTCCTGCTCGTCGACGTCGACCCCCGGGCACACTGGGCGAACGCGCTGATCGGGAGCAGCCCCCGGCCTAGAACCCCAGCTTCCGCAGCTGTCGAGGATCCCGTTGCCAGTCCTTCGCCACCGTGACGTGCAGGTCCAGGTAGACCTTCACGCCCAGGAGCGCCTCGATCTGGCGACGGGCGTCCGTACCGACCTGGCGCAGCCGCTCGCCGCCGCGGCCGATCACGATGCCCTTCTGGCTCTGCCGCTCCACGAAGATGGTGGCGTGGACGTCCAGCATCGGATCGTCCGCCGGACGGTCCTCGCGCTCGATCATCTCCTGGACGGTGACCGCGATGGAGTGCGGCAGCTCGTCCCGGACGCCCTCGAGGGCCGCCTCGCGGACCAGCTCGGCGACCAGCGTCTCCTCCGGCTCGTCGGTCAGCTCGCCGTCCGGGTAGAGCGGCGGGCCCTCCGGCAGCTTGTCGACGAGCAGGTCCGCGAGCAGCCCGACCTGGTCGCCGGACTTCGCCGAGCACGGCACGATGTCCGCGAACTCCATCAGCTCGGACATCTGGGTGAGCCGCTCCGCGATCTGCTCCGGGCGTGCCTTGTCCGTCTTCGTGACGATCCCGAGCACCGGGGTGCGCCCCGCGACGGACTTCAGCTCCCCCGCGATGAACTCGTCCCCGCGGCCCACGGGCTGGTCCGCCGGCACGCAGAACCCCACGACGTCCACCTCCGCCCAGGTCTCGCGGACCACGTCGTTCAGCCGGGAGCCCAGCAGGGTGCGCGGCTTGTGCAGGCCGGGGGTGTCCACGACGATCAGCTGGGCGTCCGGCCGGTGCACGATCCCGCGGATCGCGTGCCGCGTGGTCTGCGGGCGCGACGAGGTGATCGCGATCTTCTGCCCGATCAGCGCGTTGGTCAGGGTGGACTTGCCGGCGTTCGGCCTGCCGACGAAGCAGGCGAACCCGGAACGGAAGTCGTCCGGCCAGGTGTTCACAGGGGCCCCAGGGTCTCGCCGGTGAGCTTCTGAAGGATCTCGCGCCCGATCGGGAATGCGGCCGTGGCCGCGGGCGAGGGCGCGTTGAGCACGTGCAGGATGCGGCCCTGCTGCCGGAACAGGAAGTCGTCCACCAGCGTGCCGTCCGGGGTGACCGCCTGGGCCCGCACGCCCGCGCCCGCAGGCACGAGGTGGTGCGCCCGGACCTCGGGCAGCATCCGCTGGATCTGGGTCACCATCGCGGCCTTCGACAGCGAGCGGCGCACCTCGCCGAGCCCGTAGCGCCAGTGCGTGCGCGCCACGTGGACCATGCCCGGGTACAGCAGGCTCCCGAGGAGCTCCTTCGGCTTGACCGTGGTCCAGTCGTAGCCCTCGCGGGCCAGCGCGAGCACCGCGTTCGGTCCGGCGTGCACGTGCCCGTCGACCCCCCGCGTGGCGTGCACGCCGAGGAACGGGAAGGCCGGGTCCGGCACGGGGTAGATCAGGCCCTTGACCAGCTCCGCGGCCTCCTCGGTGAAGCCCGAGTACTCGCCGCGGAAGGGGATGATCCGGACCCCGGGATCGACACCCGAGGCGCGGGCCAGCTCGTCGCTGCGCAGGCCGCCGCAGACGACCGCCTGCGCGCCCAGCAGGTCGCCGGAGCCCGTGCGGACGACCACGTCCGAGTCCCGCGGCGCGAGCCCGGTGACGGTGCGGCCGAGGTGGATCTCGCCGCCCTCCTTGACCAGCAGCTCGCCGATCTTCTCGGCGACGGCGCGGTAGTCGCAGATCCCGGTCGACGGCACCCACAGCGCGTCGAGGCCGCGGACGTGCGGCTCCCGCTCCCGCATGCCCGCCGCATCGAGCCGGTGGGTCTCGACGCCGTTCGCCCGGCCCCGGCGCTCCAGCTCCGCGAGCCGGGGGAGCTCCTCCTGCTCGGTGGCCACGACGAGCTTGCCCGACACCCGGTGCGGCAGGTCGTGCGCGCGGCAGAACGCGACGGTCTCCGCGCAGCCCGCCACGGCCAGGCGCGCCTTGTAGCCGCCCGGGGCGTAGTAGAGCCCGGAGTGGATCACGTTCGAGTTGCGGCCGGTCTGGTGGTCCGCCAGCCGCGGCTCCCGCTCGACCACGGCGACCGTGCGGCCGCTGCGGACGACCGCGTGCGCGGTGGCCAGGCCGACGATCCCGCCGCCGACCACCACGACGTCGTACGTCGGGGTGCTCATCAGGCGGGCACCAGGACCGAGACGACCTCGCCCTTCGCGTTCGCGACGATCACCGGCGCGCTCGCGGTGAGGTCCCGGACCGCGGCCACGGAGGCCTCGTCCGGCTCGCCGTCGAGGACCACCGCGGCGGCCTCGATGCCCTCCGCGCCGCTGGAGACCGCGGCGGCGACGGCGGCCTGCAGGGCCGTGAGCCGCAGCGACGGCAGGTCCACGGCGGCCGCGGCGTAGGTGCGCCCGTCCGTGTCCCGCACCGCGGCGCCCTCGGCCGCGCCCGTGCGGGCGCGCGAGGACCGCGCCAACGTCACGATCTTGGCGTCCTCGGCGCCGAGGGGCGGGGTCTCACTGCCGGACATCGGTCTCCTCCTGTGCGGCGGGCACGGGCTCGCGCTCCGCCTGGTGCTCGTTCTCGTCCTCGGGTTCGGGCCGCGTGAGGGGTGTGACCAGCACCGACGTGATGCGCACGCGCCCGCGGGCGTCCTTGCCGCCCTCGCCCTTCAGGTGCAGCAGCCCCTCGACCTCGGCCTCCGCCCCGGGCAGCGGGACCTTGCCGAGCCGCTGGGCGAGCAGGCCGCCGATGGTGTCGACGTCCGCCTCCTCGATCGCCTCGCGGAGCTCCTCCTCGCGCTCGGTGCCGGTGAACTCCCCCGCGAACAGCTCCTGCAGGTCCTCGACGGGCAGCCGGGCCGCGAGCCGTAGGGTGCCACCGTCGAGCCGCTGGACCTCGGGCACCTCGGCGGTGTCGTACTCGTCCGAGATGTCCCCGACGATCTCCTCGAGGATGTCCTCGATCGTGACCAGGCCCGCGGTGCCGCCGTACTCGTCCACCACGATCGCCATGTGGTTGCGGGTGCGCTGCATGTCGCTGAGCAGCTCGTCGATCCGCTTGGAGTCCGGCACGAACACCGGCGGGCGCACCACCTCGACCAGCGTGGCCGACGGCCGGTCCCAGGTGACCCCGACCAGATCCTTGAGGTAGGCGATCCCGACGATGTCGTCGATGTCCTCCCCCAGCACCGGGATGCGCGAGTAGCCGCTCTTCAGCGCCAGCCGCACGACCTTCTGGACGGGGGTGTCCCGCTCGGCCCACACCACGTCCGGCCGGGGCTGCATGACGTCCCGGACGATGGTGTCCCCCAGCTCGAACACCGAGTGGATCATCTTGCGCTCGCCCTCGTCCACGACGCCCGCCGTGCCCGCCATGTCGACGAGCTCGCGCAGCTCGACCTCGGACGAGAACGGGCCCTCGCGGAAGCCGCGGCCCGGGGTGATCGCGTTGCCGACCAGGATCAGCAGCGAGGTGATCGGGCCGAGCAGCGTGGCGATCACGCGGATCGGGGCCGCCACGGCCATGCCCAGGGCGTAGGGGTGCTGGCGGCCCAGGGTGCGCGGTCCGACCCCGATCAGCACGTAGCTGACCACCACCATGATCGCGGCGGCGAGCAGCACCCCGAGCCAGGGCGGGTCGATCCAGCTCGCGAGGGCGATCGTGAGCAGCACGGTGGCCACGGTCTCGCCCATGAGCCGGAGCAGGATGAGCAGGTTGAGGTAGCGCGCCCGGTCCTCGACGACCCGGGCCAGGGCGCGCGCGCCCGGGCGCCCGGCCCGCACCAGGTCCGCGACCCGCGCGCTGGACACCGAGGTGAACGCGGCGTCCGCCGCGGCGCAGACGCCTGCGACCGGGATCAGCACGATCGCGATGACGAGCAGCCCGACGGCGTTCATTCCTCGGCGTCCAACCCCACGGTCCCGAGGAGCTTCGCGTCGCTGCGGCGCTGGGCCTCCCGCGCCGCGCTCTCGGCGCGCTCGGTCCGCCAGTCGTGCAGCAGCCGGTTCTGCAGCGCGAACATCTCGCGCTCCTCCTCCGGCTCGTGGTGGTCGTAGCCCAGCAGGTGCAGGCAGCCGTGCACGGTGAGCAGGTGCAGCTCGTCGTCCATCGTGTGGCCCGCCTTGACCGCCTGGTCCTTGGCGAACGCCGGGCACAGCACGATGTCCCCGAGCAGCGCGGGCCCGATGTCGGGTGCGTCCGGACGGCGGGTGTCCTCGGCCAGGTCGTCCATCGGGAAGGCCATGACGTCCGTGGGGCCGGGCTCGTCCATCCACCGTTCGTGCAGCTCGGACATGGCGTCCAGGGTCACGGCGGTGATCGCGAGCTCGACGGCGGGGCTGACCCGCATCCTGTCCAGCGCATAGCGCGCGACGGACACGATCAGTGACTCGTCGACGGCGACGCCGGACTCGTTGACGACCTCGATGCTCACGCTTTCCCCTCGGATGTCGGTGGCGTCGAGGGTAGTCGTCAGCCTTCCGGGAGCAGTGCGCGGACCGCCTCCGCGTCCCGAGTTGTCCACAGGTCGGGCGGCAAGCCCGCCGATTCGCGGACCGCCTGCTTGACGCGCGCCACGGCGGGCGGCGCCACGCTCAGCTCCCGCACCCCCAGCCCGACGAGCAGCCCGACGGCCCGCGGGTCCGCCGCCAGCTCCCCGCACACCGCGGTCGGCACGCCGGTGTCGCAGACCTCCCGGACCAGCCGCAGGACCGCCGGGTGCAGGGCGTCGCCGAGCGGGGCCAGCCGCGGGTTCCCGCGCTCCGCGGCGAGGGTGTACTGGGTCAGGTCGTTGGTGCCGATGCTGAAGAAGTCGACGCCCGCGGCGAACCGGGCCGCCGTGAGCGCCGCGGCGGGGACCTCGACCATGATCCCGACCTGCAGCGCGGCGGGCCCCTCCCGCTCCTGGGCGCGGGCGAGCGCGGCGCGGGCGGCGTCGAGCTCGGCGGGCACGGTGACCATCGGGAACAGCACGCTGACGGGATGGTCGCGGGCCACCCGGACGATCGCGCGCAGCTGGTCGTCGAGCAGGTCGGGCCGCGCCAGGGCGAGCCGCAGGCCGCGGACACCGAGGAACGGGTTGGCCTCCGGCGGCTGCGGCAGGTACGGCAGGGGCTTGTCGCCCCCGACGTCGAGCGTGCGCAGCACCACCCGGCGCCCGCCCATGGCTCGCGCCACGGCTCGGTAGGCGGCCTCCTGCTCGTCGACCGACGGGGCGCGGCCCCGGTCGAGGAACAGGAACTCGGTGCGGACCAGGCCCGCGAGGTCGGCGCCCGGGGCGGGGTCGGGGGCGCCCGGCTCGGAAGCCGGCTCCGCCCCGAGGTTGACGCCGACGAGCACGCGGGTGCCGTCCGGCGTGACGGCCGGTTCGTGCCGACGGTCCTCCGCGGCCCGCTCCCGGGCACGCGCCCGGGCCCGTCGCGCCCGGAAGCGGTCCGGGTCCGGCGGGTCGACCTGCAGCTCGCCGGTGTCGCCGTCGAGGGCGACGAGGGTGCCGTCGGGGGTGTCGAGGACCTCCTTCCCCGCCCCGAGCACCGCGGGGATCCCCCGCGCGCGCAGGATGATCACGGCGTGCGCGGTGGGGCTCCCGCCGGCCAGGACCACGCCGGCGGCCGGGAGGGTGGCGGCCTCGGCGGGCGTCAGGTCGGCCGCGAGGAGCACCGCGCTCTCCGCACCGTCGGGTTCGCGGTCTGCGTGGGCGAGGGCGCGCAGGACATCGTCCCCCACGGCCCGGACGTCCGCGGCGCGGGCGCGGAGGTACTCGCCCGGCAGGGCGGCGAGCTGCGCCGCGGCGTCCCGGGCGGCCGACGCCCACGCCGCGGCAGCGCTGCGACCTGCGTCGATGCCGGCGTTCGCGACGTCGACGAGGGCCGGGTCGTCGAGCATCAGGAGATGGGCGTCGAAGATCGCCGCCTCCGCGCCGGGCGTGGCGTCGCGGACCGCGGTGATCGACGCCCTGGCCGCCGCGACCGCCGCGGCGAGCCGGGCGCGCTCGGCGGCCGGCGTGCCCGCGGGCTCGGCGGGCACCGCGAGCGCGGTGGGCCGGAGCACGCGGGCCGGGCCGAGCGCGATCCCCGGCGACCCGGCCACCGGACCGTGATCCACGAGCGGGGAGGGCGGCGGTCGCTCGGCGACCGCATCGCTCCCCACGGGTGGATCATCGGCGTCCGCACGGGCGGCGGAGCCCCCCTCGCCGAACCCCCCGGCCGCGAGGTCGAGCAGCGCCGCCACCGCGTCGCCTGCCTGCAAACCCGTCGCCCGCACCTCGATCTCGTCCCCCGACGCCGCCCCGAGCGCGGCCACCCCGGTGAGTCCCGCCGCCGAGACCGGCCCGCGCCCGGTCGTGAGGTCGACGAGCTCGACGCGGGCGTCGAACCCGGCGACCGCGCGGACGAGCAGCGCGGCGGGCCGGGCGTGCAGGCCGTGCGGCGGGGTCACCGTGAACCGCTCCACCCGGTCCGGCCGGGACGCCACGGGGCCGCTCGGCGCCACCGGCTCCTCGCCGAGCTGGGCGCGCTTGGCGGCGGTGCCCTGGCCGGCCTCGGCGGCGACGGTCACGCGATCGGCACCGCCCGCCGCCGCGACCGCGGCCGCGACCAGACCCTCCACCAGGGGCGCCGGACAGAGCAGCACCGAGTCCGGGTCGTCGTGGAACTCCAGCGCCAGCTCGGCGGAGAGCACGGCACTGCCCAGGTCCATCAGCACGACGACGCCCGCCCCGCCGTCCGCCCTGGTCAGCGCCTCGGCGATGGCGGTGGCGTCGGTGCCGAGGGTGTGCTCGTCGAGGCCCGCGGCCACCTCGATGCGGACCGCGTCCCCCGGCACCATCTCCCGGGCCAGCTCCGCCGCCGCCTCGCCCAGCGCCCGGCTGTGCGAGACGACGACCAGCCCGACCGTGTCCGACACCGATCAGGCCAGGGTGCGCGCCGCCGCCGCGACCAGCAGCGCGGTGGAGGTGGCGCCGGGATCCTGGTGGCCCACGCTGCGTTCGCCCAGGTAGCTGGCGCGCCCCTTCCGCGCGAGCATCGGGACGGTGGCGTCCCGGCCGGCGTCGGCGGCCCGCGAGGCGGCGGTCAGGGCGTCCGCCAGGGACGCGCCGCTCGACAGGGCGGCGTCCAGGGCGTCGAGGGCCGGGGACAGGGCGTCGAACATCGTCTTGTCGCCCGCCTCCGGCCTGCCGCGGGCGACCACGCCCTCCAGGCCTGCCCGCAGCGCCTTCGCGAGCGCCTGCGGGTCGAGCTCGGAGACCTCCCCGGCACTGGTGCCGAACCGCAGGAAGAGCGTGCCGTAGAGCGGGCCGCTCGCCCCGCCGACCGTGCTGACCAGCGTCATCCCGACCTTCTTGAACAGCGCGCCGACCGAGTCGAACGACTGGGCGTCGAGTGCCGCGACCACCGCCGCCATGCCGCGCGCCATGTTGGCGCCGTGGTCGGCGTCCCCGATCGCGGAGTCCAGCGCGGTGAGCGCGTCCTTCTGCTCCTCGACCGACGCCGCGAAGGCCCGGAGCCAGGAGACGAGCGAGTCGAGCGACGTCATGCGCCCCACCGGAGGCCGGGGGTGCGCACCGGGGCGTCCCAGAGGGCGAGCAGGTCGTCGTCCGCGCGGAGCAACGTCACCGAGCAGCCCGCCATGTCCAGGGACGTGATGTAGGGCCCCACCAGCGACCGCGCGACCCGCACGCCCGCCTTCTCCAGCAGCGCCGCGACCTCCCCGTACATCAGGTACAGCTCCAGCAGGGGCGACGCGCCCATCCCGTTGACGAAGCAGATCACCGGCGCGGACGTGAAGTCGAGGTCCGAGAGCACCGGCTCGACCAGCATCTCCGCGATCTCGCGGGCGGGCGCCAGCGGGACCCGACGCCGCCCGGGCTCGCCGTGGATGCCGATCCCGATCTCCATCTCGTCCTCGGGGAGGTCGAAGGTCGGCTGCCCCGCCGCCGGCACGGTGCACGAGGTCAGCGCCATGCCCATGCTGCGGCCGCGGTCGTTCACCTTCCGGGCCAGGTCCGCCACCTCGGCCAACGGGCGCCCCTGCTCCGCGGCCGCGCCGACGATCTTCTCCAGCAGCACCGTGGTGCCGACGCCCCGCCTGCCCGCGGTGTAGAGGGAGTCCTGGACGGCGACGTCGTCGTCCACGACGACCGTCGCCACCTCGGTCTCGACCAGCTCGGCGGCCATCTCGAAGTTCATGACGTCGCCGGTGTAGTTCTTCACGATGTGCAGGACGCCCGCGCCGCCGTCCACCCCCTGGGTCGCCGCGACCATCTGGTCGGGGACCGGTGAGGTGAACACCTCGCCCGCGCACGCCGCGTCCAGCATTCCGGGGCCGACGAAACCGCCGTGCATCGGCTCGTGCCCCGACCCGCCACCGGAGACGAGCCCGACCTTGCCGCGGACCGGCGCGTCGCCTCGGAAGACGATCCGGTTCTCGTGGTCCACCCGCAGCTCCGGGTGCGCGAGGGCCATCCCGCGCAGCGCCTCGGCGACGACGGAATCCGGATCGTTGATGAGCTTCTTCATGGGCCCTCCCCATCGGCACTGAGGGTCGGCTCCGCAGGCTCCGCCTTCGAAGACCATTCGGCGATGCCGAACGCTAGTATGACCCGACTCACACCACAAGGAGTGCGCCGTGATCCAGTCCGTCGACCGTGCGCTGCGCGTGCTGGCGGTCCTGCAGGGTGCGCGGCGGCGCAGCCTCGGCGAGATCGCGGCGGCCATGGGCCTCGCCCCGTCGACGGTGCACGGCATCGTCCGGACGCTGCTCGCGCACGGCATGGTCGTGCAGGAACGCGACACCGGCCTCTACCGCCTGGGCCCCGCGACGCTCAAGCTCGGCAACGTCTACCTGGACAACCTCGAGCTGCGGGCGCACGCGCAACCGTGGATCGCCGACCTCGCGGCGCAGACGGGGTGCGGGGTGCGGGTGGCCGTCCCGCTCGGGGGAGACGTCGTGGTGGTCGCCGCCGCGCCGACCCCCGACGAGGTGGGGATCGTGGTCCCGGCGCACGCCTGCGCGCTGGGCAAGGTCCTGCTGGCGTACGGGATGTGCACCGTGACGGACCCGCGTCCGATGACCGGCGAGACCCAGCTCCCCCCGCGGGACCTGGGCACGGTGCGCCGGACAGGTCTCGCGAACGAGGTCGAGGAGGCCGTCCTCGGCGAGTGCGGCGCGGCCTCACCCGTGGCGACCGCCGACGAGGTGTGCGGGGCGGTCGGGCTGGTCGTGCCCGCGGGCGCGTGGCCCCCGGCCCCCGCCACGCTCGACGCGCTGCGCCGCGCCGCCCGCGGGATCAGCCGGGAGCTGGGCGCGAGCAGCTGGCCGCCCCGGTTCGCCGAGGAGTCCGCGACGGCCTGAACTCCGGCGGCGCCGCTCAGCGCTGTGAGCGGCGGGCCGCGCGGTTCTGGGGCGGGCCGGTGCGGGGTGCGCTGCGCAGCTGGGGGCGGTTCTGCTGGTCCGCGTCGAACCGGGCGTAGGCGTCCACGATCTCGCCGACCAGGCGGTGGCGCACCACGTCCTGGCTGGTCAGCTCGGGGAACGCCACGTCGTCGACGCCGAACAGGATCTCCTGGACGACCTTGAGGCCGGAGCGGGTGTTGCCCGGCAGGTCGACCTGCGTGACGTCACCCGTCACGACGATCTTCGAGCCGAAACCGAGCCGGGTCAGGAACATCTTCATCTGCTCGGGCGTGGTGTTCTGCGCCTCGTCCAGGATGATGAACGCGTCGTTCAGCGTGCGGCCGCGCATGTAGGCGAGCGGCGCGACCTCGATCGTGCCCGCCGCGATCAGCTTCGGGATGGACTCGGGGTCGATCATGTCGTGCAGCGCGTCGTACAGCGGGCGCAGGTACGGGTCGATCTTCTCGTAGAGCGTGCCGGGCAGGTACCCGAGCCGCTCCCCCGCCTCGACCGCGGGCCGGGTCAGGATGATCCGGTTGACCTGCTTGGCCTGCAACGCCTGCACGGCCTTCGCCATGGCGAGGTACGTCTTGCCCGTACCGGCGGGGCCGATGCCGAAGACGATGGTGTGCGCGTCGATCGCGTCGACGTACCGCTTCTGGTTCAGCGTCTTCGGGCGGATCGTCTTCCCGCGCCGGGACACGATGTCCAGCGACAGCACCTCGGCGGGGGTCTCCCCCTGCAGCGCGGCGACCGCCGGGTCCGCCTCGCCGAGCATCTCGACGGTGCGGCGCACGGTGTCCGCGCCGACCTGCTGCCCCCGCGAGGCGAGGGTGATCAGCTCGGCGAAGACCCGCTCCGCGAACGCGACGTCCGCCGGGTCGCCGGTGAGGGTGAGCTCGTTGCCGCGCACGTGCACGTCCGCGGACAGGAGCTCCTCGGCGGTGCGCAGCGACTCGTCACGCGAGCCGAGCAGCGCGAGCAGCGCGGTGTCCGGGACTGCCATGCGGGACTGGACGGGGTCCGGCTGGGTCACGTGCTCTGGTCGCCTGCTTCCTGTCGTTCGCGAACCGAGGGGGCTCTGCGGTGATTCCGCCCGGATGTTACCGCCGCCCACCGACAGAAGACACGCGAGTAACCGCCTCCGCGCCGACGAGGAACGCGCCGCGGCGACCGGGGGGATGGCCACCGCGACGCGGCCGCGGGCGAACCCGGCGGCGTCCCCGAGCGGAGCCCGGGGATCCCGTGCTCACCAGGGGGGTGGGTGAGCCGGTGCTGACCCTAGCTCAGATGTTTGCGCAGTCACGAAGGCGGTGCTGCGTGGGCCCGGTCACACCACCGTGCGGACAGGGCTCCGATCGCGCCGAGGGCCACCGCCGCCGCGGTCGAGGCCCGCAGCACCTCCGGACCCAGCCGGACGGCCTTCGCACCCGCCGCGACCAGCAGGTCCAGCTCGTCGTCCGACACCCCGCCCTCGGGGCCCACGACCAGCAGCACGTCCCCGGAGACCGGCAGGTCCGTGGCCGCCAGCACGTCCGTGGCGGACTCGTGCAGCACCAGGATCGGACCGTCGTGCCGGGCGAGTCGCCGGGTGTCGACCGGCTCGCCCACCGCGGGCACCCACGGCCGCCGCGCCTGCTTGGCGGCCTCGCGCACGGTCGCCCGCCACCGGGCGAGCGCCTTGTCGCCGCGCGGGCCCTGCTCCCACTTCGCGACGCAGCGGGCCGCCCGCCACGGCAGGATCGCGTCGACCCCCGCCTCGGTGGCGGTCTCCACGGCGAGCTCGCCGCGGTCGCCCTTGACGAGCGCCTGGGCCAGCGTGATCCGCAGCGGCGGCGCGGGGTGGTGCTCGCGGGAGAGCACCGCGAACTCCACGGTGTCCCTGCCGACGGCCACCGCCTCGGCCCGGGCCAGCGCGCCCCGGCCGTCGGACAGCCGGACGGTCTCGCCCACCCGGATCCGCTTGACCGCGGCCGCGTGCCTGCCCTCCGGCCCGTCGAGGAGGACCCGCTCGCCCAGCTCGTCGACCAGGAACAACGCCTCGGTCACAGCGCCTCGGTCACGGGGTCGCGGAGCCGTTCGGGGGCTCGGTCATCGGCCTCACTGCCGGAACAGCCGACCGAACAGCCCGTGCCCGTTCTTCTGGGCCAGGTCCGGCTGCTCCTCGCCGCGCAGCTTCGCGAGCTGGCGCAACAGGTCGGTCTGCTCCTTGTCGAGCTTCGTCGGCACCGTGACCTCGACGTGCACGACCAGGTCGCCCTGGCCGTCGATCCGGCCGGTCGAGCGCAGCCGCGGCATCCCCTTGGCCCGCAGCGTGCGCAGCGTGCCGCTCTGGGTGCCCGGCTCGATGTGCAGGTCCTCGGTGGTCCCGTCGAGCATCGGCAGCGGCAGGGTCGCGCCGAGGGCCGCCGCGGTCATCGGCAGCGGCAGCCGGACGTGCAGGTCCGCACCCTCCCGCTGGAAGACCTCGTGCGGGATCTCCTCGACCTCGACGTAGAGGTCTCCGGCCGGACCGCCCCCCGAACCGACCTCGCCCTGCCCGGCCAGCCGGACGCGCATGCCGTCCGCCACGCCCGCCGGGATCCGGACGCCGACGCTGCGCCGCGCGCGCACCCGCCCGTCGCCCGCGCACTGCCGGCACGGGTCCGGGATGATCTCGCCGAGCCCGCGGCACTCGGGGCAGGGTCGCGAGGTGACGACCTGGCCCAGGAACGAGCGCTGCACGCTCTGCACCTCGCCGCGGCCCCCACACGTCGGGCAGCCCTGCGGGGAGGTCCCCGGGGCGCAGCCGTTCCCGCCGCACTGGTCGCACAGCACCGCCGTGTCCACGGTCAGCTCGCGCTGCACCCCCGTGGCGCACTCCTCGAGCGTGAGCTGCATCCGGATGAGCGCATCCGCCCCGGGCTGCACGCGGCTGCGCGGACCGCGCCCGCGCCCGCCGCCCGCACCGCCGAAGAAGGCGTCCATGATGTCGCCGAAACCGAAGGCGGAGAACGGGTCGCCCGCTCCGCCACCGCCGCCGCGGCCGTTGTCCAACGGGTCGCCGCCCAGATCGACGATCCGGCGCTTCTCCGGGTCGGTCAGCACCTCGTACGCCGTGCTGATCTCGGCGAAGCGCTCCTGCGCCGCCGGATCGGGGTTGACGTCCGGGTGCAACTCCCGGGCGAGCCGACGGTAGGCCCGCTTCAGTTCGGCGGCGTCCGCGCCCTGCTCGACGCCCAAGATGCCGTAGTAGTCGCGTGCCACCTGCTGGTTCCCCATGAATCCTTCTGCTCGTGTGCCCACCTAGCGTCCCGCCAGGATCTCACCGACGTATCGGGCGACGGCGTGCACCGCCGCCATGGTGCCCGGGTAGTCCATCCGCGTCGGCCCGACGACGCCCATCCCACCGACGACCGTGCCCGGCCCGTAGCCGATCGACACGACCGACGCGGTGTGCAGGTCCGCGGACTCGTTCTCCTCGCCGATCCGCACCGTGACCAGCCCCGGCTCGCGCGCGGCGGCCAACAGCTTGAGGACCACGACCTGCTCCTCCAGCGCCTCCAGCACCTGCCGCAGCGACCCCGGGAAGTCCGCCGTGCTGCGCGTGAGGTTGGCCGTGCCGCCCAGGACCAGGCGCTCCTCGGGATGCTCGACGAGCGTCTCGATCAGCACCGTGGACAGGGTCAGCACGACGTCCCGCAGCTCCGCGGGCGCGGAGTTCGGGAGCTCCGCCACCCGGGCCGAGGCCTCGGCCAGCCGCTGCCCCACCAACGCGCCGTTGATCATGCTGCGCAGCCGGGCGGTGTCCTCGTCGGTCACCACCTGGCCGAGGTCCACCATCCGCTGGTCCACCCGGCCGGAGTCGGTGATCAGCACCAGCATCAGCCGCGCGGGGGTCAGCTGGACGACCTCCAGGTGCCGGACCGTGGAACGGGTCAGCGTGGGGTACTGCACGACGGCGACCTGCCGGGTCAGCTGCGCGAGCAGCCGGACACTGCGGCGCAGCACGTCGTCCAGGTCGGTGGCGCCTTCGAGGAAGCTCTGCACGGCCTGGCGCTCGGCCTTGCTCAGCGGCTTGACCTGCGCGACCCGGTCCACGAAGAGCCGGTAGCCCTTGTCCGTGGGGATCCGGCCCGCGCTGGTGTGCGGCTGGGCGATCAGCCCCTCCTCCTCCAGCGCGGCCATGTCGTTGCGGACCGTCGCGGAGGAGACGCCGAGGTTGTGCCGATCCACGATCGCCTTGGAGCCCACCGGCTCCTGGGTCGAGACGTAGTCGGCCACGATGGCCTGCAGGACCGCGAAGCGGCGTTCGTCGGCATTCATCGCGGCTCCTCCCGGTCGTCGGTTTTCCAGTCTAGGTGCTCGGGTCGCGAGCGCGCTTGTGACTCTTGCGTCGGGTCGGCTCAAGGTTGGGACGGAGCTTGCGCAGTCGACCGTGCGCCCGGTGAGGTGGGCCGGTGCTGCTGCGCCAGGAGACGCTCGACGGGATCGCCGCAGGCCGGATCACCTGTGCCTTCCGGCGGTGGGAGCGCCCCCGGGTGGTGCCGGGGACGCGGATGCGGACCCGCATCGGCCTCGTCGAGGTGACGGGGGTGTCGCGGGTGGGTGTGTCCGCGCTGCGGGCGGCCGACGCGGCCGCGGCGGGCCAGACGCTGAAGGACCTGCGCGCGCTGCTCGCCCGCGGGACCGGCCCGGTGTGGCGGATCGAGCTGGTCGCGGCGGGCGAGGACCCGCGGGTCGCCCTGCGCGCGCAGCCGCTGACCCCCGACGAGCGGGACTCGGTCGCCGCGCGGCTGGCGCGGATGGACCGGGTGACGCCGTGGACCGCGGCGACGCTGGCCCTCATCGACGCCAGACCCGGCGTGCGGGCGCCCGACCTGGCCGCCGAGCTGGGTCGGGAGACCCTGCCGTTCAAGCGGGACGTGCGGAAGCTGAAGGAGCTGGGCCTGACCGAGTCACTGGAGGTCGGGTACCGGCTGTCCCCGCGCGGCGAGTCCTACCTGCGGGGAGGTGCCTGAGCGCGCGCCCTTTGCAGTGTCAGCGGATCCGCACGTTTGCTCTTGCACTGCCAGCGGATCTGCACGCTCGCTCTGGCACTGCCAGGGGATCTGCACCCTTGCCCTTGCACTGCCGGCCGATACGCACGGCCGCGCTTGCAGTGCCGGGCCGGTACGTACGCACGCCCGCCCTTTGCAGTGCCAGCGCATCCGCACCCCTCTCCGAAGTGCGCATCCGCCGACAGAGCCGCTCTGCCCGCGCATCCGCACACCCTCCGAAGTGCGCATCCGCCGACAGAGCGGCTCTACCCGCGCATCCGCACGCGCGCGCCGCGCGCCGCACGTGCGGATCCGCTGTCACTGCAAAGGGCGGGCGGGGGCACACCCGTTCTCCCGAAGCACCGCCGTTCCACCTCCCACCCGCCCTCCCCCCGCACCACCGTTGACCTCCCACGCGCTCTCCCGAAGCACCGCCGTTCACCTCCCACCCGCCCTCTCGGCACACCGGCGTTTCACCTCTCGCCCGCCAGGCTGGGCCGCGAGATGGGCGACTCCCGGGTGACGCGGCGGTGGGTGCTGGTGGGTGCCGGGACGGCGGTACTGCTCGGGGCGGCCGCGGTGACCCTGCCGGCGACGGCCTCGGCGGACCCGGAGGACCTCCGCACACGCATCCTGGCCGGGCTCCCACCCCACGTCGGGTACGCGGAGAGCACCGGGCGGCTCGGGTTGCCGGAGATCGCCGCGTTGGAGCAGGTCACAGCGCTGTTCACGAGTGTGACGCGGCTGCGTACCCGCTACGCCGGGCCGGAGGCCTGGCGGGTCGACGAGCTGACCCCGGCCGGCGAACGCGACACCTACCGGCTGGGCGGGCGGGAGTACGTCTGGGACTTCGGGGCGAACCAGCTCACCGTCGTCTCCGGGGAGACGCCCGTCCGGTTGCCGCGCGCCGCGGACCTCGTGCCCTCCGAGCTGGCCCGCAGGCTCACGAGCCTGACCCGCGCCGACCCCGTCTCCGCGCTCCCCGCGCGTCGGGTCGCGGGGTTCGACGCCGCGGGCCTCCGGATCACCCCGGCCGACCCGGACACCACCGTCGGCCGCATCGACGTGTGGTGCGACCCCGCGTCGGCCCTGCCCCTGCGGGTGGAGGTCGCCGCACGCGGCGCGGACCAGGCCCTGCTGTTCACCGAGTTCCGGGAGGTCTCCCTGAGCACGCCCGAGATCACCGTCCCCACGGCGCCGCCGGGCGCGGGCGAGGTGACCGCCGAGGCCGCGGACCTCGCCGGTGCGCTCCGCCAGCTCGACGCCGCCCCGCCCCCGCCGCGGCTCGCGGGCCGCGACCTCGTCCCGCTCGCGGGGGGCCTGCCCGGCGTCGGCGTCTACGGCGCGGGAGTGTCGGGGTTCGTGCTGGTCCCGGCCTCGCGCGGGATCGCGGACCGGGTGATCGACGGGGCGCCCGCCGCAGGCGGGACCGTGGTCGACGTGCCGGTCGGGCGGGCCGCGATCCTCACCACCCCGTTGCTGTCGGTCGCCGCGCGCGGCGGGATCCGGCGGGGCGGGGTGCTGGTGGCGGGCACCGTCGCGCCCGCGGTGCTGGACCAGGCGCTGCGCGAGCTCCCGGGGCGGCGACCGTGATCCTGGCCACCCGTGACCTCACCAAGCGGTTCGGCCGGGTCGTGGCCGTGTCCGGGGTGTCCCTGGAGGTCCCGCGCGGCGTCCGGTTCGGGCTGTTGGGGCCCAACGGGTCCGGCAAGACCACGCTGGTGCGGATGCTGCTCGGGCTGGTGCACGCGACGTCGGGCCACATCGAGGTGCTGGGCGAGCCCATGCCGAAGCGGGCGGCGACGGTCCTCCCGCGGGTCGGCGCGCTGGTGGAGGGTCCGGCCGCCTGGGGACACCTCTCGGGCCGCGCCAACCTCCGCCTGCTCGACGCGGCCGGGAGGGGCCGGGCCGGACGTCGCCGGGCCGACCGGGTCGACGAGGCCCTGGACCGGGTGGGGCTCGGCGGCGTGGACCGCCGCCCGGTCCGCGCCTACTCGCTCGGCATGCGCCAGCGCCTCGGCATCGCCGCGGCCATCCTGCGCGAGCCCGAGCTGCTGCTCCTCGACGAACCCACCAACGGCCTCGACCCCCGGGGCATCCAGGAGATGCGCGCCCTGCTCACCGACCTCAACGCAGCGGGCACCACGGTCGTCCTGTCCTCGCACCTGCTGACCGAGGTGGAGGCGCTGTGCACGGACGTCGGCGTCATGGACCGCGGGCGGCTCGCCCTGACCTCCTCGCTCGACGCGCTCCGCGCCCCGACCGGCCGGATCCTCGTCCGGACGCCCGACCCGGCGGGCGTCGTCGGCGTGCTCGACGGGCAGGTCCTCGGCCGCGCGGGTGAGCTCGTCACCGTGCGGGGGACGGACCCGGTGGCGGTCAACGCACAGCTGGTGGCGCGCGGGGTGCCGGTCAGCGGGCTGGTGCTGGAGCAGCGCAGCCTCGAACAGGTGGTGCTGGAGATCACCGGCGCGGGCAGCGACCGGGTGGACCGGGCTCGCTCGGAGGGGCCGCGATGATCCTCGTCGAGCTGCGGTTGATGCTGCGCAAGCGGCGGGTGTGGCTGTGTTGGCTGCTGCTGTGCGCGCTGCCGACGCTGGTCGCGGTCCTGCTCGCGACCACCCGGCTGGCGCCTCCCCCGGGCCGCGGCGGCGCGTTCCTGTCCGCCGTGGTGAGCAACGGGCAGATCTTCCCGGCGGCGGCGTTGGCGCTGGTCGTGCCGGTGTTCCTGCCGATCACGGTCGCCATCGTGGCCGGCGACACCATCGCCGGCGAGTCCTCGGCGGGGACCCTGCGCTATCTGCTGGTGCGCCCCGTCGGGCGGCTGCGCCTGCTGGTCGCGAAGCTCGTGTCGGTCGCGGTGTTCGTGCTGCTCGCGGTGCTGTTCGTGACGGTCGTGTCCTATGCCGTCGGCGTCGTGGCCTTCGGCTTCGGGCCCGACGCGTCGCTGGGCGGGGGCGGCGCGATCCCGTCGCTGTCCGGGGTGGAGCTGAGCCCGGCGGACGTCGTGTTCCGGACCGCCACCACCGTCGGCTACCTGGCGCTGTGCATGCTGGCGCTGGGCGCCGTCGGGCTGCTGTTCTCCACCCTCACCGACTCCCCGCTGGCGGCCGCGCTGGGGGTGTTGGCGCTGGTCGTGGCGAGTGCCGCGGTGCAACCGCTGGACGCCGCCGCGGCGATCGAGCCCTTCCTGCCGACCGCCCACTGGCTGGCCTGGATCGACCTCTTCCGCGACCCGATCCTCTGGGCGGACGTCCGCGAGGGCGCGCTCGTGCAGCTGGGGTACGTCGTCGTCGCGTTCGGCGCGGCCTGGGCCAACTTCTCCACCAAGGACGTCACGACGTGACGCAGCCGGCCCCGGTCAGGTCGGTGGGGGCCCGGTCGAGGCCGCGCAGGACCAGGCCCGCGACCGTGGGGTCCGTCGGCAGCTGGGAGTGGGTCACGCGCGCGCCGGGGCAGACCTGCTGGACCTCGACGTTCGTCGCCCCCGCGAACACCGCGGTCTCCGGCGGGGTGGACGTCTCGTCGTCCGCGGTGTAGATCGACAACCAGGGCAGGTCCGCCCCCACGCCCGCGATCTCGCGCAGCTCCGCCGAGCCGGGCGCCAGCTGGCGGCAGGCCTGCGGGCACGCGTCGGGCGCCTGGGTCGCGGCCTGCGCGGCGAGGGTGGTGCCGCCCAGCGGGGAGCCCAGGGTGACGACGCGGCGGGCCTTCGCCGCGCCGTCGTCCCTCGCCACCCACAGGCCGGCGACAACGCCCCCGGCGCTGTACCCGACGACGTCGACAGAGGGTGCACCCGCCGCGATCGCCGCGTCCGCGGCGTCGTCGAGTACCCGGACCTGGGCGCCGAGGTCGCCGGTGCCGTCGCCGACGAGGGTCAGCACCTCGGCGGTGCGCCCGGTCGCCTCGATCCGGGCCGCGAGCCGCAGCAGCCCGTCGCGGCCGCCGCCGTAGCCGGGCACCAGGAGCACGGTGCCGGGCCGGTCCGGCGCGGGCCGCGAGTCCGGGTCGACGGCCGGGCCGCCCGGGAGCAGCCGCACCCCGAGGACGACGGCCGCGAGCACCACGAGCCCGGCGAGGACCGCCGCCAGCATCCGCCGCCGCGGACTCATCGGTCCCCCCGAGGTCGGGTGCGGCGCAGCCCGCTCACGCGGGGGCGGTCTCGCTCGCGAGGAGCAGGTCCTGGACCACCCGATCGGCCAGCAGGCGGCCGCGGCGGGTGAGGATCGCGCGGCCCCCGCGCAGCTCCAGCAGGTCCGCGGCGGCGGCGCGGTCGGCCTCGGCGCGGGCGGGCGCGTCGAGCAGGTCCAGGTCGAGGCCCTCGGCCAGGCGCAGCCGGAGCATCACGCGCTCGGTGTGCTGCTCGGTGGGGGTGAGCACCTCGTGGTCGGCCTCGGGGTCGGCGGACTCGGCCAGGGCGGCGGCGTACCGGGCGGGGTGCTTGACGTTCCACCAGCGGCGCCCGGCCAGGTGGGAGTGGGCGCCGGGACCGACGCCCCACCAGTCCCCGTCGAGCCAGTAGCCGAGGTTGTGCCGACACCGGGCCCCGGCCGAGCTCGCCCAGTTCGAGACCTCGTACCACTGCAGGCCCGCCGCGGAGAGCAGGTCGTCGATGAGCTCGTAGCGCTCGGCGGCGACGTCGTCGTCCGGGGCCGGGAGCTCACCGCGCGCGACCTTGCGCGCCATGGCCGTGCCGTCCTCCACGATCAGCGAGTACGCCGACACGTGGTCCACGCCCGCCGACAGCACCGCCTCGACCGACCCGCGCAGGTCCGCCGTGGTCTCCCCGGGTGTGGCGTAGATCAGGTCGAGGTTGACGTGCGCGATCCCGGCGGCGCGGGCCTCGCGCGCGGCGTCGACGGCGCGGCCGGGTGTGTGCCGGCGGTCGAGGATCCGGAGCACGTGCGGGGCCGCCGACTGCATGCCCAGCGACACGCGTGTGTACCCGGCCTCGACGAGCCCGGCGAAGAACTCGGGCGAGGTCGACTCCGGGTTGGACTCGGTGGTGACCTCGGCGCCCGGC
Source organism: Pseudonocardia oroxyli (assembly GCF_900102195.1). Classification (GTDB taxonomy): domain Bacteria; phylum Actinomycetota; class Actinomycetes; order Mycobacteriales; family Pseudonocardiaceae; genus Pseudonocardia; species Pseudonocardia oroxyli. The sequence goes on from NZ_FNBE01000021.1 coordinate 109,925, forward strand.
GCGAGGCCGAACTCGGACCGGATCGTGGCGAGCACCGCACCGAGGCGTTCGGCGCCGATCAGCGACGGCGTGCCGCCGCCGACGAACACGGTGTCGACGGCGCGGTCGCCCACGGTGGCGCGGGCCCGGGTGAGCTCGCGGCGGACCGCCTCCAGCCACGTGTCCGGCGAGGACCCGGATCCCTGCAGCTCGGAGGCGGTGTAGGTGTTGAAGTCGCAGTAGCCGCACCGGGACGCGCAGAACGGCACGTGCACGTAGATCCCGAACGGTGGCCTGCTCACCCCACCAGGCTACGGAACCGCGGCCGCCCGCAGCGGGCCGGTCAGCGGCCGAGCGCCCCCGCGCGGGCGCGCGCCTGCGCGGCCAGGTCCCGGGCATCCTGACGGCGGCGGTCCGCCTCGGCCCTGACCTGCGCCACCTCACGACGCACCTCGGCCCGGATCTGCGGCCCGAGCGCACGCGGATCGACCACGGCCGGCTCCTGCAGCGGCGCAGGCGGCTCGGTCGGTGCGGTCGGTGCGGTCGGTGCGGTCGGTGCGGTCGGTGCGGCCTGCGGGGCCGGCACGGCCGCCGGGGCCTGCGCGGCGGGGGGCGCCGCCTGCGGTGGTGCGGGCGGGTCGGCGGCCGGGCCGACACCCCCGGACCCGGTCGCCGCGGCGGCGCTCGCGGCGTGCGACGCGACCGGTCCCGGACCGTGCCCTGCCGAACCGCCGGAGAGCTCGGAGTCGCCTTCCGGCGCCGGGGCGGGCGGTACGGGGGCGGGCGTGATCGTCGGCACGGGGATCACCGGCGACGCCGTCGGCTCGGCGGGCAGCGCCACCGCAGCAGGCCGTTCGGTGCGCTCGTGCGCCACGATCGCCCATCCCGCCGCCCCGCCGATCCCGAGGATCCCCACGAGCGCGAGCACGGTCAGCAGCCCGCGCCGCGCGGTCCCGCGCTCGCCGGTGGCCTGCAGCAACGCGGCGACGGGCGTGCGTCCGCCTCCCGGTGTGTGCCGCGCCATGCCGCTCCGTCCGCTGCTGCGTTCACCCTGTCGGGCAGACCCTGACACAGCGATCGGACCAGCGCACTCCGCTCTTCGGGGGCGCTCGGAGTGGGCGGAACCCGTCAGCCGAAGAGCCCGGGGTCCAGTTCGTTCACCTTGACCAGCGGGCCGCCCGGTGCGCGGAGCTGCTGCTGCCTGCCGAAGCCCTCGTCGGTCACCGGGGCGACGAGCACCCGCGCCGGGCCGGGGTGTGAATCCACTCCCAGCATGCGGGCACGGGGTGGTGGGTCGTCCGGACAGCGTGGCACCCTGAACGGCATGTCTGCGCTCACCCTGCGCCTCGTGGCCCGGCGCCATGTGGACCTGCACCGGGTGAACAGCGCCCTCTGTCGGCGGTAGCAGTCCCCCACCGCCCCTCGTCGTCACCCGGCCCGGGCCGACTCCCGAACGTCGCGCCACCGTGCCTCGAGAGCCCTCAGGAGCTCCCCCACCATGTCTACGGAGACACCTGCCGCGACACCTGCCGCGCAGCCGAAGCGCAAGCGCGGCGAAGGTCAGTGGAAGCTCGGCCACCGCGAGCCACTGACCCCGAACGAGCGCACGAAGCGAGACGACGACGGGCTGAACGTCCGCGCACGCATCGAGAACATCTACGCCAAGCGCGGCTTCGACTCGATCGACCCTGGCGACCTGCGCGGGCGGTTCCGCTGGTGGGGGCTCTACACCCAGCGCAGGCCCGGGATCGACGGCGGCCGCACGGCCACTCTCGAGCCCGAGGAGCTCGACGACCGCTACTTCATGCTCCGCGTCCGCAGCGACGGCGGGGCGCTCACCACCGAGCAGCTGCGCGTGCTGGGTGAGATCTCCCAGCAGTACGCGCGGAACACCGCGGACATCACCGACCGGCAGAACATCCAGTACCACTGGATCGAGGTCGAGAGCATGCCCACGATCTGGCAGCGTCTGGAGGGCGTCGGGCTGCTGACGACCGAGGCGTGCGGCGACACCCCGCGCGTCATCCTCGGCTCCCCCGTGGCAGGCATCTCGGCGAGCCACCCCGTCGACCCCGAGCCCGCGATCCGCACCATCCTGGACCGCTACATCGGGTCGAAGGAGTTCTCGAACCTGCCCCGCAAGTTCAAGACGGCGATCTCCTGGGAGCAGGACGTCGCGCACGAGATCAACGACATCTCGTTCGTCGGCGTCGAGCACCCGGAGCACGGCCCCGGCTTCGACCTGTGGGTCGGCGGCGGCCTCTCCACCAACCCCAAGATCGCGACCCGGCTGGGCGCGTGGGTCCCGCTCGACGAGATCCCCGACGTGTGGGCGGGTGTCTGCGGGCTGTTCCGGGACTACGGCTACCGCAGGCTGCGCCACCGCGCCCGCATCAAGTTCCTGATCGCCGACTGGGGTGCGGAGAAGTTCCGTCAGGTGCTGCAGGACGAGTACCTGGGCCGGGAGCTGATCGACGGGCCCGCCCCCGTCACGCCCGATCGGCCCATCGACCACGTCGGCGTCCACAAGCAGAGGGACGGGCTGAACTACGTCGGCCTCGCGCCCGCGTCCGGCCGGGTGTCCGGCGACATCCTCGTCGCGCTGGCCAAGGCCGCCGAGTCCGCCGGGTCGCGCCGGGTGCGGCTGACCGCCCAGCAGAAGGTCGTCGTGCTCGACGTGCCCGACGCGGCCGTCGACGCCCTCGTCGCCGAGGCGGACGGGCTGGGCCTGCAGGCGAACCCCTCGCCGTGGCGGCGCGCGACCATGGCGTGCACCGGGATCGAGTTCTGCAAGCTCGCCATCGTCGAGACCAAGGAGCGGGCGATCCGGCTGGTCGCGGACCTGGAGGAGCGGCTCGCGGACATCCAGGGCGACATCGACACCCCGGTGTCGATCCACCTCAACGGCTGCCCCAACTCCTGCGCGCGCACCCAGGTCGCGGACATCGGGCTCAAGGGCATGATCGTCCAGGACGCCGAGAAGAAGTCCGTCGAGGGCTTCCAGGTGCACCTGGGCGGCGGCCTCGGGCTGGACGCCGGGTTCGGCCGCAAGCTGCGCGGCCTCAAGGTCACCAGCGCGGAGCTCGGCGAGTACGTCGAGCGCGTGGTGCGCCACTACATCGCCCAGCGCGAGCCGGGCGAGCGGTTCGCCCAGTGGGTGCTGCGCGCGGAGGAGGCGGACCTCAAGTGAGCTCGCGGGTCGTCCCCTACCACTGCCCGTACTGCGGCGAGGAAGATCTCTCCCCCGCCGAGCGTTCGGAGAGGGTGCCCGGTGCCGCCTGGTGGTGCGCCGCCTGCCTGCGCACCTTCGTGGTGACGTTCGTGGGCATCGGGGTACCGGAGGGAGCATCGTGAGCGTGCGTGAGCTGGCCGCACAGGGCGCCGAGGAGCTGGGCCCGAACGCGACGGCCGAGGAGGTCCTCGCCTGGGCGTCGGCGACCTTCGAGAAGCTGATCGTCGCCTCGAACATGCAGGACGCCGTCCTGGTGGACCTGGCCGCCCGGGCCCGCCCCGGCGTCGAGATCCTGTTCCTGGAGACCGGCTACCACTTCGCCGAGACGATCGGGACGCGGGACGCCGTCGAGCAGGTCTACGACGTGACCCTGGTCAACGCCCTGCCTGCGCAGACCGTGGCGGAGCAGGACGCGAGCGAGGGCAAGGACCTCTTCGCCCGCGACCCCAACCGCTGCTGCGCGCTGCGCAAGGTTGCCCCGCTCACCGACACCCTCGCGAAGTACGACGCGTGGGTCACCGGTGTCCGCCGCGTCGAGGCCCCCACCCGGGCGAACACCCCGCTCGTCACCTACGACGAGAAGTTCGACCTGGTGAAGATCAACCCGATCGCCGCCTGGAGCGACGACGAGATGGCGCAGTACATCGCCGACCACCAGATCCTGGTGAACCCGCTGGTGGACGCCGGGTACCCGAGCATCGGCTGCGCCCCCTGCACCGCCAAGCCCCTCCCCGGGGCGGACCCGCGCAGCGGCCGCTGGGCGGGCACCTCGAAGATCGAATGCGGGCTGCACCCCTCATGACCGTCGCCCTGGACGCGCTGGACGCGCTCGAATCCGAGTCCATCCACATCTTCCGCGAGGTCGCGGGTGAGTTCGACCGCCCGGTGATCCTCTTCTCCGGCGGCAAGGACTCCACGCTGCTGGTGCACCTCGCCGTCAAGGCGTTCGCGCCCGCCCCGGTGCCGTTCCCGCTGCTGCACGTCGACACCGGGCACAACTTCGACGAGGTCATCGACTTCCGGGACACGATCGTCGAGCGCCTGGGCCTGCGGCTCGAGGTCGCGAAGGTCCAGGACTACATCGACGACGGCAGGCTGGTCGAGCGGGCGGACGGCACCCGCAACCCGCTGCAGACCCAGCCCCTGCTCGACGCGATCGTCGAGAACCGGTTCGACGCCGTGTTCGGCGGCGGGCGCCGGGACGAGGAGCGGGCGCGCGCCAAGGAGCGGATCATGTCGCTCCGGGACGCGTTCGGCCGCTGGGACCCGCGCAAGCAGCGCCCCGAGCTGTGGAACCTCTACAACGGCAGGCACGCCGCGGGCGAGCACGTCCGGGTGTTCCCGATCTCCAACTGGACCGAGCTGGACGTCTGGCGCTACATCCAGCGCGAGGAGATCGAGCTGCCGTCGATCTACTACGCGCACCGGCGCGAGGTCTACAAGCGGGACGGCATGTGGCTGGCCGAGGGCCCGTGGGGCGGGCCGCGGCCGACCGAGACGGTGGAGAACCTCTCGGTCCGCTACCGGACGGTCGGCGACGGGTCCTGCACCGGCGCCGTCGAGAGCACGGCCACCACGCTGGACGAGATCATCGCCGAGGTCACCGCCTCCCGGCTCACCGAACGCGGCGCCACCCGCGCGGACGACCGTCTGTCCGAGGCCGCCATGGAAGACCGCAAGCGCGAGGGGTACTTCTAGAGATGAGCAAGGACCTTCTCCGGTTCGCGACGGCAGGCTCGGTCGACGACGGCAAGTCCACCCTGGTCGGGCGGCTGCTCTACGACACCAAGTCCGTGCTGGCCGACCAGATCGAGGCGGTGCAGCGCGCGTCGGTCGACAAGGGGCTGTCCACGCCTGACCTCTCGCTGCTGGTCGACGGCCTGCGCGCCGAGCGCGAGCAGGGCATCACGATCGACGTCGCCTACCGGTACTTCAGCACCCCGACCCGCGAGTTCGTGCTCGCGGACACCCCCGGGCACGTCCAGTACACCCGCAACACGGTGACCGGCGCGTCCACCGCCGAGCTCGCCGTGCTGCTGGTGGACGCCCGCCACGGGATCGTCGAGCAGACCCGGCGGCACGCCACGGTGCTGGCGCTGCTGCGGGTGCCGCGGGTCGTCCTCGCGATCAACAAGATCGACCTCGTCGGGTACGACGAGGAGACGCTGCAGACCATCGCGAAGGAGTTCGGCGCGCTGGCCCGCTCGCTCGGCTTCGCCGACGACGCCGTGCAGACGATCCCGGTGTCGGCGCTCGTCGGGGACAACGTGGTCGACCGCTCTCCACACACCTCCTGGTACGAGGGGCCGACCCTGCTCGAGCACCTCGAGTCCGTCCCCGTCGTCGGGCCCGAGGTGGCCAAGCCCTTCCGCATGCCGGTGCAGTACGTGATCCGCCCGCGTCGTGCCGATGCGCGCTCCGCTGACGCTCCGCGCTGGGGGGAGCTGCACGACTACCGCGGTTACGCCGGCCAGGTCGCCGCCGGTGTAGTGCGCCCGGGAGACGCCGTCACCGTGCTCCCCGAGGGCCGCGCCACCACGGTGACCCACGTGGACACCGCGGACGGGCCGCTGGACTCCGCGGGCGCGGGCCGGTCGGTGACGATCCGGCTGGCGGACGACATCGACATCTCGCGCGGCGACATGCTCGTCGCCACCGGGAGCGAGCCGACCGTCACCACCGAGATCGCCGCGACGCTGTGCTGGCTGGGTGACCGGCCGCTGCGGCCCGGCGCCCGGCTGCTGCTCAAGCACGGCACCCGCACCACCCCGGTGATGGTGGGTGCGCCGGAGGCGCGGCTCGACACCGAGACGCTCACCGAGGTGCCCGCCGAGACGTTGGAGCTCAACGACATCGGCCGGGTCACCGTCCGCACCGCGGACGCCCTCCCGGTCGACGAGTACGCGGACGTCCGGGCGACCGGCAGCTTCCTGCTGATCGACCCGCCGAGCGGCAACACCGTGGCCGCGGGCCTCATCGGCACCCCGCTGGCGCTGTCCTGACGATGCGGCCCCCGCCGGACTCGCGAGTCCCCCGTCCCGGACACGCGAGTCCGCCGGTCCGGACACGCGAGTCCGACATCGCGCCCGTCCTCGTCCCCGTCGCGCACGGGAGTCGGGACCCGCGCTCCGCGACGACCGTGCGGGCGCTCGTGGACGAGGTGCGCGGTCGGGCGCCGGGGCTGGACGTGCGGCCCGCGTTCCTGGACTTCGACCAGCCCTCGGTGACCGATGTGCTCGCCGGGCTCGACCGGCCCGCCGTCGTGGTGCCGCTGCTGCTGGGCTCGGCCTACCACGCCCGGGTCGACATCCCGGGGATCGTCGCCGGGTTCCCGCACGTGCGGGTCGCGGACGTGCTCGGGCCGGACCCGCGGCTGCTCGCGGTCGCGACGGACCGGCTCGCCTCTCTCGGGGTCGCCCCGGGGGACCCGGGTCTGGGGATCGTGCTTGCGGGGACCGGATCGAGCCACTCCCCGGCCAACGCCGTCGTGCACCGGTTGGCCGCCCGGCTGGGCGGCGTCGCGGCGTTCGCGACGGCCGAGCCGCGGGTCCCCGAGGCGATCGCGGGCCTGCGGGCGCGGGGGGCCGAGCGGGTCGTCGTCGCCTCCTGGTTCCTCGCCGCCGGGCGCCTGCTGGACCGGGTCCAGGCCCAGGCGGGGGACGACGTGCCGGTCGCGGATCCGTTGGGCCCGGACCCGCGGATCGCGGAGCTGGTGCTGGAGCGGTTCGCCGCGCACGCCCTCCGGACGGCCGCCTGAGCCGGTCCGAGCGGGGCTACGCGGCCGCGGTGGCGGTCTGCGCCACCGCCCGGAGCACGGCACGGGCTACGGCGTCGTTGTAGCGCAGGCTCTGGGCGTTCATCCCGGGGCGGGTGAAGGCCCCCGCCGCCTTGACCGTGGTGTGCGGACCCACCGCGAACCGGCGCTCGTGGGGCACGCCCGCGGCGTCCAGCACCGCGCCGTCGCGCGGCCGGACCTCCAACAGCCCGGTGCGCCGCAGCTCGGTGCCGTCCGCGGCGACCAGCACCTGCTCGCGCGCGCCACCCGCCGCGAGCAGGCCCGCCAGCAGCGGGTCCGCGGTGCGGTCGAGGCTGGGATCGGCCAGGCGGGCGTCGATCAGGATGGTCGAGCGCACCTCGTCCGGGACGGCCGCGCTGGTGGCGCGGAACCCGGCGTCGTCGATCGTGACGTCCATGCCGGGGCCGAGGAAGCGCAGGTAGCCGGCCTCGGACAAGGCCAGGATCTGCTCCACGCGGAAGCCGGGCGGGCCGGAGGCGACCGAGTTGAAGAAGCTCTGCCACCGCGGCACGTCCCGGGTCACCGACTCGGGCGCGACCTCCGGCTGCACGCGCATGAGCTCGCCGTAGACGCTGAGCATGGCGGTGAACGCGCCCAGGTGCGGGGTGTGCCGCTCGTCCCGGTGCTGTCGGAGGTCCTGGGCGATGCGCGCGCGGACCTTCGGCTGCAGCGCCGCGAGCGACTCCGCCTCGAGGCCTGCGAACGGCGAGTTCAACGCGGCGAAGTCGATGCGGTCCACCGGGTCCGGCACCGCGGCGGCGAGGAACTCCGCCATCTCGGTGCTGCCCCACGCCAGCTCGGTGAAGCGGGCGAGGAACGCCGCCCAGGACACCGTGACCAGCTCGGGGTGGCCGTTGACCAGCTCGTGGTACCAGCCGAAGGCGATCTCCTTGGCCATCAGCGGGAGGAGGTCGCGGGCGATGTCCAGCGGGCGGGGCAGCGCGTCGGTGACCGCGGGGGTCAGGAAGTGCGGCGTCGGCGGGCGGCCCGCACGCAGCCCGTACTCGGGCTTGGCGTGGTAGGGCGCCCCGCGCGGCGACCCCGCGACCAAGACCGGCTCCCGCCCCGACGGCACGTACCGGCCGTTCTCGAAACGCCCGCCGCGGCCCTCGAACAGCAGCACCACGAGGTCGACGAAGGCGAGGCCCAGACCCCGTGCGAGCACCGTCTCCCCCGGCTCGACGATCGACAGGTCCGTGTCCGTGGTCTGCTCCGGCGGGATGTAGCGCAGCCCGCGCTCGCGCGCCTGCGCCAGCAGCGCCCGCTCGGCCGGAGCCGGGGTGGCGTCCAGGTGGCCCGAGGCGAGCACCACGGCGTCGACGGTCAGCGGGGGCTTCCCGTCGAGGGTGACCACCTGCCGGTCCCCCCGGTCGGTGAGCCCGGTCGCGGCGACGGGGTGCACGTGCACCGTGACCTGCGGCGGGAGCCCCGCGACGACGTCTCGCAGCACCCGGGTCAGGTACCGGCTCTGCAGTCGCCTGCTCGGGAAGGTCGCCGGCGTGACGGCGCGCAGCTCGGCCACCATGTCTGCGGGCCAGCCGGTCACGTCCGGCCCCGCCTGCGCCCAGTCCCAGAACGACGGGCCGGGCACGATCGGCCCGTCGCAGACCACCGACTCGTCCGTCCACATGGTGACGTCCGCGGCCATGGAGTTCATCGCGAGCAGGGGCGACTGCGCGTCCCGCCAGATCCGCCCGGCACCCGCCGGGTGCGGGTCGACCAGGTGGACCTCGAGCGTGCCGGTCCGCAGCTCGGGCGTGCTGGCCGAGATCCGCTCCAGGATCCCGACCCCGCGCGGGCCGGCGCCGATGATCGCGATGGTTGCCACGGGACGTCCTCTCTCCGAAGGGCTGACGGGAGACGGACGGGGACTAGAGCGCGGCGGCGGTACGGCACAGGTCGACGTGGCGGCGCAGCGCCGGCCAGGTCGAGCGTGCCTTGTCCATCCCCTGACGGTAGCGCCGCGACCCCCTCGGCGCATTCCCTTGCGGCCGCGATCACCTCGTGCTCGTCGGGACGCCGGAGACGGTCGCCCCCGCAGCCCGACCCACCCCACCCGTGCGCGGCGATAGTCGCTCCGGCGACTATCGCCGCGCACGAGGTCAGAGCTCGGCCGCCGCCGGGACGACCTCGCGGCCGAGCACCCGCAGGGGCTCGATCTCGTGGACGTTCGCGATCATGCCGTGCACGTGCTGCACACCCAGCTTGGCCAGGCCCTTCAGGTCCTCGACGGTGCCGGCCGGGTTGGTCGCGTCGAAGCGGTACATGACCGTCTTCTCGATCTCGGCGTAGTCGCGGCCGACCTCGTCGCAACGCTGCTTGAGCACGTCGAGCTTGTGCGACAGCTCCGGGCCCGCGAACAGGTTGCAGGCCTGCGCGTACTGCGCGACGAGGCGCAGCGTCTTCTGCTCGCCGCCGCCCCCGATCAGGATCGGCGGGTGCGGGCGGGACAGCGCCTGCGGCGAGTTCATGGTGCGGTCGAGGGAGTAGTGCGTGCCGCGGTAGGGGCCCTCGTCCTCGCCCCACATCTGCAGGCAGATCTGCAGGGTCTCCTCCAGCCGCTCGAAGCGCTCCTTCGTCGGCGGGAAGAACAGGCCGAGTCCCTTGGACTCCTCCTCGTTCCACGCCGCGCCGATGCCGAGCATCGCCCGGCCCTTCGACAGGACGTCGAGCGTCGTGACGATCTTCGCCAGGAGCCCGGGGTCGCGGTAGGTCACCGCGGTGACCCAGGCCAGCAGCTGGACGCGCTCGGTGCGGGCGGCCAGGTAGCCCAGCGCCGTGTAGGCCTCGAGCATGTCGTTCTCGATCGGCCCGACCGGCCCGATCTGGAACACGTGGTCCATCACGCTGACCCGCGCGAAGCCCTCCTCCTCGGCCGCGACCGCGATCCGGGTGAGGTCGTCGGCCAGGCCCGCGGGCCCGCTGGGATAGGTGAAGTCTGCGATGTGGACTCCGAGTTTCACCGTCTACTCCTCGTAATCGGAACGTCCTCCGTTTACGACGGTACTCCTCCCCCGCGGTCCCGGCCCGACCACCGGTCACCCGCTCCGGTCGAGGTCGTGCGTGGCGAGTGGTGCTCTGGCACCACTCGCCACGCACGGGCGCGTCAGCGCAGGGCGGCCCGCACGGCGTCCGCGGCCTGGTCGACGATCTCGCGCGCCCTGTCGACGACCCCGCCCATCTGGAGGAAGCCGTGGATCATGCCGTCGACGGGCAGCAGGGTCGCGTCGACCCCCGCCTGCCGGAGCCTCCCCGCGTACGCGGCGCCCTGGTCGCGCAGGGGGTCGAACTCCGCGGTGATCACCAGCGCGGGCGGCAGGCCGGAGAGGTCCTCGGTCAGCGCGGGCGAGACGCGCGGGTCGAGACCCTCGTCGGGCGAGCTGAGGTAGCAGCCCAGGAACCACTCGATCCACGCCCGGGACAGCAGCGGGCCGAGGGCGTTCTCGGTCATCGAGGGGCTGTCGTCGAAGCGGTCCACGGCCGGGTAGACCAGCAGCTGGAACCGCAGCGCGGGACCGCCGCGCTGCTTCGCCAGCTGGGCCACGACCGCCGACAGGTTGCCCCCCGCCGAGTCCCCGCCCACGGCGAGCCTGGTCGGGTCGCCGCCGTAGTCGCCGATCTTCTCGGCGACCCAGGTCAGGGCGGCGTAGGAGTCGTCGACCGCGGCCGGGAAGCGGTGCTCGGGCGCCAGCCGGTAGTCGACGGCGACCACCAGCGCCCCGGACCGGGCGGCGATCGTCCGGCACAGCCCGTCGTGGCTGTCCAGGTCGCCGATGACCCAGCCGCCGCCGTGGTAGTAGACGAGGACCGGCAGCGGCCCCTGCGTGTCGGAGCCCGGCGGCGTGTAGATCCGGACCGGGACGTCCCCGGCGGAGACGTCCTGCACCGTCGGCAGCTCGACGGGCGGGCCCGCCAACCCGGCGAACTCGGCGATCATGGCTCGGTTCTCGGCGACCGTCATCGACTCGGGCGCCTTGGCGCCCTGCTCCGCCAGCTGCGCGAGCAGGGCCTGGATCTGGGGGTCGAGGGGCATCAGCGGGGTCCTCTCAGGAACGGGAGCACGTGCTCGACCCGAGCGAACCGGGCACCCGCCCCCACCGGCCTCGTCGCCGGCGACACACCCAGTCTGGCGATCGCCGGCGCCGCCGTGTACCCCCGATCTGCGGCATGCTCGGGTCATGGCACGACGCTTCGAGTACAAGGTGGTCCAGCTCCGCGAGGGGCTCATCGGCGGCAAGCTGTCCGACTCCAAGCTGGAGAAGATCCTCAACAGCGAGGCGGACGACGGCTGGCAGCTCAAGGCGATCACGAGCGCGGACGTCAAGGGACGGGTCGGGCCGGGTGGGGTCGACGGGCTGCTGGTGACGTTCGAACGGCCCGTCGGGTAGTCCGGTGGCCACCGTCGAGGACGTCCACGAGCTCGCCCGGGCCATGCCCCACGTGACCTGGGACGAGCGCGTGTACCAGGTGGGTGGGAAGTCGTTCGTGTTCTTCCGGACCCCTCGGCCGGACGCCCTGGACCCGGAGACCGGCGAGCGGCTCACCGACGTGATCGTGTTCTGGGTGGCGGGCGAGGAGGACAAGCTCGCCCTGCTCGCCCAGGAGCCGTTCTTCACCACCACGCACTTCGACGGGCACCCGTCGGTCCTGGTCCGCTCCTCCCGGCTGGGCGAGCTCGGCCGGGAGGAGCTGGCCGAGGTGGTGCAGGACGCCTGGCTCGCGCGCGCGTCACCCGCCCGCGCCCGGAGGTGGCTGGCGGAGCAGGGCCTGGGCGATCAGCTCGAGTAGCACCGCCGGGTCGTTCGTGCTGCCGAGGGCGCCGTGGGCCACCGCCTCGTCGTCGTGGGCCGGGTCGGCCGAGCCCGAGTAGAGGACGAAGGGCGTCCGGACCCCGTCGGCCCGGAGCCGGTCGAGCAGGTCGTAGCCCGCCGTGGACGACTCCGGGCGCGCCATGTCGGAGACGATCACGTCGAACGGCGCGGACCGCAGGACCGCGTTCAGCGCGGCGTCCGTGGAGACGGCCTGCTCGACGACCATGCCGAGCCGGGTCAGCGCAGCGCACTCGAACCGGTTGCCGCTGGGCCGGTCGTCCACCCACAGCACCCGGGGCGGGGTGGGCCGGGCGGCGAGGGCGTCCGCGTCCGCGTCGACCCGGGAGCGCGCGGCCTCGGGGGCCAGCGGGGTCGCCTTGTCCTGCGCGGCGCTCTGCAGCGCGGTCGCGGCGGCCGCCCGGGCGGCCGTGCTGATCTGCACGCCGCCCGCCTTCACCGACACGGTCCCGCTCGTCAGCAGCGTCCCGAGCGGCGTGCGGAACGTCCACAGCACGAAGGCGACGACGGCGGGCCAGACCAGCACGCCGAGTCCCTGCACGACGACCGAGGCGATGTCCACACGGCCAGGCTCGCCGGGCGCCCGGTCCGGGTTACGCTCCGGCGCGTGACCGAGCTCGTGCACCGCGACACCGCCGACGGCGTCGCGACCCTCACCCTCGACTCCCCCGCCAACCGCAACGCGCTCTCCGCGCAGCTGCGCCGCGAGCTGATCGACCATCTCGACGCGGCGATCGCCGACCCCGCGGCCCGGGTGATCGTGCTGACGCACACCGGCACCGTGTTCTGCGCGGGCATGGACCTCAAGGAGAGCCGCGGGGCGAGCGCCGAGCAGCAGGGCATCACCGAGGTCCCCCGGATCCTGGAGACGATCTGGACCTCGCCGACCCCCGTCGTCGCGAAGCTGCACGGTCCGGCCCGCGCGGGCGGGGTGGGGATCGTGGCGGCCTGCGACATCGCCGTGGCCGCCGAGAGCGCCACCTTCGCGTTCACGGAGGTCCGGATCGGGGTGGTCCCGGCGGTGATCTCGGTGACCGTCCTGCCCCGGCTCAGTCCCCGTGCGGCACAGGAGCTCTTCCTCACCGGCGAGACGTTCGACGCCGCCCGCGCGGTGGAGATCGGGTTGTTGACCCGCGCGGCCGCGGACGTCGACGCCGAGGTGGCGCGCTACCTGGACATGCTGCGGCTGGGCGCCCCGTCGGCCCTCGCCGGGGCGAAGCAGCTGCTGACCCGGGAGCGGCCCGCGTCGATGTCCGAGGACTTCGCGCAGATGAACGCCCTGTCCGCGCGCTACTTCGCGGGCGAGGAGGGCCAGGAGGGCATCCGGTCGTTCGCCGAGAAGCGCAAGCCGTCCTGGGCGACCTAAGCTGGGCGGGTGCAGGCGCAGCTCGACCGGGTTCTCGACGTGCTGGCCGGGCGCCCGCTCGTCGCGTTGACCGGGGCCGGGCTCTCCACCGACTCCGGCATCCCCGACTACCGCGGCCCCGGCTCGCCGCTGCGCCGCCCGATGACCTACGGCGAGTTCGTGTCCGGGCCCGTGGCCCAGCGCCGCTACTGGGCGCGCAGCCACATCGGCTGGGCCCGCATGCGCCGGGCCACCCCGAACCCCGGACACCGCGCACTGGCGGTGCTGGAGGAGCGCGGCACGCTGCGCGGCCTGATCACCCAGAACGTCGACGGCCTCCACGAGGAGGCGGGCAGCCGGGACGTGATCGACCTGCACGGCCGCATCTCCGACGTGATCTGCCTGTCCTGCAAGGAGATCACCTCGAGGGCGGTGCTGCAGGAGCGGTTCGAGGAGGCCAATCCCGGGTTCGCGGCGTCCGTCGGCCCGGAGATCGAGACGGCCCCCGACGGCGACGTGCTCCTCGAGCGCACCGAGCACTTCCGCCTGGTCCCCTGCCTGCGCTGCGGCGGCGCCCTGAAGCCGGACGTCGTGTTCTTCGGCGAGAACGTGCCGCGTGAGCGGGTGGAGCGGTCCTACGCCCTGGTCGACGGGCTGGTCGGCGGCGGGGCGCTGCTGGTGGCGGGCTCGTCCCTGACGGTCATGTCCGGCCTGCGCTTCGTCAAGCACGCCGCCAAGCACGGGGTGCCGGTGGTGATCGTCAACCGCGGCGAGACCCGCGGTGACCCGCACGCCGTGCTGCGCGTCCACGCCGGCACCTCCGAGGTCCTGTCCGCCCTCGCGGGTGCCGATGGCGCCGCCGTGGACGCCACCCGGATCCCGGAGTGGCGCGACCTCGCCCCCTGACCGTCCGACTCGCGTGTCCCACGCGGGGGACTCGCGAGTCGGACGTCAGCCGACCAGGAGGAAGGCGACGAACGCGGTGAGGGAGCCGAGGGTGTGGAGCACCGCCTTCGAGACGGCGGCCCGGTTGGTCGCGTGCTGGGCCTGGACGTGGTCGGCGCGCTCGACGTTCGTAATCGTCAGGGGCCGGCCGGGGCGGACCGCGAGACGCACGCCGTCCGCGTCTCCGCGGGCCTCGCCGAACACCGTGACCCGCTGCCCCGGTTCGACCCGCCACTCGGTGTGCCGGTACCCGACCGTCCGGGAGCCGATCGTGACCGGGCCGATCCGCAGGCCCTCGTCCGGGTCGGGCCGGTCCTCACGGATCTCCGCGACCGGGACCTCGACGGTCGCGTCGACGGGATCGACGGTGAGCTCGGCGCCGTCCGCCCGCAGCGTGAAGGGCACCTGCCCGCGCCGGTTCCCCTCCACCTCCTCGGCGACGCCCTTGTCGGTCCGGTAGCGGCGCACCGTCTCCACCCGGTACCAGACGGACGCGGCCCGTCCGATCGGCGACTCGCGGGTCCGGTCGGCGACGACCGTGCCGGTCACCGCGACGACCTGGTGGAACAGGTGCGGCCCCACCTCCCGCCGCGCGGCCTCGGCCATCGCCACCACCTCGGCCACCTCGACCGGAGCCGCCTCGAGCCCGCGCAGCCACCGCGTCCGGCTCTCCCCGACGAGTCTGATCTGCCTGTACGCGAGGTGGCCCAGCACTCCGGTGAGGATCAACAGGATGGTCGAGATCACCCGGGAAGGGTACGAAACGGACAGGTCGGACGGTTCCGTACGACTACCGATCCCGGCGGAAGGCCTCGACGACGAGCCCCGCGACCCGGTCCGCCAGGCCCGCGACCAGCCAACACGCCGGCAGCAGCACCACGATCGCGAGCGCGACCTGGACGGGGAAGGCGAGCTGGGTCAGCCACAGCTCGAACGCGTCCCACAGGTCCGCGACCACTCTCGTCACGCGTCACACGGTAGTCGCGGCCCGCGCGCGTTAGGTTCGGACCCATGTTCGCCGTGTACGCCGCAGAGCCCAACGCCGACGCTCCGCTCGACTCGCTGACCGTCGGCGAACGCCCCGACCCCGAGGTGCCGGAGGGCTGGGTCAAGGTCAAGGTGACCGCCGCCAGCCTCAACATGCACGACCTCTGGACGCTGCGCGGGGTCGGCATCAAGCCCGAGCAGTTCCCCATGATCCTCGGCTGCGACGGGGCCGGGACCCTCGAGGACGGCACCGAGGTCGTCCTGCACTCGATCATCGGGGACCCGACCTGGAGCGGTGACGAGACGCTCGACCCGAAGCGCACCCTGCTCACCGAGAAGCACCAGGGCGCGATGGCCGACTTCATCGTCGTCCCGGCCCGCAACGCGGTGCCCAAGCCCGAGGGCATCACCCCGAGCCAGGCCGCCGTCATGGGCACCGCGTGGCTCACCGCCTACCGGATGCTGTTCACCAAGTCCGGGCTGCAGCCGGGACAGACGATGCTCGTGCAGGGGGCCTCCGGCGGGGTGTCCACGGCGCTGGTCCAGCTCGGTCGGGCGGCCGGGATGACGGTCTGGGTGACCGGACGCACGGAGGAGAAGCGCAATCTCGCCGAGAAGCTCGGCGCGCACGCGGTGTTCGAATCGGGGGCGCGGCTCCCGGGCAAGGTCGACGCCGTGTTCGAGTCCGTCGGCGAGGCCACCTGGAAGCACTCCATGCGGGCCCTGCGCCCCGGCGGCGTGATCGTCTGCTGCGGGTCCACCAGCGGCCCCAACCCCGGGGCTGACCTGCAGAGGTTGTTCTTCCTTCAACTGTCGGTCATCGGCTCCACGATGGGCACCCGGCAGGAGCTGGCGGACCTGTTGAGCTTCGTCGCGAACGCCGGGATCTCCCCCGAGATCGGGCTCGAGCTGCCGCTCGAACAGGCGACGGAGGGCTTCCGCGCGATGCTCGACGGCGATACAGCGGGCAAGATCGTGTTCACTCACTGACACGAGTAACGTTGCTGTGAGTCCGATTTCCTCGCAGGTTGAGGCATTCGGGCGCGCGAGCAAGTACAGTCGGTCATCGTGTCTGAGCCATACAGTCCCTCGGCGCCGGGGTTGCGCGGGTCCACCGCCATGATCCCGGCGCCGCGCGTACCCGGTCTCGTGGCGCTCCTCGACCGGGTCGAGCGGGCCGTGGCGGCGGCCCTCGTCCCCGCGACCTCCGCCCAGGGAGTCAGCCGGGACGGCTGGCGGGTCCTGCTGATGCTGGCCCGCGGCGGCGGTCGCAGCATGGGTGAGATCGCCTCCCACACCGCGCTCCCCGCGCCCACCGCCACCCGCGTCGTCGACCGCCTGGTGGTCGACGGGTTGGCCTACCGGCAGAACGACCCGGTGGACCGAAGACGGGTGCTGGTGCATCTCGCCGCAGGCGGCCGCGACGTGGTCGAGCGGGTGTGCGGGAGCATCGAACGCCGGGTGGGCACCGCACTCGGCGCCGTCCGGACCCCCGAACGCGTGCAGCTCGCCCGACTCCTCGACGACCTCGCCACTCCCCGCGAGGACGACCTCTGAGCCTCCCCAGCCCCCCGAGCCCGACCTACTTCTTCGCCTTGTCCGCCGACGACTCGGTCGACAGTGCCGCCACGAAGGCCTCCTGCGGCACGTCGACCCGACCGATCGTCTTCATCCGCTTCTTGCCCTCCTTCTGCTTCTCCAGCAGCTTGCGCTTGCGGCTGATGTCGCCGCCGTAGCACTTCGCGAGGACGTCCTTGCGGATGGCGCGGATGGTCTCGCGCGCAATGATGCGCGACCCGACGGCGGCCTGGATCGGCACCTCGAACTGCTGGCGCGGGATGAGCTCGCGCAGCTTGGAGGCCATGGACGTGCCGTAGCCGTAGGCCGAGTCCTTGTGCACGATGGCCGAGAACGCGTCCACCGGCTCGCCCTGCAGCAGGATGTCCACCTTGACCAGGTCGGAGACCTGCTCGCCCGCCTCCTCGTAGTCGAGGCTGGCGTAGCCGCGGGTCCGGGACTTGAGCGCGTCGAAGAAGTCGAAGATGATCTCGGCGAGCGGCATCGTGTACCGCAGCTCGACGCGGGACTCCGACAGGTAGTCCATGCCGCCCAGCTGGCCGCGGCGGGCCTGGCAGAGCTCCATGATCGTGCCCACGAACTCCGACGGCGCCAGGATCGTGACCTTGACGATCGGCTCGCGGATCTCGCTCACCTTGCCCTCGGGCCAGTCCGACGGGTTCGTCACGGTGATCTCCGTGCCGTCGTCCGTCGTGACCTGGTAGACGACGTTCGGCGCGGTGGAGATGAGGTCCAGGTCGAACTCGCGCTCGAGCCGCTCCCGGGTGATCTCCAGGTGCAGCAGGCCGAGGAAGCCGCAACGGAACCCGAAGCCCAGCGCCGCCGAGGTCTCCGGCTCGTAGGTCAGCGCGGCGTCGTTGAGCTGCAGCTTGTCCAGCGCCTCGCGCAGGTCCGGGTACTGGGAGCCGTCCACCGGGTAGAGGCCGGAGTAGACCATCGGGCGGGGCTCGCGGTAGCCGGTGAGCGGCTCGGTGGCGCCGCGTCGCTGGGAGGTCACGGTGTCGCCGACCTTGGACTGCCGGACGTCCTTCACCCCGGTGATCAGGTAGCCCACCTCGCCGACCCCGAGACCCTCGGTGGGCTTGGGCTCGGGCGAGACGATGCCGACCTCGAGGAGCTCGTGGGTGGCGCCGGTGGACATCATCTTGATCCGCTCGCGCGGCACGATCCGCCCGTCCACGACCCGGATGTAGGTGACGACGCCGCGGTAGGTGTCGTACACGGAGTCGAAGATCATGGCGCGGGCCGGCGCGTCCGCGTCCCCCTGGGGGGCGGGGATCTGCTTCACGGCCTCGTCCAGCAGCGCCTCGACGCCCATCCCGGTCTTCGCGCTGACCCGCAGCACGTCCTCCGGCTCGCAGCCGACGATGTGCGCGATCTCGGCGGCGTAGCGGTCCGGGTCCGCGGCCGGGAGGTCGATCTTGTTGAGGACCGGGATGATCGTCAGGTCCTTCTCGAGCGCCAGGTACAGGTTGGCCAGCGTCTGCGCCTCGATGCCCTGCGCCGCGTCCACCAGCAGGATCGCGCCCTCGCACGCCTCGAGCGCGCGGGAGACCTCGTAGGTGAAGTCGACGTGGCCGGGGGTGTCGATGAGGTGGAGGACGTACTCCTCGTCGCCCACCTTCCACGGCAGCCGGACGTTCTGCGCCTTGATCGTGATGCCGCGCTCGCGCTCGATGTCCATGCGGTCCAGGTACTGCGCCCGCATGGCGCGCTCCTCGACCACGCCCGTGATCTGCAGCATGCGGTCCGCCAGCGTCGACTTGCCGTGGTCGATGTGGGCGATGATGCAGAAGTTCCGGATGCGCTCCGGCGGGGTGAACGTGCGGTCGGCGTACGTCGTCACTCAGGATCCATTCCGGTACGGGGCTCGTGCCCAATCGTCCCACGTGGGGTGTGGTGGCCCTGCAGGCCGGGGCAGGTGTGAGCGGGGCCACCGGTGGGTACACGTCCCCATGAGCACCAGCACCGGCACCGGCTCGGACAAGCGACCCACCGGTCCCGGGCCGGACCCGCACGCCGACCCGGCCACCGTGGAGGTCCCGCGCGACCAGGAGACCGAGAACATCCCCGCGCTGTCCTCCTCGCAGGGCGCGCGGGAGTGGGTCGGCAGGCCGGTCCACGGGCGGACCGGCGGCACGTTCGGGCGGCTCACGGACGTCGTCACCGGGCCGGACGGCACGGCGTGGGGCGTCGTGCGGCCGCGGATGGGCGGCGCGCGGGCGATCCCGCTCGACGGCGCCGTCCCCGACGACTCCGGGGTGACCGTTCCGATCGACCGGCGGACCCTGCGCGCCGCGCCCGCGGGGGCCGATCCGGGTCCCGAGCTCGCCCACCACTACGCCTCCCGCGGGGCGCTCACCGCGGCGCACGAGTACCAGCACGAGCGCTTCGGCGGGCTCAAGATCGGCTCCGCGTTCTTCGGCTGGCTGGTGGCTGTGGGGCTGACCGTGCTGCTCGCCGCCGTGGCCGCGCTGGTCGTGCGGCTGGCGGGGGTCTCCCCCGACCTCACCGCCACGGCCGGTCAGGACCCGCGGCTGCTCGGGCTGACGGGCGGGATCGTCGCGGTGGTCGTGATGCTGCTGGCCTACGTCGCGGGCGGGTACGTCGCCGGGCGGCTCGCCCGGTTCGACGGCGCGCGCAACGGCTTCGCGGTCTGGGCCATGGGGCTGGTGGTCACCGCCGCCGTCACCATCGCCACGGCCGCCACCGGCAGCACCGACTCGATCTTCGAGGCGTTGCGGGTGCCGGGGATCGCGGTGTCGGTCGGCGACTGGCCCAACCT
Organism: Pseudonocardia oroxyli; assembly: GCF_900102195.1. GTDB lineage: Bacteria > Actinomycetota > Actinomycetes > Mycobacteriales > Pseudonocardiaceae > Pseudonocardia > Pseudonocardia oroxyli. The sequence continues at coordinate 129,401 of NZ_FNBE01000021.1, forward strand.
CGTGGCCCTGGTGGTCGTCGCGGCGGTCGCCCTGCTCGGCGCGCTCGTGGGCGGCAAGGCGGGCGAGCGCTACCACCGGCGGGTGGACCGGGCCGCCGAACAGGCCCTCTGACCGAGATGAACCTCAGCCACGTCCCGGGGGCCCCGGGACGTGGCTGAGGTTCATCTCGTCGGGTCGGTGCCGTCCCACTCGTCGAGCGGGGCGCAGTGCCATCGCCAGTCGGCCAGTCGGGGTCGGCCGCCCAGGGGCGCACGGCCGTTGGCCCAGCGCAGCGTCGGCCAGGAACGCTCGTCGTGCGGCGCCCACGGGAACAGCCGCCGGACGACGTGGCCCGCCAGGCGGGCGTCGGGTTCGAAGGCGAGGCCGAGGCCGCGGGCGGCGTCGTCGGTGTGGACCAGCAGCTCGTCGCAGGCCATGGCGGCGAAACCGGACGCGTCGGCGGCGCCGGACGCGTGGTAGCCGCGGACCTCGTCGTCGCAGGACTCGACGGTCGAGGCCAGCACCTCCGCCCCGGTGCCGACGATCCCGAGCAGTGCCGCGGGCGGACGGTCGGGGCGGACCCGCACCTCCAACGCGTCGTTCAGGACGGGGCCGCCGACCAGGTCGGCGGCGTAGAACAGCAGGCTCTCCCCCACGTGCGCGACCACCTGGGCCACGGTCATGTCCAGGTCGCCCGCCCGCACCGACCAGTCGCGGCCGACCGCACCCCGCAACAGCCCGGTGCAGGCGGCGGCCGCGGCACGCACGTCGTCGCTGTGCATCGGGCCAGGGTAGCCGGCGGGACGAAAACGCGTCGCCGATGAGTTGTCGCTGTGGATAGCGTCTACCCGTACATGCGAGATCCGCGTGAACGGCCCCCGTTTGGAGTTCCGGCATGACCGCGCCCGACGCACCACCCGCCCCCGCGGAGTCCACCCGCTCCGCCTCGACGGTGATCTGGCTGCTGGTCGGCTCGGCCTTCGTCATGATCCTCAACGAGACGATCATGAGTGTCGCCCTGCCCGTGCTGGTGACGGACCTGGACGTCACCGTCGGCACCGCGCAGTGGCTGACCAGCGGGTTCCTGTTGACCATGTCGGTGGTCATCCCGATCACCGGCTACCTGCTGCAGCGGCTCACCCCGCGCACCGTGTACCTCATGGCGATGTCGCTGTTCAGCGCGGGCACGCTCATCTCGGCGCTCGCCCCCGGCTTCGGCGTGCTGCTCGTCGGCCGGATCGTGCAGGCGCTCGGCACCGCCGTGATGATCCCGCTGCTGATGACGTCGGTGATCCGGCTGGTCCCGGCCGAGCAGCGCGGCGCGAAGATGGGCGTGATCACCCTGGTCATCGCCGTGGCGCCCGCCATCGGCCCGACCATCTCCGGGATCATCCTGTCGACCCTGAGCTGGCGCTGGATGTTCCTGATCGTGCTGCCGATCGCGCTGATCGCCCTGGCGGCGGGCGCCGTCTTCCTGCGGCTCGACGGCGAGACCCGGTCGATCCCGCTGGACTGGCTGTCCGTGGTGCTCTCGGCGCTCGCCTTCGGCGGGATCGTCTTCGGGCTCTCGACGATCGGCGAGTCCGCCCGCGGCGAGGCCCACGTGCCGCCGTGGCTGCCCATCGTGGTCGGCGTGCTCGCGATGGCGCTGTTCGTGATGCGCCAGCTCGCGCTGCAGCGCACCGGGAACCCGCTGCTCGACCTGCGTCCGTTCACCCACCGCACGTTCGCCGTGGCGCTCGCGCTGACCGTGCTCGGCATGATGGCGCTGTTCGGCGTGCTGATCCTGCTGCCGCTGGTCATGCAGGACGTCATGGGGGTGTCGGCGTTCGTCACCGGCCTCGCGGTGCTGCCCGGCGGCCTGGTGATGGGCCTGCTCGGCCCGTTCGTCGGGCGGCTCTACGACCGGGTCGGCGCGCGGCCGCTGGTCCTGCCCGGCGTCGTGGTGCTGGCGGTGGCGCTGTGGGGCTTCGCGCTCGTCGTGGGCGAGTCCACACCGGTGCCGCTCCTGGTCGGCCTGCACATCCTGCTGGTCACCGGCCTGTCGTTCATGATCACGCCGCTGATGACGGACGCCCTCGGCAGCCTGCCCAGCGAGATCGACTCGCACGGCAGCGCCATCCTGGCCACGTTGCAGCAGGTCGCGGGCGCGGCGGGCACCGCGCTGTTCGTGACGTTGATGGTGGTCTTCGCCTCCACCCCGAACGTCGCCGCGGACACCACGGGCGCCCACGCCGCGTTCCTCTGCGCGGCGATCATCGGCACCGCCGCCATCCCGGTGGCGCTGCTGCTCGGCGGCAAGAAGCCCGCGGCGCACTGACCCGACCGCACTGTGGAGCCACCACTGTCGTCTCCGGGCCGCGAGACGACAGTGGTGGCTCCACAATGCCCTGTGGTCAGGCCAGGCGCGTCATGTCCACCGTGACGTCCAGGGTCTCGGCGCTGCCGCCCGAGTAGATGCCCTTCAGGGGGCTGACGTCGGCGTAGTCGCGACCCACCGCGACCCAGACGTGGCGCGCGCCGATGGGGATGCCGTTGGTCGGGTCGAAGCCCCACCAGCCGCCGGTGCGGGCCTCGATCCAGGCGTGGGACTGGCCGGAGACGGTGGCGCCGACCTTGACGTCCTTCTTCGGCAGCAGGTACCCGGAGACGTACCGGGCGGGGATCCCCATCTCGCGCAACAGGACCAGGGTGAGGTGCGCGTAGTCCTGGCACACGCCCTTGCCCGCCTCCCAGGCCTGGATGGCGCTGGTGTGGACCCCGGTGGTCCCCGGCTGGTAGGTCATCGCCTCCCGGACCCACTCGCAGGCGGCCAGGACGGCGTCCGCGGGCTCCTTGCCCTTCTTGAGGGACTTCGCGATCTTCGACAACTCCGGGTCGCGGCTGACGTAGTCGGTGAACTCCAGCATCTCGGTGTAGCGGTCCCGCACGGGTTCGGACGCCAGCTCGTCCCAGTCGGCCTCCCGGACCGGCTCCGAGTCGTCCCCGGTCTCGACCACCGAGATGCCCGTGACCAGCAGCTCCGTGTGCGGGGCGTGCAGGTCGAACGCCGTGACCTGGGTGCCCCAGTAGTCCTCGTAGCGGTAGCTGCGGGTGGCGGGCACCGTCTCGACGCGGCTGACGATCACGTTCTGGTGCTGGTCGCTGCGCGGGGTCAGCCGCACCTCGTTGTAGGTCTCGTGCACCGGGGAGCTGTACTTGTAGCCGGTCTCGTGGACGACCCTGATCCGCCAGCCCATGTCAGCCCACCTCCGGCGCGGTCCACGCCACCCAGGGCGCGGCGTGGAAGAACTGCAGCGACACGGCCTCGCCGACCTCCCGGATGCATTCCTGCAGGCCCTCGAGCTGGGCGGGCAGGTCGTCGAGCAGCTCCTCCGGGCGGAGGAACTCCAGCTCGCTGCGCGCCCGCCCGAGCAGCCGCAGCGCCTCGGCCTTGGCGCCCACCCGGACCGTCGGGCGGTTGTCGAGCTGCTGCAGGCACAGCTCGGCCTCGCGCAGGGCGTGGAACACCGAGCGCGGGAACAGCCGGTCCATCAGCATGAACTGCGCGACCCGCACCGCGTCGACGGCGCCGCGGTAGGTGCGCAGGTAGGTGTCCTGTGCGCCGGCGGAGCGCAGCACGGACAGCCAGCCGGGCGAGCTCATCCGGTCCGACACCCGGCTCATCAGCAGCCGGACGATCATGTCGACCCGCTCCACCGACCGGCCGAGCAGGTAGAAGCGCCACGAGTCGTCCCGGCTCATGGTGGAGGCGGCGAGCCCGGAGAACATGGCCGCCCGGTCCTCGATGTAGCTGAAGAACGCCGCCGGGCCCACCCAGCGGGCGTAGCGCTGCCGCTCGGGCAGCGCGTTCCAGGTGGCGTTGAGGCACTCGAACATCTCGCTGGAGACGACCTCGCGGGCGCCGCGGGCGTTCTCCCGCGCGCTCGAGATCGAGGAGACGATCGAGCCGGGGGTCTCGGCGGAGTAGCCGAGCAGCTCGGTGAGCGAGAACGCGTCGAGCGGCTCCGAGGTGCCGGGGTCGACCCCCATCACGGCGAGCAGCCTGCGCGCCGCCAGGTCGACGTCGATCGTGGCGTCCTCGAGCAGCTGGTGCACCGAGACGTCCAGGATACGGGCCGTGTCGTCCGCCCGCTCGACGTACCGGCCGATCCAGTAGAGGGACTCGGCGTTGCGGGCGAGCACTAGTCGTCCCTCCCCTGCTGCTGCTGTTGCTGCTGTTGCTGCTGGTCGAGGGTGAGCTCGCGCCCCTGCTCGGCGGCCGGGCCGCTGGCCGGCGCCTTCGAGGCGATTCCGCGCTCCCCCAGCTCCCGCTCGGACTCACTCGCCCGGCTCGCGGCCAGCACCCAGGTGTCCTTCGAGCCGCCGCCCTGGCTGGAGTTCACCACGAGCGAGCCCTTCGGCAGGGCCACCCGGGTCAGCCCACCGGGCAGGACGAAGACGTCCTCGCCGTCGTTCACGGCGAAGGGCCGCAGGTCGACGTGCCGCGGCACCAGCCGGTCGTCCACCTTGGTCGGGACGGTCGACAGCTGCACGACGGGCTGGGCGATCCACCCCCGCGGATCGTCCCGGATGGCCTTGCGGGCCTCCTTGAGCTGCTTGGCGTCGGCGTCCGGGCCGAACAGGATGCCGTAGCCGCCGGAGCCCTCGACCGGCTTGAGCACCAGCTCGTCGAGGTGGTCGAGGACGTGGCCGCGCTCCTCGTCGAGCCAGCACCGGAACGTGGAGACGTTCGGGATGACCGGCTTCTCGTCGAGGTAGTACTTGATCATCTGCGGGACGTAGGTGTAGACGAGCTTGTCGTCGCCCACGCCGTTGCCCACCGCGTTGGCGATCACGACGTTGCCCGCGCGCGCCGCGTTCATGATCCCCGCGACCCCGAGCACGCTGGTCGGCTTGAACTGCAGCGGGTCGAGGAAGTCGTCGTCGATGCGGCGGTACACGACGTCGACGCGCTGCTCGCCCTCCGTCGTCCGCATGTAGACGAGGTTGTCGCGGCAGAACAGGTCCCGGCCCTCGACGAGCTCGACGCCCATCTGGCGGGCCAGCAGGGAGTGCTCGAAGTACGCGGAGTTGTAGACGCCGGGGGTCAACACGACCACGGTCGGGTCGGCGACGTTCGGGGCCGCCGCGGCCCGCAGCGCGTGCAGCAGGTGGGTGGAGTAGTCGCCGACCGCGCGGACCCGCTGGCGGGTGAACAGGTCGGGGAAGACCCGGGCCATCGTCCGCCGGTTCTCCATGACGTAGGACACGCCCGACGGGTTGCGGAGGTTGTCCTCCAGCACCCGGAACGTGCCCTCCTGGTCCCGGACGAGGTCGATGCCCGCCACGTGGATGCGCACCCCGTTCGGCGGGTTGAGCAGGTGGGCGGCGCGCTTGAAGTGCTCGCAGCTGGTGATCAGCCTGCGCGGGAGGACGCCGTCCCGCACGATCTGCGCGTCGTTGTAGACGTCCGCCAGGAAGGCCTCGAGCGCCTTCACCCGCTGCACGATGCCGCGCTGCAGCCGGCTCCACTCGCTCGCGCTGATCACCCGCGGCACGATGTCCAGCGGGATCGGCCGCTCCTTGCCGGAGAGGCTGAACGTGATCCCCTGGTCCAGGTAGGCGCGGTCCAGCGCGTCCGACCGCGCGGCGAGGTCCGCCGCGGCCGTGGGCGCGATCGCGTCGTGCAGCCTGCGGTAGGGGGCCCGGACGGTGCCGTCGGCGTTGAACATCTCGTCGAACGCGTCCGGGTGGGGGCGGTCCGGCTCGAGGTACCCGTCGAAGAGCGCCGTGTGGGCCGCGCCGTTCGTCTCGGGGTCGGGGTCCCGTGCGGGTCTACGGTCCACTGCTCGGCTCACGGAGGTCATCTTGACCGTTCGTCGCAGCGTGAGCCAGACAGACACGTGCAACGTCCGGGTAAACGGGTCCACCCGCGAGGGCCCGTGGCCCGGTCTGTAGTATGGACCGTCGAGTGCTCGGCGTGCTCGCTCGCATCGGTCGCAGAACCGCTCGCGGATCGCCGGAGCCGGCACAGACGACGAGAACCCGAAAAGACTGAGGAACAACCAGCGTGGCGAACATCAAGTCCCAGATCAAGCGCGTCAAGACCAACGAGAAGGCCCGGCAGCGCAACAAGTCGGTCAAGTCCTCGGTCAAGACCGCGATCCGCAAGTTCCGCGAGGCCGCGGAGGCCGGCGACACCGAGAAGGCCGTGAAGCTCCAGAAGGACGCCGCCAAGGCCCTCGACAAGGCCGCCAGCAAGGGCGTCATCCACAAGAACCAGGCCGCGAACCGCAAGTCGGCGATCGCCAGGCGCGCCGCCGAGCTGTCCGCCTGAGACCACCCGCGCCCCACGGGGCGTGGTTCGCGCTCCCTCCTGCGAGCGACTGACGACGGCGCTGCCCTTTCCCGTGGGGCAGCGCCGTCGTCGTGTCCGCAGCCCCGCTCCGCCGGGCCCGGTCCGACGGCGAACGGCACGTGCGCTCGGGCGGGGGTCAGCCGGTGCCGCGGGCGTCGACGACGGCCAGGACGGCGCGTTCCAGGGCGTAGCCCGGGTCCGCGGCCGCACCCTTCACGTCCGCGTTCACCTGCGCGGTCGCGGCGATGGCCACGGCCAGGCCCGCCGGTCGCCAGGAACGCACCTGCCCCTGGGCCTTGCGGATCTTCCAGGGCGGCATGCCCAGGCTCTGGGCCATGCGGTTGGGGTCGCCGCGACCGGCCGAGCCGACCTTCGCCAGCGTGCGCACCGCGTCCGCCAGGGCGTCCGCGACCAGCACCGGCGCCACCCCGAGCACCAGGGCCCAGCGCAACGCCTCCAACGCCCCCGCCCGGTCCCCCGCGACGGCCTTGTCCGCCACCGCGAAGCCCGAGGACTCGGCCCGCCCGCGGTGGTAGCGGCGGACCGCGTCTCCGTCGACCTGGCCGCCCGTGTCGGACACCAGCTGCCCGGTGGCCGCGGCGAGCTCCCGCAGGTCCGAGCCGACCGCCTCGAGCAGCACCGACACCGCGTCCGCGGTGATCGACCCGCCCGCGCGGCGTGCCTCCGCGCGCACGAACTCGGCCCGCTCCTCGGCCCGGGTGAGCTTGTCGCACCGGGTGACCACGGCCTTGAGCGCACGCAGGTCGTCCGCCAGCTGCTTGCCGCGCGCCCCGCCGGCGTGCACCGCGACCAGCACGATCCCGTCCTCGGGGGCCCGCCCGTAGGCGAGGATCGCGGCGGCGAGCTCCTTCGCGGCCTCGTGCGCCCCCTGGATCACCACGACCCGCGACTCTGCGAACAGCGACGGGCTCAGGTGCCCGACCAGCTCCCCGGCCGTGACCTCGGACGGACGCAGCCGCCGGACGTCCGTCTCCGGGTCGGCCGCGCGCGCGGACCGGATGATCTCGGAGACGGCCCGCTCGACCAACAGCTCCTCCTCGCCCACGACGAGCTGCAGCGGGGCGGGTGGCTTCGTGGCGGGCACGGCGGACCTCCGGCGGACGGGGACCCACCGGGGGCGGGCCGCGGACCCGACCATCGTCCCGCACGGCACCGACGATCCGCGCGCAGCCCGAGCCTGCCGCGTGAGCCGGCTCTCGGATGTGAGGTTCACCTGGCCGAGGGGCGCGCGGGTGACGTAACCTGGCCGACATCCGGATCTCCGGACGTCCGCACCCGCCGGGTCGATCCCGCGGGCGGGGCACAACTGCACATGGCTCATCCAGAGGGGCAGAGGGAACGGCCCGTTGAAGCCCCGGCAACCGGCGTCGAACGACGATCCGCGCTGCACACGTTCGGAGTGTGCGCACGTCGACGGACCAGGTGCCAATTCCGGCCCGCGCGAGCGGGACAGATGAGGAGATCTGATGACTCTCACTGCTGACACGCCTACCGGCACCTCCTACGACCTGGGCTCGGCCCGCGCGCTGTCCTGTCGCGAGTGCGGCCACGAGGCCCCGCTGGCCGCCGAGTTCGCCTGTAGCGAGTGTTTCGGTCCGCTGGAGATCGCCTACGACTTCCCGACGGTCACCCGCGCCTCCATCGAGGCGGGCCCCAAGTCGATCTGGCGCTACCAGGACCTGCTCCCCGTTCCGAAGAACGTGCGCGAGCACCCGAACACCGAGCCCGGCCTGACCCGGCTCATCGAGGCGGACCGGCTGGCCGCCGAGCTCGGCCTCCGCAAGCTGTGGATCAAGGACGACACCGGGAACCCCACCCACTCCTTCAAGGACCGGGTCGTGGCCGTGGCGCTCGCCGCCGCCCGCGAGCTGGGCTTCTCCGTGCTCTGCTGCCCCTCCACCGGCAACCTGGCGAACGCCGTGGCCGCCGCGGCGGCCCGTGCCGGGTGGGACTCCGTGGTGCTGATCCCGTCCAACCTGGAGCAGGCCAAGATCACCACCACCGCCGTGTACGGCGGCACGCTGCTCGCCGTCGACGGCAACTACGACGACGTGAACCGGCTCGCCACGGAGCTGGCCGCCGAGCACGAGGACTGGGCGTTCGTGAACGTCAACGTCCGGCCGTACTACGCCGAGGGTTCCAAGACCCTGGGCTACGAGGTCGCCGAGCAGCTCGGCTGGCGGCTCCCCGACCAGATCGTCATCCCCGTCGCCTCCGGCTCGCAGCTGACCAAGGTGGACAAGGGCTTCGGCGAGTTCGTGAAGCTCGGCCTGGTCGACGACAAGCCCTACCGGGTCTTCGGCGCGCAGGCGGCGGGCTGCTCCCCGGTCGCGACCGCGTTCGAGGCGGGGCACGACGTCATCCAGCCCGTCAAGCCGGACACCATCGCCCGCTCGCTGGCGATCGGCAACCCCGCCGACGGTCCGTACGTCCTCGACTCGGTGCGCCGCACCGGCGGTGCCGTCGGCCACGTGACCGACGACGAGGTCCGCGACGGCATCCGACTGCTCGCCCGCACCGAGGGCGTGTTCGCCGAGACCGCGGGCGGCGTGACCGTGGCGACCGCCAAGAAGCTGATCGACGAGGGCAGGATCGACCGGGACGCCGAGACCGTCCTGCTGATCACCGGCGACGGGCTGAAGACGCTGGACGCGGTGTCCGGCCAGGTGGGCCCGACCGCCACCGTGCCGTCCACGAGCAAGGCCGTGCGCGAGGCGCTCGAGAACCGCTGAGCCACGCCGCCGACGCGCCCCGGGACGCGCTCCCGGGGCCCGTTCGCGTTCGCGGACGGGGCGGGTGCCGCGCGGCGCGGGCAGCGGGTCGCCCCGCTCGACGAGCCCGTCGTCCGCGGTGACCGCCACGTCGCCGCCGAGGTCCGTGCGGCGCACCGCGACCCCGGCTCCGGCCAGCAGGTCCACCAGGCCCGGGTTCGGGTGGCGGTAGGAGTTGCCCGCCCCCACGCTGACCAGCACCGCACGCGGTGCGACGGCGCCCAGGAACTCGCGGCTGGTGTAGCGGGAGCCGTGGTGCGGCATCTTGAGCACGTCCGCGCGCAGGTCCGCGCCGCTCGCCACGAGCTCCGCCTGCGCCTCGAGCTCGATGTCACCGGTGAACAGGATCCGCCCGGCGGGCGTGGTCGCCCGCACCACGACCGAGGTGTTGTTGACCGCCGTGCCGTCCTCCTCGTCGATGTCCTCGCGCCCGCCCGCGGCGAGCACCTCCAGGGTGAGCGCCCGCCACTCCAGCCGACGTCCGACGGTCAGCTCCAGCAGACCGGCCCCCGCCTCCCGGGCCCGGACCGCGATCCGACGGACCGCCGACTCCGGCTCGTGGGACGCGCCCAGCGCGATCGCCGAGACCGACCGGCCGCGCAGGGCCCCGGCGAGGCCGCCGACGTGGTCGGCGTGCAGGTGGCTCAGCGCCACCAACGCGAGCGACTCGACCCCCAGCCTGCGCAGGCAGGCGTCCACGAGACCGTCCTCGGGGCCGACGTCGATCAGCACCGCGCGGCCGGGCTCGCCCGTGGCGAGGACGACGGCGTCTCCCTGGCCCACGTCGCACGCGACGGCCACCCAGCCGGGCGGCGGCCAGCCCGGCCGCAGGACCCGGGTGGGCAGCAGCACGAGCGCCAGCCCGAGCAGGACCGCCAGCACCACCAGCCGCGACCTGCGGAACCGGAACGCGACCACCAGCCCCAGCAGGGCCGCGGTGAGCAGCAGCGCCCCGAGCATCCCGGCGGGCCAGGGCACCACCCCGCCGGGCACCGCGGCGGCCCGGTCCGCGACCAGGACCAGCCATCCGACGGCGGGGCCGGACAGCCACGCGCACAGCTCCGCGAGGGCGGGCGACGCCGGCGAGACCACCGCGGCGAGCACCCCGAGCACCGTCGCGACCGGCACAGCCGGGACGACCAGCAGGTTCGCGGGCACCGTGACCAGGCTGACCTGGCCGCTCAGCCCGGCGATGAGCGGTGCGGTGGCCAGGCAGGCCGCCGCGGGCACCACCAGCATCTCCGCCGCGGCCTGCGGCACCCCGCGCCGCTGCAGCGCCGCGGCCCATCCCGGAGCGACGAGCACCAGCGCGCCCGTGGCCAGCACGGACAGCGCGAAACCCGCATCCACCGCCAGCGCGGGATCAAGCAGCAGCAGGACCAGGACGGCCGCGGCGAGCGCGGGCACGGCGCTGCGGCCGCGGCCAAGCCCCAGGGCGAGCAGCACGATCAAGCCCATCACCGCCGCGCGGACCACGCTCGGGCTCGGCCGCGCCAGCACGACGAACCCGACCACGGCCACGGCGGCGGCCGCCGCGGCGACGCGGGGATCGGCCCGCAGCAGCCGCAGCAGGCCGAGGACGGCCCCGCCGACGATCACGAGGTTGGCCCCGGACACCGCGGTCAGATGCGTGAGGCCCGCGGCGCGGAAGTCCTCCTCGACCTCCACGGTCTGGTGTCGGGTGTCCCCCACGGCGAGCCCGGGCAGCAGCCCGGCGGAGGACTCCGGGAGCACCTGGGCCGCCTCCCGCAGGCCGCTCCGCAGCCCACCCGCCGCCGCCTGCCACCAGGGCTCCTCGCCGATCGTCGTCGGCGCGCCGCGGACCCGGAGGACGGCGATGGTGAGGTCCGACCGCTGAGCCGGGGCGAGCAGGCCCTGCGCGACCGCCTCCTGCCCGGGGAGCAGACCCTGCCAGCCTTCGGCGGGGGCGAGCAGCAGCACCCGCCCACCCGTGCGCCACTCCCCCGCGCCGGACACCGCGGCGACCAGGTCCGCGGGCACGAGGACCCGTGCCTCGCCGGGGATCGGGCTGCGCAGCAGCCGGGGATCATCGGTGAGGACCACGCGCAGGGTGGCGCTCGCGCCGCGCTCGGCCGCCGCCCGCAGCGGATGGTCCTGCACCTGCCAGACGGCGACGACGACGGGCACTCCCACCGCGAGTGCGCAGCCCGCTGCCGCGAGCGCCGCCGCGCGGGCGCGCGGGGGCAGCCGCCGCCCGCGCACCGCCAGGAGGGCCACCGCCGCCACAGCGCAGGCGATCACGCCGGCGCCCGGCCCGCCCAGGAGCGCGGCCAACACCGCGACCCACGCGGCGAGCGCGGCGGGCATCAGGCGCAGATCGGGCCGGGCGCGCGGATCGTCCGCGGGAGCGCCACGCCCCCGTGCCCCGACGCCCCCGCCGGGCCGGCCCGCGCCGGATCGCCCGCTCACACCGTCACCAGGTCCCTGAGCTTCCCGAAGCGGCCTTCGCCGATCCCGTCGACCTCGCGCAGCTGGTCGACGCGGGCGAAGCGGCCGTGGGCGGCGCGCCAGTCCAGGATGCGTTGGGCCGTGACCGGGCCGACGCCGGGCAGCGCGTCGAGCTGCTCGAGGGTCGCACGGTTCAGATCGACCTTGGCACCCGCCGGCGCCGCGGCCGCCGCCCCCGCAGCCGAGGGCCCGGTCGACCCTGCGTCCTCCGGTGCCGGGGCGACGCCGACCGCGACCTGTTCCCCGTCCGCCAGCCGGCGGGCCAGGTTGAGGGTGCTGAGATCGGTGCCCGGGAGCGCGCCGCCCGCCGCCTCCACCGCGTCCGCGACCCGGGAGCCGTCCGGGAGTCGGAGCAGGCCGGGACGGGCCACCTTGCCGGACACGCTCACGACGAGCTCGGCAGGCACAGCGGCCTCGGGCGCCGTGCTGGGCGTGGGATCCGCCAACGACACCGCGGGCAGCGCGGGCATGGGCTCGGGCTGGGGCCGGCCGCTCCACACCCCGACGGCGGCGACCACCGCGGCGGCGGCCGCGACGAGGACCAGGGCCGCCGCGCCGAGCCGCCCGGGATCGAGCCGGGCGCCCCGCCACCCCGCGGGCACCCACCGCTGCGCCACCCGGCCCGCCCAGCTCGGCCGCCCACCGGGAACGTGCGCCGAACCCCCCGACCCGCCGCCGCCCGGCGGGGGCTCACCCCACTCCGACCCGTCCGAGCCGTGCCGCCCGGAGCCGCCCCACCCCACCCGGTCCCGCCCAAGCCCGCCCCACCCCACCCGGTCTCGCCGGGGCTCGCCCCACCCCGCCTCGAACCGCCCGGGGTCGTCCGCCCCCGGCTCATCCGGCCCGGCCGCGTCCGGTCCAGCGGCACCCGGGCTCGCAGCACCTGCTCCACGGACATCCCAGTCGGGCGTCCCCAGCACCCGCGGCGCGGCCTCCCCCACCCGGCGCGCGAGATCGGCCCGCGGATCGGTGGAGTGCGCGCCGAGGACCGCATCGAGCCGGAGCGGGAGGGTGTCCTGTTCCGCGCCGAACGCCGTCGGGTTCGCGAAGGCGGGCCGCAGCGACGCGGGCAGGGGCGCGCGCGGGACCGGCGCCGCGGTGGCGACCCGACCCACGGGAGTGCCCAGCAGCGCGGACAGACGCGCCGCCGAGTCGTCACGAGGAGGTCTGCGGGCCACGCCTCGACGCTAGGCCGACGACGGACCGGATCCCGGAGTCGGCGGAGATCTGTGGATGCCCGGGGCGGGGTGGGGACAACTGCGGGCCCGGGAGCGCCGCCGCCCCGACGGTGTCGGTCCCGTCAGGCAGACTGGGGCGGGGCGGACCGCGGCACCACCACGACCCCCAACGCCCCGTTCCCCACGTGCGCCCCGATCACCGCGCTGATCTCGGACACCACCGGCTCGGGCGACCCGGGCAGCCGCTCCCGAAGGCGCGCAGCGAGATCCGCGGCGCGCTCGGGCACCCCGAGGTGGTGGACGGCGAGGTCCGCACACTCCCCGGCGGCCTCGACGGCGTGCTCCACCAGGCGCTGCGTCGCGCGGGCGGCGGTCCGCACCTTCTCCAGCACGGTGATCCGCCCGTCCACGAGGTGCAGCAACGGCTTCACCGCGAGGACCGTGCCCAGCAGCGCGGCCGCGGCGCCGATCCGGCCGCCGCGGCGCAGCCGGTCCAGCTCGTCGACGCTGAAGATCACCCGGCAGCGCGCGGCGACCGCGGCCGCCGCCTCCTCCACGAGCGCGGCGGGCGCCCCGGAGAGCGCGGCGCGCGAGGCGGCCAGCACCGCGAACCCCAGCCCCATGCCCATCGCGCGGGAGTCGACGACCCGGACCCGCCCGGCGTCGACCTCCTGCGCGGCGAGCCGGGCCGCGTCCCAGGTCCCGGACAGCTCGCGGGACAGGTGCACCGACACCACCTCGGACGCGCCCGAGTCCAGGAGCGAGCGGTACAGCTCGGCGAACGCCTCGGGCGTCGGGCGCGAGGTCTGCACGTGCAGCCTGCGGTCGGCGATGGCCGCGCTCAGCTCGCCGGGACCGATGTCGACGCCGTCGCGCACCACGCGGCTGCCCAGCCGCACCTCCAGCGGGACGACGTGGACGCGGTCGGCGAGGGCGGCGGGCAGATCGGCCGTGGAGTCGGTGACCACGGCGACGGTCGACATGTCGGGCAACCTACGTGCCCGACCGGAGATCGTCGAGAAGCTCGGCGAGCGTCTCACCGACGCGGCGGTGGGCGGCCCAGCCCCAGTGCATCCCGTCGGGGTTGCCGTGACCGCCGAGGACGTGCGCGGCGACCAGCGCGCCGACGTCCAACACTCGGACCCCGTGGGCCGCAGCCCACTCCCGGGTCGCCTGCTCGGCGGCGGCGCGGCCGCGGTGGTGCCCGCCGTAGAGCGCGGCCCGATGGACCGAGGGCAGCAGGGCGACCACGGGGACATCGGGGCGCAGCGCCGCGAACCCCGCCCGACACCGCTCCAGGTACGCGACGGTGAGCCGGGCGGGCAGGGCCGGGGGTGCGTACCGGGACAGCCGCGGCTGGGCGCGCAGGTACCCGGCGCGGACGGTGTGCCGCACCGACTCCGGCCGCAGGACCGGGATCAGCTCGCGCACCGCCGTCGGGAGCGGGGAGGGCAGCGAGTCCATCCCGCCCAGGCCCAGGACCAGGGCCGACGCCCGCGGGACCGCCGCCCACACGCGCGGGTCGGAGATCATCGCCTGCCAGGCGTGCCGGGCGGTCCAGCCGATGCCCGCGACGAGCTCGACGTCGACACCCAGGGCGCGCCCGGCGACGTTCGGCCAGATGTCCGGGTGGTCGGCGGGCTCGGCCCGCTCGGGGCCGTGGAAGGCGAGGGAGTCGGCGAGGACGAGCAGCTCAGGTGACACCGATGTTGTACCCGGACAGCCGCCAGCGCGGGTGGTCCGAACGCCGCGCCACGACCGCCCACTTGCAGTTGCCCATCCCGCCGATGATCGGCCAGACGCTCTCCGGCAGGTCCAGCAGGCCCGACACCAGCCCGCCGATCATCCCGCCGTGCGCCACGAGCAGCACGGACTGCTCGCCGGGCTCGCCCGCCAGGTCCGCGTCGATCTCCCCGACGACCGGCAGCGACCGCTCGACCACGGCCACGCGGGACTCCCCGCCGGGCGGGGTCCAGCGCGGGTCGCCGCGCCAGTCCGTGATCTGGCCGGGGTAGTCGATCTCGACCTCGGCGACGCTGCGCCCCTGCCACTCCCCGAGGTGCGTCTCGCGCAGCCGCGGGTCCAGCTTGACGGGCAGTCCGATCGCCTCGGCCACCGTGTTCGCCGTGTCGACGGCCCGGGTGAGATCCGAGGACACGATGCGGTCGAACGGCATGGTGGCCAGGACCGGGGCGGCCCGGACCGCCTGCGCGCGACCCTCCTCGGTCAGCTGCGAGTCGATGTGCCCCTGCATCCGCCCGGCGACGTTGTAGTCCGTCTGACCGTGCCGGAGCAGGACGACCCGGCGCAGTGTCACGGAGTCAGCTCCGGGAAGTCGATGGTCGGGCAGTCCTTCCAGAGCCGGTCGAGGCCGTAGAACCCGCGCTCCTCGGTGTGCTGCACGTGCACCACGACGTCCGTGTAGTCCAGCAGGACCCAGCGGCCCTCGCGGGTGCCCTCCCGTCGGGTGGGCTTCACGCCGTGCTCGCGCAGCTTCTCCTCGACCCCGTCGACGATCGCCTGGACCTGGCGTTCGTTGGGCGCCGAGGCCACCACGAAGCAGTCGGTGATCACGAGCTGCCCCGAGACGTCCAGCACCACGATGTCCTGTGCCAGCTTGTCGGCCGCGGCCGCCACCGCGACCCGGGCGATCTCGATCGCCTCCGCCGTTGCCGTCACTCGGGCACTTCCTTTCACCGGTTCGTCGCCGCACAGTGTGTCAGGTCCGATGAGATCCCGGCTCGGGACCGGTCGGCAGGTCATGAACGACAGGGACGACAGGCACGACGGCGCGTTGCTGGGGAGGGTCGCTCTGGTCACCGGGGGTGCCCGGGGGCAGGGCAGGGCGCATGCGGTGCGGCTCGCCCGGGCGGGCGCGGACATCGTGGTCTGTGACGTCACCGCGCCGGTGGAGACCGTGCGCTACACCGCCGCGACGCCGCACGACCTGGCGGAGACCGTGCGCGAGGTGGAGGCGCTGGACCGGCGGTGCGTGGCGGTGCGGGCCGACGTGCGCGACCTCGGCGCCGTCGAGGACGTCGTGGCGCGCGGGATCGCCGAGCTCGGGCGGCTCGACGTGGTGGTCGCCAACGCGGGCATCGCCACCGGCTCCCCGCTCGCGGAGATGAGCCCGCAGGTGTGGCGGACCATGCTCGACGTCAACCTGACCGGCGTCTTCCACACCTTCCGGGCGGTGCTCCCCCACCTCGTCGCGCAGGGCTCCGGACGCCTGGTGGCCACCTCGTCGATCGTGGCGACGACCGGGGCGCGGAACTCCGCTCACTACGCCGCGGCCAAGGCGGGCGTCGCCGCCCTGGTCAAGTCCCTGGCCTTCGAGGTGGCCGACCACGGGATCGTCGTGCACGCCGTGATGCCCGCGGGGGTGGGCACGCCGATGATCCTGCACGACGAGGTCTACCGGATGGTCCGCCCGGACCTGGCCGAGCCGACCCGGGCCGACGCCGAGGCGGTGTTCGCCGCCGGTCGACCCCGCCCCGGCCTGCTCACCCCGAGCGAGGTGGCCGACGCCGTGTTC
The DNA here is from genome assembly GCF_900102195.1 of Pseudonocardia oroxyli. Lineage (GTDB taxonomy): Bacteria > Actinomycetota > Actinomycetes > Mycobacteriales > Pseudonocardiaceae > Pseudonocardia > Pseudonocardia oroxyli. The sequence continues at coordinate 145,695 of NZ_FNBE01000021.1, forward strand.
GCCCTGGTCACCGACCGGGTCCGGCTGAGGTCGGGGGAAGCGCTCGTCCTGTCGAACGGGATGGACTAGGTGTGATGTCCAGGGAGGTTGTATCGCCCGGGGTCGGTGAGTCTGGCTGACAGACGAAGGCCTCCGGTTGTGAAGTGGAGCTGTCGAGGAACCGCTTCACCGACCGGAGGCCTTCGTGTCCCACGCTAACGCCACCCTGACCCCACGCACGCGGTTGAGGCTCGCTCAACTCGTCGTCGACCATGGTTGGACCTACGCCGCGGCGGCGAAGATGTTCATGGTCTCGGCGCGCACGGCGAAGAAGTGGGCCGACCGCTACCGGGCCGAAGGACCGGCCGGGATGCTCGACCGCAGCTCACGGCCACACTCGTCACCGACCCGGACCAGAGCCGGTCTGGTCCGGCGGATCGTGCGATTGCGCTGGCGTCACCGGCTGGGCCCGGTGCAGATCGCGGGGCGCCTGGGCATGGCCGCCTCGACGGTGCACGCGGTCCTGACCCGCTGCCAGATCAACCGGCTCTCCCGGATAGACCGGGTCACCGGCGAGCCGTTGCGCCGCTACGAACACCCCCACCCCGGGTCACTGATCCACGTCGACGTCACCGAGTTCGCCAACATCCCCGACGGCGGAGGCTGGCGCTACCTGGGAAGACAGCAGGGCCGCCGCAACCAGGAAGCCACCGCACGACGCACCGGACAACGAGGCCGGGACTACCGCCCGGTCATCGGCACCGCGTTCGTGCACACCGTGATCGACGATCACTCCCGCACCGCCTACGCCGAAATCTGCACCGACGAGAAAGCAGCCACCGCGATCGCCGTGCTCCGGCGTGCGGTCGTCTGGTTCGCCCAGCGTGGTGTCACCGTCGAACGGGTCCTGTCCGACAACGGCTCGGCCTACAGGTCCTACGCCTGGCGCGACGCCTGCGCCGAGCTGGCCATCACCCACCGGCGGACCCGCCCCTACCGACCCCAGACAAATGGGAAGATCGAGAGGTTCCACCGGACCCTGGGCGACGGGTGGGCCTACGCCCGGCCCTACGAGTCAACCCGCCAACGCGACAACGCCCTGCCCGCCTGGCTGCACTTCTACAATCACCACCGAGCCCACTCCGCCATCGGCGGCCGGCCACCTATCACCAGGCTGACCAACCTCCCCGGACATCACAACTAGGAGACTGCTGAAAATCCGCTGGCGTGGGATCGGGTGTTGATCTCGCCCGGTTGGGAGGCTGTCGGGGTGCAGGGACGGTCTGATCCGCAGCGTGAGTTGCTCGATGTCGAGTCCGTGGCTGGGCATCTGCTCCCTTCGGGTGGGATGTTCGCGTTCCTGGCCGCGCACCGCCGGGAGTTGTTTCCGGACGAGTTGTTCGCCGACCTGTTCGCTGCGGGTCGGGGTCGGCCGTCGGTGCCGGTCGAGGTGGTGGCCTCGGTGCTGGTGTTGCAGACCCTGCACGGTCTTTCGGACCGTGAGGCGGTCGAGGCACTCACGTTCGATCTGCGGTGGAAGGCGGCGTGTGGGCTCGCGGTCACCGACGCCGGGTTCCACCCGACCAC